>JBFLVH010000006.1:0-173529 GCA_040758575.1 Bacteroidota bacterium | reverse complement strand
CTTACAATTTTTCTAAAAACTGCTTGTTTGAGTAGAGTTTTCTATAAATATTTACTCATACATCTATTTATTTTTCCAAGATTAAAATTTTATTTATATTTGAACCATCAAAAAGTTGCATTTGTGATTTGAATTCACCCTTTATAAAAAATACAAGTTTTAGCATTTGCCATAGAATAATGAACGACAAAGGAGAAATTGCAGCAGAAGCACAAGACATTATGGTAATGTTTGACTTTAACCGAAACGAAAAAATCTCTTTTCCGAAAGACCTTAAAGAAAAAATGGAGAAATTAGAAAACAAAATATTTTGACGAGAGTGTTAAATAAAGATAGATTTTCTTATTTTTGAGACAAAAAACGACTATGAAAATAAAATGTAAACAATGTAAACAGTGTGGAAATAACAAATGTGTTAAAAATGGTATTGTAAGAAAAAAGCAAAGATATAAATGTAAAAATTGTTCGCTAAATTTTGTTATAGGTGATGAAAGAGAGAAGGTTAGACCAGAAGCAAAAGCACTGGCAGTTTTGCTTTATGGAACAGGAAAAGCAAGTTATGGATTGATTGCTAAATTATTTAAGGTATCACGAGGGTAAATATATTACATCTATAAATTTTGGACTCCTTCGGAGTCCTACTTTAAAATTTTTGCAGATTATTTTTGTCAACCATCTAATACATGCAAAACTAACAATAATGTTGAATAAGCAATAATTTAAACGCTAAATAAATACAAAAATTCACTTGCCGACCACGGCGTTAGTAGATGTTGCTTTGGAGATAATATTGATAAAACACAAAAAGCGGCATCTAAAATGATGCCGCTTTTTATTTATAAATTATTATTAAAGATTACTTCTTATTAATTCTTTCTACATATTCTCCTGTGCGGGTATCAATTTTTACCCAATCGCCTGTATTACAGAATAGAGGTACCATTACTTCTGCACCTGTGTCTATTGTAGCAGGTTTCATAGCATTGGTAGCAGTATCGCCTTTCACACCCGGTTCAGTGTAAGTAATTTCTGCTTCAATAAAAGTAGGTGGTTCTGCCATAATCACATTTTCACCTTCTTCAAAAGTTACTTTTACTTCCACACCTTCTTTGAGAAATTTTTTCCCTTCACCAAACAAACTTAAAGGAATATGTATTTGTTCAAATGTCTCATTATCCATCACTACTGCAAATTCTCCATCAGGATAAATGTATTGCATCATCTTATATTCCACATGCACTACTTCTACCTGTTCGCCACTTCTAAAGCGATTTTCGGCTAATTTTCCCGTTTTAATATTTCTCATTTTCGCTTGATAAAATGCTCTTAAGTTGCCTGGCGTACGATGCTCATATTCTAATATTTGCATTAACTCGCCATTAAAGCGAATGATAGAACCTACGCCAATGTCTCCTGTATCTGCCATAACTTTAATTTTTGCCGCAATTATACAAAAATTTTATTCACAACGCAATGTGAGTAAAATCATTCACTTTGTTTTACTGAAAAATCCTTATATTTATGCGAAATTTTTTAATAATATCATCTTCTCCCAAACAGAATTATTTGATTAACTGTTAATGGGAATGAGAAAATTTTTTGAAACCTAAAATCTTTACAGTTATGCCAGAATTAGAATACAACACACAATTAGAACCTATTAAATTGCCTGAATACGGCAGAATTATTCAAAAAATGGTTGAGGTATGTATGTCTATAGAAGATAGAAATAAACGGAATGAATGTGCTAAAACAATTGTGAAAGTGATGGCTCAAATGCACCCGAATACTAATAATATGCAGGATTACGAGCAAAAATTGTGGGATCATTTATTCATTATGTCTGATTTTAAATTAGATGTAGATTCTCCTTATCCCAAACCAAGCCCTAATTTAATGCAAGAAAAACCTGAGCCACTCACTTATGTATCTAATAAAATCAATTTTCAATATTACGGAAAAAATGTAGAAAATATTATTAAAGCATTAGATAAAGTAGATAATCCGGAAGAGAGAGAGTACTATGTGATGGTTACAGCTAATTATATGAAGAAGTTACAAAATATGTGGAACAAAGAAGCCAATATCAAAGATGAAGTAATATTTGAACACTTAAGAAAAATATCTGATGGAAAAATTAATCTTGATCCTGAAACTGTACAGTTAGATAAAGACGCAAGAATGTCTAATCGCAAAAAGAACTTTAAACAAAAATATCAAAAAGGAAGATACAATAACGGCAATAGAAATTATTAAAAAATTTTCATCATAAAATTATGGCAATATTTGAAGTAATTGGCGGCAAAAAATTAAAAGGAGAAATTATACCACAAGGGGCAAAAAATGAAGCATTGCAAGTAATTTGTGCTGTGTTATTAACAAGTGAAAAGGTCGTTATTTCTAATATTCCTGAGATTGTAGATGTATTAAATTTAATTGATTTACTCAAAGGATTAGGTGTAGAAGTTCAAAAATTATCTCAAGACATTTATTCTTTTCAGGCAAAGAATGTGAATATAGATTATCTTGTCTCGCCTGAATTTAAAAGTAAAGGCGGTAGTTTAAGAGGTTCGTTAATGTTAGTAGGACCCTTGTTAGCCCGATTTGGTAAAGCATATATGGCCAAACCAGGTGGTGATAAAATTGGCAGAAGAAGAGTTGATACGCATATTATTGGATTACAAAATTTAGGTGCTAAATTTCATTATGACGAAAACTCTGGTGCTTTTGTTGCTACTGCAGATAAATTGAAAGGCACTTATATGCTATTAGATGAAGCATCCGTTACAGGAACTGCTAATATCATTATGGCTGCTGTATTAGCCGAAGGCACTACAACCATTTACAATGCCGCCTGTGAGCCCTATATTCAACAGTTGTGCAAAATGCTTAATTCAATGGGGGCAAAAATATCTGGCATTGGTTCTAATTTATTGAATATTGAAGGTGTTTCATCATTGAAAGGTACAGAACATCGCTTATTACCCGATATGATTGAAGTGGGCTCATTCATTGGAATGGCAGCCGTTACACAATCAGAAATTACCATTAAAAATGTTTCTTACGAAAATCTTGGACAAATCCCATCTGTGTTTCAAAGATTAGGTATACAAATGGAAAGAAGAGGAGATGATATTTACATTCCTGAAAACGAGCATTATCAAATAGACACCTATTTAGATGGTTCTATACTTACCATTTATGATAATATATGGCCTGGTTTTACGCCCGATTTGATAAGCATTGCTTTGGTTACAGCTATTCAGGCAGAAGGCACAGTGCTTATTCATCAAAAAATGTTTGAAAGCCGCTTGTTCTTTGTAGACCGTTTAATAGAAATGGGGGCACAAATTATTTTATGCGACCCACATAGAGCAGTAGTTATAGGTCTCAACAGAAAACATCAATTAAGAGGAATTCAAATGGCATCGCCTGATATTAGAGCAGGTGTGGCATTGCTCATTGCAGCTTTATCTGCTAAAGGGAAAAGCACAATATACAATATCAATCAGATTGACAGAGGATATCAATTTATTGATAAAAGATTACAGGCATTAGGTGCTGAAATTGTTAGAAAATAAAAACTTATGAAAAAATATATTTTAATAATATTAGTTTTGCTGTGTATTCAAAACAATTTCTATTCGCAAGAAAAACAAATGCCTGTTGGCATCAATCCAGGATATAAAGCAATGGAAATCACATTACCTAATCCCAAAGACAGTATAATTAAATTAAGTAGTTTGGAAGGATACTATGTGTTAGTGGATTTTTGGGCAAGCTGGTGTGGTCCTTGCAGAATGAAAAATCCTGCAATTGTAGAACTATATAATCTTTACAAAAATGCTAAATTCAAAGATGCAGAAGGGTTTGTAGTATTCAGTGTTTCATTAGATTATTCTAAACAAGCGTGGGAAAAAGCCATTGTGCTTGATAATTTAAAGTGGCCTTATCATGTAAGCGATTTAAAAGGTTGGAATTCATCTGCTGCTATCAATTATCAAATTACTTCTATACCTAATAATGTATTGGTTGGACCAGATGGAGTGATTATCGGCAGAGGATTAAATGAGCAACAAATAGCCAGAATATTAAATTCAAAAAAACAATAAATTATGCGAAAATTGATTTTGATATTTTTATGTATTCCAATACTTGTGCAATCACAATTGCCGCCCAATAACATACCCCAATTAAAAGTAGGCGATAAAGCACCAACATTGGTTTTGATGGGTAGTGATAATTCTATACAAGGGTTTAATTTTCCATTAAATGATAAAGTATATTTAATACACTTTTGGTCTTCCAGTTATTCATTATCTAAAAAATTCTTGCCCCGATGGATTAATTTGTATCAGAGATACAGTTCTTTACCATACAGAAATATAGAAGGATTTGATGTTATTACCGTTGCTGTACAGAGCGATAAAATAGCGTGGAAGCAAGATATAGAACAATATAATTTAAGTGGTATAACTAATTTAATTGCATTAAGAGGATTTAATGATGCTAATGTAAAAAATTGGGGTGTTGATAGATTGCCCTATACATTTTTAGTGAATGAACAAGGTATTATTGTAATGATCAATCCTACTATGTTACAAATAGAACAATATTTAGATGAAGCCCGAAACTTCCCACCTAACAGAAAGGACTTAAGAGGAAGATTGTTGATGAGTGCTAATTTATCAAATGGCATACCTTCTCATAATACTTACTTACTAAATATTTTTGAAGACACATTGCAAAAAACTAAAACTAATGAAAAAGGTGTTTTTACTTTTACAGAAATCAAATTGCTGAATGATTACATTTTTAGATTTGATACTACACAAAATCAAATTAAGTATTTAAAAGAAATTTATCTTGCTGATGCAAATGATGTTGTATTGCCAGCAGTTCCCAAAAATGATAGAAATTTATTTGATTTTACTGTAAGTGGAAAAGATATTCAGAAATTTTATGCATCAGAAAGAAAAGCCAATGCGATACAATTTGTTTCAAAAATAAAATTTAAACCTAATACATCTTCAATAGATGCTTCTTCGCATAAAGAATTAGATAAAATTGTGGATATTATGAACAAACAACCTGAATTAACATTAGAAGTCATTTGTCACACAGACAGCAAGGCAGATGATGATTTTAATTTAAAACTTTCACAGGAACAAGCTAATGCCATTAAAAATTATTTGGTTTCAAAAGGTATAGGAAATGGACGAATCAATGCGGTAGGTATGGGAGAAAAACAGATATTAAATAAGTGTAAAAACAAAATTCCCTGCACAGAAGCCGAGCACGAGGAAAACAGAAGAACAGAATTTAAGTTTTATAAGTAGAATCGGTTGATATATAGGCGAAGCGAAGGATAAGAATAATAGATGTTTATCCCCAACGAAGTTGGGGGGCTTCACTTCGTTCCGCCTACGGCGGACAAAAGTGTATTATTCTTTCATTTGAAATTCTTTGTCATCCTGAGCGAAGCGAAGGAACTGAAAAGCAATATCAAGATATAGATGCTTCACTGCGTTCAGCATGACAAGTTGTTTCACTTCGTTCCGCCTACGGCGGACAAAAGTGTATTATTCTTTCATTTGAAATCCTTTGTCATCCTGATCCGCCAGAGGCGGAGAAGGAACTGAAAAGCAATATCAAGATATAGATGCTTCACTGCGTTCAGCATGACAAGTTGTTTCACTGCGTTCCGCCTTTGGCGGACAAAATATTTATCATCCCCAATCCCCAACTTCATTGGGGAGGGACAAAGAACGCAATGTGTTGGTTCAACTATAATACTGCGTAGTGAATGATTCTTTTAGTTTCAAAATAAGGATAAGGAAAATAATCGTAAATATTAAATATTAAAACATCATTGTAATATTTCCCCATTTCTGTTTGTAGAGATAATAAGTCCCCACCTTTTAGGTATAAAATTCCATTGGGCAAATTCTGTTTGTGATGGCGATGAATTTTATCGTTAGATAATTTAAGGAAATCAGGAAAATTAGTAACAGCACGACTTACAATGAAATCAAATTTTTGTTTAATCTTTTCTGCACGATTGTGAATCGTAGTAACATTCTTTAAATTCAGGGCTAATTTTACTTCATCTACTACTTTTATTTTTTTCTGCACACTATCGTTCAAGTAAAAAAATGTTTCAGGAAATAATATAGCCAATGGAATGCCGGGAAATCCGCCACCTGTTCCGATGTCTAATACTTTGGAATCAGGTAAAAGCTGAATGACTTTTGCAATGGAAAGTGAATGTAATACATGATGTAGATACAAATGCTCAATATCTTTGCGGGATATAAGATTAATTCTTTCATTCCAATATACATATAATTCCTGTAATTGCTGAAGTTGTTTTTTTTGTTGGACATTCAATTCAGGAAAATGTTTGAAAATAATTTGTAGTTCTTCTTCAAAAGTGTTCATACTTCTATTTACCTTTATTCATAGAGATGAGAATGTTATATAAAACTTTTCTGGCTCTGAACAATTCTGCTTTCACATTGTTGACAGATGAGTGTATTTCTTTTGCAATTTCTTCACAGGACATTTCTTTGAAGTAATATAATTCTATTACTCTTTTATATCTTGGTGATAGTTTATCTACTAGTAATTTGACAAAAGCAATTTTTTCTTCATTTAATATTTCCTGAATAGGGTCGTCATCAGGAGAAATCAGTTGTGCAGCAAAAGTAGATTCTGATTCTTCATTTAAATAATCATCAATGGATGATGTATTTAAGTTTTTCTTATTTCTTAAATAGTCAATGGACTTATTGATGCCAATTCTAAATAGCCATGTGCTAAAAGCAAATTTTGGATTGTATTCATCTAATCTTGAAAACACTTTGGCGAATGTTTCTAAAACAATGTCTTCAGCAACATCTTTTAATTTTACAACTTTAAAAACACTGGCATACAATGAAAGTTTATATTTTTTCAACAATATTTCAAAAGCAGATTGGTCGCCTGATTGGGCTCTTAAAACCAATTGATAATCCTCTCGGGCTTTGGGGCTCAAGTGAGAAGAATCCTCTGGTATATTTTCTTTATCAACAGACATTAAATTTTTCTGATTTTTTTATAAGTAGCAATGTAAATATACATAATTATCAGTAATGGTTCTAATATAAAAGACAAGAGTGTCAAATTAGATTCTTTATACTTTTTAGAAGCATTAAAAATAAATATTATCTGAATAAAATACTTTAATACAAATGTTAGCAATATGTATTGCCACAAGTAAGGGGCAATAATTGAAAAAGCAATTATATTGATATGGAAAAATAAAATTGAAAAATAAATCCAACCAAGCATCCACTGATGAGATGATTTATATAATGGTGAAGTGCTGAAATGTCGGGCTTTTTGTAATAACCAATGCTTAAAAATTAATGGAGGTTCAGAAATAGTAAAAGCATCGGGATGTGTGCAAACAGCAGTGTTTTCGGCATTTGCCGTTTCATTGACAAACAAATCATCATCACCTGATGCTATGTGGTAATGATTAGCAAATCCTTTGTTTTTGAAGAACAAAGTTTTAGTGTATGCTAAATTTCTGCCCACACCCATATAGGGGTTTTTTCTAATAGCAGAAGATATATATTGTAAAGCTATTATCAAAGTATCGTATCTTACCAATTTATTCAAGAAACCCGGCAGTTCAGTATATTTTCCATAACCTAAAATGATTTGTTTATTATTAGTAAAATGTCCTGATATTATTTTAAGCCATTGATTTGAAGAGGGCTTACAATCTGCATCTGTAAATACAAGGTGTTCATACTTTGCGTGTTTAATGCCAATGAAAATTGCCATCTTCTTTCCATGCTTATAGTTTTCACTTTCAGGAATATTAACCTTACGAATTTTATCGGGATATTGAAAATAATATTTATCAATGATATGCTCTGTATTATCTACAGAGCAATCATTTACAATAACCACTTCATAATTTGGATAATCTTGTTGTAAAATATAAGGTAAATTCTCATCTAAATTTTGCTCTTCATTTTTAGCACAAATAATAATAGAAACAGGAATATTAGTATCATCCCAAGAATCTTTATGTCTAATAGCTGGTAAATAAAATATGAAATAATTAATGATTAAAAATAGGAATGATAAACCTAAAATACTGATAATTATCCAATCGTTTAAAGTATGAGGTATATATAAAAATTCTTGCATAGTGAATATAATAATTATTCAATGCTTACTTTTTGTAAGCGTAATCTGAAAGGTATTCAAAAGCGGGCATTAATTTTCCAGCTTTGCAAATAGTGGCTCTTTCAATGATTTTATCAGGGTCCTCACCAAGTAAATGTGGTAATACTCTTTCTTGTAAGTCCTTTGCGAATCCATCGCTGGCATCACGGGGCAGTTCTGTTGGTAAATTATCTACAGCCATTACAAGAACACAATCTTTTTTGAATGGTAAATCTTCTTGCAAAGTATGAATATTAAAACCATAGAAAGGATTTTCAACACTACTGGCACGAATGGTGGTAGGAACAGAGCCATTAATATCACAAGTAATATCGGCAATTACACTGATTTTGAAATCAGGTGTCTGAACATCTTCAAGGGTGAACATTTTGGGAGATCGAGGATCCCAATAATGTGCTGAAATGTAAATATCTGCGTGTTTAGTAAAGGGCGGAAATTTAGATACAAAATGTTCAGGATGTTGAAAAAAGTCATTCAAATCAAAATTGTGGTCATCTTTTCTTTCTACATAATCTCTGGGTGTAAGTTGTGTATAAACGGGCTCACGATAGTTAGTCATTAAAAATTCTTCGGGCGTGATACGACGAATGTGCAAAACACTTAATGTTTCAATCACCCCATTGGCTACTCTTCCGCTACCGGTCATTACAATTTTGATATTAGGCAATTTGATCCGTTTTAATTCTTCTTCCATCTCTGCTCTATCTCTGCATTGATAAGCAGGTTTTAATCTAAACAAATCATATTTCAAGCCATATCCTCTAATAGCATTGTAAGCCCCCACAATTCCCGCATATCTGCCAAATCCTATAATTCTATTGTGATTTTTATCGGTTAAGGTTTCATAATCTATCATTGTAATTTTTTTCTCAATAAGAGCGTGCATTAGTTTTTGGTTATGTGGCTGTTTTTTAATTGTATGAGAAAAAAAGAAATAAGTTTTGTTAGGAATCAATTTATCTACAGGCACTTCTTTCACGCCCATCAAAACATCACAATCGGTAAGGTCTTCTTTAATAGGTATTCCAAATGCTTTGTATTCATCATCACTATAACATCTGATATTGCTTGGCTGAACATAAATTTCAACATTTGAATATTGCTTAACTAATTCTGCACACACAAGTGGAGTAAGTGGCACACGCTTATCAGGTGGAGTTTTTTCTTCTCTTAATACACCTATTTTAATTTTTTTCATAGAAGTATGTTTATAGTTCGCATTATTTTAATTAGGTTTGCAAATGTAATGGTAAAAAAGGGAATTTTTTATATTTTATTTTCTTTAATTTTTCTACAATACATTTGCAGTCAAAATTATTTGACTTTTCAATATGATACATCTGTTTTAAATAATGATTTGAAGATACTAAAAAATGCTATTTTGCGTAATCATCCTTCTGTGGGCTTTTATAGAGATTACAATTTTTTTTATGAACACTTGGATACTTCATTACAGGTCAAGTGTCCAATGACAGAAAAAGAGTTCAGAAAGTTGATTAAATCAAAATTAATCATATTACATTGCGGACATACAAATATTTTGCCTTCTTCAGAGTATTTAAAACATTTGAAAAAAAAGAAAATGAAACTCATTCCTTATTATATTACTTATGATAATCAGCATTTAGTGGTTGTAAAGGGATTTGAAAAGTCAGATACTCTGCTTAAAACAGGTGATAGTATTCTTCAAATAGATAATAAAAACGCTGATGTGTGGATAAAAGAAATAGAACAATATTTATATACTGATGGATTTTCATATAACGCTCGTAAAGAAATGATACAAAGACATTTTACTTTTTATTTTTCTGGCATTGCAGAAAAGGATAGTTTTTTGATAAAAATTAAAAACAAAAATGGTATCAATGAAAGATATATTCACACAAGGGAATATTTAAGAATGAGAAATGAACTAATACAAATGAAATCTGATACACTATTTAATCATCAAAAACCAAAATATTTCACAGGATTTTTTTTGAATAGAGAAAAAAATATTTTCTATATAAAAATAAAATCTTTTAGTGGCATTTGGATGAAGCATCAATTCCGAAAGGCATTCAAGCAGATGAAAAAATATCAAACAGAGTATTTAATTTTAGATTTAAGGAATAATCCTGGTGGGAAAATCACACAAAGTTTAAGTTTATTATCCTATTTATTGCCAAAAGAAGATAGTTTATTTTACCAAAAAGTGATTTATAATATAGAAGAAAAAAAATACATTCGCAGGAAGTTAGAATATAGAATCATTGATTTCTTTTTAAGATGGAGAAGCAAAAAAGTATTAAATTCCAATACTTATGCAGAAAAAATATTGGTGAAAAAAAGAAATCATTTTGATGGAAAAGTATATGTATTGATTAATGCCAATACCTTTTCTGCGGCTAATCTTGTAAATGTCTATTTGAATAAAAGACCCAATACAATTATTGTGGGCAGTGAATCTGCGGGCGTAAAATGGGGAAGTAATGCAGTCAGTTTTTTAAGATTAAAATTGCCTCATACGGGTATAAAAGTTATTATTCCTACTTATAGAATTATTCATAATGTTCAGTATAATCAAACTGATATGCTTTTGCCTATACAACCGCATATAAAAATTAATTATCATTTAAATGATTTGCTATTAAAAAAAGATAAAGAATTAGAAGCCGTTTATCATCACATCTTGAAAAATATAAAAAAATGAAAGTATTTGAAAACTACAACTTAAAAAATGACAACACATTTCACTTAAATGTGATAGCAAAAAAAGTGATTGTGATTGAAAAAGAAGAAGAACTTATTCAACTAAAAGATATATTAAATAATTCCCGATTTTTGATTTTAGGTGGTGGAAGCAATGTATTGTTTTTGAATGAATATTTTGATGGTGTTATTATCAAAAATGAAATGAAAGGAAAAGAAATAATACATCAAACAGAAGAAGAAATATTACTTAAAATTAATAGTGGTGAAAATTGGCACAATATAGTAATGTGGAGCGTGGAAAATAATTGGAATGGTATAGAAAATTTAGCATTAATACCCGGAAATGTGGGCGCTGCGCCTGTGCAAAATATTGGTGCTTATGGCGTAGAAATAAAAGATGTATTGGAAAGCGTTAGATTTTTTAATGTTGAAACACAACAATTTCAAATTTTGAATAATAACGAATGTTTATTTTCTTATAGAAATAGCATATTTAAGAATGAATTAAAAGATAAAGTTTTTATTACTAATATTACAATAAGATTGAGAAAGCAGAATCATATATATAGATTAGATTATGGAAATATTAAAGATGAATTGAATAAAATGAACATCAAAGAATTGTCTCCGAAAATAATAGCTCAAGCTGTAATAAATATTCGTCAAAGTAAATTGCCCAACCCTAATGAAATAGGGAATGCAGGTAGCTTCTTTAAGAATCCTGAAGTAGATGAAACAAAATTTTCCGAACTCAAAAAAAGATTTCCTGATATAGTAGCTTTTCCTACTGCTGACGGGAAATATAAATTAGCCGCAGGATGGATGATAGAAAAATGTGGATTAAAAGGATATGTACATAAAGGTGCTGCAGTGCATTACAAACAAGCATTGGTGCTTATCAATCAAAACAATGCAAGTGGAAAGGATATTTATGAATTAGCACAAATAATTATTCGTAAAATATTTGATACCTTTGCAGTTACATTAGAATCCGAGGTGAATATTATTCAATGAGTGTAGTAGCTGCTAATACATATTCAAGTTCTGTTGATACATCTGCAAAAAAATTACAGTGGAATTTTATTGATATATCTATTTATTTACATTTTTTTATTCCATCTTACATTTTATTCAAGCAACCGTTTGAGTTTTATATTACTTACATATTTATTATATTATACTTACCTTTTTTAATGTTTAAATATTCAATTCCAAGAGGTATTTGGTGGATGCTGATTATATTATTATTAACAGGGCTTTTGAATGTTTGGTTGGAAAATAATACTTACAAAAATTTTTTTAAGATATATTTGAACATTGCGATTAATCTTTTGTTTTACTCAACAGTAATTGCTTATTATAATTATGATGTAGAAGAGATGTTTAGAAGATATTTGAAAGCTGCTGTATTAGTATGTATATTTGGATTAGTAGAATGGGCAATGTATAATGTGGGATTATCTGCATTAGTAGATTTAAGAAGATTAGGTTTCAATAAATGGGGCTTTGTACCAGGCGGAATAGGTATTAGGGTAAATGCTACTTATCCTGAACCTGCTTATTTTGCTGAATATATGAGCCCTGCAGTATTTATATCTATATATAATTTGTTTTTTCAAAAAAATATTTTCTTAAAAAAATGGGAATGTTTGGTTATACTATCTGCATTTTTATTATCCTTCTCATCATTAGCATATACAGCAATATTTGTAATTTTCATTTTGTTATTAATCAATTTTGGCATTATTCGTTATTTATTATTAGCCGTGCCTGTAATGATTTTTTTATTTTACATCATATACAATAATGTTGAAGAATTTAAAGATAGAATAGATGGAATAAAAAAAGTATTCATAGACGAATATCTTTTACAAGAAAAAGAAAGAGATATTGAAAATAAATATGCATTTGAATCAAGACAATGGCGAGTATTATCCAATGTGCATGGGTCTCCATTGGTATTGTATAATAATTACTATGTGGCATTACAAAACTTTAAAACCAATCCTTTATTTGGAACGGGCTTGGGCTCTCATGAAATTGCTTTTGAAAAATATAATTTGAACTATTTAATTAGTAAATGGTATGTTTTAAACACACCTGATGCCAATTCTATGGGATTAAGAATTATTTCTGAGTTAGGATTATTAGGAATTTTATTTTCTTTTTTCTTTATCAAAAATTATTTTGTGTTTAAAGATGCTCTAAATTCAAATAGTTATCATTGGTTAATATCATCATCTCTTCTTGTTATGATTATTATTCAATTATTAAGAAATGGAAATTATACTTATGCAGGTTTTATCTTTTTTGCTTTACTATACTATTATAATAAAATGATGTTAATCAAATGAAAGCAAGAGTAATAAATATTTTTACCAATATCTTAACCTTTACTTCATCATTTATTATTTTCTATTTAGAATACCATTTATCTTATCATACCGATATATCAGATCATTTAAATATAATTCAACAAATTAACAACAATAAATATCCTTTACCTGGCCATTTTGGTTATTTCTTGACTATATCGGTCTTATCAGGTTTTTCAACTAATCAACAAACTTTAATATTAATTTCAAGTTTTGTTCTTTCATTTTCTATTTTGATGAAAAAAATCTTTACTGAAAAATTTATTAACAATATCATATATCCAAATACGAGTATTCAATCTATTATACCTTGGACTTCTTTTCTATTAATATTTTTTACACTTTTACCTTCAAGACCTCCTTTTCAATTACCATGGCCTCCCATCACCTGGCTTAATAGTACTTTTATTTTTGTTTTGCCATTTTGTGTTGCTTTATTCTATTATTCTTATAAGTTTATTGCTGATAAAAACAATCGTTTGTTATTATACATCTTACTTCTATCTACAATCATTCTCTTAATTAAACCGAGCTATTTATTTGTTTTTGTTGTATCATTTCCATTAATGATATTAATCAATGATAGAAAAATAACTTCATCATTTGTAAAAGGTGCGAGTATTTCAATATTAATAATCATATTGATTTATTGTCAATATCTGTATATCTATGAATACTTAGTTAACTACAATAAAATACCATATTCTAATGTGAAAATTATTATATCTCCTTTTAGCGCTTGGAATAGAATAAGTCATAATATTTTAATTTCATCTATATTATGGTTTGGGTTTCCTATCCTTATCATCTTATTTTTATGGAATTATCTCCTGAAAGAAAAACTATTTATTTATGCCCTCATTAATTTCATTTTAGGATTGCTCATTTTTGTTACATTTGAAGAGATGATGGAATTTAACAACAGACCTTTTGGATCTGTAAATTTTATTTGGCAACTTTTAATTAGTTTATATATTTTAATTCTTGTTTGTGTTTCATACTTTCTGAAAACTTTTTCTTTGAACCATATATTTCACTACAAAAATATTCTAATTATTATATGTTTCTTTTACTATTTTATAGCAGGAATACTATATTTATTTAATACGCTTATCAAAAATTTTATATGAATACACTGCGATTTAAGATTTTTATTTTTCTAATATTTATTTTACTATCATATCCTTTACTTTATTATACCTACAAATTTTATACTCCCGATTTTGGCGGAAAAGATTTTTATTTTTACTATCCTTTGTACAAAAATTTTGATATTTCAAAAACAGAAGCACCTTTTAATATGCGATTGGTGAGTACATTGATAGTTTATTTATTAAATAAAACAAGTTGCTATTATTATACCAATATTACATATCATCATCCAGACATTGAACAATCCATTTTCTTTAATGCAATATTTTTAAATTGGTTATCAGTGGTCATTACTGCTCAACTCATCTTCATTTACTTATTTAATAACATTAATCAATTTTTAATTTCATTTATTTTGTCTATCATTTACATATTTTCTTTCGGTACCATTTTATTTTGTATTAATCCTAATACCGATGGTTTTTCTATATTACTAATCACTATTACTTTTATTTTATACAAAAAAAAGTCAAATTGGATTTACTTAATGTATCCATTACTTTTGTTTCAAAGGGAATTTGCTTTCATTATCTTTGGAATAATCGCTTTCTTTGATATATTAAAAAATAAAGCCAATAATACATTCTTCAAAATTCAACTTATAGTGAATATACTCTTTTTTATTTTATATTATACACTCCGAAAAACTTTTTTTCTTACTCCAGTATATGCTAATCAAGTTACTGAATCAGGATTCTTAAATAATTTATTTTATATATCATTAAATGTTAATGATTTTATCAAACAAGCATTTCTTACACAAAATATTCTATTCATTTATGTATTTTTATTGCTCATCAATGGAAAAAAGAATATTCAAAAAAACAAACAAAATTTACTACTTTTATTGATTTTTATCTTTGTTACATTTATTATCAGTAGAATCGCCGTTGCAAATAATAATATGGGCAGATTCATACATATGTTCTCTCCTATTCTAATTATTGAAATGTTAGCTCCAGAACTTACACAAATGGCTAACCACTTAAAAAACAAATTCTAACCACTCGTATTCCCTAATACCCACTCAAATAATTTAAACTTTCTGTATTCTACATTTCCCTTATCTTTGTAGTCAAATTTTAATACTATGAAAAAAACTAAACTCTTTTTGTTGGGATTAATCACTTCCTTCATTACCACATCGCAAACCATCTACAAAGATTACAGAGATGGAGAATTATATGTCAAATATCATATCAACGGGCAGAAAAAAATCGGTAATGTCAATCCTAAAAATATTCCCATTGAACAAATGTTTGGTTTAAACGAATTAGCATCTAAATATGGCATCTATAAAATCACTCGTCCTTTCTGGGCTGCTGATGATAATGCTGACCTTCAAAGAATTTACAAAGTATATTTCACTGACATTTCAAAAGTAGATGCTTTCATCAATGAACTCAACGAAAAAAATTATATTGAATATGCAGAAAAAGTCCCCATTACCAAATTATTTATCACTCCCAATGACCCTTCTTATGGTTCTCAATGGCACTTACCTAAAATTAACGCACCTAATGCCTGGAATATATACAACGGAAATTCTAATATTACAGTTGCTATTGTTGATAACGCTATCCAAATCACCCATACTGATTTATCTGCCAATAAATGGACTAATCCAGGAGAAACAGCAGGCAACAATATTGATGACGATGGTAATGGTTTTATTGATGACATAAATGGCTGGGATGTGGCAGATGATGATAACAATCCTAACCCTCCTAACACTACATTTAATCACGGTACTCACTGCGCAGGAGATGCCGCCGCACGTACCAACAACAGCACAGGCATTGCTGCTATCGGTTGGAACCTTAAAATCATCGCAATTAAAGCCACCCGTAATGCAGGAAATTCTGGTAGTATTGAAGCGGGCTATGATGGTATCATTTACGCAGCCAGAGTAGGTGCAAAGGTAATTTCCTGTTCATGGGGAGGCACTGGCAGTGCTACCACTGAACAAACAGTAATAAATTACGCTTGGAATAAAGGTTGCATTATTGTTTGTGCTGCTGGTAACGACGCTAATAGCACACCACATTATCCTGCAGCATACAATAATGTTTTTGCTGTTGCTTCTACTGGAAGCACCGATGTAAAATCCAGTTTCTCTTGTTATGGTACCTGGGTAGATATTTCAGCACCCGGAGAAAATATCTATAGCACTGTACCTAATAACACTTATGGATATATGAGTGGCACTTCTATGGCTACTCCAATAGTTGCAGGGCTCTGTGGTTTAGTTTGGTCTAAAAATCCTGCAATGTCTCCACAAGCAGTTCTAAATTGTATAACTACCACTGCAGCCAATATTTACACTATTTCTGGAAACTCATCTTATTCAGGACAATTAGGAGCAGGCCGCATAGATGCTTATCAGGCATTGCTTTGTGCTCAAAGTTCTACTAATAATCCACCAGTGGCTAATTTTACTTCGGATAAACAAGTTATTTGTCCTGGACAATCTATTCAATTTACAGATGCTTCTTATTTTTCTCCTACTTCTTGGAGCTGGATATTTCAAGGCGGAACTCCTGCTACTTCTACTTCTTCTAATCCTGTTGTCAGCTGGTCTGCACCTGGCACTTATTCTGTTCAGTTAACTGCTACGAACGCTAACGGAAGCAGTGTGATGACCAAAACCGCTTATGTTACTGTATCAGGTGTTACGGCATTGCCACTCACAGAAGGATTTCAGGGCAGTACATTCCCTCCTTCTGGCTGGGTAAATGATGATAAATTTCAAGATGGTATCGCGTGGACAAAAAATACTAGTGTAGGCGGATTTGGAACTAGCAATGCCAGCGCCTACTTTGATAATTATACTGGTAATGCAAGAGGAGTTAAAGATGGCTTATGGACCGCTAAGTATGATTTTAGTGCTGTTACTTCTGCTACTATACAATTTGATGTAGCTTATGCCCGATATGATGCTACTTACTCCGATACATTAGAAGTTTTAGTTTCTACTAATTGCGGTGCATCGTGGACAAGTATTTATATTAAAGGAGGTACTACATTGGCAACTGCTCCCGACTATACAGCTAATATCTTTACACCTACTTCCACACAATGGAGAAAAGAAAGCGTTGTTATTACTCCACAAGTAGCAGGTCAGGGAAATGTAATGTTTAATTTCGTGAATAGAGGACACTGGGGGCAAGCTCTCTATTTAGATAATATCAATATTCAATATGTTGCATCAGCACCGCCTAATGCTGCTTTTAATGGACCTACATCAGTTTGTTCGGGAGTGGCTGTAACATTTACCGATGTGTCTACTAATGCTCCAACCTCGTGGAATTGGCTAATGCCTGGTGCTACACCTTCTGTATCTACTGTTCAAAATCCCACTGTTACTTATTACACTGGCGGTGTTTATTCTGTAACACTTACTGCTACTAATGGCAGTGGTTCTACTTCTGCAGTACAAACTTTGACAGTAAAAACTACTCCAACCGTTAGCGTAAACTCTGCCACCATTTGTAGTGGCCAAACAGCAACATTAGCAGCTAGCGGTGGAACAACTTACTTATGGAACACAGGTGCAGTTACATCTACAATTGCTGTTTCTCCAACTACCACTACTAACTATACTGTTACAGGTAAAAACGGCACCTGTCAGGATACTAAAACAACATCCGTTGTAGTTAATCCCACTCCCAATATCACTGTTAATTCTGCTACAATATGTAATGGACAATCTGCAATACTAAATGCTTCTGGTGCAACTTCATATTCATGGAACACTGGAGCTACAAGTGCATCTGTATCTGTAAGTCCATCATCTACTACATCTTACACTGTAATCGGTACAAATTCATCTAATTGTTCTAGTACAAAAACTACTAATGTGATAGTTAATCCTACACCCACTATTACTGTTAATTCTGCTACAATATGTAACGGGCAATCTGCAATACTAAATGCTTCTGGTGCAACTTCATATTCATGGAACACTGGAGCCACAAGTGCATCTGTATCTGTAAGTCCATCATCTACTACATCTTACACTGTAATCGGTACAAATTCATCTAATTGTTCTAGTACAAAAACTACTAATGTGATAGTAAATCCTAACCCATCTGCTAATGCTAATGTAACTAATGCCACATCACCAGGATGTGCTAATGGTTCTGCTACTATTACCACAACTGGCGGCACAGCACCCTATTCCTATATTTGGAATCCTAATGTTTCTACAACATCTACTGCTAATAACTTAAGTGGTACAACAGGCGGTGGCGCTACTTATTCTGTTACCATTACAGACGCCAATAATTGTAGCAATACCATCACCTTCTCGGTAAGTTGTGTAACGAGCATCGCTTCACTCTCAAATATCAGTGGTATTTCAATATATCCTAATCCTAACAACGGGCATTTTGTTATAGAAAGTCCAACTCCACTATCACTTAAAATATACAATGCTTTGGGACAACTCATTTTTGAATCCAATATATTTGAAGAAAAAAATAATATTGATATTTCAAACTATGGAAAAGGTATTTACAATATTTTATTAACGGATAGTATTAATGAAATCAAAACATTCAGAATATTGATTGAGTAAAAAAATATTTTTACTACTTCATTACAAAGAATCCTCTTTTCAACAAAAAGAGGATTTTTTGTTTTAAATAATTCACATTTCTAACTAAATAATATTTCGTAAATTTCACCTTGATTTTTATGCAAAATATTCTCTTACATAAGTTAGATGAATTTATCAAAAAGTATTATTTTAATCAACTTATTAAAGGAACTATTTTCTTTTTATTATCTGCTCTTTCTGTCTATTTGTTTGTCTCACTGGCAGAATATTTTGGCACATTTAATTCAACTATACGATTTATTTTATTTTCTTTATGGATATCTTCCAATGTTATCGCATTAGTTTACTTTATCATTATTCCATTGCTAAAATTAAACAAAATCGGAAAAATAATTTCCTATAAAGATGCGGCTATTATCATAGGTAAACATTTTCCTAACATACAGGATAAATTACTCAACGCTTTGTTATTAGAAGAAATGGCTCAACAATCTCCCCATAATGAACTCCTGATTGCTTCCATAGAACAAAAATCAAATGAACTTTCTCCAATCCCTTTTACTTCTATTATTGACTTAAAAGCCAATGTAAAATATCTTCAATGGCTTATTCCACCAATGCTTGTATTTTTAATATTGTTTATTTTCATTCCTGATTTATTTCAAAGTAGCACTAAAAGAATTATCAAATACAATGAATCGTTTTATGTGCCGCCTTTCACTTTTGAAATTCTCAACAATAATTTAGAGTGTCTGCAAAATGATAATTTTGAACTAAAAGTAAATATCAAAGGAAAAATAATTCCTGATAAATTATTTATTCACATCAACGGAAATGACTTAATGATGCAAAAAATTAATAAAACTCAATTCTCTTTTATATTCAAAAATCCTCAAAAAGATATTGATTTTACTCTTAAAGCATTAGAAGTAGAAAGTAATTATACATTAAAAGTTTTGCCAAAACCATTAATTACTGCTTTCAAAATACATCTACATTATCCATCCTATTTGAATAAAAAAGATGAATACATTCACAATACAGGCGATTTAATCATACCTGAAGGCACTAAAGTAAACTGGGAATTTAATCTCATCAACGCCTCTGCTTTGCATCTTGTATTTAAAGATACAAGTATAATTTTATCTCCAAAAAACAATGTAGTTACATTTCAAAAGCAATTCAAACAAGGAACACAATATATTATAGCCGCCCAAAATCAATTTATTCAAACGCCCACAGATTCTACATTTTTCAATATTCAAGTTATTCCCGACCAATATCCAATCATAGAAGTGCAGGAAAGCAGAGATTCTTCTGATATACAATTTCATCCATCTTTTTTTGGTACTATAAAAGACGACTATGGATTTACTAAATTAGAATTTATTGCTATCATTCACACTACCGATTCATCAGGAAAAGAAACACAAGTAAAAGTTCAAAACAAAATACCTATCAGTAATACCACATCACAAATTTTTCAATACTTTATAGATAATAATTTTCCCGAATTAAAACCTGGCGATAAAGTAGAGTATTATTTTGAAGTTTATGATAATGATGGCGTTATTGGGGCTAAAAAAACAAGAAGCAGTATAATGGTTTTCAACATACCAAGCATTGCAGAAATCCAAAAAAATATTTCTCAAAATAGCGAACAAATTAAATCAGAATTAGAGAAAAATATCACAGAAGCCAAAAGTATTCAAAAAGAACTCAATCAACTTTATCAAAAAATTTTAGATAAAAAACAAATATCCTTTGAAGATAAAAAAGCACTGCAAAATATTTTACAAAAGCAAAAAAGCATTCAGGAAAATATTGAACAACTCAAACAAAAACTCAATCAAAATAAAGAGTTAGAAAGTCAAAAAGAAATCAATGAAGAACTCCTTCAAAAATATCAGGAATTACAAAAATTATTTGACCAAATGATGACACCCGAATTACAAAAACTGATTAAAGAATTAGAAGAACTCACTAATAAATTATTAGATAAAAATCAGTTACAACAAAAAATTGAAGAACTAAAAATGAATACTAAAGATTTAGAAAAAGAATTAGACCGCACATTAGAAATATTCAAACAATTTCAGGTAGAACAAAAATTGCAGGATGCTATTCAACAATTAGATAAATTACAACAACAACAAGAACAATTATCTAAACAATCAGAAGATAAAAAATCGGATAACAATGAACTACTTAATAAGCAACAAGAATTAAATAATGAATTTAAAAACATTCAGCAACAAATTCAGGAAATGCAAAATATCAATCAATCACTTGAAAGACCTAATAATATTCCCAATACAGAACAGCAGCAACAAGAGATTAGCAACGAGCAACAAAAAGCCACCGAGCAACTTCAAAAAAATAATAAAAACAATTCTTCCAAACATCAAAAAAATGCTTCTCAAAAAATGAACGAACTTAAAAATCAATTACAACAAGCCCTTGAAAAAATGCAGGAAGAATCTCAATCTGAAAGTGAAGAAAATCTTAAACAAATTTTAGATAATCTTGTCCATCTGTCTTTTGAACAGGAAGAGCAAATTAAATTACTTCAAACAACCAAAACATCTGACCCAAAATATGCTCAAATAGCCCGCAATCAAAAGAAATTATTAGACCAATCAAAAGTCATTGAAGACAGCATTCTTGCGCTATCTAAAAGAAATCCACAATTGTCGTCTTCTGTTAATAAAGAAATTTTAAACATACAGCAAAGTATGAATCAGAGCATACAGCAATTAGCAGAACACAACTCTCCAATGGCATCAATGTATATGCAAAAAACATTTACATCTATCAATAATCTTGCCCTGATGTTAAACGAATCGTTAGAAAATCTGCAACAACAAATGAAAAATCCTTCTCAAAAACCAGGTAGCGGTTCCTGTAAAAAACCCGGCAGTGGCAGTGGTCAAAAACCATCGTCACAACCATCAAAACCCAAATTAAGTGACTTGCAAAAGCAATTAAATGAACAACTCAAACAACTTAAAAATGGTATGCAAAAAAGTCAAAAGCCCAATGGACAATTGCCCGGCGGCTCAATGGCTGAACAATTAGCCAAAATGGCGGCTCAACAAGAACTCCTTCGCCAACAACTGCAAGAAATGCTGCAAAAACTTAAACAACAAGGTAAAAATCCCGGCGGCGATATTGCTTCTATGATGGAAGAAACCGAAAAAGATATTGTCAATAATAGAATTACCGAACAAACACTAATGCGTCAGCAAGAAATTTTAACCCGCCTATTAGAGTCAGAAAAAGCCATCAGAGAGCAAGAAGAAGACCAAAAAAGAGAAAGCAGAGAACCAAAAAATCATCCTTTAAGTAACCAAAACAAAAATTTTGAGTATAATAAACAACTCAAAAACGAATTAGAAGAATTACAATCGGTTCCTCTTTACTTAAAACCTTTTTACAAAGAAAAGGCACAGAATTATTTTAATTTAATTAATTCAAAATAACGATGTCTTCACAACAAATATATCATTTAAAATCTACGCCCGAAGCCATAGCAGAAGTAGAAAAAATTGTATATCAAATTTGCGAAACATTTCATATTCCAGAAGATGCTTTTGGAAACATTCGCATTGCCCTCACCGAAGCGGTCAATAACGCTATTACTCATGGCAATCAAAATAATCCCGAAAAAAAAGTTACAATTGAAATAATCAACAAAAACGATGAAATTATTTTTTCCGTAACCGATGAAGGTCAGGGCTTTGATTACGAACATCTTCCTGACCCCACCTTACCTGAAAATATCTCAAAAATAGGCGGCAGGGGCATTTTTATTATTCATCAATTAGCAGATAAAGTCGTTTTTCAAAATAAAGGTAAAACAATTGTGATACACTTTTTAATACCCGTTTTAGCATCATAAAAAAATGTGCAGAGGTTTGAAAAATATTTTTTCTATCTCATTCTTTGCTTTCATTTTAATTCTTCACTCTTGCAAAAAAGATAAAGATTCTATCAGTAATATTGATTTTGGAAAAGATTATTTTCCTATAAAAGTTGGTGCATACATTGTATATGATGTAGATAGCACTGCATATAACGAAATTACTCACATACCTACTACTTACAAATATCGCTTGAAAGAAATTATCTCACAAGCATTTACGAATGATGAAAACACCACTTCTTATCGGCTTGAAAGATATATTAAATATTACGACAGCACAAAGTCATACGACCAAATTCCCTGGCAAATCAAAGATGTGTGGACAATTGTGCCTTACAGTAATTCCATTGAAAAAATAGAAGAAAATATTCGTTATGTCAAATTAGTATTTCCCGTAAAACAAGGCACACAATGGAATGGCAATGCCAAAAATACACTTGGCGAAAAAATATATTCTTATGAATATGTAGATAACTCTGAAAGCATCAACAACATTCATTTTGATAAAGTATTGAAAGTCAAACAATATGAGTTCAGAAGTTTAATTCAATATCAAAACGAATACGAAAAGTATGCTAAAAATGTAGGATTAGTGTATAAAGAAATGATTAATTTAGAATCGCAAAATATTGTACCCAATGTTCCTGTTGAAAACAGAGCGGAAAAAGGTTATATTTTCAAAATGCAAGTAGTAGAGTGGGGCGGAATGTGAATTTTTTGATTAACTATTCATCTCTCTTTTCTAAAAAAACTAAATCTCACTTTGCCATATTTTCTTTCATCAAATAAATAAGGATGTTCTGAAAATGAAATTTTATCATTGTGTTCAAGAATAATAATGCCTGATGGTTTTAATAAATCCTTTTTGTCAATCACTTCAAGCACTTGGTTTAATATTTCAGGTTGTTCATAAGGTGGATCAGCAAATATTATATCGTATTTTTGATAACACTTTTGTAAATACTGCAATACATCTGTTTGATAAGTATTAACAGGCATTTGTGTAGTGTTAGCAAACTTTTTAATAAATTGAATACTTTGCGGATGTATATCAACACTATCTACATATTGTGCTCCACGAGATGCAAATTCAAATGCAATATTTCCAAAACCACTGAACAAATCCAGCACTACTAAATTTTCAAAATCTACTATATTATTCAACACATTAAAAAGCCCCGTCTTGGCAAAGTCCGTAGTAGGTCTTATTTCATCAATAATAGGGGCTCTTAATTTTCTGCCTTTGTGTTTTCCTGATATGATACGCATAAGTAATGATTCATTGTAATAAAATGATGATGTGATATAAGGTCTGAATTTACAGGCAATATATGTAATTTAGGATGATGATGCAATACCTGAACCGAATGCACATATTTTTGTAATAATTGAAAAATAGTGTGTTGCAGAGAAATATTTCCACTTATAAATACATCTGTATCTTTTGGTAGCAATTTCAATTGTTCTAATGAAAATAATGCATAATACAAAATATCGGATGCTGTTTGAATATCAAACATATTGTAAAACAAAAGCGTTCTGTTTTGTTTAGCCATTACTTCAATATAATTCGGATGAATGTGTATCCAGAATGAAGAATGAATTAATAGCGGATGATAAAAAAACAAATCCATCATTGCTATAGAAGAGTGAAGTATTTTAGCAGATGGAAATGTTTGTAAAAGTCCATTATACAAGTTTTGTGGAATAGAATAAATGACTTTAATATTTTCAAAACTTCCCGAAAGTATTTGTTCATCGGGCTTTATAGGATGTGCAAATTGAAGTAATAAATGTTTTTTTTCAGATATATAAAACTCGGCAGGACAAAGTGTAAAATGTGGTGAAGAGTAAATAATATGTATTTGCTTAAATACATTTTGAAGATGATAACGATGAATAAAATCATTGAGTAAAAACATCAGTTCATTTTCAGTAAATTTTTTAGATGCTGATGAATACAATGCAGTTGAATAAACATTATTGTTTTCAAGGTCAATAATGGCATATTCTAATTCATCTTGAAATATAGATAAACTCAAAAGTAAATTTTTTTGGGATAATTCTTCACGAGTCAGTTTTTGTTGTGAATACTCCTTGATATTTATGTCGTTTAATATTTGCATTGATTACAAAGATGTGAGGTTTTTATTATTGTTCAAAAATTAATATTATGCAAAATAATTTATTACTTTGATTAAATCGGTTTTAATTATCAATGGTGTATGGATTATCTTTTGTCCCTAATTCCCAACGAAGTTGGGAAGGGAGCAAAAGATACCCCTTGAAAAACCTCACCCCTCTCCCCTCTCTTTTTTTAAGGAGAGGGGAATTGAAGGGGTGAGGTATTCATTATCTCTTGCAAATGTAGTTAAAATCACAATAAGCACACAAATTCTCATTCGGTGTTTGTTGGAAGGGCTCTTCTTTATTTAAGATGTAATTATTGAAAATCTCTTGAAGTTTCAAAGTGAGATTTTTAAAATCATTTTTCCAGTTTTGTATTTCCTGATAAATACTCTTGTTTTCTTTTAATTTATTTTTCAATGGCACTATAATGCCTGTAACATTAGTATTTTCAAGTGTTTTACCATTAATTTTTAACATTCCTTTTTTATTTGCATAATAAATGTATATCAACAATTGTAATTGCTTATTGATACTTTTAGTAGATTTATTTTTAAATCTCAATAATGACTCATCTCCTACTTTATTGTAATCTAAAATATCATAATCCGACAAAGAACTTTTGTAATCGATAATTCGGAAAACTTTTTTAATCATATCATAATCAATTCTATCAGGAAAACCTGATATAGCCACAGAATAATTACCTAATTCTAATTGAACTTCTTCCATTTCTTCTCTTTTTTCTTCCTCTTCTTCTGTATGAACTATCGTTAATTGCAAGTTGTTTTTTCTTATATATTCTATTTCTTTTCTCATCAATGTTTTAATATCTTCTACTAATATTTCCTTTTGTATCAATGTTTTTCCCTTTAATTCAAAGTTGCTTTTTTGTATTTGCTCTGTCACTATTCTATCAATCAAATTACTTTTCAATAACTTTTCAATCTCATTTACTTTCAAAATTCTCTTTTCATCTAAAACATCTTGATGATTGAATAATTGCCGCATTACCTCATGTAATATTGTGCCTTCTACATTTGCCTCCATTTCTTCTGAAACATCACCGATGGGCTTTAATCCCAATATGTATCTAAAATAAAATTTCAATGAACAATCCAAATAAGTCGTAATAGATGATGGTGAAAATGTAAAATACATTAATTGATTAATAACCTCTTCTGTTTTATTTATTTTAATTTCATTATTTCTTAACTGCAAAGGTTGGTATTGTATATTGTAAGTAAAAAGTTGAATATTCTGTTTGGAAGGCACTAATTCATATTTAACTTGTTGAATGTATCTGCTTTCTTCTCCGCTAATGCCTCTTAATTTCTTATTTTCAGTAATAGATGCATTGTAGGATAAATAAATATTTTTACTATGTTGTAAATTTCTATAAAACAAGTATGAAAAAATAGCATCATCATAATAATGTAAAGGCAATCCAAAAAATCCTCTCAAATCATAAGGGAAAAAAGATATTTTTCTATTATCAGGTGGAAACACACCTTCGTTCATAAAGGGAATAAAAATGTTTTCAAAATCTAACAAACGAGATTCCAGTGCTCCCAGTATTTGCAAGCCCTTCATCGGCTCTCCTTTGAAAGACACTGATTCTCGGCTTATTATTTGATTGACCAGCACATAGACATCTTTTTTGGTTTTAAATACATCATTTTCATCTTCTGTTAAAACATTATAAACACGATTGAGTTGTTCTAAAATACTTTGAGCAATGTTGATGTTTATGTAATCG
Source organism: Bacteroidota bacterium (assembly GCA_040758575.1). Lineage (GTDB taxonomy): Bacteria > Bacteroidota > Bacteroidia > B-17B0 > Aurantibacillaceae > BPGX01. Next base: position 146,692 of record JBFLVH010000006.1, on the reverse strand, counting down.
TGTATTTTTTCAGAAAGCATTTTTTGTATATATTCTTCAAAAATATTTTTTAAGGCATAAATAAAATCTTTGTTATTGCTATGAGTGAATACATTGAAAATATTTTTAATTTTTTCTATGGATGTTTGTTCTTCTTCAGTATAAAAATTATTATTGAAAATATTATCGGTATTAACCTGAATAAATATCTTATTTTGATTTTGAATGTTATTCAAAATTTTATGAAGTAAGTAATTTGGGACATCATGCACTACTTTACAATAATTCTTGAAAAATGGATTAATCAATATCGCAACCAATGGCTTGTAATAAATTTTATTATCCTGTATGGATACAAAAATTTTCATTGCTTGCAACAAGAAATGAAATGCGTTGGTTCTTGATAATGGATATTCCATTGTAACATTATACTCCACCCCTTCGGGAATGGCTGATAATACAAGTTCCAGATTTTCGGGCTTATTTAATATGATGGCTGTGTTATTTAATTCATTGTTTTCCCTTCTTAATTCATTCAAAAATTTTTTTAATGTCATTGCTTCTTCTACTTCGCTGGATGTTGTGATGATGTGAATTTTTTTAGATTCATCAAATTTGGATACTTGTGGTATTCTTTCTTTTCCTCTAAAATCTTCAAAGTTCTTATTAAATAAATCATATACTTCGTGATGTTGTTTAAGATAGTAAATATCTGCATCCCAATAAAATTCTGTTTTTATACCACCTTTTTTTAATGCTTGATAAATAATCTTTTCAGCAGGTGTTATAGCATATAAACCAACAAAATTAATTTGCTGAATATTTTTCAAATACAAATGATTCTTTATAGCATCATTTTCTGATAAAATTTCTATGGCTTTTTGATAATTCAATCCTGAATAAGCAAAACCATTTTCTAATAATGTATTATTAAAATCCATAAGTATCTCATAAAACTTTCCCATTAAATCCAAATATCTCTGTTGATGCTCACTTAAATCTTTCTTATTCAAACTCCAGTTTTCAATTTCTTTAATATCTTTCAGGTTAGTAAAAATATTTTTTTGTTTTTCAGTATTGTTGGGCAAAAATGTTACTACATCATTAAAATCATTTAAGAGCATAGGTGCCCATTTAGAAAACAAAGCATAATCATCTGCGGGCTGATATTTTTTTTGATAAGATAAATATAGATAATAAATTAAATCTACTGAATTAAGCACAATAAGTTGAGTAATTTTTTCTACTAATTCATTAGGCGTTAAAAAATCAGGTGATGCGAGCGTCAAATTTTTCTCTTTTACCAATGTTTTCAATTTCTCTTTTGCATAATACGCACTTCTTTTAGACGGCAATACAAATAATATTTTTTGATGTTGAATCTCTTTCTTATTAATGAACTCACTTAAAATTGTATCCAGCACATAACTTTTCATAAATATCTAAATTTATGCAGTGAAGGTAAGAAATATTTTAGTGAGTGACTTCATTATATTCTATCTCAAAAATGGTTCTTTTAATATTTTGTTTTTTAATGTGCCTTAAACTTTTTATTACAAAGCACCTCACCCAACTGTTAATTTCCTAATATTAAAATGTTAATCTTTGTTAAATAAACAAAAAACATTTTTCATTTTAATTAAATTTACTTAACTTTGAATTGTAAAATTACAATGTATGAAAACTAATTTTACTTCAACTATTACCCCCCCGCCCCTTATCCGCCAAAGGCGGATGGGGATTGATATACACGGCTTTGGGGACTATCTTCAGTGTTAGTGTGATGTTTTCTCAATCTCAAAACTGGTGGCGCACCAATGGTAATACCCCTCAAAGCACCGATTATCTCGGCACTTCTAATAATTCTCCCCTCATCATCAAAACCAATAATATTGAACGACTTCGCATTGCTCCCAATGGCTTTGTAGGTATTGCCAACAGCAATCCTCAATATGTATTGGATGTGGGTGGCAGAGCCAAACTCCGCTATAATGTGTATTGTGATAGTTTGTTGCAATGCAGTTATCTGAAAGTAAATAATTTATCGGGTAGTGGAAACGCTTTGGTGGTTACCGACGCACAGGGTAATATCAATCGTTTGAATTATAGTGGCAATAATAATGATGTATTAACGGGTAATGGCAACTGGACCAATATTAATGCTTTATTACCTTCACCAATATGGCAAAGCAGCGGACAGAATATTTTTTACAATAATGGATATGTTGGTATAGGTACAAGCAATCCATTGTTTAGTTTAGATGTTGTGGGTGATATAAGAGTAAGTAATAATATTTATGTAGGAGGAGGTATTGTTATTAGTGATAAGGTGAATGCTTTTACGGAAGTAACGGCACCGAAGATGGTGATGAGCGAAGCCAAAGCCACACGACTGGTAAGTGATAGCATTATGATGGACAGCACGAAAGCGATTTATGGAAACACATTGATACAAGGGGATGTAAAAATGGCGACGAATGCGGATGTGATGGGCGATTTGCGGGTGAATAACAAACTGACGATACAAGGCAATGCGAAGTTCAACGGGCTTTTGACAGCGACACAAGGGTTGATGTTCAGCGATAGTATAGGGATGAAATGGTATAGCGGCGGTAGCAATGGAGCACCGAGTTTGATATTTGGTAAAACGGGCGTGCCACCAACGCCGGTGAATCCGAATATTTGTATAACGCCGTATCCGTTGGGACAATTACCGCCGAATTTTCAGATGTGGGGATTATTTCAGGTGTTGTGGAATAATACGTCGTTGAGTTTGTGGGCGGATGGAGCAAATAGTTTGATAGAGAGTTATGGGAATGGGAGTTTGTTGTTGAATTATCATTGTGGAAAGGATGTGGTGGTAGGGAGTTCGGGCAGCGGGAATTTGATAGTGAATAACAAATTAGGGATAGGGACTGGGAATCCGCAAAAGCAATTGCACATTCAGAATGTGAGCGGAGATGCAGAGGCATTGGTGTATTCTGCGAGCAATAATGGAAAGGCAACGGTATGGGTAGGAAACAATGCATTGGCTTATGGATTTGGGATAGATGCGAACGGAAAAGGACATATTTACAAAGATTTGAATAATCCCGTTTCAATTATGAGTTTTGATATGAATCATAACGCAGTGGGAATTGATTTGTACAGTGGTAATTTATCTTCCTCTCAGATTACAAACGCATTGAGTTCATATAAATTAGTTGTCAATGGGCAAATATTAGCGGTGGAATATGCTGCTAAAAATCAAGTAGATTGGCCGGATTATGTATTTGAACGAAGGAATCTTTCTTTGGATGAAGTGAATAAGTATATACAGCAACATAAACATTTGCCGGGATTTGAGAGCGCAGCATTCTACAAGACCAACGGAATTAAATTGACGGAGATTATTATCAGGCAGCAAGAAAAAATAGAAGAGATTTTTTTACATCTGATTGAATTAAAAAAAGAGAATGAACAATTAAAAGAAGAAATTCAACGATTAAAAAATAAGTGAAAATGATGTTCTATAAGTGGCATGGTATAATATTCTTTTTATTTTACATGGCAATAAACACAAGAGGGCAAAATTGTGATGCCATTGAATTTTATTACGATGCATCAGGAAATAGAATAAAGAGGCAGCACATACAGGTTTTCCCATGTTATTCATCGAGGTTTAGTCAGGAGACAAGTCAAAATAAAGATAGCATTATTCACAGTGATATTTCGTTTTTAGCGGAGGTTTATCCTAATCCTACACGTTCGGATGTTGTAATAAAAATAACGGACACAAACGTCAAACCGGAGGATATAAAAGAAATTTTATGGATAGATAATACCGGAAGGGTATTACAAAAGATGGAAACAAAGGAAGTGGAAAGTGTATGGAATGTGGCATCTTATCCGGCAGGGAATTATTTTTTAATAGTGATTTGTAATAATAAAAAAAGAGCATTTCAAATTATTAAAACGGAATAAAATGAGGCAATTTTTATTTTTCTGTAGATATGTTTTGTTCTTATGGATTTTGAGATTTAATGCGCAGCAGAATGTATTGCAGATTAATACGGCACAAAGTGGTAATATTACAAATGTAGCGTGTAAAGAAGTTCGGCTTAAGGCGGGGTATCACTATATCGCCCAGCCGGGGCAATCTATGAGGACTTATGTAGATCCCAATGCGATGTGTCAAGTGGATTATGTAGGTGGTTTCAATAATACTAATATACCGCCAGTAAATACTGCAGCAGAAGTGGGAAACATATCGGCCGGTTTTGCTGTGAATGAAACCGGAGCAGCGGTTTATCAGGTTCCGGTTCAATTACCGCCTGGCACGGCAGGTTTAATGCCATCGTTATCTATTGTGTATAATAGTTATGCAGGAGATGGTTTATTAGGAATGGGCTGGCAAATCAGTGGTCTTTCATCTATTACAAGAGGAAGTAAAAGTATTTATTACGATGGACAAATCGGGGGTATTAATTTTAATAATACCGATGTTTTTGTATTGGATGGTGCGAGATTATTTCCATTAATAGGAACAAACGGAGGAAACGGAACGCTTTATGGCACGGAACAAGAAAGTTTTTCGGTTATTCATTCTTATGTATCTTCTGTTACAGGGAAATTATATTTTTTGGTTGAGACAAAGGAAGGAATTAGAATGGAATATGGAAATACGGCAGATTCTTATATTGAAGCAGGAAATAGTTCAGAAGCATTTACATGGTTATTAAATAAAGTAGAAGACAGGTTGGGTAATTATTACACGATACATTACACAGAAATAAATAATAACAATACTATTGAATACCGCCCTGATTACATTGAATACACGGGCAATGTCAATGCAGGTTTAACCCCTTACAATAAAATTAAATTTTTATACAACAAACGAAGTGACATTATTCCTAATTATGTTGCCGGAATAAAAATTTTAAATAGTGTATTATTGACGGAGATACAAATCACATTTAATAATATTATTCAACGAAGATATGATCTTAAATATCAACTTAATCTTTTTAATAATAGCCAATTAGTAGAAATTACAGAGCGAAGAATAAACGTAGAGTTCTTGAATTCAATTAAATTTGTATGGGATAATCATGGGTTTAATGGAGCAGCTAATGCTATATCATTAGCAAATAACTATCCTGTAAATCATCTATCCATAGATTACAATCATGATTCATATGATGATTTATTAGAATTTAACACTTATTCCGGACAATTGACAATAAAGCTCAATAATAAAAACGGTACATTTAGTAATGTTTTAAGTAATAATATAAGTAACACAAACCCCTTATACTTTTTTAATATAAACAAAAGTAATTCAAGGACAAATGAGTTTTTAGATTTTGATGCAGACGGAATAGAAGACATATTATTATACGAAGGCAGCAATGTAGACGCACTTGGCAGAATTCTTTCAGGAAGCAAGATGTACATATTTTCTTCAAACAATTTACAATTAAAAAAATTTATTGATTTTACACAAGTTCTCGGTGTATCCCCTACTAGTTCTTCCACTTATATTGTTGGAGATTTTGATGGAGATGGAGCACATGATATTTTCATATATTTTTATGATGAAGATAAAGGACTTTTTTATTCGTATAGGAAAAACAATACATTAACACTTCATAGTGATATGGGTGATTCTAATATCAAATTGTATACAATTAATATGGATGGCGATAGTAAAGATGAAATACTTGTTCTCTATGGCAATTATTCACATATATTAGGGATTAATTCTTCTAATAATTCTATCGTCTCTCTCGCATCTAATTTAACATTCCCAACAGGATGGCATAGAAATTATACAGGAGATTTTAATGGAGATGGAAAAACCGATTTATTAACATGGAGCGGAACGGCATTTAGCACTAGTGGTGGTAATTGGAATATTGCTCTCTCTACTGGGAAAGTAGGTAGTTTTGATTTATTTTCTTCTTTTAATTCAGCCAATTTACCTTTACCCAATGGGGACCCTTTAAGCCAACCAACAAGTAGTTACCATAGTTATTTTGTATTGGATTTTAACAAAGATGGAAAATCTGATTTCATAGATGTTGCTACCAATTTAAATAACAATAATACCACTTTTATTGAAATATTTATATCTACCGGATATTCTTTCCAAAAATACTATTCCATTATCGGAGAATCAAGTTACTTAAATATGACAGGAGATTTTGATGGAAATGATAAACCAGAATTGATATTTGCATCGGTATTTTCAACGAATAGATACGTAATGGATATCTTTAAACCAAATGTTATTGTATCTGGATACATTCCAGGTAATTATAAATTTATTACAGATGTTTTTAATAGTCATAATTTACATTTATCTATTACTTACCGTAATATAGACCAATTAAAAATATTTAATCAATATACTAATAATTCCAACTCTGTTAGTTATCCTAGTATAATACTTTACAAAGGACTAAAAGTAGTAGCAAAAACTCAATTAGATGATAATAATTATCCAGTACCCAATATTTTTGAAAGATATTTTTATAAATATTCCGATGCCATCCTTCATCTCCAGGGCAAAGGTTTTCTTGGTTTCCTTTCTTTTGAAAAAAAGAATGATATCACCAATATCTCTCAAAAAATGTATTTCAATCTCCCCGATGCTTCCAACTTCTTTACACCCACTCTCCAAAAAACCGAACAATTCCTCACTTCCCCTTTTACGCTTATTTCCCGAACAGAAATCAATCAGTATTCTCTGCTCACAGGTAATCAACTTCCTTTCGGCGATCCTTCCGGCAAACGTTTTTTCTCTTATCCTTCGCTTTCTACTCAAACCGACTTCCTCACCAACTTCAAAACCATTACACAAACTCAAATGGATACCTATGGCAATCCGATTTCTCAAACTACACAATACTTAGACCAAAACAATCAACTTGTAGAACAACAAACCACTTCTAATAATTATATTCCCATCTGCGGCTTTACGCCGACTTATCCCAATCGCTTGCAATCCTCTTCTACTACTATTACCCGAACTGGTGAAGCCCCTTTTACCACTAACACCTTTTATACCTATTACCCTTGTTCTTCTCCTCAAAAAGGTTCCCTTCAATCCGTTACAAATAATAAAGGCGTCGTTACCACTTATTTTTATGATGCCTATGGCAACATTGTTCAGTCCAAACTCTCCGGGTCCACAGTGGGAAACAACTATCAAACCGCCCAAATACTTTACGACTCAAAAGGCCGCTTTCCATTAAAAACAACCAACACACTCGGACATACGATTGAAAAAATATACGATGACTGGGGCAATGTCGTATCTGAAAAAGATCCGAACGGACTTGTCACCACTTATGAATACGATGGCTTCGGACGAATTGTCAAAGCCACATCACCCACCGGTGCTGTCTCTACTACCGTAAGAAATTGGGAAATCAACAATACTTTCGCTCCCGCTGCCGTTTATTCTGTACGAAACAACCTGCCCGACAATTCTTATACAAAAACATATTACGATATAGCCGGCAGACAAATTCGTGAGGAAACCGTTTCTTTTGACGGAACCGTTGTATACAAAGATCAATCCTATGATGCTAACGGACTACTGAGCGTGGTCACTTATCCTTATTTTTCTAACCAAACAGGAAATATTCCCGTCATATCCTATTATTACGACAATTTTTTAAGACCTTCCCAAACTATTCGCTCCGGGGCCTTTACCAGTCAACTTGAAAAATGGACTTATTCCGGTAATACCACCACTTATGAAACCGGCGATGTGAATTTTAACATAGAATTTTCCCGAACCTCTACCATAGACCCTACCGGCAAAGCCATTCATGTTTCCGAAAATAATACCACCCATCTTTATTATGAATACTTCTCCAACAGAAAGCCCAAAAAAATTATTTCCAATAACCATGTCGTTACATTTCAGTATGATAATTTTGGCAGACAAACCCAACTCAACGACCCTGACGCAGGAATAACCACCTATGCCTATGATGAGTTGGACCGACTTATTAGTCAGACAGACGCACAAAATCATACTTATACCATGACCTATGACCCATTGGGCAGAATGACCACCAAAACAGGACAGGAAGGAACAGTCACTTATCTTTATGATAACAAACCAAAAGGTATAGGACAAATCGGCAGTGTTATAGGATTCAACGGCATCAACTGTGATTATCAATACGATAATTTCGGACGCCTTCAATCCCACACGGAGACGATTCAAAATAAAACCTACACTTTTTCCTACGCTTACGATAATGCTGACAGAATAATACAGCAAACTTTTCCCTCCGGATATATTCTGCAATTCCACTACAACAGCAACGGCTATACCGAGAAAATAAACCATAATACCTTTAATATCTGGCAATGTCTGAACAGAAACCAATTCGGACAAGTAACTGCTTACAATATGTTTAATCAATATCCGCATACTTTTAATTATTTTGACGGGCGACTTCAGGGACAATACATTTCGCTTGCCAATGCCGTGAGTACATCCATCACCTATACCACTAGCCCTACCAACGACAATATCTTATCTGCCGCTTATGTCAATCAATATCTGCTAAACGGTACTTATACCGGTATTATGGAAACATACCAGTACGATAACTTTTATCGCCTGAACAATATCACTACTTACAACGCCGTTAATCGCCCTGTGTGGATAGGATGGTCATCACCCGTTGCACAACAAAACATTTCTTATGCCCCCAACGGAAATATTTTGCACAAAGACGGCACCGGCGATTATGTGTATGACCCCGTAAAATCTCACGCTGTCATTAAAATAGAAAATCCCGCACCCGACTTAATCAATAAACCACAACAGAATATCCTCTACAATTCTTTCCTCCAACCTGCCCATATCACCGAAGGCAATTATGAACTGCAATACACTTACGGCTATGACCAACAAAGAAGAATCAGTGAACTGAAACAAAACGGAAATGTGGTGAAAACAATCATTTATCAAGAAAACTACGAAGAAATAACGGCAGGAACGATTACCTATTCCGTACATTATGTATATTCGCCTGATGAGTTGGTAGCCATGATTGTAAGATACGATAGTGCGAATGTAAGTTATGAAAAAGTGTATGGTGTGGTCACGAATCATCAGGGGAGTATAATGGCCTTGTATGATACACAGGGAAAGATAGTGTGGGAAACGAGTTATGATGCGTGGGGGAGAGAAAGAAACATAGCCGGAGCTGATTATAGTATTCCGCCGGCACGCCCGGTGTGGCTGATACGGGGATATACGGGGCACGAGCACTTGGCTGAATTTGGGCTGATAAACATGAACGGCAGGATGTATGATCCTGTAACAGCAAGGGTTTTGAGTCCTGATAATTTTGTGCAGGACGCTACCAGCACACAAGGGTATAACAGATATAGTTATGTGCTGAACAATCCGTTGAGATACAGAGATCCGAGCGGGGAGTTTATATTTACTCTTGCTACACTTATCGCTGCACCATTAACCGGTGGAGCTTCCTTGGCTTTTTTACCTGCTGCTATTGGTGCAGATCTTGGAATGTGGCAGGGAGGATATCTTGCTAACGGAACAATGAACCCATTCAAGTGGGATTATAGTTCAGGAAAAACATGGGCATACATGGGCGCTGGGGCTCTTGTGGGAGCGGCATCAGGGTATATTGGAGGTCAGGTAGCAGCAGCAGGAGGAGTATTTGCAAATACATCAGCATTAGTAGTGTCTTCTACGCTCAATTCTATGGGTACTGCAGCTTATACAGGATTTCAGACAGATGTTTCTATCAATTTTGGTATAGGTTCATTTAACCTGAGTAAAGGAGAGCTCACAGGAATATGGAACTGGGGGGAATTAAGTACAACAGAGAAAATCGGATATAGTTTGGGAACCTTGGCTAATGTTTCAGACATATATCAAATTTATTCCAATAACAAATCTATATTAAATTCTAAGTTAAAAGGTTCTAAACCATCAGGCGCCCCTGAAAGAATTGATCCAGAGTTGGCATACAAAGTGCTAGGTACAAAAAAGGGAACATATTATTATGGCCCAAGTAAAACCGGATGGGATCCGGAATTTATAAAAAATAATTATGGACTAGTTCCAAAAGACCCTATTGATATTGCAGCTTTTAATCATGATGTAGTGCATTATAATCGTGGGACAGAGGGATTAATAGGGTCATTATTATCAACTGACAGAGCCACATTTATTTCGGATATAAAATTATGGACAGATTCTTTTAATGCTCTAAGAACAGGAACAAACTTCCCGATGACGGCAATAAAAACTATTATTGGATTTGGATTATTAAATACCGTTCATTTTGCTGAAATGAATGCTTATTTAACAATACCATATCTTTTGAAACTTAAATGAAAATTTTGAGTAAATTCATCATATATATTTTTATCGTTTTGATAACAATCATTTCTTATTCTTGTATTCTATCTGTAGAAAAGTATACTTATTGGATGCCCACTAAAAAAGAGAATTGTTATGATAGTGTTTTGAAAATTGAAAGTATTGAAATCAATAGCGGGCATATATTCATTCCTGTTATTCCACTTTTTTCTTATGAGTGCAATGGGAACATGAAAATAATACGATGGTATTTTTATATACAATCTGATTCATCAAACATTGATTCTATAAATATAGATTCGGTAAGCATACAAATAAAAAAGAGTATAGCAGATAAATATACCCCTATAAATGCCAATTATGGAAAAATTTATCAAGAAAAAACAACTTACTATTCAACAAAAAAATTGCAGTGGTTATGTAAAGGCAGATATAAGTTACCATATAAGTTTAAAAGTACAGACACTTTGTATATCCAACTCTCTATCTATTACAAGCAGCCAAATAATCCAAATATAATAATAAAAGAATGTGATTTTATTTTACCACCTCAAAAATATATTTATTACTGGTGGCTTCCCGGAATAAATATATAGTGAAAAATGGCCATCTCAGAATACTTAATCCGCTTGACTTGGCACCTTTCTTCCAAAATTAAACGAATATTATTATTTTGTATTTCCAACAAAAATTTTTCCAAATGAAAAACATTTTGTATCTTTGAGGTGTAAAATTATGATGATGAAAATTTATTCTCAGTGGTATGATTATGTTAGATAACAAAAAATTACTTACCTTTATAGAATAAAATGATGCTTATGTTTATACACCATTATAGTACTGCAACAAGATATGAACAAGTGTATGGTGTAATTACCGACAGACAGGGCAGTATTATGGCATTGTATAATACTCATGGCAATATAGTATATGAAACAACTTATGATGCCTGGGGCAGAGAAAGAAACCCGATAAGTGCTGATTATACTGCTACAACTACCCGCCCGATATGGATCATTCGTGGCTACACAGGGCATGAGCATTTGACAGAATTTGGGCTGATAAACATGAACGGCAGGATGTATGACCCGCAGATAGGACGAATGTTGAGCCCTGATAATTTTGTTCAATCTGCGGATGCCACGCAGGCCTACAACCGCTACACCTACGCCCTGAACAATCCTTTGAGATACAAAGATCCGAGCGGGGAGTTGTATTTGCTGGATGATATTTTGGTTTTTACAGGAGGTTTTGTAATGGGTTATGTTGGTTATGGCATAACAACGGGAGATTGGGGCGGAAAGGCGCTTGTAGCGGGTTTGGGTGTAGGGGCAATAGCGGAGTTGAGTTATGCGACCTTAGGTGTGGGAAGTTTTGCGGCGGGCAGTTTAGGAACGGCCGGGCAATTTGGGGCATCGTTTGCAGCAGGTTATGGCGGTGCGGTGATAGGGAATAGAGAGCAAATCAAAGCGGCGAGTGAGAATGGAAGTTGGAATGGAGTGCTGTTAAGTATTGGTTATGGAGCGGTAGCGGGCTTAAGTTCGGGCATAGGGATGAATAGTTATTTATCGAGCAACGAGACGAACCTATTAGGCAAGGGTGTGAATGAAGCAAAGGTATTCAGCAATATGGCAAGAGGGTTGAATACCTTGTTGGAGAAGGGCTATGATGCGGATACGCGGCAGTGGAGTTTGAGTGGAAAAGATTGGAGAGATGTGGGGGTGGATTTGGTGGCAGGATTTGGAAGTAGTTATCTTGGTGAAGGTACAAAATTATGGTATGATGATAAAATAGGGAAAAGCATTTATGAAAAAAATTTATTTGGAGCATTTACAAAAAACATGAGTTATGGTGCTATTAAACTATCTACGGGTTCTTGGAACATTCCGCAGGAAAGAGATAAAATAATAAGGAATATTTTTTTGAAAACTATTACAGAGGGATATATTGAAGGTAAAGAAGATGTTTATGCCATATATCAAGAAGAGAGGAGTGCATTTTTTTCATTTTATGATATAAATCCACCGAAACTCAGAATGCAAGAACATATTTATTTATTAAATATATTTAAACATTAATTTTATGGATGTAGGTGTTGTAACACTTATTTTAATTTTATTTTCCTTGGGAGTTATTTCTGTTGTAGATGAGCAATTTATAAATCCACCTAAGAAATTGGAAGTATCCAAAGAATATTTTATTCAACATACAGATACATCTCATATCAAAAAAGTATATACTTCTCATTGGAGCTTAGATCTTACTTTTAATAATTTGATTAAGAACCATGAAGAATATTTTTTTAATGAATTACATTATTATGGGTCAAAAGATAGTGATTTAATCATAATAGAAGATGCTGTTTTTTATAAGAATAATAAAAAAGTAATGGAGACCAAACGTAAATATAATATTTCGCATTTATTTTCAATTAATAACAAGATATATTTGATTAATGACTGTGCCTTACATCAAAAGAAATATTTAATACATTTAGATTCAGTAGATAGGATTATTTTAATTGGAAGAAAGTTACGAATTAAGAAAATAAAAAATAGATAAAATGTAGATTTTCTATTTCTTCAAAATTTCTCCTTATCTTTCTCACCATCTCTTATGCACCGCTTTACTGATCCATACACCACATTTTACACAACCACTTCTCAATCCCCTGTCCATCAAGGATTTTCACACTACTTTTCTATTACACAAACCACATACATATCACGCCCAACAATCACCTTTGTTCAACACAGCACCAGTCCTCAATCTTTCCACCGCTACACCTACGCCCTGAACAATCCTTTGAGATACAAAGATCCGAGCGGGGAGTTTTTTGTAATTGATGATTTGGTGTTTGGTATTGTTGGTGGAGCATTTAATGTCGTTTCCAATATTAATAATATACAGAATATATGGCAGGGTGCAGGATATTTTGCCGTTGGATTTGCCAGTGGAGCGTTGGCTCAATACATTACGCCTGTAGGTGCTTCTGCATTATTAGGTGCTGGAAATGCTGCTTTAGGAAGTTATTTTAGTACCAAAAGTATTGATGTAGGAGGCGTTATACAAGGGGCGGTAATGGGTGGCATTGTTGGAGGTATTACCTATGGATTAGGTTCAAGCTTATCAACTCCTGTAAATAAAGTATTAAATGGAATTAGCAGTCCTGTATTGAGACAAACAGTAGCTGGCGCTGGAATTGGTATGGTTGTTGGAGGTATAGGAGGCGGCATAGGTGCATTAATGACAGGAGGAAATATTGGGCGTTCTGTCTTAAATGGAGCACTATCTGGAATGGTTTATGGAACAATTAGTGGTTCCTATATTGGGTACAGATTCGCACAGCAGACAGGAGTAAATCCGTGGACTGGTGAGCGCTTAACTGAATCTACTACAAATGAGCCGAATACGAGCTCTATATCAAAAGCTGAATTGGTCAAAAAACAGATTAGAGCAAATGTTCAAGGTGATTATGATAAAGCATTACAAGAATGGAATAACATTAGAAGACAATATGGTCTCGAACCAGAAAATATACCACCATATCAAAACTCCGGCTTTAATATAAAATTACCAGATGGTAGCAACGTTAATGGTCAATTTTATTATGGAGGTATAACTAATCCCAATGGTTATACTATTAAAATTAATTATTCTCCACCTAACTATAAATAAAATTCCACCCGTCTATATTAGATATAAAATTGATTGAACATAAAAACATGCACTATGACTAATAAATTTGACGATAAACTAATACAAGTAAGTTTTGATGTGCCAATTCTTGATTTTTATAAAGGTTATTTTAATTATTGTTTTATAATTTTTCATCCTTTTTATCATAATGTTTTTAATAATAATTATAATCATTTTTGTCATTATAATCATAAATTATCATATCTAATTAAAAAAATTACGTGGGAAGAAATATTAAATCGTACAGGTATAAACGACTATAAGCGATTGGTATTGATAATTACATATCCTGCTAACGATAAAAAGTTTCAAAAACTTGTTGAATCTGAATGGAATGAATTTCAGAAGTTTCTTAAAGAAAATAATATTATTGAACCATATTGGGAAGAAGATAAAATTCCTGGAGAGATAATTTTACCGTTTCTGAATTTTTTATTAACAGAAGGGTATAATGAAGTAAAAGTTGGAGATTGGAACAACAACATTGAAACGGTTAAATTAATAGAATCCTATTTATTTGAATATCTTATTCAATTTGAATTTAAAAATTTTATTACCACAACGGATTATAAATACTGCTTAAAATTACCTTATCACGATCTGCCTTATACATTTTTTTTAGCCCAAACTCTTGATGAAAAAATTATAGCCCAATTAAATTATGAAGGTTTTTTTGCCAATGAAAAAACAAAACCCTATTGGTTTCTTGAATAACCGGAGGCAATTATGAACTGCAATACACTTACGGCTATGACCAACAAAGAAGAACCAGCGAACTAAAACAAAACGGAAATGTGGTGAAAACAATCGTTTATCAAAAAAACTATGAAGAGATTACGGTAGGAACGATTACCTATTCCGTACATTATGTATATTCGCCTGATGAGTTGGTAGCCATGATTGTAACATACGATAGTGCGAATGCAAGTTATGAAAAAGTGTATGGGGTGGTTACGAATCATCAGGGTAGTATAATGGCTTTGTATGACACACAGGGAAAGATAGTATGGGAAACGAGTTACGATGCGTGGGGGAGAGAAAGAAACATAGCCGGAGCTGATTATAGTATTCCGCCGGCACGCCCGGTGTGGCTGATACGGGGATATACAGGGCACGAGCATTTAGCAGAGTTTGGGTTGATAAACATGAATGGACGGATGTATGATCCGCAGATAGGACGGATGTTGAGCCCCGATAACTTTGTGCAGGATGCTACCAGCACACAAGGATATAACCGCTATACTTATGTTTTGAATAATCCGCTGAAATATAAAGATCCGAGTGGGGAGGTGTTTGTTGTTGATGATATAATTTTAGCGGCTTTCATTGGAGGAATGATAAATGTCGCGATTCAGGGATTTTCCGGAAATATAAACAGTTTGGGAGATTTTGGGATGGCATTTGGAATAGGTGCATTAGCAGGTGCAGGAGGTGCTTTTGTAGGTGGAGCAGTTGCAGGAGCAATTGGCTTTGGAGGATTTGCAGGAGGATCTGTTGTTGGAGGGGCTGCAGGATTTACGGGTGGCTTTGTTGGTAGTGCAGGAAACGCATGGTTTGGTGGAGCAAATTTTGGAGAGGGGTTAGTAGCAGGACTTAAAGGTGGGGTATTTGGAGCTGTGACAGGAGGTTTAATTGGTGGTACATCTGCCGGAATTGATGCGGTCGGAAATGGAGCGAATTTTTGGAATGGAAAAGTTACTGAGGTAGGAGGAGGTGGGTCAGGAATCTTTTTAGATGAAGAAATCCCCGCTGGTGCTAAACCTACTGCTACAGGAGAAATCGCTAAAACCTCAAGTAATCCTAACTATGGTAAATATGGAATGACTAGAAACGGAGGAACAAAAGCTCATTATGGAGTAGATTATGTGGGAAACGAAGGAGATGATGTTTTTGCTATGTATGATGGAAAGGTAATAAAGATCGGTGGTTCTAAAGCATACGGAGAAAATTTTGTAAGAACTTCATCTATTATTAATGGTAAAACATATAATGTAGATTATGGGCACATGTCAAAGAGTGTCGTAACTCTTGATAAGACAGTCATTGCTGGTCAAAAAATTGGTGAAATGGGACGTCTTGGGAATTTAGCGAATACTTCATTCCCAACTCATGTTCATATTGCAGTGTGGCGTCCTGTAAATGGTTTACAAGGATTTGTAATGCCCTGGTGGAAATAAAAATAAATATGACAAGAGTTTATATTATTCTGCTACTACTACCCCTTGTTTCGTGTGGGCAATCCAATTTGGAATTTGAGTTACTGAATTCTTTTCCTATTAATCTGAAAGAACCTGTTTGTATCAATACAAGAGATTGTTTTTATTTCAGTAGTGACAGCAATCTTTATTATCTTGTTATGTCTTATTCAGATGTACAATGTGAAAAGAAAAAGCTGATTGATTCCGTAGATTTTAGTCCCTACTCATCCAAGATACATGTCTTTAAATTGCAGAAGAATAATACTTATGTGGTTTTATGGGAAACTGAATATGAATATTTGTCTATACTTATAGCTTACTATCTTGAAGCAGGGAGAATATTTAGAATGGGAGAATTGGAAATCTCTCTACCTTGTCAGTCGTGCGAAAGTATGGAGTACCCTATAAAAGATATCCGGATTCAAGAGAAAAAAAATGAAATAGAAATTTCTTTTTTAAAGGAGGTAAATTATAAAGAAAAGAATAGTTCACAATGGAATACCTATAAACCTGGAGTTTTAAAGTTCCACTTTAACAAATTAAGTAAAGAGTTTAAAAATGATTAGTTTTGTAAAAAATATTCTTTACACGCTTTTTGGGACACTACCTGTTTATATGAAACGATTAGTGTATATTTTTCTATTAATATTTCTCTTGACACTTAATGGATGTGTTGTTTTTAATTTTAGTACCCCGGGATGGAAAGGTTCGGTCAGAGAAAATAGCATTTCGGAAGGATACAAGCCGGCTGTAAATATTTATTTTGGAAAAAAAGAAAGATTTTTTGTAATACCCTTTTTCTTTTTTGAATGGAATAAAGGCGATTATGCCATTTCGTTTGATTTTGCATCTGCTTGTGAAACCTACGATAAAATAGATTTCATCAACTACAAAATAATCTTTAATACAAATACAGGTCAATCAGAAATATCAGGAAGTATAATAGGAGGCAATAAAGGATTTTTTAAATGTTATTCTGATTATGGTTACTACGGAAAATCAACGCGTTGCTATGCGATGTTAAAATCTGAGTATAATATAAAGCAGTTAATGGCTGACCCAATACATATCAATGTTGATTTTGATGTTTATATAACAGACAAAAATAAACAGGGCGTAATGTTGAAGTACCGCGATAGTAAATTATCTATTGTAAAAGAATCTAAAGTTAAATTTTTTATCATTGAAAATTATTAGGCGAACATAGTAATTCCAATGAAGTTAAATTTTCATGAAGATCTATACAGTATTTCAAAAATATGTAAGGTTAAGAAAATTTGTCGGAGCAAACCATAAAAATAAACACGATAAACCTATAAACTACAACACACACATACTTTCTCATCAATTTCAAATAAACAACAATACCACTTTTTCATTCTGCTTTTCTAAAAAGAAGTATGAGAAAATAAAAATATATCTATCACTTTTCTTCTTACTTTTTTTAGAAAAAAGTAAGCAAAAAAGCGTCGCTGCATAAATTTGCCGCTTCACTTTGTTTCGCTTACGAAATTCTACGAGTCGTTCGCTGCAATAAAATAACTCCCCCGTGAAATCCTGCTTCGCAGGGTTTGCTACGCAAACATTTCACGGGGTCAAACAGATTTTATTGCTACACTCACTCTCTTGAATTTCGGGCAAATTTATAAGGCGACAGATACAGATATGTTCGTTTGAAATTTTTTATAGTGCGAAAACAAACAACTGACATACCGCTCTTTCATTCTGCGTCAGTGGGAAGGCGTGAATGCTTTTTGTTTTGGTTGAGTGGCAAGGGCGCTCGCATTTTTAATGCTGAACCAACTAACGAACAAAGAGAAAATGTATAAATGAAACACAACACAAATGAATATCAAAAAAACAAAGATGGCAGCATTAAACTTACCTTGCCTGCGAAACTTACAAAAAGCAGAGCGGGAAGCCAGCTCGCAGAATGAGATTTTCTTGCATACTTCTTTTCTAAAAAGAAGTATGAGAAAGAAAATATACCGAAAATATATTTGAAAAATTTTATGTATCTTCGCCCGAAGGATTGGTAGCCATGATAATAAAATACGACAGTGCGAATGTGAGTTATGAAAAAGTGTATGGGGTGGTTACGAATCATCAGGGTAGTATAATGGCTTTGTATGACACACAGGGAAAGATAGTATGGGAAACCAGTTATGATGCCTGGGGCAGAAAACGCAACCCCGTAAATGCAGGATATACAAGCACAAGCACATCTGCACCATGGCTGATAAGGGGTTATACCGGACACGAACACCTTCCTGAATTTGGCTTGATAAACATGAACGGACGGGTGTATGACCCGCAGATAGGACGAATGTTGAGCCCTGATAATTTTGTTCAGGATGCTACTTCTACACAAGGTTTTAACCGCTTTGCTTATGCTTACAATAATCCATTAAAATATAAAGACCCAAGTGGGGAGTTATTTGTAGTAGATGATGCTATACTAATAACTATTGCTATTGGAGCTATAAGTGGAGGTATAGCAGGATGGCAAATTGGGAAAGCAGCAGGAGCAACAGGATGGGGAATGGTTGGCTACATAGCAGGCGGTTCAGCAATTGGCTCTGTTGCAGGGGCGTTAGGAGGATACATATCTGCAAATAGTGGCATGGTTTTTGGAAGCATTGTTAGTGGGGGAATAGGAGGTGCTGGCATGGGTGCATTAGAGGGGACTTCGTATGGTTTAAGAGGAAGTGAATTATTTGAATACACTGGACGAAGCGGTTTATATGGTAGTATTTCAGGGTTTGTAGGTAGAGTCAGTTATTTGTCTATTGGAGGAAGTTTTGGTGCTGCATTAGGCGGGGCATCTTCTAATTTAACTAATCAATTTTTAAGTAACAATGAAAATGTTAATTGGTTATCTGTTGGATTAAGCGGATTGTCCTCAATGGGAATTTATTATTTAAATTCATATGTAAACTACAAAAATTCAGTAGCGAATATTAAATTTGCAGGTATGACAATTACTTTTAAACAATACTTATCTATGCAGGCATCTTATACAAGAGCAAATTTTTGGCATAGTGAATGGAAAGGAGGCGGATTTTGGCTAACGAGAGACGGTGATATATCAACCGAAGGTGTGTTGCCACCTAATGACGATAAAATTAACGAAGTAAGATTTTCTTTTCCCCGACCAAAAGATGCATGGGCGAGTTTTCATCCACATCCATTTAATACATCTGAAGCTGGTCTATATGACATATATGGATTAGGAAATAATGAGCTTGATATTCGGTCAGTTAATAAGCATATGTTTCCATCATTTGTGCTTCATCAGCATGGTTTAAATTTCCATACACCAGCACCAATTTTTAATATGGATGTAAATTTCTGGCCTTATGGAAGAAATGATTTTCTATGGTTATATTTCGCAAAATAATTAAATATAAAATTATTTCATTTTTGTTAATTCATTCGCTTTATTCACAAGAATATTCAAAAATATCTGATAATATTCTTTTTTTCCCAGATTATTTTTGTTACGATACAATTAATTTTACTTATTTAAAAAGCATTTTAAAAGATAGTTTCTTTATTGTTAGAAAAAATCTTGCATTAGAAACAAGTAAATACATAACAAAACATTTAATGTCTATGGGAGAAAGTAGCATTTTTTTCAATCAAGATACTTGTTTACAATTTAGATTTATAGAAATATCATCATATTTAAAAATTAATTATCTGCCATTTGTTTTGAATATCAATAGTTGTGATTCTTTACTAAATATTCAAATTAAATATTCCACTTATGATAATAAAAAAAATGAAATTTTACATCATTCTCATGATACGCTTATTGATACAACACTATTAACTCAATTGAGTTCATTTTTTCTTTACCCTGCCTTAATGAAAACTGACATAGCGTGTTATGACTGTATATTTTATTTGATAGAAATAAAATCAGATAATAAATACCATTATATTTACAGAGATGGAGAAATAGAACCCGATATAAAGAATAATATAAAGAAGATATTAAAAACTATAAAGTTCAAGCATATAAACAGAGTAATAAATTAAATTCTAATACTGGTTCAAAATTAAAAATTGAGCAATAGATGGTACATTTTACTTTGAAATTTGACAATGGTGAATAAATATTTATTCATTGATTAATCCCTCCCCAATCCCCAACGCAGTTGGGGAGGGATTGGGGACAAAATTTATAGATGAATTATATTTACCTATAAATGTATAATCCCAAAGAACTTGGGGGCTATTAAAATAAATTAAAACTACGCTAAACAGATACTTTGCACTGGCTTACAAGCTTGATTTAATTTAAAACTAAAAATCCCCTTCAATTTTGAAGGGGATTTTTTAATAATACTTTCAAACAGAATTTTTTAACCTTCTGCTTGTTGAGTGTTTTCAGTACTTTCAGCAGGTGCAGATGTTTTTTTGCTTTCTTTTTGTTTTCTGTATTCTGCTTCGGCTTTTATTCTGGCTTCTCTTTGTGCTTCACTTTCTTGAGCCAATTTTTGTTTTTTGGCTTCTATTTTACCAACTTTTTGATTAAGCCATTCCTGAAATTTCTTTTCTGCCTGCTCTTCTGTTAATGCACCTTTCTTTACACCATTGAGTAAATGCTTTTTGTACAATACGCCTTTGTAAGAAAGGATTCTGCGGCAGGTGTCTGTTGGTTGAGCGCCTGTGTTGATCCAGTGTAATGCTCTTTCAAAGTTGAGTTCAATAGTGGCAGGATTAGTATTAGGATTGTAATATCCTAATTTTTCAATGAACCTCCCATCTCGTGGGGCTCTACTGTCCGCTACCACAATGTGAAAGAAAGCATAATCTTTCTTTCCATGCCTTTGTAATCTGATTTTTGTAGCCATTTGTTTGAGTTTTTAAAATTGAAGGGTCGCAAATATAGAAAATAATTTATTGAGAAAAAAATATTACATTAAAAAACTCACACGCATATCACTAATATATTACATTCGCCCCCTTAATTTTAAAATATATGGCATTAAAATGTGGTATTGTAGGACTCCCCAATGTAGGAAAATCTACCTTATTCAACTGTTTAAGCAATTCCAAAGCACAGGCAGCCAATTTCCCATTTTGCACTATAGACCCTAATGTGGGAAGTATCACCGTTCCTGATGAGCGTCTAACAAAAATTGCAGAACTGGTCAAACCTCAAAATATTTTACCTACAACAGTTGAAATTGTAGATATTGCAGGGCTTGTAAAAGGCGCCAGCAAGGGCGAAGGGCTGGGCAACAAATTTTTATCTAACATTCGTGAGTGCGAAGCCATTATCCATGTTATTCGCTGCTTTGATAATCCTAATGTCGTTCATGTGGAAGGCAACATCAATCCTGTAAGAGATAAAGAAATTATTGATATTGAGTTGCAATTAAAAGATTTGGAAACTGTTGAAACCCGCATCAAAAAAATTGAAAAACAAGCCAAAACAGGCAACGACAAGGAAGCCCTTAAAACTTTTCAATTACTTGAAAAAATCAAACAAACATTAGAACAAGGCAAATCAGCAAGAACTTTAAATTTATCTGATGAAGAAAAAGACAGAATTAAAGATTTGAATTTACTCACTATTAAGCCCGTGCTTTATGTATGCAATGTAGATGAAACATCTGCTAAAACTGGCAATGCGTATTCTCAACAAATAGAACAATTAGCCCGTGAAGAAAATGCAGAAGTGCTAATCATTACTGCCCAAATGGAAAGCGAGATTGCCGCGTTAGAAACTTATGAAGAAAAGCAAATGTTTTTGCAGGAACTTGGATTAGATGAACCCGGTGTTAATAAGTTGATTAAAAAGGCCTATAAACTTTTGAATTTACAAACATACTTTACAGCAGGTGAAAAAGAAGTGAGAGCATGGACCATTGAAAAGGGCTGGACAGCACCACAGGCAGCAGGGGTTATCCACACCGATTTTGAAAAAGGATTCATCAAAGCAGAAGTGATATCCTACGATGACTTTATTAAATATGGTTCAGAATCTGCTTGCCGCGAAGCAGGTAAATTGAGAATAGAAGGTAAGGACTACATTGTGCAAGATGGAGATATTATGCACTTTAGATTCAATGTGTAAAATATTTCTTTCACTGCAATAAAAGTATTAGTTTTGTTGCAAATAATTTTACCGAATAATGAACGAGCATATCAATCCCGATAAAGAACATCTATCACCCGAAGATGCCCAATTAGAGAAGGCATTACGCCCCGTCCGTTTTGATGAATTTTGCGGACAGGAAAAAGTTGTAGAAAATTTAAAGATATTTGTATCGGCGGCTAAACAAAGACAGGAAGCATTAGACCATGTTTTATTACACGGACCGCCGGGGCTTGGTAAAACAACGCTCGCCCATATCATTGCTAATCAATTAGGTGTAAATATTAAAATAACATCGGGTCCAGTATTAGAAAAACCAGGTGATTTAGCGGGATTACTTACTAATCTTGAACCTTTTGATGTATTGTTTATTGATGAAATTCATCGTTTGAGCCCAATTGTTGAAGAATATCTTTATTCTGCAATGGAAGATTACAAAATTGACATTATGATTGATAGCGGCCCTAACGCAAGAACAGTGCAAATTAAACTCAATCCATTTACACTTGTAGGTGCTACTACTCGTAGTGGCTTATTAACTGCTCCATTGCGTGCCAGATTTGGTATCAATACAAGATTAGATTATTATGATGCTAAAACATTAACGACCATTGTATTACGCAGTGCATCTATACTCAATGTGCCTATTGAAGAAATTGCCGCTTTTGAAATTGCCCGCCGAAGCCGTGGTACGCCCCGTATTGCCAATGCTCTATTAAGAAGAGTTAGGGATTTTGCACAAATAAAAGGGGAAGGAATTATTGATTTAAAAATCACATCGTATGCTCTCAATGCTTTGAATGTAGATGAAAATGGTTTAGATGAAATGGATATTAGAATACTTACTACCATCATAGATAAGTTCAAAGGTGGGCCAGTTGGAATCAATACTATCAGCACAGCAGTTGGAGAAGAAGCAGGAACGATTGAAGAAGTGTATGAGCCATTTCTTATTCAGGAAGGATATATTGTGCGTACACCTCGCGGCAGAGAAGCTACACAAAAAGCGTATCAACATCTTAAAAAAAATCCAACCAAGCCAGGTTCTTTGTTTTAATACTTGTTTGAAATAATATTTCACTTGAATAAAATTCAAAAAGAACAATATAAAAAAATTATCAAAGACACTGCCTTTCAAGTGGGCTTTGATGCTTGTGGTATTGCCCGTGTAGAACCTTTACATAATGAAGCCAGACAATTAGAACTCTGGCTAAAAAATGGTATGCACGGCAAAATGTCTTATATGGAAAAATATTTTGATATTCGTATCAATCCTGCTTTGTTATTACCAGGTGCTCGCTCTGTTATTTCATTATTATTTAATTATTATCCTTCACAAAAACAAAAGCAAAATACTTTCAAGATTTCAAAATATGCTTACGGAAAAGATTATCATTTAATACTAAAAGAAAAAATGAATGAATTGTATGAAAAATTAAAAGAAAAAATCGGCAACTTTAATGCCCGTGCTTGCGTGGATAGTGCTCCTATTATGGATAAAATATGGGCTAAAAAAAGTGGATTAGGTTGGATGGGGAAGCATTCCAATTTAATAGTCAAACAAAAAGGTTCATGGTATTTTATTGCAGAATTAGTAACAGATTTAGAACTTTCTCCTGATACAGAGATAAAAGATTATTGTGGAAAATGCACAAAATGTATAGATGCTTGTCCTACCAACGCTATTGTGCAACCTTATGTAGTAGATGCCTCTAAATGTATATCTTATTTGACCATAGAATTAAAAGATGAATTTATACCTGAAATTTTCAAAAATAAAATGGATAACTGGATTTTTGGATGTGATGTTTGTATGGATGTATGTCCATGGAATAGATTTGCAATGCCTCATCAACATCCCGATTTAGAGCCCATTCAAGAAATACTTAATTTTACTCCCAATGATTGGAAAGATTTGCAAGAAGAACAATTCAAAGTGTTATTCAAATTTTCACCCATTAAAAGAACTAAATTCAAAGGATTAAAAAGAAACATTAATTTTTTATCTAATTAAAAAATATGAACAAAAATATCATTATCATTTCTTTGTTTATTCTTGCTTTGGCTTGTGAGAATGAAAATAATCAACATTATCGTGTATTAAAAATTGATAAAGAAAAACTTAAAAAACAATTTGAGTATGCCAATCAGCGAGTAGTTCAAAAAGAAATTGATGAAATGAATTATTTTGAAAAAACTCATCAAATGCCATTTAAAAAAACACAATTTGGTGTGAGATATTATGTTTTTGATTCTATTAAAAATCAAAGAAAAATAAAAGATGGCGATGAGGTTACCATGAATTATACAATCAGTTTATTAGATGGGACTATATGTTATACAGATGAAGGAAAACCTAAAACTTTTATAGTTGGCGGAGAACATATAGAAAGCGGCATTCACAAAATTATGCCTTATTTGCATTATGGTGATAAAGCGTATATTCTCATTCCTTCTGCTCTTGCACATGGGCTATTAGGTGATTTTTCAAAAATTCCTCCACAATCACCTATATTGTATAAAGTGCATATTGCTCCACAGAATAAATGATACTTATCAGAAAAATCTTTGCCTTTAATTTTCTATAACAAAGAATGAATAATTTCATAGATAATGATGTAAAAATATCAGCAAAATACTATCTGTTTAGCATGTTTTTTATTTAATAGCACCCGACTTCAGTCGGGTGTTTCAATGGTTTCTTAATAATGAATGGGCTTTAGCCACATTGTTTAGAATTTAAAGACACAATGGAATGTGGCTGAAGCCATTGTAGTTATTATATTTTATCAAGACAGTTATCCGCCAATGGCGGACTAACTGCAATAATTATTTTTTTATACACTAAACAAATACCAAAATATAGCCAATAAAACACTCTTATTGCCCTATAACACATCAGCAGGGGCTTTTTTATACTTATCTGGTATATCGGATGTAAGTGATTTCAAAAAGGTAACAATATCTTTTACTTCTTCATCACTTAAATCTTTATTTAATTGTGCTTTTGCCATAATTTTCACAGCTTCGCTCAAATCACTTACACTACCATCGTGAAAATAAGGATATGTTTTTTCAATATTTCTTAATGATGGAACTTTGAATACAAACTTATCGCCTGCCAGCTTTGTAATTTTTACTTTTCCACTATCAATTTTTGTGCTTTTAGTGTAATCCCAGTAATTACCATATACTGCAAATTTTTGAAACATGTGCCCACCTACGCCTTGTCCATTATGACAGGTGGTACAACCAGTTGTAATGAAAGTTAATAAACCTTTTTTCTCTTCTACAGTCAAAGCGTTTTTATTGCCTTTCAAATATTCATCAAAACGCGATGGCGTAATGAGTTGTCTTTCAAATGCACCGATGGCTTTTTTCAAGTTATTATATGTGATGGGATCTTTTTCATTTGGAAATGCTTCTTTAAATAACTTCTGATATTTTTCATCTTTTTTCAAACGGTCAATTAAAAATTTTTCATTAGGAATATTCATTTCAATAGGATTTAATATGGGCATACCTGCTTGTTCTTCCACTGTGGCGGCTCTTCCATCCCAAAATTGGGCAGTATGAATGGCGGCATTGAGTGTAGTAGGTGAATTTCTATCTCCAAATTTTCCTTCTTCTCCTTTAGATGTAGGATTGTTATCTACTCCAAAAGTGGAAAGATTGTGGCAAGTATTGCAACTCATAGTTTGCTTACGGGAAAGTTGATTATCAAAGTAAAGATAATGTCCCAGTTTCACTAATGCAGGATTGGTAGTGTCTTTGAGTTCAAGTGGTTCAAAAGCACTTAATTTATCTGCTAGTGCATCGTCGTATCTTTTACTTTCTTGTTCAGTAGTGTTAGTGGTTTTTTCTTCTTTTGTTGTTTCATTGCTACAAGATGTGATGAGCAAGATAGTCATTAAAGAAATGGCTGTTTTTTTCATAATTATAAATTTTGTTGCAAAGATAGTAATACACATATGATATTGAAAAATAGAAAAATTTTATGATGTTATCAATGATATTTATATTTGTCAAATAATTCAAAATTATTAAGTAAATCAAAAATTTATCTACGATATTTGTGCAAAAATAATTTATGAGATTTTGTTGGATAGTATGTTTAATGATATTTTTAAGTGTGAATGTTTTTGCTCAAAAAGATAAAGAAGAAAAATTTATTCAAATTTCAGGTGTAGTAGTAGATGCAGATAGTTTGAAGCCCGTGCCTTTTGTTTCTATTATTATTAAAGGCACAAAGCGTGGTACTATTACAGATTTTTATGGCTTTTTTACTTTGGTAGCATCGCCTGGTGATGAACTGGAATTTTTTTCACTGAACCATAAAAATGGTGTTTATAAATTAGATGACACCTTAAAACTTTCGCATTATTATATTATCCATACTTTAATTAAAGATACTATTCAATTGCCATCTGTAAGTGTATATCCCTGGCCATCAAAGGAAGATTTTAAGAAAGCATTTTTGAATTTAGATTTATCTGAAACAGATTATGACAGAGCCGCAAAGAATCTGGATAGAAAAGAATTGAGTTACAATGAAAGAAACTATAAAATGGATGCCAATGCTAATTATCAATATGCTATGCAACAACAACTTACACGAATGTATTCATTAGGCCAATATCCTACCATTAGTTTATTAAATCCTATTGCATGGGCTCAATTTATTGATGCCTGGCGAAAAGGCAAGTTCAAAAAACAAGATAAGAGTAAATAACAATCTTAATGATGGTTTGTAATGTATTGACTTAATTGCTCCTGTGAGATATTCATTAAATCTATATCTAACACAATGAAGTCGGCGTATTTTCCTTTTTCTAAACTTCCATAATCATTTTCTAAAAATGCAGAATATGCGGCATCAATGGTCATTCCACGCAAACATTGTATTCTTGTAAGACATTGTTCCTTTTGAAAAACAGATGTGTCTTTATTATCATAATCAGTGCGAAAAACCGCTGCATAAAATGTTTTTAGCGGCGAGACATCTTCTACTGGAAAGTCAGTTCCAAGTGCTAACATTTGGTTTTGTTGCCACAAATTTTGATAAGCATAAGCAAAATGAATTCTATTTTGTCCTAATCTTTCAGTTGCCCAATTTTTATCAGATATAGCGTGTGTGGGTTGAACAGAAGAAATAATTTGATATTCTTTAAAGTACCATAAATCTGCTGTATCTACTACCTGTGCGTGCTCTATTCTCCATCTTTTGTTGTTATTGTTAGAAAGATATTGAGCATACATTTGTAATATAAATTTGTTAGCAGAATCACCGATGGCGTGTGTGCAAACCTGTAATTGATGAGCATAACAAAATTGTAAAATTTTTTTCAAACTATCAGCTTGAATTAATAACAAGCCATAAGGATGGATGTTATTCTTATCAATATCGTTATAGGGTTGTTTCAATAATGCGCCTCTTGATCCAAGTGCTCCATCAGCATATATTTTGAATG
Source organism: Bacteroidota bacterium (assembly GCA_040758575.1). Lineage (GTDB taxonomy): Bacteria > Bacteroidota > Bacteroidia > B-17B0 > Aurantibacillaceae > BPGX01. The sequence goes on along the minus strand of JBFLVH010000006.1, from coordinate 118,864 downwards.
CTTTTACTTTGAAATGTTCTTTATTTATGTATTTATGATGAGTAAAATATTCAATATTTTCTTTGGTTGGTAAAGCCATTGCGTAAATTTTAGTACGAATTAGCTTTTTATCTATTAAAGAATCTAATAATTGAATTTGCCAATATTCAAGACCTGCATCATAAATCCAGTGTAAATTATTTTTTTGACAAATGCTATCTGCTTTCATTAATAATTGTATGATTTCTTTTCGGGATAAAGGTGTAATGTGTTTTTCAATGAGAGCAGTGGCATTATCAATAAATATTCCCGTAGGTTCTCCTTTTTTATTTTTCAATATAGCCCCACCTTCAATTGTAGTAGTATTTGTAATACCTGCTATTTCAATGGCTTTGCTGTTAGTCCAGATGGCGTGGCCATCTATTCTCGTAAGACAAACTGGAATATCTGGAAAAACACTATCAAGAGATTCTTTTGATGGAAATGTTTTATCAGGAAATAAATTTTGATCCCAACCTCTTCCAATGAGCCATTTTTTATCAGGATTTTTTTGATAGAAAGTTTTTAATCTCTGGATTACTTCTTGAACAGATTTTGCACCAATTAAGTTACATTCTCCTAAATAATTTGCTAATCCAAAGAAATGAGCATGTGCATCAATGAATGCAGGATAAATAAATTGATTTTTTAATGAAACGATACTATCTGAATCATAATCATTCAATACATCTTCATTGGTTCCAATAGATACAATCTTACCATTAGAAACCGCCATACATTGGGCTACTTCATTGTTTTTATTCATTGTATAAATCACTGCATCTTTAATTATATAATCTACTTTTTGCTTTCTTTGACAAGAAAATAAACCAATAATAAATGCATTAAATAAAATAAAATACTTATTCATAATATTCAATTTGATGAACATATTAAAAATTTTCACCTTAAAGTTCCCTTCCCTATGCCAAGTAGGGATGGGGATTTTGAGGTGGATTCGTAAATATTTTCAATTATCTAAAAAACATTTTAATGAATGTTTTGAATATGATTTCAATGTCTTTTATTAAACTTTGGTTGTGGATGTATTCTAAATTGATATTCAATTTTTCGGGCATGATTTTTTCAATGTATGTTTTTTCTGGATTTTCTGATGTTGCCAAAATATCATTTTCATCAATATATTTTAATGATGCTTCATCTGTAATTCCTGGTTTTACAGACAAAACTTTTTTTTGTTCGTCAGTGTATAAATCCACATATTTTTTTACTTCTGGTCTTGGACCTACAATACTCATATCTCCTACCAAAACATTGATAAATTGTGGCAGTTCATCTAATTTATATTTTCTTAAATAATAACCAATTTTTGTTACTCTTTTGTCTTTTGAACCAATTGTAAGCAAGCCATATTTGCTCGCATCTTTATACATTGTCCGAAATTTAATCAAGCGAAAAGTTTTAAAATCTTTACCTACTCTTTCTTGCAAATAAAAAACAGGCCAACCATCATCAATAATAATCAATATTGCAATTAAAATAAAAAATGGGAGTAAAATGATTAATACCAATAATGAAACAATAATATCAAAACTTCTTTTCAACATATTAACCTAAAATCTTGTGAATTGCAGATTTTACAGCATTTACAACCATTTCCATTTCCTGTTCTTTTAAATCATAATAAACAGGCAATGATATTTCTCTTGAATAATTATCGTATGCAACAGGATAATTTTTTATATCATATCCTAATGATTTGTAAAAACTCATCATTGGCAATGGAATAAAATGTACATTAACAGAAACATCTTGATTAAAAATTTCTTGAATAATAGCATCTCTTTGTGATTCTGTAATTCCTTTAATTCTCAATGGATACACATGATAAGACGATATTTTTTCTTTTGTTTCATACACAGGTAATTGTAGTATTTCCAGTTTAGAAAGTTCTTGAGTGTAGTAATCAAAAATCTGTTTTCTTTTGACTAATGTATCATTATCATATCTTGATAATTCTACTAATCCGATGCTGGCTAAAATATCGGTCATATTGTATTTATATCCTGCTTCAATAATATCATATTTCCAATTGCCTTTCTGCATTTTAGATAAAGCATCTTTATTTTGTCCATGCAAAATGTGAATACAGAGATAGTTGTAGATTGCAGTATTATCAAATGGTTCAGGTAAGTTCAATGTAATAGCACCGCCTTCGGCTGTTGTCAAATTTTTTACTGCGTGAAATGAAAACACTGATGCATCGCACAAGCTGCCCGTTTTTTTGCCTTTGTAAATAGCACCAAACGAATGAGCCGCATCTGACAATACCATTATTCTACCTAATTTCTCCTGTTTTTCATTATCAGGACGAAATAAATTTTTTTTGTTATTAACTATCTGAATTATTTCATTATAATCTGCTGGAAAGCCAGCAAAATCAACAGGTATAATTACTTTAGTTTTTTCTGTAATAAGTCGTTCAATTTCTTTCAAAGAAATATTAAAGTCATCAGGATTGACATCTGCCATTACGGGCTTGGCTCCGCAATGAATGACAACATTAGCAGTTGCACTATAAGTATATGCAGGCACAATCACTTCATCGCCTTGTTTTACTCCAAACCATCTCAACATTGTTTCTAATCCAGCAGTTGCAGAGTTTAAGCAAAGTGTGTTTTTTACGCCGCAGTATTCGCTGATTTTTTTTTCCAGCAATTTAGTTTTAGGACCAGTGGTTATCCAGCCCGATTTCAATGTTTCTACAACTGCATTACATATAGCGTCATCTATTCGTGGTGGTGAAAATGGAATCATAAAGCAATAATTTTTTTGTGCTAAATATAAGGTAAATGTAATTGTGAATTTTAATTACTTAAACCATTTGGCGTTGTTAGGATTTCGGTGTGGACAGCCAGGCCAACAACAAGGTCTTTTTTGTCCGCTTAAAATATCTTCCTGCAATCTTTTCAATCGCTCTTGTTTTGTCTTCTCTTGCTTGGGTATTGTTATCCAACAAATCCATTCGTTTCGGGCAATGGGAGTAAGAGCATTCCATTTTTCTAACAGTTCAGAATTTTCCAACAAAATATTTTTTAAATTCTCGGGAATAGGGTGAAATGCCGACTCTTCAATTTTTGCGAATGTGTTCATAAATGTTGTTGTTAATTAAAGTGTTATTGTATGCTTGTATTATTCTCTTCAAATATTCTTCTCTGATTTTTAAAATGCTATCATTTACTTGTATTTCCTTCAATTCAGTGTGGTTATATTGCCAGCATTTTTCAATTTTGAAATTTTGCATTGAATATAAATTACTATCATCTGCTAAATAATAAGTTCCGTTTTCATAAAATACAGCATAATGATTTTTGTTTTCAAAATAATTATTTCCAAATGAAAAAAATATATGTGGATAATTTAGCAAATGCAATATAGTAGGTAAAATGTCAATTTGTTGAATAACATTTTTTTCTTTCATAGGTCTAATGTTTTCAGGATTAAAAATCAGAAGTGGAATTTGATACCTGCCTGCAATGCTTGAATAATAAGCATCTTCAGAGATGCCTGTGTGATCGGCTGTAATTACAAATAATGTGTTTGAATACCATTCTTGTTGTTGTATTACATCAAAAAATTTTTTTAATGCTAAATCAGTGTAAGCAATAGATTGTTGAATGGGCAATTTACCCTGGGGTAAAATATTTTGATATTTTTCAGGGACTTTGAAAGGATGATGGGAACTTAATGTGAATATAGCACAAAAAAAGGGTTGCTTAAAAGTATTAATTTTTTGAGCAGCAAATTGTAAAAATGGTTCGTCCCATATTCCCCAATATCCATCAAAATCTTTATCGTTATTGTATTCATTTTTTCCAAAGTAAGCATCAAATCCCGCCTGGCGAGCGTAGGCATCAAAATTCATTGTGCCGTTAATACCTCCGTGAAAAAACGCAGAAAAATAATTTTCTTTTTTTAGTAATAATGGAAATGAATGCGTGTTATTATTACAGTATAAAGAATTAATAAATGGATTATCCATCCATGTTGGCATTGATGAAATAATTGCAGGAATACCTTCAATAGATTTTGTGCCGTTGCTCCACGCATTTTCAAACACGATAGATAATTTCATTAAACTATCTAAAAAAGGTGTAAAAGATTCTCTTTGTCCTAATGCAGTATATTCTTTTGAAAAACTCTCCAAAATGATGACAATAATATTTTTTTTCATCATCTTTTCAAATGAATATTTTTTGACTAATCGTAATTGTTGAATATTTTCTTCATCATTAAAAAAAGATAATGATTCTAATTGCTTTTGCTCAATAGATTTGATAATTGAAAAAGGTGTGTTAATGACCAAAGCTGTGTATTGTGGTTCTGCATAAAATCCTGCATCTACTATATCCAATGGAATCCTTTGCGTGCCGCCTCTTACAGATAATATATAAAATAAAGTTATAATTAGTAAATTGATTATAAAAAAAACTAATGATTTCTTGTTGAATGGATAAGACCAATCTCTTTTAAAGATTGTAAAAAAATTGATGTAATACCAGCGATATGAAATATAAAAGAAAAATGCAGACAATAAAAATATCCACCAGTAATCTGATAAGTATTCGGGCAATTGCTTTAATACATCTGTTTGTCCACCTAACTGAAAAAATATATCAGCCGTAGAACGTTTGTGAATAAAGGAAAAATAAGGGATATCTATTAAATTAAATATCAGGAACACACAAAAGATTATGAAATTGACAACCAATATCCATTTCATCCATTTGTATTTTGACCAATTAAGGGGGAAAGATGAAATTAAAATAACTAATGAATTAGCCATTACAACTGATACTAAATCAAATCTTAATCCACCCCAAAAAATTTTTATCAATGCCCAACCGCTTAAAGTTTGAAATTGCTCGTAGTGATAAATGAACATCAAAAGACGAGAAAGTTCAAATAACAATAAACCAAAGAGTAACCACAGCAATAATTTAATCCATCGGTAAATCCAGAAAGTTATTTCCATTTAAATATGTATTTTTACAACGAGATTATTACTCACAAAGCCGAATAATACGAATTATTAATTTACTTTGATAATGGATGGCTCCATTTTATTTTAATCAATACTATCTAAAACCTACTCCTATATCCCCTCCCTACTTGTGTAGGGAGGGGATTTTAAGGGGAGGGTCATCAAAAACTACTCTGTGAAAGAAAAAATTTATCACATACTAAAACAATATTGGGGATATGATAATTTTCGTCCATTACAGGAAGATATTATTTTGTCTGTACTGAATCATCAACACACTCTTGCCTTATTACCAACAGGTGGCGGAAAATCCCTTTGTTTTCAAGTGCCCGGGTTGGCTTTGGAAAATGGAATGACATTAGTTATTTCTCCGCTTATTGCTCTGATGCAAGATCAGGTAATGAACTTGCAAAAAAGAAATATTCCTGCTGCTGCCATTACTTCTGCAATGCCTTACAAAGAAGTAGAAAGAGTGATAGAAAATGCCATTGATGGTGAATATAAGTTTTTATATGTATCGCCTGAACGATTGGAAACACAAAGGTTTCAGGAAGTTTTACCACAACTCAAAATAACTTTATTAGCCATAGATGAAGTACATTGTGTATCTCAATGGGGATATGATTTTCGCCCCAGTTATTTGAAAATTCCTGAAATCAAAAAATACTTGTATAATCCGAATATACCTGTAATTGCTCTTACAGCCAGTGCTACACAAAAAGTTATTGAAGATATTATTGAAAAATTAGAACTTAAAAATCCCGCTGTTTTCCGACAATCTTTTGCCCGAAAAAATTTAAGATATATTGTATTATATGAACCTAACAAACTTCAACGAATCATTAAAATTATCAATAATGTTGGTGGTGCAGGAATTATTTATGTTAGAAGTAGAATAAAAACACAGCAAATTGCTGAAGAACTCAATAATAAAGGCATTAAGGCAGATTATTTTCATGCAGGATTAACCAGCGAAGAAAAATATTTCAAACAAAAAAAATTTATTGACAATGAATATCAGGTAATAGTGGCTACCAATGCTTTTGGAATGGGCATAGATAAGCCCGATGTAAAATATGTCATTCATTATGAATTGAGCGATTGCGTTGAAAATTATTTTCAGGAAGCAGGAAGAGGGGGACGGGATTTGAAAACATCTTATGCAGTGCTGTTGTATCACGAAACTGATAAGGAAAAATTATGGAAAATGTACGAAGAAAGTTTTCCGCCCCTTGATGAAATCAAAAAAATATACAATCATTTGTGCAATTATTACGAATTGGCTGTTGGTGAAGGAGAAGGACTTACTTTTGATTTTAATATCAAAGAAATTGCATCGCTGTATAAATTGCCATTAAATCTTATACATCATAGCATCAGATTTTTAGAGTTGTTTGAATTGTTGAGTGTAGAAGATGAGTTATATCGCCCATCGCAGTGTAGTATCAATTATTCTAAATTAGATTTATATGATTTTTATTTAAGACATCCTGAATATGAAGAATTGATTAAAACACTTTTAAGAAGTTATGGTGGAATCATTGGAAACCTTGTATTTATTGATGAAAGTGAGATTGCGTACCGAATGAAAAGAGATAAAAAATTTGTCATAAGCCAATTGAAATTTTTAGATAAAGAAGGCATTTTTACATACATGCCACTCACCGGCTATCCTAAAATTACCTTCCTGAAAGATAGAATATCATTGTCCAAATTAAAATTAGATGAAGACAAGTATTATTTTCTAAAAGAAAGAAGAAAATATTTTATTGAAACGATGATAGAATATGCAGAACAAAAAGCCGTATGCAGACAGCAGTATCTATTAAATTATTTTGATGAAAAAAACCATCAACCCTGCGGATATTGTGATATTTGTTTAGAACACAAGCGATTGAGAAACATTGATACGATTAAAAATCAGATTGCCCAATTATTTCAAGATGAAAATAAAGTATTAACAATGCAGGCAATTATTCAATTATTACCAAAACAAAGCCAGGATACGATAATCCAAGCTATTCAGGAACTTATAGATGATAATATTTTGTTAGTGGATAAAGAAGGAAAATTGAAGTGGAATAAAGTAAAACTATAAATCACACTTTCACCGTTTCATAAATTTCTTTCATCACCTTTACAACTTCGTCAATTTCGTCTTTGGTGTTGTATTTGCTGAAAGAAAAACGGACAGCGTGTCTATCAGAAGATGCGCCAATGGCTTTTAATACATGAGAGCCCACATTGCTACCGCTGCTACACGCACTGCCTGCACTGGCACATATACCTGCAATATCTAATTTGTATAAAAACATCATTCCTTGTGGATGGGGTGGAAACGAACAATTTAATACCGTATATAATGCTTTTTCATTAGTTAATCCGTTAAATTGCATATCGGGAATGTGCTTTGAAAGTTGTTCAATCATATAGTTTTTTAATTTGCTGATATATGCCATATCATCATCTAAATGCTGATATGCCAATTCCAGTGCTTTGGCTAAACCTACAATGCCTGCTACATTTTCAGTGCCTCCACGCATATTTCTTTCTTGAGCACCACCGTTGATAAAAGGTTTTATCTTTAAGTTTCTATTGATATAAATAAATCCTACACCTTTGGGTCCGTGAAATTTATGAGCAGAAGCAGCAATGAAATCTACAGGTGTATTTTGTAAATCAATTTTGAAATGTCCTACTGTTTGCACTGTATCAGAGTGAAAATAAGCATCGTATTTTTTACATAATTCACCAATTCTTTTTAATGGATTTAAGGTGCCAATTTCATTATTGGCGTGCATGATGGATACTAATGTTTTACCATTTTGGTTTTTTAAAAGATTTTCAAGTTCATCTAAATCAATTTGTCCATATTGATTAACAGAAAGCCATCTGGCTTTAATCCAGCCCCTTTTCTCTAATGCTTGTATAGTGTGCTCTACAGCGTGGTGTTCAATTGGTGTGCTGATAATTTCTTTGACACCTAAATCTAACACAGATTGCACTAATGCCATATTATCGGCTTCTGTTCCGCCAGATGTAAAAAATATTTCTGATGGATGAGCATTTAGTAATTCTGCTACTTTTTTTCTTGCTTGTTCAATGGCTACTCTTGTCCTATTTCCTAATTGATGAATAGATGAAGGATTGCCAAATTCCTCTTTCAAGTAAGGCAACATTGCTTCTGTTACTTCGGGAGCAATGGGTGTGGTAGCCGCATTATCTAAATAAATGGTTTTCATAATAAACTGGATTGTTTTTCTCTGATAATCTCTTTAATATCTGACATTATTTTTTTTGCAATATGGTCTGCAGTACTTTGTGTTTGACTTTCTACATATATTCTGATAATAGGTTCAGTATTAGATTGTCTCAAATGAATCCATTCTTTATCGTTCAATTCAATTTTTAATCCATCTTCTGTATTAAGTGGGTATTTCTTATATTTCTTTTTAATGCTTTCAATGATTTCTTTTGTATCAATATTATCTGTGATTTCAACTTTGTTTTTGGAAATATAATAATGTGGATAACTATCTCTTAAAATAGAAACTGTTTTTTTGGATTTAGCCAGATAAGTTAAAAACAAAGCAATGCCAACTAATGCATCTCTGCCATAATGCAATTCTGGTAATATAACGCCTCCATTGCCTTCTCCGCCAATAATAGCATTCACTTCTTTCATCTTTTTCACCACATTTACTTCTCCAACAGGTGAAGCAAAGTATTGTCCTTTGTGCTTTAGAGTAATATCTCTTAACGCTTGAGTAGAAGATAAATTAGAAACAGTATTTCCGCCTTTATTGAATTGTAAAATATAATCGGCTACGGCTACGAGTGTGTATTCTTCTCCAAATGGCTCTCCATCTTCGCAAATAATGGCTAATCTATCTACATCGGGGTCTACGCTGATGCCTATGTGTGCTTTTTGTTTTTTTACGGCTAAAGATAAATCCACCAAATTTTCAGGCAAGGGTTCAGGATTATGAGCAAAATGACCTGTTGGTTCACAATGTATACATACTATATTTTCAACACCTAATTTTTCAAGCAATCTGGGCACTGCTATTCCTCCTGTAGAATTAACAGCATCTACCACTACTTTGAATTTGGCTTTGCGAATGGCTTCTGTATCTACATATTTTAAGGCAAGAATTTTTTCAATATGTTTATCAATAGCATCTTTATCTGTAGTTATTTTACCTAACTTCTGAATATCCGAAAAAACATATTCATCTGTGTTTTCAGAAAATTCCAATACTTTTTTTCCATCTTCATCACTCAGAAACTCTCCGTTTGCATTCAGTAATTTCAACGCATTCCATTGCATAGGGTTATGCGAAGCAGTAATAATAATACCACCATTGGCATTATGATCCGTTACCATCATTTCCACAGTAGGCGTAGTACTTAAATCTAAATCAATAACATCTATGCCACAAAACAACAGTGTATTTACTACCAACTGATGAATACTATATCCGGATATTCTTGCATCTCTGCCCACTACTATCTTTAATTTTTTTGAAGGCCCGCTAATAGATTGTACCCACTTTGCATAAGCAACTGTAAATTTTACAACATCTATTGGCGTCAGGTTTTCTCCGCTTTTACCACCTATTGTCCCTCTTATTCCTGATATACTTTTAATTAACATACAACACAAATTTTTATGTGCAAATATACGAACAAAATACCAAAAATAAGAATACAAAAAAATTAATCAAACAAAGACGCTTGCGACTCAATATCTGCTCTTTTGCCGTATTTACCTGTAAATTCACCATTCATTTTTCTTTCTTTAAATGTTTTATTCACCACATGCTTTGAGTATTCATCATTAAATAACTTGATTTCTGATAAATAATTCTCTAACCTTTTTAATGCCATTTTATGATATTCTTCAGAAATTTCAATCCCTATATAACTATGTCCTAATAATTTTGCAGCAAGCAAAGTTGTGCCACTACCAGAATAAGGATCAATGACAATACCTTTATTCTCATCCATTATAGAATAAATGCAACGAACAGGCAACGACAACGGAAACGGTGCAGGATGTTCGTTTTCTCTTTCTGGAGGAAAACGCCATATAGAAGTTAAGAGTGCGTGTTTAGCTTTCAATTCTTCACCAATTAAATTATTATCTTTTGGCTTATACAGCCAATATATTCGCTCATCTGTTTGCCAAAATCGCCACCCTCTTATATTAGCAGCAATCATTCTGTCCCATATTATTTCCTGTCTGATGTGCCAATGCGTGCTTCTTAACCAATCCATTGGATGAAGCATCATCCCTCTTTCCCATCTGATTTTATGATTGTAAAAAAATGAACCTCCCGGTTTAATAATTCTGTATAACTCATTTAATATTTCTATTTGTTCTTGCTGATATTTTTCTTCTGGTACCTTATCAGTTACTCCATTGTATTTTACATTTTTTACAAGCCAACCTTTTTTATTTTCACCCTTATTATACGGCGGAGATGTTACTCCCACATCAATACTATTACTCGGTATTTGCTTCAATACCTCCTTGCAATCTCCGAGAATAATTTTGTTTATTATTTCTTGTTCACTGAGCATTTTCATATAAATAATTATAAAATTCTTTTACAATATAATTTTCAAATTTTTTTAACTCTGATTTAGGAAGTAAATAAAGAATTTTTACATCTTTGGAATATTCCTTATCACTACCAGAAGTAGCATAAATATAATCTTTAAAGTCAAAATCCGCACTTCTAAGAAATTGCCCTGTAGTACTTTGACTTCCTTTTAATTTATTTTTCCATCTTTCTAATTTTTTTTCCAAATTAAGTAAAAAAGATGAATTACAAAACGGAAACTCTAATATGTAGATTAATTTCCCATCTACAAAACCACTAACAAGAATATTAGGATTATTTTCTTTATCTTTTTCAAATCTGTTTGGTGTATAATCAGTAAAATTACCTCCTCCGTTCAACTTAGATGGCAGCGTTTTTCTTTTCCCATTTTTATACTTTTCAAATTCAAATGTATTGATATTTTTTGGTTTCGCTTCACAATTAATTGTTTTACCAAAAGCATCTTGCCTGAAACCATTATATCCTATTTTTTCGGTAAGATGATTATATCCAGCTACTGAAACAGTTATAAATTCGCGTAAAGTAGATGAGTTTTTATCATTCATATAAATAGTTAATAAATCTGTTAAAACTGAAATTAAAAGATCCTTTGATTTTGACAAAAGATAATCATTCAAATCTCTATGACTTTTAGTACAGTATAATTTAATAATATGCTCAAGTTCCTTATTCATCAATTTTTTTCCTGCGAATATACAAAATAAGTTCCTCTTAAATATACATATTCAATGTATTACAGCATAAAAACAAACTTATCCAATTTAGATTGTTAGTTTTTTTAAATTAAAAACAGCAAAATATATTGCAAATTTGCAGTGATTTGAAGATAAATAATTACTATGAAAAAAATAAGAATTGGTATTTTGTTTGGTGGTTCTTCAAGAGAAAGAGAAGTGTCTTTTGCAGGTGGAAGAACGGTTTATGATAACCTTGATAAGTCCATATTTGAAGCAGTCCCCATATTCATAGACAGTTTGCATCATTTTATTGTTTTAGATTGGCAATATATTTACAAAGGCACTATTCGTGATTTTTATCCACCTGTATTTGCTATTCAAAATAAGTCAACAGAATTTCAGTATTATATAGAAAATTTAGGACAACTCAATGATGAAGAATATCAAACCATCATCCATTCTGTTGGTAAATCAATTCAAGTAGAAGAATTGCCGCAATTAATTGATTTTGCATTCCTTTGCTTACACGGAAAAAATGGGGAAGATGGCAGAATACAGGGTTTGTTAGAATATTACAATATACCTTATTCGGGTTCAGGTATTTTTCCATCGGCATTTGGAATGAACAAAGCATTACAAAAAAAATTAATGTCACATTTCAATTTTAATGTCCCTGAATTTATCACCATTACAAGAGATGAGTGGAAAAATAAAAAATACAATATCTATGATGTGGCCAAAAACAAAGTAGGATTTCCATTAGTTGTAAAGCCCGCCAATCAAGGTTCTTCAATAGGTGTAAGTGTATTAAAGAATAATGATGTTAATGCTTTTAATAAAGCCGTTGAAAAGGCATTTTTTTCTTATACCATTACTTCTCAACAGTGGCAAGTATTTTCAGATAATGAAAAACTTCAATGGGCAAAACAATTTTCAGATATCAGAGAAAATATAGGATTACCTGCATATATTGAAAATACTATCATTTACGAGCCCCAACAACTCATTGATTTTTTGAATGATTATTTATCCAAAAACAATTTTGCTTTGATTGAGGCAATTGATTCAGATAATGAAATTATTATTGAAAAATTTATTGAAGGCAAGGAATTTAGCTGCATTGTTATAGAAAATGAATATGGAAAGCCCATTGCCTTGCCACCTACTGAAATTATCAAAAAAGATATTGTGTTTGATTACAAAAGCAAATACTTACCAGGATTGAGTAGAAAAGTAACACCAATAGATTTGCCCGAACAACAAATTCAAGCCATTCGTAAAGAAACCGAAAGAATGTTTGTTACATTTCAATTTGATGTTTATGCCCGTATAGATGGATTTATTACACCAGAAGGAAAAATTTTTCTCAATGACCCCAATACCACATCAGGAATGATGCCTTCTTCATTTTTCTTTCATCAAGCCGCTGAAATAGGATTGAATCCATCACAATTTCTCACTTACATTATTTATATTTCTTTGAAAAAAAGACAGCAACAGGCATTACAACCATTGGCATATCAAAGTATTATTAATCAACTGAATCAGTATCTCACAAATAAACATCATTCTACAGAAAATAAAAAATTAAGAACCGCAGTAATAATGGGCGGATATTCAACAGAAAGACATATTTCTGTAGAAAGTGGAAGAAATGTGTATGAAAAATTATCTTCTTCTGAAAAATATCAACCTTTCCCTGTGTTTTTAATAAAAGCGAATAACGAAGCGGGATTTGAGATGTATACTATACCCATTCGTTTGATGCTGAAAGATAATGCTGATGATATACGAGATAAAATTTTGAATTACAAAGTGCATCCTATTATTCATCAAATTATAGAAGAAGCATCTGATATTACTAAAAAATTTGGATTAAAGAAAAATTTAGATGCCCCACAAAAAATCAGTTTTGAAGATTTAAGGCAAATGGCAGATGTGGTATTTATTGCTCTGCACGGAAGACCCGGAGAAGATGGTAAATTACAACAATATTTAAACCAATATCAAATACCTTACAATGGTTCTGATGTTGAAAGCTCATCTATTACAATCAATAAATATCAAACTAATGAGATATTAAAGAAAAATGGAATATTGGTAGCAGAACATTTAATCATTAAAAAAGAAGATTGGCAACAATTTCATCATCACTTAAAAACTATTATCAGAGATGAAATAAAATATCCATTCATTGCCAAACCCAGCGATGATGGATGTAGCAGTGCTGTAAAGAAAATTAAAAACGAACAGGAATTAGATGCTTATGCTTCTTTGATTTTCAGGGATACAGAAGAATTGCCTGAAAAATCAGCACAACTTCTCAATATTAAACCTAATGAAGAGATTCCAATAAAAAATGATTTTTTAATTGAAGAACTCATTCAATCTAATGGAGCAAAAAGATTTTTAGAAATTACAGGCGGAATGTTGATTAAATATAATGATAAAGGGAAGAAGATATTTGAAGTATTTGAACCATCAGAAGCACTGGTAGAAGGGGATGTGTTGAGTTTAGAAGAAAAATTTTTAGCAGGCGAAGGGCAGAATATAACTCCTGCAAGGTTTTCAAAAAATTCTGATGAGCAAAAAATAATATCTGATTATGTGAAAGAACAATTGCGAAAAACCGCAGAAATACTGAATGTTGAAGGATATTGCCGTATAGATGCTTTTGTGCGAATTTTTGATGTCAATCATATTGAAGTGATTATCATTGAAGTAAATTCTTTACCTGGAATGACGCCCGCCACCTGTATTTATCATCAAGCAGCTATCAATCAATATAAACCTTATGAATTTATTGATGCTATACTTACACAGGGGATTAAGAGAAAATTATATAACCCACCTCTAAATCCCCTCCCTACACAAGTAGGGAGGGGACTTCAAGGGGAGGGTCAGTTTTAGAAGCATAACAATTTATCAAGTAAGTATTTTTGATATGAAAAAACATCTGGCATTAACTGGTTTTATGGGCAGTGGTAAAACAACCATCGGAAGAGAAATGGCTCAAAAATCGGGCAAACCATTTATTGATTTAGATGCATATATTGAACAACAAGAAGGCAAAACAATTGTAGAAATATTTGAAAACTACGGAGAACAGAAGTTTAGAGAAATAGAATCATTTTATTTGAAACAGGTATTGGCATTGCAAGACGACACAATCATAGCATTGGGTGGTGGAACAATATGTAATGAAGAAAACTTAAATTTAGTTTTATCTAATGCATGGTTGATAACCATAATGCCATCTGTTGATGTGCTTGTAGAACGCTTGTGGAATGAGAGATACAAAAGACCTTTAATAAAAAATATTTCTACAAAAGAAGCATTAAAAATTTTTATTGAGCAAAAACTTTCAGAAAGAATGCCTTATTATGAAAAAGCAGATTGGATAGTGAGATTTTGAGATTAAGTAAATCACTTCACAAATTTATGTTCTGCTTTCCTTGATTTTTGCTCACCAATTTTTTTCCAATCATTGATATCAAACTCTAACTTCATTATTCCGCAGGTAGGAATGTTATCAATAAAAATATTTTCACTCAATAAATTAAATAAATTAGTAATGGTAGGATTGTGTCCAAAAAACATTGCAGTATCAATATCTTCGGGCAGTTGGTGAATATTGTCTAAAAAATTATCGGTAGTAGCGTCATAGATGCCGTGTCGGATGATAATTTTTTGTTCGTCGTATTTTAATGTTCTTGCAAAAATCAAAGCGGTTGAAATAGCACGAATAGCAGGACTTGATACAATGAGTTGTGGCATTGTCCAATTATCTTTATACCATTTACTTTGCAAATAAGCATCTCTGTATCCCCTTTCATTCAAAGGTCTGTCAATATCATTTAAAAATTCATAGCCCCAATCTGATTTGGCGTGACGAACCAAAATAAGTGTTTTCATATTTTTTGATTTATGATTTGTTCTATTGCAGAAAATGCCATTGGCTTGTCATTGAATAATGTTTTGGTATAATTCCACACTTTATTAAATATTTCAGATTGTCTGTATTTTTCAATGCTTTCAGCATTTTCCCAAATGCTAAATGTATAGAAAATATTGGGATAATCAGCATCTCTCCATAATTCTAAATGCATACAACCTTCAAAATTTCTGATATGTTCTTGATGTGTATTAAACCAATTCAAAAAATCATCAACCTTTTCAGGATAAAAACTCATTCTTACAATTCTTTTAATCATATATTTTTCTTTTTTAGTTCCAGTAAAATGTGATAAGTATCTCCACTATAAATATCTTTATGAGCCACTAAATTAGCAAGATAACCGCCATTGACTGCTATTTCTAAATATCCTGCATCATTAAATAACGCCACTACATCATTATTTTCTACTGCATTGTAATTTTGATGTATCTTCTGAATTTGATGAAATGGCAACCTGATTTGAATATCATATTCCTGTGAATATTTGAGATAATCAGATAGTTTGTAATTAAGTATAATGTTTTGATATTTGTCAATATATAATATGGGTACTACAATTTGTTTTTTATCATTTCCGATGTCTCTTTCAATAATAGAAGTCCAATGTATTTTTTTACATTCATCAAGGGATGTAGTAGGCAAATGTTTAGAAATTGAAAATGAATTTTTTATTAGAAATTTCAATGCATTCAGCATTTCATTTTTTGCATAAAAAGATGTAGTGATGGTTTCTTTCCAGCAATAAATATTTTGAATTTTATCTTTTTCAATTAAACCAACAAGTCCATTGTCAGCGGTTACAATCCATTTATTATTGTAATGAATCATCAAAATTTTTTGTGCATTAATTTGTTGTGCAATATTATTTTCAATATAAAAAATAGCATTTGTATTAAAATGATGTTCATTAAGCAGTAAATATGCGGCACTCTCCTGAATACTATTTTGAATAGAAGTTACGAATTCAAATATATCAACATCTTGAATTTGATGCTTGATTTGATATTTAAGAACACCCAAATAAATATCATTATACCCAGTATTAGTTATGATAACAACAGAATGCATAAATCAATGCCACAAAAGTATTGTAAGTTTTATTCATTCGCAAAAGTAGAATACACATCTATTGTTTTTTGAAATATTCATACAACTCACCGCCTTTGCTAAATAATTTATCTATTTTCTTTTCAATGTTTTTGTCTTTTTCTAAAACGGGGGCGTGATGTGGCTTTATTCGGGCATCAATAATGATATTATCCATTTCAAAATGATGATGAACAACTTTTTCATTTACACCATAAACATCTGTAGCAGGATTGGAACGAGTAAATGTAATCCATAACCAATTATTCAAATGCTGACAAACAAAATCAGAATCATCAACAATTACAATCACTGGGAATTGAGATAAATCTATTTGATTATTTTGTATAGAAAAATTAAAATTGTGTATTTCCTTTTGAGTTACTTCATAATTTTCAAAACGATTAGCTTGCAATACTAATACACCTGGAAAGATGATTTTAGGATTGTAGAAAGATTGAAGCATTTCAATGTTCTGTGGTAATACTTTTCCTAATTGTCTTTTTTTATTGCCATATGCAGCTAATACTAATTTACTTCCTTTATTCAAGGCAACTCCTGTATAATCTAATGTATCGTGTGGTGTATTAGTGTAAAAATGCACATCTCTTTTTAAATCAATTCGTTCTAAAACATATTGAATAAATTGTTCTACATTATGACAGGATGGCACTTTTTCTTTATACTCTGCTGTAATGAATAGATATTTTGCTAAACTTAATTGCCCTGTGCCCAGAATATGATGAGCAATGGTAATGATTTCAGATGGTTCAGGATGATCTAAGTAGGGTGTGTATCTTTCAGATCCTGTGGCTAATAGTAATGGATGCACACCTGCTTCATCAACTGCATACAAATCCTTCAAACCATAAATTTCTTTTTGTGCTGCCCAACCAGTAAGTTCGTGAATAATTTGACCAAAAATAGAATCTTCTTGTGGTGGCCTGCCCACTACTGTAAATGGCCAAATAGCATTTTGCTTGTGATAAACATTTTCTACCTTTAATACAGGATAAGGATGTTCCAAACTATAATATCCTAAATGGTCTCCAAAGGGTCCTTCTAACTTCAAAGTATCAGGTATTACAGTGCCCGTAATGACAAAGTCCGCATCGGTGCTAATACAATAACCGTTGTGATAAGTATAGCGAAATCTTCTATTTCCTAATAATCCTGCAAACATAAGTTCTGTAATACCTTCAGGTAAGGGCATAATAGCTGCTAAAGTATGTGCAGGCGGACCACCTACAAAAATAGACACTTTGAACGGTTTTTTATTTTGAATAGCAATTTGCTGATGAATGCCAATGCCACGATGTAATTGATAATGCAAGCCAATTTCTTCATTCGGAACATAATCATTGCCTGTTAGTTGAATTCTATACATTCCAAGATTACTGTTCCATATACCAGGTTTTAAAACATTTTCAGAATAAACTTGTGGAAGTGTAATAAATGCACCACCATCTTTTGGCCAGTGATGAATAAGTGGCAAATCATTTATTTGACAAGTGTTTTGTAAAATGTTAGATGATTGTTTTTTAGGAATAACTTTGAACGCTAATGGTAAATGTTTGATAAATTTTACAGGATGTTGAATGGCTTCAACAGGATTTTTGAAGGTTTTAATTAACCATTCTGTTTGATAAAAAGTATCACGGAATAAAAATTTAGATCGTTCATAAGTTCCAAAAATATTAGATGCTGCTGTGAATTTTGAACCTTTGACATTTTCAAACCATAGAGCAGGACCTTGCATTTCATTTACACGCAAGTGAATAGCCGCCATTTCAAGATAGGGATCTACTTCAGTTTTAATTCTTGCTAACTGATGGTTTTTTTCTAAATCTAATAATGCACTGAGTAATGATGAATAAGACATTTAAATAAATTATTGCTCACAAAGGTAAAGCATAAATTTGTAATACTTGAAAAATGTTTATTCCCACTCAATAGTAGCAGGTGGTTTAGAACTAATGTCGTATACTACTCTATTGACACCTTTTACTTTATTGATGATGTTGTTAGAAATTTCAGAGAGTAATTCATAAGGTAAATGTACCCAGTCGGCGGTCATTCCATCGGTAGAATGTACAGCCCGCAATGCTACTACATATTCATAAGTTCTTTCATCGCCCATTACACCTACACTTCTTGTGTTAAGCAAAATAGCGCCTGCCTGCCATATTTTATCATACCATCCACTTTGTTTCAGATGTTCTATGTAAATAGCATCTGCTTCTTGAAGTATGTGAATTTTTTCAGGTGTAATTTCTCCAATAATTCTAATGGCTAAACCAGGTCCGGGAAAAGGATGACGATTCAAAATGATTTCAGGCAATCCTAATAATTTACCTACTCTTCGCACTTCATCTTTAAACAACATTCTTAATGGTTCAATAATTTTAAGATGCATTTTTTCAGGCAATCCACCTACATTATGATGCGATTTAATAGTAGCACTTGGTCCTTTTACCGATACGCTTTCAATAACATCAGGATAGATAGTGCCTTGTGCCAGCCATTTTACATCTTGAATTTTGTGTGCTTCTTCATCAAAAACATCAATAAATATTTTTCCGATTATTTTTCTTTTTTGTTCGGGATCAGAAATACCTGATAGAGCAGAGTAAAATTTTTCTTTTGCATTTACTCCAATTACATTCAATCCTAAATTTTGATAAGAATGTAGTACTTGTTCAAATTCATTTTTTCTCAATAAACCATTATCAATAAAAATGCAATACAAATTTTTTCCAATGGCTTTATGTAATAGCAAAGCCGCTACACTGGAATCTACACCACCTGATAAACCTAATACTACTTTTTCATTCCCTACTTTGTTTTTAATATCCTGAATAGTTTCATCTACGAAAGATTGCGGCGTCCAATCGCCTGAACATCCACAAATATTTTTTACAAAGTTAGAAAGCAATTGCATTCCACATTCAGAATGATAAACTTCGGGATGAAATTGAACTGCATATAATTGTTGGTCAGGATATTCATAAGCCGCCACAGGTATGCTTTCTGTAGAAGCATCTAAAATAAAATTCTTTGGTAGTTGCAAAATACTATCACCGTGGCTCATCCACACCTGTGTACCTTCTGCAATATTTTTCATTAACAAAGACGATGAATTGATACGAGTCAATCTGGCTCTGCCATATTCACGAATCTGGCTTTTTTCTACTTTGCCACCGTTCATTTTAGCCAGCAATTGTGCTCCGTAGCAGATGCCCAAAATAGGGATTTGACCTAAAAATTTCTTGAAATTTGGAACAGGTGCATTTTCATCATTTACACTAAAAGGGCTGCCTGAAAGTACAATGCCTTTGAGGTTTTCATTGAGTTGAATATCATAATTATATGGATGCACTTCACAAAACACATTGAGTTCTCTGATTTTTCGTGCAATGAGTTGAGTATATTGAGAGCCAAAATCCAGTATAATTATTTTTTGATGCATAATATAAATTGTGTGGCAAAAGTAAGTGATGAATTTTTCAATAAAAAATTTTGTTTTGTATAAAAAATATTCAGTATATTTGCAAAAAATTTAATTGTATGAAAAAATTAAGTTTACTTTGTACCTTATTTGGAACTTTGGCTGTGCAGATTTACAATGCACAAAACATTGGTATTAATCCTACAGGATCGGCACCCAACAATAGTGCTGGTCTGGATGTAGATTTTACTAATAAGGGATTACTTATACCGCGTGTAGCACTGACTTCTGCTTCAGATGCAGCTACTATTCCATCGCCTGCTACATCCTTGTTAGTATACAACACAGGCACTGGAGGACTAACTCCAGCAGGTTATTATTACAATGCGGGAACTCCAGGTTCGCCTAACTGGGTACAATTATTGCCTTCTACATCTGGTTTATCGGGCTCTGGTGTGGCTACTCGTGTAGCATTCTGGACAGGAGCTACCACTTTAGGATCTAATGCTAATTTATATTGGGACAATACTAATAGCAGGTTAGGAATAGGAACTGCTGCACCTGCTAACCGATTAGGAGTTGTTGGTGGAAATATTGGATGGGGTAATGCCAGTGAAGTGAGTGTGCTGCAAAATGATCAAGGTGGAAGTATAGAGTTGGGAGGGCAAAATGCTATAGCTAACCCTAATGTTGGTGGAGCGCCTTATATTGATTTTCATTTTGGGACAGGTGGAGCGCAGGACTATAATGCAAGAATTATTAATGCAGCTAATAATAGATTGGATATTACTAATAGTTTGGGTGGTATTGTGTCTTTAAATGGAAGCAATTTTGGGGTTGGTACATCCGCTCCTGCTCAAAGATTAGATGTGTCTGGAAATGTGCAATTTTCTGGTGCCTTAATGCCAAGTGGTAATGCAGGAACAAGTGGGCAGATACTAACGAGTCAAGGACCAGGACTTCCACCTGTATGGCAAACGCCTGCTAGCATTCCTTTATATGGTAATAATGCTCAAAGTGTTAAGTTAACAGGTATGGTAAATACTACTTCTACAAGTTGGGTAAATATGCCAGGTATGTCTATAACTATGACACCACAACACAATAAAGTGTTTATTTTTGCATCTGTGGCTGCTAGATTAACAGACAATTCCGGTATGGCTCAATATGGATTGGCCACTATGTACATTAGAATACTAGTAAATGGTGTTGAACAGGCCATTTCAAAATGTGTATTGACTGATTATGATGATGCCAACGGTGGTGTTACGGGAGGATCTGCTGCAATTTCAGGAGTACCCGTGAATGTAACTATTGGATCTCCTATTACTGTGCAATTACAATGGTATATTTCCCCATTAGTTGCTACTAACCCTTGGCAATTAAGATGCGACCCAACACTTGCTAATATTGGAGATCATGCGGTGCTTACAATATTTGATTAAATAAAAATATATGAAAGAATTTCATTTTTGTTTAAAATTTAGGACATTACTTACACTATTATCATTTATTTTTATGGGGACATATCAAAAAGGTATTGCCCAGGAAAATATATCTTATACAAGTAAATATAAAGAAAAAAGTATTACGATATCAAGCGAAGATACTTTGATACGTACAGCCACGTCTGTTAGAGTATGTAAGAAAAAAGATTATTATTACGGAAAATATAAAGATGTTTCCTTAATGGAAAATGATAGTAGTATTATTTCACCAATATATAGAAAGAAGATTAGGAATAATAATAAAGAATCAAAGTAAATAGATAATCATTCTTGCTTCCTTTACATCATGCACTCTTAAAATATTTGCACCTTTTGTAAGGGCTTTGGTGTTTAAAATGACGGTTCCTATCAGTGTTTCGTAACTTTCAGAAGTGGTATTTAATTTTTTATAAATCATACTTTTTCTGGATAGACCTACTAACAAAGGTTTTTGAAGAATTTGAAATTCATTTAATCTATTAAGAAGTTCATAATTTTGTTCTATAGTTTTTCCAAAACCAAAACCAGGGTCTATGATAATGTTGTAAAAACCCTTGTTTTCTAAGTATTCTATTCTTTGCCTGAAAAACAAAATTATATCATTCACTACATCAGAATAATGAGTTTTTTGTTGCATTTTTTCTGGAATATCACTGGTGTGCATTAAGACATAATAAATATCAGGGTATTGGGAAATAACATCTAACATTTGTTTGTCAAATTGCCCACCTGAAATATCATTGATAATATCAGCGCCGTGCTCAATGCTTTTTTGAGCAGGGTATGAATTGTAAGTGTCAATTGATATTAAAATATCAGGAAAATCTTTTCTAATTTGAGTGAGCAAGGGTTGCAATATTTCCCATTCTTTTTCAGGATTAATAAGAGTTGCGCCAGGTCTTGTAGATACGACGCCTATATCCAGAATATCTGCTCCTTGTTCTACACATTCTTTAGCACGATTAAAAAATTTTTCAGGTGTATTGTATTTATCACCATCATAAAAACTATCTGAAGTGTAATTCAGAATAGCCATTATTTTTATCACATTATTATTTTTCAAAATATCTCTATTTCTCATAAAAGAAATTTTTTGCAAAATAAATACATATTACCTTACCTTTGCGAAAAATAATAGAATGAAAAAAATAGGGGTACTAACATCTGGAGGAGATTCACCGGGAATGAATGCCTGCATCAGAGCAGTGGTCAGAACTGCACATTATTATAGTATTCAAACTATTGGATTCATTCGTGGTTATGAAGGATTAATTGATAATGATTTTGTGGAATTGACAAGAAAGTCAGTATCAGGAATTATTCAAAGAGGTGGCACTATTTTGAAAACAGCAAGAAGTGAAAGATTCAGAACAGAAGAAGGATTAAAAAAAGCGGGTGAGAATATTAAACAACATCAATTAGATGGACTGGTGATTATTGGCGGAGATGGTTCATTCAAAGGAGCAATAGAGTTATCTCAATATACTGATGTAAAAATAGTTGGATGCCCTGGTACAATAGATAATGATTTGATAGGCACAGATTTCACTATTGGATATGATACGGCTATCAATACAGTAGTTGAAGCGGTGGATAAATTAAGAGACACTGCTGAAAGCCACGATAGAATATTTGTAGTAGAAGTAATGGGAAGAGATGCAGGATTAATTGCATTAAGAAGTGCTATTGCTAGCGGTGCAGAAGCTATTTTAGTTCCCGAAATAAAAAACGACGTAGATGTGCTTATTCAAAAAATTAAATCATGGAGAAAAGATAAATCCAGTAAAATCATTATAGTAGCAGAGGGCGATGAAACTGGCGGCGCTTACAAAGTAGCTGAAATAATAAAACAACATCAACCCGAACACGATGTAAGAGTAACTATATTAGGACATATTCAAAGAGGAGGAAATCCAAGTTGTATGGAAAGAGTAAATGCAAGTATTATGGGCTATAATGCGGTGAAAGCACTATTAGAAGGAAAGTATTTAGTAATGATTGGAATTGTAGATAAAAAAGTGGTTTACACACCATTTGAAAAAGCTACTAAACACATTCAGGAATTGAATGAAGAGTTAGTAAAAATGCTGGAGATATTGTCAAATTGAATAATTATGTATCACTACTTATTAAAAAAAATTCCAAGACCTATACTTATTCGCATAAGTTATCTGGTTAAATGGTTATCGCCAATTATTTTT
The DNA here is from genome assembly GCA_040758575.1 of Bacteroidota bacterium. Classification (GTDB taxonomy): domain Bacteria; phylum Bacteroidota; class Bacteroidia; order B-17B0; family Aurantibacillaceae; genus BPGX01. Next base: position 95,354 of record JBFLVH010000006.1, on the reverse strand, counting down.
TATGGCAAAAGATATAAAGATCCTATCAATAATAAAACATACAGAAAGTTTTTGCCTTATGGATATTCTGAAAAGTCCAAAAGAAAAAATGTTTTATCACCTGGAACACTTTCGTTAGAAAGACACAGATTATTGTGGTTATTTTTGAAAAATAAAACAGATTTTTTTACAGCACCACATAAGGTTTTGCACATTGCACCAGAACAATGTTTTTTACCAATTTTCAAAAAGATGAAAAATTTAGATTACATCACAGCAGATTTAGAATCTCCGATTGCTGACCTGCATTTTGATTTGCATCACATCCCTTTGCCAGATAATTCTTTTGATGTGATTTTTGCTAATCATGTGTTAGAACATGTAGAAGATGATATTCAATGTATGAAAGAGTTATACAGAGTAATGAAGCCAGGTGGATGGGGTGTTTTTCAAGTTCCACAAGATACAAACAGAATGACCACTTATGAAGATAAAAAAATTACATCGCCAGAAGAAAGAGAGAAACACTTCTGGCAAAAAGACCATGTCAGATTGTATGGATTAGATTATCCTGATAGATTAAGATCTGTCGGATTTATTGTTGAAGAATATGATATTACCAAAGCAATGAGTGATGAAGAAATTGATTATTACCGTTTACCTAAAAATGAAAAAATTTATTTGTGTAGAAAGTAATATCATAGGAGCAAATGTTCAACTTATTAATGGCTGTGCAGTTGCTTTTACAATTAAAAAATTATTCCTTTTAGTTGCAGATAGAAAAATTTCATTAAAATATATAAAACTAAAAACCAAAATAAAACAGAAGTAATTAAGTAGAGCATAACTTTCCGTTTGTCTTTGAAAAATTTTTCACCGAGAAAAGCTCCTAATGGTATAGATAATAATACGGGTGAAAGCAATGCTATGCCCCATAAACCGAAGCGATTTTTGATTTTAATTATTCTGCGATTTTGAGGAGTGAAAATTTTAGAAGGAGATGGAAATAATTGCTTTTTAATTTTATACCATAGTTGAATGAGATAATAACTCAAATAGGTATAAATGATACTACCTGCAATGCCTGAACCTGCTGCAAATACAAATGAATAGAAAAAATCAAAACGAAAGTAAATGACTATGGCAGGCATTCCCATTTTAAAAAACGCGGAACATAATATTATTAGTGGCAATAAAGTATACCAGTTCACCAAAACATTCATTTGAATTAGTAACCAAAAATTTCTTTTAAAGTTACAGTTTGAATATTGCCATATTTTTTCAGTACATCAAAATTAATTTTGTTTTGATCGCCAATAATAGCAATGTTTCTTGGCTTTTTAGTAATGTATTTTTTGTGAAATGCCCACACATCGTTAAAGTTCATTTTTTGAACTTTATTGAAAATATCTTTACGAACATCATAATCTATTCCCCATCTTTTTGCTTTGATATATTCAAAGAAAATATCCGTTTTCAAAATTCTCTCAGTGCGAATTTGTTGTATGATACCTTCTTTGGCGGCATTAAAGGAAGTTTGGTTGTAAGGCAATGAATCTAATAATTGGTACATTGCTGTTAGTGCTTCGGGTAATTTATCTGCTTGGGTACCAATGTAAGAGTAGTTGATAAATGGATATGATTTATTGGGAGGTAAACTAATAAATGATTTAGAAGCATAAGCTAATGCTTTACTTTCTCTAATTTCTTGAAATACTACACCACTCATATTGCCACCAAAATAATTGTTATACATTTCAATAGAAGGAAGTAAAGAAACATCAAAGTCAGATACTTTGGATAAAACAAAAAACTCTGCTTGTTGCATTGGATAAGATGTGTAAATAATGTTGTTGCCTGATTTTAATTTTTCAGTGGAATAGATGTGAGGTGCAGGGATAGATGCAATAGGGGCATTCAATTGATGATATTTAGTTATAATTTCAGCAATTTCATTTTTTTTCAGTGGCCCATAATACATTATTTGATGTGGATATTGATTGAGTTGTTGGATAAGTTGAGTAACATCTGAAGTTTTTAATTGTTTCAGTTCATCGTTGTTGAGAACATTGTTCAGTATATTTTTTTCTCCATAAATAGCATAAGCAGAAGCGTATCTTAGAATGTAGCTTTTGTTTTTCTTATTGTCTTCTCTTTGTTTAATTAAATCATTGATAAATTCATTGAAGGTATTTTCATCAATTTTTGGTTGATTAATAATGGCATCTGCAATAGCAGTGGCTTCTTTAATGTTTTCAGACAATCCAGAGATGGTAACATAAGCGGCATTGTTATTAGTGCTAATGTACCAATTGATATTACAACCAATTTGATATAATCTTTTAAGTAATGCTTCTGTACTTGTTGAACCAGTGGCGGGAAATTGATTGAGATAATCAAAGACAATTTGATATTGTTTAATTTTTGAATCGTCTAAATTGTAATAGTAAGTTAATTCAAAGAGTTCGTTTTCTGTATTTTGATTGTAAAGTAGTTCAAGAGTATTGGTGGTTTTGCCAGTAAAAGTAAGCGTGCTGAATTGAATGTCTTTTTTGAAATCCAGAAATTTTGGAGCAATTGGAGCGGGTTTATTATTAATAATTTTTTTAGCAAAGTCAGAAGTATTGTTTCTATCTAATTCTACGGGTGTAATTTCTGGCTTTGTAACTTTAATGTTTTGATTATTGCCCGTTCTTTTATACACTACTACATAGTTATTATCTTTAAAATATTCTTGTGCAAAGTGCATAATATCTTGTTTGGTTATTTTTTTATACTCATTAATTTCATTTACAATCCATTGAAGAGGAATATCTTTTGTAAATGCAGAGAATAATGTATAAGCCCGACTGGCGTTGTTTTCAAGGATTTGCTGAAGTTCTAATTTTTTATTGGAGATAATATCTTTAATAAGTTGCTCATCAAATTCGCCCTTTTGGAGTTTATGAATCTCTTCTAATAAAATTTTTTCAACATCTTCTAATTTTTGATTTTCTTTGGGTTCTGCATATAAGATGAGAGTGCAATAATCTTTCATTACTTCTGCACTTGCATTAGATTTTAATGCTTTTTGTTTTGCATTGACATCAATATCTAATAGGCCTGATTTTGTATTGTAGAGAATGTTAGATATCAAGTTCAGATAAATTCTATCTTTACTGGCGGCGCCGTCTGTTTTCCATGCCATCATTAGCATTTCAGATTTTGGACCAAAAACTTCTTTTTGAATTCTTTGGGTGAGATTGGGAGAAGTAAAACTGACAGGAGCAACAGATTTTGAAGGTTTGTTGGCGAAATGAATAAATATTTTTTTGATAACCGTATCAGGGTTAAAATCTCCGCACATAATGATAGCCATATTGTTGGGTACATAGTATTTGTCGTAATATTTTTTAATTTCTTTTAGTGATGGGTTTTTAAGATGTTCAATTGTGCCGATTGTGGTTTGAGTACCATAAGGGTGATTGGGAAATAATTCTTTAAATAATGTTTCATACATCTGCCACTCATCATTATCTAATGATCGGTTTTTTTCTTCATAAACAGCTTCTAATTCAGTGTGGAATAATCTGAACACAGGGTTTCTATATCTTTCTGCTTCAATAGCGAGCCAGTTATCAATTTGATTGGCAGGAATATCATTGACATAAATTGTTTCATCATTAGTAGTAAAGGCGTTAGTGCCTTGTGCACCAATAGCAGAAGTCATTTTATCGTATTCATTGGCAATGGCATATTTAGCGGCTATAAATGAAATACTATCTATTTGATGATAAATTTTTTTTCTTTGTGTTTCATCTTTTGTTTGTCTGTATGTTTCAAATAGTTCTTCAATTTTATCTAATAATGGTTTTTCTTTGTTATAATCTTTTGTTCCATAAATATCGGTACCTTTGAATACCATGTGTTCAAGGTAATGTGCTAATCCTGTAGCGTCTGCAGGGTCATATTTACTTCCTGCTTTTACGGCAATCATTGTGTAAATTCGTGGAGTAGCATGATATGGAGATAAGTATACTTTCATTCCATTAGGCAGTGTGTAAATGCGAGTATGAAAAGGGTCATTTGGAATGGAGTCGTATTGATATAATTTTTCTACGGCTTTTTGAATTTGTTGAACAGAAGTTTTAATAGCGGTGCTGATATTTCTGTGAGTAGCTTGTTGAGCCAGTGTGCTGGAAATAATGCTAATGCTAATTAGAATGCTGATTTTTTTCATAGTTTGTTTATTATTTGAATTCAAGATTAAGTTTTATTTTTAGTTCTTCTAATAATGGATTTTGTTTAAGCAATGCTTCGTATCTTTTTTCTGTAATGGATGTATGAGTGGAAACAGTTGCTGTATTTTGAGATGAAGCAGTTGTGGTTTCTGATATTTTATTTTCTGTTACTTTTTGAACATTTTTTGAATCGTTATGTGTATTAGAAATTGAGTCAGGTTTATTTTGAGGAGAAGATGAATAGATGGATTGTTCTTCTGCTATTAAAGTATTATTATTTGAATCTGTATTTTCAACGGCTGAATTGGTATTAGAATTGGTTTCTTTAATAATTGTTTTAGTGTGTTCTGCTTCAATAGGAATATTTTCTTTTTTATTAGTTTGAACGGTAGATGATAAAATGGTAGTAATTTCTTTAATAGAGGCGGTTGTTTTGACAATTACTTCATTCAAAATTGGTTTGTCAGAAACTTTGATAATTTTGGTATCTTTGTGGATATTATCTATAGATGGATTATTAACAGGAGAGGTAGATGAAACTCGTTCTTCAGTTATGTTTTTTTTTTCTAATTCATTGATATTTTGCTGGAGGTTAGCCAGTTGCAAAAAATGGATTTCAAGATGTAGTTTTTGATGTCTTGAACTACGGAAATTGACATCCGCTTTATTAAGAATACTGAGAGCATTGAGTAAAAATTTTTCGGAACATTTTTTACTTTGGTCTAATATAGCAGATTTTGCTGTGTCAGATACATCTAATATGGTAACGGTTTGAGGGTCTTTTGCTAATAGTAAATATCTTAAATGGTCAATCATTCCAACTAAAACATTTTGTGGGTCAAAACCTTTATTAAATACTTTGTCTAATAATATTATTATTTTGGTATAATCCTGATTTATACAGGCATCTGTCATTTGAAAATAAAAATCATAATCTAAAACATGTAGATTTTCAATAACGGCTTGTGTTGTGATATTGCCTTGTGTAAAAGCCGCCATCTGGTCGTATATGCTACAAGCGTCTCTTAATCCGCCATCTGCTTTTTGGGCAATAATTCTAAGTGCTTCAGGTTCGTATTGATGATTTTCTTTAGCAGCAATTCTTTCAAGATATTTAGCAATATCTTCTGTTTTAATACGATTAAAATTAAAGACCTGACAGCGAGATAAAATAGTAGGTAATACTTTATTTTTTTCTGTTGTGGCTAAAATGAATTTGGCATAAGATGGAGGTTCTTCAAGGGTTTTCAAAAAAGCATTAAAAGCGGCAGTGGATAACATGTGCACTTCGTCAATGATATATACTTTGTATTTTCCAATTTGAGGCGGGTATCTTACCTGATCTATGAGTTGTCTGATATCTTCAACAGAGTTATTAGAAGCGGCATCCAGTTCGTAGATGTTGAATGAGGTGTTGGAATTAAAAGATTTGCAGGATGTACATTCATTACATGCTTCGCCATCGGGTTTTAGATTCAGGCAATTAATAGTTTTAGCGAATACACGGGCACAAGTAGTTTTTCCAACGCCACGAGGACCAAAGAAAAGATATGCCTGTGCAATATGATTGGTTAGAATCGCATTTTTTAAGGTGTTGGTAACATGTTCCTGTCCTACAATGGTGTCAAAGGTTTGTGGTCTGTATTTACGGGCAGATACAATGTATGTTGTGTTTTCCATTTTCAAAAAATTACAAGCAAAGTTACGGATTTTTATTTAATGCGAGTAAATTATCTTTTAAAGATGTTTTGTTTTTCCGTTTTAGTTTATTCTAAACTTTTTCTGTTAAAAATAGGGTATCCAAAGTGAAAAAAGAAAGAAAAGTTTTTCTCTGCATTTTTGTAATAGTTGATAGATAAAGCAATGGGTCCTAAGAGGCTATGAAAAACAAGCGTTCCGCTACCGGCGATATTTTGATATACCAATGGATTAGCAAAAGCAGCTTTGTAATTGTTATTGATAATACTTTGAATAGGTTGAAACCAGAATAATTCTAATCGTGCATCAATTTTGTTGATGAGTGTAGTAACTGTTTTTCCACCTAATACAAAATAATGGTATGCTCTGAAATCGGGGAGGAAAAGCGTATAACTTTCAGTAGTAGGATAAAATGCAGGAGCAGAAAGAATGGTAGAGGTGTAATTAGAAAAAAAATCCTGTGAGGAGTAGGTGTATTCAAAGTAATAACCAAGAGAAAATCTTTTGATGGTTTTTACATAATTGTCAGAAAATAATCTGATATAAAACCAATCGTTATGAAATTGATTATCTACTTTACTTTTATCGGGAGCAAGATTGCCAGGAACAAATGTTTCACTTCCTTTTATAAATTTTAATTTCAAGAATAAGCGAGCCCCTTCATTAGCATACATTCTTCTGTTTTGATTATTAATGTCAATTTGAGATTGTATGTAGTAATAATTGAAGTATGTTTTATCTGCAGTATCTTTATTAGTAAAATTATTATCTTGATAGTAACTATTTATCCAATTAGCAATACCGCCGCCCCATTGCCAGATGCCTTTTGTCCCAAATGGTAAACCCATATTTACTTCGCTGTAATTATCTTCCTGAATGAGATAAGATGGTTTTTTGAAATCAAAAAATAGAGCACTACTTTTGTAAAAATCCCATTGAGAATGACAGGTGGAGAGTTCAAAAAAGAAGGGATTGTAAGCAGGAAAATCAATTTTTATTTTTCCTAATGCTCCATTATATAATCTTCCTAAATATAAATTTCCATACAATTTAATGCCTATTTTACCAATATAATTATATTGTAATGCTGTAAAAATCTCACTCACAGGGCGATTGGAAATAATACCTCCTAAATCAAAATAAAATGGTTTTTCTTTTTTGGCTAAAATATTGATTTGTACTTTTTGACTATCATTTTTAATTATACTCATTTGTGGATACATAAATTTGATTCTTTCATCGCTGGCTAATCGGTAATATCTTTTTTTGAAATCTTCAAAGGACATTGGCATTTTTTTGGATGATAACGACTTTATTAAATAATGTGGATTGGTATTATCTAACATTTTAACTTGAATAGAATGAATATTCATATTAGAATGTTGTTTTTTAACTGCTTCTCTTTTTAATGTCAGTTCATATTTATTTCTGAATGTAGAGATGTGTTTTAGTATTTCTGGCATTTTTCTAATGGTGGCGTAATAACCGCTATCTATAAGCGCCTGAGCCGATTCAAAATCAAATAAAATATTACTGCTATATGGTTTAATGATGATTTCATTGTCACATTTTTTAGTAGTATCTTTTTTGGTCATCAACATATTTCTTAATTGTAAATATAAGTTGTCATCTTCGGGAGGTGTGTGATTATCACTTACATCAGAGCCAATGATGATGTCGGGAAAAAATTCTGAATAGCAAATATCTGTAGGAAAATTATCATATAATCCTCCATCGTAAAGTAATTTGCCATTCAAAACTATGGGGCGGAGATAAAAGGGATAACTCATAGATGCACGGATAGCATCTGATAAATTGCCATTTTTGAATATAATTTTTTGTTTGTTTTCTACATCGGCGGCTACGCATCTAAATGGGATGAATAAACTATCAAAATTATTTTTTATATTGCTATGAAAAAATTTTTCTAAAAGAAAAAAATCAATAGGTACAGAATTAATCACATTAGCAGGAATATTTTTTATCAATTTATCTTTTAATGAAAATCTTACTCTTATCCATGAAGCATATTCAGAAGGGTGTTTAATTCTGAATGAATATTTGTTAGGAACTTCGCCTTTGCTTACTTGAATAAATTCTTTGTATTTTAATATATTTTGAATGTCTTCGGGAGAATAACCTGATGCGTAAAGTCCGCCAATAATGGCTCCGATGGAAGTACCTGTGATGTAATCAATTGGGATATTATTTTCTTCTAATGCTTTTAGTACTCCAATATGCACCAAACCTGCTGCTCCTCCGCCACTTAATACTACTCCTACTTTTTGTGAAAGAGTAATTTTTGAAAACAAAAGAATGAGTGCTATAGTAATTGTAAATACTCTCATTTTTACAAAGATGAAAAGCCAAATTTATCACGGAGTTTGAGAATCATTTTTTCAATTCTTCTGTTTCGGGTATCTTCTTTTTTGGCTTCTTTTATCCATAATATATATTCTTTTTTATGTGAAAAACTCATATTATTAAAACTATCCCATAAACCAGCATTCACCAGTGCGTCTTTGATATAATAAGGGATTTCAATGCTTTTAATTTTAGTTTGATTGATTTTTAACCCTTTTTTATTGTTTTCAATAGATTGTATTAAGTATTCTTTTATTACTACTTCATTGACTTGAGATATATCAGAAAATTTAATGTGTCTGTTGTGTAAATTTTCAGGATGAGAAGATAAGATGTTATATTTATCATCAATCAATGCTCCTTGAAAAAAAACTAATGTAACATGTTCTTTGAAAGCCCAGATTCCACAAAGCATTCCATTGCAACTATAGTTGGGATGATTCCATTTCCAATCTTCCTGCACTTCTGAAGATGTAGATAATATAATTCTTCTTAATTTGTTGCAAATTTCTTTACTCCACGCAGGTAATTCATCAATGTAAGTATTTACTAATTTTGTGGCTTCAGGATGAGTTTTTGATTCTGCCATCTTTTTATTCACTATTTTTGTAAAAGATGCTAAATAAATTTTTGACAAACATAAGTAATAATTTGCTGTTTAACAAAAATGATTTTTTGTTAGTAGCAGTGAGTGGTGGTGTAGATTCTGTAGTATTGACAGATTTATTACACCAGGCAGGACATTCATTTGCAATAGCACATTGTAATTTTTCTTTAAGAGGAAAAGAATCTGATGATGATGAAGCATTTGTTGTAAATCTATCAAAAAAATACCAATGTTTGTGTTTTACCATTCGGTTTGATACAATGGCTTATGCTCAAAGACATTCACTTTCTATTCAAATGGCTGCAAGAGAATTGAGATATCAATGGTTGAATGAAATTTTGAAAATGTATCAGATGAAGTATTTATTAACTGCACATCATTTGAATGATAATGTGGAGAATATTTTGCTTCATCAAATAAAAGGCACGGGGATTAAAGGATTGACAGGCATACCAATAAAGCAAAATAATATTGTTCGTCCATTACTTCCATTTACAAAAGATGAGATTTTGCAGTATGCTCGGGAGCATCAACTTTCTTATAGAGATGATAGTTCTAACACATCAGATAAATATCAAAGAAATTATATTCGCTTAAATGTAATACCACATTTACAACAATTACAGCCACAATTATTGAAAGTATTTGAAAAAAATATTCAACACTTTTCAGAAGCCAAAAATTTTATTGATACTGCTACTCAAAATACTCTCAAAGAAGTAATACAAACAAATAAAGATATAATTAAATTAAATAGATTTCAACTCGCAGATAGTATAATTTCTCATCCGCAGGGGCATTTTATTTTATTTGAATATTTATCTCAATTTGATTTTAATGATTCACAGATTAAAGATATTTTAAGGCATCTATCTGATAATAAAGTAGGATTGCATTTTCATTCTAAAACATATAATTTGTATTTTGATAGAAATGATATTCTTATTTTGCCTTGTAAATCAGAAATTTTTCACACAGAATATATTGCTCATAATATTGATGAATTGAATTTGTATAATAATAAGTATAGTTTTGAAATCATTGTAAATTCAAGTGATGTAAATTTGAAAGAAAAAAATATTTATTACATCAATGCAGATGCACTTGCATTCCCGCTCAAAATAAGAAAGTGGAAGAATGGTGATAAATTTATGTTGTTTGGAACTAATTACCTTAAAAAATTAAGCGATATTTTTGTAGATAAAAAAGTGCCTTTATATTTGAAAAATAAAATTGATTTGTTCTGCAATGATAATGGGGATATTTTTTGGATAAGTGATTTAGGATTAATTCATCAAAAGTATAAAGTGGAAAGTAACACAAAGAGAATATTAAAAATTGTGGTGAATGAATAGATACTTGCTATACGAAGAAAAGCAATATATTGGACAGAATCGTTTGGGGCAGATATTAAGATTGTGTTTTGCAATGCTTTGTTTTATTGCATATTATTGGAGCGAGAATCCCAAGCCCGTAAAAATTATTATTATTAAAATTGGGAGTTATCCTATTCAACATATTCCGCATTCAGGCACTATATTTTTTTGGTTAGGATGTTTTATTTTATTGTTATCAGTAATATTTAATTTTATTTATCATTTTCATTTACAAATTTATCCCGATAAAATATCTATTAAAGGAATGCTTACATCAAAGGAAGTAGATATTAATATTCAAGAAATTAAAAACATTAAAATAAAACGAATACCTTATGCTTTTTTGAGAAACATTAGATTTAATTTGAGAAAGAAAAACAAAGTTCATTTTTATACTTCTGGAAACAGAGCATTGGAAATAGAATTAGTTACAGGTAACAAATATGTAATAGGCACGCCTAATGCCCGCTGGATAAAGAAGATGTTATTGGAAATTATGCAACATAATAAGAAGTAAAATTTAGTTTTCTCACACCTTTATGCCTACTATACAAGTATCATCGGTTTGCTCAACATTTCCTCTCCATTCAAGATGTTTTTGAATAAGTGTTTGTTTTTGTTCTTCTATTGACAAATGACTGATTTGAGTGAGCAACTCTTTAAATCTTTTTTTAGTGAATTTCCTTTCTTTATTGTTGTTATTCTCTGATTTTCCACCAAATTGGTCAGCATAGCCATCGGAGAATAAATAAATAAGGTCATTTTTTTCAAGTTGGAATGTATGATTGACAAAGGGTTCTGTATTATCACAATAGCCCACTGTTCTTTTTTGTGCTGGTATTTCTATCAATTGAGAATTTCTTACAATATAAACAGGATTATTAGCACAGGCACACCATAAAATGTTTTCTTCATTAATGGCAGCAAATACCATATCGGCACTGTCTTTTACTTCATCTTTTTCACTTTGATATTCCAACACTTTTTGAATTTTTTTAGATACATATTCCAGTGCATCAGCAGGCGAGTTCACCTCCCTTTCTTGTAATGTTTGTTTAATATATGCCAACAGCAATATGCTCATAAAAGCACCTGGCACACCGTGTCCCGTGCAATCTCCCACTGAAATAACTTTTAATGTTTTCCCATCATTTGTTTTTACAAAACTACCAAAATAAAAATCTCCCGCTATAATATCTTTGGGTTGATACAAAACAAATACTTCTGGAAATATTTTTCTCAATTCATTTTCAGAAGGCAAAGAAGATTTTTGTAGTCGCTGTGTATAATTGATGCTATCTAAAATTTCTGTATTCTTTTGCTCAATAAGTTGATTTTTTTTCTGCTAATTCTTTTGTTCGAATCTGAACTAATCGTTCTAATTCTAATTGCTTTTGCTTCAGGTCGTGCTCCCGCTTCTTAATAATCAACACAACAATTCCTGCAATGGCTATCACGCTTGTTATTCTAAACCACCATGTTTCCCAAAAAGGGGGCAATACTTCAATGTATATACGAATGGGTTGAGTTGTCCATATATTAAAGTTATTAGAAGCATATATTTCTATAGTATGTTTACCTGTAGATAAATCGCTCAACAGCAATTCTCCTTCGTTTTGATAATGTTCTACATTATCCAAAATATATTTGTATTTAACTTTGTAACCATCACTTAAACACACTGCAAAGAAATGAATACTTAACTCATCAAAATTGTAAGGCAACTGATAAATACTATCTTGATGTAGTGTCCATCTATTAAATTGATTGTTGATTTTATATCCAAAATTTTCAATAACAATATTGGGTGGCTTTTGATTATACAAAATATGGCTGGTTGGGATTTTATACAGATTGTAACCATCAGCAAAATAAATATCGTTGTTTTTCATAAAAGGAATCATTTCTAACCTGAATGATTGAGAATATCTGATAGCTTTATCGTAATTTTCATTGATTAAATCATTATAGTGAATAATTTGAATGCCATCCCAGGTAATCAGCCATATATTTTCATTTTTATCCGCAAAAATATTTTCTACATAATTAGAGAGTAATCCATTAGAATAATTAAACAAACTATAATAAGCCGTGTCGTTGGTCTTGTTTAAGCGATATGCCACTAATCCTCTGGTGTATTCCTGACAAATAATTAATTTTTTGTAACTCATTAGTGGATATAATCGTTCTTTCAAAATGGGAGATTGTAAGCCCTGCACATAAATGGGCGTGATTTGTTGAGTGCTGATGTCATATTTAAAAAATTTGTCTTTTACTGCGGGGATAAGAATTTGAATTTTTTCGGAATCATTAGTTAAACAATATTCAATTTTTTCTAATTGTTGAATACAGTGAAATCTATTGGTTTCCATAGAGTCATTGATTTCTCCAACACGATTATCTGTAATGGTATAAAGAAATTGATAAGGTAGTTGAAATAATTGGAATAAACCATCATTGGTAGCCCACCAGATATTGCCTTCTTCATCAGGCATCACTTCATTTACAAAGTTACCTGCCAGCATTTCTTTTTTGATAATGTCGGGAATGTGTAATTGATAATTGGAAATATCAAGTAATCTATAACCATTGATAACATAGTTATTCCAGATGTATAATTGTTTGTAAAGTGAGTTAAAAAACTTTTCATCAGATAGTTTTTCTTTTGAGATTTTATCTTCTACAAAAATTTGTTCTTTGTTTTCAGGGATAACGAATATTCCGTGTTGTGCAGGAAAGATTAATTTTTTGTTGTAGAGTATGCCATTGCCTAAAAAGTTCAAATCAGGTATAGATGGGTCTTTTTTAATATATGCTTTTGATAAATTATTTTTTTGAATAACAATGATAGTATGTTGGGCAATAAACTCATCGGGCAAAATAAAATAATGTGACTCTGTTTCAAATATACCTGCCATAATAAAAGGTATATCATCACACACTTTTTTAAATGAATTATTTTGAAAAAGATATAAAGTGCGTGTATCTTGTTCTTGATTGTAGAATGAATAAAACACATTACCAAGATTAGAGCAAAGCAAATTAGAAGGGAAAGTTCGGTTATCAGGATATTCTTTAAAAGCGATGGCTTGGGTTTGCATTTTTTGAAAATCAAAATTCAAATACCCCTTTTTAAAATGACGAATACAATTTTTATCAGTTACACCATTTTCATTTTCTAATGCAAGTGTATCAGACAAATAAATATCCAGATAATATTTTTTTTGAGATGAAGTTTTTACATAACCATATTTCATTGAATAAAAAATGCTTCCATCTTCTAATTCTTTAATGGAATAAGCATTGACTTTGTTGAGAGGAGCAAGCATTGAGTCATTCAGATAATTATTAAATGTTTTTCCGTTGTATCTTGTAATGCCATTTCCATTCATTATCCATAATAAACCTTTACTATCAATAAATAAACCATCTATTTGACTACTCATCAATCCATTGGAGGTAGTAAATTTTTTGTATTCCCAATTTTGAGAAAAAAATAAAATTGGAAAAAGTAAATGGATGAATACAATAATGTTTTTCAAACGAAATAATTTCATTATGCTGCAAAGGTAAAAAGTATTTTTCAAATCATTCATCTCTAATTAAAATTGTATTTTTGTGCTTTCAATATTTTGAACCATGTCTGAGCAAAAATATATTGCTATTAAAAATGCCACTACTCACAACTTGAAAGGTGTAGATGTGCTTGTGCCACATAAAAAGTTAGTAGTGATTACAGGTGTTTCAGGTTCAGGTAAGACATCATTAGCATACGATACTTTGTATGCCGAAGGTCATAGAAGATACATTGAAAGTTTATCATCTTATGCCCGACAATTTGTAGAAAGATTACCTAAACCGCCCGTAGATTATATCAAAGGACTTTCGCCCTGCATAGCTCTTCAACAAAAAGTAAGTAGCAATAATCCCCGAAGCACAGTAGGCACTACTACCGAAATTTACGATTATCTTCGTGTTTTGTTTGCACGAGTTGGTGTTATCATTCATCCTGTTACAGGGCAGGAAATTAAAAGACACTATCCACAAGATGTGGTGCAATATATTCAAACCATATCCAAAGAAAACAATGTTTATATTGGAATCCCTGTTCCTAATCAAAACAATTTACAGCAGGAATTAGAAGTATTACTGCAATCAGGTTTTTCAAGAGTGCTCATAAATGATAAAATTCAAAAGATAACTGATGTTATTTCTAATATTCCTTCTGATGTTAAGCAATGTTATTTAATTATTGACAGAATAAGTTTGGAAAATTTAGAAGATGAAGACAATATTTCAAGAATAACAGATAGCGTAGAAACCGCATACAATCAAGGAAATGGCGTGTGTTATATTATTACTGAAAACAATCATCAGTGGCAATTCAAAAAGTTCAGTCATACATTAGAATCGGATGGCATAGTATTTGAAGAACCTACGCCGCAATTATTTGCATTTACTAATCCTTACGGCATTTGTCCTGATTGCAAAGGCACTTCAAAAGTTTTTGATTTTGATTTTAATAAAGTGTTTCCTTATCCTGATGCGTCATTGGAAAATTATATATATGCTATTTTTCCTTCTTATATCAAAAGTGAGTTGTCCAAACTCAAAAGCATTCACAAAGATGAACTTTCAATTAAACCAATTGGTCAATTAACAGAATCAGAAAAGGATTGGTTGTGGAATGGTGATAACAAGTTCAAAGGAATTAAAAATATCTTCAAGAGATTAGATGAAGAGTTTCAAGCAAGTAGTTATAGCCGATACGAAAACAATCCCTATCAAAAATATAAATCCAAAATTACTTGCCCAAGTTGTAAGGGTTCTCGTTTAAGAAAAGAAGCATTGTATGTAAAAATCAACGGCTATTCCATTGCCGATTTTGTTGAGATGCCCATTGATGAACTTTTGCAATTATTTAAAACCGAATCGGATAAAATTCCACATAAACAAGCCATTCAAAAATTATTAGATGAAATTATATCCCGATTGCAATTTCTGTGTGATGTAGGATTGCCATATCTTACATTAAACAGAGAAATACACACATTAAGTGGAGGAGAGTATCAAAGAGTGTTGCTCACCACTGCATTGGGCAGTAGTTTAACAGGTAGTATTTATGTATTAGATGAACCTACAACAGGGCTTCATCCAAGAGATACTCATCGTTTAATCAAAGCATTAAAAAAATTAAGAGATGAAGGCAATACGGTGGTAGTGGTAGAGCACGATGAAGAAGTAATGAAAAATGCTGATTGGATAATTGATATGGGTCCATTGGCAGGAAAAAATGGTGGAAAGGTAGTATTTCAGGGTAGTGTAGAGGATATGAAAAATGCTGACACTTTAACTGCTGAATATTTATTTGGTAAAGAAAAGGTGAAGGTTAACACAATTAAAAGACCATTCAAAGATAAGGACTTTATTTATTTCAAAAATGCTACTGCAAATAATCTAAAAAATATTGACATTCAATTTCCATTCAATGCTATTACTTGTATTACAGGCGTATCAGGGTCAGGAAAATCCTCATTAGTAGAAAATGAAATTGTGCCTGAATTTGAAAAATTAATTATTCATTTCAAGAATTCAGAAAAACTTTCGGGGGCTGCTAATAAAATCAAGCAATTACATTACATCAATCAAAATTCTATAAGCACTTCTACAAGAAGTAATTGTGCAACTTACACGAAAGTGTATGATGATATTAGAATTTTATTCTCAAAATATGCTCAAATACAGGGCTTTTACTTTGACCCGTCGTATTTTTCCTTTAATGTGCAGGGAGGTAGATGTGAAAAATGTCAGGGAGAAGGCATTGTCCGAATTCCTATGCAGTTTATGGCAGATATTGAAATGATTTGCGATGAATGTAATGGACAAAGATTTAAAAAAGATGTTTTGCAAGTTAATTACAATGGCGTTAATATCAATGATATTTTATCAATGAGTGTGGAAGAAGCGTATAATACTTTTGACAAAGAACAGACATTTGTAGATTTGAAAAAAAGAATACTTCACACATTGAATATCTTAAAAAAAGTAGGATTGGGCTATATTTCAATGGGACAAAGCACATCTAAAATGAGTGGAGGAGAATTACAAAGATTAAAAATTGCTACATTCTTGCAGGAAGAAAAAGCACAACCATCTTTATTTGTATTAGATGAGCCATCAACAGGTTTGCACTTTTATGATATTGAAATTTTAATGAAAGCATTATACGAATTGATATTCAGAGGACATACAGTTTTAATTATTGAACACCAACCCGATATTATTAAATGTGCCGATTGGATAATAGATTTAGGACCAGAAGGTGGTAAAAAGGGCGGATATGTTGTTTTTCAAGGGACGCTGGAACAGTTCAAGCAATGCAATGAAGGTTATACATCTCAATGTGTTTTCAATGTTGAAAATGTTAAAATGTCTTAAAAAGTGTATTTTATAGAACAAAGTAAAATGTTTATGTGTATATTTTAGCCCAAAAATTTTTTATGGCGGCTAAAAAGAAAGCAAAAAAGGGGGCTGATAAAAAAGATAAAAAAAGCAAAGCATCTACTGCTAAAAAGGCAGATAAAAAGAAAATTAGTTCTTCATCAAAAATTAGCAAGAGTGCTCAAAAAGCAAAAGTAAAAAAAGCCGTTAAAAAAGTATCTGCCAATAAGAAAAAAACTTCTGCATCTAAAAGTAGTAAAAAGCCATCTAAATCTGCTGTAAAATTAAAAACTACCCCCAAAAAGTTGAGGACTGTTAGTAAAAAAAATATTAAAAAAGCCGCCAAAAAAGCCAGCCCTTCAAAAGCAAAGGTTACTAAAGCTAAAAGTGTAAAATCAAAGAAAGTAACCAGCAAGAAAATAAACAAACCTGCCAGTGTATCTAAAAAATCAGTTACTAAAACAACATCAAAATCTACAGCAAGAAAAGGAAAAATGACCAAAGCAGATGCCGCAAGAAGCATCTCTCAATCAACAGAAATAAAATCAACTCAATCAAGTTCCATACAAAAAGAAAAAAGAAAAGAAACAAATTCTATTTCTAATGAACCCATTACTATAGAAAAAGTAATGGAAGAAACGAATGAAAACAATGTATTACCACATTCGCTAAAACCTGCTGAACATACAACCTTTACAGATAGTTTATCAGATGATATATCTTCTGTTTATGCCCGTACTACTGATGATATACCTGAGCCGCCCGGCAAATACTCATTAGAATATAATTGCAGAACTGCCCCTGAATTGTTGTACAAATTTTTAACTGACCCTGTAGAATTAGCAGAATGGTTTTGTGATGATGTGAATGTAAGAAATGGCATTTATACATTTGTTTGGAATGGCGTGCCCCAACAAGCCCGTTTGATTAAACAAGAGCGTAATCAATTGGTAAGATTTCAATGGGTTGATAAAAACGACGGCAGTTATTTTGAATTTAGTATTCATAAAAACCCACTTACAGGTGATGTAACTTTATATGTTACTGATTTTTCCAGCCCAGAAGAATTAGAAACTAATAAAATTTGGTGGAATAATCAAATTCAGAAATTGAAAAACATTTTGGGTTTACAATATTAATCAGTTTTTTCAAACACCATCATTTTAGTTGTAAATTGTTCTAATGATTGATACGCATTGTCATTTATTTTCAGAAGAGTTTAATGAAGATAGAGCAAAGTGTGTAGAAAAAGCCATTTCTGTAGGTGTTCAAAAAATTTTATTGCCTAATATTGATAGCACTTCTATTTCAGATTTGTATCAAACTGAAAAAGATTTTCCAGATATTTGCTATGCTATGATGGGCTTGCATCCTACCAGTGTAAAAGAAAATTATTTGGAAGAGTTGAAAATTGTAGAGCAGGAATTATCCAAAAGAAAATTTATTGGCATTGGTGAAATAGGAATGGATTTATATTGGGATAAAACATTTGTGAAAGAACAAAAGGATGTTTTCAGAAAGCAATTAGAATGGGCAGTGCAGTATCAATATCCTGTATCTATTCATTGCAGAGAAGCATTTGATGAGATATTTGAAGTGTTAGATAGTATGAATGAATTGCCTTATGGTGTGTTTCATTGTTTTACAGGAAATTTAGAGCAAGCACAAAAGATTATAGCATACAACAGATTTAAATTAGGCATAGGAGGGGTAGTTACTTTTAAAAAATCACATTTGCCCGAAGTATTGAAAAATATAGATGTACAGCATTTAGTATTAGAAACAGATGCGCCTTATTTAGCCCCAGCACCCTATCGTGGCAAAAGAAACGAACCTGCTTTTATTATTTATGTGTTAGAAAAACTTTCTGAAATCAAACAAACGAAAGTTGAAGAATTAAAACCTATACTCACACAAAATGCAGAGGAGGTTTTTAGGATTGGGGGAGGGGGATTTGGTTGTTAGCAGATTAATTATGTGCTTCACGATTATTCTCATATTGATTACTCCAGCAATTTTTATTCAGATATAATCAACAATGCAAAGGTGAATTTTCAATTAAATCAAAAAGATTTCCTTGCAATATTGTCTTATTCATTTTTTCTGGTAATTTTGCAGGGAAGTTTGTTATTACTGCTTCTAATATAGGATTTCTATTATCTTCTTTTCCGCCAAGATGATAAAAATGTTCTATTGTTGATATATGAAAATTTGTCCAAAGAGTATTCAAATATTCATTTTTTCGGTATTTGTTGCTATGCCATGTCGAAAGAATAAATTTTGAGCCCGACTCGGTTAGCATCTTATGAAGAAGAAATTCTTGCTTTTCGTTCCATGAATCAAAATAATCAACATGTCTGCCAATATAAGGCGGATCACAATATATTAAATCATCTTTTGTTGCTTGTTTTATTGTTTCGTCAAAGGATTGACATACAAAACTATATTTCTTATGTTTTATTATTTCTTGAATATTTTCAATCTGATTTACAATTTTTGTAATATATGCTTTTGAAAATCTATTAGGTTTGCGACAAAATGGAACATTAAAATCGCCTTTTGAATTAAAACGGATCATTCCATTAAAACACGATCTATTTAAAAAAAGAAAATCAAGCGGATCGTGATTATTATTAAACCTTTCTCTTACCTTGTAATAATAATCTTCTCCTGCTATTAGTAATTTATTTCCTTCTGATTGAAGAAAACTTTTCACTTTTTGTGGTGTTATTTTATTCATTTGCAAATCTGAATAGAAACGAATTAAGTGTGGGTTACTATCTGCAAAAATAGCTTTTTCAGGTCGTATATTAAATCCTACTACACCGGTACCCATAAATGGTTCAATCCACATTTCATATTTCACATGAGATGATATGTGTTTAATAACATCAATTAACTTAGTTTTGATGCCTTGACATTTAATAGGAGGGATAAAAATCTTATTCATTTTTTTCTTTTTTGATAGTTTTACACTTTACTATTTTTGATGTATCTCCTTTTTTATATTTGACAAACTCTTCTAATGAAGTAATCTTTTTTGTTTTTCCATCTTTTCCTTTTATTGTAATTTTTCCATAGTTCATCCAATAATCGTCAAACCATTTTTCACCTAATTTTGAAAACATTCCATTTTGATTAATAATGTCAGGAATGTATTTTATACTACCAATATTTGCAGTATTCCCACTACCACTTTTATCTGACGCTATTTTCCATTTTTCAGCAACAAAAAACTGAAAATTCTTAATAACAGATGTAATAGATTTTAAATCTTTAATATTATAAACTTTTGTTTTTTCAATCGCTGCCAAATCATTTCTATCATAGATTATGCCTAAACAATAATGACCTAAATAAGAACTATATGGGAATTGAATATTTTTTGTGGATTTTCGATTAATAAAATATTCTCCGTGTGAACCAAGAGTAAATCCATTACACCAATTTTTATTTTTTGCATCTCTATAGGTAGTTTTAAAATCAACAGCGAATTTAATAGTTTCATCATCTTTATGAATAAAAGACATATCGGGATAATAATTTTGATGGCTAGCAGGTACAATTATATAATCATTATCAGATGCGAATTTTGAGATGCTTGGGAAAAGATGTATTTCTAATATTTTGGAAACAATTTTGGTATCTGCCGATATTGTATAAACATTTTCAAATAAATCTATAAACCCTTTTATAGTCCATTGACCATCGTCTGTTGAAAATGATTTTTCTATGGACTTAATAAAACTTCTCAATTTATTTTCAAATTCTACTTTTTTCTTTTTCATTTTGCTTATGCTCTTTGTTAATTTGGTTCTACTGCAAATGGTATCAGTTTTTTTGTTGCCTTGTCATTCTTTTTTGTTTTCAACTACACAAACATCATATAGCACACAAATATAAGCAATATTTCAAATCATTAATTAAATATTCATATCTGAATAATTTCAGAAGATTGTAGATGAGCGAAAAATATTTTATTTCTACCATTCAATAATGTTTCAATGTTATTTAAGTTTTGTTATGGAGTTATTTATTACTTTTGTCAAAAATTTAAACAATATGTGGTTAAAGCCCATTCCAAAAAAAGATTATTATGCGGCAATATTTTCTTCTACTAAAGAAGATGACTTAACGGGTTATCATGAATTGAATGATTCTTTAATGCAATTATCCATGCAACAAGAAGGTTTTTTAGGTTATGAAAGTGTAGCCAATGGCAACAAAAGTATTTTCATTTCTTATTGGGAAAGTATGGAAGCGATAGAAAAATGGAAGCATAATGTATTGCACACATCTGCCAAGCAATCGGCACATCGTTGGTATAAAAGATATTTAAGCCAGATTTGCAAAATAGAGCATACTACGCTTTTTGAAAAATAGTTTTACTGTTTCTCTTTCAGTTTAAACTCTGTTCTTCTGTTGATGGCGTGCTCTGCATCTGAACATTTTACGCCGTTTTTACAATGATTAAGTATTTGGGTTTCTCCATAGCCAACGGCTTTTAATCGGGATTTGTCAATGCCTTGTTTTACCAAATAATCCACTACATATTGAGCGCGTTTTTGTGAAAGTTTTAAGTTGTAAGCATCATTGGCTCGGGAATCTGTATGCGAACCAATTTCAACAATCAAGTTAGGATTTTCTTTTAGTACTTGTGCGACTTTTGCCAGTATCCTTTCTCCTTCTTTGGTTACTTTGTATTCATTAGTTGGATAGATAATATTTTCTACAACCGTAATTTGTTTTTTCTTTAAGTTTAATACATTGAGCCATGGGTCTTCAATGTGGTATTCGGGTAGAGTAGTTTTTTCCAAATCCAGCAAATCAATTTTAAATGAACCATCTTTGTTTCTAAATAATTTCTTAATAACTCTGCCTTGTTTATCCAGTACTAATACAACAAATAAACCTGTTAATTTAGGTTCTTTATCATCTACCATAAAGAATGAGCCCTTCATAAATTTCATGTTATTGAGTTTGAAAAAACCTAAATCATCAGTAGTAATGGTTTGCAATAAACTATCTTTGTGTGGTGCAGAGAAAACATATATTTTTACATTTTCCAATGGATTTTTCTTTATATCTGTTAGTATTAAATTCATATTAAAATTTAACTGTGTATCATCAATTTCCAAATCCTTTAACATGGTTTTATCGTAAGCGAGTAACTCAAAATCAAATCTTTTAAGGTAATGATTGTAGTTAATAGTTTTGATAGTTTTTCCTTGTTTGTTAGTAAGCAATATTTTCATATTAGGATTGAGTTCAGGGTCATTTTCTCCAAAGAAGACCATATATTTTTGGTCATAATCCAGATACTTAAATACAAATGAACCTAATTGATTAGTGTGGTAGAATCAACTATATCGCCCTTGTCATTTTTGATGTATATTTTTTTGTTAGCAATGGGTTGGTTGTTATCAGTATTAACTAAGATACCACCGATGGTAAGTTTTCCGTTTCCTTTCAAATCATACCAATCAAATTTTGAAAGTGGTAATTCTCCAAATACATAATTATATTTTCCATATCGCTTAGTTACTCTTTTAATTTCTTTGTTTTCAGGGTCCATTAAATAGAATCGTGCTTTAGTGGTTACACGAGAGTCATTATTATCCAGCATTACCATTACCATATCATATTTTCCTTGCACACAGGGAAATGTAAATTTTCCGTTGCCATCTAAATAAGTGCTATCCAATTTGTTTAATAAAGTATCTAAAAGATATACTTTGATTTTATCAGTAGTAATATCTTTTGCATTGTAAGTGTTTAATACAATACCTTCAAAATCCAAATAGGGACAACCTTTACACTTGATAATACCTGCTTTTTCGGGACAATCGTCTTTTTTATCGGCTACTCCGTCTTTATCTTTATCGGGACAACCGTTAGTTAATTTGCTACCAAAGTCGGTAGGGCATTCATCAGTAATATCGGGAATGCTGTCATTATCTGTATCGGGGCAGCCATTAAATATTTCTAAACCTGCTTTATCGGGGCATTTATCTTGAATATCAGGAATACCATCTTTATCTGTATCGGGGCAACCTTTCGTTTTGATATTGCCAGCAATAGTGGGGCAGAAGTCGCCAATATCAGGTACATTGTCTCTGTCTTTATCTTCGGGTCTTTTAAACATGTGTGGAGTGGTTTTGATTAACACAAAAAAATTCATTCCATAAATATCTCTTTTGTAAAGAAAGTTGTTTAAGTTAGAAGTGCCGATGCTTAAAAACCATAGATGAAACATAGCCCCAACACTCCATGGTTGTTGAACAGTATTCATAAAATCATTGTAATTGAATGATAATGCACCGCTGATATGTCTTCGCTCATATCTTACACTAAAATGATGAGCATTGTATCTGCTGTTTGAATTAAATATTTTTTTTCTCAAATTAATAGATGAAGTGATGTTGAAATAAAGGTTGTCAATGATTTTTAAATCTGTTTGTAATAATAAGGTAGTGGGTAAATACACTTTGTATTTTGAATCTGTGCTGGCAGGTGTAAATCTTTTTTTAATAGTATCATCAATAGCGGCAATAGGGTATTGATTGTATTGAATATCTCTGAATTTCCAGTTAGAGGTATTAGCAATAAAATCAAAACTGTTAGGGCTTTTTTTGTAAGTGATGTGTCCAATGTCTAAAACAGAAGCAGAAAATTTAAGAAGATATTTATTCAAATCTCTTCGTTCTAATTTTGCACCATCAGTAGATTGAAATTCGTATTTCCAGTATTTAGGGCGGAATTCATATACTATACCAATATCCATACCTAATCCGGGCAACGAACTGAAGGAATATTTTTTAATCCAGTCAGCAGTAAAATCAAAATTATTAGAATGCCCATAACCTATTTGAGAATTGTATATATCTAATGTTGTATCTGTTTTGAAGCGATAATGCAAAGGGTCGGCATAAGCATAGATAGAGCCCATTCCCTGTAACAATTTAAGCGACAGGCCAGCTTTGAGAAAATGCTTTTGCTTTTTGTATAACACGCGTGCATAAGTGCCACTATATTCAGCAAAAGTATTCATTGTTAATGAAAAACGATAATTATTATCACCAGTAAATAAACTGCTGTCTCGTATATCAGAATATAATAAATCGGCTAATTGTTGATTGACATTATACACATTTAATAAACTTCTGATGCTCCAGGTAAAAGCGATAGAATGTTTGTCATTAAGGTTAATCATAAATGAGGGTAATAAGAATCTAAAATTGAGAAGCGCTTCTTTTTGATAACCATTTCTCATTCTTACTACATATTTAGTTTTGAAGGCAGTATCAGAAAAATTAGGGTTTTTAAAATCAAACCAGCCATAACCTTTGATAGCAGATGGCTTGATGCCGATGTAATTATTTCCGAAATCAGTTTGATTACCTAATAAAATTAAATCCCATCTGCTACGGCTATCGGCAATATTAGCAGGGTTTTGAAATACAGGTATTAGTCCACCAAAATTACTTAATCCATAATAAAGAAAATCCTGAGAATAGATAAAATTACTTGCTATAGATAAAATAGAAATGATGAATTTTTTTATTGTTAATTTTAATGTCTTATTTCTCATACCAGCAAACTATCATTTGCAAATATATTTGAAAAATTTTGATTAGACAATACTTGTCTAAAAAACACTTGCTTTCGGCAGAAATAGAATTAGTATGTGTTTAGCGTGGTTTTTATTTAATTTGTTTAATAGCACCCGACTCAGTCGGGTGTTTCAAATACTTCCGATATATTTGGCTTTAGCTATATTATATACTAATAAATAAACTTATTTAAAAATGCGGCTAAAGCCAATAATTATTGCATTTTCTTTTTCAGTTGGCTGAAGCCAACTGCAATAATTATACAACAATAAATATCAAGTCATTTGCAGTAAATATTTTTTAATGAAATATTTTTTTTACGCGCTAAACAGGTACTAAAATTATTTCATCCAATTCTTATTCCTACAACGCATACATCATCAATTTGTTCTTGATGTTCTTTCCATTGATAGTATTGTTCTTGTAATGCCTGCATTTGTTCATCACCTTTTTTATTAGAATGCTTTTTAATAATTTCCATAAAGTTTTTTTGCATTAATCTTTTTCCTTTTGGTCCACCAAATTGGTCTTTATAGCCATCGGTAAATAAGTAAAGCCAATCTCCTTTTTGTAAGACAATTTCTTTCAATGAAAATGGATCATTTGAGTAAGAAAAACCGACGGGTTTTTTATCTCCGGTCGGGGTAAAGAGTTCATTGTTTCTAATTAGGAGTAATTGATGGTTAGCTAATGTGTAATAGATTTTCAAATGTTGCTTGAAATCATTGTCAAAAAGCAGCAGTGTAGCATCCATACCATCTTTTTGTTGTTCGTCATAAGAAAGGTTTTTGACCAGTTTTTCTCTGACATAATTGAGGATTTCATCGGGATAATAAATCTGTTTTTCAATGACGGCTTCGTTGAGGAAATTGATATTGAGCAAACTCATAAAAGCACCTGGCACGCCGTGTCCTGTACAATCACCGACAGCGAAGTAATGAGGTTGTTGAGGATGTTGTGTATTTACATTTGCCCAATAGAAGTCGCCGCTGACAATATCTTTTGGTAAGTAAAGCACAAAGAAATCGGAGAAGTAATTTTCATTAATAAAATGTTTATGGATGAATTCATCAGAAGTGATGAGCGCTTTTTGGATGCGGAAAGCGTAATTAATGCTATCTGTAATGTCTTTGTTTTTTTGTTCAAGTAAGTTTTTTTGAGCAGTAATTTCTTCCGTTCTTTCTTTTACTTGTTGTTCAAGAATTTCATTTTGTTTGAGTAGAATATTTTGTTTTTCTTTTTCTTTCTCTATGATAGTTTTATTTAGGTTTTCAACTTCAATCAATTTATTTTGTAAATGCTTGTTGGTATAAGCAAATCTATAGGCGAGAAAGATACTCATAGAAATAGGAATACTGAATAAAGCTAATAAAGAGAATATTGATATAATTAAGTTTAAAATAGACCCTTCAAAAGAAAAATGTATATTAAAGCCGGAGGATGATGATTTTCCTAGAAAGAAAAAAAACAATGAAATGATTAGAAAAACAAATGTTCCAAATAAAAATATACCTGCTGATATAATTTTTATACCAGGAATTTTTTGTTGATAAGATTTTCTGACGGAAATGAATATGTATATGATTGTGAATATGACTAACCATATAGTTAGCATCAAATTGAGGTTACTTAAAAAACTTTTATTAGTAAATGAATCTGCGATAGAAAAGAATAGTGTGGAGTAAATTATCAACCATAGAATTTTATTCAATTTTTGATGAAAAGAATTTTGAATGAAAAGTATAAGCGTAATAAATGTAGCTTTAATAGATATTTCCATTATTAAAAAGTTCCCTAATGCATATATTTCAAAGACACTGGAGTTAGCACATAGCATACCTATCCATACTAATCCATAACACATCAGGAATATAGAGAAATATAGATTATCTTTTATTTGTCTGTATGAAACATACATCGCAAAATGAATAAATGCTAATGTAAGTAAAAACCCAATAATGAAAGATATAACTATATCACTATGATCTTTATCCCTTAATGGTTCAGAGTTTAATGATAATTTAATTCCAGGATTATACTTATTGTCTAATAAATTCTTCCACTGAAATACTTTTAATTCTGAGTGTTTAATGAATATTGTAAACGGTTTGTTTAGATATAATAAAACAGGTTGGCTATAAATAATAGATGTTTCGTTCTCAATATTATTAGCAGGATGTCCAACATCTAATATTTTTTCCCCACTTAAATATATAATTGAAGCGCCTTTTTGAAAAACTTCAAGGTAAATAGGACGATTAAAAAGAATAGAATCTTCCAGGACTGATTGATAAACTAACCATATTGGTTCACCCTTATAGTTATCAGGCAAAGAGTCAATATTCTTGATTTCTGTAAAATGAACATTGCTTAATGAGTCAAAATTAATAGTGTCTGCATATACTAATTTCCATTTTCCATGCAACGGATATTCATTACTTACATTGACTATCTTTGAGATAATAGATTTGTTTTTGGAATGCGAATCGACAACTGGATTTAAATCGTTGGTTTTTTCAGTGAAATAAAATCCTAAAAAGAATAATAAAGCGAAATAAGATGAAACAATAATAGCAGAAAGGAAAAAATATATAATATTTTTTATCTTTTTATTCATAATGGTTGTGGTCATACTCTTATTCCTACAATACAAACATCATCAATTTGTTCCTGATGATTTTTCCATTGGAAGTATTGTTCTTTTAATGCCTGCATTTGTTCATCGCCTTTTTTAGTGGAATGATTTTTGATAATTTCCATAAAGTTTTTTTGCATTAATCTTTTTCCTTTTGGGCCACCAAATTGGTCTTTATAGCCATCGGTAAATAAGTAAAGCCAATCTCCTTTTTGTAAGACAATTTCTTTCAATGAAAATGGATCATTTGAGTAAGAAAAACCGACGGGTTTTTTATCTCCGGTCAGGGTAAAGAGTTCATTGTTTCTAATTAGGAGTAATTGATGGTTAGCTAATGTGTAATAGATTTTCAAATGTTGCTTGAAGTCATTGTCAAAAAGCAGCAGTGTAGCATCCATACCATCTTTTTGTTGTTCGTCATAAGAAAGGTTTTTGACCAGTTTTTCTCTGACATAATTGAGGATTTCATCGGGATAATAAATCTGTTTTTCAATGACGGCTTCGTTGAGGAAATTGATATTGAGCAAACTCATAAAAGCACCTGGCACGCCGTGTCCTGTACAATCACCGACAGCGAAGTAATGAGGTTGTTGAGGATGTTGTGTATTTACATTTGCCCAATAGAAGTCGCCGCTGACAATATCTTTTGGTAAGTAAAGCACAAAGAAATCGGAGAAGTAATTTTCATTAATAAAATGTTTATGGATAAATTCATCAGAGGTGATGAGCGCTTTTTGGATGCGGAAAGCGTAATTAATGCTATCTGTAATGTCTTTGTTTTTTTGTTCAAGCAGGTTTTTTTGAGCAGTAATTTCTGAATTAAGCTTTTTAATCTCAGCGTTTTGCCTGATAGTTTTAAATAGAAAAAAAGTAATGATTAAAATAAAAATGGCAGCAACAAAAAGAAAGTATGTTTTTTGTTGATTTTTTAATTGATTGATTTCATTTTCTTTTTGCAATGCAATGAGTGATTGCTCCTTTTTATACAACTCTTTATTGGCTTCTAACTCTTCGTATTGAGTAGACAAAAGTTCTTTATTAATGATTTTTATTATTTGTAGATGCTTTTCTAGATACAATATAGCTTTTGGGTAGTTAGCATCTTCTTTATTATGTTCATATAAAAGGTAGTAAAGTTCTTCCAATACTTCATTATCTTGTGTTGAAATTAAATCATCAAAATACTTTTTTATTAGATATCGGGAACTGTCTTTTTGATTAGTTTTATTGAGAATTTGTGCTTTTATTAAAATAGCATTCAAAAAGCTTCTTTTAAATTTTATTAGTTTAGGATTACTTAAAGATTTAATAATACTTATATAAGCATTATTGTAATCTTGCTTCAGATAATATTCTTTTGCAAGGTTAACCTCTAATGAAATGGCTTTATTATACCAATTTTCTGATAAATTGGATATTGTATTTTTCAATACTTTTATAGCAGAATCTAAATAATATTTATTGGTTGTATCCTGATGATAAAATCCTTGGTAAGCTCCTGATATGGCGTTTGATAATTGAACTATGTGAGAGGTGTCTTTTAATAATTCGTAAATTTTTAATGCTCTTTTTAATAATTGTATTTTTTCTTTTTTCCCTTTTTGAATGCATTCTATCCAGCCAATACCATATAACGCATAGGCATATTCTCTGGAAAATTTTGAAGAGTCGGTGATTTCCATTGCTTTGAAATAATATTCTTCTGAATTACCATAAATAGAATTATACCACAGCACATCTGCCATTACAATATAAGATTGTATAATTAAAGAAGTGTCCTTTGTTTTCAGAGAAAAATCTAATACTTTTTTAATAAGGGGATAGGATTTATTAAAGTTAGATACATTTTCTTTTACAAAATTCAGTAATTTAATTGCAGAATCTCTTTTCATTTGAGAATAGAGAATATGATGAATCAAAACAATAAAAACGATTATTATGGAAATGTTTTTTTTCAAGTATAAATTATTTAATATCTATAATATAAAACTCTGTTCTTCTGTTTTTTGCTCTGCCTTCTTCGGTGGTATTAGGTGCAATGGGCATAGATGCTCCAAATCCTTTTGCAAAAATTCTTTTTCCATCTACACCTTGTTTTTCTAAAAATTCTTTTACTGAATAAGCACGATTGAGTGAAAGTGCTTCGTTATCTTTTGGATGACCTGTATTATCTGTATGTCCTCTTATTTCTATTTTTAAGTTTGGATTTTCCTTCAAATATTCTGCAAATTTAATCAAAACTTTTTTAGATACCTCTTCAATTTCTGCACTATTGGTTTTGTAATATAAATTGTTGATGACGAATGATTGGCCGGGTTTAATACTATCTGTTAGAATGCGTACGGTGTCCATTATTGTATAAAAATTAGCATTTTCAGGAACTTTGACTATCTGTGAACTAAAAGCATAACCTTCTTTTTTGATGTTGACAAGTATTTCCTGTCCTTTGGTTTTTTTCAAATTGATAGCAGCAACAAATTCTCCATTAGAAGAATCTACCGCTGCATAGGTTTTTGATTGATTATCGGGATAATTGATTTCAACGATAGTTTTCCCTCCAACAGGATTGTTATCTTTATCTTTCACTTGCCCTTTGATAATGCTAATTTCATTAGGTCGGGCTTCTTTGTATAAATCAAATTTAAACAAATCATATTTTCCAACACCTTTAGATGCTAATATACCTTCTGCATATACACAGAAATAACCTTCTGTAGCATTTGAACTTACAAAGAAACCTAATTCATCATTCTGAGTATTGATGGGAGTGCCAATGTTTTCGGGCTCTGTCCATTCGCCTTTTTCATTTTTACGGGAATAGAAAATATCAAATCCACCAAAACCAAAATGTCCATCACTACTGAAATAAAGAGTTTCGCTATCGCTGTGAATAAAGGGTGTGCGTTCGTGTCCCCGCGTATTGATTTTAGGGCCAAGATTTTGAGGCACACTCCATTCGCCTGTTTGAGGATTTCTATAACTCACATAAATATCTGTGCCACCATATCCACCCGGTCTATCACTGGCAAAGTATAAAGTGTTTCCATCAGCAGAAATAGACGGTTGAGAATCCCAATACACTGGATGATTGATATTAGGCACTTTGCGATAAGGTTTCCATTCTCCATCTATCATATCGCTGACATAAATGTCGCAATTAGGTTGAGCACCGCCTTCATCTCGCATCATTGCAAAAAAAAGATGTTTGTTATCTACGGTAATTGAGCATCCACCTTGATTGTCATTACTCGTGTTGAATGGGGGCGGCATTTCACTGCCTTTATCAAACTTTCCTGATGGTTCACGAACAGATACCATAAAAACTTCTTGTTCTTTATCGGTTTGATAAACTAAATCTTTTGAATTAAGCGGTTCTTTTCTAACGAAGTAACAATATTGGTCATCAGGAGAAAGCGAAGCAAGATACTCGTCTTGTGGGGTAGAAATATCTTTTACTACAACTGGATTAAAAGGAACAGTTTTTTTCTTTAGTTCGTTTTCTTTTTTTGCATACTTAATCATTTCTTTTGCCTGATACATTTCTGCTTCAAAGTCCTTGTCAAATTTTTTAGGGTCATCGCTTTTGAAATTAAGAAATAGTTGCAAATATTTGATAGCAGAATCATTTTTCATTTGTTCATAATAATGAAAACCAATGTAATAATATGGATTAGAATGTAAGTCGGGACAATTAGCAATAACCTTGTATAAAAAAGGAACAGCAGGAGCAAATGGCTTGTTTTCCAATTTACAATGCACAATGATTTCTTGAGCCATTGCAAAATTGGCTTCTGCAAAATCAGGTTCTAATTTTAGACACTCTCTTAAAAATTCTAATCTTTCAGGTTTTTTGTATTTCTTTTTATTGGTACCTTTTTCGTAAAGTTTAATGGCCTGTTTGTTATCAATTTCTTTACAAAATTTAGATGAAGAGGATTCGTCTTCCTGAGCAAAAGATGTTTGATGTAAAACAATGAAAACAAATGAAATAAAAAACTTTTTCATATTTAATGAATTTAAAATTGCATTCCAAAGATGGTGATATCGTCAGTTTGTTTTTCTTTGTTTTTCCAATGATTAAGAAAATCAAGAATAATGTTTTTATGTGAATACATTGGATACCTGGCAATAGAAAGTAAATATTCCCGCCAATTTTTTCTTTTTAAGCGAATGCCCTTTTCTCCCCCAAATTGGTCATAAATTCCATCAGAATAGATATATAAAATATCATCTGTATGAATGTGTATTGGTGATGAAATATTGTCGTTATTTAGAATAAAAAATTCCTGATTATTTTTTTTAATCAATAATCCTTCAATGCCTGATGAATAATAATCAATGGTTTGTTTAGATACATCAATCTTTATTAAGATAATATCAAATGTAATTTTGTTTGAATAGTCCTCTGAAATATTTAATTGTTCTAATGAATTAATTTGAGCATATAAAGAAAGAACAATGTCTTTAGGGTCTGAAATATTTTTGACAGAGTTATTTAAATAAGATAAGCAGAGCATAGAAATGAGGGCTGCAGAAACGCCATGCCCCTCACAATCTCCAAGTGCAAAATAATAGTATTTATTATCATCACTTACATGAGCCCAGATAAAATCTCCACTTATCATCATCATAGGTTGATAGATGAGGAAATGATATGGATATTGCTGAATAAATTTTTCAGGTATTTTAATTAGGTTTTTTTGGATATTTTGAGCATAACTAATATTTTCTCGTAAAGTATTAAATAAGTTGAATAACTCTTTATGTTCAAATTCAATTTTCTGATAACTGCTTAATAATATTTCATTCTGGAGTTTTTGAATTTCAGCGGTTCTCTTTAAATTATTGATTTCATATTGCATTTCTAACTGCTGGATGGTTTTAAGGTTGGCTTCGTTCAAAAATTGCTCTTTTAGAAGGTTATATTTTTTGTAGTATTTTAAAGATTTACGAAAGTCATTTTGTTGTTCATAAATTTCAGATAATGATAATGCAGACAAAGCCATTCCTTCTTTGTTGTCTATTTGTTTAGCAGATTTATAGGATTTGATTGAATATAAAATACTTTTATTATATTCATTTTCTGAAAAGTAATATTTTGCAAGGTAGTAATATATTTCAGTGAGCAAACTATGGTAAGATAAGGACTCTGCTAATTGAACAGATTTTAATAGATATTCTAATGCTTTATTTCTTTGATGAGTAATGAAATAAAGTTTCCCTAAATTAAAATTTGCCCATGCCAAGGAAGATTTACTGGAATAAGGATATTGAATACATTTTTCAAACCATAATTGAGCATTATTAAAGTCATTCATTTCCATGTAGGTTTCTCCAATGTTATTCATTGAAGAGGAAATACCATCGCTATCATCAATTTCAGTACGGATTTTTAAACATTCCAGGTTAATTTCCAATCTTTTATGATGTTGTTTTTGGAACATATAAACTGCCCCTAAATTATTTAAGGCATCGGCTGTCCCTTTTTTGTCATTCAATTTTTGATATAAATCTATTGCTTTTAGTGTGTGTTGTAATGAAGAGTCATAATCAGACATTCTCCAAAAGCAATATCCTAAATTTCTTTCGGCATCCGCAATGCCTTTTTCATATTGAATAACACTTGCAGAAGCAAGTGCATTATTACTAATGTTGATGCACTCTTTTAATTGGCTGATTCTTATATCCCATGCTTTTTGATTCCACTCATCAATTTCTTCAATACTCACTACATTTTCCATTACTCAACATTTTGAAATGCAAATCTCTGAAAAATTATTGGATGCTACAATAATTGAAATATCCATAAATGATTTTTTGCATCTCTGAAAAGATTTTTCATTATATTTGCTGCTATTCAATAGCAAATGAGAAAAAAGTTAGTATATTTTTACATACTCGTATTTTTTATTTCTTTTACAAGTTGGGCACAATTAATCTATTCTATCAATATTCAGAATGCTTTTTGTAATTGTAATGGAACCGCTTCAATAAGTATTACATCTGGGGTAGCACCATATTCTTATACATTAAATGGTGTTCCTACTTCTACCAATGTTTATAATTCTTTATGTGCGGGTGATTATACTTTGTTTGTTCAGGATAGTAATGTCCCAGCTGATACGTTAACAATATTTTTTAATATAGCAGACAGCACTTTAAAAACAAATGTAGTTGCTAAAGATGGTTGTAATCAACCTGCATCTGCAAGTATCTCAATCAGTGGAGGAAAATTGCCTTATACTTATACTCTTTTTCCATTGGGTATATCAAGTAGTTTAACTTATTCAAATTTAAGCACAGGAAGTTATACATTTATAGTTCAGGATAATGCAGGGTGTTCTGTTACAAATACTTTTGCAGTAAATAATTATTCTGCCATTTCTAATTTTTCTGTTTCATCTACCAATGCTAAAACAGGGTCTACTATATTATTTACTAATTTGAGTTTATATGCATCGGGCTATTCATGGGATTTTGGAAATGGAAATACTGCTACTTCTTTTGATGCTTCGGAAACATATACTATACAGGGCACTTATATGGTGAAATTAATTGCCTATTCAGGCACTTGTTCAGACACTTCTTATAAGTATGTTTATATTACTGATAAATTATTAGTTTCTATACCTAATATATTTACGCCTAATGGAGATGATGTGAATGATTTGTGGTATGTGTCATTTGAAGGGGCTATAGATATGCACCTTGAAATTTTTAATCGCAATGGCATTAAAGTGTATGAAAACAATGGCACAGGTGTGCAGTGGGATGGCAGAACCATCAGTGGAGAATCTGTTCCAACAGGCACTTATTTTTATGTGCTTGAAATCACAGATGTGTTGAATAATGTAAGTAAGATGAAGGGATATATTACATTGTTACGTTAATTGTTTTTAAAGATGGAAAAAACAAAAGCATTTGTTAGTTGGAGTGGTGGAAAGGACAGCACTCTTGCGTTGCATTATGTTTTGAAAAATAATTTGTATCAGGTAGAATTTTTATTTGTTACTATCAATAAAAACACGCAAAGGGTAAGTATGCACGGAGTTAGAAAGGAATTGATAACACGACAGGGTTTATCTATTGGTATTCATACAAGAAAATTGTACTTGCCTGAAAGTAGTTATAATGAAGTATATGAAAAAATGATGGAAAGCGAGATGAAATTGATGCAACAAAGAAATATACACACGGCTATTTTTGGAGATATATTTTTAGAGGACTTGAAAACATATAGAGAAAATCAATTACAAAAAATTGGAATGAAGGCAGAATTTCCTTTGTGGAAAAAAGACACAAGAACTTTGTATAAAGAATTTGTAGAATTAGGATACAAAGCCATTATAGTAAGTGTGAATTTGAAAAAATTGAGTAAAGATTTTTTAGGAAAAGAATTGACAATGGATTTATTAAATGAATTTCCAGCAGATGTAGATGTGTGTGGTGAAAATGGAGAATATCATACATTTGTATATGATGGAGATATTTTTCATCAACCAGTAAAATTTGAAAAAGGAGAAGTGGTGGAAAAAAGTTATACACATAACGGTGAAGTGTTTCCTTATGCTTTTTTAGATTTAAAAGTGGTAGAGTAGAGGATTAGTGGATACTTTTTAGTTCTTCAATAATTTCAGAATACTGATGAAAGTTGTTTTGATATAACCAATCAGCGATTTGTTTTCTTAATACTTTAACATTACTGGTTTCAAGAAAATTGATAAAAATTGTTTTTTCATTTTGGAGTTTGAAAATTAAAATATCATTTCTGTAATAAATTTCTGCTATTGATGATGGATAAATTATGCGAATTTGTTTTTTTACAATCCAGATACTATCGGGTTTAACAACAATGAAGTGCAGAGCATATCTGTAAATTAAATAAAATGAAATGAGTTCAGTTAGAAATAAAATAAAGAAAACACTTGATAACAAAATATCGTGGAATAACCAATAATTTAATATGGTTACAACCAGAAATACTACAATACCTATAATGGTAAAAGAAATGTAATACCACGATAAAAATCTAAATCTTTGTGTATTTTTCCATACATCAATCTGTGCTTTGATATATTTGAAACTAAAAAACAAATACGCAAACGCAATCATTAGTGTGATAAATACCGCACTTTCTTTATCAACAAAAGAATAATAGAAAGAAATGATAACAATTCCTAATGATGCAAAAGCAAGTGAGCGGTATATGGATAATTGAGATATTTTTTTAATGTCTTTTTCTTGCATAAATTAATTCAATATTGCTCTGATAAATTGGAAATTGTATAATGTTTGAGTTTGTAATTTTTTTCAGAATAATTCAATGCGTAAGTTGATAATGTGATTTTGTTTGAAAATAAAACATCAATCATTTCAAATAATAACATAGATGAATTGGTGGGTAGTTGATAATGAATGAAAATTTCTTTAATAGGACTGATACAAGTGATTTGATTTTTGAAATTGACCTTATTGTATGTAGAAAAATATTTTTTTGCTATATCAATTGAAATATTGATGTTTAATTCAAGAAATATTGCAGAAATATTTTTTTTGAATAATGTAGAAATGAGTTTTTCAATAGGAATATTGCATTTACATTCATTATGATTTAAACTAAACCAAAAGCCATTACAAATTAAAGAGCAATGTGGTGGTGTTTTTTCAATATCTGTGAGTAATAGAAAAGATGAATGTTGCAAAATATCTTTAGAAAATGACTGATAAATGGGGATAATACTTTGATGGGTCATAATGAAAATCAGTAAGAAAAAATCAAAATCATCAATACATTTCTATGCGGTATGGCATCAAAGTGAGATAATTCACCTGTTGATTTTTCAATGATTTTTTGAATATTAAAATATCTTTATAATACTTGCCCGTGCTGGCTTTGATAATTTTTTCCTGTAAGGCATCTTCATCATCATTTGAAAATGTTTTCATAAATTCTTCCAGTGGGTCTTTTTTCTTTGGAAATTCTATGATATTGTATTCACTTAATCCTGCTTTTTGGGCTGCAAATTCAATAGCATCTTCTAATGTTCCAATTTTATCTGCTAATTTAATCCTTACTGCATCTGCACCGCTCCAAATTCTTCCCTGTCCGATATTATCAATATATGCTTTATCTAACTTCCTGCCTTCACTTACTCTTGATAAAAATG
Organism: Bacteroidota bacterium; assembly: GCA_040758575.1. GTDB lineage: Bacteria > Bacteroidota > Bacteroidia > B-17B0 > Aurantibacillaceae > BPGX01. Next base: position 59,254 of record JBFLVH010000006.1, on the reverse strand, counting down.
TATCATAAACTTTTTCTATTCTATACATTATTACATCGTATTCTTTAGGTTGAACGGGTCTTAATACACTCATAAAATCTGCATAAGTATTAGTTTTTACTGTATCTGTATAAATGCCTAAATCTTTCTGCATCAAATTTTGAATGTTAGGCAATAATCCAAATACGCCAATAGAACCTGTAATGGTATTGTGGTCAGTAAAAATATAATTTGCACCGCAACTGATATAATAACCGCCGCTGGCTGCAACATCACCAAACGAAACTATTACAGGTATTTTAGATTTTAATTTTTTGATGGCTTGAAATATTTTTTCACTGGCAAAGGCACTTCCGCCCGGCGAGTTTACTCTTAATACTACTGCTTTGATATTGTTATTGTCTTCAATTTTTTTGAAAATTTTGAAAACTTCTGATGGAACAATAACTTCATCATCATCATTACCTTCTATGTAATCTACAATTTGTCCTGAAAGGTAAATAACTGCTACTTTATTTTCTGTAGAGTGAAAGTATTTGTCCAATGCTTTATATTTGTAGTGATGATAATCTCTAAAAACATAATCTTTCTCTTTGCTGACTTTTTGTTGAATCAATTGCTCTACTTGCTTTTCATCGGCCATTTCATCAATAAAATGAAGTGATAATGCTGCTTCTGCATCTTTTACTACTAAATCATTGGCGTATTGATTCAAAGTTTTTGCATTGATTTTTCTACTTATAGATACTTTGTTTAATACATCGTTCCAAACACTGCTTAATAATGTTCTCATTTGTTGACGATTTTCATCGCTCATTTTATCTAAAATAAAGGGCTCTACTGCACTTTTAAATTTGCCGTGACGAAATACCTGCACCTGAATATCTAATTTCTCCAATGCTTTTTTGTAAAATGAAATTTGAGAAGCAATGCCTTTCCACATTAAAGTGCCTTCGGGATGCATTACAATTTTGTCTGCTACGCTCGCCAAATAATATTCTCCCTGAAAATAATTATCTGCATATACATAAATCCATTTACCTGATTGCTTGAATGTTTCTAATGCTTTTCTCAACTCTTCTAATTGTGCAATAGAAGCTGAAAATGGATAAATACGAATGTAAATGCCTTTTATTTTTTCATCTTTTGCGGCTACTTCAACACTTCTAATCATTTGTGGTAATACTAAATCTTTGTCATTCAATAGTTCTTTGAAATTAAAATTCCACACATCTTTTTTGTCATAATCTTTAATTTCTCCTTTGAGTGTAAGTTTTAATACTGGATTTTTGACATCGCTTTCTTTTTCAACATTTTTCTGAAACTTTGAATCCACTGCATCTGAAAGAGATTGAGAGATGCCCGCTACAAGAATAATGGCAAAAATGATAAATCCAATCACTACTCCTAAACATCCGCCTAAACATCCACTAAAAAATTGTTTCATAGTTTTAATTTTTAAGTGTCAAATATAGTATTTAGTATTTTTACCTTCAAAATTATGCAAGCAAATGTTGTATATTTAGGTTTAGGCAGTAATATTTATCCAAGAATTATTTATGTTTATCAAGCATTAAATCTGATTGAAAATAATATTGGACATATTATTTCTCGCTCTTCTATTTATCCAACAGCCCCCTGGAAAATGCCTGAAAATGCAAGTTTTTTCTATAATTTATGTGTGAGTGTTAACACTTCTCTTTCTGCTAACGAGGTATTAAACAATATTTTATACATAGAAAAATATTTAGGTAGAGTAAGAATAAGTGAAAACACTTATGAATCCAGATGTATAGATATAGATATTTTATTTTTCAATGATGCAATTATTCAAACAGAACAACTGAAAATACCGCATCCGCTTATTCAGGAAAGATTATTTGTATTAGAGCCATTGTGTGAAATTGCTGAAAACCTTGTCCATCCAGTATTTAATAAAACTATTAAAGAATTGAAAGATGAAAAAATATATATGTATTGAAGGCATCATAGGCAGTGGAAAAACCACACTTGCTCAACAAATTCATCAACATTTTCAAACTAATTCCATTCATTCAACATTATTATTAGAACGATTTGAAGAGAATAAATTGTTAGAATTATTTTATCAATATCCTGATAAATACAAAGTGCTAACAGAATATAGTTTTTTAATAGACCGCTTTCATCAGATTTATCAGCACTTTCAAAAGGTTGATAATGGTATTACAATTTCTGATTTTTATTTTAGAAAATGTTTGTGGTTTGCGCAGAATAACTTGAACCATCAGCAATTTCAGGAATTTGCAAAACATTATTATCAATTAGAAGAAGATTTGAATCAGTCGCCCGATAAAATAATATTTTTAGATGTAAAGCCGGAATTAGCATTTCATAATATACAGAAAAGAAATAGACAGATTGAAAAAAATATTACATTGAACTATCTTAAAAATTTATATCATACCTATATTAAACATATTGAAAATATTGATATTGCTATCGTCAATATTCAAGTAAATTCTTATGATAGATTGATGGAAAGAGTTTTACAGTGTATTTTTGATGATTGAAATAAGTCGGTGGAAGTAGTAGATGTGAGAAAGGAACGCTAACTACCTTAACATTCCTGCGCCTAAAAAAACAATCAAAATGTATCAATTTTACTCTTTGCATAGATTGAGATAAACAGATTTTAAAGACGAAGATATTTTTTATCTTTAAGATTTTCAAAATCTGCAAAGTATTTATTATGGTCAAAATTACTAATTGATGCTCTTGCGTTTTGAGAAAACCGTAAATATTCAGAATCAGTCATTTTGTAAAATTGATTTAATCTTTGTTTAAAATCAATTATTGTGTTACAAAAATAACCGTTAACGCCATCAATAACTATAGTATTATTTTCAGGAAGATTAGTACTTAATACAGGCACTCCGTTATTCATATATTGTTTGGCTTTTATGCCTGATTTTGATAATTGCAATTCGGAATTAGTTAATGTGGCAATACCTACATCAAACAGCACGATTCTCTTTTGAATGTTAACTTCATCATTCCAATTTATTTCTAAAGGCACTTCAATTTCAATATTTGATTTGTCCTGAAAATAATTCTCAATACACTCTCTATCATAAGATGTTAGAACACCAAGAATAGTCAATTTCAAATGAAAGGAAAGTTCCCTTATTGCAGGAAACACTAGTTCTATGAGGGTATTTTTATGTTCTCCGGCAAATATACCAATCCAGCCAATGGTAAAAATTTTATTTCGGCTAGACTTCACTATTCCTAAGTCAACAATTGGAGAAGTTATATAAAAAATCTTTTTATTGAATTGACTCAAATGTTTAACAATCCGTTGGCTGCCAGCTGATATTTTATCGCAGTGTTTCGCAAAATAATATATTGTTTTAGGATTTACTTCCAAATAGTCAGCATCATCAATATCATATACTGTATCCTGTTTTCTAATTCTAACTAACAATTTTAACAAGTTGGCATAAATGAAATTTGATTGAACTCGCTGAATTACTATTAAAGAATTTGGCTTTCTAAAAAATAGCGATGAAAAATATGCAATGAGAAATAAATAAATATTAATGGGCTTATAACCAGGTATGACAAAATAATACCCGATATTTTTCTTTTTCTTAAAAAACTCCAATGGGTATTTTGCCCTATATCTTACACTCGGCGAATCAAGATTGTAATAAGCAAACCAATATATAAATTCAATTTTCATTTCTCACCAACTCATAGAACGTTCTTAAACAAAAGAAGATTGTATGCAAATATATGTAATGCACCTACAACTATCAAATAATTATCATGAGAGATTATCACTTAATACTTATGAAAAAATCTATCAACCAATAAAATAAAAAATCCCGACGCTTATGGTCGGGATTTTATACTATTTATGTTTCGTTAATTACATCATTCCATCCATTCCACCCATGCCTGGTGCAGCAGGTGCTGGTTTTTCTTCTTTCTTTTCAGCTAATACACACTCTGTTGTGAGTAACATACCCGCTACGCTTGCTGCATTTTCAAGTGCAACACGAGCTACTTTAGTTGGGTCAATTACACCCGCATCAAAGAGATTTTCAAATTTTTCTGTGCGAGCATTAAAGCCAAAGTCATCTTTACCTTCTTTTACTTTTTGAACGATGATGCTACCATCTAATCCAGCATTGAAGCAAATTTGTCTTAAAGGTTCTTCTAATGCTCTTTTTACGATACTAATACCAGTAGTTTCATCTTCAGTTTCACCTTTTAATTTTTCAAGCGCAGATGCAGCACGGATGTAAGCTACTCCACCGCCAGGTACAATACCTTCTTCAACAGCAGCACGAGTAGCAGCTAATGCATCATCTACACGATCTTTTTTCTCTTTCATTTCAACTTCTGTAGCAGCACCTACATATAACACTGCTACACCACCAGCTAATTTAGCCAATCTTTCTTGTAATTTTTCTTTATCGTAGTCAGATGTAGTAGTTTCAATTTGTGCTTTGATTTGGTTGATGCGAGCAGTGATGTCTGCTTTTTTACCAGCACCACCAACAATAGTAGTGTTATCTTTGTCAATAGTTACTTTTTCAGCTTTTCCAAGGTATGAAAGGTCTGCATGTTCTAATTTCATACCCATTTCTTCGCTGATAACACGGCCACCTGTTAAGATAGCAATGTCTTCTAACATGGCTTTTCTTCTGTCGCCAAAGCCAGGCGCTTTAACAGCAGCGATTTTTAATGTACCGCGTAATTTATTTACAACTAATGTAGCCAATGCTTCACCATCTACATCTTCTGCAATGATTAAGATGGGCTTGCCTGTTTGTACAGATTTTTCAAGTACAGGAAGCAATTCTTTCATGTTAGAAATCTTCTTATCGTAGATTAAGATAAGAGGATTTTCTAATACAGCTTCCATTTTATCAGGGTCGGTGATGAAATATGGAGAAATATATCCTCTGTCAAATTGCATTCCTTCTACTACTTCTACATAAGTTTCAGTTCCTTTGGCTTCTTCTACTGTGATAACACCTTCTTTTTTAACTTTTGACATTGCATCGGCAATCAATTTGCCAATGGTGTTATCATTATTAGCAGAGATAGTAGCAACTTGTTCAATTTTTTTCGTATCGTTGCCTACTTGTTTAGATTGTTTTTTAAAGTTTTCAACTACTACTTCTACGGCTTTGTCAATACCTCTTTTGAGGTCCATTGGATTAGCACCTGCAGCCACATTTTTTAATCCAGCGTTGATAATAGCTTGTGCTAATACAGTAGCAGTTGTAGTTCCATCACCTGCAATATCTGCAGTTTTAGATGCTACTTCTTTCACGAGTTGAGCACCCATATTTTCAATAGGATGAGTGAGCTCAACTTCTTTTGCAACAGTTACACCATCTTTTGTAATTTGTGGTGAACCGAATTTTTTGTCAATGATTACATTGCGTCCTTTTGGACCTAATGTTACTTTTACTGCATTTGCAAGAGCATCCACACCTCTTTTTAATGCATCTCTTGCTTCTACATCATATTTAATGTCTTTTGCCATAGTTGTAAGTTTTTGTGTTAGTTTAGATTGAATTAATGAATTAGTTTTAATTTTAATTTCCCGAAGCTAAAGTTCGGGATGCAGACCGATAGCGTCTGCATTTAATTTTTAATTGATTAAATGATGGCATAAATATCGCTTTCACGCATAATTAAGTAATCTTTGCCATCAATTTGGATTTCAGTACCTGCATATTTACCATATAATACATTGTCGCCAACTTTTACGCTCATTGGCTCATCTTTTTTACCTGTTCCAACAGCCACTACTTTTCCTTTCATGGGTTTTTCTTTGGCTGTGTCAGGAATAATAATGCCCGACGCTGTTTTTTCTTCTGCAGGAGCGGGCTCTACAATGACCCTGTCTGCAAGTGGTTTTACATTGAGTTTGCTCATAGTTGTAATTTTTTTGCCCGCAAGTTAGTAAATTTTGTGCCAAACCCAATAAACTGACATTTTTTCAAATTTATGATTGTTTAATTTTTTTAGAATTGACAAAATGGCAAAGATATTTCAGTAGGGATTTATTTATTATTTTTGCGTAAAAAGTAAATAGTGAAAATTTCTGTTGTAATCCCCTTATATAAAAGTAGTCAATGTATTCAAAAATTGATTGATGAGTTATGTCTTGTTCTTCAAAATTATGATTTTGAAATTATATTGGTAGATGATAATAGTCCTGATGATACATGGAAAAAGGTTTTAGAAATAAAAAATATTTTAGGAGATAAAGTGAAAGCCATTCGTTTATCCCGCAATTATGGGCAACAAAAATCTACTTTTTGTGGTTTGACAAGATGTGGCGGGGATATTATTATTACAATAGATGATGACTTATCACATCCTGTGCATTTATTGCCAGAATGGATTGAAAAGCTTATTAAAAATAAAATGGATATATTATACATTACTCCAGATAAATATCATTATCCGTGGTATAGAAAAATTTTATCAGCAATATATAAAGCCATTTCAAGATATGAAAATCCTGATGCGGGAAAAGGTTCCAGTTTTAGAATAATGTCAAAAAAGTTAGTGCATTCTATTATTCAGCATATTTCACATTTAATTGTAATTGATGAGATGATATTGTGGTATACACAGGATATTCACTCCGTTAGTGCATCGTTTCGTCCTTCTCAAAAGAAAAAAAGCACTTATTCTTATGGCAGTTTGTTTAGGTTATCTAAAAACACTTTAATGATAAGCACTTCTATGCCTTTGATAATAGTTAAGTTGATTGGATTTAGTGTAGCATTTTTAAGTTTTGTTGCAGGAATTTATTATCTCATTCAAAAACTTGTTTTTCATCATGCTGAAAAGGGATATACTTCCATTATTGTAAGTATTTTGTTTGGAACAGGATTGATATTATTTTCATTAGGAGTTATAGGTGAATACATTGCTTATATTTTAATGGATATACATAAAAAGCCACCATTTCATATTAAAGAAGAAGTATGATTGTAAAGCAATATGGAATTACATATAAAAGAGTGCAGGAAAATGATATTGAATTGATAAGATATTGGCGAAATCGTGATTTTATTAGAAACACAATGCAATTTCAGGAATATATCACACCTTTAATGCAAAAAGAGTGGTTTAAAAAGATTAATAACCGATTTAATTATTATTACATACTTGAATATGAAGAAAAGAAAATAGGTTTGATAAATTGTAAAGATACCAACGAACAAAGAGTAGCAGAAGGTGGAATTTTTTTGTGGGAAAAAAGTTATTGGAACACAATGATTCCAGCGTATGCTTCTCTAACTATGCTGGAAGTGATTTTTGAAGAAATTAAATCAGGTGATACTTCTGTTATTACTGTGCTGAAATCCAATACGCATGCATTGCAATTTAATCAATTATTAGGATATCAAATTTATTACGAAGATGAAAAGGTGTATAAATTGAAATTAACGCTTGAAGATTATTTTCAAAAAACATATCGTCTTAAAAAAGCGGCACAAATATCAGTTGGAAAAGAAAAAAGTCAATTACAAATTATTGCTGAACCATCACCTTTATTAGATGATAAAGTGAATGAATATTTAATAAAAAGAGAAAAAAGTAAATGATTAAAAACCATTACAGAGATTGTAAAAGAGAATGATATTTTTGTGTTAACTTGTCAAATGTGTGATTTTCACAAACAAAATTTTTTCCATTATTTCCCATTTGTGTTCTTTCTTCTTTACTTAAAGAATATATTTTTAATATAGCATTTGCGATTTCTTGTTGATTGTTTGGAGAAGTCACAATGCCACTATTGGATTGTTCTACGGGGCTATTAGGTGAATTTATAGAAAAAATAATGGGCTTTGCAGCATACATATAATCAAATAATTTATTGGGAGAAACACCATATTTAAATAATTCTTTGGATTGTAAACCAATGTAACAAGCATCAAATTTTTGTAACAAGCTTTGTATTTGTTTTTTAGGAATAGCAGGTAAAAAAATTACATTAGAAAGTTGAGATGATTGTTGTATTAATTTTAATTTTTCACTGCCTTCACCCACAATTACAAATACAATATCTTTGTTGTTCTTTAATAACTCTGCTGCTTGAATAAAGTATTCCAGTGCATTCGCAATACCAATTGTGCCTGCATAACCTACTATAAATTTATCTTTTGGGATTTGTTGTTCAATTTTTTCATCTAATGGTTCAGCATTTTGCATTTCTTCTAATAGCACACCATTTGGAATGTAGTAAAATGGCTTATTATATCCTTCTTCTTTCAAATACTCGCCATAGTTGGGTAAAACAGATACAATAGCATCACTTTTTTCTATAGACATTTTTTCAAAATACTTTAATAACTTAATAAATGGATGAGATGATGAATAACTCCCTAACTCCTGAATTGACAGAGGCCAGATATCTTTTACTTCAAATATTACTTTGCTCTTTAATTTTTTAGCCCATTTCAATGCGGGTAAAATAGGCATAGTTTGCATAGGTGAAACAATAATAAAATCAGGTTTTGTTAGTTTTTTTATGGGAAGAAAAAATAATGATAAGGCATAAATAAACCACTTTAATACTCTTTTTTTAGAATGAGAAGATGAATATTGGGGCACTTTTATCCACACATAATTGATACCATCAATGTTTTCAAAATTAAATTTTTCATTAGCAACAGGCAAGTTTTTGAATAAGTGAGAATAAGAAGCACTGATGATAGTTACATTGTAACCTAATTTGATTAGTTCTTTGCTCAAATAATAATGTCTAAATTCCATACCATTATAAGGACTACCTGCATATTCATTGATTATCCATATATTTTTTCTATTACTCATAATTATTTAATGCTCGCCACAAATTAGACAAAAATAAAAATGGGGGAAAAATTTTCCCCCATTTTGTTTTGAATTTGAATAAGAACTAATACATGTGTTGTCCACCATTGATGCTATAATTAGCACCTGTAATGAAACTGGCTTCATCGCTGGCAAGGAAACTAACAAGAAAGGCAATTTCGTGAGTTCCGCCTAATCTACCAACAGGAATTTGTTCAATAATTTTAGCCAGAATATCTTCTCTTACAGCCATTACCATATCGGTGGCAACATAACCAGGTGAGATAGTATTCACGGTAATTCCATATTTTGCTACCTCTAATGCAAGTGATTTTGTAAATCCGTGCATACCTGCTTTTGCAGCACTATAATTACATTGCCCAATTTGTCCACGCTGACCATTAACAGAAGATATATTGATAATTCTGCCAAACTTTCGTTCAATCATTTTTTCAATAACATTGCGGGTGCAATTAAATACACTGTAAAGATTAGTTTTAATCACAGCATCCCATTGTTCATAAGTCATTTTTATCAATCGTGTATCTCTTGTAATACCAGCGTTATTTACCAAAACATCAATGGGTCCTACATTTTTTTCAATTTCTTCAATCATTGCTTTTGCAGAGTTAAAATCACTTACATCGCCATAGAATAAAGAAATATCGTAACCTTCGGATTTCATTTGTTGCATCCATTTTTCGGCTTTTTCTTTAGTATGATAATTTCCTACCACTTTGAATCCATCTTGATAAAGTTTTTTACACATAGCGGTTCCAAGCCCGCCAGTAGCACCTGTAACTAATGCAACTCTCCCTTTCATATATTTAGATTTTAAGGTTAAAGATGCTTATTTAATTTTATTTACATTCATAACGGTTGCTTCGCCCGATGTGCAAATGTTTCCGGTGGTTTTATCTTTTATCAAAGTTTCTACAATCGCACGATTTTTGTCAGCAATTATTTCTTTTACTGTAAATTCTGCAATGTAAGGCGTATCTACATACATTGGTTTGAGAAAATTGAGAGATTGTTTTAAATAGATAGTTCCTTCGCCGGGAAACATAGTGCCAAATATCTTGCTAAACAAAGACGCTCCCAACATTCCGTGCATAATTGGTCGCTTGAACATTGTTTTAGCGGCATATTCTGCATCAAGATGTACAGGATTATTATCACCTGTTACTCTTGCAAATTCTTCTACATCTTTTTGAGAAAATTGAAATTCATAAGTAAATACATCTCCGACTTTCATATTTTTTATTTTTTTTACGATAGATATTGTGCAAATGTAATTAATTATAGATGAGATTGCAAAATTGTTATATGAAATAAGGATTTTATTATACTAAAAATAAAAACACTAATTCTCCTTCCTTTTTACCTTTTCCCAAACTGCAGATTGTTGTTTGTTTATATGCTTCCAGAAACCTTTATACATAGCCACATTCATCATCATTACATAATAAGGAATACGAAATAATTTTGATGGAAGGTGAGCAAAATTTTGAATTATCACTATGCAATAAAATAATAATTGAAGAAACATTAAATACTTGAAAAGTACATTTTCAGGATTTTGGAAATATAAGATTACATTCAAAATTAAAATAATTGGCAATGCCAATGGAACAACAGCCCATCTTGTAACTTTGTGAGAAAAATATTGAAAACTCAATATTGGATGTTGAAAAATATTCAACCATTCAGGATAACGAAAAATACATTGAAATGCTCCTGCGGCAATTCTAACTTTTCTTTTCATTTCTTCTTGCTCATTAGCAGAAGGTTCTTCTTCAGCATAAGCATTGGGTTCATAAACTACTTTATATTCCTTGTGTGCAATTTGCATTGAAATTACAAAATCATCTAAAATAGTATCTTCGGGTAATGGCGTAAATAAAGATGTTCTAAATGCATTCAGTTCTCCCACTGCTCCAATACAAGTATGAAATTCAGAATTGAGTTTTTTGACAAAAGATTCATATTTCCAATAAAAATTTTCCCCTTCGCCTGCTGTGTTATCTGCTTTTAGAACTCTTTTTTCTCCTGCTACACAGCCAACATTCTTGTCTTGAAAGTGTTGAACAATATTTTTTATGCTCTCTACATTGAGCAATGTATTCGCATCACAAAATATAACAATATCGGTGGTAATATAAGACATTACTCTATTAATTGCTGCCGACTTACCCTTTCTTTCAGGTTGATGATAAATGAAAATTTTTCTATCAGAAAATTTATCAATATAGTTCTTTTGAATATAAATATCACTGCCATCATCACTTCCATCTGTAATCCAGATAATATTAATTTTTTCTTTGGGATAATTTAGTGCAAATGTGTTCTGCATTTTTCTGTCAATAAAATTTAATTCATTGTAAGCAGGAATGACTAAACTAACTTCGGGATATACTTCTTCTTTTATGTGAGATACATTGTTTTTTCTAACAAATAATTTTTTTACACTAACAAGGATATACAATAATGCAGCATAGCCAAAATAAGAGTAAAATACAGCAAATAACAAAAGATAAAAAATAATACTCATTTACTTATTTGATGATTAAATCAGTATTGATACAACTTTAATAATTTCTCTTTGAATCTTTTTTTAGGAAGAAAATTATCTTCTAATTCTTTATTCATGGGCACAGGTGTATCTAATGAACCTTCACGCATCACAGGAGCATCAAGGTATTCAAAACAATATTCACTAATAAGTGATGCAATTTCTCCACTAATACTTCCAGTAATAGTATCTTCGTTTAATACAATTACTTTGCCTGTTTTCTTTACGGAATTAAAAATAGCATCTTTATCTAAAGGTAAAAGTGTTCTTAAATCAACAATTTCAATATCTATTTCAGGATGTTCTTGTGCGGCTTCTAATGCCCAATGCACGCCCAGTCCGTAAGTAATGACTGACATATCTTTTCCTTCTTTGACTAATGCGGCTTTGCCAAAAGGTAAGGTATAGTAATCATCAGGAATTTCTTGTTCAATGGTTCTGTATAAATATTTATGTTCAAAAAACATCACAGGATTTGAGTCTTCAAAAGCTGTGAGTAAAAGACCTTTTGCATCATAAGGGAAAGCAGGATAAGCAATTTTCAAGCCAGGTGTATGAAAAAACCACGCTTCATTGCTTTGTGAATGAAAAGGACCAGCACCTGTGCCGGCACCTGTGGGCATTCTTACTACTACATCTGCATTTTGCCCCCATCTATAATTTGATTTGGCTAAGTTATTGACAATTTGCGTCATTGCTTCACTAACGAAATCAGCAAATTGCATTTCAACCATTGCTTTACAACCATTGATAGACAAACCAAATGCTGTGCCTACAATAGCACTTTCGCATAGAGGTGTATTTCTCACTCTTTCTTTACCAAACAATTTTACAAATCCATCTGTTACTTTGAATGCCCCACCATATTCTGCAATATCCTGTCCCATCAATACCAGATTGGGATATTTTTCCATCGCCAGTTTTAATGCGTCAGATATAGCATCTATATATCTTTTTTTAGAAGTTTTATTAGTAATGGACTTTGTTTCTACATAGTGAAATGGTGCATATACATCAGATAATTCTTTTTCAGTATTTACTTCGGGAAAATCTTCGTTAAAGGTAATTTTCAAATGTTCTTCAATTTCTTCCTTAAATTCATTTTTAATTTTTTCAATATCTTGTTCTGTCAAAACAGATTCTTCTAACAAGAATTTTTCATAATTAATTACAGGGTCTTTTTTGCCCCATATTTCAAATAATTCTTGTGGAACATATTTTGTCCCTGATGCTTCCTCGTGTCCACGCATTCTGAAAGTCATACATTCAATTAACACGGGGCGTGGATTTTTTCTAATGTCTTCTGCATAATGGTGAATGGCTTCGTAAACTTTTAGAATATTATTGCCATCTATTGTAATTCCTTCTATTCCGTAACCAATGGCTCTGTCAGAAAGTTGTTTGCACTTAAATTGTTCTGATGTAGGCGTGCTTAATCCATATCCGTTATTTTCAATAATAAAAAGCACAGGTAAGTTCCACACAGCGGCTACATTGATACTTTCGTGAAAGTCACCTTCTGAAGTGGCGCCTTCTCCAGTAAATACTGCTGTGCATTTGTTTTCTTTTCTTAATTGATGAGCCAAAGCAATACCATCTGCTACGCCCATTTGTGGGCCCAGGTGAGAAATCATTCCAATGATTTTATATTCTTGTGTTCCAAAGTGAAAAGAACGGTCTCTGCCTTTGGTAAATCCACCTGGTCTGCCTGTAAATTGAGAAAACAAGCGATGCAAGGGAATTTCACGAGTGGTAAATACACCTAAATTTCTGTGCATAGGAAGAATGTATTCATCCGAATGCAAAGCAGATGCTACACCTACAGCAATGGCTTCCTGTCCAATGCCACTGAACCACTTGGCTAATTTTCCCTGTCTTAATAAAATCAACATCTTTTCTTCTACCATTCGGGGTTTGAGAATTTTTCTATACAAATCAATCAATTGAGCATCTGAAAATTTTTTTCTGTCGTATTTAATTGGCGTTGTAGAAGTAATCATTTTAATGTATTTTTGATGGACAAAAATAAGGAAATTATTAGTGTATTTAACTAATTATCAAACAATAATAGATATCAAACTATCAAATATTATTAAAACTCATTAGTACTTGGCAAACAGGTAACATGCCCTACATACTCATGCTTTCTGCCCTTTAAATCATAAACTTTTATCTTATACACATATACATCTTGAGTGGCTTTATTTTTCTTACCCTTTACAGTACCGTCCCAACCTTCATAAAAATCAGTGGTTTTAAAAATTAGTTCACCCCATCTGTCAAAAATCATCATCTCAAAATTATTGACATCAATGCCCATTCCTTTGCAAATAAACACATCATTAATATTATTACCATCAGGTGTAAAGACATTAGGAATGTAAATATGAAATTCAGGTTCTACTACAATGGTTTTAATTACCATATCTCTGCAGCCATATTGATTATACACTACCAGTGCTACAGAATAAGTGCCAGCTTGAGAAAAAGTATGTACAGGATTTTGTAAATTACTGGTATTATTGGCTCCACTTCCAAAATCACTGAAAAACCAATTGTATGTAATAGCACCTTGCGAAGTACTTGTAAAACTTACAGTAGGTTCAAACTCGGTTGTAACCCATGGATTGGCTATAAAATCTGCTATTGGATAAGGATATACCTGAATATAATTGGTGTATGTTGTAGATGAACTACAAGCACCATTTGAAACTGTTAATGAAACATCATAATAACCTGTATTTGAATATGTTGTAGAAACAGAATATCCAGTGGCTGTTTGTCCATTTCCTAAATTCCAGGAATAAGTGAATGAAGTATTATAATAATCAGCAGTAAAATTTACATGTACGGGTGGACAACCTTTTGTAATATCTGCTGTAAAGGTTGAAGGTGGAGAAGGCGTAACACTTACGGTAAAATAAGCATTCACAGGAGCATTACATCCATCACTAATGGTAACGGTAAAATTGTGAGGTTGTGTAGCCGAATTGCCTGTTACAGAAATGGAAGAAGTGGTTGCGCCAGTATTCCATGTGTAAGAGTAAGGACCACCATTTCCAGTGCTTGTTAATGTTGGAGTTAATATTACATTAGTATTTTCGCATATTGTAATTGTATTTCCGGTAGCAGATAAAATTGGATAAATATAAACTTGTATTGTATAAATATTACTTGTGCATCCTTTTGAATCTGTAGCAAACACAGAGTAAGTAGTGATAGAAGAAGGAGACACTTGCATAGTGCCATTATTCACAATACCACCGGGATTCCAATTATATGAATATCCTCCATTTCCACCTGAAGCCGTTGCAGATAATGTAATGGTATTGTTTACACACACAGATGTATTGGGCGAAGTAGATAAAACAATATTATTAGGTTGAGGAATAAATAAAGTAGCAGTTAAAGCACATCCGGCATTGTCATTTACCTGAACAGTGTAATTTCCTGAAGATAATCCTGTGGCTATATTGTTATTTCCTCCGGATGGTAACCATGTATAAGTATAGGGTGTAACGCCTCCACTTACATTGATAGTAGCATTGCCTGTAGATGTTCCAAAGCAATCAACAGAATCAACAGAAATAGTATAGGAGATATTAGTTGAAGAAACAGTGAAAACCGATGAAGCCAAACAACCGTTGTTATCACTTACCAATACAGTATAAGTGCCAGGTGATAAATTACTTGCCACCTGTCCGTTTCCACCAGTAGGCGTCCATGTGTAGGAGTAGTTAGGAATACCACCACTTACATTAACTGTTGCAGTGGCATTGCCACCACAAGTATTGGTAGAAGTGATATTAACCGTTAATGCAGAAGGTTGTGTAATATTGACCGTAGTAGATGTAGAGCAGTTGTTTACATCAGAGATATTAACTGTGTATATGCCTGCAGATAATCCAGTAGCAATATTAGAATTGCCACCAGATGGTTGCCATGTATAATTGTAAGAAGGTGTGCCTCCACTTACATTGATGGTAGCACTGCCATTAGCACTTCCATTACAGGAAACAGAGTTGGTATTAACTGAAAGTGTAAAATTCTGTGGTTGCGTTATATTTACAACGGTTGTAGCAGTACAAGAAGCATTATCTTGAATATACACAGTATAATTACCTGCTGATAAGTTAGTAGCGGTTGAAGATGTGCTTACGGATGGTGACCAGGTGTAGGAATAAGGAGTAGTTCCGCCAGTAACATTCACTGTGGCACTACCATTGCTTCCACCATAGCAAGTAACACTCTGCGTTTGAGTACCTGTTACGGCAATTCCTGTTCCGCCAACGGTCAGAGTAGTAAAGGTAGAGCATCCGTAATTATCGGTTATATTAACCGTATAATTACCTATACTCAAATTCACGGCTACAGAATTATTTCCACCTGTTGGTATCCATGTATAATTATATGGTCCTGTACCCCCAGAAGGCGTAACAGTAGCACTACCCGGTGTAGAACAAGAAGCATTTTGAATATTCACGGAAGTATTGATAACTACGGTGGATGCAGAAATACTGGTGGTGGCTGTTATGGTACAATTATTAGCATCTTTAATAATCACAGAATAAATACCAGCAGAAAGATTATTAGCAATGTTTGAATTGCCTCCTGTTGGATTCCATGTGTATGAATAGGGAGCCGTGCCACCAGATACTGTAACAGTGCAATTACCATTAGATGCTGTACAGGTAGCATTTTGAGTGGTAAATGTAGTAGTCATTGGTGATGGTTGAGAAATGGATAAAGTAACTGTGCCAGTACATCCATTATTATCCTTTGCAGTGATGGTGTATATGGTGCTGGGAGATAAATTGCTTTGAACAGAACCCGTGAGTGAGCCAGGCATCCATGTATATGTATAAGGTGCTGTGCCACCTGATGCCGAAACAGAAGCAGAACCCGTGCCGCCATTGCACAAAGCATTTTGAACAGTAGGTGTAATTACAATGGTTGGGCAGGAAGTACAGGGCGTTATAGAAGCAGCACTGTTTATTTGAATAGTAGAGCCAGTGGCATCAGTAATTCTAATAGGATAATTAGGTGGGGCAGGGGCTACTGTACCTGTGGCATAGTTAGCCCAATAAGTAACGGTAACAGAACATCCAGGTGGGAAAGTACAACCGATAGTACATCCGCTACAATTTACACTGCTAGTTTGATAAGCCCATGTGTAAGAAGGCGTACCTCCGCTCACTTGTAATGAACCTGATGGTTGAGAGCATACATTCAAAGTAGCACAAGGTGCTACTACAACTTGTGTGGTTTGTGATCCACAAGAGAGTGAATAAGTAACTACAAATGTGCCTGTACCCGCTACAGAGGGGCTGAAAGAACCTGTTGAGGAATTAATACAAGAACCGCAGGATGCACTAAATGTACCTCCTGGTGTAGAAACACTAAAAGTAAATGGTGGATCATTCTGACATTTTTGAGGTACAGGGCAAATATTAGGGTCGCAGCAAATCATAGATTGAGGTGTACAAGCAGATGCTGCAAATGTTTGTACATAACCTGTACGAGAAGCGCTACTTGAATTGCCCGTAGATCCGCAGGCAATAATTTCTCCACCAGAATTGACTTCTACATCATATACATTAAAAGTTGTAGCATAATTTCCCAGTGGGTTTAAATTGGGGTCAAATTTATATACACCATTGGTAGAACCTACATAAACATTTCCACAATTATCTATGGCTATTCCACTATTGCCTACCTGATTACCACCAAATCCGCCTGAAAAAGAGCCACCAGGAATAGCAGCTGTAGCTACAATAGCACCATTACTAAAGTTTCTTTTTTGCACCTGATTACCAGCATTGACATATACAAAACCATTAAAATTACTAAACACAATGGCTTCCAGACCAGTGTTATCTGCTCTGAAATTTTCGCACTTGTATGATAAACTTAAGCCATTACTTACATGAAAAGGAAAATTATTATTATTCCCACAAGGGCTTAAATTGTCAGAAACATAACCGATAGAATCGTGAGTTAAATAATAATAAGTAGAGTTAGAACAAGAGGTAATGGAACGGACTTCCTGTGGTTTGGTAATGCCCCCACCACCGGTTACCTGTACACTAGATGTTACATTACCAGTATTCATGTCAATATTGTATATCATAGGAGATGGCGATGTTGCAAGAAAAGGTAAGTAAGTACCTGCCACAACTAATTTTGTTTGATTACAATTAAATGTGATGTTCCAGAATTCGGGCTGATTCATTGGTGATGGAGAGGTATTGTTCCAAACCAAACTTCCTGTTGTGTTTACTTTTTGTATTTCGCCAACCGAACCTTTAGTTACATAAGAGTTTCCTGCATTATCAACAGCAAATGTTCCGAGCCATGCATTGGAAGTATCATAAGGTGTATTATATGTCCATTGTAAAGCACCTGCATTGTTGTATTTAATCAACTGCATAGGAGAGGTTCCACCAATAATATACACATTACCTGCTCCATCTCTTTCACATTCCCAAACACAATCCCAATTTGTACTTGGAAAGTTGGGTGTTTGTGTCCATGGGTCAATGATGATAGTTTCATCAGGATTGTATTTTCCCAACTTAAATGAGATAATGTTATTCTCTAATAGATATTCACAGGATACAGGTTGATTAGATTTAGATTGTTCATAAAATGCTAGTGGTGAATGGTCAATAATTTCACCATATTTTGACGAAGTAAAAATCTGATTGTTTTTCAATCTGGATTTTTTTGAATACTTAAATTGTACTTTTGAAATATCTCCACCTGGACGAACTATAATGGTGTATTTATATCCTTTTTGTGGATGTAAAGTATATTCAATATCAATGTTAGGATAAATATTTTTGTAAAGAATTTTATTGTAAGTAGGGATGTAATTAATATTTTTTATTTCATTATTTTTTCTGATTGAATAACTGGTGTAAAAAGAATTCTTTTCCAGAAAAAGAATTTCAACATTTGGATTAGCATTCAACCATTCTCCATAAATAGATTCTCTTTTTTCAGATAATACCTGTTCTTCTTCCTCATATTTTCTATGCTTTTTATTTTCTTCCTCTTCTTCTTCCTTTCTCCATTTCTTTTTAATAAGTTCTATCTGCACAGCATTTTTAGTAAAAAAATAATCTTCATTTTGTCCGTCATAAGCGGCAATAATGGATTGATTGCCAATTTTTTTACTTTCCCATTGTCCTTTATTTTCAACAAAGTATTTTTCTGAAAATGGATTTGCCTTCCATTCTTTTTGTTGTGAAGCAAGATTTGGCGGGAGAATTTGTGCAGTTAAAATATTGATTCCTAAAAGGAAAAATATTAATCTTATCATATTTAAAATATTTTGCCCCAAATATATCAAAAAGATAATCAATCCAAAGGGGGGTTAAATAAAAAATTACTACCAATCACTCAATAAATTTACCATTTGAATAAAAATTTAATGATATTTGCATTTATGAAAAATGTTTATGGATTAATTGGGAAAAAATTGTCGCACTCTTTTTCAAAAGAATATTTTACAAAAAAATTTCAATCTGAAAACTTTAAAGATTGCACTTATGAATTATGGGAATTGGATTCTTTAGACAACTTTAAAAATTTTTTTAATGAAAAAAAGTTTGTAAAAGGATTTAATGTAACTATTCCATATAAAGAAGAAATTTTGTTGTATTTAGATGAATTAAATGAAGATGTGAAAATGATTGGTGCGTGTAATTGTGTGAAAATTGTCAATGGTGAGTGGATAGGATATAATACAGATTGGTGGGGTTTTTTGAAAATGATTGAAAACAAATTAGAATCTTATCATTCTGCTGCAATGATATTAGGCACAGGTGGTGCATCCAAAGCTATTGCTTATGCACTTAAACAATTAAACATTCCTTATATTTTTATAACAAGGGCAAATAAATTATCAGAAAAATTTATTTTATATGATGAATTAGAGCAAGAACATTTTGAACAATATAACATCATTATCAATACTACACCAGTGGGGATGTATCCCGAAGTAAATAATCTTCCACCTATACCTATAAATTTTATCTATGAAAAAAATTTTGTAATAGATATTATCTATAATCCAGAAAAAACTTTGCTCTTGCAAAAGGCAGAAGAAAAAGGCGCCAAAATTTTGAATGGATTAGAAATGCTAAATTTACAGGCAGAAAAATCCTGGGAAATTTGGCAAGAATAAATTTTATATTATGAAAGAAAAAAAAGTTTTGAATAAAACCATTTCACTGAAGTGCTATAATTTAGAAGATGTCTCAAAAGAATATCAAGATTTATATCATGCAGCGAAAATGTCTGCCAATAAAGCATATGCAGAGTATTCAAAGTTCAGAGTAGGTGCAAGTGTTTTGTTAGAAGATGGAACTATATTATCTGCCAATAATCAGGAAAATGTTGCATATCCCAGTGGATTGTGTGCTGAAAGAACCGTCTTGTTTTATACACATGCTCAATATCCTGATAAAAAAATAAAAGCCATTGCTATTTATTCACCTGATGCTCAAAATTTATTAACACCTTGCGGTGCGTGTCGGCAAGTGATGATTGAATATGAACATTTACAAAAACAAAATATTACAACCATCATTTTTCAGAATAATGAAGTGTTTATCCTTGACTCCGTGAAAGATTGGTTGCCATTTGAATTTAATGAGCCGTTGAAAAAATGAATATTGTATTATTGCTTAACATCTTATACATTTGCGGTCAAAATTGCTTTCTTAGCTCAGTTGGTAGAGCAACTGACTCTTAATCAGTGGGCCGGGGGTTCGAGTCCCCCAGAAAGCACAGAGCATTTTGTGCTATTTGAAGGCATAAGTCATTTTTAATCAATCAGAACATATTTTTATTATTATTGCGGCAAAAATCAAATCAATGATATTAGGCGTTCCAAAGGAAACTAAATTCAAAGAAACTCGCGTAGCACTTACTCCCGATGTTGTAAAAGAGTTGATAAAAAAGGGATATCAAGTAGTTATAGAAAAAGATGCAGGAATACTCTCTTACATCAAAGATGAAGATTATATTCAGGCAGGGGCTCAAATTGCAGATAAAAACAAAGTATTTCAAAGCGATGTGGTATTAAAAGTCAATCCACCTTTGCCCGAAGAAGTATCCCTAATGAAAAAAAATGCTGTGCTGATTTCATTTATGTGGGCATTAACTAATCCTGCGTTGGTGGAAGCGTGTGTAAAAGCAGAAATATCAGCGTTTTCAATGGATGCTATTCCAAGAATTTCCCGTGCTCAAAAAATGGATGCGCTTTCTTCTCAAGCCAATTTGGCTGGATATAAAGCAGTAATATTAGCTGCAAATCACCTTGGTAAAATACTTCCAATGATGACTACAGCAGCGGGTACCATCAGACCTTCAAAAGTTGTTATTTTTGGAGCAGGTGTGGCAGGGCTACAAGCTATTGCTACTGCCAAGAGATTAGGTGCAGTGGTTGAAGTGAGTGATATTCGTCCTGAAACTAAAGAGCAGGTAGAATCATTAGGAGGAAAATTTATTGAAGTGAAAGGTGATGAATCAATTAAAATAGAAGGTGGTTATGTAAAAAATGTATCGGAAGAATTTTTGAAAAAACAGCAAGAGTTAGTTGCCAAACATGTAGCAGAAGCAGATATAGTGATTACTACTGCATTGGTGCCAGGTAAAAGAGCGCCCTTGTTAGTTACAGACCAGATGGTAATAAGCATGCGTAATGGTTCTGTTATTGTAGATATGGCTGTAGAGCAAGGAGGAAATGTGGCAGGCAGTAAGTTAAATGAGATTATTAAAACAGAAAATGGTGTAACTATTATCGGAGAAAGTAATTTGCCTGCATTATTGCCAATGAATGCGAGCCAATTGTATGCTAAAAATATTCAGGCGTTTTTATTACATTTATCTGATAGCAATGGCTTTAAGTGGGAAATGGAAGAAGAAATTACAAAAGGCAGTTTAATTGTTCATCAAGGAAAAATCGTGCATTCTGCACTTTTAAATAAACAATAAAATTAAATAACAATGGAACAGATTCTTGAATTTTTTTCGGTTTACAGAGAGCAAATTTATTTTGTGATACTTTCTGTATTTGTGGGCGTTGAAATTATAGGAGGCGTGCCCACTGTTTTGCACACACCTTTGATGAGTGGTGCTAATGCGATTCATGGTGTAGTTATTATTGGTGCCATTCATGTAATGCTCAATTTAAATCCTGAAGATACTGTGGCATTGGTTTTGGGCTTTTTAGCAGTATTTTTAGGTACTTTAAATGTGGTAGGAGGATTTGTGGTAACAGATAGAATGTTGGAAATGTTTAAGAAAAAATAAAAATTTAAATCAATATATTATGATTAGTAACTATTTATTGGAAATATCTTATTTGATAGGTTCTGTTTCTTTTATTGCAGGATTGAAATTGATGGGGCATCCTAAAACTGCCCGCAAAGGTAATTTAATAGGTGCTTCGGGAATGACCATTGCTATTTTGGCTACAATATTTTTACATCCTGATTTTAATCCATTAGTCATTAGTTTAATTTTTACTGCTATTGCTTTGGGAACTATTGTAGGTTGGATGACAGCGAAAAGAGTTCCAATGACTAAAATGCCTGAATTAGTATCTTTATTCAATGGTATGGGAGGTGCTTGTGCAGCGTTAATTTCAATTATTGAGTTTTATCATTCTCAAAATCATGCGACATCATCTCAAAATGTTGGCACAATCATCGCTATATTAGGAGGAATGATAATTGGTTCAGTAAGTTTTTCAGGAAGTATTATAGCATTTTTGAAATTGAATGGAACAATGAATAAGCCCATCAGATTACCATCTTACAACATCATTAATATTATTGTGTTGATTCTTACTTTTGTAATGGCTATTTATTTTGCGGTGGCAGAAGGTAATTTTACAATGTTATTAGTCGTGTTTGCATTAGCACTACTTTATGGTATTTTGTTGACTATACCAATTGGTGGTGCAGATATGCCAGTAGTTATTTCTTTATTAAATTCATTTACTGGTTTAGCAGCGGCATTTGGTGGATTTTTATATGACAATAAAATTATGCTAACAGGCGGAATTTTAGTGGGTAGTGCAGGTACATTGCTTACACTAGCAATGTGTAAAGCTATGAATCGTCCGTTGTCTAATGTTATTTTTGGAGCATTTGGTGGAGGTAGTGGAGAAGGTGCTGCTGAAACCAAAGGAAGTATTAAAGATATTTCAGCATCGGATCTTGCGGTATTATTAGCGTATTCTAAAAAGGTGGTAATTGTACCAGGATATGGATTAGCAGTTGCACAAGCCCAGCACGCTATTAAAGAATTAGAAGATTTATTGGAGTCAAAAGATGTAGAAGTAAAGTATGCGATACATCCGGTAGCAGGAAGAATGCCCGGGCATATGAATGTGTTGTTAGCAGAAGCCAATGTAAGTTATGATAAATTAGTAGAGATGGAAGAAATCAATCCAGAATTTGAACAAACAGATGTAGTATTAGTAGTTGGGGCTAATGATGTAGTAAATCCAGCAGCTAAAACAGATCCATCATCACCTATTTATGGAATGCCTATTTTAGAAGTAGATAAATCCAAGCATATTGTAGTTATTAAAAGAAGTATGAGTGCTGGATATGCAGGTATAGATAATTTATTGTTTTATAATCCTAAATGCTCTATGTATTTTGGTGATGCTAAAAAAGCATTAACCGATTTGATTGCAGAGATTAAGAGTTTGTAATCTGTAAGTTATTGATTCCATCGTCACAAAGTTGTGGATATATTTTATTTTGGTAGTATTATCTAAAATATTTGAGTTGAGTTTAGAATATTTTTTCTATAATTGAAAGTAGCAGTTTATCTTTAATACGATATAAGATGAATTTCTGCTCATTTATTTGAGCAATTTGTTAATGGATGTTTTACCTAAAAACATTGATGGTTATTAAACTTCAAAGATGAATTTTGAAAAAAATAAATTTTTGTATATTTGTAGTGAAATATAAATTCAGCAACAAAATTGAAAGGAAGATGAGAAAACATTTAAGCATAATCCTAATATTAAAGTTTATATTTCTTGGGTATTTGTATTCCCTTTCAGATACAACTATCAATAAAAATATAAAATTGTTTCAACATTCGTTTTATTTAAATATTGGTAATTCCAATTTTAATTTTTATACATTAAAATGGGATCATTACTATAACTTTCCGGAAAAAAGAAACTTTAAATATGATGTAGTTACTGATTTAGATATAGGTTATTCAATCAACATAAAGGGATTTGAATGTCAGTTGTTAAATAAATATGTGGTGGCATCTTTCCCTTTTGGTAATAAAGACATTTTATTTTTATTAGTAGGATATAATAGAAGGTATCATCACAATTTTTTATGGGGGATATCTTTAGGATTGCCTTTGTTTTATAGAGTTTCAATTCCAGAAATATATCTTTATTACGAACCAAATAGTTGTCCTACGGGTATTCCTTGTTATCCAACTTATGAATATAGTAAACCTGCATATATGATTCAATTAAATTTAGCATACAATATTTTCAAAAATAAAAACTTCATATTAGGTATAAATTTGCAAGATTGGGCTGAGTATTTTGACGCGGGTAAAACTTGGGGAAATGCATCAGAATTTACAGTTATTAATGTGTTTATTAAATATCTTATATTTAAGAACAACAATAAAAAAAGAAAAATATGATAGTGCTAATGCAATGATTTAGATCTTCTAAATAATGTAATTCAATAAATTATTATGCATCAAATATGAATTTTGAAAAGGATTTTGTAAATTTGTAGTGAAATATAAATCCAACGATAAAAAATTGAAAGGAAGATGAGAAAAAGAATTGTTTATATCTTACTTATTTTTTGTTTCATTAAAATAAAGTCACAGGATAGTATTTTTATGCAACATCATAACATATTTAATCACATATTTAGTATTGATATTGGAAGAAGTGCTTTTAAAAACCTCATTCCCGCAATAGAATATTCGTATTTTAATAATTCTACATTTATTCATCAAGTTGATATTAAATATAATCTTGCAATTCGTTTTTTCTTAATAGGATTGAACTATAATATACAATTTAATACTATCAACAATAAGAATCGAAAATTTTTATGTTTTAATGTGGGACTCAAACAAAGGATATCACAACATCTTTCCTTTATGGGTATTGCTGGTACTAACTATTTTATTACCCCGAGAGAGGGCTCTCAGTATTTTTTCAATATTATGATATTATACAATCCAAGATTTAAACATTGGGAATTTGGCATAGGGTTTCAATACAAAGATACATATATTGAAGAAACATCTCTATCATCACCTAAAGCAATTTTTGATTTACACTCTGTTTTTTTAAGGGGTATATTTTTAGGAATAAATTATTTAATAAAAGATTAAATTTTATGAGACAAAAGATACCCCTGAAATCATTGATAATTTGGGTATTTAAAAAATAATTAAAATATTTTGGGCAATAGTGAAGAAAATTGAAAAATTAAAAGGGATATGAGGTGGATATATTTCATATTGATAATTATATATCTTAATAGGATATTAAGTCAAACAGATACTTTATCACAAGTAAAAGCATCCAGGTTAAGTATTTATGTTGGGACGGGAGGTGGATTTTATTTTTATGACATCCCAAATTTTGTAAACCATAAAGGATCTTTCGCTTTTAACGGATTAGTAAGGTACCATATTTTTGCATTAAGCACTTATGCTACATTCAGTCCAAATACTAATTTTGGAATGATGATAGATGACTATATAAATATCGGATTGATATTTAATTTGTATAAGAAAAATGTTTTGATGCATATTTATACAGGAACAAATATTATAGGAAGATCCACAAAAACATATTCATATCCTAAGAGTGAATATGTTATTAATAGAAATAACAATTCTATGTTCTGGACGAGTTATATTCAGTTTGTAAATTATGAGAATTATTTAAACGGCTTATTGAATCCAGGAGTTCAATTTTTATTAAAATGCAAAAGTATTTACATATCGTTGAATGTAAATTATTTTAGATATATTTTTCATAGAGGCGGGACAACATTACCCGATAGTGTGGATTTAACGGGTAATGGTAGAACTTTTTCTGAGATAGATAGAAATCCACCATATTTTGGTAAGAATTTTAATTTTTTACTTGGAGCTAATTTTAAAATAAAATAAAATGAAAAAGCATTTTGAATAAGAATATAATCAATTAAAAAAGATGTTATATAGTTATTCTTCAATAATAAAATCATGGTAAAGTATTTAAGTTTATATCCAATTTTTTTCTTTAGTATAATTGGAGTATTTGCACAAAATGATACAATAAAACATAATCTGAAGAAACATAAAATTTTGTTTTCGCCGACTTCTGTTTTTGAAGATATTTATTTAGTTGTATATGGAACAAATTCTATTGGGGTAAATATAGGTTATGAGTATCAGATTAACAATAAAAGCATAGGAATAAAAACTGGGCATATAATTTTTAACGGTAATATAGATGGAAAAATGGAAAATTTAAATAAAGGATTTTTTATTCATATATTTAGTAAGTATTATATAACACCTCAATTTTTTGTGGGATTCACAGCAGGGTATCAATATAATTATATTTATCAAAAAGAAAAAAATGATTATTTTCCACTTATCATTCATGAAAATATGAATAGAATATTATCAAATATCCGTGTTGGTTTTGAAACCACAAAATCATTTTATATTGATGTTGGATTAGGTACTGGATTTAGTTACTATTTTTATAATATGAAAGAAGAAAAAGGTTATAATTTTAAGAATACAGACGATTCGTATTGGCTTATTTATCCAAGGATAGAAGCCAACATAGGATATAAATTTTAATTATGATGTATAAAAATATTTGTATGTTTTTAATTTTTTCGTGTTTTACAATAGGTTATTACAGCCAGGATACAACTCATATAAAAAACTACAATATAATATACACAAACATACTATCATCCGGTTTTTATGATTATAGTTACAATTTAGAAACAAATACTTTCCCATTTTGTATTGGATATAAACATGGCTTTTTAAAGAATAAATATATTTTTGGAATAGAAGGTGGCGTGGTAGTAAAAAATACTAACCAAAAAAATGAAAACATAAAGAAAACATCAGGATTTTATAGTAATGCAGAATTTCAAATCAAAAATAAAAATAGCAAAAACTATTTGACCTTTGGTTATAATATTAAATACACTAATGATACTTACATATTGTATGATCCCCTTTTAATGCAGGACTATTATTATGAATTTCCAAGAGTAGTTCACGGATTGTTTATCGGATATAATAAAATTTTTTTATTAAGAAGGATGTATGTAGAAGTGGGACTGGGTCCAATATTATATTATTATTCACATTTAAGTAATAGCAATCAATTTTTTTATACTGAAGAAGATCAAAGTATAAGAATAAGATTAAAACTTACAATAAATATTGGATTTAAAATTTAAGTATATGAAAAATAGAAACACATACATAATCAACAAACTCACTACACTGCCACAAAATTATAAATAATATTTTCCTGGTAAACTTTTTCAAACTCTGCTTTTGTATAGGGCTTTTGATGATTGAGAAAATTTTCAAAACTATATAATGAATATTGATGTTGATGAAAAAAATCAAAAATATCTGAAGCATAAGTATTGTAATAATCGCTTCCTCCCAGCCCAAATTCAAATGCTATAACAGGATGATATTTTTGTATCAATTTCTCTCCGCCTTTCAACACCTTCATTTCAGCACCTTCTACATCTATTTTAATAAAATGAATGGGAATATCTTTTGGAATAACATCATCTAATGTTTTAAGATCTACTTTAATAGATTGAATGTCTGCATTTTTTTCGGAAAATTTTCTTTTACTTAATCCACTATAAGCAGGGTTATCTTTTATCCAATAAAATTCTGATGTACCTGATTCATCAGAAAGTGCATAAGGCAATACATTTACATCAGAATATTTTTTTTTCAATTTGTCATAAAAATAAGGAATGGGCTCAAAAGCAAAATGTGTTCCAGATGGACTATATTTTAAAAATAATTCCAGGATCTCTCCCTTATGACACCCAATGTCTATTGTATTATCAGATGGCTTCAATACTCTTTTTATTATTTTTTTTAATAAAATATCGTTATACAAATTAGTAGTTACAGGTATATTACAATCAAAAAATATTTTGCGGATAAAATCTTTCATAAAACTTTATATAGCTGGAACATTTTTTCTTTTTAATAAAAATATTAAATAAATTACAGATGCATATATAAAAAATGCCACTGTTTGATGCAGAACGCCTAATACAACAGGCACCTGATAAAGCAAGGTATAAATTCCCAGCATAAACTGAATGGTTACAAAATAAATAATCCAGGTAATGGTTCTTTGCTGATTCTCTTTCAGTTTGTATTGAGAAGATAAATACCACAATATTCCTGTGAATATAACCACAATAATTGCCAGTGTTCTATGAACAAATTGCACACCAGCAGGCACATCAATAAAATTTTTGATGATATTATCATAAATCAAAATGGTATCTGATGGAAACCACTCTGTGCCCATTTTAGGCCAGGTGTTGTAAAACATTCCTGCTTTCAATCCTGCAACAAATGCTCCGTATTTAATTTGTGCAATTAATACAATAAAAAACACAATCACCCATTTAAATAATTTTTTTTCATCTTTTCCTACTTCTAATTGATAATTAAAATACATAACATCTAACAAATACCAAAAAGTAAAACCAAATACCAGAAAAGCATTTAATAAATGAGTGGCTAATCTATAATGGCTTACAGCGGGCTTATCTACCAAGCCGCTCTTTACCATCCACCAACCAATAACACCTTGCAAAGCCCCTAAAAAAAATAATATCCATACTTTTTTGTAAAAACCTTTTGGAATTTGTTTTTTGAAATGAAGATAGATAAATCCAACAATAAATACCACACCAATCAATCTGCCAATAAACCTATGAATATATTCCCACCAAAAAATAGATTTAAATTCTTCCAAACTCATTCCAAAATTTTTAATTTTATACTCTGGACTTTGCTGATACTTTTCAAAATGTTGCAACCAACTTTCTTCTGATAAAGGGGGTAAAGAACCCATTACACTCCAATCAGTAATAGACAATCCTGAATGTGTAAGGCGAGTGATAGAACCTACTACTACCATCACATAAATCAAAACTGCACCTGCTAACAACCAAATGGCAAATGCTTTGTAAGGCGAATGTTTGAAAAGTGAGAACATAAAAAAATACTAATCTAATTGCATTTCAACTACATCATCAGGAATGATTAATTTGCCTGCTGTAGATTTTTTGATGTGTTCAATTGTAATACCCGGTGCAATTTCTCTTAATATAAAACCACCTTCTTTTTGGTCTATATCATAAACACCTAATTCAGTAACAATTTTTTTTACACATCTTACGCCTGTGAGTGGTAAAGTACATTCTGTAAGCATTTTAGATTCTCCATGTTTATTAACTTGTTGCATTGCCACAATAATATTTTTGGCAGATGCCACCAAGTCCATTGCTCCACCCATTCCTTTTACCATTTTTCCGGGAATTTTCCAGTTAGCAATATCACCTCTTTCGCTAACTTCCATTGCTCCCAAAATAGTCAGGTCTATTCTTTGAGAACGAATCATTCCAAAACTCATAGCAGAATCAAATATAGAAGCACCTGGTAAGAGTGTAACTGTTTGCTTGCCTGCGTTAATTAAATCAGCATCTTCTTCTCCTTCACATGGAAAGGGTCCCATACCTAATATGCCATTTTCAGATTGTAATACTACATTTATTCCTTGAGGAATATAATTCGCTACTAATGTAGGAATACCTATTCCTAAATTCACATACATCCCATCTTTTACTTCTCTGGCTATTCGTTTGGCTATTCCATTTTTATCCAGCATAACAATTTTTTGCCTGCAAATATAAATTAAGTTTTGCAATGAAAAGGCAGGATGTAAAAAATAAAACACAATCACCACAAAACTCACTTCTACTGCAAAATATTCAGAATACAACTTTTATTTTTCAAAAACTACATCTACCTTTGCAACCTTTAATTAGCTGTGATGAAGCAAGATTCATTTTTATACCCTTACCGAAAAATTATTCTGGCTGGCTCATTGCTTACACTTATTTTGTTTGTAGGTGTAGTAGGATATTCCTTGTTAGAAAATATGTCTTTTTTAGATGCTTTGTATATGACCGTTATTACCGTGGCTACCGTAGGATACAGAGAAGTAACGGAACTTTCTGATGCAGGAAAAATATTTACAATTTTCCTAATCATTACAAGTTTTGGTATCTTTGCCTATGCTATTTCTTCTATTACTCAATTTATAGTAGAAGGTGAATTCAATCAATTCTTTAAAAACAGAAAAAAAGTGGACGAAATTGCAAAACTACATAATCATGTTATCATCTGTGGCTTTGGCAGAAATGGGCGACAAGCCGCACAGGTATTAAAAAATCATCATCAAAGATTTGTAGTGATTGAAAAAGACAATAACATCACTGATAATATCACACACAAGTATAAACATTTAGTATTAAACGGCGATGCATCTAATGATGAAACACTCTTAAAAGCAGGGATTCAAAGAGCAAGAGCCATTATTACAACATTGCCCAATGATGCAGATAACCTGTTTATTGTGCTTTCTGCAAGACATTTAAATCCTAATATTTATATCATCTCTCGTGCAAGTGAAGAAAATTCAGACACTAAACTCAAAATTGCAGGAGCCAATAAAGTGATAATGCCTGATAAAGTAGGTGGTGCTCATATGGGCACTTTGGTATTAAAACCCGATACAGTAGAATTGATAGAAATGATTTCATCTCAAGGGCTAAATGATGTTTCATTAGAAGAAATTTTATTTAGTGATTTGTCAGAATCCTTGCAACATAAAACTTTGAAAGAATTGGAATTACGTCATAAATGCGGTGCTAATATTATTGGATTTAAAACACCCGATGGTCAGTATATTATCAACCCAAGCCCCGATACGCCTATTATTCCTAACTCTAAAATTTTTGTATTAGGCACTAAAGAACAAATCAAAAAACTAAAAAGTATTTTATCTGAAAAAGTATGAAAAAAATTCTCATCACAGGTTCTAATGGATTGTTAGGACAAAAGTTAGTTCATCAACTTTTAGAGAAAAATTATTACATCATTGCTACTTCAAAAGGCGAAGATAGATTAAAATATAATCATCCAAATTATGTTTATGAAACATTAGATATCACACATTTTGAAGATATTAAAAATATTTTTGAAAAATATCTTCCTGATGTAATTATCAATACTGCCGCAATGACCAATGTAGATGCCTGCGAATTAAATCCTTATGACTGCTACAAATACAATACTCTTTCTGTTGAAATGATGGTGGGTGTTTTACAAGCATTGCAGAAAAATAATTATGCACCACATTTTATTCATCTTTCTACTGATTTTATTTTTGATGGTACCAAAAAAATGCTCACAGAAGAAGATACGCCCAATCCTTTAAGCGTGTACGCACATAGTAAATTAGAAGCAGAAAAAATCATTCAGCAATCTGCTTTGAAAAAATGGGCTATTGCCCGAACTATATTAGTTTATGGCGTGGCAGAAAATATGAGCCGAAACAATATTGTATTATGGATTAAACAATCACTTGAGCACCAAAAAAATATTTCTATAGTTACAGACCAATACCGCACGCCCACATTAGCCGAAGATTTAGCAACAGGATGTATTTTAATTGCAGAAAAAGAAGCAACAGGTATTTTCAACATTGCAGGCAAGGACTTTATGAGTATTTATGAAATGGCTTGTAGAGTGGCAGATTTTTTTCACTTAGATAAAAATCTTATTCGTCCATCTTTAAGCAGTGATATTCAGCAACCTGCCAAACGACCACCTATTACAGGTTTGGATATTAGCAAAGCCCAAAACATTTTAGGTTATCAACCACATTCTTTTGAAGATGGCTTGAAAATTATTGCACAACAATTAGTAAAAAGACAACAGAATGCCTAATGTCATTCAATTATTGCCTGAACATATAGCGAGCAAAATTGCCGCAGGTGAGGTTATTCAAAGACCAGCATCGGTATTCAAAGAATTGGTTGAAAATGCAATAGATGCACAGGCAGATAAAATTTCTATTGTTGTTAAAGATGGTGGAAAATCCTATCTGCAAGTTACAGACAATGGCGTAGGAATGACCCCCGAAGATGCAAGAATGTGCTTTGAAAAACACGCTACTTCTAAAATTAAAAATGTAGAGGATTTGTTTAATATCCTTACCAAAGGTTTTCGTGGAGAAGCATTAGCAAGCATTGCGGCTGTATCAAAAGTGGAATTAAAAACCAAAACATCAGATGCAGAATTGGGCACAAGAATAATTATTGAGGACAATAAGGTATTGATAAACGAACCCTGTGCCTGTCCAAAAGGAACATCTATCAGTGTACAAAATTTATTTTTCAATTTACCTGCAAGAAAAAATTTTTTGAAAGATGATGCTACAGAGTTCAAGTATATTGTAGATGAATTTGAAAGAATGGCTATTCCACATTTTAATATTCACTTTACACTTACACACAACGATAAACTTATTTTTCAATTACCTGCTACTACGCAACTTTTTTCAAGAATAGAATATTTTTTGGATAATACTTCCAAAAATAAATTTTTAAGCATACACGATACAACGCCTGCTTTTGAAATTAAAGCATACATTGGAAATCCAGAAATAGCAAGAAAAAAGAGGGGACATCAAATGATTTTTATTAATAATCGTTTTGTGAAGAATAATTTTTTGAATCACGCTGTGTATGAGGCATTCAAAGGATTAATTCCACCTGATTATCACCCGCAGTATTTTTTATTTTTCAATATTGCACCCAATCGTATAGATTGGAATATTCATCCTGCCAAGATAGAAGCAAGGTTGTTAGATGAAAAAATGATTTATTCTTTTTTAGTGAGTATTATCAAAAAAGCATTAGGCATTTCAGGCATTACGCCTACTATAGAATTTTCAAAACCCTCTGATATTGATTTGAGAGATATTGATACCAAAGCCACCGCACCGCCACCACAAATTAAAACAGATCCTTTTTACAATCCATTTAAATCTACACCATCATCAGAACAAACAAAAAATATTTCTACACCTTCGTGGGAAGAATATTACAAGATATTTCAACAAAGTGCAGTGATACCATCACAAGATGAACAAACACAATTAGACATACCTGCTTCATATACACCCGTTGAGTGTTTTCAATGGCTGAATAAATACATAGTTTGCATTCTCAATGAGAATCTTTTAATTATAGACCAACACAGAGCACACGAAAAAATTATTTACGAAAAACTTAAATTGTCATCTCAAAATATAGCATCACAAACATTATTATTTCCTTTACATATTGACTTATCTTTAAATGATTTTATTTTATTTCAGGAATTAAAAAATATTTTCAAAGAAAATGGTTTTGATATTGAAGAATTTGGCACTCAATCTATTGTAGTTAATGCTTATCCCGATGTATTAGAGTCCAAACAAATTAAAGAAATCATTGAAAATACGCTTGAGAATTTTCGCATCAATCAAATAGCAGAAGTGAAGGATATTAAAGAAAATTTTTATCGCTCATTGGCTAAAAGCAGTGCTATTAAATATGGACAAATACTCACCAAACCTGAAATGATTAGATTAGTTGAAGAGTTATTAAAATTAAATGAATATACTTATTCCCCATCAGGAAAGAGAATTATAAAAGAAATCAATAGAGATGAAATTTCAAGTTATTTTAAAAAATAATAAGCAATTAATAACTTCTCTACTTGTGTAGTGAAGTTATGAATAGAAGCATAAAAACTTTTTTATGAGTCAGAGAATATTAGGAATGCCGCCCATTACATTTAATCTTTTAATGATAAATATTGTAATGTATTTGGTGAAATTAATGTTTTTGTATAAGTATGATATTGATATATCTGAATATTTAGGATTAAGATATTTTATGTCCAATGAATTTCATTGGTATCAATTGATTACATATATGTTTATTCACGGCAATGAGACACATTTGTTTTTCAATATGTTTGCTTTGTGGATGTTTGGACCATTATTAGAACAACTATGGGGAGGCAAAAGATTTTTGATTTACTACGCTATTTGTGGATTAGGTGCGGCTCTGACTCAATATGCTTTTTATTATTTCAGCATTCAGGATTTAGTAAATAATTTAAACAAATTTCATCAAGAAATTATGCAATTATCCAATGAGCATATTCGGACGGCTTATCTTGAAGAATGGCAAGAACAGGTCAATGAAGTATATGATAGTATGGTCATTATAGGCGCATCGGGGGCTATATATGGTTTATTGGCGGCGTATGGTGTGCTATTTCCTAATTCTTATTTTTACATTTATTTTATTATGCCCATCAAAGCCAAATGGTTTGTTGTCTTGTATGGATTGATAGAACTTTTTACAGGCATTTTTTTAGAAGACAATGTGGCGCACTTTGCCCATTTAGGCGGAATGTTAGTTGGTATAGTGTATGTGTATATATGGAAGCGAAAAAATAAAGTGTATTTTTTTACCGATATGTGATGTTATTCGTATAATATTATGCTATGAGAACTTACTATAACAAAACCTGGTATCAATTAAGTAATAGTAATTATTTGACCGTGTTAGTAGTTTTAAATTTTACATTATTTGTTTTGGTGAATGTATTTACACATCTATTTCATTTGAATTTAGTTCCTTATTTGGCAATGCCAATGAATGAATACGAATTGATATTCAAACCGTGGACTTTATTAACTTATATGTTTTTGCATAGTGATTTCTTTCATTTTTTATTCAATGTATTGTTGCTCTATTTTACAGGTCAGTTATTTCAAAGTATTTTAGGTGAAAAAAGATTATTGTACTTGTACATAATGAGTGGATTAACAGGGGCGTTATTTTTAATGATTGTTCAAATAATTTTTCCATTTTTATCAGGTGGTTATTTGATGGGCGCATCGGCAGCCGTGATGGGCATTATAGCTGCACAAGCCATTTATACGCCTAACTTTACAGTGCATTTGTTTTTCGTAATACAATTACCTTTTAAATATTTTGCTTTAATTACATTTATATTAAGCACTCTGTTAGATTTTTCGTTTAATACGGGTGGAAAAATCACGCATATAGGCGGTGCTTTATTTGGATTAATTTATGCGTACTATCTTAAAAAAGGCATCGATTTCAAAGCATTTTCATTTTTCAAAAGAAAAGAAGATGCGAAATTTTTTACGAAAAAGAAATTTAAAGATGATGATGAATATTTGGATTTCTTATTAGATAAAATTGCTACAAAGGGTTATCATTCATTAAGCAAACAAGAAAAAGAGGATTTGTTCAAAATTTCACAAAAGAAGTGAAATCACTGAAATTTTTTTAGTGTAGAAATTATGTCTAATGAATTCATACATTTAAAGTGTCCTAATGGGCAATAACTATAGCCCAATTTACTGCAAGGACGACACCATAGTTGATTGTTTTCAAGTATCACACTTCCTTCTGCGGGCATATATGGATACATTCCAAATGCGGGAATAGTATTGCCCCATAGCGAAATAATTTTCTTTTTGAAAGCGGCGGCTATGTGCATCATTCCAGTATCTGATGTAATAACTAATTGTGCATATTGAATTAAATAAGCACTTTCATCAATATTCGTTTGACCGCATAAATTAATAAGATGAGGATATTTTGACTCTATGGGTTGAATTTTTTGGTAGTCATTTTTATCGCCAACTGCAATAAATGTATTATCAGGATAGGTCTTTAAAATTTCTTCAATTTTTGATAAAGGTATTTGCTTGGTATAATAAGAACCACCAACGACTAATGCAATATATTTTTTTTCTGAAAATGGCTTAATTTTTGATGAGATACTGTTTTCATCAATAAAAAAATCTAATCCTTGTAAATCATTAGAAACATCCAGTTTTTCAATGGTTTTAAAGTATCTATCTACAATATGAATTTTTGGTAATAGCCATTTTTGTTTGGTAAGCACTACTAACCATTTGCGAAAATTAAGTTTGGGAAACCCTTTATATGGTCTGTTTAATAACACACACAGCAAGCGGCTTTTCCAATTATTTTGAAGGTCTGCAATGAAGTAGTAATCTTCTTGTTTCAGTGTATTCAAAAGATGAAATGGATATTTTTCAAAGGTATAAATTTTATCAATATAGGTATAATTTTTTACCACTGAATAAAATTTTTGCTTGCATAAATAATGCACTTCATAACCCTTATTGTGCAAACATCTTATGACTGGTGAAGTTAAAACAATATCACCAATAGAACTAAAACGAATGACGAGAATCTTTTTTTTCATAAATTATTTTACATTCTCTCGGGCACTTGAATTCCCAATAAACTCAACATCTTTTTTATCATTAATGCAGTAATGTATGATAGATTTAATCTGAATAATTTCAGATTTTCATTGTCTTCTTTAAGTATTGGACATTCATGATAAAAACGATTGTATTTTTTGGCTAATTCATATACATCATTTGCTACCACTGCTGGATTGTATTGCTCTGCGGCTTCTTTCAATACATCTGGAATATGCAATAAATGTTTGATAATTTCTCTTTCTTCTGGTTGTAATTTTATATTTTTAGAAAAATCAATGTGTTGGTAATTGGCTTTTTTCAAAAGAGAATTAATACGGGCATAAGTGTATTGAATAAATGGGGCTGTGTGTCCTTCAAAATCAATACTTTCCTGTGGATTGAAAAGCATTTTCTTTTTAGGATCCACTTTTAGTATAAAGTATTTCAATGCACCTAAACCAATAATTTCATAGAGTTGTTTTTTTTCTTTTTCGGGTAGTTCGCTTACTTTTCCGAGTTGCTCTGTGATTTCTTTGGCGGTTTGATACATTTCGTCCATTAAATCATCAGCATCTACCACAGTGCCTTCACGGCTTTTCATTTTACCAGTAGGAAGTTCTACCATTCCATAAGATAAGTGATAGCATTCTTTTGCTTGCGGATATCCTAATTTTTCAAGTATTTTGAATAGCACTTTGAAATGATAATCTTGTTCATTACCTACTACATAGATAAGTTGAGATAAGTTTGGAAATTGTTGAAATCTTTGCACGGCTGTGCCTATATCTTGTGTGATATAAACAGATGTGCCATCTGCACGCAATAATACTTTTTCATCTAATCCTTCATTAGTTAAATCTATTCTTACACTACCATCGGGAGCTTTGTAGAATATACCTTTTTCTAAACCTTCGTTGATAATCTTTTTGCCCAACAAATAAGTTTCACTTTCATAATACAATTTATCAAAATCCACGCCCATTCTTTTGTAGGTAGCATTAAAGCCCTGATATACCCAGTTGTTCATCATTTTCCAGAGTTCCATTACTTCGGGCTTGCCTGCTTCCCAATCTATCAGCATTTGTTGGGCTTCTTTGATGATAGGGGCTTGTTTTTCTGCTTCTTCTTTTGGAATGCCTTGTTGAACTAATTCATCTATTTGTTTTTTGTATTCTTTGTCAAACAACACATAGTATTTGCCTACCAGATGGTCGCCTTTAATACCATCAGATTCGGGCGTTTCGCCATTACCCCATTTTTTCCAGGCAAGCATACTTTTGCAAATGTGAATACCTCTGTCGTTGATAAGATTCGCTTTAATTACATTATGTCCTTGTGATTTCAAAATTTCAGCCATTGACCAGCCAAGCAAGTTATTGCGAATATGTCCTAAATGAAGTGGTTTGTTGGTATTAGGGGAAGAATACTCAATTAAAATTTCTTTTCTTGATGGTGGTTGGTTTCCCCAATTTTCATTGATATTTTGATAAACTGAAAGTAAATAATGATCAGTTACAGTGAGATTTAAGAAACCTTTAATTACTTCGTAAGATTGAAAAGTATCAGGGTGATTTTTTATTAATTCATCACCTAATATTTTGCCAATTTCATCAGGGTTTTTGCGTAACTCTTTGCTTAATTGAAAAAGAGTGATGGTATAATCTCCATTAAATTCTTTTCGTGTAAATTGAAGAGAAATGTTAGGTTGAGTAATGTTGAATAATTTATTAATTGCAGAAGAGATGGTAGATTGTAATTTTTTGTGTGCAAGCATAGGGTTTAAGGTTTATGTATAATCAATTTATCTTTTCCTTAATTTCTTTTTCATATTTAAGCCAAGAGGGGTTAATCTATATTTTTGATTTTTACTATTGGGTTTATCAGGTAAAGTCATTTCTATAAGACCTAATTGTATAGCTTTTTGAATATATTCTGACCTAAAATACTCTCTATGAGTGATGTTTAATAATTTCATTAGTTCTTCTCTACTATGTTCATCGGTCATTAAAGAAATTAGTTTTTTAACATGCTCGGTAACATGCTCGGTAACACTCTCAGATTTATCAGATATTATAGTTTTAAGAACTTCTGAATTAGTAAAAAAGATCTTTTTGGAAAAAAAATTAAGTTTAAATAATATGTGATGGTTTTCTGTTTTCACTTGCTAAAAATTCAATAATAATTTTATAACGCCAATAATTTTTTCTTTATCTGCAGGATTAGATTCTGCTATCAAAATAGTAAGAGCAGTAAGCGTTTCAGGGCTAATTTTTTTTCTGAAATTAAAACCTGCTTTTTGTAAAAACCAAACAAAAGCAAATGCACCACATCGTTTATTCCCATCAACAAAAGGATGATTCTTTACAATAAAGTAAATTAGGTGTGCGGCTTTTTCTTCAATGGTAGGATATACATCGGTTCCGAATGCAGATTGAAATACATTGCCAAAAATACCTTCCAAAGCGTCTTTTTCTCTCTCCTGTGCAAAGATGGATGTAGCTTCTCCTTTTTTGATGAGTTCTGATTTTAATTGTTCAATAGCAGTTTTTAGTTCTGCCACTGATGTTTCAATTTCTTTTTTTGTACCTATAACGGAAAAGTTATTTTTATCGTATCTGTCTAATGCAAAAAATGTATCTGAAAATGCCTGTATGAGTGATAAGATATCTTTAGCCTCTATTCCTTCAACGTTTTGTGAAAGAATTTTTAATTCTTCTAATGTTTGTAAAAACTTTGTCTTATTTTCTTCTAATCTTTTTTGGTTAATAGCATATCCTTTAATTAAATAATCTTTTAATCTATGTGTTGCCCATTGGCGAAACAGGGTGGCCTTTTTAGAATTGACACGATAACCTATGGAAATAATCATATCTAAATTATATAATTTCATCTTACGTTTTTTTCCATCAGATGCAACCTGTTCCAAAATGGAACAGGTTGAGATTTCGGATAACTCGCCACTTTCATAAATATTTTTAATATGCTTTACAATAGCAGGACGTTGAACATCAAATAATATCGCTATTAGATGGGCATCTAACCAAACCGTATCCTTCATCAGTTTAACTTGAATTTCAGTTCCAGACGGAGTTTTATAAATTTCTATTTCGCCCTGTTGCATAAGATGTAATTAATATCTTACTATAAAATCAATATTGCTTTTTTGTTATTGTAATGTTTTACATTTTCAGATAATTCTCTTAATCTTGCACTTTCTTACTTACCATTTTTGTCAAAGAATTGTGGAAATAGTTTTTTTGTAATTCATTTTTTTGGGGCAATACGACCTGTTACATTGATGGGATGAATATTTTCCATAGATAATTTTTTTCACTTGCAAAAGTAATGAATAGAAATGTATGGGGGAATAATTATTTAATTACAGATTGCAATATTTGTAGGTAAGTAAGAAAATCATTTTATCACGGATTTATAGAGAAAATTATCTTTTCCTTAATTTCTTTTTCATATTTAAGCCAAGAGGGGTTAATCTATATTTTTGATTTTTACTATTGGGTTTATCAGGAATGGTCATTTCAATCAGTCCCAAATTCAATGCTTTTTGTAGATACTCTTTTCTGAAATATTCTCTATCTTTTATGTTTACTTTATTTTGTAATTCCTGTCTGTTATGTTCGCCTTTGAAAACCATTAATAATTCAGCAACTTGCTCGGCAATTTGCGGGGTAACTTGCGGGGTAAGTTGTTCATTTCTTTTATTTTTTTGAAGGAACTTTAATGCAACAGTGTCGCTTGGAAATGTAACTTTAACAAAGTGGTCAGTAATGATAAAACATTCTTTTCCATAAACTTGTAGAATTCTTTGTATTCCTGTTCCTAATTGTTCAACCAATTCAAGGTCTTTGTATATTCTCATAATTTCCTTATTTCTTGGAACAGAAAAGCTATTACACCTTATATCTTTCGTTAGTTGAGATTTATATTCAATTCGGGAATTTTCCATTCCAAATAAAATTCACACTGCAAATATGCAGTAATTTGAATGAATGTAAAAATGATAAATCAATGCACAAGTATTAAAACAGGACTGTTAATTTTCC
Source organism: Bacteroidota bacterium (assembly GCA_040758575.1). Taxonomy (GTDB): domain Bacteria; phylum Bacteroidota; class Bacteroidia; order B-17B0; family Aurantibacillaceae; genus BPGX01. The sequence goes on along the minus strand of JBFLVH010000006.1, from coordinate 19,272 downwards.
AATATAATAGTGTAGCGGCTTTTCTTTAATACTTAATCTCCATCAATTAAATCTCCTAATCCGCCTAATATACTGCCTTCTTCTCTGCGGGAAGTAGTAGCATAGGATAATATTCTGCCTGCCAAACGGCTGATCGGTAAAGATTGTAACCACACTTCACCCGGACCTTTTAATGTTGCAAAAAACACGCCTTCTCCACCAAACAAAGTGTTTTTAATGCCCCCGACAAACTGAATATCATAATCTACAGAATAAGTAAATGCCACAATACAGCCCGTATCTACTTTGATTAATTCGCCAGATTGTAATGTTTTGTGAATAATATATCCGCCAGAATGCATAAACGCCATTCCATCTCCTTCTAATTTTTGCATAATAAATCCTTCTCCACCAAATAATCCAGCACCTAATTTTCTTTGAAATTCAATACCTATACTCACACCTTTTGCTGCACATAAAAAACTATCTTTTTGACAAATAATTTTTTCATTATATTGCATTAAATTGATAGGAATAATTTTTCCCGTATAAGGTGCAGCAAATGTTACCTGTTTTCTTTCAGAAGAAACATTGGTGTAGGCAGTGATAAACAAATTTTCACCTGTCAATAATCTTTTACCAGCAGAAAATATTTTACCTAAAAAAGATTGTTGAGAGCCATCACCAAAGATGGTTTCCATTTTAATACCATCATCCATATACATTAAGCTGCCGGGCTCGGCTACAACTGTTTCGTTAGGGTCTAAAATAATTTCTACGCATTGTAATTCTTCTCCATAAATTTTGTAATCAATTTCGTGGTTTTTCATAATTTTATTTTTGTGCAAAGGTAATTGAAGTTTTGAATGCAAACAAATACCTGAAATGAATGGTAAAATATGTTAGAGGATTAATCAGCAAAAGCAAATTATTTTGTAAATTTACCACAATGAACAGAAAGGATTTAGAACCAGAAGATTTTTATATTTCAGAAGAGGGATACATTGTATTTACTGAAAAATACCATTTAAAGAGGGGCTATTGTTGTAAAAGCGGTTGCAAGCATTGTCCTTATGGTTATGATAAAAAAACGGATTCAATTAAAAAGAAAAATATTCCATCTTCAAATAACAGTAATAAAAGTAATACTATATGAAAATAATTCTTTTTGATTTACCACATCATTGGGCGTCTTTACTTCCTCTCACATTCACAAGGAGCATTAGTGATATTAGAATGGGTATTTTTACTATCAAAGAAAGGTGGCAAAAAATTTTTTCTGAATACGAAGTTATTCCTCTCTCTGCTCAATACTTGAATACAGATAAAGTGCTGGATATTGAAGATGAAATGCTGTATATCAACAGTGCTTTATTGCCTGATAAAAATATCATTGCTCAAATTAAAAAACTTACTACATACAAGGGATTACAATGGAATGACACATTACTTGCGTACAAAGGTTTTATTAAATACAATGAACAAAATATTTCTTTTCTTTTTTCAGAAATACCATTTTTAATTCACCCACAAAGTCCACATTATCAAAAAGCATTGTTACAATCTGAAAAGATAGCAAGTGATGTGACTTTGATGTATTTGCAATATCCCTATCAGATTTTTCAATACAATGAAGCAATGTTGAATTTTGATTTTGAAAATTTTATTGTGGATTTGCCAAAGGGTTTATTAAGTTCAACTAATAAATTAATTGGTCCAGAAAAAAAATTATATATTGCACCTACTGCCAAAGTAGAAGGCAGTATTTTGAATACCAACCCAGGATATATTTATATTGGTGATAATGCAGAAGTAATGGAAGGATGTTTAATAAGAGGTGGATTAGCACTTGGGATTGACGCTGTGTTAAAAATGGGAGCGAAAATTTATGGCGCTACTACAATAGGCCCACATTGCAAAGTAGGTGGCGAAGTCAATAATTCTGTTTTCTTTGCATACTCTAATAAAGCCCACGATGGATTTATTGGCAATTCAGTTATTGGAGAATGGTGCAATTTGGGCGCTGATACAAATAATAGTAATTTGAAAAACAATTATGGTGAGGTAAAAATGTATAATTATCTTAAAGATTATTTTGAAAACACGGGCTTGCAATTCTGTGGATTAATTATGGGCGATCATTCTAAATGTGGAATTAATACGATGTTCAATACAGGCACAGTAGCAGGAGTGGCAGCCAATATTTTTGGTGCAGGATTTCCATCCAAACACATTCCTTCTTTTATTTGGGGTGGAGTAGATGATTGTGAGGAGTATCATTTAGAAAAAATGTTTCAAACAGCAGAACAAATGTATCAAAGAAGACACAAAACTCTGTCAGAACAGGAAAAAAATATTTTAAGTAAAGTATATCAGATGACACAATATCACAGAGAAAGAGAAATTTCTAAAAGAAGATGGCTTCCGTAATGAAGAACCCACCCCTCTACTCTCCGCCTATGGCAGAAGGAGATGGGGGAGGGTTTTGAACAACAATGATTAAAAAATTTTTTATGAAAAATTATTTCTTATTAAGCATAATCATTTTCAATCATTGGTTATTAGCACAAACAGATGAAGATGTCATTCGTTATTCTAATATAGGTATTGGTGGCACTACAAGGTTTTTAGGGCTTTCGGGGGCTATGAATGCATTAGGAGGAGATATTAGTTGTGCATCTTACAATCCTGCTGGTTTAGGATTAATGATACGAAGTGATTTAAATTTTTCATTTGGATTGAATTTTGCCAATACTATTTCGCAGTTCAATCAAAACACTGAAAAAAAATTTAGTCCTGCTTTGACATTTAATTTTTTAGGTATTTCCGGCGTAGGAATGGACAAGAAAAATTCTAATAATCGTTATACTATAGCAATAACACTTAATCAAATACAAAACTTTAATCAGGAAATACAAATTAAAGGAAGACCTACACATGGCAAATCTATAACATTAGATATGATGAGTTATGCCAAAGGAAAACCATACAATAAATTAGACCCATTATACGAAGGAATGGCTTACAACATTTATGTAATAGATATGTTAGATACTAATAATTTTAATTCATATTATTCATACATAGATACCTCAAAATCATTTTTGCAACAGCAACAAATCAGTAAATCAGGCAGAATAAATGATTTGAATTTTTCTTTTGCTTATGTATTGGACGATAAAGTGTATTTAGGAGCAACATTGGCTATTCCTTTTTTGAAATTTGCTTACACCTCTGATTACGCAGAAATAGATGACCAAAATCAAATGTATATTGTAAAAGACACTGGAAATACTTATGTGTCTTCATACTCTTATCCTGTTTATTATTACAATGGATTAGGCGGAATAAAAGATTTTCATTATCAAACCACTTACACCACCACTGCTACTGGTATTAATGTAAAATTAGGCGCTATATGGCGAACTTCTGATTATTTCAGATTAGGTATATATTATCATTCACCTACTTGGTATAAAGCAAAAGATATTTACGCCTATACTTTTATTTCTAATTGGGATGAAGGTCAATCTTATATGGCTACTGTGCCTGATGGCGGTGGATTGTATAATTATCGCATTGTTACACCTTCTAAATTAGGTGCAGCTATGTCTGGAATTTTTAGTAACATAATGTCTGTTAATGCGGAATATGAAATGATTGATTATACACAAGGTATGTTGAAAAGTAGTGATGCAGGCGTGTTTGATAATGCCAACAAAGCCATTAAAGAAAAATACAAACTATCAGGCAATTTACGAACAGGCATTGAATTGAATACCAAGCCCGTGATGTTCCGCATAGGTTGGGCATCTTATGGCAGTCCCTTTGGAAATCAAATTACAGGTGATTATGTAAGAAATGCTTTTTCATTGGGCTTAGGATTTAAAACTACTAATTTTTACTACGACTTTGCAATTATTAAAACATTTTCTAACAAACAAACTTATTATATGTATAATCCTAAATATTCAGATGTAAGTAATCTTCGTTTAAATCTTACGCAAATTGTTTTTACCATTGGTTTAATTGGAAACAGATATGATGATAATATTGATATAGAGAAATATAACAATCAAAATAAAAATAATCCACCATCAAACTCTACAGAACCTAATTACAACAATAATAATAAATCCGTTATCCCTTATTAAAAATCATGATACAAGCAATTCAAGTAAAACATTGGCAGGATTATGAACTGCTGGATGTTGGGAACTTTAAAAAGTTAGAAAGATTTGGAAAGTATATTCTCATTCGCCCTGAACCACAAGCATTGTGGAAACCTGCAATGAATGATACTCAATGGTATCAATTAGCCCATGTAGAATTTATTCAAACAGGAAGTAATTCAGGCAGATGGAAAAATATAAAAAATATTCCTGATAAATGGATTATACAGGTACCGATGGGCGAAAATACTACTATGCAACTCAAATTGAGTTTGACAGGATTTAAACATGTAGGAGTATTTCCTGAACAATATCCTAACTGGCATGAAATATTTCATTTTTTGAAAACAATACCTAACGCACAAATGTTGAATTTATTTGCATACACAGGTGCGGCTTCTATTGCAGGGGCATTAGCAGGTGCAAAGGTAACGCATGTTGATAGTGTTAAGCAAATTGTAAGTTGGGCTAATGAAAACGCACAACTCAATCAACAAAAAAATATTCGTTGGATAGTAGAAGATGCTATGACATTTGTAAAAAGACAGGTAAGGAAAAATAATTATTATCATTGTATAGTGTTAGATCCGCCCGCATACGGTCATGGACCAAAAGGAGAAAAATGGAAATTAGAAGAATTACTCAATGAAATGGTGGAATATGTTTTGCAATTACTTCATCCAGAAAAACATTTGTTGATACTCAATGCTTATTCATTAGGTTTATCATCTTTGATTGTAAGAAATCTTTTGAATCCATTTGCTCAAGAAAAAAAATCTCATTTAGAATATGGTGAATTATACATACCATCTAAAACGAATCAATATTTACCACTTGGAATTGTAGGAAAATTGAGGAAGTGATAAATTAAAAAATAAATATGTAAAAAATGAATCCTATTTTTATTAAACTTATACTTGATCAAGTTAATAAGCAAAAGAAAGATGAATACAATCAACCATACAATCATTATTTATTAGCTAAAAAGATAATTATTTTAAAGAAAGAATTAAAAAGATTTTTAAAGGATGTGATATTAATTGTTCTTTCTGTATTTCTTGCAGCATTTGGATTCAAAGGTTTTTTGCTAACGAATCAATTTATTGATGGTGGTGCAACAGGAATATCATTATTACTTTCATTCATTACTCAATTACCATTATATGTATTTATTATATTGGTGAATATTCCATTCATTATACTTGCATATAAGGTTATGGGGAAAAACTTTGCTATTAGATCTGCATTTTCTATTTCTTTGTTGTCTTTTATATTAGCAGTAGTTCCCTTTCCCAATGTTACTGATGATAATATTTTAGTATCTATTTTTGGTGGATTTTTTTTAGGTGCTGGCATTGGATTTGCTATAAGAGGTGGAACTGTGATTGACGGAACTGAAATTTTGGCTATTTATTTAAGTAAAAAATTTGGCAGCACAATTGGAGATGTAATAACTATTATAAATGTTGTCATATTTAGTTTTGCTGCTTATTTTTTAGGTGTGGACAAAGCATTATATTCAATGATTACTTATTTATCTGCGTCTAAAACTCTTGATTTTATTGTGGAAGGATTTGATGAATATCTTGGAATGACAATCATTTCTAATCATTCCAATGAAATTAAAGAAATGCTAATTACTAAACTAAATAAAAGTGTAACTATTTATAAAGGTCAAAAAGGGCTTAATCAAAGTCATATACATCAGGAAATAGATATTATTTATACTGTTATTACCAGATTAGAGATAAATAAAATAAATTCTGAAATTGAGAAAATAGACCCAAACGCATTTATAGTTATGGATAGAATTAAAGATATAAAAGGTGGTGTATTAAAAAGAAAAATGATCTCTAAATGAATATTAAAGTTACAATTTTTTCCAAACCATATTGATCTATCTCATCAAAAGTGGCATACTCTGTATGGTCAATATCCAGAACGGCTGCAATATTATTCTCCTTAAAAACAGGCACTACAATTTCTGATTTTGATTCACTACTGCATGCAATGTGTCCTTCAAAATTATTTACATCTTTCACAATAATTGTTTTCTCTTCTTTCCATGCTGTTCCGCACACACCTTTGCCTTTTTGGATTCTTAAACAACCAAGTGTGCCAATATAGGGACCAACTACAAGTTCATTATCTACTACTCTGTAAAAACCTATCCAATAAAAATCAAATGCTTCTTTAATAGCACTACAAATGGTAGACATTCGTGCTATTACATCCTTTTCGCTATGTAAGATATGAACCAACTGTTGATATAATTCATCATATTTTTCTTTCTTATTTTGAGAAGATATAACTATGTGCTGCATAATTTATTTTTTGAGATAATTTCTAATGGGTATAGCCCATTTGATAATTTTAATCATTGGATAAAGTAATGGCTTGAAATATTTTCTTGGCAATTTATATAATGATGGAAAAAAATTGCCTATTTGTTGTAAATAAAAACTTGTAAGCACTGTGGCACTTATTTTAAGTTTTTGCGATGCAAATTCAGGACGAAGTATATCAAACAATAAAATGATTCTTCTTTGATGAGTATTATTTTCTGCATAATGTGTGTAAGTATCTGAAAAAGCCATCACCTTGCCTTTTTCCCAATATCTTTTTTCATTTTTTACAACCAAAAAACATTTTTCTTTTTCTTCGGGAACTTCTAATGGTAAATGACAACGAATGATAGCATTGGTATCTCCCTGATGTGGCTTAATTTTTGAATGTGGTTCTAATAAGTTAAATCCTACATTTACTACATTATCAATTTGAGATAATAATGCCATTGTTTGGGGAAAATATTTTTGATATTGATACATCTCTACACTCCAAACTCTTAAAGAGCGAACTTTCCATGTTTTTGGCTTTTCTACCATTGTAATATTAAAATGTGCCTCCATTTCCTGATGGGCAATAAATTGCAGTAATTCCTGATAAATAATTTCTGTATTCTGTTCTAATTCTTTAATTCCCTTGATATGACTTACATCCCAGAAAGTGGGCTCACTGCCTTGATACTCGTTATTATCATACAAGCTGAACCAAAGTGATGAAGACATTTGAATACTAATTATTTTCAAACGCTGATTTATCAACGATTTTGAATTCAGTTCTTCTATTAACAGCGTGTTCTTCTTCAGTACAGGTTACATTGTTGCCACATTTGTTTAATAATTTTTTTTCACCATAACCAATAGCTTTCAATCGTTTTTTATCAACATCATTGAGTATTAAATAATCTACCACATATTGTGCTCTTTTTTGAGACAATTTCAGGTTGTAATTATCATCTGCGCGGCTATCGGTGTGAGAACTTATTTCTACATACAAATCAGGGTTGTTTTTTAATATCTGCACGACTTTATCTAAAATTCTTTTTCCTGCTTCATCAAATTTGAATTCATTCAGGGCGTAATTAATATTTTCTATTACAGTGATACTATCTTTCTTTTTGGCATTTTTAAGGTTTAATACTTTTAACCATGGGTCATCTACAGTGTATTGAGATAATGTTGTTTTTTCAAGGTCTAACAGTTGTATTTTAAATTCTCCGCCCATACCTCTTACTAATCTTTTGATAATCCTGTTTTTATTATCTGTAATTAATACCACATTCAAATTTTTTAATTTTTCATTTTTTTCATCAATATCAAAAGACACGCCTGTTTTAAATTTCAAATTTTCAATATTAAACATTCCATTTTCATCTGTTTGTATAGTTTGTAAAACCTTTTCTTCATCTACTACCTTTAATTCCACATTGGATAAAGGATTCAGTTTGGTATCTTTCAAATATCCTTTCAGAGAAAACATTAAGTCGCTATCAGGAAGAGAAAGTTCTTTGAATACTACTTTATCAGTTTCTAACAGTTCAAATTTAAATCCCTGATTAGGATTATATACAAAAGTTTTTATTTCCTTTCCTGCTTTATTGGTTAAAATTAATTTTGTTCCCGGTGAAAGATTTAAATCTCTGTCATCAAATGTGATAATATAATTTTGGTCATAATCCAGATATTTGAAAGCAAAAGCGCCAAACTCGTTGGTGGTAGCTGTATCCACAATATCTCCTGATGGTGTTTTAATAATAATTTTGGCATTTTTCAGTGGCAATGAAGTGTTACCAGCTATTAAAAAATTTCCTGATAAAGTAAGGTCTCCATCTCCTTTAATATCCTCAATAGGATGTTTTTCGTAAGGTAATAATTTGAAGACAAATTTTTCATCATTCATTTTTTTACTCACACGGATTACCTTTCCATCCTTGGCCATATAAAATCTTGCTTTGCCTTTGAATTCAGGGGCTTCATCATCTACTTGTACCAAATAGGTCTTGTTGTAATCTAAATAATTAAATTCAAAATTTCCCTGATTATCTGTAATGGTAGAATCTACTTTTTTTCCGTTACCATCTAATAGAAATACTTTTACATTAGGTGCAGGATTGTTGATGTTTTCTGTAAGTAAAATTTTTCCATCTATTTTCATAGATAAATTACGAAACTTAAATGAGTAAATATCATCTTTACCTTTTCCTCCACTTCTATTAGATGAAAAATATCCTGTACTATCGCTTGTAAACACAACGGCAAAATCGTCGTAACTGCTATTTAATTTTAAACTTTCCATTCTGTCTACCAACCATATACCTTCTTTTTGTTGGGCAGAAAAAATGTCTAATCCGCCTAACCCGGGCAAGCCATCAGAAGAAAAAAACAATTTCCCATCTTTTCTTACATAAGGGAACATCTCTTTTCCACTTGTATTAATATCTCCACCTAAATTCTTGGGTTGACTCCATTTTCCATTTTCTTTTTTACACATCCATATATCTGTTTGTCCAAATCCACCGGGCATATCAGAAACAAAAAAGAGAGTATTGCCATCTGGACTATAAGCAGCATGGGCTACATTGTATTCGCTGCTATTGTATTCAAATGGACGAATATTTTTAATTTTTCCTTTTGTATAATCGGCGATATAAAGTTGAGTAGTATTTGTATTTTTAGAAGGATTGTATTTTGATCGTGTAAAAATAAATTCCTTTCCATCAGGTGAAAACGCAACTGGACCATCATAGGCATAATCCTGATTAAGTTGTTTTGAGAATTTTTTTACTACATTTTTTTTAGAATCATATAAATAAACATCATAAAAAAATCCATTGTCATAGCTGCTATTTATTTCATCAAACATCTCAGGCACTTTAGATTCCTTGACTAATAATAAATGATCTTCATTAATGCCCGCTACAAATTCAGTGCTTTCAGTATTAATATCTAATAATTGAACATCGTATTCTTTGGGCTTTGTTAGAATATTTCTGATTTCTGCACATGCTTTTAATGAATTTTTTACTAATGTATTATTGGGATTACTTTCTATAACCTTGTAAAATACTTTTAATGCTTCATCATATTTTTCTTTTATTTTCAAAACATTTCCATAATAAAATAAATCTTCCACATTAGATGGTGATGAGTTGATTTGATATGCTTTTTGAAGATATTCAAATGCTTTATCATAATTTGAAATATGATAATAACTTATACCTGCCTTATATAGCAAGATTGCATTATTATTATCTTTTTTCAATGCTTTTTCGTAATACTTAATGGCATTAGCATACATTTTTTGAGAAAAATATTTATCTCCTTTAGGCTCTTGTGAAAAAGCCATCATTTTGCTAATGAGCAGGATGAAAATTAAACTATATTGAAATGTTTTCATTGATTGAAATAATTTAATTAAGTTATTATAAGAATCTTGGGTTAATAACTGCTGTGTTATTTTTTGGGCGGATATCCCATCCAATCATCACTTCATAAGTGTTTCCAAGTGGAGATGCTTTTCCACCACCTCTATCATAAGATAAACCAATTCTTAATTGTTTAGATACAATTACTTGCATCAACGTTCCGCCACCATAACCTCCTCTTACAAAAATACCCAACCATACTCTGTTTTTTATCAAACTATTAACAGATAAATCCCCTTTCCATATAGAACCCACTGATTGTTGTAAATAGTTGACATTGAGCAGAAAATTATTGTTGATGAAAAAGGATTTACCAATGATAAAAAATCCGTGTGCCTTTAAATTATACATAATGCTGGCCGTTCCACCTCCAATAGAGTAACTGCTATTAATAAGCCGTGCTTGATTTAAATGAGTAGCACTTAATCCAAAGTAAAATGAACGAGTATAAACATAAATACCGGCATCTATATCCAGCACAGTTTTTTGAAAATTATTTAATTGAATAAAAGAATTATCACTTGCATCTTTATATTCTGTTTTATCTAAATTAAACTGATAATTGATAGCTCCCGCACGCGCACCGAAAGATAATTTCCATTTAGAAGATAAAGGAAGAATGTAAGAAATACTACCATACCCTGCCGATGTATTTCTGGCACCTATTCTGTCATTCATAGCGGCAATACCATAGCCCAAACGATATTTTTTGATGGGTGCATGCACAGAAAGATACGCCGTTTTAGGAGCACCTGGAAAACTCAGCCATTGATTTCTCAATGATGCTACTATAGCGGTTGCTTCTCTCGTACCTCCATAAGCTGGGTTAATAATATACTGATTAAACAAATACATATTATATTGTGGGTCTTGCTGTGCATAAGCTGTTCCCAGCAATAAAAGCATACATAAAAAAAGTTTTTTCATAACAGGTGATTTTAAAGTTTATTTAATCAATTCCATAAATCCTTTCACTAAATCTTTTCCTTTTCCATTCAGGTCAATTAAATAATAATAAGTACCACCTGGAACAGTGATAGGATATTTCTTGCTGCCCCAGGCATTTTCCTGATTATCATAATTTTTAATTTCTACAATCAGTTGTCCCCAACGGTTAAATATTTGCACTATATTATCAGGATATTCTTCAATATTTTCAATATAGAAATAATCATTTTGTCCATCGTTATTAGGACTGATATAGGTAAAAACTTTTACTTTACAGGGTTGGTCAGAAGGTGATACTACAATATTAGGAATAATAAATGTATCAATAGGAGCAGAACCATCATAAGCAATAATCATTACACTATAAGTACCAGGAGCTAAACTATCCACCTCATCACAATCATTAGTAGGACAAAGCGTATCGCTCCAAAAAATTTGATAATTTAAACTTTGAGGCACTATCCCCGTATGCGACTTAGTAATTAAAATACTACCATCTTGCTTTCCGATACACGAAACAGAAGTTACTGTATAATTAGCCAGTAAATTAAACTTACCTCCTTCAGGTTGCAAAAATCCTTGTGTAATCATGTTCACACCATTATCAATTGTACTGATAAATGTTTCTCCGATATTATAATTTAATGTAACTCCACCCACACTACCTTCTCCTCCGCAGCTATTAATAACATAAGGTGTAATGGTTTGACTCACCATCATTAGGGTCATCTGCCATATCAGTATAATTAAAATTGTTTTTTTCATATATTTAATTTTTTATTCAATAACGATATAATGAATCTCTCCCGATGTTGGAGCAACACCCGGTTGATAAACTTGTAAAATAAATCCGGTTGTTGAAACGGATACTAGTTTTACATTTGCGTCTCCAGAGTTGGAAAATACAACGGTAGGATTATGTGAATAGGGAGTGCCAAAAGTAACAGTAATGTTACCAATTGCGGTGGAACCGATATTGTAATTTATAATCCCCTTGGTATCAGTAGCATATAATCCCAAACTTGCAGATAATGTTCCTCCTGTTGATGTATAAGTAATAACAGGATGAAAGTTATTTGAATTGTAGTTTGAAACTATGTGTCCATCTCTGAACATAATATTACCGCCATTAGAATAAATAGCCCAGTTAGTGTAACCATCTAACATTACCGTCCCTGTATCACTTTGTAAAAATAAAGCAATATTAGGACCACCTGTGCCTGATACATAACTTTCAATGCTTTTCTTTGTAGAACCTGAATTAGTAGTTATATAAGAACCTAATCCAACCAGTGGCCCACTGGAAGTAGAACCGCTGCTATTTATATAGATACCAAAACTACTATTTACAGAAGAATTGTAGTGATTAACCTTTAAGCCTGCTGCTCCATAACTTTGTGCATTACCAAAGTTAATGGTCATAGCATTATCTGTAGGTGTGTTCAATAGAGCGGAATAACTCAGCATCGTTCTTCCCCACAAATGAATGGTATCATTTTTAGTAAAAATATTAAAGTTGTGATTAGCTCCTAATGCCACACTATTGTCTGAATACATTTTCAATGAATCTTTATTAAACATATTGGTTTTTTTAGTAGAATAAATCAATAAACCATCATTATTTTTCATACCAATAAAACCTGTATCCTGATTAATGGTTCCACTGCGCATAGTAACCCCTGCATATCCACCCAGATTATAAACATCTAAAATACTGGCAGATGAATTAGTGTTACTGAAATGTGCCAGCACTGTATCATTTAATGAACCAAACACACTTACCAATGCTTTTGGGGGTATGGTTGTATTACCAATTCTGATTTTACCTGTTTGGGTAATTCTCATTCTTTCCATATTGCTTGTTCGGAATATCAATGGAAAGTTATCTATGGTTCCCAAAAAATTCATAATAGAATCTGTTTGATAATTGCCTTGTGTATTCCATGCTGTGGCAGTACCAGTATTTACAACATTTTCTGTTGTTTCAGATTTTTTACTATACAAAGCATAAGGTACAGAAAGTATTTGTTGGGTACCTATTGAAGTATAAGATGTTCCGGTGCCTGTTGGGTCTAACTCTACTTCTAAAAAGTACGGTCCTTTTGACCAATCTATTGCTTGAAAGGATGCAGTATTCACTGAGCCAATGGCTAAAGTAAAAAGCCCAACAGCATTGGTAGTAGTAGTATGTGCTGCAGCAAAAACAGGGGTTCCATTGGGTGTATATTGATGGATAATAAAATTAATACCTATTTGCTGTCCGCTCAAAACATTCCCTGCTGCATCTCTTGCTATGCCTTGATAACTAATCAATTCAGGAGGGGAGGTTTGAGAAATAGCAAGATTTAAAAGTAATACACAATGCTTAATTAAAAATATAAAATATGCTCTTCTACTATTCATAATTATGTCAAATTTTAATCAGTTTCAAGAACTTGATAAATTATGAGTATTTTTCCTAATTTAATAGTAGCAGTGGTAGGCCCCGGATAACTCATGCCAACTCTAATGTAATAGGAATAATTAGTATTATTATATATTTCACTTAAGGAAGAATTTAACTGTTGAAAATTAGGATTCACTCCTCCTGTTCCCAAAGATGTCCCTATTAAAGTAGTATTTCCAAACGGTGTTCCGACAGCAAAATCGCTTTTAAATATTTGTATTTGACTGATATTATAATTTGCATCATTGTCTATAACATTGGCATATATCGCTGTAATAGTACAATTATAAGGTAATAAAAGGGGGGTTTCATAATAACATGTTAACCCTGTTGAAAGAGTGCCAGTACCAACGGGCGCTGGTCCCATTACTCCGCCAGGTCCTAATGTATAGGATACAGTTGAGTTCTCAGGATTAAAAGATGAAGGATGAATATTTAATGTATATGTTTTAGGAGAAGTATATTTGTATGAATTTGTTGGAGGAATGTCTATGTTACCAACAACTGATAATTCACTTGATGGGGAAAGGGTTCCTATCCCCATGTTTCCTGCTGTTGTAACTGCGATTCTATTCGCTCCACCATTATTTAATATCCATGTATTGGCATTATCTATATATGACCATGCGATTGCAGACCCTCCTTTTGCATATCCATAAAAGGGCAGGCCACCTGTAGCAGAGTTTACATACATTCCGGCGTATCCGGTGGTGTGATTAGAATTATAACTCACTATAAAATCTGCTGAACCAATGGAATTAGAAGTATTAATACCTACAATATTATTATTTGTCATGCTCCAGTAAGGGTACCCAGCACCTTCATTTTTAATAGTTAAATTAGATGCTCCATCTACATCAAATAGCCATTCAAAAGATGGTTGATTACCATTTCCTATTTGAAAAACATTTGTAGATGCAGAACCAGGACTTGTTACATGCAAAAAAGATTGAGGTGTAGTAGTTCCTATTCCTACATTTCCATTTCCGGTGAATAGAGCTAAAGGTCCACTACCAGAGTTTTCTACATATAAAACAGAGGAATTATTTGAAGAATTATTGATTAAAAATCTTCCTGCCATTCCATTGTTTCCCGAGCTTACAGCATAAATGCCTGCATTATTAAATGATGCATTATTACTATTAACAACAGTATAAATTCCATAATTATTAGTTCCATTGGCAGCATAAAAGCTTCCTCCGTAATTAGTGTTAGTGGTAGTCCCTGTGGCGGCAGCGTCTATTCCATAATTCAAACTGGCATTTGAAGTTGCGTACGCACCTAATGCTGTTGCAAGATAAGAAGCACCGGAGTTCGTTACATTATAATACCCTCCCAAAATATTTCCACCACCGGTATTTTTTGCACCAACAAATAATCCATAACTTGCTGAATTTGATGTGTATGTGTAATCTACAAATTGAAAAGTAGTATAGACGCTTCCATTATAAACACCATGTATAGGAGAAAGAGGAGAAGTAGTACCAATACCGATATTTCCACTACTTGATATTCTCATTCTTTCAATATTAGATGTTCTAAAAACAAAATCCTGTGCATCACTTGTTCCTATAAAATTGGTAGATGGATTAGTTCCTGCATTACCTGTAATATGCCATTCATTTGGAGCACCTGTGTTTATTAATGCAGTAGTTGTTACAGGACCTTGTGAAAGTGATAAAGTACTTTGTCCGGCACCATTTGTTATACTCAGTGCAGGCGGCGGAACATTAACAGTATATTGTAAAGAAGCAGTATTGCTACTTACAGACGCTATATTGGCTGTACTTGACGCTGATGGTAAGATGGTTGGTGGAACGATATTAAAGTTAGTAGAATATCCTCCTGCTGATAAAATAAAACTATGGGGTGCATTAATACTCAAGGTTGGCTTTGGCAATGCCACTAATCCCCCATAATTGGAAGATAATGAATATGAAGTGGAAGAGCCATTACCCGTTAAACTCAACGTTTGTGTTGTTAAACTTAAATTAAAAACAGACCCTGTTGTAGGTGTTACAACAACAGGGGAAACACCTGTGATAGTTACATTAGATGCAGGTAAGGTTACTGCATTACCACCGGAAATGGATAAAGTATTTCCTGCGAGAGATAATGTAGGCGCAGAAGAAATATTAAAATTCGGGTAAGTACCAGTTACAGTAACATTGGTGCCTGCATTTAAATTGACTGTCTGGTCAGGGGCAGTATTTGTTATGTTGATATTAGGATAAGTGCCGGATACATTAATCCCTGTTCCGCTTGTAATAGTTGGTGTAGGTGCTCCTATTGTAAATGCTGTACCGCTGTTAGGAGTAACAGTTACAATACCTGTAGCATTAATAGAAACATTAGGAACAGAAGCAGGTGGAAAAGATAAGGTTTGAGTTGTTGTTGCCGTGCCTTGTGTAATGGTGATAGTAGCATCACTTGCACCAGATGCAACACTTAAAGATGGAGATGGGACATCTACTGTAAATGAGTTTCCGGAAATTGTTGTGGAAGCGATACCTGTTCCGATACCGTTAATACTGGTAGGTGGAAAAGATAAGGTTTGAGTAGTTGTTATACTACCTTGTGTGATGCTGATAGTCGCATCACTTGTACCAGATGTAACATTCAGAGTTGGAGGAGGAACATCTAATGTAAAAGCATTACCACTCGTTGGTGAAACACTTGCTATACCTGATGAGGACATTGTGATGTTTGCAGGTGGTGGAGGTGGAAAATTGATAGCCACAGAGGAAGAGTTGGAGCCCTGTGAGAAAGTCAATGTGGTGCTACTAGCAGAAGTGTTGCTATTGATAGAAATAGGAGGCGCATTATTGGTAGAGTAAGAAATAGCACTACTGAAACTACCTGCAGCAGTATAACTACTTTTGGCATATAAAGCATAGGGGACAGAAAGCAATTGTTGTGTTCCAATAGGAGTATAAGATGACCCACCTGTAGGGTCCATTTTCACTTCCAGATAATAAGGTCCATTATTCCATGGTATGGATTGAAAAGTTGAAGTATTCACTGAACCAATGGCTAAAGTAAAAATTCCAACAGCATTGGTAGAGGTAGAGTGAGTTTCAGAAAAAACGACTGTTCCAGATGGAGACCCTTGATGAATCAGAAATTGAATACCAATAGGTTGATTACTTAAAATATTTCCAGATGCATCTCTTGCTACTCCTTGATAACTAATGGATTCAGGAGGGGATATTTGAGCAATTAAATAAACACTCGCCATTGAAAAAATAAAAACATAAAATCTTTTCATAAATTATTTTTTTGCAAATATGTAAAATTTTTTAATCATTATCAATTTTTAATTTCCTTCCATTACCATGTAATACAATCTGAACTCTGTAACACCTGTAATATTGCTTAGAGCATTAACTATGATAGTATATTCAAACATATTCGGTGTAACATTGGTTAACATAACGCTGATTGAACTATTGGAAGGAATTCCACTTGCTACTATGTAGGGTGTAAGTATAACATGAGGTGGAGAATTATAGGTTTTTGAAAAAATTACCTGCCCTTGTATTTTACTGCCAGTTAAAATAGATCCTCCACTAGTCCAATAAATATAACCAGAAACATCATTACTTGTAGAAGCAATTAGGGGAGAGGTACAAGTTAACCATCCCGTACAATTAATTACAGTTGTACTTAGAGAAAATGCTGTAGATTTCGTTGTTTTTATATGCCCATCTTCTATCCATAGTGCGGTATTACCTGCTGTTTTTGCATGAATAGCAGTTCCGGTTCCCTGTGTTTCAGCATATACAACATCAGAAGCGTTAGTGTTTGATGAGATTAAAAATCTTCCTGCCATTCCATTGTTTCCCGAGCTTACAGCATAAATGCCTGCATTATTAAATGATGCATTATTACTATTAACAACAGTATAAATTCCATAATTATTAGTTCCATTGGCAGCATAAAAGCTTCCTCCGTAATTAGTGTTAGTGGTAGTCCCTGTGGCGGCAGCGTCTATTCCATAATTCAAACTGGCATTTGAAGTTGCGTACGCACCTAATGCTGTTGCAAGATAAGAAGCACCGGAGTTCGTTACATTATAATACCCTCCCAAAATATTTCCACCACCGGTATTTTTTGCACCAACAAATAATCCATAACTTGCTGAATTTGATGTGTATGTGTAATCTACAAATTGAAAAGTAGTATAGACGCTTCCATTATAAACACCATGTATAGGAGAAAGAGGAGAAGTAGTACCAATACCGATATTTCCACTACTTGATATTCTCATTCTTTCAATATTAGATGTTCTAAAAACAAAATCCTGTGCATCACTTGTTCCTATAAAATTGGTAGATGGATTAGTTCCTGCATTACCTGTAATATGCCATTCATTTGGAGCACCTGTGTTTATTAATGCAGTAGTTGTTACAGGACCTTGTGAAAGTGATAAAGTACTTTGTCCGGCACCATTTGTTATACTCAGTGCAGGCGGCGGAACATTAACAGTATATTGTAAAGAAGCAGTATTGCTACTTACAGACGCTATATTGGCTGTACTTGACGCTGATGGTAAGATGGTTGGTGGAACGATATTAAAGTTAGTAGAATATCCTCCTGCTGATAAAATAAAACTATGGGGTGCATTAATACTCAAGGTTGGCTTTGGCAATGCCACTAATCCCCCATAATTGGAAGATAATGAATATGAAGTGGAAGAGCCATTACCCGTTAAACTCAACGTTTGTGTTGTTAAACTTAAATTAAAAACAGACCCTGTTGTAGGTGTTACAACAACAGGGGAAACACCTGTGATAGTTACATTAGATGCAGGTAAGGTTACTGCATTACCACCGGAAATGGATAAAGTATTTCCTGCGAGAGATAATGTAGGCGCAGAAGAAATATTAAAATTCGGGTAAGTACCAGTTACAGTAACATTGGTGCCTGCATTTAAATTGACTGTCTGGTCAGGGGCAGTATTTGTTATGTTGATATTAGGATAAGTGCCGGATACATTAATCCCTGTTCCGCTTGTAATAGTTGGTGTAGGTGCTCCTATTGTAAATGCTGTACCGCTGTTAGGAGTAACAGTTACAATACCTGTAGCATTAATAGAAACATTAGGAACAGAAGCAGGTGGAAAAGATAAGGTTTGAGTTGTTGTTGCCGTGCCTTGTGTAATGGTGATAGTAGCATCACTTGCACCAGATGCAACACTTAAAGATGGAGATGGGACATCTACTGTAAATGAGTTTCCGGAAATTGTTGTGGAAGCGATACCTGTTCCGATACCGTTAATACTGGTAGGTGGAAAAGATAAGGTTTGAGTAGTTGTTATACTACCTTGTGTGATGCTGATAGTCGCATCACTTGTACCAGATGTAACATTCAGAGTTGGAGGAGGAACATCTAATGTAAAAGCATTACCACTCGTTGGTGAAACACTTGCTATACCTGATGAGGACATTGTGATGTTTGCAGGTGGTGGAGGTGGAAAATTGATAGCCACAGAGGAAGAGTTGGAGCCCTGTGAGAAAGTCAATGTGGTGCTACTAGCAGAAGTGTTGCTATTGATAGAAATAGGAGGCGCATTATTGGTAGAGTAAGAAATAGCACTACTGAAACTACCTGCAGCAGTATAACTACTTTTGGCATATAAAGCATAGGGGACAGAAAGCAATTGTTGTGTTCCAATAGGAGTATAAGATGACCCACCTGTAGGGTCCATTTTCACTTCCAGATAATAAGGTCCATTATTCCATGGTATGGATTGAAAAGTTGAAGTATTCACTGAACCAATGGCTAAAGTAAAAATTCCAACAGCATTGGTAGAGGTAGAGTGAGTTTCAGAAAAAACGACTGTTCCAGATGGAGACCCTTGATGAATCAGAAATTGAATACCAATAGGTTGATTACTTAAAATATTTCCAGATGCATCTCTTGCTACTCCTTGATAACTAATGGATTCAGGAGGGGAT
>JBFLVH010000005.1:0-176301 GCA_040758575.1 Bacteroidota bacterium | reverse complement strand
GTTTTGTTGAAGAGGGTAATTAATGATGATTTGATGAGGAAAGGGTTTTAAATGATTATTTAATGGTATTGAATGAATGGTATCTGATTGATTAAAAAATTGAATTTCTTTTTTTACAACATTAGTATCTATCCAAAAATTAGATTGCAAGATTATAGGTGAATAAAAAGGTTGCTGATTGTTGAATTGATGGAGTTGTGTGTATTGTAGTTTCTGTGAGGATTTTTTACTAATAGGAATTTTAATTGTATCTGTTTGTGTAGAATTCTTGATAATAATTTTTGCAGTATCTATGCTATGCACTAAAATTTTACAGGTATCTGAATAAGTTGAATCATTTATTAAGAAAATATTTTTGTCATTTTGTAAAAGCTCGTATTTATCGGGATATGAATATATCACATGGATAAGATAAGGATTGATTACTTGTATTTTTTTAATATTGTTTCTGTTAGGTTGTTCTTCTGCTATTAAAAAATTTAAAATTCTGTCTTTATCAGGATTTACAAGGTAAGGATAGAGGTCTATTTTTTCTTTTATAGGGTCGTAATTAAAATTGTTGTTGTTATCAGAATATGCAAATGCTTTCAGTTTTCGGTTGGGTAAATTTTTAATAATAAAATTTCCATCATCATTTGTTTTAGTAAAATAAAAAGGTTTTTCTTTTAAAATAATAGAATCGTTAGCGGGTTCATTATATAATGCTATCAAAACAGTTTTTTGATTACTCAATGTATAGGCGTCTTTTACATTGCCTTTGATATAAAAACTATCAATAAAATTTCCTGTGCTGAATATGTATTCGTAGTTGTCTAATGTGTTTTTTTCTGTAAGGTCTGCAATAGTTTTATTCAAAATAATTCTATAGGTTGTATTGGGTTGTAATGAATCGGGTAAAACGATTTCAAGTGTTTTATTTTTTATTTTCCACTCAAGATTTTTATTTGATTGAGGAATTAAAATAATATTAGTGTATGGATTAATTAATTGTATTTTTTCATTAAAAGAAAATATGATTTTCTTTTCTAAAAAATTTTTAGAGTAATTGGGCGGATGGACGGATAATAATTGAGGGGCAGAAGTGTCTTTTTTTCCACCCGTTAGAGGAACAATTTGAGCACATTTTTGAAAAAGAAAAACAAGTATAATGTAATAGAGTAAATATGATTTTGGAAAAAAAGTATTATTCATTTTTTAATACAAAAGTTTTACATCAACCATTTTTCAATAGCAATAACATAAGCAGAAGAAGGAAGAAAAAGTTGAATACACAATAAAATAAATCTTGGGAAAAAATGTTTCATATCCCACATTGGTTTTAAGTATGAAAATCCGAAAGCAGCAACCAGCATATCTATACAAAGAGCATACAATGCTATATCACGGAATATTCCAAAAAACAAAAGTAGCCCACAAATAAGTTCTGTATATGCTGTTAAATAAGTGCCCAACTGAACTAACCAGAATGGTAATTTTTGTTCTGTATTTTGATAATAAATAATATTACTTGCTTCTTTCAAACCGATTCTGAAAATTCTATCATAGGCCTGAAAAAAAAACAAAATGGCTAATAACCACCTTGTAGTTAATTCTAAAATTATCAAATTATTATCTGCTATAAACATAGTGTATGATTTAGTTATTCAAAAATATTTTTCCGTTATTAATTATTCCTATTACTTTTCCTGTTAGTTCTTTATTGAAAAGAGGAGAATTTTCAGAAAGTGAAAAATTACTTTCTTTTGTGAGTGTGAATTTTGATTTGGTATCAAAAATAGTAATATTGGCTATTTCATTTTCTTTAATTGTATGTTGTTTTAATCCAAGTATTTTATTGGGTTGATGATAGAATGCGTCTATTAAAACTTCTGTGTTTTCATTATTCAATGCTTCGTTTGCAAGAGAGAATGAGGTTTGTAAATTTATCATTCCAAAATCTGCCAAATCAAATTCAAGATTTTTACTTTCAATATCCTGCGGTTGATGGTCAGATACTAAAACATCAATAATTCTATTTAATACTGCTTTTACAAGTGCTTTTCTGTCTTCTTCTGTTCGCAAGGGTGGCATTAATTTTAAGTTTGTATCAAAATCTATCAAGGCAGAGTCATTGAAGTATAAATGAGCCGTAGATGTGCCGCAAGTGATATTAAGCCCTTTGTTTTTGGCTTGTTTAATAATTTCTATGCTTTTTTTGCAAGTAATGATTGGAATATGAACTTTTACATTGGGATAATATTCCATTAGTTCAATTACTTTTTGTAAATAGATAGTTTCAGCAATATAAGGAATGCCTTTTAATCCAAGATATGCAGATGTTTCACTTTCATTCATTTGTCCATTGGCTGATAAATAGTAATCATTACAATGAATGATTAATAAAGCATCTATATTTTGAGCATAGAGCATTGCTCTCATTAAAAGATGCGTGTTTTTTATGATGCTTTTATAGTCAGAAAAGGCAATAGCACCGCCTAATATCATATCATACATTTCAGATAAATCATCGCCCTTTTGTTGATAAGTAATTGTTCCAACGGGATATAAATTGACAATATTATTTTGAGATTGTTGAAGTAAAAATTCAACAACGGGTCTATTATGAATGGGAGGGTTAGTATTAGAATGAACACACACAGAAGTAAATCCACCTGCTGCTGCACATTTTAATCCACTCTGAATATTTTCTTTTTGTTCAAATCCTGGTTCACCAAAAACAACTTGCATATCTATCCATCCAGGAGAAACGCACAAAGATTCAGATTCTATAATATTTGTTTTTTTATCATCTTGTATGTTATCAGTAATTTGAATTATTTTTCCATTTTCAATAAGAATATCTTTTCTTTTAAGATGATAAGGAGAGTTGTTATCAAAAATTCTGGCTTTTTTTAATAATACTTTCATTGTAAAAAATTTTCTGTTTTTATTTCATTAATCTAATTGTTAAACTTTCTGCAATAAAAAATATCAGGCATAAAATTAAGCATAATTTCCAATATGATTGTCCATTGATTTCAGATTGAAGAATCTTTTGAACATTTGCAGAAGTGATGGTATTGATTTTAAAATTATTGAGTTGATATTGTTGAATAATATCTTCAAGTTCTTGTTGAGTATAAAATTGCATATCTGATTCAGAGCGATTGTAATTAAAACTCAAAGAAAAAATATTTTTTTCCTTCCATTGTAAATAATATTGTCCTGGTAAAATTTCAAATTGAGGAGATATGTTGATAATAGAAGTTTGGTTTTCATTTTTAAATCCAGGTATGAATTGCAAATTATTGTCATTAGTAGAAATAATTTTTGGAGAATAATCAGCGTCAAATTTTATATCAGGTATTTTAATATTTTGATGAGATTTGGAATAATAGTATAAAGGTAATTTTGAAATGGAAGTAAAAGATAATTGATACATTATAGGAACAAACAAAGAATGATATGAGAGTTGATTATTAGCAGGATTTAAAGTAGAAGTAAATAGAAAATAATTCCATTTTTGTTGACTATATTTCAAAAGCAGAGAATGATTGTTATTGAGATTAATAATAGGTTCAAAGTTATTTAATTGTTGTGAATACAAATGCTCTTTTACAATCGGCATTTTGTAAGTGTTGTCATTTTTTTCAAAAGCAGAAGCAAATAATGGATGAGATAATATATCTGAACTGATGCTTTGTTGAGATGTATCTATTTTCCATTGATAGGATTGAAATTCTGGAGGTAATTTGAAAACATTATTCTTAATATAAGGAATAACTATGATGGTTTTACCTTTTTGACAAAGCATTTTTATTTGCTCGGTAAGTCCTGTTGAAAATTCTGTTATTTCATTTAATACAACAATATCTTGTTTTATCATATCAGAATAATTGATTTGATTTTCATTGCATTCTGATAAAACAAAAACAGAATCATTTTGAAAGAAACTTTTAATATACTTATATGATTCGTTATTCTCACTTCCATTAATAAGCATAACTTTTATTTGTGTATTTGTATTGATTGAAAAATATAATTCATCATCAAAAGTAACAGGATAATCGTTGATATAAACTTTTGCTAATTGAAAATTATTTTTTTGTGGTATAAATTGTGTAAGAGATTCAATACTTTGATGTGCTGGAATTGAAACATTTAATATAGATGTTTGAATACCATTAATCATAAGTTTAACTGGCAAATCATTAATGTTTTCAGTATTATGATTAGTAATTTTAATATGTAATTGTTGAGGAACTTGAGGTAATACAACAGGATTATCTATCCAAACAGAATCAAGTGAAATATTATTAATTTGAGATGGAGAAAGTAATAAATATTGAGTATAAAAATTTTTATCATTGATATTTTGAATATCTGTAAATTTTTTTTGTGCATCAGATAAAATAAATAAAATTGGACTTTTTAAATGAAGCGTATTAATTCTTTTATATAATAATGATAATGGTAAAGATGAGGATGATATTTTAATTTTTGATAGGTATTCTTCTACTTCATCAAAATGTAAAGAATGCAATGTTTGATTATTATTATCATTAGTAAGAATATAAAATTTAGTTGATTTTGGAAACATTTTAATAATCTCTTTTACCTTTGTTAATGCTACATCTAATAATTTTCCTTCACTTGAAATATTTTCCATACTAAAAGAATTATCAATATATATAACAACATCAGAATTTTTTTTCAGTAATATATTCTCTTTATTTTTTTTCCAAACAGGTTGTGCAAATGCAAGTATTAAAAATAAAAGTGCCAACAATCTTTCAATTAATATAATATATTCTTTTAATTTACTTTTGATTTGAGTATCTTGAGTAACCTGTTTAATTAATCTAATATCAGAAAAATAAATTTTTTTATATCTTCTAATATTGAAAAAGTGTAATAAGATAGGAACTAATAGCAAAAACAAAAACCATAAAAATTGCGGATATAAAAAATACATACAAGGGTCAAATGTAAGAAAAATAAGACATTAGAAATCAATAAATTATTTTATCCACAAGAATTGAAAAATCAATGTTCAAAAAATCTAAAAAATTTTCAAACTTTTATTTGCATATATCAAACAAATTATTTTGTAAGACATATTTTCTATTTTCAAAATGAATTTAATCAATTTTCATTATTTTTTTCACAACAATTTAATAACAATAAAAAGTATTTTTGTACCAGAAAAAATATCCACATCAATTGTTGATAAATATTGTGAATAATTTTGAACGGCTTAAAAATCAGTATTTTATAAGCATATAATTTCGTAATTTTGTTGGTGATTTTTTAATAACATATTTTCCAAATGAAAAATAAAATATTTTTCAACACAATTAACACTCTATTATTAATATAAAAACTTTAAAATTTAAAAAAGAATAATATGATTACTGATGTGAATATTGATTTAGTAGAAGAAATTTTAAAACTAAAAAAGCAAAAAAATGCCGTTATATTAGCCCATTATTATCAAATGGGTGAAATTCAAGATATAGCGGACTTTATTGGTGATAGTTTGCAACTGGCACAACAAGCCCAGAATACAAATGCAGATATTATCTTATTTGCAGGTGTGCATTTTATGGCTGAAACAGCAAAGATTTTAAATCCTGATAAGAAGGTGGTTATTCCAGATTTGAATGCAGGTTGTTCATTAGCAGATTCTTGTCCAGCAGATAAATTTAAGGAATTTATTGAACAACATCCTGGTCATATAGTTATTTCTTACATCAATTGTACGGCAGAAACAAAAGCATTATCAGAT
The DNA here is from genome assembly GCA_040758575.1 of Bacteroidota bacterium. Classification (GTDB taxonomy): domain Bacteria; phylum Bacteroidota; class Bacteroidia; order B-17B0; family Aurantibacillaceae; genus BPGX01. Next base: position 170,534 of record JBFLVH010000005.1, on the reverse strand, counting down.
ATTATATGTACCAGTAGTAATGCTGTAAAAATTGTAGAAAGTATTCCTGAAAATCAGCCGATAATTTTCGCACCTGATAAAAATTTAGGAAGATATATTATCAAGAAAACAGGAAGACAAATGGTATTATGGAATGGCGTGTGTGAAGTTCACGAAAAATTTTCTTTACAAAAAATTTTAGATTTGAAAATCCAACATCCAGATGCACTTTTAATAGCACACCCAGAATGTGAAGAAGAAGTTTTAGAGTATGCTGATTTTATTGGAAGCACATCTGCTTTATTAAAGTTTGTGCAAACAGATAAAAATAAAAAATTTATTGTAGCAACCGAAACAGGTATTTTACATCAAATGCAGAAAGCGTGTCCTGATAAAACATTTATACCTGCACCGCCAAATAACACCTGTGCTTGTAATGAATGTCCGTATATGAAATTAAATACATTAGAAAAAATTTACCTTGCATTAAAAAATGAACAACCTGAAATCATTTTGAGTAAAGAATTAATTGAAAAGTCAAAGAAGCCATTATTAAGAATGTTAGAGTTATCTTAATTAAAATTATGAGTAAAAAACTTCCCATAGGCATACTTTCAAAGATTATTGACGGGAATTATTATTATGTAGATAAAACGTCTTATGTTTATCAGTTAGCGAATCAAGGTGGTGGATATTACGCCAGTGTATTGTATGCTTTAATGATGGGCACAGGATTGAATATAGTGGTAGAATATAATACCAACAAAGGAAGAGTAGATATGGTGATTAGGTATAACAAGAGGGCATACATAATGGAATTCAAAGTAATAAAAGATGAAAAGGAGAAAGGTAGTGCATTACAACAAATAAAGACAAAAAAATATTTTGAAAAATATCAATCAGCTATTGATGAAATATATTTAATAGGAATAGAATTTAGCGAGCAAGAGAGAAATATCATTAATTTTAATTATGAAAAAATTAAATAACATAAAAAATTTTTATACTATATTTTTTTCTATTTTTTCACTGCTGCTTTACTCACAAGAAAAAAAAGATGGATATTTTCAATATAAATATCCTGATGGAAAAATCTCTTCTGAAGGTTATATAAGAAATGGAAAACCTGATGGATACTGGAAAAATTATTATCCAAATGGAAAAATTAAAAATGAAGGTAATAGAAAAAATTTTCTGTTAGATAGCATCTGGAAATTTTACGACATCAATGGAAAATTGATTAAAACCATTGAATACAAACAGGATAAAAAAAATGGTTATCTAAAAGAATACGACACTTCTGGTGTTTTAGTTTTCAAACAAAAGTATATTAACGATATACCCGTTGATACAGCATTTTACTACCATCCTTCAGGTAAATTAAAAAGATTCGTTCCATACCAAAAAGGAAAACCACACGGCATATTTTATGACATCAATAACGATTCTCTAATTATCGGTGTTGGTGAATATCAAAATGGTTTTTTATTACGATATGAAAAAATTAATCAAACCGATGAAAAGGGGAATAAACAAGGTGTTTGGAAAGAATTTTATTCTGATGGTAAAGTAAAAAAAGAAGTAGATTTTAGAGATAACAAAATCAATGGATATGTAAAAGATTATGACAAAAAAGGCAATCTCATCAATGCCGAAAAATACTCATTCGGAAAAAAAATAGAAAACCCAAAAGAATTTGCATCTGTCGAAATGTATAAAGAATACTACGATGACGGCACATTAAAGTATGAAGGTCCTTATGTGCAGGGCTATCCTGTAGGTACACATTATCATTACAAACCCGTTTTCCGTTGTGACTCAACATTAGTTCCAAGAGATGATACTTCTGATGTTTATATCAAAAAACAAATTTGCAAAAACAAACCACTTCCCGATTCAGCGTATATTTACGATAACAACGCTTTGGTAGAAAAAGGACCTATTGATTCTTTAAGAAAAAAACAAGGCCTTTGGAATGAATATTATTACACAGGTGAATTAAAAGGAAAAGGCAAGTATAAAAACGATGTCAAAACAGGTGAATGGACATATTTTTATCCCGATGGAAAAATTGAACAAAAAGGAAAATACATCAATGGAAAGCCCGATGGACAATGGATTTGGTATTATACAAATGGAAACATTATGAGAGAAGAAAATTATATTAAGGGCAAAAGAGAAGGCGAAATGAAGGACTACACCGAAGATGGAAAAATACTCACTGCAGGAATGTTTATTGATGATAAAAAAGAAGGCGTATGGATTTATGAAATACCTAACTACAAAGTAATAGGTAAATACTCAGATGGAAAGCCAGATAGTTTGTGGATTTCTTATTATATGCCGTCTGGAAAAATTCGCTTCAAAGGTAATTTTTTGAACGGCGACCCTGATGGCATTCATTATTGGTATTATGAAAACGGCAATAAAATGATGTATGGTCCTTATCAAGGCGGACAAAAAAATGGAGAATGGAAATTTTTTGATGAAAACGGACATAACTATCTCAATATTACTTATGAAAATGATATTGAAGTTAAATGGATGGGACAGCCCATAATTCCCACTTATGAAGACGCTATGAAAGTATATGAAACTATTTTGGAAAATTCAAAAAAGTATGAACAATTATTAAAATCTCAACAAAGTGATAAACAAGATAATAACTAATCAATTCAAAATATTTAAAAATATCCCTGTTGTTGCTTTAAATAAAGAAATTGTTTATATCAACAATCCTGCAAAATCATTATTACACTATACCTCTCAAAACAAACAAAAGTTATATCAGGAAATTATCAATGCTATTAAAAATAAAAAATTTCATATAGAGATAAAATATAAAAATAAAATTACCTCCATTGCTCTTCAATGTGATACACTTTTAATCAATAACGAAAAACTACATTTTTGTATATTAAATAATATCTCTGAAATATTTGAGTATAAAGATGATTTAGAAAAAAAACTTTCACTTTATGAAGAAATGTTTGATAATTTACCAATAGGTATTTTAATTCACGAAAATGGACTTACTAAATACATCAATCAATATGGAATGAAAGTTATTCAATCCAAATCAAAAAAAGAATATCTCAATTTTCCTATTCTGAATTTTTTAATAAATGATAAAGATAAACAAAGAGCAATAAAGAGAATACAAAGCACAAAAAATTATTTACCCCCTGAAATATATGAAATTAAAACATTCAAAGGAAATCATAAAGTTGTAGAACTCTATTCTTATTTTTTTCCTTACATAAATAAAGACAAAAAAAATATTGTTAGATTGCTTGTATTTACTGATAAAACAGAAGATTTAGAAAAACAAAAATTAGAAGTAGAATCGCTAATTAAAGAAAGAGAAAATACACTATTAAAAAAACAAAATCAAATTAAAGAAAAACTATTAGATGAATTAAAAACCAAACAGGAACAATTATTTAATACTATTAATAATTCTGATTATTTATTTTGGATTACTGATGTTAAATTAAATATAGTTATATTCAATCAAAAATTTTATGAATACTGCAAAAAATACTATAATGTAGATATAAAGATAGGAGAAAACACTCTTAAACTTCAAGATAAATTTAATAAAACAGAAATTGAATCAAAAAAAATTAGAGAAGAAATTATTGAGAAATTAAAAAACACAAAAGAAGAAATCACTTATGAAATATCTCATTTTGATAAATCAGAAAAGAAAACAAAATACTTCAAAATGACCTTCAAACCAATTTTTGGTAAAAACAAAACTATAAAACATTACTATTGCTATGGACACGAAATCACTGAAAAATATGAATTCTTAAATCAAATAGAACAACAAACTATAAAATTACACGAAATTATTGAACACAGCCCTATTTACCTTTGGTCATTAAATAAAAATTTTGAGATAACATTGTTTAATGAAAACTATGCTCAATTGATTCAAAAATTATATGGCGAAAAACCAATTATAGGAAAACCCTTATCTAAAGGCAAATATTCTGCTCATCAAGATTTAATTAATACCCTCAATTATCACTACGAAAAAGCATTCAATGGCTCACATGAAAATTTCAAAATTCATTTTGACCTTGAAAACGATAGAAAAATTACACTGGATGTCAATCTATTCCCAATCATTGTGAATAATCAAATCAAAGAAGTTTCAGGCATCGCTACTGATATAACACAGGAAGTAGAAAAACAAAATCAATTAGAAATCTTATTACACGAAAATGAAGTATTAATGAAAGAAATTCACCACAGAATTAAAAACAACCTGCAGGTCATTTCAAGTATGATCAACCTTCAAATTCAAGATGAAGAAAATCAACATACCAGAGATGTTTTAAGAGATACTCAAAACAGAGTATATTCAATGGCTATTATTCATCAAACCCTTTATCAAAACAGAAATTATTCTTCCATTAACATATCTGGCAATATACCTACACTCATTCAAAATATTCTCTTTTCCTTCAATCGCTCTGATATTGATGTTTTTACAGATATTGATGAAATCATTTTAGATGTCAATACAGCCATTCCGCTTTTCTTAATTATTAATGAAGCGTTTACAAACATTGTCAAATACGCATTTCCATCCTCTTTTCAAGGCGAAAAAAAATCTGAAATATATTTGAAAAGAAAAAACACTAATATAGAAGTCATCATCAAAGACAATGGAACAGGCATTCAAAAAAATATTTTAGAAAATATTTTTTCATCTACAGGTTTTTCTATTATCAAAGCATTGTCAGAACAAATCAATGCTCAACTTAATATCACTTCTGCACCCAATCAAGGCACTGAATTAAAATTACTCGTCCCTTTAATTTAATTACAAAAGGTAACACTATCCAACATCAATTTATCCTGATTTTTTTCTCATATTCGCACATAAAAAATCTGTGATAAAACACATTTGTGCTTTCTTCCTGCTCATTCAAATTACATCTGCACAAAAGTTTTCATTTCCCATTGATACCATTGATATTACTGGAAACTTTGGTGAAATAAGAAATAGACATTTTCATCAAGGTATTGATTTTTCTACCAAAGGAAAAGAGTATTATCCTGTAAAATCTGTTGATGATGGCTATGTTTATAGAATAAAAATTAGTAAAAACGGCTTTGGTAAATGTTTATACATTCATCACCCATCAGGATTGCTCTCTGTATATGCTCATCTCAATGCTTTTTCAAATAAAATTCAATCTCTTGTCAATCAATATCTCATTCAAAATAGAATAAATGAATTAGACATTATACTTAAAAAAGATTCTATTCAGGTTCAAAAAAATGAAATTGTTGGATTATCAGGAAATACAGGTAGTTCCACAGGTCCTCATCTGCATTTTGAAATTAGAAATGAATTAACTGAAATTCCCGAAAATCCTTTCTTTTATTTTAATATCAATGATACCACAAAGCCAGCTATTCAAAAAATAATTTTTTACAACCTTATAGATACCATTCATCCTAAACCCTTAATATCCAATAAACCCAAATATCCCGATACCATTATTGTTCCATCTATTACAGGCATTGCATTTGCAGGATACGATAAAATTTACCCTAACGGAAATCCTAACAATATCTACAAAGTGCAAGTGTTTTTAGATAATCAAAAAATTTATCAACATCGCTTAAAATACATCTCATTTGATAACACTATTTATGTAGAATATTTTTCAGAAAAAATCAACAAGCAAATATTTCAGAAATGTTTTGCACCACATTTATATCCTCTCTATTTCTACGATACACTTGTCAATAAAGGTAGAATTATTCTCAAAGATACCAATGTTCACACACTTCATTTATCTTTTTGCGATGAAAGGAATAATTGCACCGACACAACAATTTTAATTAAAACCAAACAAGTCAAAACATTCAAAAATATTTCTATAAAACAATTAATGCTCTGCCTTCAACCCATATACATTAAAAATAAATACTTTGAAATACAAATACCCGAAAAATCTATATTCAACGACATAGACGCTCAACTTTTTTACAATGCCGAAAAAAAATCAATTCAATTTACACACTCACCGTTACCACTCAAATTCCCCGCCACACTCAAAATTTCTCATCAACTTAATCAAAATGAAATACACAAAACCCTTCTCATCTCTGCTTATCGCTACTATTTACCTGAAAGTTACGATAAAAACTTCCTCACCTTTAATGTCAAAGAATTAAGCAATTATTATTTATACACAGACAAACTATCACCAAAAATAAAACCACTTTCATTCAACAAAAAAAAGAAAGCCATCATCATTTCACCACAACAAAGAAATATTTACTTTCATTTATCTGACAATACTTCAATTAAAAAATATTCTGTATACATCAATCAACAATTTTGCGTGTCTTATTATTACGAATCTAAAAAACTTTTATCAGTAGAAATTCCTCAAGAAAATATTTCTTCTGATGAATACAATATTCAAATCATTGCAACAGATATTGTTGATAATACCACCCAGAAATCCTACAAACTCATTTTCAAATAATCCCGCTTCAAATCCCTTTTTCCTTCTCTTTTGCTAATCCCTGAAACATCTTATACATTTGCAAAAAAAATAAATTATGAAACAGCCACTTATAGAATGTGTTCCTAATTTTAGTGAAGGAAAAAATAAATCAATAATTGACACCATTGTCAACTCAATCGCATCAGTAGAAGGTGTAAAAGTATTAAATGTAGATATGGGCGCTGCGACCAATAGAACTGTTGTAACATTCGTAGGCACGCCGGAATCGGTTGTAGAAGCCGCTTTTCAAGGTATCAAAACAGCGGGCGAATTAATAGATATGCGTTATCACAAAGGCGAACACCCACGAATGGGCGCAACCGATGTTTGCCCACTCATACCTATCAGAGATATTACAATGGAAGAAACGGTGCAATACGCTATCCAACTTGCCCGAAGAGTAGGAGAAGAATTGCAAATACCTGTTTATCTATATGAATATGCTCAAAACAAAGAGTATAGAAAAAACTTATCTGTTATTCGTGCAGGCGAATACGAAGGTTTTTTTGAAAAAATAAAATTACCAGAATGGAAACCTGATTTTGGTCCTGATACAATGGACGCTAAAAGAGGCGCTACTGTTATAGGCGCAAGAAAAATTTTAGTAGCGTATAATGTCAATTTGAATACCACTTCTGTTCGTCGTGCTAATTCTGTTGCATTTGATGTAAGAGAAGCGGGCAGAGTAATGCGTGAAGGCGGAAAGCCCACAGGAAAAATAATTTATAATGAAGACGGCACGCCTAAAATTCAACCAGGAATGTGTAAAGCCGTAAAAGCCATTGGTTGGTATATTGAAGAATATGGCATTGCTCAGGTTTCAATGAATTTGACAGATATTGATGTAACGCCCGTGCATAAAGCATTTGAGGCGTGTTGCATCAGCGCAGAAAAAAGAGGACTGCGAGTAACAGGTTCTGAACTTGTTGGACTCATTCCATTAAAAGCCCTTACAGACGCAGGAAAATATTTTTTAAAAAAGCAAGGGTTATCAAGCGGTTTAAGCGAAAAAGAATTAATACATATTGCCATTAAATCATTAGGATTAGACGAACTCAAGCCATTTAAGCCCGAAGAAAGAATTATAGAATACTTAATAGCAGATAAAAAAGAATCAGAGTTAGTCAATAAGACAGTAGCAGATTTTGTAGATATTACAGCATCAGAATCTCCTGCACCAGGCGGCGGATCTGTATCTGCTTTATGCGGTGCGTTAGGAACTGCATTGGGCGCTATGGTAGCGAATCTTTCTGCTAATAAGAAAGGATGGGAAGACCAAACAGAATTGTTTTCTAATTATGCAGAACAACTGCAATCTGCCAAAGCAAAACTACTTCAACTTATAGATAGAGATACGCTTGCATTTAATGAAGTGATGAAAGCTTTTGCTTTACCAAAAAATACTGATGAAGAAAAACAACAAAGAAAACAAGCCATTGATAACGCTACTTTCAACGCCATGTTGATACCTTTTGAAACAATGAAAATAGCTTTGGAATGTATGGACAATCTTCAACTAATGGCAGAAAAAGGAAATCCTAACTCCGTGTCAGATGCAGGCGTAGGGGCAATGTGTATCAGAACAGCAGTGCTTGGCGCGGCAATGAATGTAAAAATTAACGCCCAAAGCATATTACATCTTGATAAAGTAAGAGATATTTTACAACAGACCGAATCAATGGAAAAAACAGCAGAAGAAAAAGAAAAAAATATCAGAGAGATAGTAAATAGAAAAATAAATAGCTAAGCATAATTTATTAGCAAAATACCTGTATCCCTTTGCGTCTTCGCGTCTTTGCGAGAAAATATAAGATAAAAATTAAGAATTAAAAATTTTCACATAATTAAAATTTAAAATTGTAACTAACAGAAATCTGAAAAGTTCTATATATATTGATAAGTATAGGAATATTAAATGAAATTACATCGTATGGTGGAGGATTAATGTAAGCGCATCCTAATCCTCTATTACAATAAGGAATAATAGAATATGAAGGATCAGGACTAACAGGATAGTATAAATAATAATAATACCTATAATATTTAATGTTGAATATGTTTGAAAAAAATAAATTAAAAGATATACTTTGACGATTACAAATATTATATAGAAAAGAAATAGAATATTTTATTGAGCCATTTCTTGTATCGTGATTTATGTCATCAAAGATTTTGATTATTGGATAGAAGGGTGTAAAAGCCAATATACCAGAGTCATACAAATTAATACCCTCTCCTAACTGTTGGTTTATCCTTGATATGTTCCTATAACTAACACCACTAGATAACATTTTAAATTTAATAGAAAAGTTTTTATTGATATGTAATGAATATGCTAATAAATAACCAAATCGTACATATACTATATTATACCATCTGCTGCCACCATAATATTTGAGCATTGTATCATGTAAATGGTTAGTTGTGTAAGTACCAGTAGACATAAAGTTACCAAATTCTTCAGCATAATGATATTTACTAATATTCCAATTAGTGTCATTACTTGTATTATTCAATTCATAAAAATATAAACGATACCACTCATAACCCAACAAAAATCCCCATTCCCACCTTTGTTTCTTTCCAAAACTTCTCAAATAAGAAAAACTTATTCCTTTGCCTTGTAAATTATATAACTCATTATTCTTAAAAAATCCTTTGTATGGCACACGAATATTCATTATTGAACCACCCATTTGAATAGAATTACGAAATATTTTTTTATTCATTACTAAATCCGTGTCCTCTTTTCTTATTATTTCATTATCCTCAATTTTTAATTCGATGTTATTGGGCAACACAGTATAAGTGCTATTATTGAAAACAATACTATCTTCTTGACATTTAAATTCTTTAATAAATATAAGTATCAAAAGAATTATATTACTTAATATTTTGAACATTAATGATGTTTTAAGGTTTCTATCAAAATAAAAGCAGACAACTAAATTATATCTACAAAAATACAAAATTTATTTTAATTAATACTGCCCAAAAATTAATATTGTCTACGATATTTTAAATTAAAATATTTTGAACAACAATGATTTATTATATCTCTGCGTTCTTTCTGGCTTGAAAAAATACTCTTCCAAAACTTATTTTGCTGATTTTAATGTTTCGCAACAAAAACCCTTTGCGTCTTCGCGTCTTTGCGAGAAATATTTGTGTGCATTCGTGTAATTCGTGGTTTGAATATTCTTCTAACTAAAACTGCACATACAATCGTAAATTCAATTGCCTGTTGGTTAAATAATTCGGCACTGCATAAGAACGAGCTGTAACGTCTTTTAACCATGTGTACGAAACAGTATTATTTACTTGTAGTAAATTAAATACTTCTAAAAATATCCACACATTTTCTATATGATTGAAAATATTTTTTGTTTTTTTCTCTCTGTTCGGTTTTATGATTTGATAAGCAAAACCCGCATCTACTCTACGATAAAAAGGCATACGATTTACTTGCTCCCATCGTCTATGATTAGGTGGTCCAAATGGCAATCCTGTTCCAAATACCATATTTAAGTTCATCTTAAAATCAGGAAATTTGGGTAAATAATCTTGAAAAAATAAATTAACAGTTACTAATTTATCAGTAGGGCGTGGAATATAGCCAGGATCTACTCTTACACTATCTGTTACTTTTGTATCAAACGTATATCCAGGAATAATCACCTGCCCTTCTTTATTGTAATAAACATAATGTACATAATCAGGGCTTTTTTCCATAGTCCTTAAAATGCCCACAGATAACCAGCTTTCCATATTTTTTACAAACTCTCCGGTAATTCTAAAATCCGCACCCGTTGCAAATCCAGTAGCATTGTTGTTCGCAAAATATCTGATTCTCACATTATCTATTTCATAAGGAATAATTTGATTCAGTTGTTTGTAATAAGCTGCCATTGTGATTTTGAATGGTCGGTTCCATAGTTTTAAATCTTTATCTGCAGATAAAACAAAATGAATAGATTGTTGTGCCTTTACATTAAGATGCAAATTGCCTTGAATATCTCGCAACTCCCTGTAAAATGGCGGTTGATAATAGAATCCTGTTGAAAATTTATATATCCATTTACTTTCAATAGATGGTTTAAATGCAATGGTTGTTCTTGGCGAGAAAACATATTGTTGATTGACTGTCCAAAAATTTCCGCGCACGCCAAAGGTTACATACCACTTTTTTTCATCGGAAATATTTTCCCAATTAATTTGATGATAATGCATCAATCTGAAAGATTGTAAGTGATTAATGGTTTTATATACATCGTTTAATTCTATTTTATCTGTATAATAAGGAATGCTATATCCCGCAGAATCATTATATCTCCATTCGTTTAATTTATCATTTATTTCTTCGTATTGAAAACGAATACCATTGAGAATTTGAATTTGATTAGAATATTGATAATTGGTTTTAATTTCAGTGTTAGCAACCTGTGCAAAAAGTTTGTTTCTTCCATTTTCAATATAAGTGCCTACACCTCTATTAAACGCCACCTGTGCAAAATTTTCACTGCCTGGATCTGCTTCTAATTGATCAATATAATATTGTCCTTGAACAGTGTATAATTCTTGTTCGTTGGTAAAATAATGAGAGTTTATCCATTTTAATTTGAATTTTGAATTGGGTTTAAAAATTAAAGAAACAGCATTGACTAATGTTTGATAGTGCATTTTAGATTGACCATCAAAATAAACTGTCAAACGAACGGCGTTATTCACTGTGCCAAAATCTGTTTGTCTTGTAGACGGAATCACACGAAATAAATTATCAGAGTAAATACTCAGCACTTCTGCCGAAAATGTAGGCGAAAAATTAAAATTTAGAAATAATTGCGCATCCCAAAAGGTAGGGCGATAATCTCCTTTGGTATCTAATGTTTTCAACAAGTATTGATTGCTTTTATATCTTGCACCAAAAGACCATCCAACAAGATGATTTTTACTAATGCCTTCTAAATGTAAGTTATTCACCAACAATCCTGCCGATGCACTGCCTTTGAATTGTGTGGGCTTGCGATATTGAATATCTAAAACAGAAGACATTTTATCTCCATACTTTGCTTCAAAACCACCTGCTGAAAATTGCATACTTTGAACCATCTCTGGATTAGGCAAACTCAATCCTTCTTGCATTCCGCTTCTGACAAGAAACGGACGATATACTTCTATATCATTAATGTAAGTAAGATTTTCGTCAAAATTTCCTCCCCTTACTGAATAGCCCGAAGATAATTCATTATTGCTCGTTACACCTATTTGTGTTTTTACTAAATCCTCAATATTTCCCGTAGTAGAAGGCAATTTGAAAAATAATTTGGGTTCAATTTTTTGCATTTCAGATGGCTGGCTTTCATATACAATTTGCACATCACTTAAAATATTAGATGGATAAAGTATGACTTCCATTGAATATGTTTCATTTTCTTTAAGTAAAATAGATTTAGTATATTTTTTATAGTTGATATTAAAAAATACAATATTGACTTTTTTGTTTGCAGGAATGGTAAGATTAAACACTCCACTTTGATTGGAAATTGTTTGAAAAGACGGATCTTCAATAACAGCAATTTGCACATCAGAAATTACCTGATTGGATGTGTCTTTTACTACACCTTTAATATTAGCAGTTTGAGAAAAAGAAATAAAATGAAGATAGAACAAACAGAAGAATATTTTCCACACACTCATTGCTCTTTCTCCATCTAAATAAAATGAAGACGATGTAAAATGTTTTTGAAATAATAATTTAAATAAATTTAAATGAATCACTTTCATCAAGGGCTAAAATAAAGGAAAATAAATAAACGATAATGATTTGGTTTTATTTTTACTGCATATTTTTACAATACTCTTGTAATAGTTGGTAAGCCATTTGGTCGCCCAAAGCATCTGCTTTTTCTAAATCTTTACAGGCACCTCTTCTATCTTTAATTGCATATTTGATGGCAGCCCTGTTCACATACGCTGCAGCATAATCAAATTTTAATTTAATAGCATTATCCAAATCTTCCAAAGCAGCTTTGAATTGATTCAGCCCTCCCTTTGCGGCACCACGATAATTGTAACTAACAGGATTTTTAGGATTAATTTTAATGGCTTCATCTAAATCTGAAATAGCACCTGTAAAATCATTTGTGTTGATTTTAGCCGACGCTCTTAATATCAACGCTTCTTCATCTTGTGGGTTGGCTTCTAAGTACACATTAAAGTCAGAGATTGCATTTTTAAATTTGCCAATCTCAAAATATGCCTTGGCTCTTAATCTGTATGCATTATAATCTTTTTTATCAGTTGGCATTTTATCTATTGCTTCTGAAATGGACTTAATACATTCATTGAATTGTTTGATATGATAAGATATTTCAGCTCGCAATACCAATGCTTCTATAAAATTTGGTTGAATATCCAATGCTTCGTTGATAGATTGAAGCGCGTCCTTGTATGCTTTGCCTGCAATCATCAATTGTGCTCTGAAATACAACAATTCTGCATCCTGTGATTCATAATGATAAGCACTATCTAAAAACTTTTTGCTTTCAGCATACTTTTTATTTTCATAATAAATTTTTCCTAAATATTTCAATGCTTCCCATTGAGAAATGTCGTATTTTAAGGTTTGTTTCAAATACTTCTCACTGCTTTTTAAATCTTTTGTTTTTAATTTAATATATCCCATTTTAAGCGATGCTGGTACATATTTTTTATTTTTTTGTAATGCCTCTGAAAGCAACATTTCTGCTTTATCATATTGTAGTGAGTCAATATACTTTAATGCTTTTTCGTATAATTTTTGCTCTTCGGGAATATTTGTAGAATCTCTTACTTCCTGTGAAAATAAAGAATATAAACTAACATGAAGTAAAAAAATTATGTGGATATATCTTATCATCTTTGATAATAAAACGATGATAGAAGTTTTTTAATATAAGAAGTAACAAAAACGGAGGGAAATAACACACAATAAATCAATAAAGCGATTTCCCTTCATCATTGCTTTCCCAGTGTTTGCTCTGTCCTCTGGATAATCGCATACCTAAAACAACTTCGTGTGTGCCACTATTATATTTTCTTAAAGAAGTGGTTGTAAAATCATAAGCATAGCCAATCATTAAATAATTTTTATATAAAACACCTGCCATTAAACTCCACGCATCTCTGGTTCTAAAACTGCCAGTAACCCAAAATTGTTCTTTATATATAGCCCTTAAAGCCAAATCTACTTGCACAGGAACAGGATATACATATTTTACTAAAAATGATGGCTCTACTTTAAAATCTTCATTAATATCTATTTGATAACCACCATTAATGAAAAAGTGTGATACTAATTTACTCTTATCTGTTGAATATGGATAAAGTTTAATTTTACTCTGATAAAGTTGTGGCACAGCCACGCCGAAATACCATTTTTTACTATACAAATGTAAGCCCGTACCAAAATCAGGTAAAAATACTGTTTGATATTGAACCAACAAATTTTCATCTCCCGCATCATGTAAAATTAACTTATGCCCATCAATGCCCCATCTTGTAAAACCTGCATATAAGCCCATTGATAATTTAATTTCTTTTTCTTTTGATAGTAATAGATGATAAGCATAATTCACATTGGCGCCTTCCCTTCTTGTTGGTCCTACAATATCTGTAAAAACATTTAATCCCAATCCCATTTTTTGTTTAGCTAATGGGCCGTGCACTGTCAAATTAAAAGTTCTTGGTGCGTCTGTAATTCCAATCCATTGATAGCGATAAAATGCACGAGCATCAACATATTGATATTTGCCCGCCACAGAAGGATTGATATACAACTCATTCAACATAAAATTTGAAAAATGAGGTAATTGTTGAGCGAAAAAATTTTCACTCACTGCCACTAATATAATTATGAGTAAATAAAATATTTTTTTCATAAATCAATTTTTAATTATTAATTTTAATTTAAGCCACGAATACACGAATGTTTTCCAAATAATTTTTAATTTTTAATTCTTTATCTGAATATAGTTAATGGTCCTGTATATGGCTTTGGGTATAGCGGTGTATTAAGATTAATCACATAGTAATAGGTGCCTACTGGTAAATCCTTTCCATTGTATTTACCATCAAAATCGTTTTTATATCCTTTCGCATAGAATAATTTCTCTCCCCAACGATTATATATTTCAACTTCATTATCCGGGAATTGTTGAATGTTGTCAATTACCCAAAAATCATTCTTACCATCTCCATTTGGACTAAAACCATTAGGCACTACAATTTCAGGATATACATATACGGTAACTGTATCCCAATTTGTACAACCATTAGCATCTGTAACGATAACAGTATAGGTAGCTGTAACAGTAGTTGAAGTTACAGGATTAGATGAATTCGGATTACTCAAATCAGTTGCAGGCATCCACACATAATTTGTAGATGTTGGTGATGTAGGATTCCCACCTATAATGGTTTGTGATCCAATTGGCATTGTAGAAAAGTTACCTGCATCTACATTTGGTAAAGGATTACCCACCAGTACTACCATCGCTGTATCAGTACAAGCACCATTTGTTACGGTTAGTACAAAAGAGTTGGTGCCAATTCCAACATTGACAACAGCAGTAGAAGTGTTAGCCACAGTAGAAGTCGGTAGTTGTGTCCATTGATAAGTGATAGCATTAGTAGACGAACTACCATCTAATGTATAAGTGTAACTACCACATTGTGCGGTTCCGCTGTTGGTAGTTGCTATCAAGGTTAATGTAGATGAAATAACAAATGTTGTATCGTGCGTACATCCCTTTTTGTCTGTTATACTTAATGAATAAGTGCCAATACCTATATTTGTGATATTAGAAGTATTATTAGTATATGAATTGGGCCCTGACCATGTATAAGTATAAGTTGGATTACCTCCTGTTACAGTAGTGGAAATAGCACCGTCTAATAAAGCACTACAACTGGCGTCAGTAACAGACGCAGCTGCCACAATAGGTTGTGGCTGATTAATATTTACAGTAACATTAGTAATACACCCATTAGCATCCATAACATTGACAGTATAATTGCCAGTACCAACATTCACCAATGGATTAGAATTGCTACCGGTAGGCAAGAATGTATAAGTGTAAGGCAATGTTCCCCCGCTTGTAACTATTGATATTACACCATCTGTATCCCCATAGCATTTGGGGTTATAGATGATAGGCATACTATTTAATATGGCTGTTGGAGAAGATACGCTTCCACTTACAACGGTTGAACATCCTGCATTATCTGTTACAGTGGCGGTAACAATTCCACTACATAATCCAGAAAGATTACTAAAACTTCCACTCACAACTGTTCCATCAAACCATGTAATAGTATAGGGCGATACGCCCGCGGTCACACTTAATGAAACGGCTCCATCACAAGAAGAAGCACAGGAAGCATCAATAATATTCAAATTAGCTATTGGTCCATTTTGATTGGAAACTACAAAAACAGAAGAAGTTGTACAACCATTAACATTATCCTGTACTTGTAAAGTGTATGTTCCCGAAGAAATATTTGATAAAGTGGCTGTTGTACTACCACCCGGCGACCATGTATAACTATATGTTCCCGACCCTCCTGAAACATTGGCAATAATGGTTCCATCGCTTATTCCACAGTTTGGTTGATAAACATTTGGACTAATCAATATACTATTTGTAGCAATGATATTGACTGAATTGGTATTAATACATCCAACAGAATCTTTTACTTGCACAAAATATACCCCTGTACACAATCCTGATTCAATATCGGACGTATTACCACTAGTTATCCACAGATAAGAATATGGTGGAGTGCCTCCACTTCCTGTAACTGTTGCAGAACCCACACAATCTCCAAAGCAGGCAGGATTGGTCACTGTTACAGAACTTAATAAAGACGAGTTATTACTAATTGGAATCATAATATTTTGCTGACAACCTAATGTATCTGTAACAGTAATCATATAAACTCCAGCACAAAGGTTAGTTGCTGAAAGTCCTGTATTCCCATTACTCCATTGTACTGTATAACCGGGTGTTCCTCCAGATAAAGTTAGATTGGCACTACCATCACACTGTCCGCAGGTTGGATTGTTGGCTGAATAGTTGGCTGTAATAGATGATGGAGAAATTATAGTTACGCTGAAATTATCATAACATCCGTTGTTATCAGTGATGGTACAAGTGTAAGTCCCATTACATAATGTAATGGCGGTTGGCGTGCTTTGTCCCAATGGGTCACTCCAGTTAAAACTATAAGGCGGCGCTCCTCCTGAAATACCAATAACAGCGGCAGACCCATTACAATCATTATAACAATTATTATTCGTAATAAATGTGCTGGCGCTTAATGAAATACCTCCTGTTAAAGTGTAGGTAAAAGGATATTGGCAGCCATTATTATCAGATATCATTAAAGAATAGGTACCAGGACAAAGTGAACCCAAAGTGCTTGTAGTTGAGCCATTATTCCACAAATATGAATAAGGAGATGTACCGCCACTTGGGGCTATAGAGATGCTACCGTCGCATATTCCATTACATTGAGGATATTTGATGTTGGCATTATCAGATAAATTATTGGGTTCAGTAAGGGTTACAGATTGAAAATATAAGCAATTGTTAGCGTCTTTTACCTGAATAGTATAAACTCCGGCACATAAATTTGTAATGGTAGCAGAATTAACAGGCGGAGTTACCCATGTATAGGTATAAGGCGCTGTGCCTCCGGTTGGATTACTTCCTATGGCCGTTCCGTCACAATATCCATAGCAAGAAGGATTGGTATAAGTAATGGTGATTCCATTAGGACCATTAGAATTACTTAATGGTAATTGAAAGGTCTGACTACAATTATTCGCATCAGCAACAGTTACAGTATATACTCCAGAACAAAGGTTGGTTGCGGCACTTCCAGTAGAAACGGAGGGCTGCCATGTATAAGTATAAGGAGCGGTACCCCCACTGGCTGCAATAGTTATAGAGCCATTACAAATACTACAATCTGATGGGCTCATAGACGGATTAACTGTAATGGTAACGGGAGCACTTAAAGTTACTTGTCCACTATCTCTGCATCCCTTGCTATCTTGAATATACACGGTATAAGTTCCACCACATAATCCTGTTGCAGTAGAAACAGATTGAGGCGGAGTAGATGTCCATGTATAACTGATAGGTGGTGTAGCATTTAAAGGACTGGTTTGTGCTATTCCATTACAATTGCTACAAGAAGTAGGATTAGTATAGGTAATATTGGCTAATATCTTTGGTGGGTTAGTAATGGATATTACTTGTAATCCATTACAATTTTTGCTGTCTTTCACAAATAATGTATAATTTCCTGCACATAAATTATTAGCAGATGAAGCATTACCACCGCTTGGTATCCAAGTATAAGTATATCCTCCATTTCCTCCTGTTACCGAAGAAGAAATGCTTCCTGTACAAGCCCCATAACATAAAGGATTGGTGGCGGTTAAACTGACATTAATAGGTGCAGGTTGATTAAGTGTAAAAGATTTAATGGACTTACAACCATTAGCATCAGTTACTACTGATGAGTAGGTTCCTGCACACAATGCATTAACAGATTGAGTAGTAAAAGATGTGCTGGTCCAACTATAAGTATAAGGAGCAGTTCCCCCACTGGCAGTAACAGTTGCACTTCCGTCACAAGAACCATTACAACTTACACTTCCAGAGGTTACTAAAGTACTGTTTAATAAAGGCGGTTCGGTGATAGTTACTGTTACTACCACATTACAGCTTCCGTTATCTAAAACATTTAATGTATAAACATTGGTACATAAACCTACAATGTTATTTAAAGAAGATCCGGGAAAACTGCCAACAGGTGCCCATGTATAAGTATATGGAGGGGTGCCACCTGTTACATTAGCAGTAATAGAACCATTGCAAGCACCATTACACTGCACATCTTGTTTGGTAAAAGTAACATTTAATGTAGAAGGAGGATTAATAGTAAAGGTTTGAATATATTGACAAAGATTAGCATCAGTTACTTGTAAAGTATAAGTTCCGGGGCACAAACTATTCACATTTTGTGATGTAGAACCCAATGGCGACCAAGAATAAGTATAAGAAGGTGTACCACCTGATGGAGAAATAGAAATAGCGCCTGAGCAATTTGAATTACATAATGGCTGTGTTACAGTTGGGTTAAATGAAAATTGTGTAGGTTGAGATATGTTGATTAACGAACTGGTTGTACAGCTTCCTGCATCGCCAACAGTAACAACATATACACCTGAAGATAAGTTAGTGGCTGTGCTTCCTGTAGATACTGATGGAGACCACGAATAACTTATCGGCGGGTTAGTAGAAGTGGCCACTACAGTAGCCGAGCCGTTGTTGCCCCCATAGCAAGAAACGCTTTGTGCAGTAATGCTTGTAATGGTAGGACCACCCGGACCATTAAGTGTAACTAAAGAAGTAGTGGTACATCCACTTGCATCTTTTACACTCACTGTATATACCCCAGATGAAAAATTGGTTGCAGAAAAATTAGATGAAGTAGAACCCGTAGGTCCTGGGTTTATAGTATAATTATAATTAGGGTTTCCGCCGGAAATGGTTCCTGAAATAATTCCATTAGCAGAAATACAACTAGTGGGGTCTGTATTAGAAAATGAGAGGGTAGTGGCAGGTGGTTGAGAGACGGTAAATGTTTGTGTTTGAGTACAATTGTTGACATCTTTTATATCTACCGTATAATTTCCTGCACACAGACCAGTTACTGTGCCTGTTCCGTTGCCTGTTATACCCGATGGTGTCCATGAGTAATTTAAACTACCTGTACCACCAGACGCCTGCACCGTGATTTGCCCATTGCAATTACCATTACAAGTAATATTAGTAACATTTGATGAGGTAATGACAATAGGCGGAGGATTGACAAATCTCACAGAATCTGCATTTTGACAACCCTGATTATCAGTTACTACAATAGTATATCCACCAGCACA
This sequence comes from Bacteroidota bacterium, assembly GCA_040758575.1. Lineage (GTDB taxonomy): Bacteria > Bacteroidota > Bacteroidia > B-17B0 > Aurantibacillaceae > BPGX01. Next base: position 151,016 of record JBFLVH010000005.1, on the reverse strand, counting down.
TAATCCACTAATATTAGGGCTATTGGATATAGGGCCTGAGGTAGATGACCATGTATATGTATAGGGAGACAATCCACCACTGACGCTTACATTGGCAGCGCCATTACAGGATCCATTACAAGTAAGTGTATTTCCGCTGGTAGTTAGATTAAGAAATATTGCTTGTGGCACAGATGTGGTTGCGGTTGTTGTACACCCATTGGCATCTGCCACCTGTACTGTATAATTTCCGATGCATAAACCTGTTGCAACAGAATTACTCCCCCCACTGGGCAGCCATGTGTAACTATAAGCAGGCGTTCCCCCACTAGGGCTTACAGTAGCCGATCCAATACAGGTAGAGCTACAACTGGCTTGGAGCCCTGTGATATTGGCTTGTAATTGAGATGGTTGTGAAATACTAATATTTTGAGATGCAGTACATCCCTTACTGTCTGTAACATTTACAACATAATTACCTGGACATAGACCGGTTACAACGGAATTATTAGTAACGGGTACTGTATTCCACGAATAAAAGAATCCTCCATTACCACCTGTAGCAGTAGCAGTAGCAGAACCATTACATTGCCCAAAACACAAAACATTTTGCACATTAGTAGTAATCGTAATGGGTGGAGGAGAAGAAATTGTAAAAGTTTGAACTTTGGTACAGTTTTTAGCATCCGTCACTGTTAGTGTATAAGTTCCTGCACATTGTCCTGTAATGCTATTAGTAGTGGCTCCGGTAGACCAGTTGTAAGAATAAGGGGAATTGCCGCCCGTAACAGTGGTGGTGATAGATCCGTTACAATTATAACTACAGGTTGTTGAATTGGTAGTGGCAGAAATGGTCATATCAGGAGGAGCGATAATATTTATTGTCGTATTATTTGAACAACCATTACCATCATATGCCGTTAATGTATAAGTTCCTTCACATTGATTGGTAAGAACAGGTGCAGTAAATGTTGAACCAGATGGGGGTACAGACCAAACATAAGTATAAGAAGGTGTTCCGCCGCTGGCACTACCCGATACAGAGCCATCGCATCCACCGTAGCAAGAAACACTTGTAGATACAGCTGTTACAGTTAAAGCATTGGGTTGTTGAATATTGACTGTTTGGGTACGAACACAGCCATTAAAATCTTTAATTGTTAGTGTGTAGATACCAACACACAATCCATTATATGGAGGATTAGTTGTAATGGTAGTGGATGGTCCTGTAAGAGTATATGTATATGGTGGTGTTCCTCCTGTTGGAGAAGAGTTGATAGATCCGTTACAATTGCCATTACAGGTGATACTTGTAGAAGTAACATTGGGCGTGATAGAAGTTGGTTGAACAATAGTATAATTGACGGCCACTGTACAATTATTAGCGTCTTTGATAACTATGCTATAATTCCCTGCACAGATTGAAGAAATAGGATTAATTGTTTGACTACCCGGTGTCCATGTATAAGTATAACCTGGTGTTCCACCCCCTGGAACAACTGTAGCGCTACCATTACACAAACCATTGCAGGTTACACTGGAAGTATTAACAGTGCCGGATAGTGCTGGCGGCTGAGTAATGGAAAAACTAACTGTTTGAGTACAATTATTAGCATCTTTTACGCTTATAGTATAATTGCCAGCACATAAATTATTGACTGTTCCAGTAGGATTGGCGGTTCCTGTAATTGCGCCTGGAGAAACCGTGTAGTTAAAAACAGGGGTTCCGCCGCTAATGGTAAAAGTAACTTTTCCATTACAAGACCCATTACACAAAGCTGCAGTTGTAGATGGTACAATTGTAATAGAACTAGGTTGAGTAATATTAAAAGATTGGGTTCTGATACAGTTGTTATTGTCTCTGATAGTTACTGTACAATTTCCTGCACACAAAGCGGTAGCAGAATTTGAAGTAGAGCCAGAACATGACCATGTATAGGAATAGGGAGAAACTCCACCACTTACACTGACAGATGCAGTGGCATTACATAAACCAAAACAACTGACATTAGTTTGAGATGGTACTACTGTTATGGAAGTAGGTTGAGTAATGGTATTAGAATAAACGGCTGTACATCCATTCGCATCTGTAATAGTAGCCGTATAACCTCCAGGACATAAATTTGATATAGCTACCGTATTTGTGGCGCCATTGCTCCAATTAACTGTATATCCAGGTGTTCCACCACTTGGAGAAACGTTCATAGAACCAGAACAAACGCCATTACATAATATATTAGATGAAGAACCATTAGGGACAAGAGGAGTAGGTTGTGATAAAGTAACATTTACGGTTTTTGTACATCCATTCAAGTCTTTTACAACAAAAGTATGAGTTCCTGCGCAAAGGTTGGTGTAAGTAAATGCAACACCTTGTGGTACATTGGTGTAATTGGTAGATCCATCTACAGTTACAGTGTAACCAGTAGGTGGTGCTGTTCCACCAGAAGTAATAGCAGTAATCGCTCCATTACACTGTCCATTACAGAGGGGTTGAGTTAAAGATGTTGGTACGAAATTAATAAGTGATGGACCATTTACATAAGCATTATTGGATATAGCAATTAAATTGTTTCCACTATCATAAATCCACACAACATAGGCATTAGCACAGGCACAAACACCACCAATGGTATAGGTACCGCTTCCTAAAATGGTATTTAATGTAGGAGAAGGTGTGCAGGAAGAATTAGACCAATCTAATGTATAAGGAGGAGTACCACACCCGCCAGTAAAACTTACACTTAATACTAATGAGCCATCACATACACTATTACAAGAAACAGAGTATCCTGTTAAAGATGCGGTGCAGGCCTGTATTTGATTTGGTGAGTAGGTTTTATAAGTTGAGTTGTCAGAAAAAATATTTTTATTAAGATTATCAGAAATAAAATGAGAATTATTAGATAAAATGGATAGGTTTTTGGAAAAAATATTTTTTGTAAAGATTACAGAATTATCTGAAAAAATTTTTGAAGAGGAGACGGATTTTAAATTTTCAAGAATGATAGTGGATTTGTTTAAGTATACATCCGTATTATTTAATATCAATGTATCACATTCTAAATAGTTTATATGGACCTTGCCTTTTTTAATTATTACATCCTGATTTAGTTTTCTGTAAGGCCGGATAACAGAGGGCTTGTTTATATTTCCAATAATTACAATAGGTTTATTGGTTTCAAGAATAAAATTAGGAGAAGTAATAAAATCACCATTTATAACTAATTGATATTGATTGACATTAAAGTAAATTGTATAGTGAGCGTTAACTTCTAAACCCGCTAAGTGAATATTTTGAAAGACATCAATAACCCCATCTTGATAAAAAGAATTTTCATCAATTATTACTTTTGTATTTTCATCTGGAATATTGTTGGAAGGTTTGCCGCCAGATTGAAGCGACCAGTGTTGTGGGTCGTTCCATTTGCCACTTCCACCAATCCAGTACATTGTTTTTTGAGATAATAATAAATTTGAAACAAAGAACAGTACTAAAAGTATTCTAATTTTTTTGAACATACTTTAAATTTTTTCCACAAATATAGCAAATTTTATTCACATAATTGTTAAATGGAATAAATTTTTTCTTTAAATTCTATTCCTAATGTTTTTAATTCTTCTAATAATGGGGTGTAAATCTCTTGTATTGTAGGTATTTGAACGCCTTTTAATGGTATTTTTCCAAGCAAATAATTTTTTACAACGATGCCCAATGGAAGTCCAACTGTTTCAGACATTGCGGTATGAAAAGCATTTTTACCTTTTCTATCAAAATAACTCTCTAGCTGATATTTTTTGCCTTTAATTTCATACTCAAAAAAATGATACATCACCACCCAGTCCCTGTCATTTTCTTTAAGTTGTAATTTATCTTCTAATATAGATTGTAAAATCATAGCAGAAGTTCCCTTATTGGGTCTTTGAATTTTACTATCTGAAAATAGGCCTAAAAAATCTAATTTTTCCATTACATCACTATCTGTTGTGCCTAAATAAGTAAATTGGTCTATAAATTTTTTTCTGATATTTTTTTCATCTGAATTAGTATTCAAAAACATATTGATCCAATCCTGATAACTTAAATTAGAAGCGTCAATAAGAACAGCATCATCTGTGAGCCCCGCATTAACTATTATGTTCCATGCCTTACAAAAGTTTTTATATCTCAATGTTCCTCGTAAAATATTTTTTACTTCTGGAATTTGATATGCATCAATATATTTAATGCTATCTCTGTTAGCATAAGCATCAAACTCAAAATCATTTATTTTCAAATTTGAAATATCTTTAAATAATTGGATGTAGGGAATAATTTTTATCTGACCATCTTTTAAGTATTCTGCGGGACCGCTGCTACCAGCCATTACAACATTACGTGGGTTCCAGCTAATTTTATATCCCCATGGATTGTCGTTACTTTCGGGCGCCACAATTCCTCCACAATACGAATGAAAAGTAATTACTTTTCCTCTTTGTTGATGAATGTGGTCAATGATTTTCATTGCAGAAGCGTGGTCTATTCCAGGATCCAATCCTAACTCGTTGAATAAAACAATATTTTTTTCTCTTGCGTATTTATCTAATGCTTTCATGGAGTCACTTACATAACTTGCTGTTGCCATTGATTTACCTAATCTAACACAATCTTCAGCAATTTCAGTGTGCATAGACGCGGGAAGCATTGATATTACAAAGTCGTGTTCTTTTATGAGTTGTTGTCTTTTTTTTACATCAAAAATATCTAATTCTTCTGCTTTCCCATTTGGATGATGTGTCTTGCTTTTTGCCAGATCTATGTTAGCATCTGCTACGGTTATTTGCCAGTTGTATAGTTCAGATTGTTTAAGTAAGTATTCAATTAAAATAGTAGAAGATCTGCCCGCTCCAATAATGAGAATTTTTTTCATACTTCGTTAATTTTGATTTTTACATTTTACCATAGTAAGTATTGTAGCAATAGCAACCGTTTCTCCTGTATCATCATAAACATCTACCAGCCATTTTACAATACCTTTTTTTATATCATTTTCATCTTTTTTTTCTACTTGAATTTTTTCTTTACAAGTTAATCTTACTCCAATTGTAGTACCTACATAAACGGGCTTTGTAAATCTGCAAGTATCTATTCCATAATTAAGAAGCACAGGTCCTTTTTTTGCCATTACGAATAATCCTGCTGCTTTGCTTAATACATAATATCCGTGAGCAACCCTGCCTGTAAATATGGTACCGTCTAATGAAGTAACATCTGTGTGTGCATAAAAGTGATCGCCACTTAAATTGGCAAAGTTGACAATATCTGCTTCTGTAACGGTGTGTTTAGCAGTGATATTTGTTTCACCAATTTCAAGGTCTTCAAAGTATTGAGCAAAAGGATGTTTTTCCTTTTCAATATATGGTGCACCATACTGATATTGTTCAGTAATTTCTGTGATAACTTCGGGTGTGCCCTGAATAGCTGTTCTTTGCATATAATGTAGAACCCCTCTTATGCCGCCCATTTCTTCACCACCCCCGGCTCTGCCAGGCCCTCCGTGAACAAGCAATGGCAATGGCGAACCGTGTCCGGTATGTTCTTTGGCTATTTCGTTATTGAAAATTAAAATTCTTCCATTAATATGCGCTGTTTCTAAAACAAATTTTTTGGCTAATTTTTTATCTGCTGTTGTAATACTGGTAACTAATGAACCTTTGCCCATTTCTACCAATCTTGCTGCATCTTCAATATTTTTGTAAGGCATAATGGTGCTAACAGGCCCAAAGGGCTCGATATTGTGACAATCTACACATTCAAATGGTTTTTCATTAAGAAAAACAATAGGGGGCAAAAACGCTCCTTTGTTTTTATCAGCACTAATCACTTCATAGGTTTCGAAATTTCCAATTACTATCTTCTGATTTTTCTTTAATAAATTAATTTTTTCCATTACATCTTTTACTTGGTCTTTTGAAGCAAGAGCGCCCATTCTAACTTTTTCATCCTTAGGATTACCAATAGTAATGGTTTTTAATTTCTTATCTAATGCCAATTGCACTTCTTCTATTAATCTTTCTGGCACCATAATTCTTCGAACGGCGGTACACTTTTGTCCGGCTTTAACAGTTATTTCTCTGGTTACTTCTTTAATAAATAAATCAAATTCGGGCATATCGGGTGTTACATCTTCACCAAGCGCCATAGCATTTAAAGAATCTGCTTCCATATTAAAAGGAATACTCTCTTCAATAATTCTTGGATGTGACTTCAACATTTTGCCAGTAGAAGCAGAACCTGTAAAGGTAACTACATCTTGATGAATTAAATAATCAAACATATTTCCAATAGAACCACAAATTAATTGCAAACTTCCTTCGGGCAATATCTTTGAAGATATAATTTCTTTTACTACCGCTTCTGCAAGATAAGAGGTTACTGTAGCTGGCTTTACTACAGCAGGAACTCCTGCTAATAAATTTACAGCAATTTTTTCCAGCATTCCCCAAACAGGAAAATTAAATGCATTAATATGTAATGCTACTCCTCTTTTGGGAACAACAATATGGTGTCCAATAAATTTTCCTGACTTAGATAATTTTGCAGATTCTCCTTCTACATGATAAGGCAGGTCAGGAAATTGTCTTCGTAAAGAAGCATAAGAGAACAAATTACCAATACCACCTTCAATATCAATCCAGCTATCTGCTTTGGTAGCACCTGTCATATAACTGACTTCATAAAACCAATCTTTCTTTGAAAGTAAATGAAGCGCCAGTGCTTTCAACATTCTACCTCTTTCATAAAAAGTCATTTTTCTTAATGCAGTGCCTCCAACATTTCTGCCATATTCCAGCACTTTTTGAAAATCAATTCCTTTAGTAGTAGCTATGCCAATGGGTTCGCCTGTTACAGCATTGTATAATATTTGTCCATCTCCCTCACCTTGTGTCCATTGACCATAAACATAACTTTCTATTTTTCTCATAGTATTTTTTGGGCAAAAATAATAAAAAGCGTGTAGAAATTTTTTTAGATTTTTATACAATAAAATAAAGATAAGTGTCGTTTTAAAAAATGATTTTGCTAAAATAAAAATTATTGAGCATATTTGCCGCAAAAACTTAAAACCCAAAACCTACAACTATGAGCAGAAAAAAAACATCAGGCGGATTTTCATTTGCCATCGCTTCATTAGCAATTGCCATCTGCATTGGAATTGGTATCTTTGTTTATACCATGATACTCGGAAATCCTAATAACTTTGATGCAGAAGGCCATCCCAAACCCGGTAATATTTTAGGTATTATGTATAAAGGAGGATTTATTGTGCCCATTTTGATAGGTGTATTGTTAACTGTGCTTACCTTTGCTATTGAAAGATTTATAACCATTCAAAAAGCAATGGGAAAAATGCCCGCAGAAAAATTTATTGAAAGAATAAAATCTCTTCTTGCAGAACATCAATATGAACAAATTCTTGAAGAGTGTGATAAACAAGGCGGTTCGCTTGCTAATGTGATTCACGAAGGTGTTTCAAAAATGATTTATGTAAAGAATGATAATAAAATGGATAAGGAAGCAAAAGTGGCTGCTATTCAAAAAGCCATTGAAGAAGCTATTGCTTTGGAATTACCAATGCTAACTAAAAATATGGTAGTTATATCTACTTGCGCGTCTATTGGTGTGTTAGTAGGACTTATTGGTACCGTGTTTGGAATGATTAGAGCTTTTGCTGCATTAGCTACTGCCGGAGCTCCCGATACATCTGCTTTGGCAACAGGTATCTCTGAAGCGCTTGTAAATACTGCTATCGGTATTATGTCTTCAACACTTGCTATTATTTTTTACAATCTCTTTAATAATCGTGTAGACCAATTAACTTACGCAATGGATGAAGCAGGATTTACTATTGTTCAGGAATTTCAATCTACTGAATCAGCTGTTACTGCTTAATCTAAATTTTTAGATATAAAATTATGCCAAAAGTTAGTTTAAAAAAACCGTCTCCATCTTTGGATATGACTCCAATGGTGGATTTGGCATTCCTGCTGGTTACTTTCTTTATGCTTACGGCTTCTTTTAGAGAAGCAGAGCCCGTTGTTATTGACCCCCCAGGTTCTCATTCAGATAAAATTTTACCTGAAAATTATATTTTAGTAGATATAGATGCTTTGGGTCGTCCATTTTTTGGTATATCAAATGCTCAAGCAAAAGAAAAAACTTTAGGCAGAATGCTTCAAAAATACAATATCCAACTGACAGAAAAACAGAAAAAAGAATTTATGAAACTTTCAGTATTTGGTGTGGATATTAAGCAATTGCCCCAATATTTAGAAATGTCAGATGCTGAAAGACAAAAGTTTAAAACATCAGGCATACCCAATGATTCATTGAATCCGCAATTAAAAGAATGGATTTTATATGCTGCACAAGAAGCCAATGCGGTTTATTTGGAAGCAAAAGAAAACGCTAAAAATAAAGGTCAGGATTTCAAATTAGAAAAACCCCGCTACGCTATTAAAGCCGACCAAAAAACCAAATATATTGCAGTAAAAAAAGTAATTGATACTTTTACAGATATTAAAATATACCGCTTTAATCTTATCACCTCTTATGAAGGTGGGTCAAAAAAAGAATAATATATGGCAGAAATAGCAGAAGAAGGTGGCGGTGGTGGTCATGGAAAAGGTAAAAAGAGAGGCAAAAAACCATCCGCCCGAATAGATATGACTCCGATGGTGGATTTAGCATTCCTCCTCCTCACATTTTTTGTGCTTACCTCAACATTCAGTAAGCCCAAAACAATGGAAATTAATTATCCGGCTAAACCAGAGCCAAACGATAATATTAAGCCACCCGAAGTAAAAAATGGTTTAACGCTTATTCTTACAAAAGACAATAAAATATTTTATTACAAAGGAGAATTTATATTACCTAACGACCCAAAAGGTAGACCTGCAACACAATTAGAAGAAACCGACTTCAGCACTAATGGCTTACATAAAATTTTAGTAGAACTTAATAAGTCCGCTATTGAAGAAATTAAACAATTGGAAGAAAAAGCCAAAAGAAAAGAAATACCTGATACTACTTTTAAGCGATTGGTAATGGAAGCAAAAGGTAAAAAAGAAGCCCTTACGGTATTGATTAAGACCGATGACCAAGCCACTTATAAAAATTTTGTAGATGTGGTAGATGAACTTAATTTATCAATGGTAGGAAAATATGTTACCGTAGATATGATGCCACAAGAATATGAATTATTAAAACAGAAATTGGCTCAATAACCCGAATCAACTTATTTCGTAAAATAACAATAAAATTATGTTTTCAAATAATTGGTATAATGTAGTTGCAGATGTTCGGAACGAACTGGTATTTCAAGGGAGAAACAAATCCTATGGCGCTTACCAGCTTCGTAAAGAATATAATCGCACGCTGGCTATTATTGTATTATCAATGGTAGGAGCATCTCTATTAGCACTGGGAATAAAGTATTTTATTGATAATTACCATCCAGCAGAAGACGAACTTGCCAACACAAAAATAGATATTACTCAAATAGATCTTACTCCTCCTCAATTAGATAAAAATGAACCGCCTCCACCACCTCCACCACCTCCACCACCAGTAATGGAAACCATTAAATTTGTTCCTCCTGTAATTAAAGAAGATGCTGTGGAAGACGAGCCACCCCCACCACAAGATAAGGTGAGTGAAACCAATGTGGGAACACAAACACAAGAGGGTAGCGGAGATGAAAGTATTCAAGTTCCAGACGAAGGCAATGGAAATGGTGTTATAGAAGAAAAAGCTCCCGAAATTTTTACTGTAGTTCAAGAAATGCCAGAGTTTCCGGGAGGGGCTGTTGAAATGATGAAATATATCCAAAAGAATATTGTTTATCCACCTTCTGCAAGAGAAGCGGGAATAGGTGGCAAATGCTTTTTAAGATTTGTAGTGAATGAAGATGGTAAAATTTCAAGTGTAGAAATTTTGAAAGGAGTTCCTGGTTGCCCGGAATGTGATAAAGAAGCTATTAGAGTAATCAAATCAATGCCTGCATGGAAGCCAGGAAAACAAAACGGAAAAGAAGTTAAAGTTTATTTTCAATTACCCGTTAATTTTGTAATTAAGTAAAAAATAATTTTTATTGAACTAAAAATTACTCGCCGTTCATTCAACCATTGATTGAAAAGTAAGAAAAAAGAAATCTTGCTTGTTCAATTCTTCTCAACAACTTTATTGTTGCAGGTTGATGAGCTGGTGGTTATGAGTATGTCTTGGTAACATAATCCAACAATAGGAGACAGTTCTCCTTAATTTTCAATTAAATTTATCATTAACAATGTCGCATTATGCGATAAAAAACTTAAAGCCATGAAAACACATCATTGGTATAATCTGGTGTCATCTGACCGCAATGATATTGTATTTAGCGGCAGAAACAAAGCATACGGGGCATATCAACTTCGTATGAACTATAACAAAACATTAAGCAATATTCTGCTTTCAATGATAAGCGTTGCAATATTGGCGGCGATTATCAATTATGTTATCAATCAATTTGCGCCAGAAGAAGAGCATTCCGTTACTAAAATATACGATGTAATAATTACACCCAATATTACAAAAGATAATAGTAATAAGCCATCAAAGATAGAACCCCCATCAGGTTCTTCTAATCCTAAACTTAGTCCTATTATAGTATTTTCTCCAAGAAATATTAAGGATACTATTGATGAAAATAAAAAAATGCCAACAATTATTGATAACACAGGAACAGGCACGGGTGATACAACAGGTACAGGAATTGTAGGAAATATGGGAGGTAACGGAACAGGCACTAATAGTAATGTTTATGGTTTGGATAGTGTAACTGAAACAACAAAGCCATTTTTAATAGTTACAGAAATGCCTGAATTTCCTGGTGGTCAGGAAGAGATGATAAAGTTTATCCAAAGTCGTATGAACTATCCGGTGCATGCTATTGAAGCACATATTTCAGGTGTTTGTTACTTACGCTTTGTTGTTAATGCTGATGGTCATATAACAAATGTAGAAGTGATTAAATCAGTTCCTGATTGTCATGAATGTGATGAGGAAGCAAAGAGAGTGGTTGAGTCAATGCCATTATGGAAGCCGGGAAAACAAAATGGAAAACCTGTTCCTGTTTATATGCAGATTCCTGTTAGATTTAAAATTAAATGATACTTTAAGATAATACAGAATATCTTTTTCGCCTGTCTGTGATTATATTTGCCAAAAACTAAAATTGCATTACTTTTTTGGAACAATAGATAAAGAGAAGAATATTGCATTGCTTGAAAATGATGAGGCACATCATTGTGCGGTGGTATTGAGAATGAATGTAGGTGATACAATAGGAATATTGTCTCCATCTGAAAACGAAGGAAAAATTTTCAAAGCACGACTTGTAAATGTTCATAAAAAACAATGTGTTGCTGAAATTATTGAGCAACAATTGTTTCAACTACCTGTCTTTAAATCTCATTTAGTTATTTCTCCGCCAAAAAACAATGAGCGATTAGAATGGATAGTTGAAAAATCGGTTGAATTACAAGTTAGTTCTCTGTTGTTCGTCAAATCAGATAGATGTATCAGAAAAACATTGAATATTGAGAGATTGAATAACATATCTTTAAGTGCGGCTAAACAAAGTGCTAATCCTGTATTATTGAAAATAGAAGAAGCGAGGAGTTTGGGAAGTATCAAAAATTTTATTCATACAGAAAACAATGTTTATTTGCTGTTGCATTGTTATCCAACTTCTAAAATTAATTTATCTTTAGATTTTATAGCACAAGTTCAAAATGAAAAAAAGAGAAACATTTATGTATTTATTGGTCCAGAGGGTGATTGGACAGAAGAAGAAGTAGATTGGATGAAGCAAAATTTTCATCCATTGTTTGAAATAGATTTAGGAAAAACAAGATTAAGAACTGAAACAGCGGCTATTCAAATGGCATCTGTATTGAGAATTTTAAATGCTTCTGTTTCTGAATAATTCTTGTAAGGTAGTTTATTTTTTGACCGAACCTGTTGGACGAAAGCATTTTAATAGGTCAAACATTTTATACACTTTGATGTACGCTGTTAGTATTAATTGAGAGTAATTTTGTGATGCAGATTGAAATGCTCCACTTCTTGTTTGCCACAAACAATAAATCATTTCCATATTTGGAATTTTACAACTGCTATTCATCAATGCTTTTCTAACATTATACGCTCCTGCGTGATAAACATGCATAGTCAGCAACTTGAACCAAAGGTCATTTTCATCATAGGACAAATGCAAAGAATCTAAAATCTTCTTTGTTTCAGGAATACAAATCGTTTTTAGCAGCATTGCAGCCGCATAAGCAGAGCGATTGAAATCTAATCTTTCATCTATGTGTCTATTCACTTTTAATCCAAATTTTCGTGCAACATTCTTCATCAGTTGAAAATATCCTCTTGCTCCCGAAGGAGAACGCAAGTTGCCTTTTGGACTTTCAATAAGCAAAATAGATTGAGCATACCACGGGTCAACATTATTTTCTATAAATATATTGATGGCTTTATCAATCAAGTAAAATGTAGTATCCCAAATATAATAATGTCCTTTTCCGATAGTAAATAAAACTCTTGCCGTATCGGATAGTTGGTAACATTTACGAATGCTATCTCTGTAACAATTTTTAAAATCTTCTGATTGTGCTTGCCACCATTGATTGCTTACAATCTCAACACACTGGCGGTTGTGTGCTAAATTGATAATGGCGCTATCAGGTGAAAGGTTTAAAACCATATCCCAAAATTTTACTTGAGGAAGAGTATCACAATACATTTCAACAATAGAAGTATCAAACACAAAGTTTAAGTTTCTATTTTTGTATTGAATACCAATTACTTTAGAGCAATAATTTTTCTTGACAATTCTGCTTGTGTCATTACTTGATGCAAGCAATGAAAAGAAAAATAATGCGGTAACTAATAACAATTTAAAATCAAAACGAAAAAATCCTTTACTCATTTATTTCATATCTTTTTCTTTAATTACAGAATAAGAAGGCAAATCGTTGTAATGCCAGTAATCTATAATGGTTGAGTGTTTTACTAATATAATTCCAGGATTACTTCTAATCATTGTTTTTAATACAATTCCATCTGCATTCAAAAACGGAATGCTGAGTTGAGTTTTTGCCTTGAAAGATTCAATTCCGTCTTTTCCTGATGAAGTGATGATAGAAACAGGAATATTATCTTTTTTTGCTAAATCGTATAAATCTTTTAATTTAGCAATTACTTCTTCATCAGTATTAGTTTTGTTTAAGTTCCAGCAAATAATCCAGAATTGACAATTAGGATAGTTTAGCAAACTATCTGTGATATTAACATCATCTAATGTTTTTATTGAAAAATCCGTGATTTTTGGGGCATCTACGGCTTCTTTAATTAATTTGTTTTCAGTAGCAACCCATTTCCATGTCAGAGTATCTTCCCATGGATAATTTTTTAATGTAAATTCTTTAATCTCTCCTGTTTTCAGGTTTTGATATTTCAAAATAGTTTCATACACAGGTGGTTGGTAATTCTTACCTGGTTTCATCTTTTCCAGAATGTTAGCTCCTTTGTGATAGGGTCTGAAATCAAAATAAGGTAAATGTTTGTAAGCATAAATAGGAATAAAAAAAGCCACAATTAAAGCAATAAGTGAAATGGTGTGAGAAAATAATTCTACAAATAATGGGCGAATGTGAATTTGAGTAACCCACAAAATAGTAATTAAAAACAATAATGCAATATCTTTCCAGAAACTTTGCCACGCTTTAAGTGGAATAAAATCACCAAAACAACCACAATGTGTAACCTTATTGAAACACGCAGAATAAAATGTAAGAAAGGTAAAGAAAATGATTTGCAACATCAATAACCACAAGGTTAGTCGCACTTTATAGCCAATGAGTAAAGTAAAACCTAATATCATTTCAAGCGCACAAATAAAAATGGCTAATTCCAGTGAAATATGAGCAAAAGAATCAAACAAATTCCAACCCGTATCACCTTTGAACACTTCAAAATATTCTTCTAATTTATAAGAAAAACCAAGTGGGTCATTGGCTTTTATAAATCCAGAAAAAATAAACAATGAGCCCGTGATGGCTCTTGATATGTGAGTCAATAAAGGTATTTTTTGTAACCATTGTTGAAAGTTGATAATAAACAATAAACCAATGAGAATACTTAACAATGCTTGTTTGCTCAAACATGGCGGGCATATAATATAAATTACCCATGCCCCTAAAATGCTTGCTATTAAGCGAAACCACCATGCATTTAAAATGCTTTTCATATTTGATTTTTTGTTGTGCGAAAGTTAATGAATGAATTAAATAAAGAGGGTAGTGTAGGGATGTTTTTATGAAAAATTAAATGTTGATAAGTTTTAATTATCTTGCTCATTCCAAACTTTCAATAAATTTTATTTATTATATTTGTCCGATTGATAAATTTTATTTATATGAATTTACAGCAATTAGAATACATTGTGGCTTTATATCAATATGGAAATTTTGCTAAAGCAGCAGAAAAATGCTTTGTTACACAGCCCACTTTGTCTATGATGATTAAACGATTAGAAGAAGAGCTGAATGTTGTAATATTTGACAGAAATAAAAATCCTATTGAACCTACTGATGAAGGATTAAAAATTATTCAACAGGCACAAAAAATTTTAAGTGAAGTAGAAACATTGAAAACATTGGCTTTGGCTGATAAGAAGTTAAAAGGAAAATTGAAGGTCGGCATTATTCCTACTATTGCCCCCTATTTATTGCCCTTGTTTTTAAATTCTTTTGCTCAAAAATATTTAGATATTGTTTTAGAAATTCAGGAAATCACTACCGATGAAATTATTGATGCTTTGCAAAAAGGTGTAATAGACATAGGCATTTTATCTACACCCTTACATCACAAAGACATTTTAGAGAAAAAACTTTTTATTGAAAAATTTTTTGTTTATACATCTAACAGAACATTGCAAAAGAAAAAGCATATTTCTGTAAAGGATTTGAAGAAAGAAGAATTGTGGCTATTGAAAGAAGGGCATTGTATGAGAAATCAGGTATTAGAAATTTGTCAAACACAAAATGTTTCTAATATTCAATTCATAGCAGGCAATTTGGATACAATTATCAAACTTATTGACTTTCACGGCGGAACAACAATTATTCCAGAGTTAATGATAAAATATCTCCATAAATCACAACTTAAAAAAGTAGTGGCATTTGAAAAACCCGAACCCGCAAGAGAAATCAGCATTGTTCAAAATAAATTGTTTATTAAAGAACACTTAATCAATACACTTTATGACCATATAATTGATGTAATGAAAAATGAACTTAAAGACCATCATAAAGTAAAATTGCTTAATCCATAAGCATTCAATATTTTTATCATTATTGTCCAAGAAAAAACCTCACCCCCAGCCCCTCTCCTTACAAAGGAGAGGGGAATTAAAGGGGTGAGGTCTTTAATGGAGATATCTTTTGCCGCGAGCAAAAGATGTCTCTGAAACCCCAGAAGATTCAAAAGTTTTAAAGTCAAATAAAAATATTTTGGACAATATTGATTTTTTATCATTATTGTCCAAAGCCCCATCCGCCTTTGGTGGAGGGGGAATTAAAGTGGAGGGTCAAAGCACCCAAAAATTTTTATTATTATTCACCCGAATAATATTTTATGAATCGTATTGCGGTAATTGATATGGGCACTAATACTTTTAATCTGATAATAGCAGAATATTCAGCCCATTCATTCAAAGCGCTTTATTCAGACAAACAACCTGTCAAGTTAGGACAAAAACTTAAAGAAGAACATATTATTGATACATCAGGTATTAGCAGAATAATCCAAACAGTAACTTATTACAAAAACATTATTGAAAAATATCAAGTAACGGACATCAAGGCAATAGCTACATCATCTATTCGCACTGCAAAAAATCAAAAGGAAATTTTAGATACCATTACAACCAAGTTAGGTCTTAATGTTGAAGTGATAGATGGAGAACGAGAAGCAGAATTAATTTACATTGCTAATCAGTTTGCTATTCAAAATTGCAGACAGGATAACTCTCACTCGCCTTATTTCATAATGGATATAGGTGGGGGTAGCACAGAGTTTATTATTGCACAACAACAAGCGTTGTGGAAACAAAGTTTTTTGTTAGGAATGGCAAGATTGATAGATGAAATTCAGCCCAGCGACCCCATTACACCAGACGATATAAATAGAGTGTTTGCTTATCTTGACAATACTCTTCAACCACTACATAATGCTGTGCAACAATTTCAACCTGAAACATTAGTTGGTTCTTCGGGCGTATTTGATTCTATTGTTGAAATGATTGAAGCCAATATTCGTGTGTTATCTAAAACAGAAAGTTGTTGTTGTATTGAAAAAGATGATTTTTACAACATCTATCATCAGATATTACCGCTTTCTTATGCAGAGCGATTGAACTTCAAAGGACTTATTTCAATGCGTGCAGATATGATTGTAATGTCTTTACTCTTAATTGATTATGTTTTGAAAAAATATTCTTTGCAATCAATCATTATTTCTTTTTATTCTCTTAAAGAAGGAGTTATTGTGGAAAAGATGAAAGCTCTTAAGTAGTTTCTAATTATCACTTCCCCATTTTTTGTATTGGCAAACGCATCTAAACCCTGTAAATGCTGATGTTTTTTCTTGTTGGTAAATAAATGGATTGGATTGGATGGTTTCATAATTGTCTATCCATGAACCACCAAAAGTTAATCCTTCTTTATCTGTCCATTCCCTTAAATTACCATACAAATAAGATATGGGCAAATGCTTTGAAGCATAACCTGAATACACTGCATTTATAACATCTGAATTAAGTTGTTTGTTGTTTGTGTCTTTGAAATTATACAGGGCAAATTGTTTGTATTTGCTTAACTTGTGCATATTAGTTTTAATCAAAGAATCTACATAGTTTTTAATTTGTAAAACTTGAATGCTATCAGGCAATGAATATTCAGGATAGTATTGAATATTAGGGTCTGGTTGGATATTGAGATATTTTCCCGAAAAATATTTTTCTATGGTAAATACTTCATCGGGTGTAGGTTTTTCCAGAAATTTAATTATTTTCTTTTTGATAAGAAATTTTTCAAATACTCTATCAGAACGCCACTTACAAAAATCTTTTGCTTGTTTGTATGAAACACCTACAACAGGAAAATCTTTGTATGCAGGATGAGTAAGATAGTATTTCACATAAGGTGTATTGAAAGTATTTTTATTTTGCCAAACAAGTGTGTCGGGCAAAGCATTTAAATATTCTTTTGAATCACTTCCATATACTCTTTTCAACCAATATATATATTCTAAATAACTAAAATTAGTTACTTCTGTTTCATCTACATAAAAATTATCGGATATTTTTAAAGTTCCTACAGGCACAGGATACGACTTCAAAGGAATGGGCTTTTTAGGAACAAAAGCAAAAAAAGAAATAACGAAAATTACAATCAGTAATCGTTTGTAAGAAAACATAATGTTTATTTTAGATTGACAAAGTTACAGGATTTTTATGAAAAATCAAAACACAAAACTTTTCTCATTTTTCATCGTTATATTTACTCTGTGCAGAAATTGGGTTTATTTATACTTTTTATCTTCGCTTGTGATATTTCTTACTCACAAAATTATTCTATTGTTACAAAAAAATTATTTATTACAAAAGACACTATTTCATTAGATAGCAATTACATTGTTCCAAATTCTTTGAGAATAAAGGATGTTCAGGGTAATATCCCTTTGTATAAATGGAATGATTTAAATCAACAGCTTATTTTTATTGAAAAACCCAAAGATACTATCATTGTTCAATATCAAAAATTTCCATTTGCTTTTCATCAACCTTATGCTCACAAAAATATTTCTGACATCAGAAAAGATTTTTCTCGCCCCAACTCTTTTTATCAATTTGGACTTTCAGATAAAAGTAAAAACAAACAGGAAGATTTTTTTTCAGATAAATTATTCAAGAATGGAAGTATAAGCAGAGGCATCACATTTGGAAATAATCAAGATATGAGTGTGCAATCTAATTTAAATCTGCAAATGCAGGGCAAACTCACCAAAGATATTGATATTGCAATGGTAGCAACAGATAATAATATTCCCTTTCAAGCCGATGGAACCACTGCACAATTACAAGAGTTTGATAAAGTGTATATTCAGTTGAGTAATAAAAACAACAAACTCATTGTAGGAGATTATCAATTAGCACAGCCCAAGAATACTTATTTTATGAACTTCTTCAAACGATTGCAGGGAGCAAATTTTGAAAACATTGATAGTATTAATGCTCACACTAAACTTAATACAAAATTGGCATTTGCTCTTACTCGTGGAAAATTTGCAAGAAATGTTTTTTATGGAAAAGAAAATAATCAAGGTCCTTACAGATTAACAGGTGCAGATGGAGAATTGGTGATTACCATATTATCAGGCACAGAAAAAATTTACATTGATGGGAAATTGCTTCAACGAGGTCAGGAATATGATTATATCATTGATTACAACACGGCTGAAATCACATTCACAGCAAAGCAATTAATTACAAAAGACAAAAGAATTGTAGCAGAATTTCAATATGTTACAAAAAGCTATTCTCGCTCGCTTTATTTCATTGGTGAAGAGTTGAATATCCGAAAACAACATAGCGTGTATTTTAATTTTTATTCTGAACAAGATAATAAAAATCGTCCATTGCAACAGCAATTAACTACCGAGCAGGTCAAATATCTTGCAAGCATTGGAGATACTTTAAGCAAAGCATTTTACAATAGTGCTGTGCTTTCTGAATTTAATAACACCGATGTGTTTTATAGAAAAAAAGATACCATTGTCGGAAGTGTTTTATACAAAGATATATTTGAATACTCTACTAATTCTGATAGTGCCAAATACAAAGTAACATTTAGTTATGTAGGAGCAAATAAGGGGTATTACAAACAAATACCCTCTTCTGCAAATGGAAAAGTATTTCAATGGATAGCACCTGTAAATGGCGTGTTACAAGGAGATTATATGCCTGTAATAAAATTAGACCCGCCTCAACAAAAACAAATGTTCACTGCAGGTTATAAATGGTCTGCATCTGAACAAAATAAAATATCAACTGAATTGGTTTATACCAAAAACGATGTCAATACTTATAGTCGCTTTAATAAAGGTAATGATGATGGATATGGCGTGAAGTTCAATTCCATCAATACTCTCAAGGCATCACAAAATTTTTCTGTGCAAATAGAAAGCGATTATGAATATGTCTCTCAAAATTTTTCTTATATTCAAAGATACAGAAGTATGGAATTTCAAAGGGATTGGAATAAAAACTTTTTTAATGATGCTATTGTTACAGACCAACATATTGCAAAAGCCATTACAAGATTGGTTACTTCCAAAAAAGACAATGTGTATTATGGATTCAGTGCATTTTCAGAAGGTAGTCAATTCATCGGATACAAACATCTTTTTGGAACACAATTTCAAAAGAATAAAATTAAAACTAATTATGATGGCTCTTATCTTTCAACATTCACACCCACATCAAACACTACATTTTACAGGCATCGCACAACATCATCATTATCTATCAATTCTTTTATAAAATTAAATTACACAGACGATTTTGAAAGAAATTTTTTCTGGCAACCTCAAAAAGGTGTTCGCCTTTACAACACTTATCAATTCTGGGATTGGGAAACAAGCATTTCTTCTCAAGATACTTCTAAAATTTTTTACAAAATATTTTACAGACATAGAAAAGATAAACACGCTATCAATAATGAAATAACAGATAGCACTGAAGCCCGCAATTATGGTTTTCAAATCAAATCAGATTATTGGATAAATCATCCTTTTAATATCATTATGAACTACAGAATTCTGGAACTGAAAAATATTGTTACATCTAATCTCACACCTGATAATACTTTACTTTCAAGGTTGGAATACTATCCTCGTTTGTGGAAAAATTTTATGGTCATTTCTTTATTTTATGAAACGGGCTATGGACTTGAAAATAAAAAAGAATATTACTATGTAGAAGTTACACCACCTAATGGACAATATACCTGGATTGATTACAACAATGATGGCATTAAGCAACTCAATGAATTTGAAATTGCACAATATCCCGACCAGGCAAAATATATTCGTGTGTATGTGAATTCTAATAATTATGTAAAAGTGCAGCAAAATCAGTTGAGCAGTGCTATTAATATTCGTCCTGCCGTATTACTTAAAGATAAACAACATTGGTCTGCCAGAACACTTAAACTCTTTGCTTTTCAAACCGCTTACAAAACAGATAACAAAACCTATCGTCAATATCAAATTGACAAAATTATTTACTCTGATTTAAATCGCTTGCAGGATACTAATACTATTAGTGCCAACACATCTATTCGTCAAAGTATATTCTTCAATCAGGCAGGAAGTATTTTCGGAGCAGATTACAATTACATCAAAAATGGCAGCAAACAATTACTCACTAATGGCTACGATTTACGCTATTCAGAAACTCACGAGTTAAAATGGCGATACAATATTTTTCAGTGGCTCACATTTTCTTTTTCGCACAACATTGGCAAAAAAGCATACACCTCGCAGTTATTTTCCAGTAGAAATTACAACTTAAACATCCTTGAAAGCGAACAAAAAATTATTTATCAACCCAACACAAATTTGAGAATAGCATTGAACTACAAGTATTCTGAAAAACACAATACGCTTGGATTAAAACAAAAAGGAATTGTGCAAACGTTTGGAATAGAAAGCAAAATCATTCGCTCTGAAACAGCCAGTATTAATGGTCAATTCAACTATGTGAAAATTGTGTATCAAAATGATAACAATTACAATTCACCTGTGGCTTATGAGATTTTACAATCCCTTCAACCAGGAGATAATTTTACCTGGAATTTTAATTATCAGCAAAACATCACCAGTTATTTGCAAATCAGCATCAATTACGATGGACGCAAAGGTGCATTAAATAACAAAATCATTCACATCGGCTCAATGCAAGTAAGAGCGATATTTTAATTTTTGTTTATGGTGTTAGAAATATTAAAATCTACCAAAAATCTTTTCCACACCCTGTTAATAATTTTTATCAACTACCTAAATGCTTAATAATCAGCCAAATATTTTTGTTTTTCACTTATTATCCATAATTAAATCACGCTTCATTCCACAAATTATTAACAATTAGAATTTTTTATTAACAATTTTTTGTGGAAAAAAATAGGGGATTGGTCTAATTTAAGAAGTAATTCCCACACATTTGCTGTAAATTTGCACGGGCAATTATGTTTTTATGTACGATATTCTAAAAAGATTTGAAGAACGATATGGCTATCTCAAAAAAATGGGTGTTACATTTGAAGGTATTCAAATGATTGACCCTATTAAGAAAAAACAGGCCATTGTTTTAACTCGCCCATTTATCTTTGATTGCAGATTATTGCCCAAAAGATATGATGGTATTGATATAAAAATCAGAATTCAAGGTGCTTTGCCCGAAGAATTTAAAACCAAATCAGGTGACTATCCCTTTGCTCCTGAAAACTTTGAAAAATATGTTGAAAAACATTTAGATGAATTAAGACAGCATTTTGAAAAACCTGAAATGACTAAACAAGAACTTTTAGATGCCCTTGCCTTTGGCGACTTTGAAGAACACAAAAAGAATTATCAAAATATTTTAAGAGAAAAACAAAGACAAGCCCGCCTGATGGCTAAAAAAACAGCCGCAAAGTAATTTCTGCTTTGTTCATCGGGTTTTACTTTTTTAGGTTTTTGACAATCTTCCCGATAACAGCAGAATTTCAATCCATAAAAAATCCCCCTCAACGAAAGTTAGGGGGATTTTTGTTTGTCAATGTTTATTGATGTTGAGTATCTATCCTCACTTCCACTTTTCAGCATCTTTCAGGAATATTTCTAAACCTTTATCTGTAAGTGGATGATTGAATAAAGCCATAATAGCACTTAATGGAGCAGTAATTACATCAGCACCTCTTTTGGCACATTCTATAATGTGCATAGGGTGGCGAATAGAAGCAGCCAGTATTTCTGTTTCAAATAAAAAGTTGTTGTAAATTTGAACAATGTCGCTGATTAATTGCAAACCATCAGATGATACATCATCTAATCTGCCTAAAAAAGGCGATACATAAGTAGCACCAGCTTTGGCAGCAAGCAATGCCTGACCGGGAGAAAATACCAATGTGCAATTGGTTTTAATTCCATTATCGGAAAAATAACGAATGGCTTTAATTCCATCTTTGGTCATTGGCACTTTAACAACAATGTTGGGGTGAATATCCGCTAATTCTTTTCCTTCTTTAATCATATCTTCGTATTGTGTAGATATAACTTCGGCGCTAATGTCTCCATCTACCAGTTCGCAAATGGTTTTGTAGTGTTGTTTTACAGCGTCTTTTCCTTTGATGCCTATTTTAGCCATTAAAGAAGGATTGGTAGTTACTCCATCTAAAATGCCCAATGCAGCGGCTTCTTTGATTTCATCTAAATTAGCAGTGTCAATAAAAAATTTCATATCAATAATTTTGACTGCAAAAATAGTAGAAATAATGTTTTGAATGAAAAGGAATTTTTGAGAAAAATAAATAGTGTAAAATCAAATTGTGCGTACTTATACTTATCAAGGAATATTTTATGGTGGTATTTGTTTATTATCTTAATGACAAATTAAGAATATGCAGAAAATTAAATGTTTAATTTATACTTTTTCATTTTCTCCCTCCCATCATCCACGCATCAGCGAGAACTAATGATGCCATACTTTCTACAATGGGCACAGCGCGGGGTAAAACCATTACATCGTGCCTGCCTTCTATTTTAATGCTTACATTTTCTTTATTTGAAGTAATGGTTTGCTGTTCTTTTTTAATAGATGCAATGGGCTTGAATGCTACACGAAATACTATATCATTGCCATTGCTTATTCCTCCTTGCACTCCGCCACTATGATTACTTTTGAATTTTATTTCACCGTTCTCTACATACATTTCATCATTGGCTTCACTGCCCCACAGATTGGTAATATTAAAACCATCGCCAATTTCAAAACCCTTTACAGCGTTAATACTCATCATAGCGTGAGCCAACATTGCGTGCAATTTGTCAAATACAGGTTCGCCCCATCCTGCAGGTACATTTTTTATTACACAGGTGATAACACCTCCAACTGTATCTCCGTTATTTCGAGCGGTTTCAATAAGTTGTAAAAATTCTTGATTTTTAAAATCACTTGCACAGCGAAAGGGATTTTGTTCAATAATATCTTGCGAAACATTAGAAATATCTGCGGGAATTTCAATATGCTTGATTTTACTAACAAACGCAATGATTTCAATATTCAATTGTTTCAAAAGTAACTTTGCAATAGCCCCACCGACTACTCTTGCAATAGTTTCACGGGCAGAACTTCTACCACCTCCTCTGTAATCACGAATGCCGTATTTTTTTTCATAAGTATAATCGGCGTGTGATGGGCGATAAACATTTTTCAAGTGTTCATAATCAGCAGGGTTTTGATTTTTGTTTTCAACTATAAAGGCAATGGGTGTACCAAGTGTAGTATTTTCAAAAATGCCTGATAAAAAAATAACCCCATCTTCTTCTGTTCTTGGAGATGACCAGATTCCTTGATTGGTTCTTCTGCGATGGAGTTCGTGCTGAATAAAATCCATATCTATTTTTAATCCTGCGGGGCAGCCATCTATAATGCCGCCAATAGCAGGTCCGTGGCTTTCTCCAAATGTATGAAGTTGAAATATTTTTCCAAATGTATTCCCGGGCATTTGAGATTAAATTTATCAATATTTGAGACCCTCCCCTTGAAGTCCCCTCCCTATCCGCCAAAGGCGGAGAAGGGGATTGAGGGGTGGGTTATTTAGAGATTATAGAATTCAAATTAATTATTCCTTTCCCCAAAAATTAAAGTTCCAATTCTAATCATATTACTTCCGTGGGCTATGGCTATTTTGTAATCATTTGTCATCCCAATACTCAATATCTTTGGGTCTAAAATAGGACATCTAATGTCTTGTTTGATTTTGTCAAAAAATACTTTAATGGATGTAAATTCTGATTCTATTTGTTGTATATTATCTGTAAAAGTAGCCATTCCCATCAATCCAAGAATTTTGACATTTTGAAAGTCAGATAGTTCTTGAGAGTGCAATAACTCTTCTGCTTCTTCAAAACTCAATCCAAATTTTGTTTCTTCTTTTGCAATGTGAATTTGTAATAAACAATTAATTATTCTTTGATGTTTTTTTCCTTCTTTATTGATTTCTTTTAAAAGTTTCAAACTATCTACGCTGTGAATTAAATGTATGAATGGTGCAATGTATTTAATTTTGTTGGTTTGCAAATGCCCTATGAAATGCCAGCGAATATCTTTGGGTAAATGTTCATATTTGTCTTTAATCTCCTGAACATAATTTTCTCCAAAGTCCCTGTGTCCTGCGTCATAAAGGGTCTTTATTTTTTCAATAGAATGAAATTTAGATACTGCTATTATTGTAACGTTTTCAGGAATTTGTTGCTTGAGTTGAAAATAATTATTCAAAATATTTTCCTGCATCGTTTCCATATCAATATGCTCTTTGGTTTCTACCTTCATAATAGTTAATAAAAGAGCGATTGGCTACTTTATTACCACCGGGTGTTGGATAATTGCCAGTAAAATACCAATCACCTTTATGATTGGGGCAGGAAGCGTGTAGTCCTTCAATACTTTGATAAATAATTTGCAGTTCGCATTTTAATTCATCGGGTTTTACAATTTGTGCGATTTTTCTGGAAATTTCTTCTGCAGTAAATGATTCGTAAATTTTCTTGACAAGGTTTTGTTGTTCCTCTTTGGGCTTTTGAATTTCAATTTTAATGGTTTCATACAATTCACGAATAAAATTTTCTTTGCCCAGTTCTTTCAATAATTCTATGGCTGCCTGAAATGCTACGAACTGTCCTAAAATAGACATGTCAATGCCATAACAATCAGGATAACGAATTTGCGGTGCAGAAGAAACAATGATAATTTTAGCAGGATTTAATCTGGCTAATGTTCGCAATATGTTTTTTTTCAAAGTAGTGCCGCGCACAATGCTATCGTCTAATACTACTAATGTGTCTGTGGGTTTTACTTGATTGTAAGTAACATCATATCCCAAATCTACTACTACATCTCTGTTTTCATCATCAGTAATGAAAGTTCTTTGCTTTACATCTTTCCATACAATTTTATGCACTCTTGGGCGGATGTTGAGAATTTTTATTTTTTCTTCTTTAGATGTTGCCTGCTCAAGTTTTTTTAATTTTTCTTTATTCAATAATTCTTCAATACCATCAATGAGCCCTCCAAATGCAATTTCTGCAGTGTTAGGAATATATGAAAACACTGTGTTTTCAACATCTCCATTGATAGCATTCCAGATAGGCAAAGACAAATGTTTTCCTAATAATCTTCTTTCATTATAAATATCAGCATCATTTCCTCTGGAAAAATAAATTCTTTCAAATGAGCAGGAAGTTTTTTGAGCAGGAGGTAAAACATTTTCTTCAAATACCTGACCATTGGCTTTGATAATTAAAGCATTGCCAGGTTGAATTTCTTTGACAAATTCCAGAGGCACATTGAACACACTTTGAATCACTGGTCTTTCACTGGCGGCTACTACCACTTCATTATCAGCATAATAAAATGCAGGGCGAATGCCGTTTGGGTCACGCATTACAAAAGCATCGCCGTGTCCTACAATGCCCATCATTGCATAGCCACCATCCCATTTTTTGGTGCTTTCATACAATACAGAAGCAATGTTCATCTCTTCCTGAATCTTCACGGAAATCTCTTCATTTAATAATCCTTTATCTTTGTATATTCTGAAAATTCTCTCGTTTTCTCTATCAATGAAATGTCCGATTTTTTCCATAGCGGTAACAGTATCATTTTTTTCAGAGGGATGCTGTCCAAGTTCAATAAGATGTTGAAACAATTCATCTACATTAGTTAGGTTGAAATTGCCTGCCAGCAAGAGATTACGGGCTTTCCAATTATTTTTTCTATAAAATGGATGACAAGCGTGAATTGTATTTTTTCCATAAGTGCCATAGCGCAAATGTCCCATCAGCACTTCGCCAAGAAAGGGAATGTTTTGTTTTTGCCATTCAGTATTTTGATATTCATCAGGAAATTTTTTAGAAGCATCTAAAAAGAGTTGATGAATTTGTTGGAAAATATCCTGTGTGGCTTTTGGTGCAATAGAACGAAGACGGTCAATGTAATTAGTGCCAGGAGGAGTATTTAGTTTGACGGTTGCAATGCCCGCCCCATCTTGCCCGCGGTTGATTTGCTTTTCCATTATTTGGTATAATTTGTGCAGGCCATAACGGGCAGTGCCGTATTTTTCTTTATAGTATTGCAGAGGTTGTCTTAAACGAATTAAAACAATGCCACATTCGTGTTTTATAACATCACTCATAAGAGATAATAAAATTGAGAGTGCAAAGATAAGGAAATTATATACCCGAAAAGAATGTTCAAAACAACTAATGTGCACTATTCCCCCCAAAAGCCCGAAGCATTGATGCCTGCTTTGAAGGTGTGAATTAATTGACCATTGCTGTTGTATCTGTAAATGGTGGAGTTTTGCACATAATCCATAGCATCGCTGATGTATAAATGTTGGTCGTAATTATTGTAGTATAAAGCATAAAAATTATTGCTATTATTGGTGATGAAAGCATTAGAAGGCAGTTGATTATCTGTAATATTCATTTTGTAAATATGTTGATTGATGAAATACAAGTTCTCTCTATTAGCATCTATTACTAAATGGTGTGGATGGTCGGAATTTGAAAAAGTTAATGTTTTTTCAATTTGCAATGTAACAGGGTCAATACGATGCAGTTTAGGTAAATCATTAACGGAATTATCACCACTACATAAAATCCAGAGTTTATCATTTTTATCTAATAACAATCCACTGCTATATTTTCCAACATAAATACTATCTGTTACTTTATCTTGAATAACATCTATCACATAACAATAAAATCTGTAAGGATTTAAAACAAACGCTTTATTGTAAAATAAAATCATTTCTTCAGTCCAGCCAGATAATGGAATATAGCCCGTAATTTGTTGGGTTGAAAGATTGATAATAGATATTTTATTAGCATACAAATCACTCACATACGCTTTTGCAAATGATACAGGTAAAATATATCTTGGTGATGTAAATCCTGTAATGGTTGATTGAACTTTGAAATCATCTGCATTTACAACAACCACCTTGCCCGAGTTATTGACAACTAAATAATAATTGTTTTGAATTTTTGTAATACTTTGACACACATCGCCTAAAAGATAATTAGGATTTTGTGTTTTGAAAATATCTGTAATAACTTCTTTTGTATCAGGATTGTAAAATGTAACGGATGCGTTGTTATACATAAAATTGCCTTCATTGGTAATATATAACTTGTGTGTAGCAGAAATGCTAACACTTCCCTGTGTTTGAACATTGGGTTTATCTTTAATGCAGGAAGTGAAAGTGAGTAAAATAAGTATTGTGCAGGAAATAACCTCGCCCCTAACTCTTCTCCTTACAAAGGAGAGGGGAATTAAAGGGGTGAGGTTTTTAGAAAGTATTGATAACAAATAATTTTTCATTCTTTTAAAATTTGAAATATTTTTCTTTCTCTATT
Source organism: Bacteroidota bacterium (assembly GCA_040758575.1). Taxonomy (GTDB): domain Bacteria; phylum Bacteroidota; class Bacteroidia; order B-17B0; family Aurantibacillaceae; genus BPGX01. Next base: position 123,205 of record JBFLVH010000005.1, on the reverse strand, counting down.
GTTGTTTATTTCAATAAAATAATATCCCTTTGAAAGCCAGGATAAATCAACAATTTCAAGAGTATTTGAAATAATAAATTGATGTATAATTTTACCATCTATTGATAAAATAATTACATTGTAATTTTCATTATTAGATTTTTCAATTGATATTTTTTCTGGGAACGGATTGGGATAAATTTTAATTTGTGTGAGAGATGATAGTTCAAAAATCCCAACAGCATTTTGATGTATAACACCTACTGCATCTAAATCAAATCCTCCGCTGGCAAAGGGCGTTGGATACGGGTCATTAATTTTATGTCCATAACTATCATATCTTGCGTATTGATTATCAATACTTCCCACTACATCAATGATTTTAATATGCGTGATGTGATTAATATCTAATCCTGGAATGCCTGATAATTCTGATAAATCAAAGGGTGTTCCATAATTGACTAAATATTTTCCTGCTAAATTATTGATTTTAGAACAATCCATATTGGCGGCATTATCATATTGCAAAGTATCTTGTAATAAACAAGTAGATGGAAATCTATAAAAATTTACACCATCGCTGCTTACTTCTACATAAGCCAGTTCAAGAAATGTGCCATTAAAAGAATTTTCAAACACAGCAAAATCAAAACCGGGTCCATCTTTTATCGGCGCGGTAAAAGTAAGGATAGCATATCCTCCATCGCCTAAACTTACAACTCCTGTTCCATCTGCTTTTCCTATGGCTTTGGTGCTATCGCCAAAAGTTACCTTGCCAAGCGTAGTATCTGCAATATTTTTCCAGCCCCTTACAATTTTACATTGTGTTGCCCAACTTACAAATATGCTACTATCCTTGTGAATAGCGGTTGTATTGCCACTCCCAACAGGTCCGGCAAATTGTGCCGAACCTGTGAAGTGATTTAATATAACCACAATGAGTAAGATGAAAATTCTTTTCATTGCTTAATGATTAAATGTTTTTCAGAAACATTATCATTTGAAATTTCAACAATATAATGTCCTTGTTGGAGGTCAGCAATATTGATATTAGCAGGATAATACTTGTCAATGAAAATGCTTTGTTGTTTTACTACCTGACCTAATGTGTTTGAAATTTTAATGTTGTAATTACCACTCTCTTTGGTATTAATCATTATTTTATCAATGGCAGGATTGGGGAATACTTTTGAAATATTGTTTGAAATGCTTGCAATTCCAGCAGTTCCAGAAGTAGTGAAATTATCAATACTGAAAAATGCAGGTGTATTCATTCCCCAGGGACCTGTATCTGATGAAGACATAAAAAACTGAATGCTATCTACCTGACCTAATGTGCTGCAATCTACCCATTGCCAGTTCCATACAATATAATCTTGTGAATTGTTTGAAAAACGATAATCTGCCAGATAAAACTCTACACTATCATTCAACATTGCTCCATTTTTATACCCACGCACTACAACTTTGAACCAATCTGGATATGAACCTTGCGGACATCCACAACCTGTGCCTGTTGTATCTCCAAATGCACGAGAAAACATATTACCATACTTTACAACCTTTGCAGCGTAGGTAGTGTTTGTAATGTAGAACCCATCAACAATTTCATACGGCGATTTCAAAACAATAGTGGCGTAATTTTGCAGGGTTACATAGTAATTGGAATTGTTGTAACCATTGTAGGCAATACATCCGTAAAGATTTGAATAATTTCCATTCGTAGAATCCTTGACATTAGTGTATGCCGAGCCGCTACTCCAATAACTATAAGTAGTATCCCAATCGTATCGGAAAATAGCATTGGTAGTTTGCCAATCTGCCCCCGTTGTGTCTTTGTAGAATGAATTGTTGGGCAATGAGAAACCTTCAAAGGTTTCGGTGTGTGTTTGAGCAAAAGTGCTCACCATCATTGCGCTTACAAGTGCTGCTGTCATTGTTCTTCTTTTCATAGTTGTTGGTTTTTATGGTTATTGATGATTTTTATTTTCATAAAAAGTTATATTGATTTGAATAAAATAATTTCTCAATGGCATTGGTCTTTGCGGAATAATCATATAAGAAGTATTGAATAAATTATTGATTCCTCCAAATAATTGAAGAGCAATGTCTTTGAAATTTATATTGAAACCTGCCGAAATATTGTTGATGTGGTAGGGCTCTAACCATTGCAAATTATCCGATGAAATAAATCTATATCCAACATATTGATGAGTAAAAAGCAAGAAAATATTTTTGTAAGAAAAGTAAAAATAGCCGTTAATATTATATCTTGGTGTATAAATCAATTGCCTGCCAATAGATGCATCATTAGAAATGCTGGATTTTTCAATAGTTGAAAGCACATAAGCAGAACTTACTGATAATTTAATTTTTGTCTTGTGAATTTGATACAACAAATAATTATTAGTTTCTGTGCCTCTGCTCCAAACCCTTGCAATGTTTTTTGGAACAGGTTGTCCGCTTCCTCCGGGTAGCCATATTATCCAGTTGTTTGTAATGCGATGAAAAGCAGTCATTTCAGAATGTAATTGAAGATGTAGTGAGTGAAGAGGAATTTTCCACAATACTCCCCCTTCAACACTATAACCATTTTCGGGCTTTAATGAGACATCTCCACTTCCTTTCCAGAACAAATCATTTAAGGTAGGTAATCTATAAGAAGTAGATAATTGAGATTTGAGGGTAATCAATGGGTGTAAAATATATTCTGCACCAATGTTGCCCGTTAAAGGAATAGAAGTTTGAATATTCGCCCATTCTTTTCTGATGATAGCATTGTATTTGAATTTTTTAGATGTTTGTCTAATGCCTGCAAATACTGAATGTCTGCTGATGTATTCATTATTTAGATAATTATTGGTAATAGCATAATTGTATATAAATTGATGTCCTATGAAAATTTGAAAATCTTGAAAAATATTTTTGTAAACATTTTCTTCTGTTTGAAAACTATGAACTTTGCTGAAAGAATTAATCCTTGCAATACTATCTTTGTAATTTAAATCATCAAATAAATAGGTCAGTTTAATACCTGCTTTCCATTGATTTTTCTGGAATATATAATCCAATGCGTTTCTGAAATTTTTAGTGTTTTGAAGAGCAGAGTATTTATTATAGAAATAATTATTGGGGATTTGGTTGTTTGCAATATGCGACCAGGAATGAAGTTCCAAATGATGATGTTGGTTGAATTGATAAGAGAATCCAAACAAAGCGTCTAACATTTTATATTGTGCATTTTGTAAGCGAATGCTATCGCCAATAGAAAAATTGTTTTGAGATTGTTGAAAGTTCAGATTTAAGTAATGTTTGATTTTTTTTCTATTGTAAAAATTTTTGAATAAGTATTGATGTGTATTAAAACTTCCATAGCGATATTTTGCAATCATTTTATTTTCATTTGAAAAAGAATTGTTTAATCTGATAGAGCCACTCAAAGCCCCATTACCCCAAAGAGAAGATGCTCCGCCATATTCAATAGATATATTATCAAATAAATTAGAAGTGATTTGAGAACAATCAGTTTGTCCTAACATTGGATGATTGATATTAACGCCATTCCACAATACTGTTGTTTGCTGGGCATTGCCTCCTCTAATGCTTGCTGTGCCTATACTTCCAGGTGCATAATTTTTAATAAAAATAGATGTTTGATAATTGAGTATATCTGAAAGAGAGTTGAGAGAAAAAATTTGAAGCAAAGTGCTATCGGTGTGTTGAATGTTTTTTCCTGCATCAAAAGTTTGGCTTTTCATTTCATTGATTGCGGGATAGATATCCACGCTTTGCAAGTGTATGGTATCCTTTAAATTTTGAGAGAATAAATGATTGAAAAGAAAAATAATTAAACTTAAAGAGTAGATAATTACCCTCTTATCAAAAGAAAAGAAGAAGGAGAATAAATAAAGTTCAATATGGTATTTTTTCATAAATGCAAATGATGTGTTGAATAATCATTTGCAGCTTGGGGGAAACGCAACCTGTCTTATTCAGATAGATTGTCGGCTTTTGTTCCCGAAAGCCGCAATTTCAGATGCTTTCAGGGCAGGTCTTCCGACTTGTTCAATTCTGCTCTGCCTTCGCATTCGTGTTTAACGAACACTGGCCATTAACAACGAGCAGAAACTTTTAAAGAACTTACGGCTGCGGGCACAGTTCAGGATTTTCACCTGATTCCCTTTTAATCCCTGATAAGGGAACCCTGAAAGCAGGGGCAAATTTACAAAATAATATTGGTACAATTCTAATATAAATATCACAAAGAAATATTATCCATATCACATCACATCTTTTCAGTAAATTTCAGCAATAAAATTTAAATACAAAATTGATATTATGCTGACTTTACCTGTTGAGAAAAAAATATTTTTAGTAGATGCAATGGCTCTGGTTTACAGGTCTTACTTTGCTTTCATCAGAAATCCGCTTATCAATTCAAAAGGATTAAATACTTCTGCTTCTTTTGGTTTTACTAATTCTTTGCTCAATGTATTAAAAACAGAACAACCTTCACATATTGCAATTGCCTTTGATACACACGCCCCCACTGAAAGACACATACAATTCAAAGAATACAAAGCACAAAGGCAAGAAACACCCGAAGATATAATCAATAATTTACCTTATATCAATAAAATAATTGATGGTTTGAATATTCATTCTATCGCGAAAGATGGTTATGAAGCAGATGATATTATTGGCACAATGGCAGTGCAATTAAGTCAAAAGGGTTTTATAGTTTACATTATGTCTGCAGATAAAGATTATGGGCAATTATTAAGTGAAAATGTTTTTATCTATAAACCGGGTAAAAGCGGCAGTGATGCGGAAGTTTTAGATACTAAAAAAATATGTGAGCAATGGCAAATTCAACATCCTTCGCAAATTATTGACATCCTTGGTTTAATGGGCGATACAGCAGATAATATTCCTGGTGTGCCTGGTATAGGCGAAAAAACAGCATCTCAACTTATACATCAATTTGGAAGTATTGAAAATATTTATCAGCACATTGATGAAGTGAAAGGCAAATTGAAAGATAAATTGATTGAATATAAAGAGCAGGCAATGCTTTCAAAACAATTAGCCACCATCAATATCAATGTTCCTGTTCATTATTCTTTAAATGATTTAAAAGTTAAACCCATTGATAAACAAAAATTACTGGATGTTTTCAAAGAGTTAGAATTCAAAAAATTAGCCGTGCAGGTTTTAGAGTGGGGGAAAGAGATTGGCAATCATTCATTATTTGATAATGAAACAAAAACAGAATCTTCTTCAACTAAAAAAGATGAAACAATTTCAGAACAGCAAATACATCAATTTAAAACTATTCAAGATGTATCACATCATTATTATTTGATACAAAGTGTAGATGATGATAATTTTTCTAAATTATTAAAAGAACTGGAACATCATAAGATATTTGCATTTGATACTGAAACCACTCAACTTAATCCATTAATGGCAGATATTGTGGGAATGTCTTTTTCTACAAAGGCACATACTGCTTATTATATTCATTTGTTTAATAATCCTGATGCAGAAAAAATTTTGAATGCATTAAAACCATTCTTACAGAATCAGGAAAAAATATTAGTTGGACAAAATATCAAGTATGATTATCATATTTTGTTGAATAAAAACTTATCCATTCATTGTCAGTTGTGGGATACAATGGTAGCCCATTTTTTATTACATCCTGATGAAAACAAACACAATCTAAATCATTTATCTGAAACATATCTTCATTATTCACCTGTAAAAATTGATTCTTTGATAGGAAGCAAAAAAGATGGACAGTTAAGTATGAGTTTATTAGATGGCAATGAAATAAAAGATTATGCGGCAGAAGATGCAGATGTAGCATTACAATTATATCAAGTATTTGATAAAAAATTAAAAGAAACAGAAACTATCAAGGTTTTTGAAGATATTGAAATGCCGTTAATTCCTGTATTAGTTGAAATGGAAAGAAATGGTGTTGCTCTGGATACAAGTTTTTTGAAGCAACTTTCTCATCAAATAGAAAAAGAACTTCAGCATAAAGAAAATCATATTTATCATCTGGCAGGCACAAGATTTAATATTTCATCACCTAAACAGGTTGGTGAAATTTTATTTGAGCATTTGAAAATTTCAGAGTCAGCAAAAAAAACCAAAACAGGTCAATATGCTACAAGTGAAGATGTGCTGATAAAATTGCAGGATAAACATCCCATTGTAAATGAAATTTTGAATTACAGAGAATTAATTAAATTAAAAACCACTTATGTAGATGCATTGCCCAAAATGATAAATCCTAAAACACATAGGTTACACACTACTTTCAATCAAACTATTGCAGCAACGGGCAGATTAAGCAGTGATAATCCTAACCTGCAGAACATTCCTATTCGTTCAGAATTAGGGCAACAAGTAAGAAAGGCATTTATATCAACAGATGATAATGTGTTGTTAAGTGCTGATTATTCTCAAATAGAATTGAGAATAGTTGCATCATTGAGCGAGGATGAAAGTATGATTAACGCATTTCAACACCATAAAGATATTCACGTATCAACAGCGGCAAGAATTTATGGAATACCTGAAAGTGAAGTTACTAAAGAGATGCGGCACAAAGCCAAGAGTGTGAATTTTGGAATCATTTATGGTCAGGGGGCTTTTGGATTAGCAGAATCTTTGGGCATTTCAAGAACAGAAGCCAAAAACTTAATTCAGAATTATTTTGAAAAATATCCTAAAATAAAACAATTGATGGATTCGCTCATTGAATCAGCAAGAAAAAAAGGATATACAACTACATTATATGGTAGAAAAAGATGGTTGCCCGATATTCATTCTGCTAATGGCAATGTGCGTGCTAATGCCGAGAGAATTGCTATCAATACGCCCATTCAAGGCACAGCCGCAGATATGATAAAAATAGCCATGATAAATATTTTTCAAAAACTAAAGAAACATCATTTAAAAACAAAAATGTTACTTCAAATACACGATGAGTTATTATTTGAAGTGCCACATAATGAATTAGAAGGGGTGAAAAATATTGTAGAGAAAGAAATGCAGAATGCTTTAAAACTCAAAGTGCCTGTGGTGGTAAATATTGGAACAGGAAAGAATTGGCTGGAAGCACATTAAAACATTAATATATGAATATCGCTTTATATGCAAGAAATACAATGGCTAACAAACCAGAATATGTTACAGCCATTGATAGTATTTTGAAAGAACATCACTCTCAATTATATATTTGCGAATCATTTTATAATTACTTAAAAAACACATTTCAATTTAAATTAAATTTACCAGTTATTCAACACACAGAGGACTTTACAAAATACAATATAGATGTATTATTGAGTTTAGGAGGTGATGGCACATTGCTGGAAACACTTTCATTGGTAAAAAATTTACCTATCCCTGTATTTGGCATAAATACAGGAAAATTGGGCTTTTTAACTTATGATTTTAATCAAAGTATTTCTGACGCTTTGCAAATTATTATTCAAAAAAAATATATTGTTGAAAAAAGAAATTTATTAGAAATTACTTATCCTGCACATCAAATTTCTGGAATCAATTATGCTTTGAATGAAATTGTTATTCAAAAAAAAGATTCGGGCTCAATGTTATATATTGATGTTTTTATTGATGATTCTTATCTCACAACGTTTTTTGCAGATGGAATTATTATTTCTACTGCAACAGGTTCTACTGCATATTCATTAAGTTGTGGCGGACCCATTGTAGAACCTGGATTAAACGCTATGATTGTTACACCCATTGCATCGCATTCACTAAATGCCAAGCCCATTGTGATTTCTAATCAACATCAATTATCGTTTAAAATAAGTGGAAGAAATCCACAATATAGTTTGTGGCTGGATTCAAAAAGTTATTCTGTTCATTTAGATTTTGATAAAGAATCTATTCAAGTTTCAAGAGCCGCTCATCAGTTTTATTTAGTATTGCCACATCCTTATCATTTTTTTGATTCATTAAGAAATAAACTTTATTGGGGAAGCGATAAAAGAATTTAAGTCAATGAAGGAAAATTCTTTGGTCTATCAGCAATTAATTAAAAGTATTGAAAAATACTCATCAATAGATACAAAAGCATTTTTGGAATCGTTTACACAAACGCCCAATACTTGCATAAAAATTAATGCGAACAAAATTAGCAACACAAATATTTTAGATTTTGAATTAAACCACTCTGTTCAATGGTCAGAACAATCTTATTATTTAAAGAGTCGTCCTGCATTTTATTTAGACCCTTTGTTTTATGCGGGGGCTTATTATGTGATGGATAGCTCTTCAATGTTTTTAGAGTATATTTTAAAACAGATTCAATTACCTGAAAATTCATTGATTTTAGATATTGCAGCAGCACCTGGTGGAAAGTCCATTTTAATAAGCAATTATTTAAATGAAGAGGGCATTTTATGGAGTAATGAAATCAACTTTAGTAGAACCAAAATTTTACATTACAATTTAAGCAAATGGGGAAAGAGTAATTATATTATTACTAATAATAGCACAGATAATTTTCAACAAATTTCTTCTTTATTTGATGCTGTAATTTGTGATGCTCCTTGCACGGGTTCAGGATTATTCAGAAAATATCCTGAATGGATACATTCTTTTAATGAACAACTTGTTCAACAATGTGTGCACAGGCAAAAACAAATTCTTTCTAATATTTTTTCAACTATCAAAACAAATGGATTTTTAATTTATAGCACCTGCTCTTTTACTTCTGAAGAAAATGAAGAAATAGCAAAATTTATTCTTGATAATGGTTTTGATTATGTTGATATAAAAACACCAGATGAATGGGGCATTGTAAAAACTGATTGGGGTTTAAGATTTTTCCCACATTTAACTAATACGGAAGGTTTTTTTTATGCAGTGTTTCAAAAGACAAAGGAAGAATTAAATGAATATCAGATAAAACATTATACAAAAAAATCAAATGAAGGAATCAAAGTTATTGAAAACATTGAGTTTTCAGAGTATATCAAAAAACAGCATTTTCATCAACTCTACTTTTTGAAAAAAAAATATTTTCTTTCAAATAAAAATATTGCAGCTCATTTTTATCCTGATAACTTTAAATATGTTAGTATAGGGACAATTATTACAGATGAAAAAAATATTATGCCTGCTTCTGAATTAGTATATTCAATTTATTTGAATAACAATGTGCCCACAATAGAATTATCTAAAAATGATGCATTAAAATTTTTAAAGAAAGAAAATATTCAAATCAATGCTGAAAAAAAATTATACTTAATGCAATATAAACATTTAGGATTGGGATGGGCAAAAGCTCTGGAAAATAGAATCAACAATTATTTTCCAACCGAATGGAGAATATTGAAAGACATTGAAGATATTTGAAAACACTTAAATATATAAATCTATAATCCTATGAATAAGCCATTATATCTTGCAGGAGAATTTGTTACTACTTCAAAAAGTATTTCAATCATCAATCCATTTGACCAATCTATTATTGCTAATGTTTATGCTGCTGATGAGCAAGTGTTTGAAATAGGCATTCAAAAAGCATTTGAAGCATTTCATCAAACCAAAAGATTATCTTCTTTTAAGAAATATCAAATACTTTCACAAATAGCACAATCTATTGAACAAAGGAAAGAAGAATTCGCTAACACCATTGCATTAGAATCTGCCAAGCCCTATAAATACGCAATAGCAGAGGTTTTGAGAGCTATACAAACATTTACCATTGCCGCAGAAGAAAGCAAAAGAATTTCTTATGAATATTTTGATTTAGACACCACGCCCGAAGAGTTGCCACGAGAAGCGTATGTCAAAAGATTTCCCGTTGGTGTGGTATTGGGAATTACCCCATTTAATTTTCCCTTGAATTTAGTAGCCCACAAAGTTGCACCTGCTATTGCATCTGGGTGTGCTATTGTATTAAAACCTGCATCTGCAACGCCGCTCACTGCTTTATTATTGGCTGAAATTATACATCAAACTGATCTTCCAAAAGGAGCATTTTCCGTAGTGCCTTGTGCAAGCAGTGTAGTAGAAAAATTTTTAAATCATCCATTGATTGCAAAAATTTCATTTACTGGTTCGCCACAAGTTGGATGGAAAATTAAATCTATTGCTTCTCAAAAAAAGGTAACACTTGAATTAGGTGGCAATGCGGCTACTATCATCACAAAATCTGCAGATGTTGAAAATATTATTAATCATTGTGTATCTGCTGCATTTGCTTATAGCGGACAAATTTGTATTCATACTCAAAGAATATTTGTGCATCCTGAACATTTTGAAAAATTTGTGCAATTATTTGTTGCCAAAACAAAAACATTAAAGTATGGAAATCCATTAAATAAAGATACTGATATTTCTGTAATGATTGATGAGTCCAACGCTCATCGCACAGAAGAATGGATAAATGAAGCCATTGAAAAAGGAGCACAATTTTTACTAAAAGGTAAAAGAATAAAAAGCTATCACGAGCCCGTTATACTTACTAATACTAATCATTCAATGAAAGTATATTCAGAAGAAGTGTTTGCACCTGTTGTATGTGTTGAAAAATATAATGGAGATATTCAAGATGCTGTGAGCAAAGTCAATGATTCTAAATATGGATTACAATGTGGTGTATTTACTAATGATATTAAAGAACTCAATTATTGTTTTGAAAACATTGATTGTGGTGGTGTCATTCATAATGCCAGTTCTATTTTAAGATTAGATGCAATGCCTTATGGAGGCATTAAAGAGAGTGGCTTTGGCAGAGAAGGCGTAAAATATGCGATTAATGAAATGACTGAATTAAAATTATTACTTAAAGAAAAATAACTATGCAACTCTTTTTTAGAAAATATGGTGAAGGACAGCCGATAATTATACTGCACGGCTTATTTGGCAGTAGCGATAATTGGAACACATTAGCAAAAAAATTTTCAGAACACTCATTGCAAGTGTATATTGTAGATTTAAGAAATCACGGACTTTCGCCACATTCTGATGAAATGAATTATATATTAATGGCTAATGATGTTTTTGAATTGTTGCAAAAGGAAAGCATTCATCAGCCAATAATATTAGGTCATAGTATGGGCGGAAAAGTAACAATGATGATGGATAAATTATTTCCAGACACATTAAAAAAAATAATTGTTGCAGATATAAGTCCGCAAAAATATCCACCAGGACATACAGAAGTTTTCAATGCTTTGAATGCTGTAGATTTCAATCAAATAAAAATGAGAAAAGATGCAGAACAAATATTGAGAAATTATTTAAAAGACGAAGCGGTGATACAATTTTTATTAAAAAATATTTTTTGGGAAACACCAGAAAAATTGAATTGGAGATTTAATTTATCGGCTATTCAAAAACATTACGATGAAATATTAGAAAGCATTCCATTGTTCGTGTCTCAAACACCAGCATTATTTTTGCGTGGAGAAAAATCAAATTATATTACAGATAGTTCTATAGGTATTATTCATCAGTATTATCCCGATGCTAAAGTTGTTACTATATCTAATGCCGGGCATTGGATACATGCAGAGCAACCACAATTATTTATGGAATCAGTTTTTGATTTTATTAAACATTAAATACAATCGTAATATTTGCATTAATAAAATTAAACATAGATATTTGCCGATAAAATTATAACTATGAAAAACAATTTAATGTTTATTTTGATTGTTTTTGTATTATGCTCCTGTAGCAAGCCAGCAGAAACAAAAGAAGAGTTTATTCAAAAAGGTATTATTATGAGTGATACATTGCTCAAATCTGTTGATGGTCAATTGAAAGACGCAGAGTTAGCAGTAGATAGTGCCATAAAATCAGGAATGTTTGTGCCTCCACCGCCCGCTACTACAAATCCAACACAAGGTTCTGTTACTACTGAACAAAAGAAATAATTCTTTTATCTGTCAGGGCAGACTTCTATTGGTAACTAAATGTTGCTAAACTTCTTGTATGAAAAAATTTTTGTTAGTTCTTTTATTTTTAGTTTTGAATATTGCATTTGCACAAAATATTCATTGGCAACATTTGGATACATCCGTGTTTGAAAAAGCAAAGAAGTTGAAAAAGCCCGTTATTCTTCATCTGGCGGCTAATTGGTGTCATTGGTGTCATGTAATGGAAGAGCAAACTTATCATCATCCAAAAGTAGTGGATTATATCAATAAATATTTTATTGCTTGTATGGAAGACCACGACCAAAGACCTGATTTGGCTAATAAATACAGAGATTATGGCTGGCCTGCTACCATCATTTTTTCTTATGGTGGAAAAGAATTATTTAAAAATGCAGGATACATAGAAGCAGAAGAGTATTTGAAAATACTCAAAGAAATTAAAGAAGGAAAAATAAAATCATCTACTAAAAATAATACTAACGCTTCTACATCCATCAATTCTTCTACGATACAAAAAAATATTTCATTGATTCAAAAAGATGTAATGAATAATATAGATGTACGGGTGGGTGGATTTAAATCCGAACAAAAATCTTTGGACTTTGAAATGTTTGAATATGCTTTTAATCATTACAATAACGATACATTAAAGCAATGGTTGGATATTTCTGTAAAAAATTCTCTTGATTTAATGGATAATGTATGGGGTGGGGTTTATCAATATTCCACGCATAGAGATTGGAAACATGCCCATTATGAAAAATTGCTTTCCATTCAGGCAAGATATGTAAAAATGTATTTGTGGTATTATTATTTGAGCAATGATTCTACATATTACAAAGCCGCTATTAAAAACTATGAATATGTGAATAGATTTTTGAAAAAGAAAAATGGTACTTATGCGAATGCACAGGATGCTGATTTGATAAAAGGGCAAAAAGCCCATGATTATTATGCTTCGTCTGAAGCAGAAAGATTAAAGCAAGGAATTCCTGCTATTGATACCAACGCCTTTACAGACAACAATAGCAAGTGGGCAGAAAGTTTAATTTATTTATATGCTTATTCGGGAAATCAGAAATATTTACAAGAAGCAGAACAGACAATTCAATATATTTTACAATATAGAAAAAGAGAAGATGGATTTTTTAATCATGGCTCAATGCAAGACATCACACCTGCTATTGTAGACCAAATGTATTTTGCAAAGACATTGCTTTTGTTTTATCGCCTTAATGGAAATTTAAAATACAGGGAATTTGCTATACAATTATTAGATTTAGTCGTAGAAAAATTTTTTAGTAATAATTGCATTAAAAGTTATTTACCTGTCAAAAATTATTTAGAACCAGATTGTATAGTAAGTGAAAACATAGAAATGGCAAGGATTTTGAATTTGTATGGAAAAATATTTTATCGTGAAAAATGGATAAGTGCTGCAAAAGTGATATCTGATTATTTATTAAGTGATGATGTGTATGATAAAATTATTATTGAGCCAGGAATATTGTCATTAAGAGAAGAAGTGGTGGAAGAGCCATATATTGGTTTGTATGTGGTGCATAAATTAAATGAAATAGATAATAATGTTGTGCGGGCATTATTAAAAGTGCCAAAATTTTATATGTTTAGTTTTACTATGAAAGATAAAAATGATTTTCCTGATAAAGAAGATATTTGGGATTCAATGGATAATAATGTAGTATTTTTTTGTACTTCTACTTTTTGCAGCAGCCCGCTTTTCTCTGATAAGGAGATAAATCAGTTTCTTTTATTAAGAGTATTGAATAGATAAATTTATTTTAAATCTCATTTATTTTTTCCAATCAAATTTATTTTAAGGACATTAATGCTAATATGTTTTTATACCATTAGATTTTTACACTCAAACTTACTAACCAATTTCTTCCATTACCTGGCATCAAGCCTGGGCCAGGATAACCACCAGCACGACGAGTAGCATATTTTACATCCATTATGTTATTAAGTGTAAAGCTTACAATTATATACTTATATGGATAAATAACAAGATTTAAATCATCTATCGTATAACCTTTTATCTTGCCAACAGTGGCACTTGCATTTGGATTTTGAGTATTCAGAGCATCTGTAAATACATCACCATAAATTTGTTTTTGATAGGAGATATCAAAGTATTTTGAAAGCCATTTAATACCTGTTCTATGAATATATTCAGGAGCATATTCTACTGATTTATTGACAAGATTTTTATAGGTTCCATAAGTTGCAGGGTCATTCCATTTTGTGTAGCGAAATTGTTGATAGGTGCCACTGTAATATAAATTAATTTCATAGTTTCTTTTTTGATTTAATAATTTGAATAAATATATATCAAATGTGGCTTCAATACCTTTATTTACAGCATCTCCAATGTTTGTTCTAAAATTGTTTCCATTTACAGAAATGTTTCCTATCTTGTTTTTATACTCCATATAAAATCCTGTTAGATTATAGTACAACCCATTGTTGCTCATTTTACCAGAAAATCCAACTTCAGATACACTTCCATTAATATCACGGATATTAGGGTCAATTATCTCAGTAGTAGAAGATGGAATTAGTTCAGCATATAGTATTGGCCTGAAGTTTTGTGTATAATTCATAGTAATGTAATGACCATTTGAATATTCCCATTCTGCTCCACTTCCAAACAGGATGACATTTCTTGTTCTATTTTGTGAAGTAGATTTTTGATTAAAGTAATCCAACCAGCCAGAAATATCAGATTGTATATTTTCTATTCTTAAACCTGGTATGATTTTTATTTTTTCACTGATGTAAAAAGCATTTTCTAAGTAAAAAGCATTGGCTAATGTGCTTAATTCAAAATCTTTTGAATAATACTTAGTTAAGAAGATTGAATAATCTTCAAGATTATTGCCCGTTCCGTTTTGCATTCTTTTTGTGTTTCCATTAAAGAATCTATAACCTGCTGTAAATATATTTTTCCTATTGAGTAAATTAAAAGCATTAAAATATCTTAGTTCGCTACATAGATTGTTGTAGATGTCCCTATCAACCTGTCTATTAGAAAATTGTCCATTACCATTCATTGCATCTGCAACATTGATGGGTTTTAAGAATCCAACGCTATTTCTTTGAGAGTATGTATAATATGTTTGTAATTGAATATAATGATTTTCGCTGAATAGGTATTTTAGTGTATTGCTTAATAAATTCCATTGAATGTTCATCCAGTTTCTCTTTCTGTAAGATTTTTGTGGATTGATGGAAAATAATGAATCGCTTAGTCCTCCTGGTTGTTGAAGGATGTAATTCATATAAGTATATTCAAATGTGGCTGAAAATTTATTATTGGGTGTGAAAATTATTTTACTATAAGCATTATCATAATTCAATTTGTTATTTTCTCTCCATGTATCTGTTTGCCTGTGATTGTAATAGGTAAAAAAACTCCACTTGTTGTATTTTCCACCAATTGAGTTGTAAGAATTAAATAGATTAAATTGACCATAAGTTTGTTTGCTTTCAATTTCTATTTTTCTCTTGATATTTTCTCCTTTCAATACATAGTTTATTACTCCGCCGAATTGACTTCCGTAGCTGAGTGCAGCGCTGCCTTTAATAATTTGAATTTTATCCACTGCATCTAAAGGTGGGTTAAAATATGCCTCTGGATATCCATAAGGATCAGCCGCAATATCATATCCATTCATTCTTGTATTCATCTCCCAAGATCTGTTTGGACTTAATCCTCTTACTGCAATGCCAATTTGAACACCACTTCCATCATTTTCCCATATACTAACTCCCGGCACTTTTGCTAATGCCTGTCTTACATTATTGTTGGACTTATCAGAAAGTTCATTGAGCTTTATTTCTTCTAAATTTTTACCAACTAATAAGATACCGTTACTTAAATGATCCTGTTTATTAAAGTTTCTATCGTGGGAATACTCTATTATCTGCACATCCTCTAATTTTATTGTATCTTGTGATAATAATGTGTTTATGCTTAATAAGGATGAAAGTGAAATCAAAGTAATTTTTTTCATATTTTTATTTTTTAGAATTATTCTAAATAATTTTCGGGGGCAAAGATGAGTAGAATGTGCAGGGTTTTACAATACCTAAAAGTAGGTATTTTTAATTGACATTAGGAACGAGGAATAGAAAGTAACAAATGCCTGAATTCATTTAATATCAAAGCAGTGGCGCCCCAAATAATTTCTGTTTGAAAGATAAAAGCAGGAGATTCTATGATAACATTGTCTGTTATTCTAACTTTTGAGATACTTTTTTCAAAAGATAATACATCCTCTATGCTACAAAGTAATATTTTATCCACTTCATTTGCATCAGGATGAGGAGAAAAATTATCAGAAGAAAATACAATTATAGGGTAAACTAAGTGATTACTAACAGGAATGTATAATTCAGTTAATGTTTTAATGTATTCTGTGTTGCTTGTGTTAATGCCTAATTCTTCTTGTGTTTCTCTAAGTGCGCAATCAATAATATTTTCATTTAATTGCATTCTTCCGCCGGGCAAAGCGATTTGTCCTTTATGATGCAACAGATGAGTAGGTCTTTTAATAAGAGGAAAGAAAAGATGATTATTATTTTCAAACAGAAAAATACAAACAGCGCTTTTAATAGCATTATCTGGCTTGTCAAAGTTTCTATTGGTAAAGCTCATTTCTTTATGAGCATCTATGCCTGGCAGAGAAATATTTTTCAAATGATTTAATAAATAATAAAACCTCATTATTAACGATAATGCTTGCGAAAATACTTCTTTTTTTATTTGAGTAGTTGATTCAGATTAAAAATAAAATCCGATAGATTTTAGATGAATAAGCGATTTTTTAACACAAATTTATTTAAAAATACTACAAATGATGTATAGGAAATGATATGGTGTTATATTTAAACTTGTGCCAAAATTTATTTTATGAAAAAAATGTCTTTTTTTGTTGGAAGTTTATTTGTAATGTTGTCTTATCAACTATTTTCTCAATTAACAGTTACAACGGTTGCTACTTATACCTGCACAAATGGTGCTTGGGGGATAACAACTGACAATAGTGGTAATGTGTATTATACAGAACGGACTTCGTGTGATAGAATAATAAAACTTGATCCGCTAGGTAACCAATCTGTTTATTGCAATTTAGGTAGTGGGGATCCAGTAGATATTGAAATGCGACCCAATGGGGAAATGTATGTTGCAATGTATACCGGAAATAAAATTGTAAAAATAGCTCCCGGTGGAGGAAGTTACACAGATTATGTTACAGGAGCTAGTAATCCTATTGGGTTAACATTTGATGGAGATACTTTGTATTTTATAGAATATCTTAGTCAAAGAATATATAAGGTATTGCCGGGTGGTGGAGCAGTTGGAAGTCCAAATGTTATTCAGATAACTTCAACTTATGCTATAACGGGGTCTTCTGGTCACAGAACAACTGATTTGGCTTTATTATCAGATAAAACTTTTATTGTTACTACTTATTATACAGGAGGCAATTTATACAAAGTAACTAAAACCGGTACCAGCTCTTTATTATTATCCACCTCTTATAGCAACCAATCTAACATTATCAAATATAGTAGCGAATACTTATTTACTTCATATAGTAATCATAGAGTTATAAAATATAATGAATCTTCAAATACAACTTCAGTATTCGCAGGTGGTGGTTCGGCTGGACCTGCTGATGGACCTGCACTTTCAGCCCAATTTAATTCTCCTAATGGTATTTGTACTGATGGGATAGATGTGTATGTGGCAAATTATAATGACTATAGGATAAAAAAAATCTATAACTCTTGTATTCCTACTGTTTCCATAAACTCTAATACCATTACTTGTACCTCTCATACTGTACCAATTGTAGCCAACTCCTCACCATCTACTGGTGTAACTTATACATGGACAGGTCCTGGAATAGCCAGTGGTGTAAATTCTGCCACTGCACAAGTGTTTTTGCCTGGTATATATTCTGTATCTGTTGCCAATGGAACCTGCGTAACTACTCAAACAGTCAATGTAACTCATGATAACTCAATACCTACACTTACCCTTTCGGTTAGTAATTCTTTAGATTGTACTGGAAATTCTACTGCTGATATTACAGCGTCCTCTAATACTACTTCCCTTACTTATACATGGTCAGGGCCAAGCATTGTTAGCGGTCAGGGTACAAATATGATTACTGTAGATGCGTCTGGTACTTATAGTTTGGTTATATTCCCATCTAATCCAGCTTGTTACAATGCTGGTACGGTTGCAGTTACGGGCTCTACAACTGCACCTACGCCCACTGTTACTAAGTCCAATGATATGACTTGTATCAATAATACGGCTACTTTAACTGTTTTGCCGGCAGGAATGAGTTATACCTGGACAGCACCTGTTACAGGTACTATTATATCTGGTGCTAACAGTGCTACTTGTGTGGTAACAGGTAGTGGTATATATAATATTAATGTAGAAAGCGCTCCGGGCTGTATTGGTACTGGAGGAATTTCAGTAAATACTAATACTACACCACCCACTGTAAATGCTTCTGCATCTAACACAATATCTTGTACTAATCCAACTATTGCAATAACCGCTACTACCAGTCCTGTTAATACAACTACTGTTACCTGGAGTGGTCCCGGAATTGTTTCTGGGCAAAATACCAAAACGGTAATAGTGAACCAACCAGGCACATATACCGTTGTTGCAACCAATACTGTAAATGGGTGTACAAGTTCTAAAACAGTAACTGTATCAGGTAATACAACATCGCCATCTTTCACTACTAACAAAACCAATGATATAACTTGTTCCTTAACCACATCTACTTTATCAGTTAATCAAAGTGGATATTCATACAATTGGGTAGCACCTACATCAGGAACTATTCTCACATCTAGCACAGCACAATCGGTACAAATTACAGGTTCGGGTAATTTTTCAGTAACAGTTACCAATACATTAAATGGTTGTTCATCAACAAGTGTTGTAAGTGTATCTTCATTCACATCTCCTCCAACTGTTACTCTTACCGTTTCCGGTTCAACAACATGCGTGGGTTCAAATGTAACCTTAACAGGGTCTCCTTCTGGTGGAATTTATAGTGGTTCTTATGTAAGCGGCAATATTTTTAACGCACCTGTTGCAGGAACATACACAGTAGCATATAGCTATACAAATTCTTATGGATGTTC
Organism: Bacteroidota bacterium; assembly: GCA_040758575.1. Lineage (GTDB taxonomy): Bacteria > Bacteroidota > Bacteroidia > B-17B0 > Aurantibacillaceae > BPGX01. Next base: position 104,078 of record JBFLVH010000005.1, on the reverse strand, counting down.
AGCCACAAATACCAAAACTATTACCGTCAATAATTGTACTACGAACGACAACTGTAATGGTGCTATTTCACTTTCTGTACCATCTACATCTGTAGGTTCTGTTACTGGTGCAACCACTGAAACAGGTGTGCCTACCTGTGCTTATACAACTTCATATAGTGTTCCGGGTGTTTGGTACAGTGTAAATGGTACAGGAAGTTATATTCAAGCCACTTTAACCACCACAACAGGATTCGCACAAATGTATTTATACCAAGGAACATGTTCTAATCTTACAAGTTTAACTTGTAGACAAGTTAATTCAAATACAGTTACATTAGGATGGTGCTCTCAAGTGGGAGTAACTTACTATATATTAGTAAACAACGGCACAACAAGTGGAAACTTTACAGTCAATGTTACATCTCCATCACAACCTAGCATTTCTATTTCTGCCACTCCTAATAACACAATTTGTGCGGGTAATTCTGCTACTTTGACAGCATCCTCTGCTTATGTTTCAAGTAGTAGCTATACCTGGAATCCTGGTAGTTATTCAGGAAGTGCGACTTATGTTGTAAGCCCAACATTAACGACAACATATACTGTTACTGGTAACACCAATCCTGGCAGTGGTATTTATGGGTGTGTTTTATCAGGTACATATACTCAAAGCGTAGTGCCATTTAGTGGCTCAACTGTTTCAGTTACAGCTAATCCTAATCCAATATGCTATGGTAATCAGGCAACATTAACAGCTACAGGTGCTAATACTTATACATGGAATACGGGAAGTACCAGCTCAGTTATTACTCAATATATGTATTCAACCACTAATTATACAGTTACGGGAACAAATTCAAGTGGTTGTAAGAGTAGCGCTGCCATTACTGTAACTGTAAATTCCAATCCATATTTTACAGTTTCAAAAAGCAACGATATAACCTGTACTTATAATCAAGCCACTTTAACTGCTTCTGATGCTTCATTAACCTACACATGGATAGCACCGGGAACTAGTACAATATTAACGGGTCAAAGTACACCTACAATTACCTTACAAGGTGGAGGAACTTACACAGTAGTTGGAACCAATACTGCAGGTTGTTCTTATACGGTTTATCCATCTGTTAATACTTATACAACTCCACCAACCGTAAATCTCTCAGTATCATCAACCACGGTTTGTGAAACCAATAGCGTAACATTGAGTGGAAGCCCTTCTGGAGGTGTATATACAGGATCATTTGTTACTGGTAACGTCTTTACACCAACAGTGTCTGGCACTTATACAGTAGCATATACATATACTAATAGTTATGGTTGTGTGGGTAGTGATACAGAAACAATAACAGTGGTTCCATTTGCAGGATCTACTGTAAGTGTAACTGCTAATCCTAATCCGATCTGCTATGGTAATCAAGCTACTTTAACTGCATCTGGTGCAAATACTTATACTTGGAGCACAGGAAACACCGGTTCGGTTATCACACAATACATGTATTCTACTACTAATTATACAGTAACAGGTACAAATTCTAATGGATGTAAGAGCAGTGCTGCAATTACAGTAACAGTTAATCCATCAGCATCTTTTTATGTTACAAAAAGTAATGATGTAACTTGTACTACTAATCAGGTTACCTTAACTGCTTCTAACAACAGTTTAACTTATACATGGACAGCACCTGCAACGAGCACCATACTCACCGGTCAAGGTAGCCCAACAATTACATTACAAGGTGGAGGAACATATACAGTAGTTGGAACAAATACTGCAGGATGTTCTTATACTGTATATCCATCTATTTATACATACACTACTCCTCCAAGCGTTATTTTATCAGTTTCTTCTAATACCGTATGTACGAATAATGTTGTTAACTTGTATGGTAGTCCTTCGGGAGGTGTTTATACAGGTTCATTTGTAAGTGGTAGCGTATTTACACCTACAGCAAGTGGAACATATACTGTGGCGTATACGTATACCAATAGCTATGGATGCGTTGGTACTGACACAGAAACCATTTCAGTAATTCCATTTGCAGGCACAAGCGTAAGCGTTGCAGCTGTGCCTAATCCAATCTGTTATGGTAATCAGGCAACATTAACAGCTACAGGCGCTAATACTTATACATGGAATACAGGAAGTACCAGTTCAGTTATTACTCAATATATGTATTCAACCACCAATTATACTGTAACAGGTACAAATTCTAATGGCTGTAAAAGTAGTGCGGCTATAACTGTTACTGTAAATAATTTACCAAGTGTAAGCTTAACATCTTCATCTTACAATATGTGTGTGAATCAAACAGCCACATTAACTGGAAGTCCAAGTGGTGGAGTTTATACGGGTTCTTTTGTAACGGGCAATTTATTCACACCAACAGTTTCAGGTACTTATAGCGTAGCTTATAGTTATACTAACACCTCAACAGGTTGTACCAATACAGCAGTTCAATATATTTCTGTTGGTACTTGTACTACATTACCTAACGATAATTGTTCAGGCGCTATTGCATTAACTGTACCTTCAACTACCGTTGGTACAACAGTAGGCGCTAACTACGAAAGTGGGGTACCATCTTGTCCATATACATCATTATCACAACCAGGTGTATGGTATAGTGTAACAGGTACTGGTGGTTATATTACAGCTGATTTATGTGGTACTTCTTGGGATTCTAAAATTTTCTTATACACAGGGTCATGTGGTAGCTTAACAAGTTTGACTTGTAATGACAATAATGGGCCTGTTTGTTCAGGTTCCTCTGCCTCTATTGGATGGTGTTCTCAGCCAGGGGTTACATATTATATTCTTGTAACAGGTTCCTTTTCATCAAGTAACTTTACATTAAATATCAATCAAGGGGTATTACCAACAGTAACAGTAACTGGTGCCCCCAATCCAGTTTGTGCAACCAATAGTGCAACATTAACAGCCAGTGGAGGATTTAGTGGTGGATATACATGGAATCCTGGAAATTTATATGGGTCATCTGTAGTTGTATCTCCAACGATTACTACTAATTATACTGTTACATCAGTTTCCACAGGCGCTATTTACGGATGTACTTTAACAGGCAATTATACTCAAAGTGTTGTGCCATTTACAGGATCTACTGTTAGTGTTAGTGCTAATCCTAATCCAATTTGTTCAGGAAACTCTGTAACGTTAACTGCAAGTGGGGCCAATACATATACGTGGAGTACAGGAAACACTGGATCTGTTGTAACGCAATATCCTTCCTATACTCAAACATACACAGTAACAGGAACTAACAGCAGTGGATGTAAGAGTTCTGCTAGTATACAGGTAACAGTTAATCCAACCCCCTATTTTACAGTAAGTGGTAATAACATTACTTGTACTTATCCAACTGCTACACTTTATGCATCTAACTCATCTAATAGTTACACATGGGTGGCACCGCCAACTGGAACTATATTGAGTGGTGCAAATAGCTCAGTGGCTGTTGTAGGAGCATCTGGAACATATACTGCGTATGCTTCAAGTGGTGCAGGTTGTACTTATAGTGTAGCTTATACAGTAAATACATACACTACACCACCTTCAGTAAGTTTATCATTAAGTCAAAATACTGTGTGTGTTGGTAATTCTGTATACTTAACAGGTTCACCAAATGGAGGGGTATATACTGGTTCTTTTGTAAGTGGTAGTGTATTTACACCCACAACAACTGGAACTTATACAGTGGCTTATACATACACTAATAGTTATGGTTGTGTAGGTAGTGATACCGAAACTATAACTGTAGTGCCATTTACAGGAGGTACTGTATCTGTAAGTGCATCTTCTAATCCTATATGTTATGGAACAACTGCTTCATTAACTGCAAGCGGTGCTAATACATATACATGGAATACAGGTAGCACTAACTCTGTTATTACAGTATCTGCAACTTCCAATATGTATTATACTAACAATTATACCGTAACAGCTACCAACTCAGCAGGTTGTAAGTCCACTGCTAATATTACTATGACTTTTAATCCTACCACTTATCCTTCATTAAGTTCTACATCTTATAGTATGTGTCCATCATCTTCTGCTACACTTACAGGTAGTCCAAGTGGTGGTGTATATTCTGGCTCATTTGTAACTGGAAATGTATTTACTCCTACTGTAGCCGGAACTTATACAGTTGCATATACTTATACAAATAGTTATGGTTGTGTAGGAACTACATCAACTAATATTCAAGTAATCAATAATTATCCAGTACTTACTACTTATGGTTCTACTATTACTTGTACTAATCCAACAGGTCAATTATATGTAACACCTTCGGGATTAACTTATACATGGACTGCTCCTACAAGTGCTACTGTAAGTAGTGGTGTTAATTCTCAATATGTATATGCAACAGGTTCAGGAGTATTTACTGTAACCGTTAAAGATCCTAATAATGGATGTACAAGCACAGCAACTGTTGCACTTACTACTAATACTACTGCTCCAACTTCAACAATTATGGCTACAGGAGCAAAAACTATCACTTGTACTAATTCAACTGCTTCATTGAGTGCGACACCTAATGGAATGAATTATTACTGGACAGCATCAAGCCCGGGTTATATAATGAGCGGCTCAAGTTCTCAAAATGCAGTAGTAAGTGTTAGTGGAAATGGAACTGGCGTGGCTGTATATAGTGTTACAGTAACAAATCCATCAAATGGATGTTCAACAACAGTTTCAGTTTCAATTCCTTATGATAAATCTACTCCAACAGTAACAGCAGGATCTAGTAAGACCTTAACCTGCGGTTCTGCTTCTGTTCAATTAGTAGGTAGTGTTAATCCATCTAATAGCACAATTAACTGGACAGGAGGCGTTTGTGGTTCATTAACAAGCTTAACAACCGCTGCATGTAATCCAGGTATATACACTTTAACGGCTGTGCATCCTAACACGGGCTGTTCATCTTCATCTACAGTTCAGGTGTTTGCAGATCCTACTTATCCTTACATAACAACTTCTGTTTCAGGAACTATTGGATGTACTAATGGAACTGCTCAGGTTATAGCAACAACAACATCTTCACCAGTTAGCTATAGCTGGACAGGAACAGGTATTACCAGTGGTGCAAATACTGCAACAGCTACAGTTAATCAGGCAGGCACTTATACAGTAACTGTTACAAATACCTTATCAGGATGTACTAATACAGCAGCAGTAACAGTAACAAGCAATACCTATCAACCTTTAACTATAACAGGAGGAAACATTAATTGCTCTACTTCTACACCTACATTGGTAGCATATCCATCAGGTTTAAGTTATACATGGACAACCAGCAATGGAAATATAGTGAGTGGAGCAAATTCTCAAAGTGTGATTGTCAATGCAATAGGCGTGTATAGTGTAGTTGCTGTTAATCCTAACACAGGATGTTCTAATACAGCAAGTATCAGTGTTGGTATCAATACTATTGCACCTGTTGTATCAGCAAGTGTGAGCAATTCTGTAACTTGTACTAATAATTCAGTTACACTTGTAGGAAGCAGCAATCCATCTAATAATATCAATGTGCAATGGTTAGGTGGCGTGTGTGGTAATCCTAATTCCTTAATAACATACGCATGCTCTGGAGGCACATACACATTGGTAGTAATTGATATGACAAATGGTTGTTCTTCAAGTGCTACTGTAAATGTATTGCAAGATCCAAGTGTAGTGACAGTAACGGCAACAGCAATGGATGTGTTAGATTGTAATACTAATACTGTAAATGTGGTAGCTTCTGTAACTGGAACTGTTCATACCTACTCTTGGTCTGGACCTGGAATTGTAAGTGGTAACGGATCGGCTACAATTGTTGTAAATCAATCTGGTAATTACTACGTAACTGTTACTAATACCATAACTGGTTGCTCAAATTCTGATTGGGTATATGTAAATCAAATATCTGGTTTATATGTAAGTGTAAGTGGTAATTCTGTTGTGTGTCAAGGTAATGCTGTATCATTGACTGCAAGTGGGGCTACTTCTTACACATGGTCAACTGGAAGCAATGCAGCAACTATCAATTTTGTACCATCTACATCTACAGTTGTAACGGTTACAGGTCAATCTGGCAATTGTGTTGGTTCAACTGTTGTGCCTATTGTTGTGAATCCCAATCCTGTTATTTCTGTAACTTCTAACTCTACCGATGTAGATATTAACACAAATATTCAGTTAAATGCTTTTGGAGGATTAAGTTACACATGGTCACCTGCAAGTTCAGTAAGTAATCCATACATTCCTAATCCTACTGCTAATATGTATCAAACCACAACATTCTGTGCAGAAGGTATTAACTCTTATGGTTGTAGAGATACTGCATGTGTTCAAGTGAGAGTTAATAAATGCGGAAGCGTGAAAGTTCCCAATATATTTAGTCCAAATGGTGATAACATCAATGATGAGTTCTGTGTATTAGGTATAAGTTGTCTGAACATTAAAGAATATCAAATGATTATCTATAATAGATGGGGTGAAAAGATTTTTGAAACCAATAATTGGAATGTATGCTGGCTTGGAACTTATGATGGAGAAGTTGTTTCAGATAATTCTGTGGTGTATTACATCAGAATTGTTGAAGATGACGGTACAGAAACTATATTAACAGGCGATGTAACCGTAGTTAAATAAAATCAATAAATAATTTCAAAACTAAAACTTATGAAATCAAATAATTTAGTAAAGTCAATATTAGGGGTGGTAGTAGGTGCCACCCTATACGCACAGGATGTGCATTTTTCAAATCAATTAATGTTTCCTGTATATTACAATCCTGCCGCTTGTGGAACAGAAGGAGATATACGAGCCATTGTTGCGTATCGTAATCAATGGGGGTTTTTATCTTCTCCATTCAAGACAATGGGATTGAGTGTAGATGGTAAGGTATTTAAAAGTAGTAAAGGTCATTTTTTGAGTGCAGGGTTATTGTTTTTTAATGATAAAGTAGGAAGTGTAAATTTGAAAAACAATTTATTTAGTATTAATTTAGCATATCATTTAAAGTTAACTAATGGTAGTATAGGTTTGGGTATATATGGAGGAGGTATGCAGAGAACTATTGACTTTGGTCAAGCGCAATGGTCAACACAGTATGATGGAAAAGATTTTAATACAGGATTGCCATCGTATGAGACGATTACCACTAATGGTTTTTTTGTAATGGATGCAGGAACTGGCATTATGTACACCTATGAAACAGGGTCAAAATATAACCCCAAAGATAAGTATTTTAGATTTCAAATGGGTTATGCGGCATTTCATGCTAATCGACCATATGCAAATTATTTGAAAGATGGGGATTTTAGATACAGCGTTAGAAATACAATATATTCTTCTGCATCGTTTGCTTTTAAGAATTTACCTGTTTTATTTGAGCCAAGTGTAGTTGTTAATTATCAATCTCCACATGCAGAAGCGTTGTATGGTGCAATGTTTAAGTATGTATTAAAGGGACAGGAAGAAGGCAAAGATGTTGTTGCAGGAGCGGGTACCTTAATTAGGAATGAGGATGCCATATCCCCAGCTTTTTACTTGGAATATATGAATATTAGTTTGGGAATGAATTATGATATCAATACATTTGGTATAAATAAAACAGTTAAAAGTAAAGGAGCAATGGAATTCTTTTTAAGATATGTGTTCCATAAGAAGAAGGAAGCGTCTAAATCTATGCTTTAATACAAATGTAATTGTTTAGGTTGAAGAAAAGATTCTCTTCTTAAAAGCAATATGCAGAATTTTTCTGTATTTTTGCTATGTAAGTATGGTTAGGTTACTTTTATTTTTGTTATTTTGTATTGTTTTTATAGCATCATTATTTTCACAATCGGTATTCTTTAATGGTTTACATTTAGATACCGATAATGGATTAAGTCAAAATTCTGTTTGGGATGTTATAAGAACAAATGATGGTTATGTGTGGATTGGCACTGCATCAGGAATTACAAGATGGGATGGAAAAAACTTTGTTTATTATTCTAATAATGCAAGTGGAAAAAATTATTTAGATGGAGATACACGCTTTTATTTTTACGAGGATAAGTATTCTAATTTATGGGTTTTGCACAATAAAGGTTTGAGTATTTATGAACCTTATAAGGATGCTTTTAAAAGCATATTGTTTAAAAATAATTTTAATATCAGATTATTGTTTAGTGATGATAAATATTTATATTTGTTAACTGACACTAATGAAATTTCGGTGTTAGAATTAAAAAATAAGTTATTGGTAAGAAAGAAAAAAACAAAAATTCTATTAGAAACAATACAATATAATCAAAACAATATATGTGACATCTACAAAGGAATAAAAGATTTCAGAATTCTTTATGAAGAAAAAAATAAAAATTTGATTTTTATTGACAAAGATACAATAATTGTAATTAAATGCAAAAAACATATTGGTTCCATATTTCATTATAATGCCAATCAAAATATTTTATTTTCAGAAGATAGCGTGCATATAGTTGCGTTTAACAATAAGAAAATAAATAAGCGTTCCAAGAAATATCCATTGGTTTCAGCCAAATTAATGGCTTTTTATTTTGATACAGTAAGAAATGAATTTTACAATTTATTTCAAGATGTTTTGATTGTTACGGATACTAATTTTTCAATCAAAGAAAAAATAATCAATTTTTCTGACAACAAAATGTATGAGGAATTTTTTTATGGCATTTATCATGATAAGAATAACAATTATTATGTTTATACTAACACAAACGGCGTGTATGTGTTTCCTGTAATGCGAAGAAGATTTGAATACTTAAAGACAGAATTTAAGAAGTTTAATATGATTAAAAGTATTTGTAAAACTAATGATGGTAAGATTATTACAGGACAATATGGAAGTTGGCTAACTATCTATAAAGATGATAAATATGATACCATTAATTTGAATTTAAAAGAAATTTATCCAGAAGTTCTTGCAATAGAAAACTATGACAAAAACCACATTTTAGCAATAAACTCTCAGTGTTATTTTATATTTAATCATCATAACAGAAAAATTGTCCACTTAAAGAAATTTCAAAATGAAAGGAATCTTGCTTATCCAAGCATCAAAAAAAGAAGAGGTTTTTTCTATTTTAATGTAGAGGGTTCTCTTGATAGCTCGTATATTCTTAAATTAAAAGATATTATAAAATTTGATTCAGATACATTGTTCAAAATATCACATCAAGATATTACTTGTTTTGAGTGGATTAATGATAGCATAATGTTGATAGGAACAAATAAACATTTGATTGGATACAACTTTGTAGATAAAAGATTTATATTCACTAAAAATTTTTGGGTTAAAAATATTTCTAAATATCACAATGAAATTTATATTGGAACAACTCAAGGATTATTTAGAATAAATTCAAAAGGGCAACTTTTTGAAAAAATTCAATCACTTCCAGATAATTTAATTTATGGAAGTTTAATTGATAAAAAAGGATATTTGTGGTGTAGCCACAACAAAGGATTAAGTCGCATTAACTTAAGAACTAAAGAAGTTCAAAATTATTCAACAAAAGATGGCTTGCTCTCTAATGAATTCAATACTGGGGCTTTTTATAGAGATGATAAAGGTGTTTTTTACTTTGGTAATATAAATGGGGTGAATTATTTTATTCCAGAAAAAATTAATCAAATTAAATATAATATCAGCATCAATATAAATATCAATCAATTACTTGTTAATGATGAACCATATAATCCCGACACGAATATAAACTTTAAAGAACATCTGATATTAGATTTTAATCATAATACCTTTTCAATAGATTTTAATGCAATAGATATAAGCAATACAGGAAAAAATACATACCTATATTATTTGGAAGGATATGATGATATGCCCATAAAAAGCGGCGAGAAACATTTTGCAAGATACACTAAACTTTCTCCGGGAACATACACTTTACATTTGAGAACTGCTAATGCTAATGGTGTTTTTGGAAACGAGAAAAAAATATACATATCTATTATCCCGCCATTTTGGAAAACAAATTGGTTTTATGTTACATCTGTTATGTTGGGAATAAGTATCTTATTAGGGATAAATCATCTATTAAGAAAAATACAAAAACAAAAGTTATTAAGAGAATTTGAAGTGCAAAAAAAACTTGAAAATGAAAGAATAAGAATATCCAGAGATTTACATGATAACATTGGTGCTCAATTGACTTTCCTGAAAAATAATATAGAGTGGCTGAATGAGCATTTTGAAGAAATACAAAGCGATAAAAGTATATTAGATAAATACTTATCTACCTTATCTTCTTATAGTACTGATGTTCTACTTTCATTAAAAAATACAATATGGGTATTACACTCATCTAATGTTACCATAACCGAAATATTTGACCGATTAAAAGTATATTGTAAATACTTAAAGAACAATATAAATACTTCATGCGAATTTTATTTTGAAGAAAATATCACTTCTGACAAGGGTATTCCATCATCAATTTCGGTCAATATTTTTAGAATGGTGCAAGAAGTAGTTCATAATGCATTAAAGCATAGCCAATGCACAATGATTAAAATACAATTACAGCAAAATAAAAACAAAGAATATACTATCATTATCAATGATAATGGTAAAGGATTTGATATAGAAGCAGCTTTAAAGAGCAACTCTTATGGGCTAAAAAACATATTTTTCAGAGCAGAAGAGAGTGGTATAAAAGTTTCTATTCAAAGTAATAAGTTAAAAGGAACTAAGTTTGAAATTTTGATTCCATAAAAATACTACATATGTAGTATTTTGGGGTGCCGATAAATATCGGATATTTGCAAACAAAAGACAAAATTTATGATATATCTTTCAATAGTAGAGGACAAACAATATTTAATCAATAGTTTAAAGAGTTGTTTGTCATACTACCCAGACATTTCTTTGACTTTTTGTGCAAGAAATGGAATTGATTTTTTAGAAAAAGCCAAATCAGAAAATCACGAATTACCTGATATTGTTTTAGTAGATATTGATATGCCCGAAATGAATGGAATAGAAATGGTAAGAGTAGCATCTGAATTATATCCATCTATGAGATTTTTAATGTATACTGTTTTTGACGATGAGGATAAAATTTTTGAAGCTATTAAAGCGGGCGCGTCTGGGTATATTTTAAAGGAAGAAAAAATTGAAAAAGTTATAGAATGTATCAAAGAATTAAAAGAGTTTGATGGAGCGCCAATGAGTCCAAGAATAGCCAGAAAAACACTTCAGTTATTATCAAGAAGCAATCCTGAAATGGATAAAAATAATGATGAAACAGAAATCATACTTTCTGAAAGAGAAATGGAAATACTTAAAATGATGGTAGATGGAATGGACTATAAAGAAATTGCAGATAAAATTTATTTAAGCCCCCATACAGTAAGAACTCACATCCCCAATATTTACAAAAAACTTCATGTAAATAATAAGACACAAGCCATTAAAGTAGCTATGAAAAAAGGATGGTTTTTTTAATCAATAATTCTTTGATAACTCTCTAAAAAATTTCCACCAATTGATGTTTCCTTCTTTTTTACCTAACCTTACAACAATTAAATTTTTGGACGGATAAATATAAATGTATTGCCCTAAGAATCCTTCTGCTAAAAGGTCTTTTCCGGGTGTAGGTAACCACCATTGATATTGATAATAACTCACACTTCCTTCGGTGGTATCTATTTTTGTAGATGTTTCAATCCATTGTTCTGAAACAATTTGCTTGCCATTCCAATTGCCTTTATTTAAATACAATCTTCCAATTTTAGCAAAGTCCCTTGCTCTTGCGTTGATACAACAAAAAGTTTTTTCAATGCCATTTTTGTTTTTGTCAATGCTCCATGATGCGTCAAATTCCATTCCCAGAGGTGTCCATAATTTTTCTTGTAAATATTCTGCAATGGTTTTATTTTGTAAAACTCTTTCAAGAATAAGGCCTAATAACTGAGTATTCACACTAATGTATTCAAAATGTGTACCTGGTTCGTGTTTTAATTTCAATTTGAATAATTGCTTTTTAAGATTGTTACCATAATACAATGCAGCAGCCCCACTGAATGGATTAAAATAATTTTCATTGAATTGTATTCCAGAAGTCATTTGTAAAAGATGTTTTATTTTCACTTTGTCAAAACCATTTTTCTTCAATTCAGGAATATATTTAGTAACAGGGTCTTCAACGGAGTGAATAAGTCCATCATCAATAGCACAACCAATTAAAATAGAAGTAATGGATTTAGCCATACTAAAAGAAGGGACAATACTTTCTTTGGAATAATGATTGAAATATTTTTCAAATAAAATGCTATCGTTTTGAATAATTAAAAATGCAACTGTTTTAGTTTGTTTCAAAATATTTTCAATTGGTTGATTTAATACTTTATCAGGATAACGAGATTTTTGTGCTAAATAAAAATGAAATGGTTGTGATGATTTTTGTAAAGGCCGTGAAGGAAAAATTTTGTGATCTTTTATATCAGCAAAATTGAAAACTACCATTCTATATACCTGACAGGAATATAACAACAGGAGAGATAAAATGACGAGATGAAGAAACTTTTTTACAGGCATTTTGAAACTATAAAAATGAATTTAAAATATTCTGCATCACAATGTTGCCGTATTCAGTAAGAATAGATTCAGGATGATATTGCAAACCAACGATAGGATATTCTCTGTGCTTAAAACTCATTATATAATTATTTTCATCAACGCTTAAAGGAATCAGAAGAGTACTTAAATTGTCTTTTAAAATTCCCCAGGAATGATATCTTCCAACATTAAAGGTTTCGGGACAATTTTTGAAAATAATATCTTGATAAATTATTTTCATTGATTTACTTTGCCCGTGCTCAGGTGTTTTGAGTTGAGTTAATTTAGAACCAAAAAATTCTGCAATACCTTGCATTCCAAGACAAATGCCAATGAAGGATTTTACTTTGTGATATTTTTCAATAATATTCATCATCATCCCTGCATCTTTTGGTAATTTTGGACCAGGAGACAATACAATTAAATCGTAATCAATTATTTTTTCAAGTTTTATTTCATCATTTCTGAACACATCAATTTTAGAATCTGTCAGTTTTTCAATTTGATGATAAAGATTGTAAGTAAAACTATCGTAATTATCTAATAAGAGAATTTTTTTTGTGCTCATAGATTAAATAGTTTTTTCAATATCCAGGTTAAAGCATTGAATACGCTGCTTTCAATAACAAATTCTCTACTTTGTGGAGGAAATGAAAATAATCTACTTTCTATTTCACCTTTGAAGTATAAACTCATCCACACCGTTCCAACGGGTTTTTCTTGCGTTCCGCCTGTGGGTCCTGCAATACCACTTACAGAGAGTGCGATATCTGTATGCATTATTTGTTGCACTGATTTTACCATTTGCTCAACACATTCTTTGCTTACTGCACCGTAAGTATTTAATATATCTTCACTTACATTTAATAATTTAGATTTAATTTCATTGCTATAACTAATAATACTGCCTTTAAAAACTTCAGATGCACCGGGTATTTTGGTAATAGCCGCGGCAATACTACCACCTGTGCAACTTTCGGCAAATGCTATGGTTAATTGCTGTTTTTTTAGTATTTCAACTAAAATTCTTGCAAGTGGATTTTCATCATTATTTTCAAAATTTTCTTCTCCAACTAAATGACTGCCTAAAATGTTTTTTAATTCATTTGCATATTTATTAATTTTATCAATAATATCTGAATTGCTTGAAAATGTTGTTAATCTGAGACGAATAAAATTTCTATTAGGTAAATATGCTAAACTAATGTTGTCTTTTCTCAAACGATTTTCCCAGTTTTCTATTTTTAATGCTAATTCGCTTTCTGGAATGCCATAAACCAATAAGGTTTTATGAATAATGTTAGGTAGTTGAAAATGTTTTTTTATCCATTGAATAGATTGTAAGAGCATGGGTTTCATTTCATAAGGCACACCGGGTAATGAAATAAAAATGGTATTATTTTTTTGCATAATCATTCCTGGGGCAGTGCCTAAATGATTGCGAATGATTTGTGCCTTGCTTAATACAAGCGCTTGTTGTTTATTTAATTCGTTTAATTCTCTTTGTTTGCTTTTTAGTAATGATTTAATGTCTTCAAGAACTGTGCTATTTTCAATGAGTGTGTCGTTCATAAATTTTGCAAGAGTATGTTTTGTGATATCGTCTTTTGTGGGTCCCAAACCACCTGTAATAATCACTAAATCATAACTTAATCCTTCATTAAGAGCATTTAATATTTCTTTTTCATCATCACTGATAATAATATTTTTACACACTTTAATGCCATTGATATTGAGTTGTTTAGCAATATAAGATGCATTTGTATTTACGATCTGTCCTATTAATAATTCATCCCCAATATTTATAATGATAGATCTCATTTGTTATGACTTTAAATATTAATTTTAAATTCTAACTTTAAGAATCTGGCTGTATCGTTATTTTCAAGCAAAATCATTTCTTCTGGTGTGCCTTCAAAAAGAATTTGTCCGCCATTTTTACCGCCTTCTGGTCCTAAATCTATGATGTGGTCAGCGGTTTTAATAACATCCATATTGTGTTCTATAACAATTACGGTATTACCATTATCTACAATTTTATGAAGTACCTTCAAGAGTTTATTAATGTCTTCAAAATGCAATCCTGTTGTTGGCTCATCCAGAATGTATAAGGTTTTGCCAGTATCTTTTTTATATAATTCAGATGCTAATTTAATTCTTTGTGCCTCGCCACCGCTTAATGTTACGGAAGATTGTCCAAGTGTGATATAACCTAATCCAATATCATTCATTACTTTTAATCTCTTCAAAATATTAGGATGATTCTCAAAAAACACACACGCTTCTTCAATAGTCATATTTAATACATCGTTAATGTTTTTACCTTTATATTTGATTTGCAATGTTTCTCTGTTATATCTTTTGCCCTGACAGGCAGGACAGGTGATATAAACATCAGACAAAAAAAGCATTTCCATTACAATTTGTCCACCTCCTCCACATTCTTCACATCTGCCGCCTTTTAAATTAAATGAAAATCTACCGGGTTGATATCCTCTGATTTTGGCTTCGGGTGTTTCTGCAAATAATCTCCTGATATCATCAAATACACCTGTGTAAGTAGCAGGATTGCTGCGAGGTGTTCTACCAATGGGAGATTGGTCTACTTCTATGATTCTATCAATGTGTTCAATTCCCTCAATTATATCATAAGGTAGAGGTGCTGTTTCAGTTACATAATCCAATTTTTCTTTTACGGCAGGAAGTAATGTGTCCATTATGAGTGTAGATTTTCCGCTGCCGCTTACGCCAGTTACACAAATAAATTTTCCTAATGGGAAATTGACAGAAATATTTTTAAGGTTATTACCTTTACAACCTTTTATAGTTAGAAATTTTCCATTTCCATCTCTTCTTTTTTCGGGGCAAAATATTTTTTTTTCTCCATTGATGTATTGTGCAGTAGTTTGATTGGTTTTTAATAACTCTTTTGGAGTGCCAGCAAAAACTATATGTCCGCCGTGTTTGCCTGCACCTGGTCCAATATCTACAATAAAATCAGATTCAGTAATCATTTCTTTGTCGTGTTCTACAACTATGATGGAATTGTTCTGATCTCTTAATTTTTTAAGTGCTTTAATGAGTTTATGATTATCTCTTTGATGTAATCCGATACTGGGTTCATCTAAAATATATAAGACATTAGTAAGTTGAGAGCCCAATTGAGTGGCTAAACGGATTCTTTGTGCTTCTCCACCACTGAGTGCATAAGCAGGCAGATTAAGAGTAATATAACCAAGTCCTACATCTAAAAGAAATTCTACTCTTGGTATTAGTTCTTTAAGTATTTCTTCTTGAACTAATTTTTTTGAGGTAGAAGCAGGTTCGGGTAAATTTTTTAGCCATTGATATAATTGTTCAATGGAATAATCTCCAAGATCTGCAATGGTGGTATTATTAATTTTGAAGTATAGAGATTCTTTTTTTAATCTTTTTCCATTACATTCTTTGCAGGGAATTTCTTCTATAATATGATATTTATTAATAAACTCAATGAATTTTTTGAAATTAGGAGATTCAATATTGTATTGATGATTATCTTCAAGGTAACTAATAATATCTACACGAAACATTCTGAAAATATTATCACAAATATACATTGAAATGATGTGTTGAGTAGCTACATTATCTTTATTCCATAATTCATTAAAAGATAACTCAAACAATTCAACTTCATCAATAAGGGTATCATTAAAAATAGAATACTTGAAATGTAAAGTTTTTATATCATCTTTAAAATTTTTCTCTTTGCTTTTGAATGCAGAATGATTAAATGCCTTGTGTAGAGGTAAATTTTTATCAATAAAGAGATGATTGATATTTACGCTTTTTTCAGTTCCAATGCCCTTGCATTTTGGACACCATCCATAAGGAGAATTAAATGAAAAAGTATTAGGCGAAGGGTCTTCAAGAGAGAGTCCTGTATCTTCATCAAAAAAGTTTAATGAATACAAAATGGGCAAAGGATTTTTAGAAGAAGCAATCATCACTTTATTTTCGCCCATTTTAATAGCCGTTTGCAAGGATGCTTTTAATCTTTCAAGGTGGTCAATATTAACTTCCAGTTCATCTACTACTAATTCAATATTATGGACTTTGTATCTATTTAATTTCAGATTTTTATTTAATTCTGTAATTTTTCCATCAATGCGACAACGAGTAAAACCTTTTTTTAATAACTGATTAAACAATTCATTGTAATGCCCTTTTCTGCCATACACAAGTGGAGCAAGGATAATGATGTTTTCATTCAAATAGTTTTTTTGAATATTATCATAGATTTGTTCAAAGGAATATTTACTCAACATTTTGCCCGTTTCAGGAGAATAAGCATCGGCAATGCGGGCAAATAATAATCGTAAGAAGTCATAAATTTCAGTGATAGTGCCTGCAGTGCTTCGGGGATTTTTACTAACGGTTTTTTGTTCAATAGAAATAGCGGGGCTTAAGCCGTTTATTTTATCTACATCGGGTCTTTCCAATTCGCCCATAAATTGTCGGGCATAAGCAGAAAGTGTTTCTAAAAATCTTCTTTGTGCTTCTGCATAAATAGTGTCAAACGCTAATGATGACTTTCCGCTACCGCTTAATCCAGTGAATACAACTAATTGGTTGCGGGGAATTTTAATTGAAACATTTTTTAAGTTGTGTTCTCTTGCATTGATGATTTCTAATTCTTCTTTATCATTTACAACTTCTAAAGTTTCAGTTATTGCTTCCATATTATTCAGATATAGATTTATTGATTTTTTTATCTTGCAAATTTGTAGAATCTTTGTCAATCAAGGTGTCTTTTGTAGAAGGGCTTGTATTATCGGAATTATAGGAGTAACCAAGTAAATCAGAAATGTAAGAAGCATAATCTAATTTGGAATTAACAGGATATTTGAAGATATATGTTTTATGTTCTGGATTGGGTAAAATATTATTCAATAACCACGGATTAAATCCTTTAATGAGCAAGGTGGGAACCTTTAAATATTCTGCTAAATATTTGATGTTGGTAATTGTGGAGTCAATTTTTATGGTTTTTAGAGGTAATTTATTTCTTGGTTTTAATTTTCTTTTAATACCAAAATGTTCAGGAAAATTCAGTAATGTTTTATAGGCAATAATGCGGTAGACAAATTCTTTTGTTTCTTTATTAAGTTTTAGTTGATGATAAGATGAAACATTTTGTTTGTCAATTTGATATTTAATGCCGTTAATTCCATAATTATATGCAGCAGCCACTAATGTCCAATTTTGCAATTCGTTATATGCTTGCTTTAAATAGCGACACGCCGCAATAGTTGATTTTTCAACATCTAATCTTTCATCTACAAAACCATTCACTTCTAATCCAAATGTTTGTGCAGTGTTGGGAAGTAATTGCCAGAAGCCCTTTGCCCCCATAGGAGAAGTTACATTGCTCAAATGACTTTCTATTACGGCAATGTATTTAATATCATCAGGGAGTTGGAATTGTTTTAAAATGGGTTCAATAAATGGAAACCATCTGTCGCACCTTGAAAATAAAAGCAAAACAGATGATTTATTTTTCATCAATCCGCTTTCATAAAATTCTTTTTGAATGGAGTTTTTTACTTCAATATCGTCTAATGGCAATGTATCGTTGCAAAAGTGCATATATTTAGGTAGTCCTTTGCCATATATTACAATATTAGAGTTAAAATAAGATGGATAGTTTTCGGGTATAGAAGAACTTACATTTGTAATTATCCATATAACAATCAACATAAAAAGGCAAACAAATATGATTTGTAATGGAGATGCTTTTAATAACAAGTTTTTCAGAAAGTATGATTTACTTTTTTTCAGAGCCAGTAAATTTTGTATTCAGATACAAAGATAAGAAAGAAATACAAGTAAATAAAATGCTTATATATAGCCATATTTTTGAGTAATAAAAAATGAGTTGATATGCCAAAAACAAAGCAACTACAGAAATAAATAAAAATAAATAAAAAACACCTCTTTCACTCCAACCTCTTTTACAAAGGAAATGAGTGGTATGGTCTTTTCCGCCCACAAAAGGCGAACCGCCAGATAAAATTCTGTTGATTGTAACTGTAATAGTATCTGTTAGAGTAACTAAATAAATAAGATAGATGAGTAAAAATTTAAAGAGAACAGGGTGAATAGATATTTCAGTTAATAGAGGCAAGTTCCAAACATATTTAATACCAGCATAGGACAAAATCAATCCTAAAAACTGACTTCCAGTATCACCCATAAAAATTTTGGAAGGATAAAAGTTGAAAAATAAAAACGCAATTAAACTAATACTGATACCTGACAATATTAAAAAATCAATAGAAAAAATATTAATATTCTGATTGTATGATAAAATCAAAATAAAAGAGAAAATATATAAGCTAATACTTGCTGCAATACCATCCATATTATCCAGCATATTGATGCTATTCATTATGCCTACCACCCAAAATATGGTTAGAAAATGATTTAGAATTTGGTTTTCAAAAATTTCAATGCTTGTTCCTGTCAAAATTAATAAAAGAGCACAGGAAAGTTGGGATACAGATTTTATAATAGGTTGTGTGTTAAAGGTATCATCTGCAAAGCCCATAAAGAATGCAATAGTACTGGCACCCCAAAAGCCAATAATTTTAATTTTTTCTTCTGGGTTGATTCCAAAAATAAGGGTTGAAAAAATCATTGTAAAAAGAAAGATAATATAAAAAACAAACCCGCCAACAGAAGGTTTGTGCTTAGGATTCCATCTATTAAACTCTGTTTTTTGAAAATCTCTGACACCGAAAGAATGTGAGAAATAAGAGAACAAACTGTATAACACAAGAGATACGATAAAAACACCAATAATATAAAATGTAAAAAAAATATCTGGCGAAATTTCCTTCATATATAATTCTAGAATGGAGACATAAAATTACAGAATTTTTTTCCTAACTTGTCTTTTTCCGAAAGTATAGGATTAGAAATATTCCATTGAATATTTAAGTCCTCATCATTCCATAGTATTGTCTCTTCTGATGCTTTGTTGTAAAAGTTAGAGCATTTGTAAGCGAATATAGTATTGTCTTCTAATGTAGCAAAGCCGTGTGCAAAGCCAACAGGGATGTAGAGCATTAGAAAATTTTCTTCGTTTAGTTCTATACTAAAGGATTTTCCGTAGGTGGGAGAATTTTTTCTGATATCTACGGCCACATCTAATACAGCGCCTTTTATTACTCTCACTAATTTGGCTTGTGCAAATGGGGGGTGTTGAAAGTGCAAGCCCCGCACTACATTTTTTTGAGATAAAGATTGATTATCCTGAACAAAAACATTGTTTATTCCTGATTCTTCAAATATTTTTTGATTGTATGACTCATAAAAGTAACCTCGTTCATCTTTGAACACTTTGGGTTCAATAATATAAAGTCCATTTAATGGAGTTTCAATAATTTTCATAGAACAACAATTTATTTAATCTACATAATAATTACTTTGTTTACCATAAACATAGCCATAGCCGTAACCGTAGCCATAGCCATAATTATATCCATAAGTGTTTTTCTTAATTTCAACACCATTTAGCACAACAGAAAGTTTTGTAATTTTATTTTCATTTTTTAATCGGTCGTAAATTTGCACGAAATTTTGTTTAGAGTAATTAGCACGGAAAACATAAATAGGAATATCCGCCTTTTGTAGGACAGGTGTGGCATCGGAAACTAAACCAATAGGTGGATTGTCAATAATGATATAATCAAATTGAGTTTTGAGATAATCCAGAATTTCAAACATTTTTTGGGATAATATAAGCTCTGATGGATTAGGTGGTAAGGGTCCAGCAGTAATTATTTTTAAGTTAGGTAAAGGTCCTTGTTGTATAACTTCATCAATAGAATGAATATTGGATAACAATGTGCTCATCCCTTTATCATTGGATAATTGAAACCCCTTGTCAATTTTGGGTTTTCTCATATCCAGATCTAAAATGATAACTTTTTTACCTGCAAACTCAAGAATACCTGCCAAATTCACTGCTACAAATGTTTTCCCTTCGCCAGAAATAGTAGATGTAAGCGCAATTATCTTTGGAGAAGGCGAGTTGTCAATAAATTGCATATTAGATCTCAGACTTCTGAATGCCTCTGCAATCATTGATTTAGAATTTTTATCTACTACTAATTGCGACACTTCCATTGTTTTGTTGTATTTGGGGATTAATCCTAAAATGCTAACATTAGCATTAGTGGCCTTTGTAATGTTGGTTAGAGAATAAATAGTGTCATTGGTAACGTACTTGAAAAATACTAATAAAAACGATAACAGAAAAGCAGATAGAAAACCTACGGTTAAAGAGGACTTTTTACTGGGAGATACAAATTGAGAGACATAAGATTTTTCAAGAATAATGTTTTGAGAGACAAATCCTGCTTTGGAAATAGAATACTCTGTTTTCTTTTCAAGCAACATAGTATAATATTTTTCATTGATAGAATAGATACGCGATAAACGAGTCAATTCAATTTCATTTTCGCTATTGGGATATACTTCGGTTTTTACTTCATTTTTTCTTTCTAATAAGTTTTTGTATTGAGTTCTGTATTTTTGTTTAAGTGCATAGAGGGTTTCAATGAGGATCTTTTTTTGATTTTCAATTTGATAGTTGAGTATTTTTATTTGTTCTGAATTAGGGGTAACTTGATAGAGAAGATTTTCTTTTTCAAGCAAAAGCCTTTGAATATTGCTGGTAATATTTTTAATGCTTTCTTCATAGGAGGTACCACTGGCAAGTGATATAAGTTGATATAAGTCAATGTTTTTTTGATTTTGTATGTTGTTAAGAATCTCGTCTAATAACTTTTCATTGAGCTCAATTTGGAGTAACTGTTCTTGCACAGATGAGTATATTTGTGATTGAGAAGTATTTAATGCAGAATGTTCAGTAGAGGATACAATATTTTTTTGTTTTTTGAATTCGTTTAATGTGGTTTCAGAATTTTTCAATTCTTCGTAAACAATATTTAATTGTGCATTGATAAAGTTAAGAATATTTTTTGAGCTTTCACTTTTTCTTTCCACATCATAATTTAAATATTCCTGTGCAATAGTATTTACAATGTCTACAGTTTTTTGTGGGTTAACATCTTTAATAGATATGGAAATGGTTTGAGCAAGGTCGTTTAAGGGCTTAACTTCTAATTTTCTTTGTAAGTAAGTTGCTACTGCATCTTTAGAGTTTATAATGAAAAAAGTTTTAGGATTTGCTAGAATATCATTGCGAATAGATGAAATATCTTTTTTTTCATTTAGATGAATATAAAAATCCATCAAATCATGTTTTATCCACGAATTAAGAGCAAATGGAATGATTGTATAATTATCTTCAGAAAACTGAATTTTTATTTTTCCTGATTTTAAGTCATCATTAAAATCTACATATATTTTTTTCCCATAAATAGATTCATTTTTGATATTTACATCTATTAAATAAGGAGAATTTTTATATAATTCATGATTTTTAAATGTGCCCTCATTGTAATATGTTATTTGTAAATTAAGTATATCTACTACTCTTTCTAAAAATGTTTTGGAACGAATTTGTTCAATTGCTTCAGAAACCTTATTATTTCCTTCATTATTGACAGGATTAAACTGCAAGATTTGACCTGCATCTGAATTAATAATTTGAATAACACTTTCTGCCTGATAGATTCTTTCACTATATCTTAAGTATAAAAATACAACTATACCAGATATGCTGAAAAATAAAACATACCACCATTTACACTTCAAAATAATATCTACTAATAATCCAAAATCCAAATTGTTACTAAAACTCTCTAACCTTTGTTTGTAAGATTGGTATTCGCTATCAGAATAATTGGTAATAAGCATATTGAATTAAAATGATTTATAAACACGCATAAAAATTAACACATTCAGTAGCAAAGTGGCAATAGGTGTAATGTCCCTAACAAATGCCTGAACAGGTCTGTATCGGGGCTCTACATAAATGATGTCATTAGCCAGTACGGTTGTTTGCCCTTTTGAAAGCCCATCAATGGTAGATAAATCTAATAAATATACTAAAGATTGTCCATCAGGTAGGGTGCGAATGAGTTTTACCTTATATGCCTTTCCATCTTCGGGAATACCGCCAGCAAGAGCAATGGCTTCTAATACTGTGGTATTATTGTTCTGCAATGGAATAACTTTTGCCTGGGCGCTATTTCCAGGAAATACAATTACTCTTTTGTTATTAACAGATAGCCGAACGAATGGTTTGATATAATAATCAGAATAAAGTGTTTCTAATTTTTTTTCTGCCTCTGCTATAGTAAGCCCTGTAATTTTTACTCTGCCAATCATAGGCATTTTTACAGTTCCATCTTGTTCTATAGTTGCTTCAGCTTTTACAAAAAAACTTGTTTGTGCATTATTGATAACATCTACCATTTTAAATCCATCGTTTGTAAATATCTGAAAACTAATAATATCATTGGGGGCTAAAACATAAGACAACCTGGCTAAACTATCATTGAGTTCGGCATATTTATATCCTGGAGGAGTTGTTAGCATCAAGTTAGGCCTTAACACTTTACAAGAGGAAAAAAACGATAGAATTAATATCAATAGATAAAAATATAATTTCAAACGCATAATAAAAATATTGGTGCAAACAAAAGTACAGAATATTTATCTTTTGCTCAAATAAATAATTATTTCAGCAAGATGTCTAATATTCCAAAGAATCCAAATATAACACCAGCCCAGCCATTCAGGATGCCAAACGCAAATGGAATGCGGCTTATATCTTTAGGGCTTACTAAATAATGTTCATATATTAACAATATAGAAAATACAGCCCATCCTATTAAATACCATTGACCATAATCAAAAGTAAAATAATTAGAGAGTAGTATTATACTACTTATTAAATGAAAAAATCTCGCTATGTAAATAGATGTTTTTCTTCCAAAATAAGATGGAACAGAATGCAATTGATGCTGTTTGTCAAAATCTTCATCTTGTAAAGCATAAATAATATCAAATCCACTTACCCAAAATAAAACCGATATACTAATAATCACAACACTTATATGTATTTGTCCGCTTAAAGCAATATATGCTCCTGATGGAGCTAATGCCAACCCTAATCCTAAGATAGAATGACACCACCAAGTAAATCTTTTGGTGTAACTATATCCTAAAATAACCAATAATGCCACAGGCGATAAGTAAAAGCATAGTATATGTAATTTCCATGCAAAAAAAACAAACAATGCTGAACTAATGATAGTAAGCCATAATGCTTCGGCAGGGCTCACTTTGCCAGATGGAATTTCTCTGTTTTGGGTTCTTGGGTTTAGTTTGTCAATATCTTTATCTAAATAACGATTAAATGCCATTGCAGAAGTGCGAGCAAAAACCATACACAGCACAATATACAAGAATTTTTCCCAGGCAAATGATTCAGGGGAATGCTTATATGCAATGGATACACCAAGCAATGCAAATGGCATTGCAAATACGGTATGACTAAAACGAATAAGATTTAAATATAATGATAACTTTTTCATGAACTATTTTATCATTTTGAAAAATATAATAAACATAGGAACAGATGATAAAATAAGTGAATACAATAATAATTTTGAAAAATTTAATTGATTAGATTTAATAATGTAAATAAACATACCAATAGATGATAACAGAGCAGTTAAACCTGCCAGCAACATACTTAAAAAGTGATTGAAAAAAAGTCCAACAATAGATAAAAAAGCAAGTGTGATAGCAGTATATTCAATGAAACGAAAAACCCTGATAACATTAAACATCATAATGATTACTAATCATTTTTCTGAGTTTAGTAATATACTGTTGATATTGCCACAAATAATAATTATCGGTAGCGTTAATACATTTACAATATTGCTTTAATCTATGTTTAATTTCATCTCTTAATAACTCAAATAATTCAAATGCCTCTTCTTTTTCAGAAGCATTTCCAATAATTCTTTCATAATGGTCGTGCATAGATTCTTCTAAAACAAGCGATGGTTTAATGCCTTTTTTAATGTATTCCTGATATTTATCTTTTACAGAAAATGCTTCGTAAGAAGAGTTGATAAATCTTTCTCTGACCTCTGGTGGTAATTCATAATTAAATTCCATTTCATAATCCCAATTATCTTTATATCTGTTTTCAAGATATAAATGGGGTTCTCTAAATACATGTCGCCAATCAATTTCTGTTTGCCAATAACCAAATCTTCTTAAATTATTACCCAAGTCTATTATCTGAAATCTTTTTTTATTTTTCCATACGCGACTACCTCTACCAATCATTTGATGATACAGAGTAAGTGAGCGGGTAGCTCTATTTAATATAATACTTTCAACAGCGGGCTCATCAAATCCTTGAGTTAAAATACTTACAGAAGTTAAAATGCCATCGGGGGTTTTTCTAAACCAATCTAAAACTTCGGCTCTGTCTCTATCGCTAAATGTGCTATCCAGATGCTTAATGTTATATCCTTTTTTTGAAAACGCTTCGTACACAGCTTTGCTTGTCAATATACCCGCATTAAAAATTAGTGTTTTAGTACCCAAAGCTCTTTCTTCGTACGCCTGAATAAGCTTATTCAACATCACAGATTGAGTATACAACTGCTCGTGCGAGCTCACTGTAAATTCTCCATTAGAACCTACTCTTAAAGAACTTAAATTCACCTCATAGGTATAAGTATCGGCATCGCACAAGTATCCTTTTTCTATAAGAGATTTAATGCTCTCGCCAACAATCAGGTCGTTGTATATTTGATATAAAGGAAGTTTTTTATTACTACTTAAAGGCGTAGCTGTAACACCCAAAATATTGATGTCTTTAAAGTAATGAAATATTTTTCTGAATGAATTATTGTGTGCTTCATCAACAATTACCAGACCTATATCTTCCAAAAATTCTTCATTTTCTTGTAATCGGTTATTGAGTGTTTCTACTAATGCGGTAAAGCACTGATAGGGTGTTTGATTGGGTAAATGCTTAACTTCAGAATTAATAACCTTGTTGGAAATTCCTATATGGCTTAATACATCTGATGTTTGCTGACTGAGCTCTATTCTATGGGTTAATATTAAAACTTTTCTCTTGTATTTTTGAATGTACCTTTTGGCTATCTCAGAAAAGATAATGGTTTTGCCACCGCCTGTTGGTAATTGGAATAAAAGATTGGCATTGGGCGGCATTTCTTCTAATCGTTTAAATATTTTTTCTACTGCTTCTCTTTGATAG
The DNA here is from genome assembly GCA_040758575.1 of Bacteroidota bacterium. GTDB lineage: Bacteria > Bacteroidota > Bacteroidia > B-17B0 > Aurantibacillaceae > BPGX01. The sequence goes on along the minus strand of JBFLVH010000005.1, from coordinate 78,218 downwards.
GGGTATAACTCTTTAATTTCTTTAGGTTCTTTTAAAATCATGCCTTTTTTAGTGGTTGACATTTTATCTTCAATAAAACTTGCTTTTTTTTCTGATTCAGTTTTTTTATTGGCTTTTTCCCCTTTATTTTTTTTACTTTTTTCTTCAGGAGTAGCAGATACAGTAGAAGTTTTTTTGCTTGATTTTTTTGTTTTTTCTTTTGTTAATACTTTAGCCATTGCCTTAAAAAGTTTCGCAAATTTACATACTATTTTTGATTTGAAAAAATTATTTTAAACTTTTTATGCTTTTTTATCAGAAAAACCTGTTATTTTACAAGACAATTTATTGGGAGTACTTACAATTTTTAAAGAGATTTAATATTAATAATTATTTTTACTTAACACTCTTTATTTTATCCTTAAATATCTTTTCAAATTTTTCAACCTTGGGTTTAATCACCAATTGGCAATAGGGTTTGTTAGTGTTTAGACGAAAATAATTTTTATGATAATCTTCGGCTGGGTAGAAATTAGTAAAGGGCTCTATGGCTGTAACTACGGGTTTATCAAATACTTTTTCTTCATTTAATTTTTGCTTATAATATTCTGCTAATTTTTTTTGTTCTTCATTATGATAAAAAATGACAGAACGATATTGAAAACCCACATCTTCGCCTTGTCTATTAAAGGTAGTGGGGTCGTGTACTTTGAAAAACACTTCTAAAAGTTCCTGAAATGAAATTTGTAATGGGTCAAAAACAATTTGTGCTACTTCTGTATGCCCAGTGTTACCTTCGCACACTTGTTCATAAGTGGGGTTTTTAATATGCCCGCCTGCATATCCAGGTGTAACACTTATTACACCTTTTAATTCCTGAAAAATGGCTTCTGTACACCAAAAACAGCCCATTCCAAATGTTGCAGTTTCGTAATGTTTATTTTGTGCGTTCATAGTAAGTAAAGTTGAAAGGATAATGAATATTTTCTTAAACATTATTTTTTCTCTTTGATTTTAGTGGCTTTTTCCTGACCAGAAAATTCAAATTGTTTTTTTAGTTTATCATTTTTCATAATTTTAATTTCCCCTTCAATGAGTTCGTTGTTGATTTTACAAATAAGATGTGTTTCCTGCTTATCTTCATCTTTATACAATCCTTTTACTTCTATATATCTTACATCTGTTTCAATAATAGAGTCCAAAAAGGTAGTGTCTTTGGTAATGGTATAACTTATCCAACCAATATTCATTTTATCATTCAGAAATTTACTGAATACTTTATTGTTTTTAAATTCTAATTCATCTGATACAGATTTGCCTGATGCTACGCCGTTTTTAATTTCTGTGATAGTGGTGTTAAAAATTCTTTTATGCAATGGGTCTTTGTCTTTATCTTTCAATACTGCAAATACACCTGATGCAATTAAAGCAGAAACCAATATTTTTTTCATAAAAAGATTTTGGCATAAATATAGTAATTTTATCCCCATATATTTGAATTATGGAACCATTAGCAGAAAGAATGCGACCCAAGCGATGGGAAGATATTATAGGACAAAAGCATTTAGTTGGTGAAAATGGTATTTTGACAAAGTTTATTCGTCAAAATTTTATTCCTTCAATGATTTTGTGGGGACCGCCAGGTGTAGGAAAAACTACCATTGCGGCATTGTTAGCACAATCTTTTAATAGAAGTTTTTTTAATTTATCTGCTGTGCAAGCAGGTGTAAAAGAAGTAAGAGATGTTTTAGATAAAGCTCAAAAAAATTTGTTTTCCACAAAAAATATTCCCGTATTATTTATAGATGAAATTCATCGGTTTAATAAATCACAACAAGATGCTTTGCTTTCGGCAGTAGAAAAGGGGTTGATTGTATTGATTGGTGCTACTACAGAAAATCCATCTTTTGAAGTAAATCCTGCATTGTTATCCCGAATGCAGGTATATATTTTACATCATTTAAATAAAGATGAACTGTTGGAGTTATTGCATAAAGCCATTAATGAAGATGTTATTTTATCTACAAAAAAAATTGAAATAAAAGAATATGATGCTTTGTTAGCATATAGTGGCGGAGATGCAAGAAAATTACTGAATGCACTTGAAAGTGTTGTATTACATATCGATAATGATGAAGTGATAATTGATAATGAAATAGTGAATAAGGTATTACAAAAGAGTATTTTTTATGATAAAAATGCAGAGCAGCACTATGATGTGATATCGGCGTTTATTAAGTCAGTGAGAGGTTCTGATATTGATGCAGCATTGTATTGGTTGGCTGTAATGTTGAAGGGTGGAGAAGATCCTTTATTTATAGCCCGACGATTGATTATTTTAGCAGCAGAGGATATAGGATTGGCGAATCCCAATGCTCTTTTATTAGCCAATGCGTGTTTTGATGCAGTGCATAAAATTGGAATGCCCGAAGCCCGAATTGTATTGTCTGAAACAACTATTTATTTAGCTCAATCTCCCAAAAGTAATTCTGCTTATTTAGCTATTGATGAGGCATTAGATTTTGTGGATAAAAATGGAGTGGAGCCCGTACCTTTGCATTTAAGAAATGCTCCAACGCAATTGATGAGAGAATTAAACTATGGAGCAGAATATAAATATCCCCATGATTATCCTGAACATTGGGTAGAGCAAAAATATTTACCCGAAAAATTATTAGATGTGCGGTTTTTCAAAGCATCTGAAAATGATAAGATAAATAGAAGATAAAATATGAAACTCATGTCATTTCATCTGTCCAATTTTCTTCTTGAATAAGATTGTAAATTTTATTTGTTAGATAAGGAATATCTTTTGATACAATGTCCCACAAAGCATCAATATCTGTTCCAAAATAATGATGAATAAGTTTATCTCTTGTTTTAGCCATTTCTGTCCAATAAATATCAGGGTATTTTTGTTTTAATTCTTGTGATATGTTTTTAGTTGCTTCGCCTATAATTTCTATATTTCTAATGACAGCATCAATGATTACATCGTTATTTTGAAAATCATCATAACTTAAACCATTAGTATAGGATAAAATTTTTTTACATGAAAAATAAATATCAATAACATGATGCTTATCAGTTCTAATATGCATATTCAATGCTTTTCATTATTTGGTGTTTAATGGATTTAATTCTGATATTTTCAACACCTTTAATTGTAAGTAAATCAACAGGACGATGAAAAGTATTTTCTAAAAATAATACTAAACCACCAAAATTTTTAATGCTTGCTTCACCTTGTTCAAATTCAACAACAAAATCTATATCGCTATATTTATTTAATTCATTTTTAACGGCAGAACCAAAAATACCAATTTTTTTTACTTTGAATTTTTTTAATATATCTTTGTTTTGTTGAAGAATATGTAGTATTTCTTCTTTTGTCATAATCCCCAATTTTATTTATGCAAATATAAACAAAAGTTATTGTAATAATAAATGAATTTGAATTATCATTCAGGTAATCTGTTGGCTTTTTTTCTTTTTCCAAACATAGATTGAAATTTATAATATATCCCATCGCTTGGCGTTGGCGCAGGAGAAAGCATTAGGGTTTTATCAGTATTGATTAAGAAAAAGAGTGGTGTGGCTTTGACATTGTATTTTGTTTTTGCTGAAAAGTCGTTGGTAGGTTGATAGTTCCACAATATTAGCCACTTGTATTGAGGATTGGCTTTAACAAAATCCTTAAATGCTTTGAAATCATCATCTACGCAAATAGAAACTATTTTTAATTTGTTTCCAAACTTATCATACAAAACTTGAAGTTCTTTGAGTTCTTTTAAACTATTTGGGCTTTTTAAGGAAAAGAAACTAAGATAAATGTGTTGTTTGTTGATAGAATATAAATTAAAAAATGTGCTATCTTTTGTAAGTGCAGTAAAATCGGGCGCTACAGAGCCCTGTTTAAGTTGATTAAGTTCCTGAATAATGTTTTGTAAAATTTTCTTATGAGCAGGATATTTGGTAGAAGTAAGCATTTGTTCCAAAAGAATTTGCACAGCATAAGGGTTAAATTTTTCATTGAAATAAAAGTGATAAAGATTTTGAAGTAAAACTAATTCTTTTAGAGTGTCATTAGAATTAAGTAATGGGTCGTCTTTTACAAGATGGTATAATTGTTTAATGTTGGTGCTTTTATTTACTACATAGTAAATAGTTTGATGTGTTTGTTTTGTTATATCAGCAATTAGATAATCTTTAAAGAAAGAATTAAAAAATTCCATATACTCATAATTATTGATTTGCACAGGTTTTCTCAATAAAAAAATATTGGCTAAAATATTTCTGTCTCTTGTGGCGTTAATGTTAATGTTTGCAATATTGTAATCAATATAATTTTGAAAATATGGATTCTTAATGTCTTTGAAATGATTTTTTGTTTCTACAAGTATGCTGTCTAATTTTTTAAAAAGCATATTCCGATTCAAAAACTTTTTATTGGCTTCTTCAAGATATTTATTGTAAATTTTATTGAAGTCAAATATTAATGAGTTGAGTTCAAGTGTATCATAAGTTAATAGAGAAATAGGAGCATTGAGCGTAATATCATTTGTATTCACCTGAATAGAATCAGGAGGATACATTTTGATAATATATTCTCTGATGGCTAAATTAACAGGTGGTTCAACATATAGTTTGGCAACTGTATTTTTGATTTTAATAAGTACAGGTTGTGTTTTATCTGTGTAGAATTTTAGTGTAAATCTTCCTTTTTCATCTAAAGAATCTTTATCTTGAAAAATTTCTTGATAAGTAATGAAATCAGAATATGAATACAAGTGTGCAACTTTATCAGAATTAGCAAGGTATACAGGATGTGCATTTCCGTGAATGATAATATTTTGAGAAAAAATATATTGTGAAAAAATAAAAACTAAAAGTAGGATATTTTGAAAGCAACTTAATAAGAATGATTTATACATCACAATAATTTTCAAATGAATTTTCGGCTATATCTGTATCGTTTTGGATATGAGACAACTCGCTATTTTGCAGTATTTTCAATTTTTCGGGAATGCTATCTAAAATCTCTAAAATTTTTTGTGGTTCGTCAGTAGTTACTAATTCATTGCGAATGGGTTTAAAGAAAGGAATGCCTTTAAAGTATTGAGCATAATGTCTTCGCATTTCTAAAACACCTAATTTTTCACCTTTCCATTCAATGGATTTAATAAAATGTGTTTTGCACACCCGAATTCTTTCTTCCAGTGAGGGTGGAGGTAGAATTTCACCTGTGTTCAAGTGATGTTTAATTTCTCTGAAAATCCAGGGGTATCCAATACTTGCTCTGCCAATCATTATACCATCTACTTTGTATTTTTCTTTATATGCTTTTGCTTTTTGAGGAGAATCAATGTCACCATTTCCGAAAATAGGAATTGAGATATTTGGATTTTCTTTTACTTTTAAGATATATTCCCAGTTGGCAGTGCCTTTATACATTTGTGTTCTTGTGCGGGCGTGAATGCTTAATGCTTGAATTCCTGCATCCTGCAAGCGAAGAGCCACTTCTTCAATATTAATGCTTTTTTCATCCCAACCTAATCTTGTTTTAACAGTAACGGGAATAGAAACAGATTGGACTACTGCTCTGGTTAATCGTTCCATTAGTTTTACATCTTTCAAAACACCAGCACCAGCGCCTTTGCAAACTACTTTTTTTACAGGGCATCCAAAGTTAATATCCAAAAAATCGGGTTGCACGGCTTCTACAATTTTGGCTGCTAATGAAAGTGCTTCTTCATCACCACCGAATATTTGAATGCCAATAGGTTTTTCGTATTGAAATATTTCCAGTTTCTTTTTGCTTTTGATAGCATCACGAATTAGCCCTTCACTACTGATAAATTCTGTGAACATAATATCTGCCCCTTGTTGTTTGCATACAAAGCGAAAAGGCGGGTCGCTTACATCTTCCATTGGGGCGAGTAATAGAGGAAAATCAGGTATTTCTACATTTCCAATTTTCATTACTGCAAATGTCGTAAAAATTTTTGTGGAATAGGTAATGCTTTGGGATATTTTAGGAAATTAAAGGAGAATGGATGACAAGTGGTAAATGGATTAATCAAGAATAAATTTTTTGATATATGATTTTAGCAGTATTAAAGTTTCTATAATGATGAGCAATAGAAATAATTTTATCAGAAATATTTTGATGGATTATGTTTTCAATTTGTTTTATAGAGTTAGAATATTCTTCTTGTGATAAATTCTTTAAAACATACCCAATATTATTTTTTTCAATAATCCCCGAATCATCGGATATTTCTTTGGTAATAACGACAGGTAAGCCCATAGCCCAGTATTCTCCATCTTTAATAGGGCTACAGAATTTTTTTGTACAGACGGGCTTTACAGGTGTTATACCAAAATCAGCCGCATTTAAGTACAAAACAACTTCTTGGTGTGGCACAAACCTATGAATGATGGCAGTTTCATCTATTCCATATTTTCTGCATTTTTCTGTAACATATTCCTTTGTATGCGATGATAAAAGGATAAAAGCAAATCTATCCCTCCAATATTCCTGTGCAACCTTTAACCACTCAAAAAATTCATCTTCCAGATAAATACCTCCGAATTTGCCGGCATATATACCTACGATTTTATTTTCCAACTGTAAGTTATTCCTCATTTTATTTCTTATTTCCAGATTGGGCTGAAACACATTTATGTTCACACAAGCTGGCTTTACGAACCAATTATTTTTATCAGGGTTAAAGTGATAACGATAAACCGCATATTCCTTAATCATGCTTTCAGTAGTAGCTATGAGAAAGGATGCATGTTGTGTCATTTTTTTTTCAAGATAAAATAATATTTTATATGCCAATGATTTATTGCTCCACTCTCCCACTTCTACCATAGATTCAGCATGTGGTTCATAGCTATCTATAATTAAATTCTTTTTGGTAAGAACGGATAAAATGTAGCCAAAAGAAGCAGCAGGTGTACACCACGCATGAATATGAGTTATTTTTTTTCTGTAAATAAAAAATAAAAGATACACTAACATCCATGAATAGTACAATACTGCAATAGCCCCAAAAGGATAATAGGAAAATGCTATGAGCTTAATTTTAGGATGTTGAAAAGAAATGGATGCTTTGTTTTTTTTATTCAAACACAAGAGATAAATACATTCATTATCTGATAAATGCTCACACATCATATTCAAATACGGCAATGTATAAGTTTGAACCAAAGCATCATCAAAATCCCAATATGTGAGTGCAAGAATGTTTTTTCTCATAAATAATTATCGCTCAAATATAATATTCATTATACTTAATAATGCTTAGAAAAACAATCTCTTAAAAATAGCAGCCGTTCGCCTCGAAAACAAAAATGAAGGTTGATACTGCAGCCCTTTCAATAAATACTGCCATGCTTCTTTTCTATTCTTTTTATCAAAAGATAAATGCAAGGCAAGGTAAGTATATGCTCCACAATAAAAGCGGTGCATTTGATGGTTATATTTCATTTGAATTTCAGGATTGGATGTTACATAATGAATGAATGTTTCTACTTTTTTGATCCATTTGTCTTTATCAATTTGCATTACACTTCTTTCGTTGTGTTGGATGATAGCCGATGTAACAATAGGGAAATGTTTAATTTCTGTATGAGTAGAAATACGCAACCATAGTTCCCAATCTTCTAATCCGGCAATGGTGCGGTCTTCGTTGAATTTGTGTTGAAGAAATAATGATTTCTGAATTGCAATGTTATTACAACTAAAAGGGTTTCCAGAAATTAAACTCTTATAGTTTGTAAGATGAGGTATTTTATTTTTTTGTATAATTATATCAAATTCTGTATGAAAAATAACCAGATGGGGATTTTCAACAATTATCTGATAATATGTTTTCAAATAATCAGGATAAATTATATCGTCAGAATCCAAAAATATCAGCCAATTGCCGTTTGATTTTTCTGCTCCAAAATTTCTGGCGAAACCACGTTCAGAATTTTGAATTTTGAAGTATTTGATTTTATTGCTTGAAATGGATTGAATGACCTCTTCTGTATTATCGGTGCTGCCATCGTCTACTACAATGATTTCAAAGTTTTGATAGGTTTGATTTAAGCAAGATTCAATGGGTTTACTAATTAGATGAGCACGGTTGTAGGTGGGAATGATGATGGAGAATAATATCATTTGTTATATAGTTCTATGTATTTTGGTATAATATTATCTATATCAAATAAAGAAATATATTCTTTGGAATTATTTTTAAGAGTATTTACTAATTGGGTATTGGTTCTTAATTCTATTAACCCATTAAATATTGCACTTGAGTCCTTAAAGGGGACGATATAAAAATTATGTTTATGTAGGGCAATTTCTCTGGCAATACCGGAAAGGGTAATAATTGAAGGGGTTTGGGTAATAAGGGATTCTATATATACTTGTCCAAAAGCTTCACATAGTGGGTCAATAGGGGTGTGAATAAACACTTTTGAAATTTTGTATAATGCATAAATATTTTCTTCAAAAGATATTTCTCGGTACGAATCAGGGGGTAATTTACTGAGTAATTCTTTTATGGTATGCCTAAAAGGACCATAGGCATTGGCAATCAAAAGGAACGAATCAGGATAATGCTTTAAAAATTGGGCGAAAGCAGGTATAATATATTGTAGCCCTTTCCATTCAACATAACGGGCAATGCACAGAACAATATATTTATTTGGAGGAATATTCCATTTTGTATAAATGTAATCAGAGTTTTCAGATACATTATTCTGAATATGCTTAGTATTAAACGGATGATAAATAGTAAATATCTTTTTTGGATTTACCTTTTCCATTTTAGATAGGGTTTCATAAGTTGCAACGCTAATAGAAACTATATGAGTGGCGAGTTTATTGGATAATAAATCAAATTTAACTGCCTTGGGGAAATATATATGATGATATGTACTATGATGACGGGTATAAATTCTTTTTTTTACACCAGCAATCTTTCCTGCTATCAATCCTAATATTGTAGCTTCAAATAGATGGCAATGAATTATGTCATATTTATTTTTCCATAAAAGGTATAAAACTTTAAATAATATTTTAAATAAATCAAATTTATTTTTGTAAATATATTCTATAAAAAGGATATTGTGGTTTAATAGTACTTCTTTAATTTTTGAATTTTTAAGATCTTTATTTATTAGCACAACATTTATATGAAAGAAATTAGAAAGTTTTATTATAGTGTTTTCAAGGACATCTGATGAATAAATGTCAGATATCAGATAACATAGTTTTAATTTTTTTGGGGTATGCATAAAATATCTGTATGTATATTTTCAAATTTTATTAAATTATCATGTGTGATTTCAATATTGCTAACTGTATCATAAATCGTGTAATTAAATTCCTTCAAAAATGTAAATAATTCATAGACAGAATTTTCTTGCGATATTAAATTGTTGTTGTCCCATTCAATAAATAAAGTGGGTTGAAATTCGCTTAATGTTTTTATTGCGCCTTTTAAAACTTTAAGCTCATACCCTTCAACATCAATTTTGATTAAATCAGCTCTTTCTATTTTTTTATCTGTAAATATATAATCATCTAAAGTGTGAACGGGGATAGAGTCATTATCAGATTGAATATTTTTTGATTTGTTAATAATTCTAATTCCTCCGGAATTATCATTTGTAGGCATGGTAAGTTTTACAAAATATTCTGAGTCACCTAAAGCGGCATTGATTGCATGAACCTCAATTTCTGGGTTAATCTCTAAATGATGGGCTATCTTTTGAAAATTAATTTTATCAGGTTCAAATGAATATATTCGAATATTTCCGTCGGCCTTAATAAATGCTTTCATAGAGAGAAAACCATTATTGGCACCAACGTCTATAAAATATATGCCAGGACGAATTAATGATAATAATTTGTTATGAGATAGGTCTTTAAAATTAAAATAAATAAAATGGTCTAAATAATCGGAAATATCCAATACTAAATTAATGCCGTCTCTTTTACATTTTCTGATGGCTCCTTTACTATACTGATAGTGATTGGGGGCTAATTTTTCAAATAATGGATGTCCTTTACTTTGAGTAATTAAAAATATTATAATTTTTTCAGCAATATTATTTCTAAACAATTTTCGTATTTGATTTAAAATTTTTGTTTTAAATTTCATGGGGGTATTATGTTTTTAAGCCCTTATATATTCTTGATGCCAATAGTCCTTGTATTAATTTAAAGAGAATAATATCAAATATCTTGAAAGGAGAAAGAATCTCAATAAAATAAATTATGATATTTTCATTAAAAAGTAAGAAATTATATAAAAACTTTTTATAGAAAGGATAAGAGAGCATTAGTTCTTTATGCCCTTCTCTAATAGCATATTGACGGGTAATAGCATTTTTCTCACGAGCATTAAGCCAATTTCTCAAATTTATTTTATTCCATTCATCATGATAAACCACATGTTTATTATATATATATATGGGTATTTTTGCCTGGTAAATTTTTTTTGATATGATATGATCTTCAAAACCTGCATAGGGAATTGACTCATTATATTTACCCAGTGTAAAAAAAAGATTTTTGTTAATAGGAAATAAATAACTGGCAATACCATTATGTTCAATCAATAATTCGTCAGAAAGATTTTTATTTAAATATCCTTCTATTTCATGGTAGCGATAATATAGAAGAAATCGTCCTATTGTGGATAAGTTGCAAAAAGAAATTAGTTCGTTCGAATAACTCCATTTTGGCAAATAAATTTTTTCTCCATTTGACCTGATAACTAAATCTAAAAATTCATCCCATAAAATTTTATTAACAGGATATATATCATCATCAATAAAAATTAAAATATTTTTTTCAGATATTTCAGCACCTTTATTTCTGGCTGAAGCCGCACTGCCTTTTTTATTGTATATTATTTTCAAATTTGAAAAGATAATTCTTGATTCATCAAATTTTTTGTCCGTATTGTTGATTACTATAATTATTTCAAAATTAAATCCATTCGTATATTCAATAATTTTTTGAATATTGTTATATACGCGGTCGTTTTCAAGTTGTGTGGGTATAATAATAGAAATCCCTTTCATAAATAATATATCATGCTAAATCTACCATAAGAATCAATGGTTAAATGGTCTAATAAAAATCCTTTTTTCTTATTTAATTTTTCTCCTAATTCTTTAAGATATTCTGGTTTATGTACATCATCAAATAAAATAATTGAATTTTTATGGGTTAAGTTTAAAATTAAATCTATATACTTAATTCTTTCATCCACATAATTTAAATCAACAAAAATAAAATCGTATTTCTTTTTCTTCCATATAGAGTCACTTACTAACAAAACATTATCTGGTGATAGCCCTTTGTCCATTAAGAAGGATTTGGTTTTTTCCAGCCATAATAAATCATCGTCTACCGAAACAACGTCATGTTGAATAATTCTGAATAAATATGAGCTAAATCCAGAACCAAAATCCAGGATTTTTATGTCTTTTTTATTTAATAAAAACGAATATAGAAACAATGATGCTTCTTTTGAAATAGCCATGGATTCGGAAGAAATATGAGTAATGTAATATTCATAGGTGTTTTTAATTTCCAGCCATTGTTCGTTTTCTATAAGAAAAAATTCTTTTCCATGTGTTTTTTTCCATTGGTCTTCACGCATCCATGCGTTTTTTATCCACCTGTTTTTTATATTGTAATATAGAGTTTTTATCATGTAAGTACTTTAAAATCTATACCCCTAATTAATAATTTATTTAAATCTTTATATGGTTTTTCGGTAATAATATGGCTATCAGTGTCCCATAAAGTAACTTCAAATTTAATGATATTTTCAACTATTTCAATATCCCGAAAATTTTCCCCTAATCTTATATCAATATGATAGGTTCCTTCATATAAAGGCAATGTAGGTATCCGTATCAAAACCTTACCCTCTTGAAAATCGGACAACCTGATGCCATAATTTCTGTTATTCACTCCAAGTATGTAATTGTTTTGAATATCCTTAATAATAATACCTATTACAGGGCTTGTTAAAACTTTAGAATGATTTATATGTACAATAAGTTCTAAAGAATTTCCGCTGATAATAGATTCTGTCTGTATTCCATTTGAGAACAATTCTACTTTCCTTATCCATTTACTATTTAAAGGAGCTGGGGTTCCAGAATATAAAGAATCTAAATATTTTCTTGTAGTTTCATAAATATTACCTGCAAAAGATATTTTTCCTTGCCGAAGAAATATCCCTTTATTACACAAGCCCATTATAGTTCCCATATTGTGACTCACAAACAGTACCGTTCTGCCTTCGTTTTTGGTAACATCCTCCATCTTACCCAAACATTTTTTTTGAAACTCTGCATCTCCCACAGCCAACACTTCATCTACCACCAATATCTCTGCTTCCAAAAATGCCGCCACTGCAAACGCCAACCGCAACTGCATTCCGCTGCTGTAATGTTTCAAAGGCGTATCAATAAACTTCTCTACACCTGCAAACGCAACAATCTCGTCAAATTTTTGTTTAATCTCGCTTCGCTTCATGCCCAATATGGCACCGTTGAAAAAAACATTCTCACGCCCAGTTAATTCCGGATGAAATCCCGTGCCTACTTCCAGCAAACTTGCCACACGCCCGCGCAGGGTAATTTTTCCCGTTGTAGGCGGCGTAATTCTTGATAAAATTTTCAACAAGGTAGATTTTCCTGCACCGTTTTTTCCGATGATGCCCACACTTTCGCCCGGCATTACTTCAAAAGATACATCCTTCAGTGCCCAAAATTCTTCGGTATGATTTTGAAACAAACGCACAGGATTTTTAATGTAAGACACAATGTTGTCTCTCAAACTCAAATATGGCATATCTTTATGAAAAATGCGAAATTTTTTGCCGATATTATGTGCTTCTATGATGGGGAGCATTGATAAATTCAATAAATTGGTTTTTGGTTTAAGTATATTTGAATCAAATCACATCTGCAATATATTCTTCGGTTTTTCTGAAAATATAAATGGAGATGAGCAAAAATATCAATAAAAAAATGATTTGATATATAAAGTATGGTAAGTTGAAATTTTTTTGTTTTTCAAATGATTGGCGAAATAAATCTATAGATAAATTTAGTGGATTCAAATAAGTTACCCATTGATATTTTGCAGGTATTTTATTTTGAATATCATAAATGACAGGAGATGCAAAGAAAAATATCTGAATTAAAAATGGTAATACATATCGGAAATCTCTGTATTTGACAACTAATGCTGAAAGCAAAAGAGATAATGACAATGCAAACAAAATGGTAAGTAAAATAGATAAGATGAAATAAATAAAATTGAAATGTTGAAATAAAGTATAATCAGTCAGTATAATCATTATTAGTAAAATACTCAAAGAAACAATAAAATCAAATCCTGCTACAATAATAGATGAAGTGGGAAGTATTAATCTTGGGAAATATATTTTTTTGATAATATTAGCATTAGAAATGATTTGATTGACAGACAAATTAACTGAACCTGAAAATAAGTTCCATATAGTCAATCCTAAAAAAACATATAGAAAGTAAGGCAAAGAAGAATTTTTAATATTCACAACATCAGAAAGAAAAAAACTTAATAATAGCATCATTAATAAGGGTTGAAGGATAATCCATAAAAATCCAAGCAATGCCTGTTTGTATTTGATTTTAATTTCACGCCAGGCAAAAAGATAAACTAATTCTCTGTATTGCCAGAGCTCTTTTAATCCTAATGAAAAGGGAGATTGTGGTTTTATGATAAATTCTTTAGGCATTTTTGCTCATTTCTTTGTTAATAAGCCAATTGGTTTTTAATCCTGTTAATTGTTCAAATTTTGCAATAGAGTTGGAGTAATAATCGCTTAAAATGGTTTCTAATTCATTATCTATTAATGGCTTTTGTGGCGGTTCTACTAAGTTTATATGCTCTATTTTTTGTGCCAATGAAACCCAATATTTGATGGGAATCAATTGTTTTATTATATTTTTAATATTACTATGTCTTAAGTTAACAAGTATTTTTTGATACAGAGAATTTCGTGGCTCTTTGTAAGTATTTATTATGGGCACATTTTTAAGAGCATCTGGATTAAAATCTAATTGATATTTTTGAGTAAAATTTTTGAGATGAAATTCTTTGTCATCATATAATTCTTCAAACAAGAAAAAATGCAAGTTGTTTTCGGGTATAGTATTGAGTATTCTTTCAATCCAGTAATCATATTCACCATACTTTAAAAATACCTGATGTTCAAAAGAATTCTTATCACTCAATGCTTTTTTAATAGATTGTGACAGTGTTAATGGATATAAACTTCTGGTCTTTTCCATTAAGAAAGACGAGATGTATCTTTGAACAGGGTTACGTAATACCAATAAAATTTGGACTTGTGGATTTTCAGACACAACTCGTTTCAACACTTCGGGGTTTGTAAACGAGTTGCTGTGTTTTAGCAATGTATAATGTGTTTCAAAATCAGCATCTTTAAAGTCAAAAAAATAGTTCTTTCTCAAATATTCTTTACCTTTAGTGTATTCTTTCTCGTCCCAATAATAAGTACATTCCATTTGTGGATGTGTAATAATATTAGAAGATCTGCTTAATAAATAAGCCAGATTGGTAGTACCTGATTTTTGAATTCCAGAAATATAAAAGTCCACTCGCATCAATTATCTGTTTGATGATTTACTTACAATAACATACACATCTTCATTGTCTTTTCTCATCCAATATTTTTCACGGGCAAATTGCTCTATACTTTTCACATTATTTTTTAATTCATTAATAGCGTCTTTGTTTTTTTGAATTTCAGATTGATAATATTTTTTTTCATCAGAAAGTTTTTTCAATTGGCGGCTTAAATCTATTTGTGTAAAAAAATCATTTTTATCAAAGAACAATAACCATACAATAAAAGTAACAAAAGTGATGACATATTTATTAAAAGATTTTTTTACCATAATCCTTTTTATGAGTGGCAATAATAATCAATCAAAAGCAAATAACCAAGATAAATATTTTCAAACAAGTATTTTTATTCCCAATTTAAATAGAATACAAGACAAATTCAATTTAATTACATCTAAATAAAAAATAAATGTTACTTTTGCACCCTCAATTAAAATTTTAGATTATGTCAGAAGAGAAAAAAAACAATGCCGAAAACTTATCTGATGATATGAGTCCATCACAAGAATTTCAGGAAACGGCAAACGAAAATGAAGAATCTGTAGAGTTTGAAGAGGTAACTCCTGCACCTGAACCCTCTACTACTTATTCATGGGAGTGGTTTCAATGGTATTATGAACAGCACAAGCAAACCATTAATTATGTGGGTGGAGGATTATTGCTGATTATAGGGCTCATTGTGGGGTATAAATTTTATTGGTTACCAATGAAAGAATCCGAAGCGTCTGATGAAATTTTTTATGCTCAATCTTTGTTTGAAAGAGATAGTTTTAATCTGGCACTTAAAGGTGGTGCTATGGTAAGATATTCTCAAGGCACCAAAACAATGATGGGCTTTGAAAAAATTTATGAAGAATATAGTTATACCAAAACGGGTACACTTGCTGCATTTTACGCAGGCGTTTGTTATATGCATTTAGGAAAATATGAAGATGCTATTAAATATTTTGAAAAATATGACCTGAATGATGAAGTGCTTCAACCAATGGCTTATGGTAATATTGGGGATGCTTATATGGAACTCAATAAGCCCGAAGAAGGGGTTAAATATTATCTAAAAGCCGCTAATGAAAAAATTAACAATTTTACGACACCTTTATTTTTGAAAAAAGCAGCATTAGCATTAGAACAACAAAAGCAATACAAAGAAGCATTAGAATTATTTGAAAGAATTAAAAAAGAATTTTCAATAAGTAATGAAGCCCGAGATATTGATAAATATATTGCACGAGTAAATACATACATTGAACTAAGTGGAAAGTAAGAAAATCCAGAATTAATTACCCATTCATGCTTACTTCTGAAAATATAAGTTTGTTATATTCATTAAAGAATCCAGAAATTATTAAAGTGGGCATAGTTTATACCCAGTGGAATGCCCGTTTGGTAGATATGATGTATTATGATGCTGTTTCTACTTTTCAGCAATATGGTATTCAGGAAAAAAATATCATCAGTGTGAAAGTGCCAGGTGCCATTGAAATTTCCTTTGCTGCCAAACAATTAGCAGAAAAAAAAACCTTGAATCTTTCAGGCATTCTTGCCATCGGAACTATTGTAAAAGGTGAAACCCCTCATTTTGATTATGTTTCTATGTCTGTAACACAGGGGATTACGCAATTAAATTTACAATATCCCGTTCCCTTTGTATTTGGAGTACTTACTACAAATAATTATCAGCAAGCATTAGAAAGGGCTAATATTAAAGGAAAAGAATTTGCCATCAGTTTATTAAATATGATTGGTTTATCTCAACAATTATAAAATATTTTTATGCAAAATGTAGATGTGTTATTAGGATTACAGTGGGGTGATGAAGGTAAGGGCAAATTAGTAGATATTCTTTCGCCATCTTATGATGTAATTGCTCGTTTTCAGGGTGGTCCTAATGCGGGGCATACTTTGATTTTTAATGGAAAAAAATATGTTTTACATACAATACCCAGTGGAATATTTAGAGATGTTATTGTCAATTTGATTGGAAACGGCGTGGTAATAGACCCTGTAATTCTGGCAAAAGAAATTAAAAACATAGAAGCAGAAGGTATTGAGGTAAGGAGTCGTCTGCTTATTTCAAAAAGAGCACATTTAATTATTCCCTCACATAGATGGTTAGATGCCGCCAGCGAAGCAATGAAAGGAAAAAATAAAATTGGTTCTACTCTAAAAGGCATAGGGCCTGCCTATATGGATAAAACAGGCAGAAATGGCTTGCGTGTTGGAGATATTGAACAATCCGACTTTCAGGAAAAATTCAAGCAACTGTATCAAAAACATTTGCAATTATTAAAATTTTACAACTGGACAGAAATCAATGAAAGTCAAATTCAGGAGTGGTTTGAGAGTATAGAGTTTTTAAAGCAAATGCAAATTATTGATGGAGAGCATTATTTGAATGAAGCTATCATTAAAGGAAAAAAGATTCTGGCAGAAGGGGCACAGGGCACCTTATTAGATATTGACTTTGGAACATATCCTTTTGTTACTTCTTCTAATACTATTACTGCAGGTGCTTGTACAGGTCTTGGCATTTCACCTAATAAAATTGGTAATGTTTATGGTATTTTCAAAGCATATTGCACTCGTGTGGGCAGCGGTCCCTTTCCAACTGAATTAAATGATGAATTAGGCGAACAAATTCGTCAAACAGGAAAAGAATTTGGTTCTACTACTGGTAGACCCCGTCGCGTGGGCTGGTTAGATTTACCTGCATTAAAATATGCTATTCAAATCAATGGAGTGAACGAATTGATAATGATGAAAGCCGATGTGCTTTCAAATATAGAAAGCATCAAAGTTTGCACACATTATCATTACAAAAATCAGGTAATAGATTATTTGCCTTATGATTTAAGCGAAAATAATGTTAGCCCTATTTATCAAGAGTTGAGCGGATGGCAAAAGGATATTACACCATGTAGAACCAAAAGACAATTACCAAAAGCATTATTGAAATATATCAGTTTTATTGAAGAATACACAGGCGTAAAAGTTACTTATTTATCTGTTGGACCAGACAGAGAGCAGATTATTAAATTGTAAGATTAGATTTTTTATTTAAACAAAATGTTTTTATCAAAATATTTATCCCAAACGAATGTATTTGTTTATTCAGTGTTAAGTGGCATTTTATTGTATCTCGGATTTACTGATTTTTTTTTCTTTTTGATATTGATTGCATTCGTTCCTTTATTGGTGTTGACTCAATTTTATTTTTCAGGAAAAATATCAGGATTAAAGTGGATATTATTAGTTTTATTGAGTTTTTTAATATGGAATGGTTTAACTACCTGGTGGATTAGTTTGGCCAGTGTTGGAGGGGCATTGATGGCTATAATTGCCAATAGCATTTTGATGTGCATAGTTTTTATTACACCTTTTTTATTGCAAAAAAAATGGAATAAAATACTTAACTTCTGGTGGTTGATACCTTTCTGGATATCATTTGAATATTTACATTTTCATTGGGATTTAATGTGGCCATGGCTTACATTGGGTAATTCTTTTGCCTTTTTTCCCTGGATTATTCAATGGTATGAAATAACAGGTACATCGGGCGGCACTTTGTGGATTTTAGTTGTCAATATCATTATTGCTAATAATATTCTATCTGAAAAAACGGATAAATTTTTTATTCGGAAGTTAGCAACAGTATTGCTTTTGCCAATTATTATTTCATTAAGCATTTACTTTTATAGAAGTAAAGAAAATTATTCATCTTCACATCAACTTAATGTTTTAGTTGTTCAACCCAATGTAGATCCATATAATGACAAATTCTACATAGACCCTATGATACAGGTGCAATCTATGTATCAACAAATAAAAAATTATTTAAGCGATTCTTTGGATGTTATTTTATTACCTGAAACATTTATTACAGAAAATATTTATGAAGGAAGTTCAAATGAAATGTTACAATTTCCCACATTAAAATTTATGAAAGATAGTATTTTATGTAAATATCCAGAAATAAGTATAATCACAGGCGCTAATACAATTAAGTTTTATGGTCAAAATGAAAAAATTCCTGCCACTGCCCGACAAAATACAGAAGGAATTTATTATGATGTATTCAATACGGCATTATGTATTTACAAAGATTCTGTGCAAATATATCACAAATCTAAATTAGTTCCTGGTGTTGAAAAAATGCCTTATCCTGCATTGTTTAAGCCACTTGAAAAACTGGCAATAGATTTAGGAGGCACTACTGGAAGTTTGGGTAATCAAGACCAACCTTCGTTGTTTTTAGTGAAAAATCAAATTCCTGTAGCAACGGTGATTTGTTATGAAAGTGTATTTTCTGAATTTGTATCACAATTTTTTAAGATAGGGGCAAAGGCATTATTTGTAATAACCAATGATGGATGGTGGGGCAATACACCAGGATATAATCAACATTTAATATTTGGTAGATTGAGGGCTATTGAAAACAGATGTTATATTGCAAGGTCTGCTAATACAGGGGTTTCAGCGGTCATTAATCCTTTAGGACAAATTATTCATTCAACACATTTTTGGGAAAAGGATGTGTTTATTGCTAAAATACCATTAAGTGAGAAAACAATAATATATTCAAAAATCGGAGATACGATTTCAAAAATAAGTATTATGTTGTTGTGTTTGTACTTTCTTGCTAATGTTTTTTCAAAACTAAAACAGTGATTTCAAAAATCTAAAAGCAGAGAAGAAGCACTTAACGAATAAGATTAAGAATTTTGTTTATTAGAATGAAAGAGATAAGGTTTTTATTTCTTTGCAGTAGTTTCGGGTACGAGATATGCTTTTGAGAAATCCCAATAATTGATAGCATTAGATGGGATATTTTTTACATTATTTTGTTCTAATAAAAAGTTATCATCGTAGAAAATAGGTATAAAGGGCGGGTCTAACATTACTTCTTTTTCTGCGAGAGATAATACACGCATTCTTTCTTTACTATCAGATATTCTTTTACTGACCTCAAACAAAGAGTCAAATTTTGGATTTACATATCTGAACATGTTTACATAAGATTTTTCCTGTAAGCTGGTAGGCGTGTTTTTTCCGTAGAATAATATTAAGAAACTTTCAGGATCCGGATAGTCGGCTATCCATGCATATCTAAAGAAATCTGCCTTCCCAGAAGCGGTATTTTCAATATGTTCAGGAAAAGTGGTTACCTGTATATTAATTTTAATGTTTAGATTTTCTTCTAACATTTTTTTCACAACATCTGCTACCAAGATGTTTCTATCTCCTCCACCACTATTGATATGTAATGTAATTTCAGGGAACCCTTTACCATTGGGGTATCCTGCTTTGGCTAATAAATCTTTCGCTAATTGAGGGTTGTATGTAAAGCCCCCAACATTTTTGTAATCATATCCTTCTTTCTCAAATGTTTCATAATATGGCACCATTCCATATTTTGCAGCAGTACCTTCCCCTTGAATAGTAAAGTTAGCAATTTTATCTCTGTCAATAGCGTAATTAAATGCCAGGCGAACTTCTTTTTTCTTCAAAACAGGGTTGGTTTGCATATTGAATCCCATATAAAATGTGCTCAAAAATGGTGAACTTTCAACAGCAAATTCAAACTTTCTCTTTTTAGCTTCCTCTAATTTGCCCATAATGTCTGGAAAAATTTCAACAGGAATTCTATAAATTAAATCTAAATTTCCTCTTTTGAATTCCAATATTTCTGATTTCTTTTCTTTGATAAATGTCCATTTAACTCCATCTAAATAAGGCAATTGGTTGCCATGCTCATCTTTACCCCAATAATTAGGATTTTTCTTCATTAAAATAATTTCTCCTTCTTTCAATGTCTCAACATAGAAAGGACCTGTACCTACACATTTAATACGCATATCTTGGCCATATTTTTCATACGCTTCTTTAGGGTAAACAAAACAGCCGGGCATAGATAGTAGTTGAACAAATACAGGGTCGGGTTGAACCAATTCTATTACAAGTGTAGAGTCATTCAATACTTTAACGCCGGTTAATTCTTTACTTTTTCCTTCAAAAAGTTCATTAGCGCCTAATACCCTGTTTTTAAATGTAACCTGAAACTGTTGATTGTCAGGGCTGGGGGTACAAAGTTTTTCAAAACAGAATTTAAAATCGTTTGCAGTAACTTCTCTGCCTTTCCCTTCTGGGAAGCAGGGGTCATCATGGAATTTAACGCCTTTGCGCAGATGAAATGTATAAGTTTTCAAATCTTCGCTTGCTTCCCATTTATAAGCAATACAGGGCTGTATAGTTAAATCCGAAGTATTAAATTTAACTAGTCCTTCATATACTTGTAAGGATATGTGATAACTATTGATTTCGCCAACGGAGATAGGAAATAAACTTTTAAAATTCTCAACTTCATTCACTCTTAAAAAACCACCTTTGTAAATGCCACCTGGTAGTTCTTTAGAATCTTCTTTATGACCAGAATTGCAATTATACATCATTAAAGATGCACCAGTTAAGGAAAGGTAAAAGCCAATTTTTATTTTTTTCAATAGCATAAAAGTATGTATTTTATGTTCAGCCACAAAAGTAGTGATTTAAGTTTGAATAATAAAAAATATTTTTTAAATTTTTTGACAAGAGGAATAAAATGAAAGTTGAAGTACGCTAAAATAAAGATAAAGTTAATCTAATTTTAATGAGGTATTGCCAATTACAAAGCCATCGCACACTATATCTATAATATATGTACCAGGCACCAGTGGCTCGTTACCCTCACAATATATGACTATATCCATTTGGGTATTGGCGTATTGTATAGTTTCTGTTCCAGCAAAATAACCAGATGAAGTTTTATTAAATGTGAATCTGTACAAATCGCTGTATTCTTTTGCCATTTCTTTGCCATCAGGCGTCATTATTCTTACACAGATGTCTCTTGGACCTGCTTTGGCAATTTTGTTTTCACCAAGTGTGAAGCTTACTTTTATTTTATTGGCTCTTTTGGCTCTTGTAGTTTCAGATTCTTTTTTACCGCCCTTTTTAACCTGAACTGCTATTGCTTTTATATTGCTACAGCTTAAAATAGAACCCTTTTCTATAGTAGATTTCAATTCCTCTTGTTTTTTGCTCATTTCACTAATCACAGTTTCTTTTTCGCCTAATTTTTTTTCTACTTTTGTTTTTTCTTCAACAAGTTGTTGATTAAGTGTATTTAATGAATCAATAGTTCTTACATAGCCCTTCATAATTTCTCGCAAGGTTTGGGTTTCTTTTTTGAGTTTTGCAATGATTGCAGCATCATTTTTATGTTTCTCTGCTTCTTGTAATAATTGCTCAATGTATGCTTTTTTATCGTCAATTTCCTTTTGTAAATCAGCATTATCGGTTTTTAAATCTTCATATTCCTTTTTTAATTCTTCTAAAGATGCCTTTACATTATCTCTTTCAACGATTACTTCTTTTGTAATAACTACTTGTTCATTGGTCTTTTGCTTTTGATTGAATAATAAAATCAGCAAATAAATATTGGTAATAACAAGAATACCTGAAAATATTGATAGAAAAAGAATGAATCTTTTTCTAATGGTTTCTTTGTCTTGTTCATTAGTCATTTTATTAAATTTGCTGCAAATGTAGTAAAAAGATTTTTTAATAGAATACATTTTGTAATGGGGGTAGATTTAAATATTGTAAAGGATTTTTTAGGGTTAATATATCCAAAAGTATGTGTTGCTTGTAATGTAGCATTATTTAAACATGAAGTATATATTTGTAATAGATGTAGACATCACTTGCCACGAGCAAAATTTCATTTAGATATTGAAAAATCTATAATTAGAAAAACATTATATGGCAGAATACCTGTGTGGGGTTCGGCGGCTTACTTTTTATTTTCTAAAAAAACAGGGGTGCAAAATATTTTGCATTTTATTAAATATAAACAGGGTAATGAATTAGCAAGTTTAATAGGACAGTGGATGGGCAATGAATTGCAAAAAGTTGAATGGATAAAAGATTTAGATGGATTTGTGCCTATTCCCTTGCATCCTAATAAGCAATTGGAAAGAGGGTATAATCAAAGTGAAGAGTATTGCAAGGGACTGCACAATCAAACACAAATTCCCATTTTAAACATTCTTTCAAAAAACATTTATACTTCTACTCAAACTAAAAAAAGAAGATTTGAAAGATGGGAAAATGTGAAGGATAATTTTGTAACTAACGAGAATGTATCAAAACTAAAACACATTGCATTAGTAGATGATGTGATGACTACAGGTGCTACTTTTGAAGCAGCATACAATGTATTAGTTCAAGGGGGATTTAATGGTAAAATAAGCATTATTACTATAGCAATGGCTACGCATTTGATTTAATACATCGCTTCAAATTGTGCTTCGTAAATGTCTTTGAAGAAGCCGTTTTTTTGTAACAATTCATCAAAAGTG
This sequence comes from Bacteroidota bacterium, assembly GCA_040758575.1. Lineage (GTDB taxonomy): Bacteria > Bacteroidota > Bacteroidia > B-17B0 > Aurantibacillaceae > BPGX01. Next base: position 55,109 of record JBFLVH010000005.1, on the reverse strand, counting down.
CCTTTTTCAACTACCTGACCACTACTTAATACAATGATTTGATGTGCCATTTGAATAGTAGACAATCGGTGTGCAATGATAATAGCCGTGCGGTTTTGCAATACTTTTTTTAATACATTTTGAATAAGTTGCTCTGTTTGAGAATCAATCATAGAAGTGGCTTCGTCTAATATAAATATTTCAGGTTGGTGAATATATGCACGTAAAAATGCTATCATTTGTTTTTGTCCTGCAGATAAATTACTGCCCCGTTCTTGAATAATGTAGTCGTAGTTGTTTTCTAACTGCATAATAAAATCATGAATACCTATTTCTTTGGCAGCGGCAATAATATTTTCTTTTGTAATATCAGGATTAAACATTCTGACATTATTCAAAATACTATCGTTAAACAAGTGGGGGTCTTGTAATACAACAGCAATGCGGCTTCTTAATGAGTTTAAAGAGTATTCTTGAATAGGGACATCGTCTATGAGTATTTGACCTTTTTGAATATCATACAATCTTGTAATAAGATGAATGATGGTAGATTTTCCAGCCCCTGTATGTCCTACAATGGCGGTAATTTTTTGAGCAGGAATATGTAAGTTGAAGTCAGACAAGACAGGAACTTCTTTATCCTGATAATAAAAACTTACATTTACAAAATCAATACTTTTATGCAGATGTTGAAATTCTTTTTTGCCTTCATTGATTTGTGGGATATTTTCATCCATTAATTGATAAATTCGTTCTGCCGCTATCAGTCCCATTTGAAAGGTATTGAGTTGGTCTGCCAGCATTCTCAAAGGACGAAAGAGTAATTGTGTCATCATTACAAAAAATGTAATTTCACCTAATGTAATTTTGGGCAGCAATGAAGAAGAATAAATAATTAAAGCAATAGCAATACTTGATAGCAATTCTAATACGGGAAAGAAAATAGAATAATACCATACAGAGCGAATATTGGCCTGTCTGTGCTGATGATTCAATGTTTTGAACTTTTCAAGTTCTTTTTCTTCTGCATTCATCATTTGAACAATGTGCATACCCACTAATCTTTCCTGAACAAAGCGATTGAGTTGTGCTACAGCATTTCGCACCTGTGTAAATGATTTTTGAACTGCATTTTTGAATAACCACACAGCCACTAATAATAAAGGCAAAACAGATAATACGGCAATACTTAAATATACATTGATATAAAACATAGTAAAGATGAAAACAATGATGGTTACTATACTTCCAGAAATACTTGTAAAACCTTCTGCAAATATCTCGTTCATTGCTTCCATATCAGAAACAATTCGTGTAACAATTGTTCCAACAGGTGTTTTGTCAAAATATTCAACAGGTAGATGGATGACATGATGATATAAGTTTTTTCGGATTTTGAGAACTAATTTTTGTCCGAGTATTACAGATATAACGCTATTGGTGTATTGTAATAAAGATTCAGTCAGCATTAAAATAATTAACAAGATGCCCATTTTAGTTAGAAAATCAGATGAAAAATCATTTTTACTTAAAATGTGATTAATAAGTAATGGTCTGATAATTGAAACGATAGAAATAACAATGGTTAGCAATAATGCAGAATAAAACCATTTTGGATAAGTGGCTAATTCAGTTAATAATCTTAATATGATATTCTTTTTTTTCATTCAATAAAAATTTCTTCTGGATAAATGATTTTTGTTAAGTGTAATCCCTGTGGAGGTGCTGAAAATCCTGCTTTTTGCCTATCTTTTGATTCAATAATTTTGACCAATTCATCAAGAGAAATTTTTTCTCTACCTACTTCAATCAATGTTCCAACAATAGCCCTTACCATATTTCGTAAAAATCTATTTGCAGATATTTTGAAAATAATATTGGGTGATTGAACACGCCATTCTATTTCGGTAATGTTGCAAAGTGTATTGTTGTATTCATCAGCATCTTTTGTAAAACAGGCAAAATCATTGAATTTTGATATAATTTGAATGGCTTCTTGAATTTTTTGATGATGGAGTTCAAATGGATAATACCACGAAAAATTGTATGTAAAAGGATTTTTTCTTTGATGAATGTAATATTCATAAGTGCGGGAAATAGCACTATATCGGGCGTGTGCATCGTCTTTTACGGGAATTATTTTGTGAATGGCAATTTTTTCGGGCAACATAGAATTCCACTTGTAAATCCAAAAATCAAAGGGATGGTTAATAATGTGTTGAGAATCAAAATGGGCAAAAAATTGTTTGGCATGCACGCCTGCATCAGTTCTGCCACAGCCAATAGGCATTATGTTTTCACGAAGTGTTTTAGATAATACATCAGCAAGATATTGTTGTATGGTTTCAGTTGTATTACTTTGAATTTGCCAACCATTCAACTCGTTGCCATTAAAGGATAATTCAAGAAAGTATCGTGGCATATTAGAAATTGTATTCCTTATAGTGTTTAGAAAATTCTTCTTCTTTGAATGTTATATTTTTTTGCACTTCGTAGTAATCATAACTTTCTAATAATCCTTTATCATCATAAAGATTGATTGATACAGGTAAAAAAGTTTTTTTGTCAATATAAATAAATGCTTTTTTACAATACATTTTTGGAACTTGAATAACAGAGCCCTTTTTTAAGTAACCAAATTCATAGTATAAATTATTTTTATCTCGTATAATGTATTCATTGATATTCAATTTTCTTGAAATGCTAACAACAGTTTCTTTTGAAGTGATAGTATAGGGGACATATTCAAATTGCGAACTTTCATACATTAAGGTATAACAGGGTAGATTGTTTTTTTCAATAATTCCCAAATAATGCAGATAATCCAGATATTTTTCTTTTTCTTTGGATAGAGCAATTTGTATAGTGTTGGCGATATATTCAAATCCTAATTCGTGAATAGTGTAGTGCTGATTTTTTTTCATTATATTACCATTAGGGTCTAAAAAAATACTAATAGGCAGTGAGGGATGTTTGACTAATGCTTTGTTGTCATTTTTACTTTCAATATAAAGAATTTCTAATTTTTTTTCAGGATTGATAAAGTATAATTTTTTTTCAGGATAATAGGAGATTTTAAAGTAAGAAGTAGATTTGAGGTATTTGTTTTGAAATCTTTCAAGAGCGACAAGTTTTACTTTCAAAGTTTTGATATTGCTGATAGAATCTATCATTTGATGTAGAATCTGAATGGCAGAAATATTTTCAGAATGGCTAATGTTCTTTTTTGAAGGCAAATAAGTAGACATCAATAATAAAGAAGAGAAAATAATTATGAGATGAATTAAGTTGCGAACTTTCATTTAATTTCAGTTTTACTATAAGAAGCGGGTATGCGAAAAGATAAATTTTGTGGTTTATTGATTTCTACTTTAGAATATTTTAATTGAAAATCTAAAGGTTGTTGGGCAATTATTTGTGCTTTCAGATTTTTGGGAAATATGAGAGAATCAATGGGTTGAAAATTTTCATAATTTACTATGAGAGAATGATTATTTTTTAGGTCAATAAAGCGGTTTTGAATAATTTTAAAGTTAGTAGGTGAAATGGTAATAATTTGAATGGGCTCTTTGGCAATAATAATATCTTTGTCTTTTAATAATCGTTTTACTTTTCTTTTCTTGGTAGTAGTAAGCAAGTAGTGGCAATTTTTTTTATCAATCACATGCTTAATTTTATCATCTTCATTGTAAAATTCCGCATTGTTTCCAAACAAAACAGATTGTATCAAATCCAAATCAGCAGATATATTAAGTAGTTTTGAAATATTTTCTATGCTTCCATAAAAGTATTGTTTTTTGGGATAGATAATCATTTTGATAGAGTCGTTAGTAATTAAAATTTTCGCCACATCAAATAGATTGATGGCTTCTACACTAATAAGTATAGCACTATCCCTTTTGGCTCTTATTTTAATGTCAACATCTGTATCTTCGCTATCTATTACCAGTTTAGTTTCTGCTTTGGCATATATCCATTCATAGTTAAACGTGTTTTGCTGCATTTTTTCTATTAAGTGGCGAGTAGATTTGATATTGACTTGACATTTTTCAGTGCTATCAGATGATTGAATACTAATGGGCTTTTGAACGCTTTTTTTAGATTTGCAAGAAAATAGAATAAATAAAACCAATATTATGAATATCAAAACACTTACAAATGTTTTTGGGCTTTGCAATATTTTGTTACAACGCAAACAAGTTTGTTCTTGACGAAATAAATAGTTAGAAGTAATGTTATTCATCTATAGTTTGAGTTTCAATTTTCTTTTGAAGTTTTTCAGAATGATTTCCTGCTTCTTTGGCTTTTTTCCAGTATTCTATTGCTTCCCGTTTTTTATTTAATTGATATAGTATATCCCCATAATGTTCTAAAATCACTGCTGATTCTTTTTTGTCAATGAGCGGGCGAAGCAATGCCTCTGCTTCTTTGTATTTTTTTTGCTGATAAAGTATCCATGCGTAAGTATCAATAAAATTAGGATTGTTAGGGGAAATGTCTAAACTTTTTTTGCTCATTTTTTCTGCTTTGTCTAATTTTTCTTTTCGCAGTGCTAAATAATAAGCGTAATTGTTTAATACTAATGCGTTGTCTGGATTGATAGTTAAAGCGTATTCAAAGTATTTATCGGATTCAGGATAGTTTTTTATTTCATTGTATATTTCTGCTAATTCTGTGTAAATAATTTCAAGCAAATTGTTATTGTCAATAGCGTAATCGGTGGCTGTTTTGTAGTAATTGATGGCTTTGTCGTATTCTTTTTGGTTTTTAAGTGCAATACCTTTGTATACATAAAACATTGCCTGATTAGGAAATATTTCTAATGCTAAATCGCTATGTTTAGATAAAGAGTCATACATCCCTGTTTCATATTCAAGCGAAAGAAGTTGGTCCCAGATAGCATATTTGTTTTTGCTCAAAATAGCGGCTTTGTAGTATTCTTCAATGGCTTTTTGTTTTTGATTTTGTTTGAGTAAAAAATCAGCATAAATACTATGCGATTCGGGGGCTAATGGATGCGTATTTACAAAGGTTTGACAAATATCAAGCAATTGCTTATCTAACAATGAATCCTGTGCTTTCATACTTGTTGAATACATTTTAATTAGAATAGATAGTTTGTCTTTTACATTGTAATCAGGATTGGAAAACAATTTGTTGAGATGATAGAACGCTTTGTTGTTATCATTTTTTGAAATGTAATAATCATAATAAACAAGGTGAGCAGTAGGATTAAGAGAATCGTTAGCAAGCAGGTCGTTGGCTAATTTTAATGCATTATCCAGTTCGTGATTTTTGTAAAACATACCTGTGAGCACTTCTTTGGCTTTGAAGTCATCGGGATAGATTTGCAAGTATTTATTTAGTTCTTTTTCTACATCTTTGTTTTTTCCCATGAAGTAATAGATGGTAATTTTTTCATACATAATATCAAAAGAATAGCCCCATTTTTTTTCTATTTCATTCAATACACTCAATGCTTTTTCGGGTTGATTGTTGAGTTCATATTCTAATATAAGTTGTTTATACAACTCAATGTTATCAGGGTATTTTTTTATCAAAGTTTTTAATACTTCAATGGCTTTTGAGTATTGATTATTTTGTTCATATAATTTTATCAATGCATATTGATACCAGATATTGTTGGGATTGTATTGTGTGGCTTTTTGAGCCGCTATCAATGCTTCTTTATTTCTGTTAGTAATGCGATAAAGATTACTTAATTCGTATTGTACAGCAGCAGAAAGTGGTTCTATTTTTTCACATTGCTTGAGATACCATTCTGATTCTTTGAATTTTCCTAACAGACGATTTGAGCACGCTTCAATAAAAAGAGCAGAAAGTTGTGCTTCTTTATCATTATCTAATTTTTGTACAGAGTGGGACTTTTGAGCAACACGATGGGTGCCACAAGATACAAGTAAAAAGAATATGTTTACAGCAATGATTAAACTTTTCATTATTTAATTGATTTCAATTTGCGAATAATCGCTGATGTGTAATTGAGCAAGAACATTGTGAGAATGCCCATTTAATTTACAATAATTCCCAATAATACTTTTGTGAATTCGTATGTTTTTTAGTTCAGAATTTTGCATTACAATACTATCTTCAATTTGAGAATCTTTGATTTGGGTATTATTTCCAATACTTACAAATGGTCCAATAATAGAGTTTTCTATTTTTACATTTTCACCAATATAACAGGGAGGAATAATTTTAGAATTGATATTTTGAAATGATTTAGAATGAATGTGATGTGTTTCTAAAACCACACGATGAGAGTATAATGTGGTGTCTTTATTACCACAATCCAACCATTTATCTACATCTTGAGAATACAAGCCAAGCCCTTTATTTCTCATGTTTTCCATAGCATTGGTGAGTTGGTATTCGCCTTTTTCTTTTAAATCATTGTCAATTAAATATTTCAATTCTGATTTTAGGTTTTCGCCATCTTTGAAAAAATAAATGCCTATGATGGCTTCATTACTTACAGGGTTTTCAGGTTTTTCTTCAAAGTATAAAATTTTCTTTTGCTCATCAGTTACAACTATGCCGTATTGTTTAGGATTATCAACAGTTTTAGTCCATATAATAGCATCTTTATTTGTGTCAATATTAAAAGAGGCTTGAAAAAGCGTATCTGCAAAGGCAATCAAAACATTTCCTTTCAATGATGGCTCTGCACATAAAATAGCGTGGGCAGTTCCAAGTGCTTGTTCCTGATAATAAATTTTACCAATAGCGTTGTATTTGTTGGCAATATCTATTAATTCGTTTTCTACTTTTTTGCCAAAATCAGGATGAATAATAAATCCTATTTCCTCAATTGGCACATTGGTAGAATGAAACACTTCATAAACAAGCCATTCTACAATGCTTTTATCTGCAATGGGAAAAAGTGGCTTTGGAATAGTTAAAGTAGAAGGTCTCATACGAGTACCTCTGCCTGCCATTGGAATAATTAAATTCATATTAATAATATTTTCGCTAAAAAATTAGAGTGGCAAAAATACAATTATTTTGTTTGTATTAACAGGGCTTATGTATTTAGTATATTTCAAGCCAATTTATGAAAAACCTATTATTATATTTCTTTGTTATTGTCTCTTTATTTGCCTGCCATTCTAAAAAGAGTGTGAGCAATCATTCAAATAAATCTACACATTATGAAACAATAAAACACACACTTCAAATTACAGACAAAGAAATGCAATTGCCATTGTATTCATTTATCACAGAATGGTATGGTGTGCCTTACAAGTATGGCGAATGCTCTAAAAATGGAACGGATTGTTCAGGATTTATAAATGCATTGTATGAAAAAGTTTATGGAAAAAAATTAGAAAGAAGGTCGCAGGATATTTTTCAAAAACAATGTAAGAAAATCAATAAAAACGAAGTGAAAGAAGGAGACCTTGTGTTTTTTAAAATTGAAAGTAAAGAAATTTCCCATGTAGGAGTATATTTAAGGAATAACAAATTTGTACATGCTTCTACTCAAAAAGGTGTTATTATTAATGATTTAAATGAGCCATATTATCAAAAGTATTTTTATGCTTTTGGAAGAGTAAAGTGATGGTTGTTTGTTGTAAAATATTGCTGATAAACGAAATTACACTTATATTTGCAGAAAAAAATTGATAGAGAAATTCGTTACATTAGAGGACATTAATCCCCTTGATATTTATGGAGTAAATGATGAAAAAATTAATGTGGTTCGTAAATATTTTCCTGAATTAAAAATCATTGCAAGGGGAAATGAAATTAAAATAATTGGTAGCAAGGAATCTATTCAGGAATTTGAAAAAAAATGGAAGCAAATTATTAGATATTATGATGATTTTGGGGTATTGACACTTTCAATTATTGAGAATATTTTAAAGAACACTAATGAGCAAAAATTTTCTGATTTGAAACATTTTAATGGAAATGGAGATATTATTTTATATGGTAATAATGGTGTAGTTATTAAAGCCAAAACACTTAATCAAAGACGATTAGTGGAAGCATCTGAAAAACACGATATTGTGTTTGCCATTGGACCTGCAGGTTCTGGAAAAACATATACCGCAGTGGCGTTGGCCGTTAGAGCATTAAAGAATAAGCAAGTCAAAAGAATTATTTTAACCCGTCCTGCTGTAGAGGCGGGAGAAAATCTGGGTTTTTTGCCAGGTGATTTGAAAGAAAAGTTAGACCCTTATATGCAACCGATATATGATGCTTTAGCCGATATGATTCCTGCAGATAAATTACAATTATACATAGAAAACAGAACCATTCAAATTGCCCCATTGGCATTTATGCGTGGTCGCACATTAGACAATGCCTTTGTTATTTTAGACGAAGCACAAAATACTACGCAAGCACAAATGAAAATGTTTTTAACTCGTATGGGAAATAATGCGAAATTCATTATTACAGGGGATATTACTCAAATTGATTTGCCGAGCAAACAACCATCAGGGCTTTTGCAATCTATACAACTACTAAAAAATATTCAAGGCATACATATACTTTATTTAGATGAAGCCGATATAGTAAGGCATCCATTAGTAAAACAAATCATTCAACAATACAAATCTGTAGAATAATGAGAGATATTATACTATCTGCATTTGCGGCATCAGTAAAAACCAAACAACAAATTATACAAAACGAAACATTACTACAAAGAATAGAATTACTTACTCAAAAAATTATTGAATGTTATCAAAAAGGAGGCAAGGTTTTGTGGTGTGGTAATGGTGGAAGTGCGGCAGATGCCCAGCATTTAGCAGCAGAATTGAGTGGTAGATTTTATTATGACCGACAACCTTTGTATTCAGAAGCATTGCATGTGAATACAAGTTATATTACAGCAGTGGCCAATGATTATTCTTATGACGAAATCTTTGCCCGCCTTGTAAAAGCAATGATGAAGCCCGAAGATATAATAATAGGGCTATCTACAAGTGGAAATTCTAAAAATGTATTGAATGCTATTGTAGAAGCCAATAAAATTGGAGCATTTACTGTGGGCTTTACAGGAGAAAGTGGTGGAAAAATGAAAGATGTAGTGCAGTTGCTTATTAATGTTCCCAGCCACGATACACCGCGCATTCAGGAGTCCCATATGATGATAGGGCATACCGTTTGTCAATTAGTGGAAGCAATAATTTTTCCCAGAAAGTAGAGGTTTAATTAAAATAAACTGTTTGGGGTATTTTCTGAACTCTCTTCATTTCCAAGTTGTTCATAATACTCATCTACTTTAAGAGTCGTTCCTTTTTCATCAGATAAATAAGCATTTACAGCTATTGCATCACATTCTTTATTATATAGATTGGTGTGATGCCCTTTTACCCATTGAAATTGAATATTTTTGAATTGTTGAATAAGGGCTATTAACTTTTTCCATAAATCAGGATTTTTGACTTTATTAAATCCTTTTTTTATCCACTGATGAATATACCCTTTATTGATACTATCTACAACATATTGCGAGTCGGAATATACTATAACAGGAATATGTTTATTTTTAATGGCTTGTAATGCTTCAATGACAGCCAACAGTTCCATTCTGTTATTGGTAGTTTTTCTGTAACCACCCACTAAATTTTTTCTGTGACCTTTATATAACAAAATGGCTGCCCATCCACCTTTACCGGGGTTGCCCGAGCACGCACCATCTGTATAAACTTCTATGTGTTCGTTCAATTGAATTAGTGATGTTGTTCTGAATGTGTGGTTTGCTCTGTATGTGTGGCAGTGGTTTGTTCGCTTTTCTTTTCATCTAAATTGGTTTCAATAATAAGCACAATCATCCACACTACAAGCCCACCAATGACAGGTGCCCAGAAGTTCACAGATTTTTTTTCTTCATCGTGATGATGATGTTCGTGATGAGACATAATTTTTTTGCAGCAAATTTAAGTGCTGTTTTTCTTTTTTTCAAAAAATACTTACAATAAAAAACTATGAATGTGATTGAGCATAGTGCTTTTCAAGAAGAGAATATAACTTCTCAATATCAATATCATTCATTTTTTCTAATTCATTCAATACTTCTTCCTTATCAATATAATTGGCTAATTGCTTTTTAATTTTCTTGGATTTTAAGCGAACAAATTCATCTTTTTCTTTGATGAAATATTGTTTAGCAGTAAAAAATTCCCCCATTTGCATGTCTTCAAATTGATATTCATAAATCACAACAGGATGTTGAATACATATTTTGTAAAATTTAGGTTCATCATCTGATATTGCAATAAATTGATGCCATCTCTTTTTTTCAGTATTATAGTATGCAAACCCCTTTATTTTATCAGGCTTGTAAGTTTTTGAAACCCCTTGCTGGTCTCTAAACATTACCTTTGCAAATAGTGGCAGTTCTTTTTTAGGATTGGCTTTAATCTCACCTTTCAAAGTGTCGCCTTCATTAGAGATAATATACCCTTCATAAAAATTGAGTTGGGCACTCAAAAAATAAGTAGATAACAAACTCGCTAACAAGATAACCTGCTTTTTCATCTTTTATTTTTTTCTGCAAATTAAAGGAAAATATGATTTATATCATTTATTTGTTGATAAAAAATAAAAAGTGTTGAAAAGTATAGTGGTTAATCTTTACAAAAGGTTTGAAATTGGTATAAAAAGCAAAAATTATCTAATCAAAAAACATCCAGCTAATACCCATTCTAAAACTCCGGTCGGGCATCATATAGTTTGGTAAATAATAATATGGCTGTGAAATCAAGCCAGACAATAAATAATCCATTCTAATAAAAAAATTCACGGGCTTTATTCTACCTGAAAAATAAAATGCTAATTGAGGATAATTTCCCGCTTGAAATTTATTGCTCATCACACTATACACGCCCGTTGCAGGATTGTATTGATAAGTATCAAAATAATTGGGCGATAAAATGATTTGTGTTCCAGTATTCACTAATAAACTTTTCTTGAACCATCTGCCTTGATAGTATACATCTGCTTTTACAAAACGTTCAGGCAATGCAATTACATTGCTGCTTTTCCATTGATAATAACAATCGGCTTTGATGCCTAAATGCCTAAAAAACACTTTATCTATGCTTAATTTTAATTGATGAATGAATAAATCATTAGAGTATTGTTGAGGATAATTATCAATAAAATAAATATAATTGTTGTGATGAAAAAAATTGTATGTAAGGTTAATCCACGAATGATAGGACGCACCAAATGATAAGTATTGTGTGCTAATTTCTTTGAAGTGATTGAACCAAATAAAATGATTAGAATACCAATAATTTTGTTGAAAGATTGGAGATTGTTTGGCTGCGGCAAAAAGCCCATCTAACTGAAACAAGTGTGCTTTTACATTGAAGGTAAATTTTACTAAATAATTATCTTTTTGTGTGCCATAAAAAACATACTGAATATCTCTTGTGTGCGTGATTTTTAAATGTTTGAACAATTTGAAAAATGTTTCACCAGTAAGATCTATGATATGGTTCTGTATAGAGGTATCTGCAAACAGATGAATATAATTTTGTTGAAACCGATAAGAAATTTTTGCGTAGGTATTTCTGTGCCTGAATGTATATGATAAAGGGATATCTATCTTCAAAGAATGTAAACTATCATTGGTTTTGAGTGTATCTAAAAACATAAATGAATAATATCCACTCATTGGAAAGTCGTCTTGATATTGAAATATTTTCCTTTCTACATCGGCAGATAAGGAAAAAGCATTGTGTTGATTGATTAAATAATTCAATTGTGTATGAAATAAATGAGATTGATAATTCTTTTTAGCACTGGATAAGGAAACAGGAATCAATATTTTATCTAAAAATAAATCATTATATGATAATGTGTCTTTTGTAATGCCGCCATTTTCCTGATGTTTAATGTAGTTCAATATTAAACTTGCATCCATTGAAAATCTTTTCTTTACAAAATAATGATAATCTGTAAAAAAATTAGTTATACTTCCTTTTTGATTTTGATAGAAACCCGTATTAGTGCTTCTTCTTAAATAAAAATTAATTTGACTATATTTTTTTATGGGAGATGAAAACAATGCTCTGAAATGCTGTTCATCTTTACTTCCTGCAATGCCTTCTAATTTTGAAAAAAAACTTTTGGTTTTCCACAAAGGCACATTGTTCTTATTTATTTCATCAGGAAAATAAATATTGAGAACCCTGCTGCCAATTTCAAAATCTTTGTTTTCTATTAAATAATCGGGCTGTGCTGTGCCTATCTGCCCATTGAAATAAATAGGTAAAGAATTTTGAAAACCTAATATTGAAGTATCAATATAGTGATAATTATTTATACTTGTTGAATCTTTAATATAGTAAAATTTATCTGTTTTTTGAAAAAAAGTTGAATCTATAATGTAAGTCGTTTGAGAATAAACTTTTGGAATATGGATAGAAGCAATTATTATCAACAATGCCAGAAATATTTTATATTCACATTGAAATCCCTCTATTTTCAATGTTTTTAGCCATTTCATTATTTTCTGCCAGAAGAAAAAATGTTTTATTGAACAAAAACAAAATAATATATGATTAATCTCTTTCTTCATCAATTAATGCTTTCTAATAAAACACTAATGCTTTGATTTAAGGACTCGTCTGAAATAATGAGCGGAGGAGCAATGCGGATACAATTATCTGCAAATAAAAACCAATCTACAATAATCCCTTTATTTAAACATTGCTCTATGGTTTTCATTACCTGTTCATTGCTCTCTAACTCAACAGCACACATAGCACCTTTGCATCTGATGTTTTTAATTTTTGGATGATGTAATTTTTGTAATAAAACTTTTTCAATATCTATTGCTCTGTTGTATAATTTCTCTTCTACAATTATTTTTATTGTAGCCAGTGCAGATGCCACACACACAGCATTCCCCCCAAATGTAGTTAAATGACCCAATGGATGATTGGCTATAACTTCCATTATTTTTTTATCTGAAATAAAAGCCCCAATAGGCAATCCACCGCCCATTCCCTTGCCAATCACTAAAATATCAGGCACAACTTCATAATGTTCAAATGCAAACAATTTACCTGTTCTACCAAATCCTGTTTGAATTTCATCAAACACTAATAATGTGCCTGTTTCATTACATCTTTGTCTCAATGCCTTCAAAAAATTTTTTTCGGGCAATAACACGCCTGCTTCTGCCTGTATGGGCTCAATAAATACAGCGGCTGTATGCTCTGTAATTAGATTTAAATCATCATAACAATTCAAGCGAATTATCTTATTACCTGGAATTAAAGGACGAAATTTAGTTTTCAAAAACTCATTGCCCATTATGCTCATTGCTCCCTGTGTGCTGCCGTGATAAGCATTTTCAAAAGAAATCATTTCATTTCGTAATGTGTAAGCACGTGCTAATTTCATTGCACCTTCAATGGCTTCTGCTCCAGAATTTACAAAGTAAATGCAGTTTAATTGTTCTGGTAAAAACCGCGTAATGTATTGAGCATATTCTGTTTGAGGATGTTGTATAGTTTCCCCATACACCATTATGTGAGCGTATTTATTCAGTTGTTCAATAATGGCTTCTTTTACTTTTGGATGCAGATGCCCAACATTACTAACAGCAATACCACTAATGAGGTCAATATATTTTTTTCCATTAATATCAAATACAAATTCTTTTTCTGCTTTAATGATTTCAAGCCCTAATGGAGAAGGCGATGTTTGTGCAATATTTCTAAAAAAAATTTCTCTATGTGATAAATGTTTCATCACAATTTATTTTCAGGGCAAAGTTAGGATTTTATTTATATCTAATTTGAATATCCCTTTTCTACACAAATATATTTTTCACTACTTTCGCCAAAAATATTTTTATGACACATCAAGAAATACTGCAACAAATAGAAAAAAATAAAAACAGATGGATTGAAGAATTGAAAGAACTACTGCGGATTCCATCTGTAAGTGCTGACCCTAAATATAAAAATGATGTTAGAAAAACAGCAGAAAAAGTAAAAGAATTACTCATTAAGGCAGGTGTAGATTCTGCTGAAATATGCGAAACCAAAGGACACCCTGTTGTATATGCTGAAAAAATTATAGATACCAATGCACCTACTGTTATTGTTTATGGTCATTATGATGTTCAACCCCCAGACCCTATTGAATTGTGGGAATCCCCGCCATTTGAACCTGTTATCAAAACTACACCTATTCATCTGCAAGGGGCAATTTTTGCTCGTGGTGCCTGTGATGATAAGGGACAAACAATGATGCATATTAAAGCCCTTGAATTAATGAATCAATTGAACGCATTAAAATGCAATGTAAAATTTATGATTGAAGGGGAAGAAGAGGTGGGCTCTGAACATCTTGGAGAATGGGTAAAAGCTAATAAAAACAGATTAAAAGGCGATGTGATTTTAATATCCGATACATCTATTATTGCCAATGACACTCCTTCTATTGCAGTAGGATTAAGGGGTTTAGCATATATGGAAGTGGAAGTTACTGGTCCAAACAGAGATTTACATTCAGGTGTATATGGTGGTGCTGTGGCTAATCCTATCAATATTTTATGCCAGTTAATTGCTTCTTGCCACGATGAGAATAATCATATTACTATACCTGGATTTTATGATGATGTAGTGGAACTATCAAAGGAACAAAGAGCAGAAATAAACAAAGCACCATTTAATGAAGAGGAATACAAAAAAGATTTAGGTGTAAAAGAATTGTGGGGAGAAAAAGGATACACTGTTTTAGAAAGAACAGGTATTCGTCCTACATTAGATGTAAATGGCATTTGGGGAGGATACATTGGAGAAGGTGCTAAAACTGTTTTACCATCAAAGGCATACGCAAAAATCAGTATGCGTTTAGTGCCTAATCAAAATCCAGAGAAAATTGCACGATTGTTTCAGGAATATTTTGAAAAGAAAGCCCCTGCTTGTGTACAGGTAAAAGTAAAAGCCCACCACGGAGGAGAACCTTATGTTGTGTCCACAGAATCGGTGGATTATCAGGCGGCTGCAAAAGCAATGGAGCAAACATTCGGCAAAAAACCTATTCCTAAAATGGAGGGTGGAAGTATTCCTATTGTTGCGTTGTTCAAGAAAGAGTTGGGTTTGGATAGCATTTTAATGGGCTTTGGTTTAGACAGTGATGCCTTGCATTCTCCCAATGAGCATTATGGTATTTTTAATTTTCTAAAAGGTATAGAAACAATACCTTTGTTTTATCAATACTTTTATGAAATGAAAAAATTGTAATTTTAAGTTGTTGATATACAAATAATTAGTTGAAAATTTGCAGATTATAACACTTTTGAACATCCTAATTTTAATGATATTTCAGTCAATTTTATGTTTTTTGCGGTTTGAACCGCAAAAAACATAAATTTTTTGCGATTTAAATCGCAAAAACTATGATATGATGTCAAAGTAATTAGATACATTGATAATTTGTGTATCAGATGGGTGATATTGATTTATAAAAGTAGAAGGGATTTTTACTTTTGCTTTTTCAGAAAATTTAATTTCATAAGCATATAAATACTTTTGATTGATTTCAATATAATCCACTTCCTGTTGATTAGTATTTCGCCAAAAATATCTGTTCCAATTTTTATTGTGATAGTGTAAATATTTAAGTCGTTCTGTTATGACAAAATTTTCAAATAAAGCACCTTTATCATTTCTATGATTGAGTGGTGCAAAATTATTGATAACAGCATTTCTTATGCCATTGTCGTAAAAGTATATTTTTCTCTTTTTTTTCAATTCGTTTCGTAAGTTATTGCTATATGGTTCTAATTTGTAGAGAACAAAAGATTTTTCAAGAATGTTGATATATCTTTCTACAGTTTCATTATCCAGTCCGCATGTTTCAGCAAGTTCATTGTATGATACTTCATTTCCGATTTGTAAGGAAAGAGCTTTGATTAGTTTTTCCAATTTATCGGGCTTTTTAATATTTTCCCACATTAATACATCTTTGTATAAATAAGAATCAGCAATTAATTTTAATCGTTCTTTAGCTGTATCGGGATTAGTTATAATTTCAGGATAATATCCATATATTAATCTTTGTTCTAACAATCTTTTTTCTGCTTGTAATCCATGATGTTTAACCATTTCTTCAAAACTGATAGGGAACAAATTAAACTCCCATTTTCTACCAGTTAATGATTCTTTGATTTTATACGATAGTTCAAAAGATGATGAGCCAGTTGCAATCACTTTTACACTGGGAATGTTATCTATAATGAGTTTAATGCAAACTCCGATGTTGGAAATTCTCTGTGCTTCATCAATAACCAATATTTTACTTTTTCCAATTAAATTTTTTAATCTGGTAGATGTAGGTTTTTCAAGCATTTCACGAATATCGGTTTCATCACCATTCCAGTACATTATATTTTTTTGATTCTCAAATAATGATTGAATAAGTGTGGTTTTTCCAACCTGTCTGGCACCTAAAATGATAATGGCCTTATTATCTTTTAATTTGTTTTTTATATGATGCTTAATAATTCTTTGAATCATACTTTTTTCTGCAAAATTACGAATTAAATCGCAAAAAACATAAATATTTTGCGGTTTAAATCGCAAAAAACATAAATTTACAATTGATTAAATATTACTACATCATTTATTTCAATCCAATTATTGTTATCATTTTTGAAAACAAATTGCTTTAATCCATTTGTAATAACAAGGTATTGAGCATTAAGAACTAAATTATATGTAAGAATTTGTTGAATAACTTTTTCATCTAAATTGACAGATGGTGCTTTACATTCTGCTACTAACAAAAAATTTTGATTTTTATCAATAATTGCAACATCAAATCTTTTTTGAGTATTAAATACTGCCAATTCTTTCTCTACTAAAATACATTCAATAGGATATTTTTTTTCTTGAATTAAATAATTAATGAAGTGCTGTCTTACAAGTTCTTCTGGTGTAAGTTGAATCCATTGTTTTCTAATAATATCCCATACTTCTGTTGCATCTTTATTTTTTCTTAATCTAATGGGATATTCTGGATATATGAGCATTCAATCAATTTAAATCTGCTTTAATACTTTTTCAAAAACATATATTGTTTTATCTAAATCTTCTTTTGAATGAGCTGAACTTACAAAGCCGACTTCATATCCAGATGGACCTAAATAAACGCCATTTTCTAATAGCAAGTGATACATTCGCTTAAAGTATTTCATACTTTCTGGATCAATATCATTAGCACTACTAATGTTTTCTTTGTCTGTAAATGCTATCCAGAAAATAGAACCAATTGTAAATATTTTGAGCGGTAGTGCTGATGGTTTCACCTGCATTATACCATTTACAAGATATTGAGTTTTTTCATCTAATGAATTATAAAAATTAGGTTCTAAACACATTGATAATTGAGCGTATCCAGCTGCCATAGCAACAGGATTACCACTTAATGTTCCTGCTTGATACATAGGTCCATCAGGGGATACCATTTTCATAATCTCATTAGTAGAAGCATAAGCCCCAACTGGAAAGCCACCACCAATAATTTTTCCAAAAGTGATAATATCTGGTTGAATATTGTAATAACCTGCAGCACCTGTAAATCCTACTCTAAAGCCGCTAATTACTTCGTCAAAAATAAGTAGTGATTGATGTTGTCTAGTGATATTTCTCAAAAACTCTAAGTATTCTTTTCTTTGAAGAAGTAAGCCATTGTTTGCAGGGATGGGTTCAATAATAATAGCAGCAATATCATCTGGAAATTGTTGAAATACTTGCTTTACAGCGTCTTCATTATCTAATTGAACAACAATTGTATTTTTTACAACATCATCGGGTACGCCCGCAGATGATGATTGACCAAAGGTTACCAGCCCCGAACCTGCTTTTACCAGAAGCATATCGGAATGCCCATGATAACATCCTTCAAATTTGATGATTTTATTTTTCTTTGTATATGCCCGTGCCAAACGAATAGCGCTCATCACGGCTTCTGTGCCACTACTTACAAATCTAATTTTTTCAATAAACGGATGATTTTGAATTATTAGTTCTGCTAATTGATTTTCTAATTCGGTAGGGGCGCCAAAAGTAGTTCCATTCAACATTGTTTTGTATGCAGATTCAATAATTTTGGGGTGTGCGTGCCCAGAAATTAAAGGTCCCCAACTGGCACAATAATCAATGTGTTCGTTACCATCTGCATCTATTATTTTAGAACCCTTTCCTTGCTTGATAAATAAAGGTGTTCCGCCAACACTCTTAAATGCTCTAACGGGGGAATTTACTCCACCTGGGAATAATTGTAATGCTTTTTCAAATAATTGTTGAGAAGTGGTGGTATTCATTTTTTGTTGCAAATTTGCGATAAAAAGAAATAAGGTGAAAGTGAAAAATAATCTAAACTTTAATTGGTAGTGATAAAACGCAAAAGAAGTGATTATAAATAACAGGTGTATTATTCTACCCAGTTTTTGTAGTACTTTCCATCGTCTATTTTCATAGCATTTTCAGTAATCATTAGTGGTCGGAAGGTATCAATCATTACGGCTAATTCTTTTGTTTCTTTTTGACCAATACTTCTCTCCATAGCACCGGGTGCAGGTCCGTGAGGAATACCTTTGGGATGAAGTGTAATATGTCCTTGTTGAATGTTGTTTCTACTCATAAAATCACCATCAACATAATATAACACTTCATCGCTATCTATATTGCTATGATTGTAAGGCGCTGGAATGGCTTGAGGATGAAAATCATATAAGCGTGGTACAAATGAACAAACAACAAGAGCAGATGTTTCAAATGTTTGATGAATAGGTGGTGGCATATGCACTCTTCCTACAATGGGTTCAAAATTAAATATTGAAAAGCCCCATGGGTAGTTATATCCATCCCATCCCACAACATCAAAGGGATGAGTAGCATAAACGATTTCAAAAATTTCATTTTGTTTTTTTACTTTGATGAGAAAATCTCCTTTTGCATCAATAGGATTGAGATTTTGAGGCAATTTGTAATCACGCTCGCAGAAGGGCGAGTGTTCTAATAATTGTCCAAAATTGTTTCTGTATCTTTTAGGGGTATAGATAGGTTGATAACTTTCAAGATATAAGATTCTATTTTCAGAAGTTTCAAAGTGAATTTGATAAATCATTCCTCTTGGAATAATCAGATAATCTCCGTATTCAAAGGGAATTTCGCCCATCATAGTTTTCAATATACCTTTTCCTTTGTGGATAAATAACATTTCGTCGGCATCGGCATTTTTGTAAAAATAATCTGTAACTGACTTTTCAGGTGCTGCAACTCCAATGATGCAATCGTTGTTGACAAGCAAGGGGGTTCGGCTTTCTAAAAAATCGGATTTTGAATGCACATTAAAAGTTGCAAGCAACAGTGGATTAATATTGTTTGCAATAGCAATTTTTGGGACAATGGAATAGGACTTTACAATTTCCTTAATTTGTGTGGGACGATGGATGTGATATAACAATGACGACATGCCTGAAAATCCTTCTGTGCCAAAGAGTTGCTCATAATACAATTTTCCAGATGGAGATTTGAATATAATGTGTCTTTTATGAGGGATGTTTCCTAATTTGTGATAGATTGGCATAAAAATTTTTTAGTGCAAATTTAAATAATTAAAAGCATATAGAAGAGCATTAAAATATATGATTTTTGTCATATTTTTTGTGTCAGTGCTTCAGTGAAATCTTCCATTTTTCAGTTTATATAAATTGCCATTAATGAAAAATTCATTGTTTTTATTTTGAATTAAAAAGTCAATATCTTCTTCAATGGTATGAATAGAGCCCTTTGTTTTGTAGGCAATGTTAAGGTAATCAGCGTTGATTTTCATTCCGTTTGTAACGCCACATAAAATAACATGAACAGGAACTTTGATTTTAGGTAATAAGTTTATATCTCTTACAGGTGCCCAGTTGTCTGCAATTAAAATAATATTTTCAATGTCTTTGATTTTTTTTAGTCCGTATAAAATGGCTTCAATGACATTTTCTTGTGCGTCTCCACCTTCGCCGTTTTTAATCGCAAGGTTCATAGTTTTAATAATATCATCTACTTTTTTAGCAGCAGTAAAATAAGTGCCGCCTGTTATTCCTACTTTTTTAACAGCATCAGGTTTTTTATCTCCATCATTAAAAAAGACAAAGTATTGTTGTGTGCTATCTTGATTAAAATGTAGTTGTAGCCATGTAGATACCTGCTGTGCGTAAGGATACATACTGCCTGTAATATCCATTACGATAAGTTCTTTTGACCATTTCTTTTTATTTCTTTGCATTACTTTATACACTACATTTTGAGAAGTATCAGATAAATTGGGGTGTAAATTATATTCTGTAGTTACAATTCTTGTTTCATAAGCAAATCGCCCTTTTTTATCATACACTTTGTAAAATCCATCTAATGCCCCATTTTTGTAATATCCTGTTGCTTTTTTCATTCCATTATCGTAGTATTCAATTTCCCACCCTTCTTTTTTTCCTGCTACATAATGTTCTTCAAAAATTTTTTTACATCTTTTGGAATAGCGAATAAGCCAGCCATCCAGAGAGTCATTCTTGTAATATGCTTCTTGTTCAGGACAATCGGGCGTATCGTAAAAAATAATTTCTAAACCATTTTTTTTATCATCTACATAAAAACATTCACTTCTTAAATCGCCGTTGTTCCAGTAAGTTCGCCATATTCCTTGTTTTTTTCCATTGATGTCAATGATGTTAATTGTATCATTATCTTTTATTTCATAAGAAATATAATGTTGTGAAAACAAATGATAATTCATCAGGAATATTAAAAAACACAAGCCAAAAAATTTATCTACTTTTGCGAGCATTAAAAAATAATATTTGAATTTTATGAAAGACAAAATTGCAAATTATTTATCTGAACTTCAAAATGAAATTATTACTGATAAAAACACGCTTGAGAATTTTCGTTTGAAATGGATAAGTAAAAAAGGTATTGTTCAAACATTGATGGATGAATTTAAATCTATATCTGATGTGCAGCAAAAAAGAGAAATCGGGCAATTAATTAATACATTAAAACAAAAAGCACAGGAAATTTTTGACCAAAAGAAAAATGAATTAGAAAGTATTGTAAATATTGATATTAAAGATGATTTGACACTTGAGTTGAATTTAATTTCAAAAGCCAGTTTGCATCCATTAAGTATTGTAAGAAATGAGATAATAGATATTTTTTTAAAGATAGGTTTTGTAGTGAGTGATGGTCCTGAAATTGAGGATGATTGGCATAATTTTACTGCATTGAATACGCCGCCTGACCATCCTGCGAGAGATATGCAAGATACTTTTTATATTGAAGATGAAAGAGAAGATATTACACAAGATATAAGAATGTTGCGAACACAAACATCCAGTGTGCAAATTAGAGTGATGGAAAATAATGAACCGCCGATTAGAATTATATGTCCTGGTAGGGTGTATAGAAATGAAACGATTAGTGCGAGGGCACATTGTCAATTTCATCAAGTAGAAGGATTGTATATTGATGAAAATGTATCGTTTGCAGATTTAAAATCTACATTGCTTTATTTTGCAAAAGAGATGTTTGGAAAAGATACTCAAATTCGTATGCGTCCGAGTTTTTTTCCATTTACAGAGCCCAGTGCAGAAGTGGATATTAGTTGCACTATTTGTGGCGGTAGTGGATGTGCTGTATGCAAGCATACGGGTTGGGTAGAAATATTAGGATGTGGAATGGTAGACCCCAAAGTGCTTGATAATTGTGGTATAAATTCAAGAAAATTTACAGGTTACGCATTTGGAATGGGTATAGAAAGAATTACTATGTTGAAGTATCGTATCAATGACTTGAGATTATTTTTTGAAAATGATATTAGGTTTTTAAAGCAATTTGAAATAGATAGAGTGTAGATATTATTGTGTATATTGATTAATAAAGACAATGAGTGTATATTTCAATTTCTTACTTTTTGTTTATGAGTAAAACTTCTTATACATTTGCAAATGATAATTGCAGTATGCTAAATATCTTGAATTTTTTATTTGGTAATAATTTATGTTCAGAATTTTTTTCTATCTTCGTCAGAGTAGATTTCAGAATTTTTAAAAAAATAAATAGTTTCATTTGGATATTATTTTTGTTGTTGATTTTTCAACATTTGAATGCACAACAAAATGAAGGGTCAGGGCAGAACTTACCTAACTTTTATCAAAATCGTTTGCATTTCGGATTTACTATAGCATTTAATTCTACTGATTTTCGTATTCATACTAAACCTATTGCAGCACTTCCAGATACTATTATTGACACCGTGCGGTACAGCATAAAAAATATTTACCATAAATCTGCACCGGGTTTTGCATTAGGTATTGTAAGCGATTTCAGATTGCACGATTATGTGAGAATAAGATTTACGCCCAACATTAGTTTTGCTTCACGCAGTTTAGAGTATCATTTGTCTAATAGAAATGGTGATAGCACAATGGTATTTGAAAAATCAGTGGAATCTACTTTTTTGATATTTCCTTTAGAAGTAAAGATTCAATCTAAACGGGCATTTAATTTTAGTGCTTATGTAGTAGGTGGAGGTGGATACGCAATGGATTTAGCAGGAAATAAAAAATCTACGGGCACTTCGGGTAGTGGGAATGTGTTGGATAATACTTATGTAAAGTTATATCGCGATGATTTTTTTTACAGTGGTGGTGGAGGGGTGGATTTTTATTTGAAATACTTTAAATTTGGATTAGAATTGAAAATTTTAGCAGGGACAAGAAATTTGTTATATCAAAGAAATAATATTTTTTCTCAAAAAAGCATAGATAAAGTCAATTCCAGAATGGTAGTGTTTACCTTGACCTTTGAGGGGTAGGGATGTTAATTTCCCCAACTAAACAAAAAAGCCGAAAGAATTTTCTTTCGGCTTTTTTATATCAGAAATGAAAATTTATTAAACAGTTGCTTTTTTAAGTAATTCGGCCATTGTTTTTCCAATCAATGCAGGGGATTCACAAACAGTAATACCACATTCTCTCAAAATAGCCATTTTAGCTTGTGCTGTGTCTTCTTTTCCACCTACAATAGCACCAGCGTGTCCCATTGTTCTGCCTTTGGGTGCTGTTTGTCCAGCAATGAATCCTACTACGGGTTTTTTATTGCCTGTTTCCTTAATCCAGCGAGCGGCTTCTGCTTCTAATGTTCCGCCAATTTCACCAATCATTACAATGCTTTCAGTTTCGGGGTCATTCATCAATAATTCTACTGCTTCTTTAGTAGTTGTGCCAATAATTGGATCTCCACCAATACCAATAGCAGTAGAAATACCTAATCCTGCTTTTACAATTTGGTCAGCCGCTTCATAAGTAAGCGTACCTGATTTTGAAACAATACCTACTTTTCCTTTTTTGAAAACAAAGCCAGGCATAATGCCCACTTTAGCTTCTCCGGCAGAAATTACACCTGGACAATTAGGGCCTATTAAGCGGGATTTTTTATCTTTTAGATACTCTTTTACTATCACCATGTCTTTTACAGGAATACCTTCTGTGATACAAACTATTACTTCTATACCAGCGTCTGCTGCTTCCATTATAGCATCTGCAGCAAATGGGGCAGGAACAAATATTATAGAAACATTTGCACCCGCTTCTTTTACTGCATCATGAACAGTGTTGAAGACGGGTCTGTCTAAATGCTTGGTACCTCCCTTTCCGGGTGTAACACCTCCTACTACATTCGTTCCATATTCAATCATTTGTGAAGCATGAAAAGTACCTTCATTTCCCGTAAATCCCTGAACAATTACGCGGGAATTTTTATTCACTAATACACTCATAAAAAATTTTTTGTGCGGCTAATGTAATGAAATTATATATTATTATGCACTAAAAAAACCCGCATCTGCATCAACAATTACACTCAACTCATTATATAATTGATCATATACATCAAACATATTAGGTTGATGCGAATGATGAATAACAGGTTTATCGGTTTTTTCAATAAATTTCTTTAAATTATCATTAATATTCTCATCGCCATATACTACTGCATCTGAATATTCAATAGCGAGCTTATATAAGTTAGTGATAGTTGGATTTTCAGCAATATACTTCACATCTTTTTTGCTAATAGAGTCAAAATCTAATTTTTTCAGAAATTTATTAGCATCAATATGTAAGTCCTCTTCATTATGTGAATAAACAGATGTTACAATTTTTGATTCACTAAAATAAGGTTCATCAGCAAAGAATTTTTTAATATACACTGGTAATAAAGCGCTGTACCAACCAATTACATGTACAATATCTGGATGCCATTGAAGATTTTTGATGGTTTCTAATATACCTTTGGCATAAAAAATCATTTTGTCATCATTATCTTTATATAATTTATGAGTGTCATAGTCATAATGAGTTCCTCTTTCCTGAAAGAAAACTTCGTTATCTATAAAGTAAACCTGCATCCTTACGCCTGGCATAGAAGCCACCTTTACCACTAATTGATAATCTACATCATTCACAACCACATTGGCTCCCGAAAGACGAATCACTTCGTGCAACTGATGTCTTCTTTCATTAATACTACCAAATCTTGGCATAAAAGTTCTAATTTCTCTACCTCTGTCTTGTATAGATTTTGGTAATTGACGAGTTACATGGCACATATGATGGTCTTCTACAAAAGGGGCTATTTCCTGACAAACATAAAGAACCCTCATTTTTCTTTTATTAAAAATGCTCATAACAAAAATTTTTTGCAAAGATACTAAAAAAAATAAGGTAAAACTAAACAAAAAAATGCAAAAAGGTTATTAAATTAAAGAAAATCAGCAGGTTAAATGTAAATTAAAGATAAAGAATTAAAATGTTTTCTACATGATCGTATTCTGTAAATGAAATTGAAGTAAAAATTTTTGTTAAAAAAATACTTAAGTATTACATTTGCCGAAAATTTAAATTATGAAGAAGACAATTTTTTATGGCTTAACCATTACAGGAATGCTGGTTTATACAGCATGTAAAAAAGAAAAAACAGCATTATCAAATGCACAAAAAGATAATGCCGTTACTACCAATAATCAAAAGGTTCAGCAGTTAATATTGAAAGTTGAGCCAGCACTTCTTACTTCAAAAATTAAAGAATTCAAAACTCTTGCTCAACGCGGCAATGTTTCGTCTAAAACGTTGAGTAATCAAAATTTACCAATAGATTCTGCCATTTGGCTTATAGAAAATACACTGAATTATGATTTTGACTCTAATACTTCTGGAAATCCATTATCAGATTCTACCGGATATGAAATCACATTGAGTAATTCCGATACAATTTCTGTAACCCAACTGAGTAGTGCTTATAATTATTTTTACAATTACATTTATCAGAAAACCACACAAAACAAACTAATAAAAGTAATAGATGTATATGCCCATATTAATAGTGGTAAATTGATTATATCATCAAGTATAATTTTTACTGAGAATCCTGCTGGTAACAAAACTGAAGGGGTTTGTGATCCCTATTCTAATATAACCGCCAGATGGTCACTTCCGCTTACCAATACACCACCATTTACCTATTGTACTAATTACAGCACAAATAATGATGGGCCGACACTTTGTAATATTAAATTAAATTGTACCCAATATAATCCTCCTTGTAATCCTTACTTTTATACTAATGTAGTAACATTACTTTTTGATAACATGGGTAATCACTATCCGAACGCTTTGTTTTATTACTATATTAATAATGGAAGTCCAAGCAATGTGTGTAATCCACCTGCATTAACAGATGTTCAGTTAAATAATTATATTAATGGATGCAAAACATTAGGAATATTTAATGTCCCAACTTCTCCAAGTGGTTATATTATTACAAACTACAGTGTTAATGCAACTATGTATGTGAATCCTCCTGTTCCCCCGAGTAGTGGATATACTATTTTATGGTGGTATTTAAATGTAACTTATGCTATTCCATCTTGCGGAGGAGGAAGTAATTAATATTACTTATTAACATTTATTTGTTAATAAAAAAATAATAATCATTTGGAAAATAGGAAAAGTATTCCATACCTTTGCGGCACAAACCTTAAAAATTAAAGTTATGAAAAAACAAATCACAACAGTAGCTATGGCATTAGCTTTCGGCTTATTCACAGCCAACGCACAAGACCTCACATCAAAAAAAGGAGAACCCATTCTTCCTGAAGAAGGCGATTGGGGTATTGGTATTGATGCAACTCCTTTCTTAAATTACGCAGGTAATTTCTTTGGAAAAACTGCTGCAAATACAGCTCCTACATGGAACTTCTTAACAAGCAATAACACTATTGTAGGTAAATACTTCAAAGATGCTACTACTGCTTACAGAGCAGCTATTCGTTTGGGTTTTGGTTCTTCCAAAAATGCTAATTATGTTAGCGATGACACTAATACAGGCACTGAACCAAAATTTGTTCAAGACACAAGAACTATTTCTTATAATGGAATAGGTATTAGTGCAGGTATGGAAAAGAGAAAAGGTAAAACTCGTCTCCAAGGGTTTTATGGTGGTGAAGTTGGTATTTTTGTAGGTGGTTCAAAAGAAAAATACACTTATGGAAATGCTTTCAATAACCCCAATGGTAACACTACACCAACTTCTACCGATTGGTCTACTAATCCTCCTTCTTCTGTGGGTGCTACTTCTCGTCCAACAGAAGTTAAAAATGGTTCTACATTCCAATTTGGATTAAGAGGATTCATTGGTGCTGAATATTTTGTATTACCAAAAATGTCTATTGGTGGTGAATTTGGATGGGGTCTTGGATTTCAATCTACAGGTGAAGGTTCTGTAACTACCGAATATTGGGATGTGGCTAGTAGTTCAGTTAAAACATTAACCACTAAAACAGGAAAATCAAGTTCATTTGCATTAGATACTGATAATAATAATTCTGTATTTGGTCCTTCTGCTTCTTTAAGATTAAACTTATACTTCTAATCTAAATTCATAAAATAACTTAAAAAGCCCTTCCGCTATTAGCGGAAGGGCTTTTTTTCTTGCTTTTGCTAAATACATCATGTACATTTGCACAATATTATTAATACGGCTAAGAAAATTTAATTCTGTAATCATTTGAACTACTCATAATATAGCCGTTTGTAACAGTTCAACAGAGTTAGGTTTATCTGGCTAAAAAATCAAAAACAAATATGATAACAACACTTCAGAATGAAGGTAAAATCACTTTCAAAGATTATCCACTATTAGAGTGGATTCAAAAGGCAATTGATGATTTGGGATACCAATCACCTACACCGATTCAACAACAAACCATACCATTACTCTTAAACAAAGACACAGATGTAATTGCACTAGCACAAACAGGGACGGGAAAAACCGCTGCATTTTCAATCCCGCTATTACATAAAATAGAAGTAGATAAAAAACATCCACAGGCATTGATAATTGCTCCAACAAGAGAATTGTGTGTGCAAATTTCTAATGATATTATTCAATTGACAAAATATCAACCTAAAATAAACACAGTGGCTGTTTATGGAGGCGCTAATATTGATAGTCAAATCAAATCTATCAATAAGGGTGTTCAAATTATTGCAGCTACACCAGGTAGATTAGTAGATTTGATAGATAGAAAAGCAGTAGATTTATCTGAAATAAAAATTTTAGTGCTTGATGAAGCAGATGAAATGCTGAATATGGGATTTAAGGATGATATTGACTATATTATAGATCAAACTTTTGATAACAGACAAACATGGTTGTTCAGTGCTACAATGCCGCCTGAAGTGGCAAGAATTGCCCAAAAGTATATGAATAATCCTGTAGAAATAAGTGTAGGCAATAAAAATGCTGCTGCAACTAATATTGAACACATTTACTATACTATTAATAGCAATAAGCACCGCTATTTGGCACTTAAAAGGATAATTGATTATTACCCGGATATTTTTGGAATCATATTTTGCAGAACAAAAGCTGATACACAAAAGATAGCAGATATGTTGATAAAGGACGGCTATAGTGCAGATGCCTTGCATGGTGACTTATCACAAGCACAGAGGGACTTTGTAATGAAACGATTCAGAAATCATCAAATACAATTATTGATAGCCACTGATGTCGCTGCGCGAGGTATTGATGTAGAAAATATTACACATGTTATTAATTATGATTTGCCTGATGATTTAGAAGTTTATACACACCGTAGTGGAAGAACAGCCAGAGCAGGTAAATCGGGAATATCCATCGCTATAGTTACTCCATCAGAGACAAGAAAGATTAAAGATTTAGAAAGATTTTCCAAAGCCAAATTTCACAGGGCTTTAATACCAACAGGCATTCAGGTGTGTGAAAAACAGTTATTACATTTAGTCAATAACATTAAAAATACAGAAGTAAATGAAGATGCTATAAAAAATTATTTACCTGCTGTAATGGAAAGTTTGTCGGACTTATCAAAAGAGGAATTGATTAAAAAATTAGTTTGGGAAGAGTTTAATAGATTTTATACATACTATCAAAATGCACCGGATATTAATAATTTATCAGGCATAGATATATCGTCACATCATCAAAGTCATAGATTTTTTATTAACTTAGGAGAAATGGATGGATTTAACTGGCGTTCATTAAAAGATTTTATTGCTGATAAAACGGGTATTCCTGTTGATAAACTAAAAAATGCTGATGTGAAAAAATCATTTTCATTTTTTGAAGTCCCTGCTTCTGAAAAAGAAAAAGTATTCCAATTAAAAGGGCTTACATTTAATAATCGTATTGTTAGTATTGAAAACTCATCTGGTAGAGATAAAAAGAAAGATTTGGATGGTTATTCAAAAAATTATCATTCCAAAAATACCGATTACCAAAAAAGAAAATACCCTGGTAATAAAGGATTTGATAATGAAAAGAAAGAAAAAAGAAAAAGAATTTACAAAGATAGATTGTAAATTATTATTATCAAGTAAAATAAAATGCAGGAAGAAATTAATTATTTTTGCAGCTTAAAAAATTGAAACAAAATAGCACAAAAAAGAGATTTATTCTTTAAATTTGTGTGATTTTATTGCATACACAGGTGATATACTATAAAAGAACGCATAGATATTTTTTAGTAAAACTGGTTGAAAATAAATTTTTAAATATACTTGGCTTAAAATCCATAATTTAATGGACAATGAAAAAAACTGCAAGGTCTTTTTTGAAGTGGGCGGGTGGTAAAACGCAGCACATTACCTACATTGAAAGGGTTTTACCAAGTTATGTTTATACAAAAAGATTTACTTATATTGAACCATTTGTTGGTAGTGGAGCTGTATTATTTTGGATGCTTAATAAATTTCCAAATTTACAAAAAGCGGTTATTAATGACATTAATAGTGATTTGATAAATGTATATAAAATTATTGCTTCAAGACCCAAACAACTTATTTCTGTTCTTGAGGTTTTCCAAGATGAATACCACAAATTAGAAAGTAATATATCATATAAACGAAAATATTATTATCAAAAGAGAGAATTATATAATAAAAGAAAAGAAGATAAGGTTACACATGCAGCATTATTTATATTTCTCAATAGAACATGTTTTAATGGGCTTTATCGGGTAAATCGTAAAAATGAATTTAATGTGCCAATGGGAAGTTATAAATTACCTACTATTTGCGATAAAGAAAATATTATAGCAGTTAGTAAGGCACTCCAAAGAGTTGAAATTTTATGTGGTGATTTTGAAGAAACGTTGAATTATACCAAAGACAACACTTTATTTTATCTCGACCCACCATATAAACCATTAAGTGAAACCTCAAGTTTCAATTCTTATTCAAAAGAGGTATTTGATGATGCTGAGCAAATACGACTCAAGAATTTTTGCCGAAAACTTGATACTTTAGGACACACTTGGATATTAAGTAATTCTGATATAAAAGGTAAAAACAAAGATGATAATTTTTTTGATGATTTATACTCTGGATTCAATATTCAGAGAGTAGATGCAAGAAGAAGCATAAATGCAAATGCAAAAAAAAGAGGAATTTTGAAGGAATTATTAATTACAAATCAAAACTTGAGTCAAGAGTATGTCAGATCAATTTGAAATATTCTTATCACAGTTATCTGAAACAAACGCTACGCTTGATTATTTCACCGATTTTTGGAAAAATCAAAACTAATGTAAATAATGTTGCAATAAAACTAAACCAGCTAAACTACCTAATTGGGAAAGAAGATATCAAAACAGCAATAAAAGAACTATATAAAGAAAACCCAAAATGCTTTGAGGTGCTGAATATTCTTATTGCAGTTAGAAATAATGAAACTAATGTGTTAAATACTAATGGTAAAGTAGTAATGCTTAATACTTATTTTAACTCTCCAGAAGGTATTTATGAATTTATTAAAGAAACTGGTTTGGGTGAAATTTTCAGAAATAAGGAAGTTAAAAATTTAGTGGATTATGTTTTTGGTATTGAGGTGGGTTTAGATTCTAATGCAAGAAAAAACAGGGGTGGAGAGAATATGTCAAAAACCATTTCTAGATTTTTTGATAAAGCCAAAGTTTTTTACAAAAAAGAAGTAAGTAATACAGCGTTTCCAGAAATATTGAGTTTGGGCGCGGATATCAAACGATTTGACTTTGTAATAAAAACAAAAAAGAAGGTATATCTGATAGAAACTAATTTTTACAACACTGGTGGTTCAAAATTAAACGAAACAGCAAGAGCATATTCTGAGCTCGCTCCAAAAATTAATCAGTACAAGCAATACGAATTTGTTTGGATTACAGACGGTCAAGGTTGGCTTTCAGCCAAGAACAAGCTAGAAGAAGCATACAACATTATTCCGAGTATGTATAACCTTACTACTTTAAAGAACTTTATTGAAAATGTAAAATCCGAAAATGTAATAAGCGAATGGTGAAAAAATTACCACATATGAAGGTCAAAGGAACTGAACCTTTAGTTACGATAGAAATTAATGACACCTATATTCTTGGGGTTTATCAGGGGACTTTATCTGATTATGATTTATTGCTTCGATACAGACAAAAAGATAGTTCAAATAAATCAGGGTGGTCGAGAATAAGAACACCCAAACACATACATTGGGCAGTTGATGCAATTTTAAAAATGAATCATAATAGTGTTGAAACAAAAAAGTTTCTAAACTTTTTAATTCAACAATGGGATAATCATATTAAACCATTGAAGTCTGATTCAGAGAGAAGCACTTTATTGGATGTAGAACTGTTAAAGAACGAAGCAAATCTTGAAGCTGCAAAGTATCCAGAACTTGCAAACAAAGGGGAATACAGCATTAAGTTTTTATATCTAATTGCTAAACTCTTGATGATACAAGAAAAAACAAACTTATCTACTGCATATATGTTCAGAAATCTATTGAAAGCACTTGAAGAACATAAGGACATTTACAAAATAGTTGCAGTAGCAACACATAATAGAAGATAAATGCTTGTGCCTTATTTCAAATCTGACGACAAAAACTTCTATCTTCTCAAAGGAGATACATTAGAGTTATTGCCTCAATTTGACCACAAGTTTGATATGGTTTTTGCTGACCCACCCTATTTTTTATCAAACGATGGGCTTACTATTCAAAATGGGAAAATTACAAGCGTCAATAAAGGTATATGGGATAAATCACATGGTTTAGAATATATAAACGAATTCAATCGCAAATGGATCTCATTGGTTCGGGACAAAATGAAGGAAGATGCAACCATTTGGATAAGCGGAACCATGCACAATATTTTTTCAATTGGGCAAATTTTAATGGAACTAAATTTCAAAATCTTAAATATTATTACATGGGAGAAAACCAATCCTCCTCCTAATTTTTCTTGTCGTTATTTCACCTATTCTACTGAACAAATTATCTGGGCAAGAAGGTCCGAGAAGGTTCCTCATTGCTTTAATTATGAGTTAATGAAACAATTAAATGGAGGCAAACAAATGAAAGATGTTTGGAAACTTCCGGCAATTGCTCCCTGGGAAAAGTCGTGTGGTAAGCACCCAACCCAAAAACCGCTTTCTTTGTTAGCTAGAATAATTATTGCCTCAACTAAACCCGATGCTTGGGTTTTAGATCCATTTACTGGAAGTTCAACAACTGGTATTGCTGCTAATTTATTAAACCGACGATTTTTAGGAATAGACCAGGAAGAGGAATATTTGATAATCAGTAAGAACAGAAAACTTGAAATTGAAAATCCCCAAACAGCAGCAGTATTTAGACAAAAAATTGGCGGGTTCAGTAATAAGAATGAATCCGAATTGTTTTTATTTGAAGAACCCATAGAGAGATATAAATCAGAAATTAATTTTAATAAAACAGTAGTAAAAAAAGTACGAGGTAAAAAACTGGTATAATGATGAGTTTTATAGACAAACTAATAATATAATTTGAATTTAATGATATAAAATATCTGTAAGGATCAAGGGCCACTTATCACAGAATTTAGGAATTTATGATTAAATATACAGTGTTGTTAATATTTGGAATGGCAATGTTTTCGTTTATAGTTCAGAATGATTTTCTTTCGGAACAGAAAAAGTATGAAAGAGTAAGAACTGCTATAAAGGAAAAACAAGAATATTTGGAAAATAAATTAAAAGAAAACAATATTTCACTTAATAATCTTAATTTAATTTTTGTGATTTATAAGGACGATGACCTTTTTGAAATATATGCAAAAAACAAACAAGAAAAGAGTTACATAAAAACTCTCTCTTATCCAATTTGTGCCCGGTCGGGACAGCTTGGTCCTAAAAGAAAACAGGGCGATGGACAAGTGCCAGAGGGTTTCTATTATATTAATAAATTTAATCCAATAAGTAA
The DNA here is from genome assembly GCA_040758575.1 of Bacteroidota bacterium. Taxonomy (GTDB): domain Bacteria; phylum Bacteroidota; class Bacteroidia; order B-17B0; family Aurantibacillaceae; genus BPGX01. The sequence goes on along the minus strand of JBFLVH010000005.1, from coordinate 22,260 downwards.
TTATTATTTATCTATCGGGATTAATTACCCAAATCTTTCTGATAAACGAAAAAGCAAAGAAAGTGACTTGGGAGGAGATATCTTTATTCATGGGGACTGTGTTACAATAGGATGTATACCAATGACAGACAATTATATTAAAGAAATCTATTTACTTGCTGTTTATGCCCGAAACAATGGGCAAAATAAAATTCCAATTTATATTTTGCCATTCAAAATGACTGAACAGAATATGCTCATTTATAAGAACAAATATAAGAATAATAAAGAAGTAATATTGTTTTGGGATAATCTTAAAGAAGGGTATAGCAAATTTATTACAGAGTCAAAAGAACTGAATATTAATGTTTCAGATAACGGAGATTATAACTATTATTAATTTGAAAAAATTGTATTTCAATATTTGTATAATAAAACTCACTTTGATAATCAATAAATGGTAGTAATCAAAGAATTTATAAGGATAGATTTTGAAAAAACAAACAGGACATTTTTTAACAACAAGTACCCGGAGGGGGACTTGAACCCCCACGCCTTTCGGCATACGCCCCTCAAACGTACGTGTCTACCAATTCCACCATCCGGGCAATTTTGCGTGGCAAATATAAGTAAAAATTTGTCGTTTTTTTGAATAATTATTTTTGTTTGAATGTTCTAACTTTACTTTTATATCTTTATTCCTATCACGCAAATATCATCTGTTTGATCATTCTGCTGTTTCCAATTATTTAAAGAATATTCTAAAAAGGATAATTGTTCTTCCATATTCATTTCTTGTATGTTGTTTAATATCTCTATAAAGTTTTTACGATTTAATTTTTTATCCTTTGGTCCACCAAATTGGTCTATATATCCATCAGAAAACAAATATAGGTTATCTCCTTGTCTGATGGGTCTTTCTATATCAAAAAAATTCTTTTTTTCATCAGAAAAACCAATAGAATATTTCGCACACTCAAGAATTTCTAATCCATTTTCATTAAATAAATAGATGGGTCTTAATGCGCCAGAGAATTGTAGTTGTTTTTTGTTTTTATCAATAAATACTACTGCTATGTCCATTCCATCTAAACAGTATTCATCAGGATTGTTATTCAAAAGATTGTATAATGTGTTATCTATTTTGTATAAAATATCTGATGGTTTTTCATTGTGATTAGCATAAATAATTTCACGAATAATGCTGTGTGCTAAAAAGCTCATCATAGCACCTGGCACGCCGTGTCCCGTGCAATCAGCTAATACAATCACATATTTATCTTTTAATTCAAAAAAAGAATAATAATCGCCGCTGATAATATCTTTAGGCAAATAGAATATAAAACTATCAGTAAAGTATTTCTGAAGTTTAGACGGTTGTTTTAAAATAAATTTCTGTAATCGTTTGGCATATAAAATACTATCAGTAATATTCTTGTTTTTCTCTCTCAAAAATCGGACTTGTTCTTTTAATGAATTTTCAAATCTTTTTCTTTCAGATATATCCTGACCTATTCCAATTATTTGCTCGTCAGATATTTTACTTAATTCCCACCTAATCCATTTGGAACTTCCATTTTCGCATATCAACTCGTGTTCATAAACTTCTATAAAATTGTCTTCTCTTGCAAACAATTTTAATATCTTTTGTTTTACCAATTCTGCCTCTTCTTCTTTTCTTGTTTTAATCCACCAACCATTGCCTAACAATTCTACACTGCTATAATTAAGCAATCGCTCTACTGCAGGGCTCACATATTCAATGTTTCCCAAAGGGTTTATTATTACCGCTAATAAATTAGTTTTACTTAATATATATTCTGATAATATGAATGGAGTAACCATAGTTGTATGTTTAAGAGAAAATGAAAAATTAAATATGAAACAGTTTATGCTTAATAGCACCAATGACACATTCCCCAATGTCGAATAATGGACATCATTTGACCAGAAACTAAAATATTATTTTTTGGTAAAAATTTGGCATAATCGCCGCAAGTATAATGATTTTTTTAATACCACAATACTTTTCTCTTCAAATAAAACAAAACTTCATTTAATGAGTTGATGAGTTTTTCGCTATTATATGCAGAACTACCTGCTAATGTTAGGGTTGAACCATAACCATAAATATCATCAATACTCCGATTATACAATAATTTTTTTTCTTTATCCAATAAACTCACTTCAATAACTAATTTAGCAAGCAATAAATTAAATTGTTTTTTCAGGTCATCGCTGTTTTCATCTTCAAAAGTATTACTACTTACTCTTACAATATAATCTGCCTGTAATGAATCATTCGTAAGAATTATTTCATTAGTTTTAAGTTTGCTGAATATTAAATTTTTTATAACTGCATTATTATTGGGCTTATTAATATTCAACTCTTTACTCACAACATAAACATTGATGGGTTGAATGCTTACAGGCACAAAAAATTTTGGTATTTGAATAAAAGTTTTCAGCCATTTTACATTTTGAGAACTTACAGAATCGTTTTGCATTAATGTTTCTAAATCGGGTTGAACTTCAATATTAGTAAGTTGAAAATTAGCAGTTGCATACAAAGGGGTGATTTCAAAAATGCCTTCATTATTGGACATTGTTTTGTCTTGTGTTTGAATAATTTCATCATCATAAGAGCAATAAAAAGGAAATTGTGTTAATGGGTCTTTATTGATGCTTGCTTTTACAGGAATGGGCGGATATTTTTGTTGATAAGGTTTTATTACAATATTATTTTTAATCGCCTGTATATTGATGGATTGTAATTTCATTTGAATATCTTTTGTAAGGTCAAAAATATTTTTGATATTGGGAATATTATATTCAGTAAAATCTATTTCTTCATTCAAATAAGGCACAAGTATTGAAAACGCTTGTATTTTTTTTCTCAATCCAGCAGAATAATTTTTTTGATTGTCATCATTGATAGATAATTTAATTGTTTCTGCGGCTTTGCTTAAAATCATCTTTTTCTTTTGTTCTTTTCTTTTCAGATATTCTTGTTTATCTAATTCATAATATACCCAATATTGTTTGTCGTTTTCATAAGTGCCAACTAATTCGTAACCTTCAATGTCTTCAACACTCTTTAAATTAATTAATGAACTAAATGATTGAGAAAACTTGTTGTCATTTTGAACTGAATATAACATTGAATTAGATGAAATATTGACTTTAATTTCAGAGGTTAAATCATACAGAGCATTTTTTTTGGCTTCAAATTGATAGTTAGGATTGCCAATTTTAGATGCTACTCCAATGCCAATGTATTTGGATGAACTAACAGGTCTCTGGCTTACCCAATCGGGTGGGGGCATTTCTATTGTAGTATTTTGTTGTTTTTGAGAATACAAATAAGTTGAGATAAGAAAAAGAAATAATAATACACTGAAACTTATCTTCTCTTTTCTCTTTCCATTGCTAATAAAGATTTTCTCTATAAAGAGACCTTTTAGATTTGCTTGTATTTTATATGGATTAAGGTTTTTCATCGTATAGATGATTTTGAAAAATATCAGTGGTGGAGTAGAGCATGTTTTTATTTTATGAGTGTTTGAAATGATTGACGAACCTGATTTAATGCTTGTTGCAATGCTTCATCTTTTAGTTGTTGGTCGCTTTTCATCTCTTTACTTACAAAAAACAAATCTCTCCATGCTTTAGGGTTGTATTGAGAAAAGGGTGGTGTAACAGCAGGATTGTAAGGATAATATTTTTTAATATCAGCAGTGGGTTTGCTTAAAAATTCGTTATATTCTTTATTTTCATTGATTTGAACAGGAATATTTTGATTGATAATGCTTTGTAAATTTTGTGCTTGTATGATTTGATAAGATAAACTAAAACTAAATGATTTCTGCGTTTTGACATTATTATATGGCACCGCTACATATTCAGTAAAAAATGTTTCTCCTACTTTTTTCACAATTTCCTGATAAGCATTGAATTGAGATACTTGTGGCTTGGGTGAAAAAATTTGTTTATTAGAAATAGATGCTACAAAAAAATAATTGCTATTAGTGGCTTTGGCAATGGCTCTTAATAAGTCAGGGTTATTTTTAATATTGTCATAATTCAATTTGCCAAAAGTATTATCTTGTTTTAATTTAAGAAAAGATGAGACATTGTTGGAATTAAATAATTGATTAAAAAATTCTGTGGTTAGTTCTTTATCAATATTACTAAAAGTAAATGCTCGTGAAGAAAAATCGGGCTGAAATACCAATACATTTTTGGTGAGTGCTGATTGACACAATGTTTCTATTTCTTTTACATCTTTGTAATTATCTGTAACTTTATATATTTGAGAAATATTTTGTAATGCTCTTTGAAAATTTTTGTTTTGAATATCAATTACAATAGATTGATAAATGGGCTCACAATGAGCAGTAATATAATAGGTCTGTAATTTTTTATATTCAGGGCTGTATTTTTTTACTTTTTCAAAATACGGCAATGCTTCTTTATATTTTTTCTGTTTGTAAATATTTAAACCTTTGTTGTAATTTTCTTCTACATAATAATCAATAGCCGTTTGATAATCATCTTTATATGCTGTTGGATAACTCAACTCTACGCCTAATGCAGATGCTCTGTCTTTGAAGTCCATTATTTTTTCAAAGGTAGGAATAGATGCTTCATATTGATTGGTAGAGAACTCTCTGAAAAATTGTGTAGATAAAAAGTCCAGATATTTCTGACCTACCTCTTTTAATTTAATACGGGCATCAGTATTTTTAATATTTCTTTTTAAAGATTCAAGATAAAACTCTGCGGCTTCATTTACAAGTCCTTGTTTTTCTAATTTTTCCGCTGCTTTGAAATATTTTTTACTGCCTGTGCAAGATAAAAAAACACCAATAAAAACAGATAACACTAAAACAAAAATATATCTTTGTAAAGATACAATCATTAAATAATAATTTGGAGATTAAAAAAAGCCCGAAAGAAAATTTTTTCTTTCGGGCTTTGAATAAAACATTAGTAGCCGCCTTGTTCTTGGGCTAATTTTTTCATTTCAGCATTAAAAATTTCTTCAAACTTCTTTTTATCGTAATCTAATTTTAATTTCGCATCATTAGATATTTTTTGTTCAATGTTATCAAAAATGGTTTTCTTATCTGCTTCAATGGCTACCCAATAGGTATAAGAACCATCTTCTTCCTTAAACACCTTTTCGTCTTTTACACGAATGTTGCTGATAGTTAAGTTGGTTACTTCTCTTGATAGTTCTTCAAACTTGTTTTCAAACTCTTGTTTGCTTCCTACAGTTCTTTGATTGGTATACTGGTCGGTAACTTTTTTGATAGTTGTTTGAATATTACTAGCTAATTCTGACTTGGCATTATTCATTGCAATCTTTTTGGCAGTTGCCAGGTCGGGTGACTTACCCACATTTCTTGCTCTAAAGAAATCCTCATCTGTTTTGTATTCTTTAGAACTGAATGGAAGAGTTATTTCTTTGGCTCCCGTTTCTTTTTGAATAGGAGTTCCTTTTTTGGACTTGCAACTTACAGCTACTAATGAAGTAGCGATGACTGGTACCAGTAATAATTGAGCTGTTTTCATAAGTTTAGGTTTTTGAGGTTAATGGTTTGTTGGTGCAAATTAAAAAAACAAATCTCAAACCAAACAAAAAATTTTAATATATTTTTAGAAAAACACTTCTTTTTAAAGTATTCTTTACAAAAAAACCGTTAAAATAAACAATAAAAATAAAATAAAATATTTGACTTTTAATGAAACTTTATTGATTAAATTACCTAAATAATAGGCATAAGGTAAGGACAATACCGAAAAACTATGTTGATGATAAAATAAATATATCAATGTATAATTGATTAATGAAAAAAACATCAATAAAAAAAAGAACATAGCAATCCTTCTTTCTCGGGTAGAATAAAAATAAACATCGTTCCATTCTTTTAAACCTGCTAAAAGTATTAATCCTAAATTGATGAGTATGCTAATATTTAACCATTGACCCATTCTTAAAACAGTAAAATCAGAAACTGAAAATTGATTGAGATGATAACTACTATTATCCCATAATATTCTCAAATAAAGAAAAGGATTTTTATCAGTTAATAAAGAAATGGTTGTGAAAAAATAAACAGGAACTAAAAAACCTAAAATAAAAATTACCCATGTTTTCCAATGAGCAGATAAGAATAAATTAAAAATCAATATGGGAATAATAAAAGAATAAACCAAATGGATGCCTGATAAAAACCCTAATCCAAAAAAGCACGCAATATAAAACACCAATAAATCTAATCTTTTTTTTACTTCTTGTGGATTAATCAGATAAATAGAAATCAAAATAAAAAAATCACTCACTAAATAATTATTAATTGAATTAAAAAACCAAATTTTATTGTTTACCAACAAATACACAAATGACGCATAAATCCCGTGAATATTTCTATCTCTTTGAGTAAAAATTCGGTTAATTAATATTGAATTAACAATTAGAAAAACAACATTAATAAATATTGATACCTGTTTATTCAAATAAAAAAAAGCATTTTGATAAATATTAATTTCTACAATTTGAAAGTAATAATTAATTCCTACTAATAATAATGATAATACATAAAGAGACATTAAAATACCAACAGAAATGCTTTCTGATTTTCTAATAAACACCATTGACTATAAAATTCTGACGCATTGAAAAATATTTTTTATTCTTCCTTAATCCATGCGTCTTTCAAAATACTTTTTTGTTTAAGTGTATTTAAATATTCGCTGGCTTGATTTTTATCATTAAACTGACCCACTGATACTACAAACAATTGCTTTTCTGCATTCCACACAATAGATGCTTTAATACCTTTATTTTTGAACTCATTCAATAATCTTTTCGCATTCTGTTCTACTCTAAAACATCCTGCAATAATTGAAAACAAAGATTGGTTTTTATTGGATATTAAAGCATTATTTTCTTTACTTACATTGGTATTGTTATTGACAGTGGGCAAATGGATAGAGTAATCAAAATTAATTTCAGGATAAGATGTTTTACTTAAATAAATTGGACGAGTAGGTTTTACTCCTATAAAATCAGCAAAATTATTTTTCCATTCAGGTGTAGCAGTAAGAAAATAAAGCACTAATAAGCCCGCAATAATCAATACAGATGCCGCTTTGTATAAATTTTTTGGTTGAAATGCAATGATTTTTTTCTTCTCTGCAATGTTGGTTTCAAAACGATGTTCTGTTTTAGTTTCAACAGGAATAGTTTGAACAGGGAACAAACCAAAACTTTCAGATAAATAAAATGGATTCAATGTTGATTCAAATAAAATATTACCTTCTAAATCTTTGTAGAAATAACCAATTCCTTCAATATCTGCACGACGTTTGGTTTCTAACAGCACATTTAAACTTTGTACAAAATGATGCACCATTGTTTGGGCTAATACAAACTCTATATTCAACATTTTTTGCAATTCTGAAATCAGCAAGCCATCATTATGTTTCAATAAAGGATTAAACAAAACTTTTTTTCTGGGTGGGAACAACACATTTTGAGCAACAGAAAATTCTGCTGATTCCATTTGCATCACCAATGCCCCAAAATCAGGAATTACAATGAAATCTTGTGTTTCAATCAGGTGTTTAAGACAATCAATAATTTCTTTATATGATGAGGTGTTCATAGTTTTTTCAAATTAGCAGGCAGAGTAAGCCGGGTTCTGTTCGTGTCTATCATTTATCTGAGCGACCTACCCGTTTCGGCGTACTTGCGTTTAGCAAGCCACTGGAGCAAAGCAACTCCACATCCGAAACTTATTTGGTCTTGCAGCGTCCGAGGTTTGCCCCACTGTTGGTTACCCAATCAGTGCGTGGGCTCTTACCCCACGATTTCACCCTTACCCGCCAGAGGCGGGCGGTATAGTTTCTGTGGCACTTTCTGTCACTTTTCCTTTCGGAAAAAGTGCCCTTCGTTCGGCTGAATGTTCAGCATCCGAAGGCGGACTGCTCTGTGCTGCCCGGACTTTCCTCTCTGCTCCTTAAAAGCAGAGCGATAGACCTTGCCTGCGTAGTGCAAAGTTAAGTAAAACTTTAAGATATTGCAAATGATTTTGGAAAATTACTTAGTTTAGATGTTCAGAGAACTCAAATAATTGATTCACTAAGTTAAATATCCACATTGCATTTCATTAAAACTTAATCTATATTTGCCAAAAAAATAATTTATGAGTTTATTAGTCATTGGCACAGTGGCATTTGACGCTATTGAAACACCTTTTGGAAAAACAGATAAAATTGTAGGGGGTGCAGCTAGTTTTATATCGCTTGCAGCATCTTATTATTATCCAAATATTTCTCTTGTATCTGTAATTGGTGATGATTACGACCAAAACTTCTTAAAATTATTACAATCCAAAGGAATTAATTTAGATGGTTTGCAAGTCAAAAAAGGTGAAAAGTCATTTTTCTGGAAAGGCAAATATCATGTTGATATGAATAGCCGTGATACTTTAGATACACAACTCAATGTATTGTCATCTTTTGACCCCATAGTGCCTGATTCTGCAAAAAATGCCGATTTTGTAATGCTGGGCAATTTAATGCCATCTTTGCAAATGAAAGTTTTGAAACAATTAAATAAAAGACCAAAATTGGTAATGATGGATACTATGAACTTTTGGATGCAAACTGCTATGGATGATTTATTAAAAGTATTGAAGGAAGTAGATATTCTTACCATCAATGATGAAGAAGCCAGATTGTTAAGCAATACTTACTCGCTTAAAAAAGCCGCTGCACAAATTCTAAAAATGGGACCAAAAATTTTGATAATTAAAAAAGGAGAACACGGAGCATTATTGTTTCATAATAACGATGTATTTTTTGCACCGGCATTACCATTAGAAGAAGTTTTTGACCCAACAGGAGCGGGCGATAGCTTTGCTGGTGGAATGATTGGTTATTTAGCACGCACTAATGATATATCTTTTGAAAATTTAAAAAGAGCTATCATAGTGGGTTCTGCTATGGCCAGCTTTACCGTAGAAAAATTTGGAACAGAAGCACTTCAAAATTTAAATTCTGTACAGATTCATAATAGAATACAGGAGTTTGTAAAACTAAGTAGTTTTGAAATGCACTTACAACCCGAAGAAATGATGAAGTAGATAATCATATTAGTTAAGAATATATAATTACATTTGTGTGTGGTATTAGAATGTTGATTGTGTATAGCAAAAACTTGTTTGCCAAAAATGGAGAAGGAATAAATACTTCTGTTCAATAATTTAGACACTTCACTATTTTTAATATAAACTTTTTTTAATTGTCTCAATTCATTCACCAAAAAAATTTTTGCATTTTTGTGCTTGGATATAAAAAGTTTGCTTTGTGAATAATATTTTGAAAGGCATTAAAGTGGTAGATTTATCAAGTGTTTTAGCAGGTCCATCTGTTGGAATGTTTTTGGCAGAATTAGGTGCAGATGTTTTGAAAATAGAAAATCCCAATACTAACGGAGATATTACTCGCCAATGGAAAAGTCCTACTGAAGATAAAAATTCATCTCTTAGTGCTTATTACTTATCTGTAAATTCTTTCAAAAAAATAGAATTTCTAAATTTCAATGAACCTCAATCAATACAAAAAATTCATCAACTTGTTTTGGAGAGCGATATTGTTTTATGTAACTTTAAATCAGGTGATGATAAAAAATTTCAATTAGATTACGATACACTGAAAAGCATTAGCCCTTCAATTATTTACGGGCATATTACAGGATTTGGAAGAAATAATTCAAGAGTAGCATTTGATTTGATATTACAGGCAGAAACAGGTTTTATGTACTTAAATAGAGAACCCGAACATTTACCAAACAAAATGCCTGTTGCTCTTATAGATGTATTGGCTGCACATCATTTGAAAGAGGGAATATTGTTAGCATTATATCAAAGAGTCAAAACAGGTAAAGGTGCTTATGTGCATTGCTCATTGTATGATGCCGCTGTGTGTAGTTTAATAAATCAAGCCACAAATTATTTAATAGCCAATTATAATCCACCGCCAATGGGCTCCAAACATCCCAACATTGCCCCTTATGGAGAAATTTTTGAAACTAAAAATCATCAACTCATCACATTTGCTATTGGAACAGATAAACAATTTCAAACTTTGTGTGAAATATTAAACTTACCTGATTTGCCTTATCTATCTGACTTTTCTAATAATAAAGAACGAGTTAATAACAGAGAAAAACTATATCGTATTTTACAGGAAAGAATAAAAAATTTCACTTCAGATGATTTATACGAAAAATGTTTACAAAGCAATGTTCCTATTGCAATCATTAAAGATATTGAACAAGTTATGAAAAGCCCACAAACACAAAAAAATATTCGCCCTGTAAATATTGATGGAAAGACATACAACATTATTACATCAATTGCCTTTGAAATAATATGATTATCAAAATAGCAAAAGAAAAATCTGAACTTGAAAAAATTTTTCAACTACGATATGAAGTGTTGAGAAAGCCGTGGAATCAGCCCTTTGAAAGTTCTTTTGACGAAAAAGATGAGTTGTCTTTGAACGCTTATATTGAAGAAAAAAATATTTGCGTTGCTTGTGGAAGATTGGATATTATAGATTATACAACCGGTCAAATTCGCTATATGGCAGTGCACCCAGAATATAGAAATCAGCAGTTAGGAAAAAGAATTCTTGAATACCTTGAAAAACAAGCGATTGATAAAGGAATTCAAACAATAATTTTACACGCTCGTGAAAATGCTTTATCTTTTTATTTGCAGAATAAATATAAACTTGTAAAAAAATCTTATCTACTTTTTGATGTTATTCAACATTATTTAATGGAAAAGAATTTAATGAAGTAATCTAAAAATAAATTTATGCAAACAACAACCATCAACCCTAAAATAGATGAATCGTGGAAACAAGTGTTGGCAGAGGAGTTCCAAAAAGATTATTTTATTGAATTAAAAAAAAACTCTACTAAAAGAAAAACAACAATATGAAATTTATCCGCCAGGAAATAGAATTTTTGCGGCATATAATTACACGCCTTTTGATAAAGTGAAAGTAGTCATTTTAGGACAAGACCCCTATCATAATCCAGGTGAAGCAAATGGCTTGTGTTTTTCTGTAAATGATGGTGTAAAACTTCCGCCTTCCTTACAAAATATATTTAAAGAACTTCAAAGCGATTTAGGATGCTCTATACCTAAAAGTGGAAATCTTGAAAAATGGGCATTGCAGGGCGTATTCTTGCTCAACACATCTTTAACCGTAAGAAAAAATCAACCAGGTAGTCATAGAAATATTGGTTGGGAAAAATTTACAGACGCTACAATACGAACCATTTCAGAAAAAAAAGAAAATGTTGTATTTATGCTATGGGGAAGATGGGCAATGAGTAAAATGGATTTAATTGATAAAGACAAACATTTAATTTTAACTGCCTCGCACCCTTCACCATTAGCCAGAACGGGCTTTTTAGGATGCAGACATTTTAGCAAAGCCAACGAATACTTGTTAAGCAAAGGCATTTCGCCTATTGATTGGTGTTTGTGATAATTGTTTATTTATTTTGCGGCAAAAAAATTGAGTCGCATTAAAAGAGGTATATTATATTTTTTTACAATACATCATTTAATTTTATTCTCACAAAATAAACTTAAAGTAGATACTATTTTTGTAGATAGTATTCCTAAAAAAATATTGTATGACAATAAAATTTACAAACTTAATGCAGGTTTTTTTTCATTAAATGGAGGTTATTATATTTCAAATAATCTTACTACATCAATGAAAGGAGTTACTTTTAATTTTAATTTTCATATTTTGAAAGAGTGGTATGCACAGGTTGGATTGATTAGATTAAAAGATGAACAATCACTTCAATTCCCAGAAAAAAAAGATATTAATGTAAGTTACTTCAATTTATTGTTATCCCCATTTGTTATCAAAACAGAAAATATTCATTTTGCATTCATCTTTAATCCGCTTGGTATAACTTATGGTGGTGGGTACAAAGATGAAACATTTCATTACAAAGGCATTATTGCACAGGATTCCACAGAAACAATTCAAAATAATTATTTTGGATTAAATTTTTATTCAACAGTTCAATGTATTTACAAGTTCAAATATGATTTAGGAATAGGTTTAGGTGCTTATGCAGAATTATCAACTAATAATACTATCATTGCGGGATTAAATGTAAGTTTATACTTTAGTGCAGCGTTCAAAGGTTATCAAACAAAACCTGCGTGGTATTACAAAAAAAATCCTGATAAAGATTGAGAATTTATTTATTAACTTTGAGCAAAAATCAACATTCTATGATAACAAGTGTTTCAAAAAAAATCAAAGTTCATAATTTTAGTGCAGGACCAGGAATACTGCCCGAAGAAGTGTTGCAACAAGCCGCAGAAGCGTGTATTAATTTTGATGATATGAATTTATCATTATTAGAAATATCACACAGAAGTAAGAATTTTGAAAGAGTAATGGAAGAAGCCCGTGCATTGGTATTAGAACATTTTGAAGTAAGTGCAGATGAATACGATGTTATCTATCTTGGAGGTGGAGCCAGTTTGCAATTTGCAATGGTGCCCTATAATTTTTTGAAAACCAAAGCAGCGTATGTTAATACAGGTGTATGGGCAAGTAAAGCCATTAAAGAAGCACAAAAATTAGGCGAAGTGAATGTGGTAGCATCATCAGAAGACAAAAAGTTTGGATATATTCCTAAAAACTTTACTGTTCCAGAAGATGTAGATTATTTGCACATTACATCTAATAATACTATTTACGGTACGCAATACAAAACATTTCCAGATGTAAAAGTTCCATTGGTTTGCGATATGTCATCAGATATTTTTTCAAGAAAAGTTGATGCTAAAAAATTTTCACTAATCTATGCAGGAGCCCAAAAAAATATGGGACCTGCAGGTGCTACAATGGTAATGATAAGAAAGGATTTTCTTGAAAAAAGTAAAGGGAATTTACTCACAATGTTAGATTACAAAACACATATTAAAGGTGGCAGTATGTTTAATACGCCACCTGTATTTCCTGTATATGTAGTAATGCTAACATTAAGATGGTTGAAAAAAATTGGCGGTGTTTCTGCTATTGAGAAAATTAATCAACAAAAAGCCGAATTGTTATATAATGAAATAGATAGAAATTCTTTATTTGAAGGCACTGTGATTGCGAAGGAAGACCGAAGCACGATGAATGTTTGTTTTAGATTGAAAAATGAATCTCTTGAGCCAGAATTTGATAAAATGTGGAAAGAAGCCAACATCAGTGGAATCAGAGGACACAGAGATGTAGGCGGATATAGAGCATCGCTATACAATGCATTGCCATTAGAAAGTGTAAAAGTTTTAGTTGAAGTGATGCAAGAATTTGAGAAAAAATTTTCATAAAATGAATCAATCATCTGTTCAAAAGAAATTAAATATTATAGATAATCATACGCTTGCATTATTGGATAATATTCAGAATAAAGTATTAAAAAGCGTTGTTTGTTATTTATGGATAAATCAAATTAATCCCAAACAAACCATTGATGTTATTGATGCTATTGAATTAATTTTTGAGAATGATGAAAAAATTATTTTGTCGGGAAATGAATCGCAAGAAGGTTTGTGTGCTATTGAATATAACTTTGATGAACAAAAAGAGTTTATTGAAAAGGAGTTTCAAGGAAAGATAAGAGTATTCAGAGTCAATGCTTCTCAAACAGAAATGTGGAAGGAAGTTATAGATAAGAAGTTGATACAAGTCAGATTAACAAAAGATAAAAATACTAATCAATATCTTTGTGATGAAATGATTTTTGAATTTGAAAATAAAGAAATGCGGCTTATTCAGGTGCATCCATTAGATGGAATAATATTGGATTATTACGAAGAGATTTAATATTGTTATTATGAAAAAACTTCCCATAGGCATTCAAACACTTTCAAAGATTATTGAAGGGAATTATTACTATGTAGATAAAACGCCTTATGTTTATCAACTTACTAATCAAGGCGGAGGATATTATTTTCTCTCTCGCCCCAGAAGATTTGGAAAAAGTTTATTTGTTAATACATTGAAGCAAGCATTTTCAGGAAATAAAGAATTATTCAAAGGATTATAATTAGAAAATAATTGGGATTAGAGTAAAAAATTACAGAAAGAATATTCACATGTAAGGAAATAAAATGAAAATAATTTATTTATAATGTTTATATCCAAAAAAGAATATAAAAAATTTTATATAACTTGAACTAAATTATTTATGACAATTAATAAAAGAAAAATAGCCATTGTAGGAAGTACAGGGAGTATTGGAACGCAAGCATTGCAGGTCATTCAACAAAGCCCTTATCTTCAGGCAGAAGTATTGATTGCTAACAATAATGTTGATTTGCTTATCCAGCAAGCAAAAGAATTTGAGCCTAATATTGTAGTTATTATAGACAAATCAAAATACTCTATATTAAAAGAATCTCTCAAAAATCTACCCATAAAAGTATTTGCAGGTGAAGATGCTGCCAAACAAGTATTAGAATATGATAGTGTAGATATGGTATTGGCTGCAGCAGTTGGTTTTGCTGGACTTTCCACAACCATTCATGCCTTGCAAAATAAAAAACCTGTTGCACTTGCAAATAAAGAGAGTTTGGTTGTTGCAGGTAATATCATCAATGAACTTTCTCAAAAAAATAATACACCGCTTATTCCGGTAGATTCTGAGCATTCTGCCATATTTCAATGTTTAGTAGGTGAGCAATATTCTTCTATAGAAAAAATAATACTTACTGCATCAGGCGGGCCATTCAGAGGTTTCTCAAAAGAACAACTTAAAAAAGTAACATTAGAACAAGCATTGCAACATCCTAATTGGAAAATGGGAAACAAAATCACTATTGACTCTGCAACGCTTATGAATAAAGGGCTTGAAGTTATTGAAGCTAAATGGTTATTTCATTTACATCCCCAACAAATAGAAGTTATTATTCATCCACAAAGTATCATTCATAGCATGGTTCAATTTTCAGATGGAAGCATTAAAGCACAAATGGGCTTGCCAGATATGAAATTGCCAATACACTATGCCTTGCATTTCCCCAACAGAGTGAATACAAGTTTTGAAAGATTTGATTTTACCAAATATCCACAACTTACTTTTTTTCCACCTGATACAAGTGCTTTCCCCTGCCTACAACTGGCTTACGATGCATTGAAGAAGATGGGTAATATGCCTTGTGCATTAAATGCTGCTAATGAAAAAGCAGTAGAGCTTTTTTTGAAACAAAAAATTCAATTCTATCAAATACCGGTAGTAATTGAAAAAACATTAGAAAAAATGACTTATATTGCCCAACCTGATTTAAATGCACTTATTCAAACTCACCACGAAGCATTATCAATTGCAGAACACATATTTCAATTAGCGTGAAAAAATATTTTGAAAAATATTTATATTTTTACAGAATAGCAATCATTCTCTTGCTTTGTTTTTTATTGTCTAAAAATATTTTTTCTCAAAACACTTATACCATTTCTGGTAAAGTATTTGATGCATCTACTAAAGAGCCCTTACCTTTTGTCCCTTTAATCATCAGCGGCACTAACATTGGCACTCAATCTGATTTTGAAGGTAATTATATAATTAAAACCAATAAATTAGGTGATTCCCTTATTGCCGTGTATGTAGGATATAAAAGATTAGCAAGAAAAATTCAAAAAAATATCTCCAATCAGGTTATTAATATGCCAATGGAATTAGAAGGAATTTCACTGGAAGAAGTGGTTGTAAAAGCAGGAGAAAATCCCGCACATAGAATTATCAGAAATGCTATTGCTAATAAAAGCCGCAATAATCCTGACAAATTAGAAGCATATCAATATGAAGTGTACAATAAAATAGAATTTGATTTGAATAAAATTCCAAAAGAAATGAGAGAAAGTAAGTTGATGAAGCCCGTTGCCTTTGTATTCAAAAATGTAGATAGCGTTTATAGCGATGAAAAGCCATCATTGCCATTTTTTATGGTAGAAAATTTATCTGAATTTTATTACAAAAAAAATCCACCAAGAAAAAAAGAAATTGTCAAAGCCAGCAAAATTACAGGAGTTGAAAATTCAAGCATTTCAAGCATCATGGGTGATATGTATCAAAAAATCAATATTTACGATAATAATATTTTGATTTTTGACAAACAATTTCCAAGTCCTATTTCATCTGAAGGTTTTTTTTACTATAAATATTTCCTTGAAGATAGTGGCTTTATAGGAAATAAATACTGTTATCATATTCGCTTCAAACCTAAAAGAACAGGTGATATAGCATTTTCTGGTAACATCTGGATTGCCGATACATCATGGGGTGTCAAAAGATTTGAAATGTCTTTACCTAAAGAAGCCAACATCAATTTTATCAATCAGGTAAAATCTACTCAAGAATACGAGCGAATTGACACTACCTGGATGCTGGTGAAGGACAGGTTGGTTATTGATTTTTCACCTACTAAAAAAGCCATCGGATTTTATGGCAGAAAAACCACATCTTACAAAAATATTCTCATTAATCAACCTAAACCAGATAATTTTTACACTCTTGGAGATGCCATTATAGTTGAAGATGATGCCCTAAAAAAAGATGATGCTTTTTGGCAACAGCATCGCCACGATACACTATCGCAAAGGGAACTCAAGATATTTAAAATGATTGACACTATTCAAACTTTACCTGTGTATAAAACCTGGGTGGACTTTTTTTACTTGCTTTTTAATGGGTATAAAAAATTAAATAACTTTGAAATAGGCCCTTACTACAATATGATAAGTTACAATTTAATTGAAGGACCAAGATTCAGATTTGGCGGACGAACCAGCGCTATATTTAGCAAGTGGTATGAATTAAATGGTTATATTGCCTATGGAACAAAAGATGAAAAATGGAAATATGGATTAGGTTTCAAGTGTTTTATTACTCAAAAACCACATCGCCAATTATTCGGAATTAATTTCAAAAGCGACTATGAAATATTAGGACAAAGTCAAAATGGTTTTTCACAAGATAATTTATTCGCATCATTTTTAAGAGCAAGAGGTTTGAGAACACTCACAAAAGTTAATCGCACAGAAGGTTGGTATGAAAGAGAATGGTTTCCTGGATTAACAACTAAAATAACTTTATTTGGCACCACCTACACACCTCTTCCACTCAACGACCCATATTTGTATCTTAATACTTTAGATAACAAAATTAAACAAAAAGATTTTATTAAAAATGTAGAAGCTCGCATCAATATTCGTTTTGCTTACAAAGAAAAATTTGTAGGCGGAAACTTTGAAAGAGTTTCGTTAGGAACTACTTATCCCGTTATTCAACTAATGTATTCTAAATCTTTGCCCGATGCTTATGGTGGAGAATATAATTTTCAACGAGTAGCATTAAGCATTTACAAAAGAATTAGAATTACACCTATATTAGGTTATATTGATGCTAATGTTACCGCAGGAAAAATTTATGGAACATTACCATATCCACTAATGGAATTGCATGGAGGAAATGAAACATATATGTATGACCCTTATGCTTACAACATGATGAAATATTTTGAATTTGTATCTGACCAATATATATCTGCAAGCGCAGAGCATCATATGAATGGATTAATTTTGAATAGAATACCTTTACTTAAAAAACTTAAGTTGCGTGAAGTTGCAGGCATTAAAGGTGTTTGGGGCAGTGTAAATCCTCAAAATAAAAATGTAATTCTGTTTCCTACTACGTTGAAAACGTTAGAATCAGGACCTTATGTTGAAGCCAATGTTGGAGTAGAAAATATTTTCAAAATTTTCAGAATAGACGCCTTATGGCGACTCACTTATCCCTTGCCCCGTACAGTTGATAACTTTGGCATCAAATTTTCATTTCAATTGATATTGTAAAGTAGATAAGATAAATAATTTGTTTGCATCGTAGTATTTCTAAATCTAAATTTTTATAGATATTTTTGAATATTTAATATTTATTGATTGCACTATCGCTACGCTTCTCTGACGGATAACAATTCCTCTTGTCGTAATGAACGCAGTAAAGCGCCCATTATTCAGTTCCTTCGCTCCGCTCAGGATGACAAAGTTGTCCGCCTCTTTGTTCTTGTCACGCTGAACGAAGTGAAGCATCTAAATTGAATGAAAATATAAGATTCTTCACTGCGCTCCGCCTCTGGCGGACAATGTCCTTGTCATGCTGAACGAAGTGAAGCATCTTCTCTTGATATTCTTCGCTTCGCTCCACCGAAGGCGGAGAAGCATTTGAATATTACATAGATGTATATGTCTTGTGCTATGATTCTGGCAATAACGCATCTAAATTTTCTAATTAAACATAGACAAATTTTTCGTATCACACTCATTCCCACTAAAAGTTTTTAATTTCTTACCTTTGCACAAAAAAAGCAATGATGACAACGAAGTTAGGTTCTCAATATTTTATAGAACTAGAAGATCAACACGGCGCACACAACTATCATCCGTTACCAGTAGTTTTATCAAAAGGTGAAGGTGTATATGTATGGGATGTAGAAGGTAAAAAGTATTTAGATTTTCTATCTGCTTATAGCGCAGTAAACCAGGGACATTGTCATCCAAAAATAATTAATACCCTTATTCAGCAAGCTCAAAAACTTACTTTAACTTCTCGTGCTTTCTACAACAATGTTTTAGGTGAGTATGAAAAATTTGTTACAACCACTTTTGGTTATGATAAACTTCTGCCAATGAACACTGGTGCAGAAGGCGTAGAAACAGCTATAAAATTAGCTCGTAAATGGGGCTATTTGAAAAAAAATATCCCCGAAGGCAAAGCCCAAATTATTGTTTGCGAAAAAAACTTTCACGGCAGAACAACTACCATTATTTCATTCAGTTCAGACCCTTCAGCAAGAAATGGATTTGGACCATATACGCCCGGTTTTGTTTCTATACCATATAATGATTTAAATTCACTTGAAAAAGTTTTAAAAGACCAACATCAAAGTATAGCAGCATTTTTAGTGGAGCCCATTCAAGGAGAAGCAGGTGTGATTGTGCCTGATGATGGATATTTAAAATCTGCTTATGAACTTTGCAAACAATATAATGTATTATTTATTGCAGATGAAATTCAAACTGGATTAGGTAGAACAGGAAAATTGCTGGCATGTGAATATGAAAATGTGCATCCTGATATTTTGATATTAGGAAAAGCATTAGGTGGAGGCGTGTATCCTGTATCTGCTGTTTTAGCGAATGATGATATTATGCTTTGTATTCAACCCGGAGAACATGGCTCTACTTTTGGCGGAAATCCATTGGCTTGCAAGATTGCTATTACTGCATTACAAGTATTGCTGGAAGAAAATATGGCTGACAATGCTCTTAAAATGGGCGAAATTTTTAGAACAGGATTACAACAAATACAACAAAAATATAATGTTATTCAAACAGTTCGTGGAAAAGGTTTATTAAATGCCATTGTTATTGATGAAAATAAAGGCATAACTGCATGGAATCTTTGTATCAAAATGGCAGAAAATGGCTTGCTGGCCAAACCAACTCATGGAAATATAATTCGTTTAGCCCCCCCACTTATTATTAGTGAACAACAAATTCAACAAGCCATTTCAATTATTGAACAATCACTCAAAGAATTATTATCTGATATTAAATAATCATAAAACATTTGTAGCAATCAAATTGTTTGTATTAAATTAGCCGCAAATAAAAAAATTAAAAAATACAACTATGAGTAAAGTATCCATCATTGGCGCAGGAAATGTAGGTGCTACTTGTGCCGAAGTTATTGCTTATCGCTCTATTGCCAGCGAAGTAGTATTATTAGATATCAAAGAAAAATTAGCCGAAGGTAAAGCCACTGATATGGCTCAGGCATCTAACATCACAGGTTACAATACTAAAATAGTAGGAAGTAATAATGATTACTCTCTCACAGCCAATAGTGATGTAGTGATTATTACCAGTGGCATTCCAAGAAAACCCGGAATGACTCGTGAAGAATTAATTGGTACTAATGCAGGCATTGTCAAATCAGTAGTAGACAATGTTTTGAAATATTCGTCCAATGCAATTATTATTGTAGTATCTAACCCAATGGATACTATGACTTATTTGGCTGTGAAAGAAAGTAAATTGCCAAAAAATAAAATTATAGGAATGGGCGGTATATTAGATAGTGCCCGTTTCAAATTTTATTTATCAAAAGCTCTTAATGCCTCTGCAGCAGATGTAGATGGAATGGTAATTGGAGGACACGGAGATACCACTATGATTCCTCTTACTCGTTTAGCTACCTATCGTGGTGTGCCTGTATCACAATTTTTAGATGCAGAAACATTGAAAAAAGTTGCATCTGATACTATGGTAGGCGGTGCTACTCTTACTGCTATGATTGGCACTTCTGCATGGTATGCACCAGGTGCGGCAGTGGCTGCTTTGACAGATGCTATTTTGCACGATAGAAAAAGATTATTCCCATGCAGTGTTTATCTTGATGGAGAATATGGACAAAAAGATATTTGTCTTGGAGTGCCTGTAATTATTGGAAAAAATGGTTGGGAAAAAATTGTAGATATTAAATTAAATGCTGAAGAACAAGCATTATTCAATAAGAGTGCCGAAGCAGTAAGAACAATGAATAATGTTTTGAAAGAACAAAATATTGTTGCATAGGGTAATTTTCCATCTACTTTTAAAATCCCTCTTTGCTTTACAGTAAAGAGGGATTTTTTTATTTCCTGAAAAAGAAAAACACAGCTGCGATTAAGAAAATAAAACCAATAATATGATTCAATCTTAATTGGTCGGTCTTAAAAAAGATAAGTGTAAAAACAACAAATACAAGAATGGAAATAGTTTCCTGAATAATTTTCAGTTGCCACATATCAAAAGGTCCGCCATTAATTTTACTTCCAAATTTATTAGCAGGTACCATCAAAATATATTCAAATAATGCTATGCCCCAACTGATGAATATAGTGCCTATTAAACCAATATTTTTGAAAAATGGTAAATCCTTGAATCGCAAATGTCCATACCACGCAAGGGTCATAAATGTGTTGGATAAAATCAATAATATAATTGTTAACCATCCTTTCATAACTTTATATTTTCTAAGTGAAAGAAAATTTTCAGATGGAATCTTTTTGTTGTTGCATCATTTTCCTTTACACATATTAAATTCCAGTATATTTTCTAAATAATTTAATCGCCAATGCAAGTAGTATGATTCCAAAAACTTTTTTCATAATTGCAATTCCGCTTACTCCTAATAATTTTTCAATACGATATAAATTTCTCAACACTACATATACTATCAAAACATTGATGAAAATAGCAATTAAAATAGATAACAAACTATATTCTGCACGAATGGATAATAAAGTGGTAAGTGTGCCAGTGCCTGCAATAAGCGGAAAAGCAACAGGAATTACAGTAGCAGATTGAGGCACTTCATCTCTTGAAATTTTGATGCCTAAAATCATTTCAAATGCTACAATAAAAATTAATACAGACCCTGCTATAGCGAAATCAGAAATTTGAATGCCAATTAAATCCAATATAGATGTGCCTAAAAATAAAAAAGCAATCATTATTCCCATTGAAACTACTGATGCTTTCAACGGATCAATTTCACCTACTCTTTGCCGAAGTGATATAATAACAGGAATAGAACCAATAATGTCAATGACAGCAAAAAGAACGGTGGTAACTTTTAATATTTCTACCCAGTCAAAATACCATTGATTATTCATAACAAATCATTTTCAATGTTAGTGATAGCAGATTGAAATTCTGCAATATTTTTAAGATCATTTTTTTGTCTGGCAATATCCAATCCTTTTCTTAAATATTCAAGTGATTTTTCTTTATTATTCAAATTAAAATAAATCATTCCACATTGATAATAGGCAGCAATGTGAGAATTATCTAATTGTAATACTTTTTCAAATTGTTGAAGTGCCCGATGCTCATTATTTTCCGCTAAATACTCCATCGCTAAAGCATAGTTCAAAAACACATCATCAGGTTCTTTTTTCAACATTTCAATTATTTCATCTTTTCTTGAAATCATAACTTTTTACCTTGCCTTCGCAAGTGCTTGTATAAACTACCTCCTTTCTTTTTATCTTCCCATATATGTTGATATATCCGTTCATGGCTTACTGTAGGACGCCCTTCTTTCTTGAGCCGATTTGCAAT
>JBFLVH010000004.1:0-176616 GCA_040758575.1 Bacteroidota bacterium | reverse complement strand
AATATTATTTATTTTCATAAATGAAAAGTTAGAGTGTTGAAAATAATGTTTTGATATCTTGTCGTAGTATTTTGAAGTAAAAAAATGTTATTATTTGAAATGAATTGCCTGTATTCTATTCTGTAAATAATGTGTTTAAATGCATTAAAGTTGAATGATATTGAATAATTAGTAATGCGTGCAGGTGAAGAAAAATAAGATAAAATAATGTTGTGTTCGTCATTATACTCTTCATATTTAGTGGCAATATTGAAGTATTTATTTATCTTGTATTTTAAGGCCATTCCATAAGAAAACCACATATATTTTTGATTACCTAAATCAAAAAAACAAACTATGCCAATATTTTTCTTTTCGTAGTTGACATAAAAGTTATGAAAATATCTTTGATAATTTGAATTGATAAAACTAACAAATGTAGAGGAGTTAATTATGAAATATTGATTAGGATAATATTGAATCTGATAACCAAATGATGGCAACTGCTGATGAATTTGATAAGTAATATTTTGCCATCCATTTAATACATTCAAATTAATAAGCCATTTTTTATTTCTTGTCAATAACTCAAGACGAACGCCTGTTTCGTAATAAGGAGTATTATCAGAAGTAATCCATCGTGATGCTGTCCAATTTTCATAATTGTAATTTGATTCAAAACCAATGTGAGAAGGCAATACACCAGAATACAACCAAACATTTTCTCTTTTGTGTAATTTGATACCAATATTAAATCTATCAATAAACTTCAAGTAATTTGGCTCATTGATATTATTAGCATACATATATGAGCCATACATTGGAGAAAAACAAAACCTAAATTTTTCAGAAAGATATTCAATTTTTGTATTCAAAAAATTAATGTCGTATTGATTGATAGCATTATATGACACTAAAAGAGGATTATTGCTATATAAATGAGGTGCTTGTAAATTGTAATTGTAATACATTTCAATATTACTTGATAAAGACCATTTTTTCAATGAATCTAAATACACTTGCGATAATATTTTTGAAAATAAAAAAGTTATAATAAGAATAATTCTAAAAATTTTTCTCTCCATTTTTTAATTGAATAATGTTCTTCAATGCCTTTTCTTCCTTGTTTACCAATTGATTCACGCAATGTTGGGTTTTCAATTAGCAATGATAATTTTTCTAACCACTCTTTATCATTATTACACACAAAACCACCACTTGTTTTTTCAATAATTTCTTTATTCACTCCTACATTGCTTACCACACATGGTATTTCACAGGATAAATAAGTCAGCATTTTTAATCCGCATTTGCCTTTGCTCCACTCATCATCTGGTAAGGGCATTATGCCAATATCAAATGAATTGAGTATTTCTATTTCATTTTCTTTTTGCCAATCTTCAACATAAACATTTAAGTCAGACAGATAAGTTTTATTTCCTATAAATTTAAATTCAACAAAAGGATATAATTGCTTTATCTTTTTTAATACAGGTATAATGGTTTTAAGATGCTGAATAGTAGAATGGCTACCCATCCAACCAATAACACATTTATTTTTATCTTTAATTTCAGGTATTGGAACAAAATAATCAGTGTCTACACAAGTAGGAATGATATGCACATTTTTATTCCATTGTTGGGCATAATGAGAGAGATAAGAATTACCTGCAATTACCATATCTGCATGTGCCACTAATGTTTGAAATTTTTTGGCAGGCGATTTTATCCATTCCGCTAAAATATTTTTCTCTTTTAGCCAAATGGCATCATCAAAATCAAAAATAATTTTTTGCGTTTTGTTCTTTATTATATTCATCCAATGCTTTGTCAAACAATTAAACCAGTGCAATTCACGATAAATAATTATCACATCACATTGATTAAGTTTGATAATCTGTTGCCATCTTTTAAAGAAACTTTTAATATATATCCATATTTTTTTGAAATAATTGCCTTTTGAAAAAAGAATTTTATCATCTTCTCCGTTAATTATATAATAATAATTTATAATTAAATCATTTTGTAATAAAAAATTTTTATATTGTTCAAACCTATATCTTTCATTAGGTGCACGAAAAGGGCGATGGATACCAAAAACAGCAACTTTAATCTTCTTCATTTTCATATATATTTAAATGCACCTTGTGGATGTATCTTCTGTAAATAGGCGCCATCATTACAGACACAGATGTCAGAAACGCCACACCACTATACAATGCATAAAACGAACCAAATAATTTAGCTCCTGTATTTTCAGCAGGGGCAACTGGCCCCATACCTGTTAGTATCATAGACGCATTATACAAAGCATCATCCCACTTCAAATTGAAAAAATACATATAGCCGAAAACACCTAATAATAATGAGAATATTACAATACCAATTGTTATCAATCCTGCTTTTTGAAGTTGTGAAATAAAATGTTTTTTGTGCGGTAATCTTTTAATCTTAATCATAAATTAGCATTTGATATTTTAAAACAACAATACTTAATAGTATGACCTTTTTCAGAAAATAATTGTTCGTAATAGGTTTTAATATTTTTAATATATTCCCATTCAGGTTGTGTTTCTTTGCTTATATCAAAAGATAGTTGAAGTGGTTGAATATTCAGATTTTGCAAGACCTCCAAAGTAAATTCAAACAAGATATTATTATCTGTTTTCAAATGAATAATCCCATTTTCTTTCAAAAATTTTTTATATAATTTCAAAAATTTTGGATGTGTTAATCTGTTTTTGGCTCGTGATTTTCTCTCGTGTGGATCAGGAAAAGTGATCCATATCTCGCTCACTTCATCAGGTGCAAGCACTTTTTCTAAAAACTCTACTCTTGTCCTTAAAAAAGCCACATTAGATAATTTTTTTTCTACGGCATATTTGGCACCTTTCCACATCCTGTTACTTTTGCAATCAATTCCAATAAAATTTTTGTCCTTAAAATGTTCTGCTAATCCTACTGTATATTCTCCTCTGCCACATCCAATCTCTATCACAATAGGATGATTATTTTGAAAAAAATTTTTATTCCACAAATTGTAATGCTCAAATTTTTTTTCTGAAATTAAAAAATCATCATACAAATATGTGAAGGCATTAGGAAATGTTTTGAATTCTGCAAATTTTTGTAACTTAGTAGGCATAGTAACTATGTATTTGAAAGTGCTGTATTAAATTTTGGTTGATAGTGATGAAGTTGTTTGATTTTTAATTGATTGCAATAAAATTCAATGATGAATAATGATAATACAAAGAACGGTAAAGCAGGCGTTTTTAATCTCACTAATGAACCAAAATTAGAAATACTTAATCCAACTGAATAAGAAAAAAACAAAGAAAATATCAACATGAATAAAACAATAGATTCGTTGTAAATCACATAAAAAATATTTCTCCACTTATATCTCCAAAATAATCGGATGAGTAAAAATAATAATATCGTATTTTCAATAGCAGAAATGAGCATTACAGGATTTCTAACATCTAACAACGATGGTCTGAAAAGCCCTGCAAATATGGCTTTGGGCGCAATGCCAATCATTCCGAATAAAGTATGGTCATATTCTCCAATATCAAATGAATTTCCTCTATATGCATCTCTCTTTAAATCATTTCTTACCACTTCAGATTTTTCAAGTACTCTATCTACTGCATAATCGCCCATTTTATCACTTAAAACACTCAATGCAAAAAATCCAATAACACTACCTATTGAAATTAAAACAATAGTTAGAATAGAACGAGTAACACTTACATTATATTTATCTAATACACTTACACTCCACCAAATAAGAGAACCGGGTAATAAAGCATATAGTACATAAGGTTTTACATTCAAATGAATATACACTGCAGATATAATAGCCAACCAATAATACCAATTCATTTTTCTCTTAATCAATAAATTGTAAAAGCCATATAAATACCAGCATACCGCTGATAAAGTAACTGTATCTTTCATAATACCCGATGTCCAGAAAGCAGTAGATGGCACAGCAAAAATGGCTATGAATAACTGCTTCCTTAAATGTGGATATTTTTCGCAAAACATTTGAAATAACTTCCAGTTGCCCCAAAATCCAATTACGGAGAACACTAATGTAGATGGAATAAACCTGCCCATACCAAATATACACACAATACTTGAAATTCGGGATACAAAAAAAGCATATTTATCATGCGTCCAAAATACAGGGTAAGTAAAATCATCTGAATAAAAATAATAAGCAGGATTAGGATGTGCATTACCCACCATAATTTCTAAATAATCCAATGGTCGTGTAAATAGCAATTCCATCAATGCCTTGCCTGTTCTGTAATAATTACCTGTATCTCCATCTTTGTAATGAAAAGCATAAACCATTGCAAATGCAAATGCTCCCGTCATTTTAATGATTATGCCTAAATCAAAATATCTGTATTCTTCTTTTCCCAATCGTAAATATTTTTTCTTGTAAAAAATAGCCACCATTGAAAATACTATCAAATACACAGGAAAGAGTAAAAAATCATATACTTCTATGAAATCTCGTAATATCATTCTGTTAATGCTGAAGAAGTTGAAATAACATTTTGCTCTGCTACCGTTCTAATAAAAATATCATTCATTGAAAGCATCTCTTCGTTAATAGCAGTTATCTCACAAACAGGCAAAATTTGTTGAATGATTTGATTGATGTTGATATTTTCTTTTAATTTTATTTTTGCAATCACTTCACCATTAGGTAATATTTTATTCTCCAACAATTCTGCCGAACTCCACAATGAATGAGCAAATGCCTGAATGTGTCCTTTAAATTTGATTTGATATGTTTTGGATTTAAATTGTTCTTTTATACTATACACGCTTCCTTTCAATACTACTTTGGATTGATGTATTAAAGCAATATCATCACACAATTCTTCCACACTGTTCATATTATGTGTAGAAAGAATAATTGTAGCACCTTCTTCTTTTAGTTTTAAAATTTCATTTTTAATAATCTCTGCATTAATAGGATCAAATCCACTAAATGGCTCATCTAATATCATTAATTTTGGTGAATGGACAATAGTTGCAATGAATTGTATTTTTTGCTGCATACCTTTACTCAAATCTTCAATCTTTTTATTTTTCCACTTATCAATCTCCAATTTCTTTAACCAATAATTAATTTTTTCATAAGCGGAATATTTTTCCATTCCTTTTAATTGCGCGAGATACATCAATTGATCAATTACTTTCACTTTTTTATACAAACCCCTTTCTTCGGGCAAATAACCCAACTGATAAATAATATCTTCAGAAATTTCTTTTCCCTGAAATAATATCTTCCCTTCATCAGGAGAAATAATTTGCGTAATGATTCTAATCAATGTGGTTTTTCCTGCACCATTAGGGCCTAATAAACCAAACACACTACCTTCTTTAACTTCAATATTAATTTTATCTAATGCTTTGTGTTGATAATATTGTTTACTCACATTAATCACTTCCAATATGTTGCTCATTTTCAATGAAATTTTGTCTTTTGTTTCGCACAAAATTAGACAAATTGACTGAATAATTTTAATATCAATGAAAAATTATCAGATTTTTATCGCATTTTGATAATGGTATAAGAATTGAAATATCGTTAAGCGAATTAACCCCAAAAACTTACAACTATGGCAAACATTGTAAAACATGAAAACAGCATCCCCACCTTCAAAAACTTAATTGAAACATTTTTTGAAAATGATTTTCCAGTGTGGGGAACATCTATCAGCAGATTTATTGGAAGTACAATTCCTTCTGCTAACATTAAAGAAACCGAAGATGCATTCCAAATTGAACTCGGAGTGCCCGGAGTAAAAAAAGAAGACATTAAAGTTGATTTAGAAGACAATGTGCTAACCATCTCTTCTGAACAAAAAGAAGAAAAAACAGAAGAAAAAGAAAATTACACACGCAGAGAGTTCAATTACAGCTCATTCAGCAGATCATTTACTTTGCCCGATATTGTAGATGCTGAAAAGATTACTGCTGAATACAAAGATGGAATCTTAAACATTAACATTCCCAAAAAAGAAAGTGTAATTAAAAAAGCACAAAAGAGAATTGAAATTAAGTAACTCATATTGTCTTCAAATGAAAAGGGCTTGCATAATGCAAGCCCTTTTTTATTTAGTATATCTTTTGAAAAAATTACTTGGATTTTTCTTCCCATACTGAACATAAATGCACAATGGTTTGAACTGCTTTTTGCATATCCTGAACGCTTACCCATTCTTGTTTGCTGTGAAAAGCATGCTCTCCCGCAAAGATATTTGGACAAGGCAATCCCATAAATGATAACCTTGAACCATCGGTTCCTCCTCTTACTGAATGCAATGTTGGATTCAATCCTGCTCTTTTAATGGCTTCAACAGCATATTCTACCACAAATGGATATTTATCCAATACCTCTTTCATATTTCTGTATTGCTCTTTAATTTGAACCTTTGCAGATGATTTAGGATATTTTTTAATGACCTGATTGACGGTTTCACTTAAAATTCTTCCCATTTCTTTTAATGTATTTTCTTCAAACGCTCTTAAAATAAAATGAATTTCCACTTTATCAATATTACCATTGATAGATGTAGGATGAATAAATGGTTCTTTTTTTTCAGTGGTTTCAGGTGCTTTATCTGCTGGTAAGGATTGAATGATTTCTGCTGCAATTTTCAAAGCATTTTCCATTTTATTTTTGGCTAAGCCAGGATGAGTGGAATATCCCTGTATTTCAACTATTGCCGCATCTGCACTAAATGTTTCATTTTCTATATGGCCTAATGTTTCTCCATCTATGGTATATCCAAATTGTGCATTGAGTTTTTTCAAATTAATCTTCTCTGTTCCTCTTCCCACTTCTTCATCAGGTGTAAATAATACCTTGATAGTACCGTGCTTGATTTCAGGATGTTGGATTAAAAAATACATAGCATCCATAATTTCAGCCACACCCGCTTTATTATCTGCACCTAATAAAGTAGTTCCACTGGCAGTAATAATATCATTCCCTATTTGATTTAATAATTCAGGATGATTTTTTGGTGAAATAATTTGTGATGGATCATCAGGTAAAACAATGTCTTGACCTTGATAATTCTTGTGAATAATAGGTTTTACATCTTTTCCCGAGCAATCGGGCGAAGTATCTATATGAGCACAAAAGAAAATAACAGGCACTTGCTTTTCCGTATTAGCAGGCAATTCAGCATATACATAACCATTTTCATCCATTTCTGCATTTTTCATCCCCATTGCTTTTAACTCCTGAACTAATAACTTTGCTAAATTTTTTTGCTTTTCAGTAGATGGGAAAGTGGTGCTATTGGGGTCAGATTGAGTATCAATTTGTGCATATCTGATGAACCTTTCTGTTACAGTATATGAGTAATTATTAAATTTTTCTTGAATGTTCATCGCATTTATTTTTGGGCAAAAGTAGAAAATTAAAATCTATAGATGAAATCTATGTGTGAGCGTTTTCTGCCTTTGGAAGAAAAGGAACTGAATCAAATACAGATGCTTCACTTCGTTCAGCATGACAAAAGTATTGTCATTCTGAGCGTAGCGAAGAATCTAATTTTTCTATGTATTATTTCAGATGCTTCACTTCGTTCAGCATGGCAAACTTTGTCATTTTGAGCGGAGCGAAAAATCTAATACTTCTACTCAATTTTAAATGCTTCTCCGCCTTTGGCGGATCAGCATGACAAAATATTTCACTGCGTTCCGCCTATAGCGGACAAAGTTATCTCACGCAAAGCCGCAAAGAACGCAAAGTAAATTGAGACGCTTCACTCTGTTCAGTGTGACAATATGCTTCACTTCCTTCATCGTGACAAAGCGAGAATCATTGTCATCCTGAGCGTAGCGAAGGAACTCAAAAAGATGTTTATCCCCAACGAAGTTGAAGTTGAAGACAAAGAACGCAAGGATTTTTAATTTTTAATTATATGCCACGAATGCACGAATATTTTTGATTTTTAATTATTTGCCACGAATCCCCAACGCAGTTGGGGACAAGTTGCACGAATATTTTTAATTTTTAATTATTTGCTACGAATTCTGTCTTAAGCATGCAAATTGCATAAATATAATTTTTCACATTTTTTTATTTGATAAGAAATTTTGATTTACATTTGCCACTCAAAAATTGAAATGTTAGGATTATCGGTTCATCAATGGTTGTTTGGCATCTTATCTTTTTTAGCAATACTTTTCAGTTTAATGGTTGTTTTTAGTCGCAGTCCTGTAAATAGTGTATTGTATTTAATAATGAGTTTCTTTTCTATTTCTGGCATTTACTTGTTATTAGATGCTCAATTCCTTGCGGTAGTGAATATAGTTGTTTATGCAGGTGCAATAATGGTATTGTTTCTGTTTGTGATAATGCTTATGAATTTAAATCAAGATACAGAACCACAAAGAACTTTGCTTACAAAAATTATTGCTGGTGTTATTGGTGGTATGTTATTACTAACATTCACAGGGGCATTAAAAGGAGCAGAAACATTAGATAAAAAATTTTATGGTGTTTCAGAAACGGGATTGGTTCAAAATTTAGGAAAGGTATTATTTACTGATTTTTTATTTCCATTTGAAATTGTCTCTGTATTGCTGCTTGCCGCAATGGTAGGCGCAATTATGATGGGCAAAAAGAAAATACAATAACACCTATAATTCCCATTCTACATCTTTATAATTGCACAGCGACAAAGAATGGGATTTAATAAAACAAACCATCATTTTATGATAAACGGTATTGCAATAGATTATTTTATTTTGTTAAGTGCGGTATTATTTACCATTGGAGCCATTGGAGTAATGGCAAGAAGAAATAGTATCATAATATTTATGTGCATAGAATTAATGCTTAATGCAGTCAATATATTATTAGTGGCATTTTCTGCATTGCATCAAAATACACACGGACAGGTATTTGTATTTTTTGTAATGACCGTAGCAGCTGCAGAAGTTGCTGTAGGATTGGCTATTTTAACTATGATTTATAGAAACATTAAAAGCATTGATACTAATTTACTCAGTAATTTAAAAGATTAAAATTATGGCATCTATATTATTACTCATTGTTTTATTACCACTTATTGGAAGTATTATCAATGGAATATTAGGAAAAAATCTTTCAAAACATTTAGTGGGATATATTGCAAGTGGAAGTGTGGGCTTATCTTTTGTTCTTTCATTAATAGCATTTATACAATTGCAACAAATTCCTGATAGAATATCGAATGTTGATTATTACAGATGGATTGTAAGCGGAATGCTGGATATTCCTATGGGTTTCTGGCTGGATAGTTTATCTTCATTGTACATACTTGTTATTACAGGAGTAGGATTTCTTATACATATTTATTCTATTGGATATATGCACGAAGACGAAGGATTTAGCCGCTATTTTTCATACTTGAATTTGTTTGTATTTTTTATGTTGATGTTGGTATTAGGAAACAGTTACGCTACTATGTTTGTGGGCTGGGAAGGTGTTGGTCTTTGTTCTTATTTATTGATTGGATTTTGGTTTAAAAATCACGATTACAATAATGCAGCCAAGAAAGCATTCATTATGAATAGAATTGGTGATTTGGGATTTATTTTAGCTATGACATTGATGTTTAATAGTTTTGGAAGTTTAAATTACATTGATTTATTAGAGCCCGGAGTAGTTACTTATTCATCAACAGTTACTTTAATTGCTTTACTTTTGTTTTTAGGTGCTACGGGAAAAAGTGCTCAAATTCCACTTTACACTTGGTTGCCCGATGCAATGGCAGGTCCAACGCCTGTTTCTGCATTAATTCACGCTGCCACAATGGTTACTGCAGGTATATATATGGTCGTTCGTTCAAATGTGTTTTATTCATTATCAGAAACGGCAATGAATGTAGTGGCTGTTATAAGCGGAATTACTGCTTTATGGGCTGCTATCATTGCTACTTTACAATTTGACATTAAAAAAATTCTGGCTTATTCAACCGTTTCTCAATTAGGATTGATGTTTTTAGGATTAGGAGCAGGGGCTTATTCTTCATCAGTATTTCATGTTATTACTCACGCTTTTTTTAAGGCATTATTGTTTTTAGGAGCGGGGTCTGTAATTCACGCTATGGGCGGAGAACAAGACATTCGTAAAATGGGTGGATTAAGTAAGAAAATTCCTATAACATATTTTACTATGTTGATTGCTACCATTGCTATTAGTGGTATTCCGCCATTTTCAGGATTTTTCAGTAAAGATGAAATTTTAGCCCATGTGTATGAAAACAATAAAGTTTTATGGTTAATTGGTGTAATTGCTTCTATGCTTACTGCATTTTATATGTTTAGAATGTTATTCTTAACTTTTTGGGGATATTTTCGTGGTGGAAGCGAGTTGTATAAACATTTGCACGAATCACCTGCCGTAATGACTTATCCCTTAATTATTTTAGCCGTATTAAGTGCTATTGGCGGGCTTTTAGGATTACCTGAATTGTTAGGAACTAAAAATTGGATTGGACATTATTTAGATAATGTAATAATTGTCAAATCATATTTGGGATTAAGCCACGAAACAGAATGGATATTGATGGGCATTGCTGTTGCAGGAGCAGGAGCGAGTATTTATTTTGCTTATCAGTTGTTTGTTGTGAACGGTATGTTGCCTGTTGAAGATGAAAAAGAATTGAAATGGTGGCAAAAAGTTATTTATCATAAGTTTTATGTAGATGAATTATATGATAATACTATTAGAAAGCCATTGGACTTTTTAGGAAAAGTATGCTGGAAATTTTTTGAAAATATTTTATTCAAAGGAATAATAGACGGAATCAGCAATACAACAATGTTTTTAGGTGAATGGATTAGAAAAATACATATTGGCAATATTGCCTATTACATTATGGCAATGACCATCAGCATTATTGTAATATTGATGATGACTAAATAAAAAATTATGATTGGAAATATTTTGATTTTAATTCCTTTAATAGGTTTTTTTGCCTTACTCACGCCTGCATTTCGCAGCAATGCAAGAAGATATGCTTTATTTTTTGTTGGGATTGAATTTTTAGTAGCATTAATAGGTTATTTTTTGAATTATTCTGCTAATAACAATGCTTTTTTACTAAAAGTAGATTACAACTGGATAAATGCTATCAATGCCCACTGGCATTTACACTTAACGGGCGTTTCCTTATCATTGGCATTGTTGAATGCTCTGATTTTTGTTGTGATATTTTTATCAGTTGAAAAAAATCAATATGGTGAAAAATCGTATTTATTTTATGCTTTAGGTTTGCTGATGCAAATGGCAATGATGGGCGTTTTTCTTACTAAAGATGCTTTTTCATTTTATGTATTTTGGGAATTAGCACTTATTCCTATTTACTTAATTGGCTTAATGTGGGGAGCAGAGGGCAAAGAAAAAATTACATTACAATTTTTTCTGTACACTTTTTTCGGTTCTATTTTTATGCTGGCAGCATTTATTTATTTGTATCAACATACAGCATTATTAAATGAGCAAGGTAGAAAGTCGTGGGATATTTTAGATTTTTATCAGGCAGGAAAATTATTGACACCAACTCAACAAACCATTGTATTCTGGATGTTATTTTTAGGATTTGCTGTAAAGATTCCTATATTTCCATTACATTCATGGCAACCTGATACTTATACTAATATGCCTATTCAAGGAACTATGATGTTATCAGGGTTAATGCTGAAAATGGGACTTTACGGACTAATGTTCTGGTTAATGCCCGTGGTGCCTTATGCAGCCAATGAATGGAAGAATGTAACTTTATTGTTATCCATTACGGGTGTGATTTATGCTTCCTTAAATGCTCTGGTGCAAACGGATTTCAAAAGATTGTTGGCTTATGCTTCTATGGCTCATGTGGGCTTAATTGCAGCAGGTATTCTCGCCTTCAATAAGCAAACTTTTGATGGAGCGGCTACTCAAATGTTTGCACACGGCGTATATGTAGCAGGATTGTTTTACATCGTGCATTTATTTGAAAAACATACAGGCACAAGGTTAATTTCTCAATTAGGTGGTATACGAAATCTCAACGGGCAATTTTCAAATTTATTTTTAATAATATTATTGGGTTCTATTGCTCTTCCACTCACACATGGCTTTGCAGGAGAGTTTTTGATACTTACAGGTATTTCAAAAATTGGGTTGATGTGGGCAGTAATAGCAGGATTATCTGTAATTTTAGGTGCTGTGTATATGCTTCGTGCTTACCAAAAAATGATGTTGGGAGATGTTGTAAAAACAAATTATACTTTTGGAGCATTGGATAAAAAAGACAAATGGAGTTTGTTTTTGATTGTGTTTTTCATTTTATTTTTAGGTATTTATCCACAAGCACTCAATTTATTCACTTCATTAAATATTAATGAGATATTAAAATAATTAATATGACAGCATTGATTGTAATTTTGATTGTAGGTATATTAGCACTGCTTTCCGAAGTTTTGAATTTTAAGAAATTTCTTTATCCGCTTTCAATCATAGGTATTCTTTTGGCTATTGTTATGAATGTTCAAGAATGGTCACATCCTTTTTCATGGAAGTATTCTGATAATATGATAATGTTTGATAGTTTAGCACTGGCATTTTCAAATGTTTTGTTAGTTACAGTTTTATTGTGGTTTATGATGTCCAAATCTTATTTTAGTGAAGAAACTAATTTAGTAGAGCATACATCATTAGTTTTATTTTCATTGATTGGAGCATTGATGCTGGTGTCTTTTAATAATCTGGTAAGTTTGTTTTTAGGTATTGAAATTTTAAGCATTCCATTGTATGTGTTGGCTGCAAGTAACAAGAAAAATATTCTATCCAATGAAGCAGGATTTAAGTATTTGATTATGGGTTCATTTGCATCGGGATTTTTATTGTTTGGAATTGCATTGTTATATGGGGCATCAGGAAGTTTTGATTTATCAATCATTCAATCCACATTAAGCACAGACCGTGTTCCATTATTTGCTTATACAGGTATTGTGATGATATTGATAGCACTGGGTTTCAAAGTATCATTAGCCCCTTTTCATTTTTGGACACCTGATGTATATGAAGGTTCGCCCGTTGTTATTACAGCATTAATGAGCACTATTGTCAAAACATCCGTATTTGTGGCTATTATGAAATTATTTTTATGGTATTTTTATCCTGCTTACAATCATTATGTAGAATTGGTTTCAATATTAATTTTAATTTCATTAGTAATAGCCAATTTTTCTGCACTAAAACAAACTAATATCAAAAGATTATTGGCATTTTCAAGCATCAGCCATGCTTCAATTATGATGTTATTGATTATTGCTGATTTGAGAAATGCTTCTACCGTTAATGCTTTATTGTATTACACTTTTGCTTATTCTATTGCAAGCATAGCGGCTTTTGCAGTAGTTCAGTTTGTATCACAAAATAATAATGAGCAATTAGACCTTTTAAAAGGATTGATTTATCAACAACCTTATTTGGCAGTTAGTTTAATCATTGCATTATTATCAATGGCGGGGATTCCTGTAACTGCGGGCTTTTTTGCTAAATATTATGTTTTATCTGCCTTGATGGTATCTTCATATAAATGGATGGTGATTGTTGCTTTACTTGCATCTGTATTGAGCATTGTATATTACTTTAAATTAATTTTGGTGATGTTTGAAACTTCCAACAAACAAAAAGCAACTCATCCAATCACACTTAACAACAGAGAATGGGCATTGTTATTTATTTGCTTGATTTTATTAGTGATTACAGGTGTTTATCCTGATATTATTGCCAATACATTTGTGAGATAAGAACACCTTTTGATAAAAAGATTTTAATCCACATACAAAATCATTCCTTTTAAGTATTCTCCTTCTGGAAAATTGGGAATAACAGGATGGTCAGGTGGTAAATGAAGATAATCTAAAACTTTTACTTTTCTTTTGCTTTCAAAACTGGCTGCAGCAATGGTATTGTAAAATAAAAACTTATCTATAATTCCTGAGCAGGAAAAGGTTAATAAACATCCACCTGATTTGATTTTTTCTAACGCTAATAAGTTCAACCTTTTATAGGCCTGAACAGCACTATGTTTGTGATGCACGCTTTTAGCAAAAGCAGGTGGATCTAAAACTATTACATCATAAAAGTTTTCAGGCATTTGTTTCAAGAATTCAAAAACATCTGCAACATAAGATTGATGATTTTGCTGAAAATGATTCAATTGAATATTTTTATTACACCATTCTATTGCTTTTGCTGAACTATCCACAGAATGCACCAAACGAGCATTTCCACCTAATGCATACACTGAAAATCCTCCAGAATAAGCGAATGTGTTTAAAACTACTTTATCACTTACATATTGTTTTAATATATTTCTATTATCTCTTTGGTCTAAAAAGAAACCTGTTTTTTGTCCATCTTTCCAATTGACATAAAATTGAAAGCCATTTTCAATAATTATTCCATCGGCAGGCAATCCCTCATTTTCATTGGCATCACAAAAATCTGATTTATCAAATAGTATCTTCATCTCGTCTTTCAAAACATATTGCAGTGCTTGTTGTATAATAGGTTTTTGATGATACATAAATTCAGTGTGTGCCTGCATTACAAGGTGTCCATTGTAATTATCAATAATTAAGCCCGGTAATTCATCTGCTTCTGCAAATATCAACCGATATGCATTATTCTGACTATCATCTTCAAATAATTTTTTTCTATAATGATAAGCATTGGTGATTTTTTTTATCCAAAAATTTAAATCAATTACTTGCCTTGAAAAATCAAGTATTTTAACCGCAATGCTGTTGTTTTGATAATAACCTGTGGCAAATACATTGTCTTTATCATCACACACATATACAATTTGATTATGAAGTGATGTATCAGTTTTTTTTAATGCACCTGAAAAAATCCATGGATGTTTTCTTTGTAAAAAATCATTTTTTTTGAGATAAACTTTAGGATACATGAAGATAAAATTTATACTAACTCTTTTGTTTCTATTTGCAATTTATTGAAAGAATAAAAGAAGCCGCTTGTGTCTTTCATTAACTCATCATAAGTGCCTTGCTGAACAATTTTACCATGTTGTAAAACGATAATATTATCTGCATTTCTGATAGTAGATAAACGATGAGCAATAATAATAGAAGTGCGATTTTTCATTAATGATTCTAATGCGTTTTGAACTAACTGCTCACTTTCTGCATCTAAATTTGATGTTGCCTCATCTAAAATTAAAATAGATGGATTTCTCAAAATAGCACGGGCTATTGCAATTCTTTGTCTTTGACCTCCTGATAATTGAATGCCTCTATCTCCTACAATAGTGTTGAATTGGTCAGGGAATTGTAATATAAAATCTAATGCATTGGCTTTGCGAGCGGCTTCTACAATTTCTTCTTCTGTACAATGCACATTTCCATATTTGATATTATCATAAATAGTTCCACCAAATAACATTACATCTTGCGGCACAATAGCAATATGTTGTCTGTAAAATGTCAAATCGTATTCTGTATAATTTTTTCCATCAACAATAATACTTCCTGAATCTGGCTCGTAAAATCGTAATATCAATTGAGCAATAGTGCTCTTACCGCTTCCGCTGCTACCTACCAAAGCAATTTGTTGCCCTGCTTTTATTTCAAAACTGATATTGTTTAGAACCTGAAAATTTTTTCTTGATGGATAAGAAAAGCACACATTTTTGAATTGTATATTTCCTTTCAACACTTTTGGAAGTGTATATTTATCTGTTACTTGAATTTGCACATTTTCAATGGGCTGATGCAATAAGTTTAATAATCTATCATTAGCGCCTAATGCTCTTTGTATAG
Organism: Bacteroidota bacterium; assembly: GCA_040758575.1. Lineage (GTDB taxonomy): Bacteria > Bacteroidota > Bacteroidia > B-17B0 > Aurantibacillaceae > BPGX01. The sequence continues at coordinate 160,767 of JBFLVH010000004.1, read as the reverse complement.
ATGCTATTTGCTCGGGCAATCCACCTAATGAACCTGCCACAAACAATGAAAGCATCATAAATTTTCCAAACTGCTCGGCTGTAATCACACCATCATTTTTCAATAATAACATTTTCCATAAAATAAAAAATACCACACCAAAAATGACAGATATAATGAAAGCAAAAAACACACCTCTTAAAATGCCATATAAAATGCCTTTTTGCTTTACCTGTGCGGTTTTTTCGGTATATCTTTTCACTTCATACCATTCATTAGTAAATGATTTGACATTTAATATACCTGTAAATGCTTCACCTACAATCACATTACTTTCTGCAATTAAATCTTGGAATTGTCTTGAAAAACTTCTTATTTTTCTTCCGAAAATCATAGTAATTACTATCAAAAGCGGCACCATCAACAGAAACCATTTAATGATTTCCCAAGAAGTATAATAAAATAAGAGTGTGATACCGCCAACAGCAACTATAGATTGACGAATAAATTCAGCGATATTGATAGTAAAAGCATCGGATATCACATTAATGTCAGTAGCAATTCGGCTGCTTAATTCGGCACTTTGATTGTTGTAAAAAAAATCCATTGGCATACGAATGATTTTGCTAAAAGCATCATCTCGCAATTTTTTCAAAATACTTTCGGTAACCTGAGAAAAGAAATACACTCTCATAAATGAAAAAAAACCTTGTAGAATCAAAATCAACAAAAGTATTTTGCCAATTTGGAAAAGTTGCTGCCGCATTTCTTGTTGAGAAAGATGAGTTTCTCCAAAGTATCCAATCATTTTACCTGATACTAATGGAAAAATTAAGCCAACGGATGCCGTGCCAAACAGGAAGAGCATTCCAACAATAAACTTCCATTTTTCTGCACCTAAATAATTAAAAAGATAAAATGATTTTTTAATATTTTTCCACGACAGTTCTGCTTTTGGAATTTCGTCTTTATCTTTTGCTTTTACTCTGAATGATGATTTAGCCATTGGTGTAAAACTTTAATAATAACTGATAATGAAAAAATTACTGGTTTCATTCATTTTGAGCAAACAAACTAATTTGTGATAGTTCATTTTCAATTCTTTTTTTAGCAGCTTCAAAATATTCTTTGTTAAGTTCAAAACCGATGAATTTTCTACCTAATTTAAGTGCTGCTACACCTGTTGATCCAACTCCCATAAAAGGATCAAATACAACCTGTTCTGGATTAGATGCTATCTGAATAATTTTTGATAATACTTTAATAGGTTTTTGAGTAGGATGAACAGGTTTTTTAATTCTTTCAGAGCCCATACAAATAGGACTTTCTATAAAATTATGCATTTCCTTTTGAGAAAGAAAATTCCATGTATGACCTTTATTCCAACAACAAATTATTAATTCACAGCTATTTAAAAATCCTGCTTTGAATATTTTAGGAACAGGATTGGTTTTATGCCAAACCATAAATTGAAATGTATCAAATTCAGGATCAAACGCCTCATGCCATTTGCCAATAAGATTGTAAGAAGTGAAAGCAAAAATATTGCCTGTTGGTTTTAAAATTCTTTTAAATTCACTTACCCATTCTTTAGGTTCAAAATCTATTTTGTCCCATTCTGCTAAATCATTATTAATTTCTTTACGCCATTTTAATTCAATATTACCTGTTGAATAATTTCCTAAATTATAGGGCGGATCGGTTAAAATTAGATCTACTGAATTATCAGGAATATTTTTTATCAATTCACGACTATCACCATTAGATATATAATACTTTTCCTTCATTTTATTTTAAATATGCTTTTTTAATTTTGTTTAATGCTGAAACAATTAGCGGGGCTGATTTTTTATATTCATCTAAAACAACCTCATAACCTTTATCCGATTTGCAGATAAAATTCCAGAAATCTCTCCCAATCAATAATTCCTCTTGTGCAAAAAATTGAAGCACTCTGGATTGTTGCCATGGTTTTCCTTCTCCATAACGATTATACGCAGTTGCAAAGTAAATATAAATTTTTGTATGTTCAGGTAATGAATTAGATAAAATAGCATATTGTTCAAGTATTGCTTCTTTTTCAGACCTGGCTTTTTTATTATCTAAATCACCACCAATTTTTAGTTCTATTAAATGATGCTCATTATTTTCTTTATCAATTAAATAATAATCGCTGGATTTCTTTTTGAATATCTTACGCATCACATTCCCTTTTGTGTTGCGAAGATTTATATAATCCGATATTTCAGGTTTCTTGATATTTCTGGTGTAGCCCTCAAGTATATTAGAAATCAAATTAATTTGTTTAGATGTTATATAACCTTCTACATTTGTATGTACTTCATAAAACAATTTGGCAATATTGATTGCCATTGCTTCCAACATATTTCCCAAAGAACTATCCAAAGAACGAGCCAATGCTGAATAATACTGAATTTCCTCACCCAAAGAAGCAATGAATACATTATGAATTTTCATATTCAATGTACCTTCTGGGTCATTTAATTCACTTAAATGTCTTTCACTAAATCCAACAGCATACGCTTCAACATGGGCTCTTACAATAGACCTGATAGTAACTTCTGCTTCAATTTTCTTTTTCATTTCGTTTAATCAATAATCATTTCACTGCAAATGTAAGCGTTTTTAATTGCATATTCAATTTATACTTATTCATTAAAAAATTACTTCAACATTTTTTCAAACTCTTCCTCACTGATAATTTTGATTCCTAATTCTTTGGCTTTTTTAATTTTTTCAGGTCCTGGGTCTTCTCCTGCTAATAAAAAAGATGTTTTTTTACTCACTGATGATGTGTTTTTACCACCATTTTGTTCAATAATATCTTTTAATTCATCTCTACTCCACTTCTTGAATGTACCTGATATCACAATGGTTAATCCTTGTAATTTATCAGATTGATGAAAGTTCCCTTCTATTTCAAAATGCAAACCATGTTGTTTTAATCTGTGTATTATTTGAATATTTTCATGTTTAGCAAAAAAATCTTTAATAGATTGTGCAATAGTTTCTCCCACATCTTCTATTTGAGTTAATTCTTCAATGCTCATTTTCTGTAATTTATCAATGGACTTTACGCTTCGGGCAATTTTTTTAGCCAATGTTTCGCCCACATGTCTGATTCCTAATCCGAATAATACTCTTTCAAAAGGTCTGTTCTTACTTTCTTCTATTCCTTTGATAATGTTTTGTGCTGATTTTTCTCCCATTCTTTCTAATGGGATAATTTGTTCTGCTTTCAAATCGTATATATCAGCAATGTTTTTAATCAAGTGATGATTATAAAACAATTCTATAGTTTCTTCACCTAAGCTTTGAATATCCATTGCCTTTCGGGATACAAAATGCACAATTTTTCCAATGATTTGCGGACGACAACCAAATTCATTTGGACAATAATAAGCGGCTTCATCTTCATTTCTGACAAGTGTAGAGCCACATTCAGGACAATGTTTAATAAAATGAATCTTTTTACTATGTGCCTGTCTTTTAGATGTATCAACAGCCACAATTTTTGGGATAATTTCTCCACCTTTTTCTACTACAACATAATCGTGTTCGTGCAAATTTAATTTTTCAATAATATCTGCATTGTGCAAAGATGCTCGTTTAACCTTTGTTCCTGCAAGGAATACGGGCTCTAAATTGGCAACCGGTGTAACTACGCCTGTTCTACCTACCTGATATGAAATACTGACCAATTGAGTAGTGGCTTGCTCGGGCTTGTATTTATAGGCAACTGCCCATCGTGGCGACTTGGCTGTACTTCCTAATGTTTTTTGATATTTCAGATTATTTACTTTTACCACAACGCCATCTGTTTCGTAAGGCAAATGCCATCTTTTTTCTTCCCATTTATCAATATATCTTTTAACTTCTTCAATACCTTTACAAAGTTGAGTATTTTCATTCACTTTGAATCCCCATTCTTTTAGATGATGCAAGCACTCTATATGAGTGTGATAAGGAAGATGTTCGGCTAATAAATAATACAAAAAACTATCTAATTTTCTTTTTGCTACTTCAGAAGAATCCTGCATTTTCATTGTTCCAGATGCGGCATTTCTTGGATTAGCAAAGGGCTCATCGCCTATTTCTTCTCTTTCCTGATTTAATTTTTCAAAAACTTTTACAGGCATAAAAATTTCTCCTCTTACTTCAAATTCTGGCAAAAAGTGTCCTTTTAATTTTAATGGAATAGAGCGAATGGTTTTAGCATTGATAGTTACATCATCACCTTGAACGCCGTCTCCACGGGTGATGGCTTTAGTAAGAATTCCATTTTCATAAATCAAACTAATACTTAATCCATCAATTTTTAATTCACACACATATTCTACATCTTCATTTGCAGGCAAATCAAGAAGTTCTTTGACTCTTCTATCAAAATCGTATAATTCTTCAATAGAATAAGTATTAGATAAAGATAACATCGGATATTTATGCTTCACAACAGGAAATTTTTTTGTAACAGCCCCTCCTACTCTTTGCGTTGGCGAATTCTGTAATACTAAATCAGGATATTGTTTTTCAAGTTGCTGAAGTTCTTCCATTAGTTTGTCAAATTCAAAATCACTAATAATGGGCTTATCCAATACATAATAGCGATAATTATGTTCTTCTATTTGTTCTGCTAATTCCTGCATTCTTTTAATTATCTCTTCTTTGGTCATAGAGAATTTTTTCGCTACAAAAGTAGATATTAAATTATTGAATATAAAATGCTTATATTTGTGAAATCAATGAAAAAATTACATCTAATATATTTGATTATTTTTTTAGTGGGAAAAAATATTTTTTCTCAAATACAATATCTTGAAGCATTTAAATATCAAGGAAAGACAAAAGCAGAAATACAAAAAGAAAAATATATTGAAAGACAGGAAAGAAAGGAAGCCCGGGAAGAAAGAAAATTGAGAAGATTAGAAAGAAAAATGATAAAAAAACATCATAAAAAATTGCAAGATAAAAAAACCTATAAAAGAATGAAGAAAAGTAAAAGAAAAGCCACTATGTATAACGAAAACAAAAGAGAATTTTTTCTTAAAAGATGGTTTAAAAGCAAAAGAAAAGTTAGATAAAAATTTATTTTTACGTTAGAGAATAATTACTTACATTTCACCCAAATTTTTAAACTTAAACTTATGAAAACAAAATTATTAATCATTGGTTCAATGTGCATTACTATGAGCACTTTTGCTCAACTACCAGTAAGCACATCTCCACAAAACAAAAAAGCCGTATTAGAAGAATATACCGGCATTCATTGCGGGTATTGCCCTGATGGGCATAAAATAGCTACCAACATCTACAATGCCGACCCCAACAATGTTGTATTAATTAATATTCATACAGGCGGGTATGCCACGCCAGGAGCAGGAGAACCTGATTTCAGAACCACTGAAGGGAACAGTATTGCAGCTATGCCAGGTATGGGCATAACGGGCTATCCAACAGGAGACGTTAATCGTACCATTCTCACAGGTACAGCAATGGCAATGAGCAGAAGTTTATGGAATACATATTGTAATACTGTAAAATCTCAAACAGCTATTAGTTGAATTTAGTAACTAAAAAAATTATTGTACAATAACTTGTGGCTGATCTTCTTCATTAACCAATGAATTTTGTAAATACTAAAAAGTTTATTTGCGTCATCATCCCGATACTGAATAGTGTCGGGATTTTATTTTCTCAAAACAATAATATTTCATTCTATAAAAACAGATTTGATAAATATCTCAATCTTCATCATCAGTTGGATAAGATAGTAATATTTGAAACCGATAAAATTATAATTAAAAATCAAGCATTAAATAAAGATATAATCATATATGAAGATGAAATACCCGCTTTAAGTGCAATGCTGGAATCAGAAAAATTAAACGAATTGGAAACTTTCTTTTTATCCAAAGCCAAAAGGCATCTTTCTAAAAAAGAATCAGATAGCATTTTAATCAGTATTGATGAAAAATTTAGTGTTACTAAAAAAAATCATTTACCGTTATCAGGCATAAGAATCGCGATTGATCCAGGGCATTTTGCCAATGATTTATCAACTGCTCAAATTGAAGATAGATTACTTTATTTCAAACACATTCACAATAACAAAACAGATACTATAACACTCATAGAAGCACAACTCACATTCAAAACGGCTAAAATTCTGGCAAACCAACTCAAAGAACAAGGTGCAGAAGTTTTAATTACCCGACCTAATCACAACGCTACCGCATTTGGTATGAGCTACAATGATTGGTTTAATAAAAGAAAAAATAATGTGTTAGATAGTTTATATATTTCTGACCAACTAACCAAAGAAAAATATCTCAAACTCAAATCCTGCAACAAAAAGTTATTTTTTAATTTGTTTTTTAAAGAATATGAATTACAAGAAAGAGCAAGAATAATTAATCAATTCAACCCTCATCTGACTATCATCATACATTACAATGTAGATGAAAAAAATAGCCCATGGAACAAAGCTACATTCAATAATTACTCTATGTGTTTTATTAGTGGAGCATTTGAAGAAAAAGATTTAGATAAACCAGTTAATCTTATACATTTTTTAAGGTTGCTTTTAACCTATCAAATTGAAAATAGCAAGAAAATCAGTGCTTTGACTATGAAAAATTTTGAACAGCAACTAAGCGTGAGTGCCGCCAAAAAAGAAGATGCCCGATACCTGCAAAGTGTTTGCATTCCATCTGAAAACGAAGGTGTCTATTGCAGAAATCTCCTGCTTACAAGATATGTAATTTCTCCTTTAGTCTATGGAGAAAGTATGTGTCAGGATAATATTGTTGAATGCAAAGCATTATCTCAAAATAATTATGAATACAAAGGCGAAAAAATTCCTTATAGAATTTATGAAGTAGCCAATGCTTATTTTGATGCTATAATGAAATATTTTACTGAATGAAAAATTAATTTTCTCACATAATAAATTTGTATTTTTGCCACAACCTCATTAAATTTGTAACAAAAACAAAAAATATGAAAAAAGTCATTAATACCCCAAAAGCACCTGCGCCTATTGGCCCTTACAATCAAGCAGTAATAGTCGGCGATTCAATGTATGTAGCAGGACAAATAGCTATGGATTTAGAATCTAAACAACTTATTAAAACTAACAACATTCGTGAAGAAACGAAAATTGTAATGGACTACATTAAAGAAATTTTAGCCGCTGCTGGTCTTACCTTTGATAATGTGGTAAAAGTTACCATTTTTTTAAGCGATTTAAATAACTTTCACCATGTAAATGAAGTGTATTCCACCTATTTTACAGGTGATTACCCCGCCCGTGCTACCATAGAAGCCAAGCGACTTCCAAAAGACGCAAATATTGAAATCAGCGTGGAAGCGAAAGTTTTCTAATCTCTTCCAATAATCTATCGCTGATTTTTTCCCAAACAAAATTTTGAATGTGTTCAAGTGCTGCTTTCTTTTTGGATTGCAGCACTTCTTTTTTTTCTGAAATAACCCTGTTCATCACTATGTATAAATTTTCCACATCATTATTTTCCAATAAGTAACCCGTTTTGTCATTCACTAATAAAGATACTGCCCCCACATCCGATGCTATCACAGTTAAACCATTTGCCATTCCTTCTACTATCACATTTGGCATCCCTTCGCTATAACTTGGACAAAGCAACACATCACAACTCCTTAAAATTTCTGAAATCTTTGTATATTCTGTAATTAAACCATGATAAATAACTTGCTCATTTTCAATTTTCAAATTCTGCGGAATTTCCCCAATAAAATGAAATTGAAATGTTTTTTTCTCTTCTAATAATTTTTTAATTGCCTGATGAATATTCTCTATCCCCTTTCGCTTTTCATATCTTCCAACAAATACAAATTGAATGGGTTGATGGTATTCTGTTTCCTCTTTTTGTATCAATTCTTTCTCAATTCCAGTGGGCAATTCAACAATTTTTGCTTTCTGAACTCCTAATTGATACATCAATATATCTGTAATTTTTCCGCCGTAAGAAAAAACAACATCAGCATTTTTGGTTACAAAATGAGCAGGTATTCTTAATAAATAATGCTGAAGTTTGGTTCTTAAATCAGGGGCATACTGATACATTTCATAACCATGTAATTTAACTCCTATTTTGGGAAAGTCATTTTGTTTGTGCTTTAATAAATACCACGCCGTAAATCCCTTGCTATAAATAAAATCAAATGCAGTAATATCTTTAATCAAATGCTCATAAATTCTTTTAGAATATAAATACGATTCTATTAGATAGAATCCAGGAAATAAACTTTTGAAATTAAAAGGTATCTCAACAAATTCAATATATTGCAACTCTTCCTCTGAAAATATTTTTTGAATGGTAGATTGAAAATCTAAATCATTTTGAATACAAAAGTATACCCTCAAATGAACTTTCTTTCTTGCAAGATATTTAATTAAAAAATACGAATGCCTTTGCATTCCGCCCGTTACAAAAGGATAAAACCCATCCGTCAAAATGGCTACTTTCATTTTATGAAATCAGTTTTTGATATTCTGCCCGATATTTATCTTTGATAAAATATCGCATGGCTAATTGGTGTAAATGTTTTTTCTCCTCATAATCCACTCTTTCCATTTGTTGTAATAAACTTTCCATTTTTGATAAAATACTTTCATCAGTATTGACAACTACTCCACAACGATGTGTTTTACAAAAATCTGAATAATCACCTAACTGATTAGAAATAATAACCTTCAAGCCAGCAACAAGATACTCTGCAAATTTCACAGGCGACGCTACTTTGTTTGTAACACTTTGTTCTCTTACTAACCATCCATAATCTGCTGCCCATAAATACTGCAACACTTCTTCAGGATGACAAACATATTGTTGTATTCTTTCAGGAAATTGATGAAAAGCAGAATATTCATTCATTGAATGATGACCTAAAAACAACAAACGAATTCGGGAATTATTTTTTAATAAGAAAGAAAAAATTTCATCTGAAATTTTTAATGACTGCCAGCCCGATGCAGAACCCGAAAATACAATAACAATATCTTCATCAGAATATTTCAGTTTTTTTCTGATGTTTGAAATAATTTCTTTATCTGGCAATGGTTTTATAAATTCATTAGAAAGCGTGCAAGGGATAATAACATAATTAGATTTCTGAATACCATAAACCTCTTTCCATTGTTGAACAAGAGCAGACGATACAGCAATTTTGAAATCTGCCGACTGCAATGCTTTTTTTTCTAATTCATTAACCTGCAAAATAATTTTATCATCATTAATTACTCTATATTCTTCAAATTCTGCTTTGTATAATCCTCTTGCATCCAGAATAATTTTTTGTATCCATTTTAATTGTCTTAGAGGATAAATAATATGAAAAGCAAAAATTCCTCTGCATATAACTATTGAACGAAAAAAAATTAAACTTAAAACTATCAACCACAACCTATTCCATTTCCAGTTACGAACACCCGGAAACATTGGAACAACAATAGAATCAGAATATCTACACTTAATTTTTTTTCTATTCTCAAAAAAATTTCTGAATGAAATAAATGCTACTAACTTGACTTTTTTAGAAGAAATTTGATTTAAATAATAAATAACATCAATGACCTGACTGTAATAAATTCCACCTGGATAATCATTAAAAGTAACATAAATCATCAGGGACAAAAGTAAGAAATATCCAACTACTATACCTTATTTAATTGTCGTAATCGGGCAAACAAGTAACATGTCCCACATATTCATGTTTTCCCCCTTTCATATCCTTCAAATAAACTTTGTATATATACACATCTTGAGTTGCTTTCTGAGCATTACCTTTTACAGTTCCATCCCAACCTTTATATAAATCAGTAGTGTAATATATCATCTCACCCCATCTGTCAAAAATATACATCTTAAAATTTTTATCATCAATACCCACACCTTTTACATTAAATACATCATTAAGTCCATCTCCATTCGGGGTAAATACATTAGGAATATAAACATGAAATTCAGGGTCTATATAAATAGGTTTAGTTATTCTATTCTCACATCCATATTGATTAACTGCAATCAAGGTTACATAATAAGTACCTGAATATAAAAATTCATGACTGGGGTTAGTTAAATAAGATATATTTTCTGATGAATTGTAATCTCCAAAATTCCATGTATATGAAGTAGCACCAGTAGATGTATTTATAAAATCAATTTTAGGGTCCACTATAGAACCATAAGGTGGATTATGTTGAAAATCTGCCGTGGGATAAGGATAAACCTGAATGTAATTTTGAATAATAGTATCCATCTTACATCCATATTGATTAGTAATTTGGAGAGTAACAGAATATACACCTGCTTGTGTATAGGTGGTAGAAGCAGGATTGCCTGTTCCGCTTTCACCATTTCCAAAAGTCCATGTAAAACTGTCGTTATTTCCACCACTTGAAATGGAAGTAAAATTAACCCTTAGAGGCACGCAGCCCTTCAACAAATCACCGGAAAAATTGCCATGTGGAGGTGGATTAACATATAATGTACTAATAGCAATAGCAGGTGGGATTGTACACCCATCATCAATAGTAATGGTATAGGTTTGTGGTTGCAAAGAGTATACCCCAACTACACTTATAGAAGGAGATGAAGAACCATTACTCCATGAATACTGATAAGGGCCACCATTTCCACCACTGGTTAAATTAAACGATAATGTTCCTAAATCCTTATCACATACCGTTGTAAAAGTTCCACTGGCTATTAAAGGAGGCAATACATATATTTGAATATTTTTAATTGGCGAAACACACCCATTTGCATCTGTAGCATATACATTATAATTAGTTGTAACCGTTGGATTAATCATAATTGGCCCGGCACCGCTAAGAGAAGAAGGTGTCCATGAGTATGAATACGGCGAATTCCCGCCCGATGCATTAGCAAAAATATTAGTACTCTGTCCATAACAAATCGTTGCATTTGGCGATGTTATCAAAGAAACAGATGAAGGTTGAACAATATTAATAACAGTAGATATTGGACAGGCATTCATATCAGTAACATTTACGGTATATGTTCCGGCAGATAATCCATTTACTGACGAACCATTAGCACCAATAGGTAACCACGAATAATTATATCCTCCAACCCCTCCTGATACATTTACAGATGCCGAGCCATCACTATATCCAAAACAACTTACACTATTAGAAGAAGCCGTAATACTTAATGCGGGCGGTTGACTGATGGATGCAGTACCAGATATTGTACACCCATTTGCATCAGTAATATTTACAGTATAGTTTCCTGCCATCAAATTATTAGCAAGGGAAGAATTTCCTCCAGAAGGTAACCACGCATAATTATAGTTGGGAGTTCCTCCGCTGACATTTGCAGTAGCAGAACCATTATTACCTCCATTGCAGGAAACGCTTGATGCATTGATACTTAAACTAAGTGCTGGCGGCTCAATAATTGATACATTACCCGTAATATTACAACCATTTGCATCATTAACACTCACAGTGTAATTTCCTGCACTTAAATTACTTGCAACTGAAGAATTACCTCCTGATGGCGTCCATGTATAAGTATATCCACCAACTCCCCCCGATGGATTGGCAGTGGCAGAACCATTATTTCCACCATTACATTGTATGCTTGTAGAATTAATGGATAATGATAATGCTGGTGGTTGAAAAATTTGAACTGTGGCTGTTGCCTGACAATTATTACCATCTATAATATTTACCGTATAAACTCCCGCCGAAAGTCCGGTAGGATTAGAAGTGGTATTACCATTTGACCATAAATAATTAAATGCAGGTGTTCCTCCTGAAATATTTACGGTAGCAGAACCATTACTACCTCCATAGCATGATACACTATTGACTTGACTGGCAGTTATAGTTGGAGAATTGGGCACTGCAATAGATGTTGTACCTGTACCCATACATCCATTATTATCTGATACTGTTACGGTATAATTACCTTGTGAGAGATTCGTAGCAACAGATGAATTGCCCCCTGCAGGCATCCATGTATAATTAAAAGGTCCCGTACCACCTGTAATGCTTACAGTGCCACTACCCCCGCTTGTACAAGTAGCACTTGTTGAATTAATTGCCACCGTTGGAATAGTGGGAACTGTTACCTGTATAGTTTCCGTAGTAACACAACTATTAGTATTGGTTACAGTATGATAAACCGTATATGTTCCGCTTCCTAAAAAAACAACAGTTGTATTAGTAGATGTAGTGGTGAAACTTGCTGGCGGGCTGGCACCTGCAAAAGAATATGATTGAATAGATGGAGCCGGGTCGCCGGTGTTAATGAATGTATAAGTATTACAAATATTATTACTAATAAAAGTAGCATTAGGATTGGGCCAAAACTGTATATTAATAGTTCTGGTAATAGGCGCACATGCCCCTGGTGGATTCATCGTTAAAGTATAAATACCCGCTGTTCCTGTAGTAAAGGTAGGATTAGTATAATTATTTATTCCACTACCGGGTGGGCCATTCCATGTGTATGGTGCTAAGAATGGAGGAGCAGAAACAGTGGCAGAAGAGATACCACAAGCAGGTACATTTCCTCCATTTGTACCGACTGGAAAATCTATACCATTCACATTTACAAGTAAGGGATTACATAAAGCATCAAAAAACATATAACCTCCATGTCCACCTGCATTACATCCGCCAACAGTAACTCTAATAGTTACACAAGAACCTATGTATGGTGTAAGGTCTATAGAAGATATTTGCCAACCTCCTGTGTAAGTCCAAGAACCACCATTTACCCAACCTGAAAAGGTAGATGAACAGCCAGATGTTGGTGCAATAATACTGTATGTAGGACAGGGCAATTGATTCCCACTACAATCTAAAAGGTTAATTTGTGCATAAGGTTGATCACAACAACCATGTCCTGCATTTTCTAATGCGGCCATAAAAGCAAACTGAAATAAAGCATTATTGGCAGTAACAGGAAAAGTTTGTTCAATACGAGTAACTTTATAATTATATCCATAATCAATAGCCCCATTTAATAATGCTACCCTTGTACCCCCAAGAGGAGAGTTAGGAATTGTACCAATAATTCCATTTGGATCTGTAGCCGGTGTTGTAATAATAGAACTCCAATTTACACCAGGATTAGGACAACAACCCGCCATGCTGCAAGAATTGGAATTATTACCTTCTGTGACTGTCCAACCCGCAAATGTTCCTGTTTCAAAATCCTCATTATTGCAAGGCGCAGCAAGTGGGTTATTAGGGAAAATCTGTATTGCTTTTAGATTAGTATTATTGTTTGGATAACTGTTTTGAATGCCATATTTCTCAGCAATAAAATTTCTTTTATATTTCTCTAAATTAATTTGATACTCGTAGGCAGTATAGTTTTTTTGTTTTGCTATTAAATTGTATTCATTAATATTAAAACCTGCAAGTGAATCGTTAGAAAGTTGATGAGAATTATGATTCTGAGCTTCAATGGTAAAGCATTTTATAAATAGAAATAATACTATCAGTTTTTTCTATTCATAAATTTGAATACTAATTTCATCTTTGTCATAATTTTAATTTTTGGTTACAAATATATAAACAGATTCATTCATCAGCCAACTTTTTCACTCAATAAAACATACCGTCCAATAAATAATTTTACCATTTCGCACATTGAAATGACACTTTTAAGAATTATTTGAAAATATGAAAACAAAATACCTATTATAGATTGTTCAGTATTTCGCTTAAACATAATCGCGATCATAACACCTTGTGATGATGACAAACTTAGTTTAACTTACTGACCACCACCCCTTTTCATTTTTTCAGGATCCATCAATTGATAACCCTCTGTAGATAATTTGAAAACATCATCAGAAACAGGATTGAAATTAATTTCCTTAGCCGTAACTCTTACCGTTATTTGCCCTTGTGGAATGCTATATTCCAGTGGCATTCCATTGATTCCTTTCAGATAAGCAGCACCTTGATTTCTTTTAGTTGTAACTTTTTGTTTGTTATAAAAATTTGGCAGTTTTTCTGAATACCACACATCTACTTTAAATTCTTTTCCATCTTTATTTTTCATTGATACTATTGCTTTTTTACAATCATACCCTACTATTTTTTTTGTCTCATTAGTAGTTTCCACCTTATATTCAGGCATTTCATTTTCTTTTTCTTTGTATTTAGGATCATTCGGGTCTATTTTCATGTAGTATTTATTACCCATCTGATCCATCAAAATAAGGGTACCATTTTCATCAGAAACTGATTTCATTTCATACATCATGCTGCTTTGTTCTGAATATACTTTATCTCCTTTCCAGATTACCTTCATACTCATATCTCCCATCATAGACGCTTGTTCAGGTGGTAATCCTTCTATGTTCATGTTGTAAACTGCAGTACCTTCATTTTGAGATATTAAATTTAATCCTGCCAATGTCAATAATGTGAATGCTATTTTTTTCATAAAATAATTTTTTGGCAAATGTATAAAACAAATCATTAAATGAAGTAGTTTAATCACTAAATTATTTGATTGGTAAATTATTAAAATAAGTGGTTAAATGATAAGATTAGGGTGTAGGGCTCTACTTATCACACTAGCTTTCTTCAAAAATTTGATACTATAATTAAGAGTGACGATATCAACAATATATCTACCCACCTGCTAATTTGACTTTGTAGCCCAACTCTTGTAGTATTTTTTGAATTTTTTCTCTTTGATTGCCTTGAATTAAAATATCTCCGTCTTTTACATTTCCACCTGTTGCACATTTGTTTTTGAGCAGTTTAGCCAGTTTTTCTATGTCTTCTGCTTTCCCAATAAATCCAGTAATTCTACAAACAAATTTATTGCCTCCTAATCTGTCTAAAAATATTTTTAATTGTTGTTGTGATGGTGGTAATGTTTCCTCTTCATTACTTTCATTGTTTTCTTCTAAATATTTTTTCAAATACTCTGAATTTGTAGAATACACCAGAGAAGAAACGCCTTTTTTATTTTTTGACATGTCTGTAATTTTTGACTATAAAAATACAAATAAAAATACCAATGAGAAAAATAACCGCTAATTGTAGCAATGCAAAGTGAATATCTGAAGGTGATGATGAATTACTTTTTTCTTCATTATTATTTGGTAAAGATATATTAGCATCTCCTGTTCTCTTTTTAATGTTCAAACTATCTTCCAATTTTAAATATTCATTAAAGTATTTTTTAGAAAGTTCAAGTTCGCCAACACTCAAAAAATAATTGATTTTTTCAGAAGTAAGAATTTTTTTACCTTCAAGATATTGAATGCTATTGACAATTGAATCAGCAAGGTCAATCAATGCTTTGGCATAATCCCATTCTTTCTTTTCAAGATGTAATTCAATGGCAGTTAAATAAGCATCTGCCAATCCAAAATAATTTTCTGTTTTTTCATAAGCATTAAACGATTGATATATATAACGAGAAGCACTATCTACCAAACCAGATTGTATGAATATAGCAGAAATATTATTCAAGCATATTGCTTCTTCTTCGGGTAAATCATATTCTCTTGCATAATACAATGCTAATTTTAAATGATTCCGAGCATTGACTTTTTGTCCAATATTAAATTCTTCTGTTGCAAGATTAAGTAATGCTCTGATTAAAAATTGGTAATTTTGAGTAGAATTAAATATTCTCACAGATTCCTGATAATATTGTATAGCAGAATATGGAAAATTCAAATCTGATAAAGTATTGGCTAAATTAATGTATATTTTACCTTTAAGTTCTTTATTATTCGTGTATTTCAAAGCATTTTCAAGTTCATGCAATGATTTTAAATATTCATTTTTTTTGTAATAAATAATTCCCTTCAAATTCATTGACTTTGCTAACCATTCTTTATTAGCCAATTTTTGAGCAACTTCAAGTGCTTTATTGACCCAATAGAATGCAGAATCCGGCTTAGAACTCCTTAATTGATATGCTTTATCAAAATAAGAATAAAACTCAATACTATCTTTCTTATGCAAATTTTGATGGGGCTTTTGTGAGTGATAAAATGTCACCTGAAATAAGAGCATAGAACAAAAAAACAGAGTACGCATCATTTTATTTTACATAGATTTACGGGCGACAATCTAATAATAATTATAATGATATGGAACTAAATTACATTATCAGTCAAAAAAATTCAACATCACATTACATTAATGTAAAATTAGAAATACATAATGTAATAGATAAAAAACTTGAATTATTATTACCAAGATGGCGACCGGGTAGATATGAATTAGGCAACTTTGCAAAAAATATACAGAATTTCTTTGCTTATGATAGTAAAGGGAAAAAATTATTAGTCATAAAAACTAATACACACACTTGGGAAATTTTTAATGATAACAAAGCATCTAAAATAATTGTTGAATATAATTACTATGCTAATGAATACAATGCTGGCGCTTGCTTTGCTAATGAAGAAATTTTATACTTTAATCCTGTTCATTTATTAATGAATATAGCAAACTTTCATCAACAAGAAAATATCAAAATAAAATATAACTTAAAGTTAGACATTCCTAAACATTACAAAATTATTTCATCATTAAAATTCAAAAATAATGAATACTCCACTTACAACTACGATGAATTGCTTGATAGTCCTATTGTGGCAACTCATCATTACAAAACATTTTCCTTCAAAATAGATGAAATTAAATTTTATGTACATACCATTGATTTACACGACCATTTTATAAATGAAGAAAAAACAAAAAAAGATTTTATTCAATTTACTAAACAAATACTTCAATTTTGGGGAACAGCACCATTCAAAGAATATCATTTTATTATTCATTTGTTGCCTTATTCATTCTATCATGGGGTAGAACATCTTAAAAATACAGTGATTGCCTTAGGCCCACATCATCAGGTAATGAACAAACTTTATGATGAATTGTTAGGCGTATCATCACACGAATTATTTCACGCATGGAATATTAAAACCATTCGTCCAAAACAAATGTACCCTTATCATTATTACACTGAAAACTATTCTGAATTAGGTTTTGTGTACGAAGGTTTTACAACTTATTATGGTGATAAATTATTATGGCAAAGCAATGTGTTTTCTACTGAACAATTCTTTAAATGTATCAATGAACGACTCAACAGGCATTATATCAATTTTGGAAAGTTCTCTCAATCCTTGTTGAATGCCAGCATTGATAATTGGGTAGACGGATATAACAATCATGCACCACATAAAAAAGTTTCTATTTATGATGAAGGTTGCATTTTGGCAATGATGATGGATATGTACTTGATTTGGAAAACCAATAAGAGAAAATCACTTCGTGATTTATGTTTGAAATTATATGATAATCAAATCAACCTTCAACTACCTTATACATTAGAAAATGTCATAGATGGATTTATAGAATTTACAAAAGATAAAACAGACCTGGCTTTCTTTGATGCCACAATATTATTCCCCAACGATTATTTACCCATGTTTGAAAAAATCGCTCAACATTTTGGATTATACATTGATTATCAGGAAAGCGAGCATTGGTGGGAAAAATTTTTCGGATTCAAAATTTCAGAAAACAATGGAAAATACTCTATTTCACACATTTTGCCCATTAGCCCTGCTTATTCAAAACTTTCTTTAGATGACGAAATATTGGCTATCAATCAAATTCCCGCAAAAGATATTATCAATGATAAAAATATTCATCTTCAAAAAAATATTTCATTAACTATCAATAGATTTCATAAAATAATTTCTATTGATTTATCTTCAGAAAAAAATAAAACATTTTATCAGAAGTTATATTTGAAATTAAAAGATAACTTGAATAAACAACAATTGGATTTATTCAATCATTTAAAGAAAATGTAATATGCGGGTACTTATTCAAAGAGTATTAGAAAGCAAAGTTATTGTAAAAAATCAAGTTGTAGGTCAAGTACAAAAAGGATTATTAGTATTTGTTGGCATTGGTAAAAATGATTCAGAAAAAGATGTTGAATGGATGGCACAAAAAGTGGTGAATATGAGAATATTCAGCGATGAAGCAGGTAAAATGAACAAAAGCATAAAAGATGTAAATGGTGAGTTGCTCATTGTAAGTCAATTCACTTTATACGCAGATGCTAAAAAAGGAAACAGACCTTCATTTACAGATAGTGCATTACCTGATACAGCAAAAAAATTGTATGAATACTTTGTTCTAAAATGCGAAGAATTTTTAGAGAAAAAGGTTCAAACAGGTGTTTTTGCAGCAGATATGAAAGTACATTTGATAAATGATGGACCTGTTACAATTTGGTTAGATAGTGAAAAATAAATTATTATTACGTGGTTAATTCAATTTAAAGTCCTTTTTTACTTTTTTCTTTCTATATTTCTTAATTGCCATAATAACTACTATAACCATCAATAACACCGCCCATAAACGCACTATCATTAAAATAAATTCTTTTAATATTTTCCATCCTATTGCAACTGAATCTATTAACTGTTTGAAAAATCCGGGTTGATACTCATTAATATTCTTTTCATTATTAGGTATTACTGTATATTTAATTTGCTCCCTTTGATATATATCTAATGTAATAGTGCTGTATTTCACTTCATCCATTAATCTCATATTTTCAAATAAAGAATTATCCGCTTCATCTTCCTTACCAAGTACAATATTTTCTCCGGATACTGAAGGTTTTTTTACTTGCTTTCTAACATTCTGTTCAAACTTTTGTCTCCTTTGAATTCTTCTTTTATTAAAATTAATTTGCAATCCAACATCTTCCGCAGAAATATTTTTGTAATCCAAAAAATCAATTAATGAATAAATAGACCTTATCAAACTATCTGATTTTTCTACCGGCACCCTCAATTGTATTTTATTACTAACAACATAATGTGTTATTTCAAGCAAGGAATCTTCACTTATCCTTTTGTTTTCTGTATAAGAAACATTACTCATCATATCAGATAAAATAATAAAACCTCCAAATTTTTTACACCATTCCTCAATTTTCAAAGACGACTGAAAAACATTTTTAACACGAAATTTCATTTCAATTCTTTTAATAAACATTCTGGTGGTATCATTAACATTACCCACCATTCCTACTGAAATACTACTATCGGGAAGTGGAGCCCAATTGCTTTCCTTTGTTGGTTTTAATGCCTCACCTACGGATTCTTGTTGATAATTACTTTCTTCTAATTTAGATTCACTGCAAGCAAAAATTATCACAGATAATAATAATGAGATAATTAAATAATTTTTCATAACTCTTAATTTTATACATTTATACAAAGATTCAGTAAAAGTAACCTACAACCCACCTTATGATTGAATTTTTTATCGTATTTTTGCACTGAATAATACTTATGAGCAGGGTTTTAGTTATAGATGATGAAAAAGCCATCAGACAAGTTATTAAAGAAATTTTATCTAATGAAAATTTTGTGGTAGAAGAATGTGCTAACGGTATAGAAGCATTTGAGAAAATTCAAAAAGAACAATACGACATTCTTTTATGTGATATTAAAATGCCAAAATTAAACGGTGAAGAATTATTTCAAAAAATACAGGAAATTAATTATCCCACTGCATTCGTAGTAATGAGCGCACACGGAGATATTAATACTGCCGTCAAATTTATGAAAAATGGTGCTTTTGATTATTTACAAAAACCCTTTTCTCTAGATAAATTAATCAATACTTGCCGCAATGCCTTGCAAAGAAACGAGAGCATCATTCAAAAAAATAAACCGCAAAATAAATTTTCTAAATCTTCTGAAACACCTGAAATTATTGGTAAAAGCGAATCCATTCAAAAATTAATTAAAATAATAGATAAAGTAGCATTATCTGATGCAAAGGTCTTAATTACAGGCCCTAATGGCTCTGGAAAAGAATTAGTTGCCAAAAGAATACACGCCCTTTCACATCGTTCTACTGCTCCATTTATTGAAGTAAATTGTGCTGCTATTCCCGGAGAACTCATTGAAAGCGAATTGTTTGGACACGAAAAAGGGTCATTCACAGGTGCTATCTATCAAAAAAAAGGCAAATTTGAATTAGCCAACAACGGCACTTTATTTTTAGATGAAATTGGAGATATGAGTTTATCTGCACAAGCAAAGGTTTTAAGAGCTATTCAGGAAAATAAAATACAAAGAGTAGGAAGTGAAAAAGATATCACTGTAAATGTGCGACTCATTGCTGCAACCAATAAAAATCTTAAAGAAGAAATCAATAAACAAAATTTCAGAGAAGATTTATATCACCGACTGAATGTGATACACATTGCGGTGCCTTCATTGAATGAAAGAAAAGAAGATATACCATTACTTGTAGAATATTTTTCTAAACAAATAAGTCAGCAACAAAATATACTTCAAAAAACATTTCACAAAAAAGCATTAGAATATTTGCAAAATATAGAATATTCGGGCAATGTAAGGCAACTCAAAAATTTCATAGAGAGAATTTATGTTTTGTGCGATAGTGATGAAGTAAATATTAAAGATATTGAACAATACTGTTATGAATACTAATTCCTCTCAACCAATTAAAGAAAAAGGAAGATTATTATCAGAATTTCAATCAGACAATATTCAAAAAGATTTTTACCCCATTACAGGAAAACCTTTTAATTTAGATAAAATTACTTTAGAACAAATTGATAATCTAAAAATTAATTACATTTTTACAACTGGTCGCTCTGCATCTACTTTGCTAGGCGTTATGTTGATGATGAGTGAAGAAGTCATTTTTTGTTCAGAAGAAATTTTTCCTATTATACTAAAACAAAAGTACAGTAAAATAAAACAATGGACAGAGCAAATTATCAAAGAGTATTGTGACGATTTTGTATTAATGAGTGAAGGAAAACTCTATCCATTATTTTGTGGAAAAGATGTTTTGTATGAATTATTGATTAGATTCAAAGAACATTTAAATTACGAAAGAGTAATTAGAATTTCTTATTTATCATTTGGTATCAATAAAGATTTATCAAAAATCACAACTATTGTAGATAAACAATTGAGGTACTATTTATCCCATCATTATTTAGAATTATTTCCATCTGCAAAAATTTTATTATTGGTAAGAGACCCGCGAGATAATGTGTATTCAAAATATAATCGCGCTATCAGAAAAAAAATCAAAACAAATTTGTGCGAGTACATTTACACCTGGCAAGAAGCATATAAAAGATATTTTCATCTCATTAAGAAATATTCTAACTCTTTTCTTGTTTTAAATTATGAGAAACTTATTAATGAATCAGAAAAAACAATGCAGTCAATTGCTCATTTTATTGAAATTCAATACAATCATAATTTTTTTAATTACTACGAGATAACACAACAATTTTTTAATAATATCTCCCATCCCAAATTAAAAGAACATTTTTTAATTACTCATAAAAGTATGACTCAACCCTTATCTCCACAAAAAGTTAATGAATGGACTCAACAAATGAATGACCCCAATATTGCCGCTATCATTAATACAACATGGACAGCATCTCAAAATATTGCACAAAAAATGAATTATCAAACGCATCATAATTTTAAACCCATTCATAAATTTTGTTTGTTTGAATATATCAGAATATTACATAATTATACTAGTGCATACATCTACTTTAATATTCTGCCACATTCTATAAAAAAATGGATTAAACAAAAAAAATATCCATATCGCTTAAATAGCCCATCTGCATACGATAGATTTTTAAGACAAGGTTATTTGTAATTAAAAATTAAAAAACTTTGCGATCTTTGTCCTCAACTTTGTTGGGGAAGAGAATATAAGATAAAATCAAAAATATTCGTCCCCAACTTCGTTGGGGATTCGTGAATTCGTAGCAAATCATAAAAAATTAAAAATTATGAACTACTTTGTAACTCAAATTTCTGAACAACTTCAAATTAAACCTCATCAAGTTAATGCAGTCCTTGAATTATTGAATGAAGGTTGTACTATTCCTTTTATATCTCGTTATAGAAAGGAAAAAACAGGTGGATTAAATGAAGTTCAAATTTCTGATATTAAAGACAATTTTGAAAAACTGGTTGCGCTTGAAAATCGCAGAAATTCTATTCTTAAAAGTATTGAAGAGCAAGGAAAATTAACCGATGAACTCAAACAAAAAATTCTTGCCGCACAAACCTTACAACAATTAGAAGACCTTTATTTACCATACAAACCAAAAAAGAAAACCCGCGCCAGCGTTGCAAGAGAAAAAGGACTTGAACCATTAGCCCTTCAAATTCTTAATCAAGATGACATTAATGTAAATTCAGAAGCAGAAAAATATATTCAACCAGACAAAGAACTTAATAATATAGAAGATGTTTTACAAGGCGCCAGAGACATCATTGCCGAAATTATCAATGAAAATGCCGAAATTCGTGAAAAATTAAGAAACGCTTTTAATGAAGAAGCCATTATTACTTCAAAAGTTATTAAAGGAAAAGAAGAAACAGGTATCAAATTCAGAGATTATTTTAACTGGTCTGAACCTTTAATAAAATGTCCATCTCACCGAATGCTGGCAATGCGTCGTGGTGAAAAAGAAGATGTACTTTATTTAGACATAAGCATTGATGAATCTCTGGCGCATTCAATTATAGAAAAAACAATTATTAAAAAAATCAATCATCCAACTACAGAACAACTCAAATTATCTATTCAAGATGCTTACAAAAGATTATTACATCCTTCATTAGAAACAGAATTCCGCATTCTTACCAAAGAAAAAGCCGATATTGAAGCTATCAAGGTGTTTGCTAATAATTTAAGAGAACTTTTAATGCAATCTCCACTGGGCAATAAAAGAGTATTAGCCATTGACCCCGGATTTCGTACAGGTTGTAAGGTAGTTGTATTAGATGAATATGGTAATTTACTGGAAGATAGTGTTATTTATCCAAACGAGCCACAAAAACAAGTAAAAGAAGCAGAGCATATTATATTGGCATTAGCCGCAAAGCATAACATTGAAGCCATTGCCATTGGAAATGGCACCGCATCAAGAGAAACAGAACATTTCATTAGAAACATAGATGTATTGCCCCAATCCATTCCCGTTGTTATGGTAAATGAAGCGGGCGCATCTGTATATTCTGCATCTGAAGTAGCACGCGAAGAATTTCCCGATAAAGATGTAACCGTTAGAGGCGCCGTTTCTATTGGCAGAAGATTACAAGATCCTCTTGCAGAATTAGTAAAAATAGACCCTAAATCTATTGGCGTAGGACAATATCAACACGATGTAGACCAAACATTATTAAAAGAAAAATTAGATGAAGTAGTGATGAGTTGTGTGAATGCAGTAGGTGTTGAATTAAACACTGCTTCCAAACAATTACTTTCTTATGTTTCTGGCATTGGACCTTCATTAGCACAAAACATTGTTGAATACAGAAAACAAAATGGACCATTCAAAACAAGACAAGATTTACTTAATGTACCACGCTTTGGAGAGAAAGCGTTCCAGCAAGCCAGCGGATTTTTAAGAATCAGAGATGGTTTGCATCCATTAGATAAAAGTGCCGTACATCCTGAAAGTTATTTCATAGTAGAAAAAATGGCTGCTGATTTGAATTGTACAATTGATGATTTATTGAATAAACCAGAACTGAGAAAAAAAATAAAACTGGAAAATTATATTACAGAAAACATCGGTTTGCCTACATTACAAGACATAATGAATGAATTAGAAAAACCAGGAAGAGACCCACGCAAAACATTTGAAGTTTTTAGTTTTGACGAAAGAGTTCATAGCATTGAAGATTTGAAAGTGGGAATGGTTTTACCTGGAATTGTTACAAATGTAACGAATTTTGGAGCATTTGTAGATGTAGGGGTACATCAAGATGGGCTTGTGCATATATCACACTTATCTGATAATTTCATAACTGACCCACATAGTGTAGTAAAAGTAGGAGACAAAGTAAAAGTTACTGTTATTGAAGTAGATTTGGTAAGAAGAAGAATTGCTTTATCTATGAAAACCAACCCATTTGAGGAATCTAAAAAAATTAAAAGCAATAAGCCATCATCTGCTTCAAACGAAATAGTTACAGAAGACAATGCTCTTCATTTGTTGTTAAACAAATTTGGAAAAAAATAAATTCAAAAAAATGAATGATTTCTATTTTCAACTATTTGACTATAATTATCAATCTAATGAAAAAATAATTAGTGCTATTCTTTCAAATCAACAAGCAATACCTCAAAAAGTATTGTTTTTATTCAGTCATATTCAAAACGCACATCATATCTGGAACAATAGAATACTTGAAAATCCCATTAGTTATGATGTCTTTCAAGAACACGCTATTGAGATAATCAAATCAATGAATGAGGAAAATTTTCATCAGTCAATACATATCTTAAAAAACAAAAAATTACAAGACATTATACATTACACTACTTCCAAAGGAGATAAATTCTCTAACACCATACAGGATATACTTTTTCATATTATCAATCACTCCACTTATCACAGAGCACAAATAGCCACATTATTCAGAGAAAATGGTCTAACGCCCGTAGCAACTGATTATATTACATTTAAAAGAAATTCAAAATAACATTCGTATATTTGTAGAAAAAAATGTCCTTCAAAGAAGTATTTAATTCATATAATTGGGAAGCAGTTAAAACCAAAATATACTCATCAAAACCAAGTGATGTTGAACTTGTTTTACAAAAAGATATTATTGATTTACAAGATTTTGCAGTATTACTATCTCCTGCTGCCGCTTCTTTTTTACCTGAATTAATCAAAAAAAGTCAATTACTCACTCAACAAAGATTTGGTAAAAATATCAATATCTACGCACCTTTGTATTTATCTAATGAATGTAAAAACATTTGCACTTATTGCGGTTTTAGTTTTGATAATAAAATAAAAAGAAAAACACTTAATGATAAAGAAATTATACAAGAAGCAGAATACTTAAAAAACAAAGGATTTGAACATGTTTTATTAGTTACAGGAGAAGACAATCAAAATGTACATAGTCAATACATAGCACATGCAGTAGAATTATTGAATCCGCTTTTTTCAAATATCTCCATTGAAGTGCAACCATTAGAATTAGAAGAATATCAGATGTTGCACCAACACAATGTTTATGCTGTGTTAGTATATCAGGAGACCTACCATCAGGAAGTTTACAAATCATATCATCCCAAAGGTAAAAAAAGTAATTTTTATTATCGCCTGGAAACGCCTGACAGAATTGGCAAAGCAGGTATTCATAAAATTGGATTGGGAGTATTATTAGGTTTAGAAGATTGGCGGGTAGATTCATTTTTTTGTGCATTACATTTAGATTACCTTCAAAAAAAATATTGGAAAACTAAATATTCTATCTCATTTCCGAGATTGAGACCCGCAGTCGGTGCCATTAAAGAAAATGTGCACTTAACAGATAATGAATTAAAACAATTAATTTGTGCTTATAGAATATTTAATCCTGATGTAGAATTGTCACTATCTACAAGAGAAAGAGCAGAATTAAGAGATGAGTTAGTTGAAATTGGTTTTACCACTATGAGTGCAGAAAGCAAAACCAATCCTGGCGGTTATGTTATAGAACCAGAATCATTAGAGCAATTTGAAATTGATGACAATAGAAGTTTAGAAGAAATCAAACAAATGCTACATTCAAAAGGTTATGAACCACTAATGAAAGATTGGGAAGGGGTGTTATGGGGATAGATATGATTTTTTTTGAAGCAGTAGCACTCCATTCTTTCGATACTTAATTTCCCAATTATTATTTTGTAAATATTTCTTAATTTCTAAATAGCATGAAATAGAATTTTGAAAGGGATAAAATTTATCGTTACAATCTGTTTCTAATAAGGCAATATATTCAGCATCAAAGACATTCGGGAACATATATATTTTATCTCTAAATGCCAAATGAGGTACTAAGTGATTAGATGCACATACAACTGCATCTTTTGGAATAATATCTAACATTTCACTAATTTCTCTCTGATTATATCTTTGAAAATAATATTGACTCGTGAATATCTTTTGAATTTTTGACCATTTAAGTGGCTCTAATGGAGCATTTAATAGAATAATAATATATTGATAAATGATTATTAAACCTAAAACCACTTGAAGCAAATTTATATTAATTTTATTAAAAGAATTTGAAATAATAACTGGCAGCCATATTGATAATACGATATTGTAATGATATAAATTACCCCACATAGTCCATTCAGATGATAATAAAGTATGTAAAAAAAGTGGAATTAATGGCATTAAATAATGCCAACCTGTTAGTATAATTAAAAATCCTCCACTGTAAATAAATAAATTAATCTTTTCCTGCTTTTCTATTGTATTTGTCATAATATTAATAAATTGACTTGGATTGTGCGTTATATTGATAAACATTTCACGAATATTTTTACCAACTTCAGGAGAAAATTTCCAATTGCTAATAGATATGTTAGGATTAGGATTGAATTTTTGCAAAATATATAAAGAAAATAAAAAGTATAATAAAGAAATACCTATCAATATTACAATAAAATTATACTTTATTGCATCTCGCTTTTGAATACTATCCGCTAATAAAAACAATCCAACAAAAATATAATATAAAGGAATGTCTTCTTTGGATAATAATCCTAAACCAACAATAAATAAAAACCTATAGGTATTCCCAGTATAATAAAAATATAAAATCCAAGGAATCAGCATAATACCAATAATATTTGGATGATAATCAAAACTTAATGCGGCATAAACAGAGTAATGTAAATAGACCAAAATAGCTGCGTAAAGACCAACCAATGCAGAATTCAACCTTGTTACCAAAAAGTACACACCTGTAGCACCGAGAATTATGTAAAATATTTGTAGATATAATAAAACATTTTTTCCCAGTATCCAAAAAAATAAACTTTCAATGGGTAATAATAAAGTCACATGATCACCTAAAAAAAATATTCCATTAGGGTAATTAGGATAAACGGTAGATTTAAAACCCTTAAAGTGAGAAAATATATAAACATATTGATTATATATTCCCATATCCATTGAATTCGTTAAATACATTTGATGCGTTACAATGGAAATACAATAAAAAACAATAAAAAAAAGTATAGTAAATGCCCCAAAAAAAATATCATACTTTTTTGGATTAATTAAATCATATAAAAACATATTTTTTAATATCATGCTCTTATTGGGCAAATATAACCAATAAACATTAAAAATTTGTAGTATCTGTTTTAAATATTTTAAATGAATATAAAATAATTGTAGAATGAATAGATTTAAAATGCATTACATTATGGAGTTAAATAATTAAAATAAAAAAATAATTATATTTGCAAAAAACAATAATACTTTATTAACTAAAATGAGCTTACATAGAACCCCCAAAAAAATAGGCACGCTTTATAATAGGATATATATGTCAAAATAAATAACAACTTAAAAAATTACCTAATCCAATGCCCTTCTCTACCGATGAATTCAAATACTATCAAAGACATTTTTTATTAGATGAAATTAATCTCATTCATCAGGAAAAAATTAAAAATACTTCATTGCTAATTATTGGTGCAGGTGGATTAGGAAGTCCGTTGTTGTTGATGTGTAGTGGTATTGGCTTTGGCAATATTGGTATTGTAGATTTTGACACAATTTCAATTCACAATCTTCATAGACAATATTTATATGACTTTAATGAAATTAATTCTCCTAAAATCTCTATCGCTACTCAAAAAATACGAAACAGAAATCCATACATTAAAATAACTTCTCATCCTGTATTATTAGATGAAAACAACGCAGAATCTATTATTCAAAATTATGATATCATTGCCGATGGAACAGATAATTTTAATACACGCTATTTAGTCAATGATGTGTGCGTAAAACTGAATAAACCTTTAATTTCTGGAAGTATTTTCAAATGGACATGTCAGGTTGGATTATTTAATTACAAACAAAGCAAAAACCTTCGGGATATTTTTCCTGAACCTCCATTACCCGAAGAAGCCCCATCCTGTGCAGAAGCCGGCGTTGTAAATACCATCACTACTTATTGTTCATCACTAATGGCTCAATTAATTTTACAAGTAGCACTTGACAAAGCAGAACCTATGAGAAATAAACTGATTATTGCAGACATCTGGAAATTTGAACAAAAATTATTAAGTTATTAACCCAATGCAATATCAACTTTTAACAATTCACTTATAACTTTAAACTTGCTATGCTTTACATTGTTCCTACACCCATTGGTAACTTAAAAGATATTACCTTCAGAGCCATTGAAATATTGCAATCTGCCCATTACATCCTTGCCGAAGACACAAGAACTTCTAAACCCTTACTTCAACATTACAATATTTCTACACCATTAAAATCATATCACGCATTTAACGAACATCACATTCTTAACCAAATTATTGCAGATTTAAAATCAGGACTTAATATAGCATTGATTTCTGACGCGGGAACGCCCGCCATTTCTGACCCTGGTTATTTATTAGTGAAACATTGTATTGAAAATAATATCAAAGTAGAGTGTTTGCCAGGTGCTACTGCTTTTGTTCCTGCTCTGGTATGTAGCGGAAAGCCCATTCATCACTTTTTATTCATGGGTTTCCTGCCTCCCAAAAAAGGCAGGCAATCTAAATTAAAAGAAATTGCACAATTCCCTTATACTATTGTTTTATATGAAAGCCCTCACAAGTTATTAAAAACACTGGAAGATTTAAAGGAAGTGTTTGGCGAAAATAAACACATTAGCATATCAAGAGAAATATCAAAAGTATATGAAGAGCATTTAAGAGGTAGTATAGTTGAACTCATTCAACACTTCTCGCAAAATCCACCAAAAGGTGAGTTAGTAATTGTTATTTAGAAATACTGTCCGCCAACTCATGAACAGGCACAATCACTTTTACATTCAACCCATTGTCATTATAAAATTCAACCTTACCATTAATTTGTTCTGTCAGCATTTTGATAAGTTCTATACCTAGCCCTTCTGTATTGGGCGATTGGATTCCCCAACCATTATCTTTAATATGCAATACAATTTCATCTGAGTGTTGATACATATTGATATTTAATGATGGATTGGAATGATGAGTAAATGCATACATAATTGCATTAGAAACAATTTCATTCAGGATTATTCCATAAGGAATCAATGCACCTGCTTTAATATTTCCTATATCATCAAAATTTTCAACAATACTTACACCATTAAAATCATAGTGCTTAAGTGTAGAATGTATTACTTGTTTGGCAAATTCATGAACAGAAATATTGTCAATGTTTTCGTGAGTATAAAGCAAATGATGAATCAAACCCATATTATATATTCTGTTTTGCAGTGATAATAAAATACTTTCAACAGTATCTTTACTATGATTATTTATTTTCATATTGACAATACTATTTAATATAGCCAAATTATTTTTTACTCTATGATGCACTTCTGATAATAATATATCTTTCTGATTCAAAGAGTGTAATAATTGTTGCTGTAACTTTTTCTCTTTGTCAACATACATCTTAATTTCTCTAGTTTGCAAATCAGATAGCCACATATAAAAATAAGTAAAAAACACCACACACAATCCAGCAATAGCAATATTAAAATTTCGTACCCACTCTATTTCTGCATCTGTAAAACTAACTATCCAACTACTGGGCAACCAATGTGAAATATCAAAAAAAATCACCACTACAAAAATGACAAAAGAAACAAATAACCAAATATATGACCATTTACTTCGGATAACAGATAAATTATTAATACCTAACACCATAGCAAAAGGGAAGTAATACACATATCCCGCTATTTCATCAGGATAAAACTCTATATTATATACTACTAAAAAATTACAATACAGATAAAACAATACCATAGATGCATTATATCTCTTAATTTTATTCAACAACAATCCGATAAGAGATAATGAAAGACAAAATAATTCAATGTATGTAAAAGGTCTTTTATCTAAAACAACCCAATGTGTAATGCCAATCAACAAAATGATAGCAATTAAAAAATGTAAACCATTGACAAATCTGATTCTGAATTTATCTGTTAATGGATAATTACCATCAATGCCAATATCTGTAATAAACTTTAATAATCTTTTGATATACTGCATAATGTATTAATTGCACAAAAATACATTAATTTTTCTTTTATTGTTAAATCCTTTTAATTTTCTCCAAATATGTTGAGCGTTAAAGGATAGTTTTTTGGCTGTAATAATTATTATTTTCCATTTTGCTACATTCATACTTTTTCATCATATTTGAAGCAACTATTTTGTATGTTTTTAGAAATAAAACACGAAAATAAAAAGGGCTGGATTGAAGTTATCTGCGGCAGTATGTTTTCTGGAAAAACAGAAGAACTCATCCGCAGATTAAAAAGAGCAGAATTTGCCAAACAACAAATTAAAATATTCAAACCACAAATAGATACAAGATACGATGCTATCAAAATTGTTTCACATGAAGGTAGAGAAATTACAAGCACTCCCGTTAGCAATAGTCAAAGTATATTACTGATTACAGATATTGAAAATACAGATGTAGTGGGCATAGATGAAGCACAGTTTTTTGATGATGGTTTAGTAGATGTGGCTACTTATCTTGCAAATAATGGCATTCGTGTAATTATTGCAGGATTAGATATGGATTTTCGTGGAAAACCATTTGGCGTAATGCCTCAACTGCTCTCCATTGCAGAATATGTTACCAAAGTGCATGCAATATGCGTAAAATGTGGCAATCTCGCTTATGTTTCACACCGCATAACCCCATCAGAAAATTTAATACTACTGGGTGAAACAGATAGTTATGAACCCTTGTGCAGACAATGCTTCAACGATTCATTTAAGTCAGAATCATGAACTACACTTTCTCACAAATTGCTAACATTATCCCTCATTCCAAAAAAATTATTCATCAGGAAAATAATATTCATTCTGTTTATATTGATACAAGACAAATCAGTAATGGAGAGAATGCTCTCTTTGTAGCCATTACATCTGCCAAAAATGACGGACATAAATATATTCATCACGCTTATCAAAAAGGTGTTCGTCATTTTATTGTTCAATATTTAAATGATGATATTTTAATCAATGATGCTAATTATTTAGTAGTAGATGATTCCATCAGAGCATTGCAGGAATTAGCCCTTTATCATCGCAAACAATTTAATACTCCTATCATTGGCATTACGGGAAGCAATGGAAAAACCATTGTAAAAGAATGGTTGTATTTTTTACTAAAAGATGAGTATAACATTTGCCGAAGCCCTAAAAGTTTTAATTCTCAAATCGGTGTGCCTCTGTCTATCTTAAATTTAGATGCCTCTCATACACTTGGAATTTTTGAAGCAGGTATTTCATTGCCAAGAGAAATGAATGTATTAGAAAAAATTATTCAACCTGATATTGCTATTCTAACTCACTTTGGTTCTGCCCATTCAGAAGGTTTTTCAGATGATAATCATAAACTAAAAGAAAAATTAAAATTATTTCAAAACAGCAAAATAAATATCATTCAAAGATACCAACATTCATTTTTACAACAACAATCATTTCCATCATCATTCATTTGTATTTCTGAAAATCCCAAAGATAAAGTGGTAGTATATCATTCTGTTCAAAATAATTCAAGCATTATTGATATTCAGATTGAAAAGAAAAAATATCAAATACAAATACCTTTTGTAGATGAAGCATCTATAAAAAATGCTTTTACCTGCTTTGTGAGTATTTACTACCTGAATCCACATTTAGTAGAAAAAATTATTCCCAAATTTTCTCAATTACCCGCTGTTTCTTTAAGAATGGAAATTAAAAAAGGTAAGTTTCAATCTACTATTATTTCTGATTATTACAACTCTGATATTGATTCGTTTGAAATTTCAATGAGTTACTTAAAACAATATTCTCCCAACAAAAACAAAATACTCATACTTTCTGACTTTGAAGAAATTAAAGATGCAGAAAAAATATATAAAAAAGCCGTTCAAATAATCAATCATTCTGACCTTTCACACATCGTCTTAATTGGTAATGAATGGAAAAATTATTTACACCTCATCCAACCGCATTATTCCTATTATTCTACTACTTATGAATGGATTAATGATTTGCTTTCCTATTCATCACAATTATTTGATAGTATCATTTTATTAAAAGGTGCGAGAAAATTTGAGTTTGAAAAAATTGCTCATTTATTAGAACAAAAAACACACGATACCATTCTTGAAATTAATATTCCCGCATTGTGGCATAATTTAAATTACTTCAAAAATCTGATTGGAAAAAATGTAAGAATAATGTGTATGCTAAAAGCCGCAGGATATGGAAGCGGCAGTGTTGAAATGGCTTATGCTTTGCAAAAATTTGGCATTGACTATATCGCAGTGGCTTATGCAGATGAAGGTGTAGAACTTAAACAAGCAGGCATCCAATTACCTATTATGGTAATGCTTCCTGAAAAAAATGCTTTTGATGAAATCATTCAAAACGGACTTGAACCTGAAATCTACTCTTTTGATATTTTACATCACTTTATTGAAGCATTAGATAAACAAGGGATTCAGCAATATCCTATACATATCAAATTAGATACAGGTATGCATCGTTTAGGATTTTTATCCGATGAAATTGATATGTTGATTAATGTTGTGAAAAAACATTCTGCTGTTTTTGTCAAAAGTATTTTCTCACATTTTGCCGCATCTGAAAATGACGAACATAATGACTACACTTTACATCAAATCAAATTATTACAACAACTCTCTGAAAAAATTGAAAAAAATATTGGATATACTACTATCAAACATATTTGCAATTCTGCTGCTGTTAAAAGATTCCCACAGGCACATTTTGATATGATACGATTGGGCATTGGAATGTATGGCATTTCTGACAACACAGAAGAACAGAAACAATTACAAAATGTATTATCATTAAAAACCATTGTAGCACAAATCAAATATTTGAAAAAAGGTGATAGCATAGGATACAACAGAAATGCTCTACTTGAAAAAGATAGCAAAATTGCCGTTATACCTATTGGCTATGCAGATGGATTTTCAAGAAAATTAGGCAATCGGCAATTTCAAGTAAAATACAAAAATAATTTAATCAATACCATTGGCAATGTTTGTATGGATATGACAATGATTGATATTACAGGCATTGAAGATATTCAGGTGGGAAGTGAAATAATTATTTTTGATAATGTGCAGGATATAAAAAGAATGGCAGCAAGTATGAATACCATTCCTTACGAAGTGCTCACGTCTATTTCACAAAGAGTGAAAAGAGTGTATGTGTATGAGTAATTAAAAAATCAATTTTGTTCAAGAAATTTTTTCAAGCACAAATTATTGTTAATAATCAACGAGATACATTTTAAAAATCACTATTATCAAAGAAAAAACCTCACCCCCTCTCCTTTGTAAGGAGAGGGAAATTAAAGGGTTGAGGTCTTTAATGGGGGTATCTTTGCCTGTGGCAAAAGATACCCCTGAAACCCTTGAAGATTCAAAAGTTTTAAAGTCAAATAAAAATATTTTGAACAATAGTGTTTTAAAAATGATTTTTTAAATAGATACTGCCTACTTCCCCCTCGCCTTTTTTCCTAATTTTACTATCTAAATATAATTGAAATTGATATGATTTTTGGATATAGAATATTATTCACTACAAAAATACAAATGTTTAAAAATAATTTTTGTGCTTTTTTGTGAATTCCTTCGTGTTCTCTGTGGTTAAACTCTTTATCTCTGAATTGTATTAAACTTTCAACCAATTAAGTTGAAAACAATAAACAAAAAATTATAGGCGCTCACCTTTCCTTATGCGGTAGGCAGGTTACATGTCCTACAAATTCATACGCCCTGCCACGAACATCTTTCGCATATATCTTATACACATATACGCCTTCCGCCGCCATCACACTACTACCCTTTACACTCCCATCCCAACCTTTATGTAATGCATTGCTCTCAAATATCTCTTCTCCCCATCTGTCAAATATCAGCATCCTATAATCATGCTCCAATATACCTATGCCCTTCGGTATAAACACATCATTTAAACCATCTCCATTCGGCGTAAAACAATCTGGTATATACAAATGTATCTCCGGCTTTATCCATATAATCTGAACCATCGTATCTGAACAACCATATTCATTTGTCGCTATCAACATCGTCGTAAATGTACCCGAACACCCATACTCATGCACTGGATTCACTTCATTACTGCTATTCTCCGTTGAACACCAATCCCCAAAATACCATACATATTGCGTTGCCAATGTAGATTGATTGGAAAATGTTACCATCGCATCAATCACATTTAATGTCGTACTCGGAATGCATTCAAATGAAGCATGAGGAACTGGATACACATTCACATAATTCATCAACACCGTGTCCTTTACACATCCATATTGATTAACTACTACCACCGTTGGCGAATATACCCCTGAACTCGTATATGTAACCGACACAGGATTTTGTGTTGATATAACTCCATTCCCAAAATTCCAGGTGTAATGAACAGATGTATCGTTTGATGACGCTGTATAATTAACCAAAAGCGGCTCACAGCCGTTTAAGGGAGTTGCTGTTACACTTAACGATGGCGATGAATATGGCAATACCTGAACAGTGCATACTGCCACCGCATCAGGATTCGTACATCCATCAGATATTTTAACCGTAAAGGTTTGTACAGGATTAGCAATACTTCCTGTTACTGTTAAAACTGTGGAAGTGCTTCCATTATTCAACCATAAGTAACTATAAGGCCCGCCATTGCCAGGACTCGTTATCTGTGGATATATATTCACACTCGCCTTATCACATACCGTTACCAACATCCCACTCGCAGACAAAGATGGACTTACTGCTATATTGATAACCTTTACAACCGGCGGACAATTATTCTCTGACACCAATATTGTAACCTGAGCCGCTGCTGTCAAATTCCCTGTCGTATAACTACCACTACTACTCATACCGCTCGGTTGCCACGTGTAAGAATAATTCCCATTTCCACCTGTTACCGTAACATTCACTACTGCTACATTTCCAGAACAGGCATTGGGCGTATTACTAATAACACTTATAGATGATGGTTGAATAATGTTTAATGTCGTCGTCTTCACGCAATTATTAATATCTGACACCATTATAGTATAATTACCCGCTGTTAAATTATTCACCGTAAAATTACTTGCCCCTGTAGGCGTCCATGTGCAACTATAGGGCGATGTGCCACCACTCACACTCACTGATGCTGAACCATCATTCCCTCCATAACAACTTACTGAATTATTCACTACTGCCTGCACCGTCATATCCGATGGTTGTGTAATAGAAACCGTGTATATGGTCGTACATCCTGACGCATCTTTGATATTCACCGTATAATTTCCCGCCATTAAATTATTCGCTATATTACCATTACCTCCATTCGGTGTCCATGTGTACGAATAAGGCGATGTCCCCCCAATCACATTCAATGTAGCTGACCCTGTTGATGTATTGTAACACTTAACATTCTGTATATTAGATGATACTGTAAAATTACTACTCCCAGCCGAAATGGTAACAGTATCACTGGCAAATCTGCCAATACAGGAAGCATCCTGCACATATACCGTGTATGTGCCTGGCGCCAAATTTGTAACCACACTGGTTGTAGCACCTGTGCTCCATTGATATGTATATGGCGCTGTACCTCCTGTAACAGTTACTGTCGCTGAACCATTAGCACCACAACCAGATGTCGCAGTAATTGTAACAGACATAGAATTACACGATGCTACATTATGGGTAGAAAGAAATCCCTTTCCACTCACATACAAGGTTGAAGACGCTTCATTCAACATCACATCATATACTTCATCAGGTACATTGGTCGTAATATTGCCCAATGATGTGAAGGTAGAACCATTGAAAGAATAGGTATGCACGGACTGAAATCCACCTACATAAACTCTGTTACATTCATCTACTGCAATGCCCTCATGTGAACGATTCATTCCATCTGCATAAGCCGCATTGACAACTATTTGACCTAACATAGCGCCAGTGTTCTTATCCCATGCCTTTAATGTCTTCCCATCATAAGAATATAAGTAGGAGGTGTTGAGGGATAATATATTAGATCTACATGAACCATTTTGATTGCTCCAACAAGTTGACCCCACAAAAATATTTGGAATACATGTCTCATAAAAGTTGTACCCACTTGGCAAACTAAATCCCGTAGGAGGATTATAATTGCTGGCAGATAAAGATTTGTGAAGATAATTATTTTGAGTTGCACCAACAGCAGTAGTATTAGTTATTGTAATAGAAAAAAAATCTCCATTCATATCTATAATAGCATCTGCAACATCATTACCCCAACCACCTGAAGCAGCATTAAAGTTAATAATATTTACATTTGTAAGATTGGTATCACTAAACACATATAAATTTTCCAACCCAGCAGTGCCGCCACCAAAACCCAACATCTTACCATTGCAAGGATTATAGAAAATTGTCCATATTTCATTGTTGGGACTTGATACATTAAATGTGTTTAATAATAAACCATTTGGATTTAATTTAAGTACTCTTGGTATACCCAATGCTTCTCCTATATATATATACTCCCACTCTGTCTAATAATACTATGTTCAGAATAAAATTGAAAACTTGAACTGAACCCTGCAGGCCATGTAAATGTCCATAACAAAGTGCCATTCACATCATATTTTGCTAACTTATATGGATAATATCCTCCCTGTACATACACATTTCCATATTTATCATAATCTACATCATAAGCACGCTGATTATTGGTAAGTGTAGAGGGCGTTACTATCCAAGGGTCTATTACCAATGTGTCATTACTCCTGTATTCTTCTGCTTCAAAACCTACTTTATCTTTTGATAATATCTTCCATCTGACCTTCACAGGTGAATGGTCTGATGAATAATAACCCCGCAATGAATAATTTTTTATCTCTCCAAACTTTGTCTTTACTACTAAATCACTACCTCTTACTTCCAATGATGTTATATTTTTCCATCTCATCTCTATTTGCTGATAATCAGACAAGGGATGCACCTTAAAATAATAACACAAACCATTGCTATCTGCATCTGGGAATCTAAAATATGCATCTACACCTTTATACATCTCTTCATATTTCAAAATCTCATACCCCTTGAAGCGAATGTGCTCATAATGTTTCTCTCCAAATGTATAGTAGGACGATATAGGATAAAGTGCTTGTATTTTCTTCGGCTGTGATTTCTCAAAAACTAAATAAACATGATGAGGTTTGATTTCAACTTCTCCTGCATCAGGGTCATTTTCTTTTTCATCTTGTTTGACGATTCTTTCAGCAAAAGTAAAACATATATGTGTCTTATCAAAGAAAATTTTTTCATCAACATTACCAAATAATGACTTTTTGCGAAGAGCAGAATAATTTACCAACTGCCCCGAATCGGGTATAAATACATTGGTCTTAAAAGGATGTTTGATGGAGTATTGAGAGAATAAAGAATTAATAAAAATTCTCATTATCAACATCAATAGAATGGTATTATTTAATAGTTTTCTTACCAATTTTTTGATATTAAATCCCTGCAAATATATGGATTTATTAAATTAAAACAAAATTTATTGTTACATATACCCTTAAAAAAGAATATCAAAAAACAGCATATTTTTGGTATGTGTTTAGCGTTAGAATTTAAAATGATTCCTTTGCCACAAAATAAATTTTAATTTTTGTATGACCCGCTTTGCGGGTCACACATTTATAGAGATAACATTATCAATCTATAAATTTTTGACTCCTTCGGAGTCCTAGTTTTATCTTTAGACGCTAAACAATTAGCCCAACGAAGTTGGGGGCTATTAAAATAAAACAATAAATTTTAAACTACACTAAACACATACTATTTTTGTAATATATTTTCTACATTTGCAAAATAAAAAATGCTCTGGCAAAAAAAAGGAAGAATTTTTGAACCACAAGGACAAACATCATGGATGAAAAAATATGGTATATTGCCAACCCCATATTACATTGAAGAAAAAAACATCATTAGAATTTTTTTTGGAACATCGGCAGAAGATAATATATGTAAAATAACTTATTTGGATGTAAATGCTGATAATCCCTCTGAAGTTCTTTATTTGCACAAGGAATTTTTAATTTCAGAAGGAGAAGAAGGTTTGTTTGACGAGCACGGCTTAAATCCTTCACAAGTTATCATAGTTAATCATCAGCCATACTTGTTTTACATTGGTTATCAAAGATTAACAAGCGTTCCATATTTATTATTTTGCTCTTATGCAGAATTAGATGATAATTTAAGCAAAGTAATTAAAAGAAAAAAAACGCCTTTATTAGACAGAACAGAAGATGAGCCATTTATTAGATCTGCAATTACTATTGTCAAAAATAATAATGAATACCTATTTTGGTATGTTTCTGCTTATAAATGGGAAATGATGAATACTAACATCTTTCAGAATAAAAAATTACCTAATTACCATATTAAGTTCGGAAAAACTTCAAATTTCATTGACTTTGAAATATATCCTGATCCAGTAATTTATCCATTAAATGAAGATGAATTTGGTTTCGGAAGACCTTGGTGTATCAAAGATAATGATAAGTATAAGATGTGGTATTCATTAAGAAGAAGAAATATTAGTTACCGCATTGGATACGCAGAATCTACGGATGGTATTCATTGGATTAGAAAAGATAATGAAGTGGGCATTGATGTATCAGAAAGTGGCTGGGATAGTGAAATGATTTGTTATCCCGCAGTTATTCAGGTAAAAGATAAAACCTATATGTTTTACAATGGAAATAATAATGGTGCTACAGGATTTGGTTATGCTGAATTAGTTAAATAACCTCTTTGCATTCATCATTGTTTTTAACCAACTATAAAAATTATTTCTTTTCAGTATTAACCGTCCATTAAATTTTTATTATATTTGCAGTAAAATTTTTCACCCGTGAAAAAAATATTTATATTAATTTATGTGAGTGTTGCATTTTGTTTATACTCTCAAGTCAAAATTAATGAATACTCCTGTGCTAATTTTACCATCAATGATAATTTTGGGAACCCAGAAGATTGGATTGAATTGTACAATGCTGGCTCATCTCCTGTGAATCTTACTGGTTACTATTTAAGTGATGCTGTGAGCAAGCCCACTAAATGGGTTTTTGGTGCGGGTGTTACAATACCTGCTAATGGTTTTTTAAGAATATGGGCATCTGGAAGAAACATTAATACAGGCGCTAACTTGCACACCAATTTCAAATTAACTCAAACTAAACCAGAAGTAATTGTATTAAGAAACCCTTCATTAAATATAGTTGATAGTATCGTATTAAGGCCCACTCAAAAAAATCACTCTTATGGAAGAACAACCGATGGAGCTAATACATGGAATGTGTTTGATACACCCACGCCTAATGCCAGTAACAGTACTTCTAATCCTAAAACATACTGCCCAAGACCTGTGATGAGTTTTACAGCAGGTTTTTACCCTTCTCCTATCAATGTTGCTATCAGCATTCCAGCAGGATACACTGTACGCTACACCACTAATGGCTCAACACCTACAACTGCCGACCCAGTTTATTCATCACCTATTAATATTTCTTCTACTACTGTATTAAGAGCTCGTGCATTTAGTAGCAACCCTAATGAACTGCCATCTTTTGTAGAAAGCAATACTTATTTTATCAATGTGTCTCATACAATAGCAGTAGTTTCTGTTTTTGGTGACCAGGTTCAAACATTATTGAATGGTAATTCTTCATTAGAACCTGAAACAGGACTGGAATATTTTGATGTGAATCATATATTCAAAACAGAAACTTATGGAACTACTAATAAACATGGAAATGATTCATGGTCTTATCCTCAAAGAGGTATTGATTTTGTATCAAAAGACCAATATGGTTACAATTATGCTGTGAGAAATAAATTATTTCCGAATAAAACCCGAAAAGAATTTCAACGAATTATTCTGAAAGCAGCCGCCAGCGACAATTACCCTTTTGAATGCCCTGCCGCCGGAAACCCTTATGCATGGGGAGACCCAAATTTGTTAGATGGTGCCCATATCAGAGATGCATTTGTTCAAACACTTTCCCAAAAAGCAGGTTTGCATTTAGATGAAAGAACATGGTCGCCTTGTGTTATGTATATGAATGGTCAATATTGGGGTGTGTATGAAATCAGAGAAAAAGTAGATGATATTGATTTTACAGAATATTATTACAAAGCAGATGTGGAAGATTCCTTGTATGTGTTGAAAACCTGGGGCGGCACATGGGCTGAATACGGAGGCGCCCCTGCTACAACAGATTGGAATAATCTGAAAAATTTTATTCTTTCTAATAATATGGCTATTCAAGCTAATTATGATTATGTAGACAGTCTGTATGATGTGAAAAGTTTAGCAGATTATGTAATACTCAATTCTTTATCATTATGCAGTGACTGGTTAAACTGGAATACTATTTGGTGGAAAGGTATCAATGCTACATCTACTCAAAAAAAATGGAAATATGCTTTATGGGATGAAGATGCAACTTTTAATCATTATATAAATTATACAGGAATACCTAATCAAAATGCTAATGCTGACCCCTGTGACCCACAATCATTGCCTAATCCGGGAGGACAGGGGCATGTGCCTATTTTAAACGCATTATTACAAAACCCTAACTTTAAACAGTATTACATTATGCGATACTTTGATTTACTTAATGGTGGGTTGAGTTGTCAAAGAATGGTTACTGTGCTGGATAGTATGATTAATTTGATTGCACCCGAAATGACACAACACTGTAACAAATGGGGAGGTTCATATAGTGCCTGGTATGCTAATTATCAGGCATTGCGAAACTTCATCCTTCAAAGGTGTGATTCTGTGCTCAACGGATTTTCATCTTGTTACAATACAACAGGTCCATATAAAATTAAAGTCAATGTTTCTCCTCCTAATGCGGGTATTGTTCAGGTCAATTCCTTATTGGTTAGTAATTTTGTTTGGTCTGCCAATTATCCTGGAAATTTGAATATGATATTCAAAGCCATTCCCAACAGTGGTTATTGCTTTGATAAATGGGAATTTCAAAATCATACACCATCACCTAATACTTCTTCAGATTCCATTATTGTTAATCTCACTACAACAGATAGCATTGTAGCTAAATTTATTCCTGGTACACAAACACCAACTATTACTGCCTCCTCACCGTATATTTGTGAAGGTGAAGATATACAATTACAAATTGGTGGTGGTAGTGGTGCTAATATTCAGTGGCAATCACCTGCTTCATTATCCTGTTATACCTGCCCTGTAACTATTGTTTCTCCTACCGCTAATACCTCTGTTTCAGTAACTATACAAGGGAATTGCATCAATGGCACAAGTAGTTTTAATATTAAAATATATCCACGCCCTGCACTTGTAACACCTGCTTATAATCCATCTTTATGCATACCTGCATCTATACAGGTAGAACTACAAGGAGGTTTAAATTATTCATGGACGCCTCATACTGGATTAAGTTGCTATACCTGTGCTAATCCAAGCATCACTCTTGAGAATACTACAACTTATACTATCACTACTGCATCAGACCCCAATTTTAGATGTACAGATACAAAAACATTAACTGTTTTAGTAGATGGCGAATGCCCGGATATATATGTGCCTACCGGATTTAGTCCCAATGGAGATAATCATAATGATGTATTCAGAGTTTTTGGACCTGTGAATGAGTATCATTTGGTGATTTATAACCGCTGGGGTGAAAAAGTTTTTGAATCAAACAATATTCAAGATGTTTGGGACGGAAAATACAAAGGCGAATTATTGCCATCAGGTGTGTATGCATACATCTTAACAGGAAAAGATGTGAAGAACGAGCCCATCAAAAAAACTGGTAATGTTACGATAATCCGATAGAACAATGTTGACACATAGAATTAGTCGTTTTTTAATAATATTCTTTATTTTTAATAATAACATTTTTCATCTTTTTGCACAAGATGTTTTCTTTTCTCAATCAGATAACTTAATGTTATATTTTAATCCTGCCGCGACGGGTATGTATAGTGGTTTTTATAGAGCCACTGCCTTGCACAGACAGCAATGGAATGGATTAGACAAGGGATTTATAACAACTTACGCCGCATTTGATGCGCCTATTTACGACAAAAGGAAAAACAAAAATAAAGCAGGTTTGGGCGGATATTTTTATACCGATGTTGCAGGTGCCTCAAAGTTTAAAACCACACAAGTTTCTTTTTCTGCAAGTGGTATTGTGCAATTAGCCAAAAAGCATTTTTTATCAGGTGGAATAGGATTATCATATATTCAGAAGTCATTTGATTTATCAGGTATTCAGTGGGTCAATCAATACGATGGAAAAAAATACAATCCATCCATCAATCCTAATGAAAACACGAACTTTCCTATCACCTCTTTTTTAGATGTTGGATTAGGTGGTCGTTATGAATATCATTCTACAGATATTTCTTATGATACTTGGTCTTACAAATTGTTTGCATTTGATGTAGCCCTTTTTCATTTGACAGAACCAATATTACAATACACTGCTTTTACAGAGGAAAATATGAAAAACAGAATAGCATTAACTACTCAATACTTAAATGATTTTGAAAACAACAAACTGGGCATCAATATATTTGCTCAATATATGCAACAAGGACAATCACAATTTATACAAGGCGGCGTATTATTAAGAACAAGATTTAAACAACAATCTCATATTACAGGATTAATGAACTATTCTGTATTATCTTTTGGAATTATATTCAGGCATACAGGATTTCTTGTGCCTAATGTGCGATTAAAATTTTCTCATTTTGAAGTAGGTTTGTGTTATGATGCATTTATTTCTGTTTATCAATACACCACAAAAGGTGTTAATGCTTTTGAAATTCAACTCACTTATTCTAAATTAAGACAAAGTTTAAGAAACATTAAATAATAAATGAAAAAAATATTCTTATACATTCTAATTATCCTTCCCAACTTGATTTATTCTCAAACAAGAATAAATGATGCAGGCGCAAGATTTTCAATTAAATTGAGATATAAGTTAAATGAAAAGGAATATTTAAATTTAATGTATAGAACCCGTATATTAGAAAACTTTTCTGAACTTAATTCCTGGTTTATTGATGCGGGTTATGGTTACAAAATTAACAATGATCTAAAAATCTCTCTCCATTATAGATTTAATTCTTCTATAACCAATAATAATTACTTTAGAACTTTACATAGATATTACCTTCGTGCAGATTATCGCCAATTTATCAATAAATACTGGATATTACACAATAGAATTATTTTACAGCACACTACACATCGTTTTGTAACGGACATTCAGGATAATGGCTACAAACCCTATTACAGAACTGATTTAAGAGAAAGAATTGGGTTTTCATATAATTTATCTTCATCAGACAATATTTTTTTACATAATGAATGGATGTTTACTTTATCAGATAACCCTGTTGAATTAAGAAGAAATCGCCTATATGCAGGATATGAAAAAGATATTAATGATTATACTAACATTAAATGTTACTTTATTCTTCAATCTTCATTTCATAAAAGAAAAAGTCCTAATACCAATTATTTCATATTTGGAATAGATTTAAATTTTATGATTAATTAAACTCTAATAAATAAATTACATCTAAATTAAAATTATTCTTATGAAAAAAATCTTATTATTACTTCTGACAATACAAATTGCTTACAGTCAAAATGAAGGAGATAATCTATTTAATCCTCCAGTAATTCATACTGTTAAAATATACTTTACACAGCCCAACTGGTATGACTCTTTAGTTTACTATAAACCCCTTGATATTAAAATGAAAGGAGATGTAGAAATTGACGGCACATATATTTCCAATGTAGGTATTCAATTCAAAGGGAACTCATCTTTTAATAATCCCTCTCAAAAAAAATCATGGAAAATTGACTTTAATGAATTTGTAAGTGGTCAAAAATACGATGGGCTTAAAGTCATTAATTTAAATAATGGTTTTAAAGACCCAAGTTTTTTAAGAGAAAAATTGGCATTGGATTTTTGCAACAGGAATGGTATACCTGCGCCAAGATGTACTTATGCTAATGTGTATGTGAATGATGTTTTGTGGGGATTTTATACACTTGTTGAACAGGTGAACACTACTTTTTTAAAAAGATGGTTTAATGAAAACAATGGGAATTTATTCAAAGGTGACCCTAATGGTACATTACAATGGTTTGGCTCCAATCCTTCATCTTATTACTCAAAATACGAATTAAAAACTAATGAAACTATTAATGATTGGAGTGATTTAGTTCATTTAATTGATGTTATCAATAACAAACCATCAAATCAATTTTATGATTCTCTCGCAACCGTGCTAACTACATCGCTAA
Organism: Bacteroidota bacterium; assembly: GCA_040758575.1. Taxonomy (GTDB): domain Bacteria; phylum Bacteroidota; class Bacteroidia; order B-17B0; family Aurantibacillaceae; genus BPGX01. Next base: position 116,168 of record JBFLVH010000004.1, on the reverse strand, counting down.
CTATTAAAGCATGGGCTTTTAATATCTTATTTGCTAATCTTGACTCATATCAAGGTTCGGGACATAATTACTACATTTATCATGATTTATTTAATAACAAATTTGCATGGATTGTATGGGATGTAAATGAAGCGTTTGGTAACTTTAATCAAGGAATGAGTATTTCTCAACTTGAAAATTTAGATATATTCTATATTCCATCTCCTTCCACTAATAGACCCCTGACCAATAAAATGTTACAAAATGCTACCTATAAACAAGAATACATTCAGGAATTATGCAATTTAATTTCAAATGATTTTGATACTACATCTATATACAGACAAATAGATAGCTTAGTCAATATTATTCGCCCTTATGTTTATGCAGACACTAAAAAATTTTACTCAAATACAGATTTTGAAAATAATATTAATAGTGATTTAATGGGTGCCGGGAACCCTCCATTTAATATACCTGGTATAAAAAAATTTATTTTAAATCGTAGAAACAATGTAGTGTCTCAACTTGCATCTAATGGATGTTTGCTTGGTGTTGAGCAATTCAGCACTTCTGGATTATTTACAATGTCTCCAATTCCATCTGATGATTTTGTTCAAATCAGTTTTATAAAAAATTTTAATGAACCTATTGATATTTCAATTTTAGATATAACCGGCAGAATATTAGAAATAAAAACATATTCAGACATTACTGATAATATCAAAATTTCCCTTCATCACTTAAGTGATGGTTTATATTTTGTAAATATTCATTCCCATCTATCAGATTATTCTGAAACACAAAAAATTATTATCAAACATTAAAGTTATATTTATTATTTTTGTGTGAAAAATGTTAAGAATAAATATAAATATATATGAAAAAATTTTTATTTTTGTGTAGTATAACATATTCATTAAACGCTCAATGGAGTGGAATTTCAAACATTAATAATTCTATTTGTACGCAAGCGTATGACCAACAAAATCAAAAAATTGTTGAAGACGGAAATGGCGGTGCAATTATAGTTTGGGAAGATTATAGAAATGACCCAACTCAAACATCTGCAGATATTTATGCACAAAGAATAGATAAAAATGGCTTTATCAAATGGGCAACAGATGGAATCATTATTTGCAATGCAACAGGTCATCAATCTAATCCCAATATTAGTTATGTAAACGGAAAAGTAGTCATTATCTGGAACGATTCAAGGAACGGTAATACTGATATTTATGCACAACTTATTGATACCAATGGCAATAAATTATGGGCAAATAACGGCGTACCTGTAATCTCAAAAGCCAACTCACAAAACGACGGAAAAGTAATAATGAGTTCTGCTGGAAATATTTATGTAGTTTATCAGGATTCTTCTGCTGGAAACTGGGACATTTATGCACAAAAATTAAATAGCAGCGGCGTTCAACAATGGGGCAGTAATGGTGCAGTGGTGTGTAATGCGGGCTATGACCAAAAAAATCCAAGATTAGAATTAGCACAAACAGGTGGTATTTATGTAGTATGGCAAGACAAAAGAAATGGTGCCAACTATGATATCTATTGTCAAAAATTAGATGAAAACGGCGTGAGACAATGGAATGTGTCTGGTAACGGTAACTGGGTATGCAGTACCACTGGCACACAAAGTAATCCAAAAATTGAGCCCTTTGGAACTGGCTTTATTACGGCATGGCAAGATAACAGAACAGGCGGTGGATATGATATTTATGCTCAATATATTGATGCTAATGGTATAGCACAATGGACAAGCAATGGCAAAGCCATCTGTACTGCATTAGATAATCAAAGTGCATTAGACATAAAAAGTACGGGCAATTCGGCTTTTATAGTTTGGAAAGATTTTAGAAACACATCTAATTATGATATTTATATGCAAAAAATTGACTTATCGGGCAATGCATTATGGACTAACAATGGCATTGTAGTATCTAATGCTATTTACGACCAAATCAATCCTAATATAGACACAGATAATACAAACGCTTATGTTGTATGGCAGGATTCAAGTGCAGGCGAGTGGAATATCTCTGCTTCAAAAATAGATGCAAATGGTAATATCTTGTGGAATACAATTGTATGCAATGCAACAGATAACCAAACAGATGCAAAGAATATTTATGATAACAATGGCGGCACAATATTAGTTTGGAAAGATAAAAGAAATAATGCTGTTTCAAAATGGGATATATATGCCCAAAGAGTATTCAGCAATGGAAGTTTAAATTCTATAACTGAAAATTTTTATTCAAAAAATATTGATGTGAAAGTTTTTCCCAATCCTGCAAAAGACAATTTATTTATTCAGGCATTTAATTCTACTTTAAAAGAAATTATCATTACAGACCTTACAGGAAAGATTATTTTCCAACAATCCTCACAATGGGCTACTGAAAAAATCAATATTTCAAATTTCAATAATGGTTTTTATTTTATTACAATTAAAACAATTGATAACAATACTTTCACACAAAAAATCATCAAACAATAATGTTACAACGGATTCTCATTTTAATCACCTTTATTTTTATTATATCTTGCAAAAAGCCACCAGGACCAGGGGGTAATTCAAGTATCAAAGGAAAAGTGATAATGTACTTTTATGATGCATCTACAAATACTTTTAGTAAAAAATATCCTTCTGCAGATGTAGATGTGTATATCATTTATGGCAATGAAACCAGTTATGGTGATAGAATAAGAACAGATTATGAAGGGGATTTTGAATTCAAGTATTTAAGAAAAGGTGATTATACCATTTATGTTTATTCTACCGATACTGTTGCATACAAAGGACCACCTGCAAACCCAAAAGCACCAAAAATTCCTATAGTAAAATCTGCCACTATATCTAAAAATAAACAAACTTTAGATATCGGAGAAATCATTATTGCAGATAATTAAAATTTAATGTATGAAATATAAGTTTATAGTTTTATTCTTGTTTTTACATATTATTTCATTTTCACAAAGCAAAAAAAATATCAGAAAATATGGTATTAAAGTACAAATAGAAAATGTACAGGAAGGGAAAAATACTTATAAAAGTGAGCAAAGCGTTTATGATAGCAATGGCAATGAAATTGAATGGATTAAGTATAATAAAGACGGAAGTATAAAAAAGAAAAGAATTTCCAAATACGACAAAAAAAATAACTTAATTGAAGAACAGGAATTTGATGGCAATCAACTAACTCGTAAAGTAACATACGCTTACAACAATTTTGATGAGAAAATTTCTGAAATCACTTACGATGGTAACGGACAAGTATTAAGAAAAGAAATTTTTACCTATAACAACAAAGGGCTCAAATCAGAAAAAAAAGTGTATGATAAAAATGATAATTTAATTTCTACACATACTTATCAATACTATACTTCAAAAAATAATTCTGCTGATAAAAATGAGTGAATTATTAAAAAATATACTCGCTCAGTTCCCTTCTATTTCACTTGATGAAATGGATGCTGTGTCATTAATGGACAGAGTAGATACCAAATATGTATTTTCTTTGAATGCCCTTTCTGATATATTATCTGATGCTGTTCATCACTACAGAATACTTGAAATTAATCAAGTTCGCCAGCATTTATATGACTCACTTTATTATGATACAAATGATTTTCAAATGTATTACTGGCACCATAACAAGAGATTAAACAGATACAAAATTCGCTTTAGAAAATATGTCAATTCTAATGGATTAACTTTTCTGGAAATTAAATTTAAAGACAACAAAGAAAAAACATATAAAAAAAGAAAAAAACATCAGGATATTGAATCGCAAATTCCATCAGCATTGCAAAATTTTATTCAACAACAAACACCATTTACTTCTGAAACACTACACCCTACCCTGCAAATTCAATATTACCGACTTACTCTTGTCAATAATGATTGGAGTGAAAGAGTAACTATAGATACCAACTTATCATTCAACAACTTTCATCATAATGTCTCATTAGAAAATATCGCCATTGCAGAAGTTAAGAGAAGTTCTTATGCTTCACACACAGCATTTTTGAAGTTAATAAAACAACATCATATCAGAGAAGGAGGATTAAGTAAATACTGCACAGGCATTGCTCTTACCAATTCTAATATTAAAAAAAATAATTTTCTCCCATTTTTAAGAATACTTGAAAAAATCAAATAATATGCACACACTTACCATTATTCAAAACATACAAGACACATTACAACCCTTACAGGATACTATTGTTGAAATAACTACCCAAGTTCAAAATATTGCTGATGATAATAAAGATGAAATATTAAAAAGCAGTAAATGGTTTAATAAAATAACCGCTAAATTTATTGTAAGATTAATTATTGATTTAATTTCTTTGTTTGTAGTAGTAAGGTTAATTTATTACACAAGATATAAAAACAAAGCATTTTTCTTACCCTTTGCTGTATTCAACATTATTATATTTTTGATTACCTATTTATTAAATAAAGTAGATTTATCGTTAGGTGCAGCATTTGGATTGTTTGCTGTATTTGGCATTATGCGATACAGGTCAGAAGATATTTCAATTAAAAACTTAACCTATTTATTTGTAGTGATTGCATTGGGCTTATTATCTGCTATTGCAAAAGGCGGTTGGGAAGAAATTATGTTTTACAATTTTATTATTATTGCTATTATTTTTGTTTTAGAATCAGGTTTTTTGAGTAAATCAGAAAATACGAAATTAATTATTTACGATAATACTGCTTTATTAAACCCTGAAAAAAAATCAGAATTATTAGCAGATTTACAACAACGAACAGGTTACAAAATTAAAAAGGTAGAAATAGAGCGAATTGATTTTTTAAGAGATAGTGCTTTATTGCGAGTATATTTTGAAGAATGAGTGTTAGTGAAAATGGTCTGAGAAAACCACGCCTAAATCTCCTCTCTATTTTTTGAGTTCAATTATAAAAATTTGAGACATTATTGAATAAAAGCACCCTACCTCAATCTAATTTTATACCTTTTCAATAGAGATAACAATTGATTTAATTTCTTTTCTCCATACAATTTATTCTTAATATTATATCTTACAGCATTCCAATAATCTTTTGAATAATCTACAAAAATTTCTTCTCCTGCTTTAATATCACGTGTTGCAACTATGTATACTTTATCATCTATAATCTGATATTCTGCATTGTTTTTGTACTTTTTACTTTTGATTAATCCATTTGCATCATTAGCATAGCGGGCTTTGTATTGTGGCGTATTGTAAGCATCTATACATTTATTTCTACTTACAAAAGCCATATATCCATCTCTATCTTCTTTTACCCTTTTGCAATACTCCTTCCAATCAATTACTTCTCCTCTATATTCAATAATTTTACTTCCCTTTTTGATTTCTTTTGTTGTAAATAAACCTTTGCCCGCTCCTGGTAATCGGGACTTCTTAACAATCAGTGCCATATCTATTTTTTGATATTTTTAAAATTCTGCATTAATGAAATCTATAAACAAATTATTTGTATTTAAGTTAGAAACACTTTGATGTATCCACTGCTGCTTATGAATGAGCAATAATGTATCTGCATATTCTTTGCATAAATGAACATCGTGAGTGGAAAGTAGTATTATCTTATTTTCATTGATGGCAATATCTTTCAATGTTTTCAAAATAAACTTTTTAGTGCTATAATCTAAAAATGAAAGTGGTTCATCAAGAATAATAACAGGCGTTTGCTGAATAAGCGTTTTGGCTATTAAAGTTTTTTGTAATTGTCCATCTGATATTTGATGAGCAGGTGTTTTCAATAACGTTGTAAGATTAAATAATTGAGCATAATGCATAATAATATCTTTATCCTCTGAAGAAATTTTTCCATTCCAATTTAAATACGGAATACGCCCCAGTATCAATAAATCCATTACTGTATGCTGCATCAAGTAAGGACGATGTGTAAATAAAAATGCTATTTTTTTTGAAAAATCAGAATGATGAAATGAAAATATATTTTGATTATCTAAAAATATTTCTCCTGATAAGGGTTGTATCAATCGTGCTAATGTTTTAATAAGCGTAGTTTTTCCACAACCATTATTGCCTAATAAAATATGTAATTGAGCAGATGATAATTTAAAATCCAAAGGTAAATCTGTAAAAGGAAATTGATAACCGAAAAGTAATTTTGAGAATTCTAAATACATCAATGTCTTTTTTCTAACTCATTCAGTTCTTGTATAGCAAGTTCAAAATTAGTTTGATATTTCAAGCATTCCTTAAAATCATTTATTGCATCTTGTTTTTTACCCATTTCTTTTTTAATAATTCCACGAGCATAATATGCCTGTGCATAATCGGGTTGTATTTGAATGGCTTGTGTAAAATACTCTATGGCTTTGTTATTATTTTTTCTATTGGCAAATTCAATGGCACCTAAATTATACAATACATAAGGGCTTTGTGGATATAATTTTAAGATATGCTGATATAAAGCCACTGCACTATCAATTACACCTGTTTGTTGAAAGAAAAACGCTTTATCATACAGAGCAATATTATTAGTAGGGTCAAGTTTCAAGGCATTATTGTAGTATTGTAATGCCAATGTATTATTTTTTGCAGCATACAACACACCTAAATCAATAAAAGCATCTACCATTTTGGGATCTTGCTCAATAGCAGTTTGCAAACTTGATATGGCTTTGTTAGTATCACCTAATTCTTTATACACATTGCCTTTCAAATAATATCCCTTTGCTAATGTTTCATCAATTTTTAATGCTTTATTAATGTATTCTATGGATTTTTCATATTGTTTTACAAGGTAATATAATTCTCCTAATTTTAAGTATGCTTCGGTATTTTCAGGAAACCTTTTAATGATATCCTCTAATTTATCTTTTGATAACTTTGTTTTGTTGGCGGCAAAATATACATCTGCTAATGCTAAATGATTTTTCACATTATTACTATCAATTTTAATAGCCCTTTTACAATCATTAATAGCCACATCAAATTGTTGAACTCTTACATAAACAAATGCCCTTTCTCTATACAATGAATCATTATCAGGTTGAAGCAATAACTTTTTATTGATAGAATCTAATATAGGATTTTTTAATGCTTTTTGCAAACTATCCTGCAAATGTTTTTCTTTTTCATCAGAAATATTATTTTGTTGACATTGAAACAAAAAAATAATATTCAAAATTATTACGATATAAAAGTATTTTCTCATAATCAAAAATGCTGGGGCAAAGATAGATATAAATTAAATTGAAATTACAGATAAATGTAACAAGTTGCTTATTAACCAAACAAACTTTATTTTTGCCTAAAAATTTTATATGAAAAAAAATAAAAAACTTATTTTATTTGGTGATAGTTCTTTTGCAGAAATTGCTTATGAATATTTTACTTATGATTCTGAATATGAAGTATGTGGTTTTACAGTAAGTAAAGCATATCTAAAAAAAGAAAAACTCTTTGGCTTACCCATTGTGCCCTTTGAAGAAGTTGAAAACATTTTTCCCCCATCAGAATACGAAATGCATATAGCATTAGTATATAACACATTAAACAGAAACAGAGCCCGATTCTATTACGAAGCCAAAAACAAAGGATACACATTAGCCAATTACATTAGCAGTAAATGTTTTGTTTGGAGAAATGTAACTATGGGAGATAATGTTTTTATATTTGAAGATAATACCATTCAACCCTTTGTAAAAATGGGCTCTAACATTGTTCTATGGAGTGGTAATCATATCGGACATCATTCAGTATTAGGCAATCATTTATTTATTTCTTCTCATGTAGTAATTAGTGGACACTGCACAGTTGGAGATTATTGCTTTTTTGGAGTAAACAGCACTGTTGGAAATAATATTAATATTGGAAAAGATTGTTTAATAGGTGCAGGTTGCTTAATAGTAAAAGACACGGGCGATGGTAAGTTATTCAAAGGCACACCCGCCAAGCCCGATGAAATATCCGTCTATGAAAAATTCGGAATAAAAGAAGATTAATCTAAACTCTATTCCATACCTTCACAAGGATATACAAAATCAATAAGAAAACAAGCAGTGTTACAAAAACAAGATACACACCTGAATACTGCTGACGAATGGTCTTTAAATCCTTTCTATACGCATATATCATTCCTGCAATAAAAATAATGATAAAAAATATCACGAAGATAATTCTTCCCTTTGTAAACATTAGTTCAATTTTTTAGATAACTCCTGAATTTTTTTGTACAATTCAGGTAGCTTTTTAAATAACACATAACTCCTTTGATAATCGCCCACTGCAAATGCAGGCGAACCCTGTAAAACAACATTAGATTCTTCTACATTATTGCCAATGCCAGATTGTGCAGCTATTTTTGTGCCATCAGCAATTTTTAAATGTCCAATAATTCCCACCTGACCACCTATCATACAATTCTTTCCAATTTTTGTAGAACCAGCAATTCCACTCTGCGATGCAATTACAGTATTTTCACCAATTTCAACATTATGGGCTACTTGAATTAAATTATCCAGTTTGACACCTTTTCTAATAATCGTTGATCCAATAGTGGCTCTGTCAATGGCACAATTAGCACCAATTTCCACATCATCTTCAATAACCACATTTCCTAATTGTGGAATTTTAGAATACACATTTTCCTGATTAGGTGCAAAGCCAAATCCATCACTCCCAATTACTGTGCCTGCATGAATTGTTACATTATTACCTATCTTACAATCATGATATATTTTTACCCCCGCATAAATACAAGTATCATCACCTATGCTTACATTATCTCCAATATAAGTGTGCGGATAAATTTTGGTATTCTTGCCTATCTTCACATTATTTCCTAAATACACAAATGCTCCAATGTAACAATTTTCTCCAATTGCAACATTTTTACCTTTGAACACAGGCGATTCTTCGCCTACTTTGTTATCTTTAATATATTGCTGATAAAAATTAAGTAATTGTGCAAATGCCTGATAGGGCTGCTCCACACGAATTAATGTTGGGCGATATTTCAATTCTTTTTGTGGTTGAAAACTTTTAGATACAATCACTGCAGATGCTTTTGTTTCATAAATATATGGCTCATATTGTGGATTGGCTAAAAAAGTAATCGCATTCGGCACACCTTCTTCTATTTTACAAATATTATTTATTTGAACACTTGCATCGCCTTCTACTTCTGCACCTAACAATTGTGCTATTTGTTGAACACTAACAGAAACCATAAATTATTTTACTTTGCAAAAATACAATAAATTTGAGTTATGCAATAATATAAAAATATTGTGCAGAAAAAACTTATCTCTAACTCTTTTTTGAAAAAGCAAGTATTTATTAAGCATCTAAAATTATTGCAGACAATCGCCCAAAGCGAATAAAAAAGACACAACAATTATCTGCTTTAGCCACATCTCTTTTATTTAAGTATATTTATTGAAATATATCAATGTGGCTAAAGCCCATTTTATTATTTAGAAATTATTGAAACACCCGACTGAAGTCGGGTGCTATTAAAAAACACGCTAAACAGATACTCCAAAGCTAAATTCATAGCAATACATATAAAATTAAAAAAACCTTTGCGACTTCGCGACTTTGCGAGAGAATATAAAATTAAAAATATTCACAAAACATTCGTGCAACTTGTCCGCCTTTGGCGGATTCGTGGCTAATCATATTCTTATGAAAAACAACTCCATTTTATACACTTACAAAATTTCATAAATTAAAATGGGCGAAGTATATTTGCAGCATTAAAAAATTTTTTACATCTATGCTACAAATCAATTTTATCATTGATAATAAAGACAAAGTCCTTCAAGGATTAAAGAAAAAACATTTTCAAAATGCAGAAGATCTTATTGAAAAAATTATTACTTTAGATAAAGAAAGAAAAAAACTAATTACACAATCTAACGACATCAAAAATAAAATCAATACACTTTCAAAAGAAATTGGCGATTTATTTAAATCTGGAAAAAAAGAAGAAGCCGAAACATTAAAAAAACAATCTGTTGACCTGAAAAATCAAGAAACTGAAATTGACTCATCACTCAAAAAAACAGAAGAAGAAATTAATAATATTCTTGTTCTATTACCTAACATTCCTCACACTTCTGTTCCCGAAGGTAAATCTGCAGAAGATAATGAAGTAGTTTTTCAATACGGTGAAATTCCTCAACTGCCCGAAAACGCCTTGTGCCATTGGGATTTAGCCACTCAATACGATATTATTGACTTTGAAACAGGCGTAAAATTAACAGGTGCAGGATTTCCCGTTTACAAAGGAAAAGGTGCAAAACTTCAAAGAGCACTTATCAATTTCTTTTTAGACCAAGCCACTCAAAATGGTTACATTGAAATTGAACCTCCTATTTTAGTCAATGAAAAAAGTGGCTTTGGCACAGGGCAATTACCTGATAAAGACGGTCAAATGTATTATGTATGCGAAGATAAATTATATCTCATTCCTACTGCTGAAGTACCTATTACTAATATTTATCGTGAGATGATTTTGAAAGAAGAAGATTTACCAATAAAAAACTGTGGCTATACACCTTGCTTTAGAAGAGAGGCAGGAAGTTATGGAAAAGATGTGCGTGGCTTAAATCGTTTACATCAGTTTGATAAGGTAGAAATTGTTCAAATTACACATCCCGAAAAATCGTATCAAACACTTGAAGAGATGCGCGAATATGTTGCAGGATTATTAAAAATGCTGGAACTTCCATTCCGAACAGTTAAACTTTGTGGCGGTGATATGAGCTTTGCTTCTGCTCTCACTTATGATATGGAAGTATTTAGTGCTGCACAAAAAAAATGGTTAGAAGTAAGTTCTGTTTCTAATTTTGAAACATTCCAAACCAATCGCTTAAAATGCAGATTCAAAGATAAAAATGGAAAAACGCATCTTACACATAGCTTAAATGGCAGTGCATTAGCATTACCAAGAATTGTGGCGGCTTTGTTAGAAAATAATCAAACAGAAAAAGGTATTAAAATACCATCTGTTTTAGTGCCTTATACAGGTTTTGAATACATTACAAAGCATTAACATCTTTGAACCAAGACGAATAGAAAATATAATTATTAGCTATTCTCTCTACTTCCCCTTTCAATAATTCAGGCGAAATATCCTTTACTTTTTTAGCAGGAACTCCCGCAAATATACAATTATCAGGCACTTCAGTTCCTTCCAAGACCACTGCACCTGCTGCAATTATTACATTGGTACCTATTTTACAATTATCCATCACAATAGCGCCCATACCTATTAAAACATTATCTGAAATAATGCATCCATGCACAATTGCATTGTGTCCTATTGATACATTATTCCCAATGTGTGTCTCGGTCTTTTGATAAGTACAATGAATGGTAGCATTATCTTGAATATTTACTTTATTCCCAATTCTAATTTTATTTACATCACCACGTACCACTGCATTAAACCATACACTGCACTCATCGCCCATCACCACATCTCCAACGATTGTAGCATTGGGTGCTATAAAACAATTCTTTCCAAATTGGGGTTGAATACCATTTACAGGATAAATAAAAGCCATTTTTTTGAAATTAAAAATTATTCGTCCCCAACTCCGTTGGGGATTCGTGAATTCGTGGCAATATTTTTGAATTAAGAATTAAAAATTAAAAAATTATTCGTCCCCAACTGCGTTGGGGAGTGAATTCTTGGCTTAAATTAAAAATCTAACAACACATATCAATTTTTTCAATTCTTTTTTGATGTCTGCCGCCTTCAAATTCAGCATTAATATATGCTTCCAATATATCTATTGCAGTTTTTTCATCAATAAATCTTCCAGGTAAAGATATCACATTTGCATTATTATGTTGTTTGGCTAATCGCGCAATTTCTGCGTTCCAGCACAAAGCACCACGAATACCTTTGTGTTTATTCACTGCCATATTAATACCATTGCCACTTCCACAAATTGCAATTCCAAAATCACATTCTTTATTTAAAACTGCATTGGCAATAGCATGCCCATAATCAGGATAATCTACTGAATCAGAGGAGTAAGTACCTTTATCAATAACAACATATCCCTTTTCAGAAAGATATTTTTTCAAAAACTCTTTCAATGAAAAACCTGCATGGTCTGAACCAATCACAATTTTCATAATTTTTTAATTTTTACTTCATCATATCTTCTAATTGCTTACCTACATTAGGTGCTTTTTCAGCCCCTGCTTCTGCTTCAAAATAAGGTAAAGGTGTAAAGCCAAATAAACCTGCTACAATATTACCAGGAAAAAATTGAATGGACTTATTATATTCTTTTACCAATTCATTATACCTCATCCTTTGAACTGATATTCTGTTTTCTGTACCTTCTAATTCTGTTCTTAATTCCGAAAATGCTTGATTGGTTTTTAATTCAGGATAATTTTCTGCTACTGCTAATAATCTTCCCAATGCACCACTCAATTCTCCTTGTGCTTGTTTGAATTTTTGTAAAGATGTCTCATCTAAATTATCTGCATTGATAGTAATTTGCGTAGCTTTTGCACGAGCATTAATAACTTCTTCCAATGTTTTTTTCTCAAAATTTGCCTGTGCCTTTACTGTACTCACTATATTGGGAATTAAATCCATTCTTCTTTGATATTGCGTTTGCACTTGTTGCCATTGTGCTTTGGCTTCTTCTCGCTTTGCAACAAATTGATTCCTTTTACTGCAAGTCCATACCCCACCTAATGCTAATACTACAACGATTGCAATTAAAATGTTTCTTGTATTCATAGTTTTCAATTTCTGATGTTATTAATATTTACCTCCTGAAACACCAATGTTTTCAATAGGATGCCATGTTGTTTTAATTTCACAAGTATCTAAAATCAAATATGGATTTTCTGATTCAAGATAATTCCACCAATCTTTTTTATTCCACAAAATGACTCGTTTGACATTTAACGGTGCTAGTTCCTGAATTTTTCTGATACTTTCTGAACTGTTCCTTGCATATACAATAGCATTAACATCCATATGATTAGCAAAATGTTCGAGCACTTCAGATTCTAATCCTGTTAATATATTGATAACTCCTGCAGGAATATCTGATGTGGCTAATATCTCAGCAAAAGTGATAGCATTTAATGGATATTTTTCTGATGCTAAAACAACACATGTATTTCCCGATAAAATAACAGGAAGTATAACTGAAACTAAACCTAAAAAAGAAGGTTCTTCTGGTGCAACAATACTAACTACTCCCGTTGGCTCTGGTAATGAAAAATTAAAATGAGATGATGCAACAGGATTAACCGTAGAATAAATTTGTGCAAACTTATCTACCCACCCCGCATAGTGAATGATTCTATCTATAGCAGTAATAACTTCTTTTTCTCCTTTCTTATTATCAATATCCTGCATTACTAATTCTTCTATTATCTGATGCTTTCTACCCTCCAGCACTTCTGCCATCCTATAAATAATCTGACTTCTGTTGAGTGCAGATTTAGAAGCCCAAGATGGCTGTGCAGCACGAGCCGCTACCACAGCATTTCTGAAATCTTTGCGTGAAGCGCGGCAAACATTAGCAATTACCTTTCCTTTTTTATTATTTACTGTATAGTACCTTCCACTTTCTGTTCGTGGAAATTGCCCGTTGATAAATAATTTGTATGTCTTTAAAACATTTATTCTTGTCATAAAAATATAATGTTGTGCAAATGTAAATGATATTTTTGTTTTAATCAAAATCCATTTTTTGATTTTATAATTCAAACATATTTTGGGCTTAATTTTTTATTTTTTTATGAAATAAAAATTTCTCCTTATATTTGGGCGGTAAGATTTTTAATAAAATTTATTATTATGAAAAAGAGCTTCATTGTTTTAATGAGTATTAGTTCTGCTTGCTTTGCGCAATTAGGTTTGAATTGGCAAGAAGTAGGACCAGATAATGTCGGTGGTAGAACCCGTGTTGTTTTATACGATAAAACAGACGCAACAGGGAAAACCATTTTTGCCGGAAGCGTAGGTGGTGGTGTATTTAAATCTGTTGATGGCGGACACAAATGGGTACCTGTAAATGACCAATCAGGTGTATTCAATGTATCCTGTATGTCTCAGGCAGCAGATGGCAGTATTTATGTAGGTACAGGCGAAAGATTTTTCTACCGCAATTTATATCAATATAAATCCAATGGTTTTAAAGGCACGGGCTTATATAAATTTTCTCCAACTGGTACAACTTTTACATTAGTAAAGGACTCAGCTTTATTTGGAGATATTAATGAAGTAGCTACGCATCCTACTAATAGCCAAATTATTTATGTGGCTGCAACCAAAGGATTCTTTATCTCTACTGATGGAGGTAATAATTTTACTCAAGAAAGCACTTCTCCTGCACAAGATGTAAAAGTAGGGATTGATGGTTATGTATATTATGTGTCCGGTGATTATACAACTACTAATAATAAAGTGTTCAAAAGTACATCAGGTAATCCAGGATCTTTTACAGATATAACCCCTACTTCTACCGTGAATCCTAATGTAAATAAAATGGGAAGAATTGAAATTGCCATAGCACCATCTGACCCTAATTATGTTTATTTACTTGTTTCATTAACTGGTACTGCTTCCACTACTAATATTTATTCACCCATGGATCAACCATTAAATGCTGTATATGGCTCCAATGATAAAGGTAATACATGGAAAATATTAACATTAGGAAGTTACGGTCAATTTGATATTTTTCAATCTGGAACTAATTATTACGGAGGTTTTGCTAATACTATTAAAGTTCATTCTACTAATCCAACTTACATCTATATTGGTGGTTACATTGCTTATACATGGAAACAAAGCACCAGCGCTTCTTTCGGCAATGGAACCTGGACTCAATTAGGTATGGAATTTTTCATAGAAGGAGCAGCCCAACTCTATTTACACCCCTTTATTCACGATTTTGCATTTAATCCAGCTAATTCTGATGAATTTATTGTAGCAACAAACGGTGGTGTTTTCAAAGGTATGTATAATACCACTAATAATATCTTTAATTTTGTTTCAGCTAATAATGGCTTTAATACTTCCCAAATGAATACTTCTACTATGATGAATTTCCCTACTAATGTAGGTACTAATACTGCCGTACCTGTTGGCGGAGTAATTGGTGCATCTTTTAATGAAGGCCCCATTTTCATTAAAGGTAGTGCAACACCTTCACTATCTATGAATGGTATTACTTATACAAATCAAGATGCCTATGGAATAGAGGTATCCAAATTAAATGGTAAAACCGCATTTGTTTCATACAATTATGGAAGTATTCAGAGAAACACTAACATATACACTAACCCATTTGCGGGTTTTACAGACATTCTATATAGTTCTGCTGTAGGAGGATCTGCTAGCCCTGGCTCTCCAAGTTTTTCAGGTGTAAATACCCCTGTGGCTTTATGGGAAAATTGGGGACAAGTACCACCTGCCGACTCTGCAATATTATGGAACAAAGTGGACACATTATTTGTAAAAGTAGCATCTGGAAATACCAAAAAGAAATTTGTATTTAATTACACTCGCCCTCAAAAAAATGCGCATTATGAAATGATTATTGTAAGAACTGGACCTACCTATAAACAAGCTATTACCAGCCCTTCGTATATTTATACTTTATATCCAACTTATACAGGTACATCTATTACTTCCTATGCTATTTCAGGAACTGGTTTTGATAATTCCAATACCGCTAATCATCAAATATTCCTAAATGCTAATCTTCTAGATTCTATTAGAATTACATTAAATCATACCCCTGCAAATGGCTCTAATGATACCATTATTATGCTTAATATTGCAAACAGATATAATGTGGGTGATTGGGTATATGCAGAAAATTCTGATTTAGGTATCCCTAATTACACGCATTTAGACAGTATACAATTAACTGCACCTCTTTCTTATACTAATTCCCCCATTACAAGTAATATTATAAAAATTCCACAAACAAAATCTGCCAGATTAGCAATAGGTATTAAAAATAGTGTTATGCTAACTAAAAGAGGATTAAATGGTGATATTTCCCCTGCATGGATTAAAATTTCGGGCTCTAAATCTCGCATTGACGCACCAGGTGGAGTTCCATCTAATACAACAGTAGCAGTAAAAGGTGATGTTACTAATATACAATGGGCACCTGGCGGAACAGAATTGTATTTCTCTACTTATGATGCGGGTTCTAATGCTTACTATTTGTATAGGGTATCTCATTTAGGTGGAATATATGATAATGACTTTAGAGATTATGGTGGAATTTTCACATCTGATATTGATTCTGCATTTACAAAAATCAGCGGTTCATCAGTGGCTGCTGACAGAAATGGTTCTAAAAAAATAAATCCTATTAGAACTACTGCCATTGCTAAATTTAATTATCCGATTACAAGCATATCTGTAAGTGATAACAATCAAACAGTTTTAGTAACATTAGGAGGATATAATACAACTGGTGGCAGAGTTTTTGTAACTTCCAGCGATGCAAGATTACTTCCAAGAAACGAAACAGATGCCACTGCTTTCGTTGATAAAACAGGCAATTTACCTAACATTCCTGTTTATTCTTCTCTGTATGTTTATCAAGATAACAATAAAGTGTTAGTAGGTACTGAAAATGGAGTTTATTCTACTATGGATATTACACAATCTACTCCAGCATGGTCGCAAGATAATAATGGTCAATTACCTTTAGTTCCCGTATATCAATTAAAACAACAAATATTGCCTCACTGGTTGTGCTATAATTCAGGTTATATCTATGCAACTACTCATGGAAGAGGTGTGTGGGCTACCTCTAAATTTGCTACGCCTTATGTAGTTTCTGTTAATGAAATCAACCATTCTATTGCTAATTACGAATCTTTATTCATCTATCCTAATCCTGCTAATAACTTTACAAAGGTTCAGTTCCAACTCCCAACAGGACAACATAAAGTAAATTTAATAATTATGGACATTACGGGTAAAATAATCACTTCACAAAATACATTGGTTAATAGCACTGGTAATGTAACTGAAATGGAAATTAATACGCAATCTTTAACATCGGGAATATATATTATTCAGGTTAAAACTGATAACTTTGCTAAAACAGGCAAGTTAGTTATTACACAATAATTTGTAATGCTTTGAATAAGATCCCTCCTGAATTTTATTTAGGAGGGATTTTTTATTTTTGAAATATGTATTTGAAAAAATTAGACATTAATTCCATCACCTACCCACAATATTTACACCATCAATTAACAATTTTCCATCAAATAGAACTACTCAAAATATATTTACCTTATATTCACATCATTGGGATATTTAATGATAATGACGAGTTAATCGGAATATTTTATTACTTCAAAAAGTCCAAATGGGGTGTATCCTATATCATCCCTCCACCATTTGTACCCAATAATGGACTTGTTTTTCACACTTCATCTGAAAAATCAGAAACCATCTATTCTACTATAAAAGAATTACACCATCTAATAGTCAATTACTTTAAAGATGAAGAAGTAGCCAACTATATTCGCTTTGTATTACCACCGCAATGGAAGGATACACAAGTTTTTCAATGGAATCAATGGAATGTAAAACCTAATTATACTTATCAGATTAATCTGGAATTATCTATTGATGAATTGTATAATAATTTATCTTCAGAAAAAAGAAAAAGCATTAGAAAATCTGAAAAAGATGGAATTATAATTAAACAAGAGAAAAATTATGATATAGTTAAAACCCTTGTATTAAAAACATTTTCAAGACAAAAGAAAAAGATTAATACAATTTATCTTGAAAAAATACTAAACAATTGGGCAAATGAAAATAATTCCTTTGCTTATGTTGCCTATTTGAATAATCAACCCATTGCAACAGCATTTTGTGTATATGATAACAGTAGTGCTTATTATCTTTTCGGTGGATATGATTTTGAAAATGTTCATCACGGAGCAGGTGTAACTTGTATGTGGCAAAGTATTCTAAAGAGTAAAGAATTGGGATTAAAAGTGTTTGACTTTGAAGGCAGTATGTTACCTAATGTAGAAAAATATTTCAGGGATTTTGGTGGAGAATTAGTGCCTTATTTTGTTTGTGAACAGAAAAAAGGATTGATGAAGTTTTTACTCTAATCAAAAATACTTAAAAGTAAATTTTTTGTTTAAACTAGTCGGGGTGGCCGGACTCGAACCGACGACCTCATGCTCCCAAAGCACGCATTCTAGCCAACTGAACTACACCCCGAAAAAAGTGCCGCAAATATACAGGTGGATTTTCAAAAAAACAAACTATTCAATGTTTTTTTGTTTCTGAACTATCAGAATTATCAGGTTGAAACTCTATACTCAATGAATTAACACAATATCTCTTTCCTGTTGAAGTTGGTCCATCATCAAATAAATGTCCTAAATGAGAACCACAGCGAGCACATAAAATTTCAGTACGAATCATCCCATACGAATAATCGGGCTTTTTAATAATTCTTTCATTGTTACCAATTTCCTTGTCAAAACTTGGCCAGCCACAATGCGATTCAAATTTCATATCTGAAGTAAAAAGTTCATAACCACAAGCGGCACATTTGTAAATGCCTTTTTCAAAATGCATATAATACTTTCCACTGAAAGGTGGCTCTGTACCTTTTTCTCTTAATATATAATATTGCTCGGGTGTTAGTATCTTTTTCCATTCTTCTTCTGTTTTAGAATAGGGGAATTTTTCCATAAGATTATTTTTATTGGATTGGCAAAATGTAAAAATGAAAACATTTGAAAGTAATATCATCAATAATGCTTTATTCACATTGCAAATATAATAAAGTTATTGCAAATTAGATAAATAAATCACTTTTCTGATAGGAAACTTTGTCTGTTTCAGGCGGAGAAGGATTTAATTTTCTCGCAAATTCGTTTTCATTAAAAACATAAAGTTTTTTTAGTTGTTTATCCCCAATAAAATTGGAGGATTTCACTTCGCTACGCTTCGTTCAACATGACAGAACTTTTATCTTTCAATAAACAAAGTGTTTTCTTCTCTTACTGAATGAAGTGAAGGAGTTGAATTTTCTCGCAAAGAGACAAAGCATGCAAAGTATCTTTAAAGTCACGAAATATCCGAATACTTATTGATTATCATTAGCCACGAACACTCTAATATTATTTATTATTGATTATTTAGCCACAAATCCGCTGTTGGCGGACAAGTTCTGCCAATGGTAGACTAATCCGCCGATGGGAAATTAATACGCAAATTATTGATGAAAAACAATGGGATTAATTGGATTATTTTGCAATCAGTTTAATTTTCACTTAATGATGATATTTAACATTACGATAATTTATGTTGTAGTAAATACAGCACCAGCCCTAAACCCATTACTAAACATCCTATCCACAAAATATTTATCATCGGAAAAATACTTGCCTCCATCACTATAAAATCTTTGGTAGAAGTTTTTTCAGTAACTGCTATTTCAATTTCCTCTGTGTCTGGATATAATTTCCAGATATTGAATTCTGTATTCATCTTATCATCTCTTGCAGTGATGGGAATGGCTGTTTTATTTTTGATTAAATATTTTGGATATAAATAATAATAACTTCCATCAGATTTGATAATCTTCAATCTAATGGTAATTTCTAACTCATCAGATTTTTTAGAGAATTCTTCATAAGTTTTATTAGCAAATAATGAATCTAACACTACAAATGCTTTGTTAGTAAAAATCGTATCGTGCAAATGACCTTTGTAATTAGTTGTAATGCCCTGATTATCATTTTTTAGTGCATCATCAGACAAATCAGCATAAGTGATGTGAGTGTAAATATCATAAAACAAAAAATGCTTGGTATCAGGGTCCGCGGCTTTTCCCATTATGGGATTGTCCTGTACTTTTGGATAAAGAGTAAAAGCATATTTGAAATTTCCGTAGTTGTCTTTTTCAAAATAATTGATTTTGAAAAAATAAGTGTATCCCTTTTTCTCTCTATTTTCATATTGCAAATAATAATGTCCTGCCTGAATGGTATCTCCCTGAATTAAAACAATACTTTTTTGTTTGTCAAAACTTTCGCCGAGTTGGTTAATCATTGAAGATAATTGTGTGGGTATGATATTAGTTTTTTTTGAAGTAGAAATTAAAGCCCCGATGATAATGAGAGCAAATCCTATATGAGATAAAGCAGAAGATAATTTTTTCAAGTGCATTTTTGCAATGCTCGTCCAGTAATGAAAATTTGCGACTACCGAATACACAGAAAATAACATCAAAAGAAAGTATGTCAATTTATTGTATAATGTAATGTTTTTATCATTGAGATAAATCAATAAAAAGAACAATAATGAAACAATCAAAGATATAAGTCCATCAAAAATCAAATATTTCTTTATTGATGTAAAAGTAGTTTTTTGAAAGCGAAGATATTGAGTGAAACCTGTCACTAAAAAGATAATCGATGCTATAGGAATCATCCATAGGTTGTAATCTTCTGGTTTCATAGGGGCTTTGTTTGTATTGAGCAATTGATTAATAACAGGCACCGATGTAAAATAAATGATAATGATTCCCGAAATGAATAACAACAAAGAACCAACAAACATCCAGAATTCTTTTGAAGAAATATCTTCTTCATCTTTTTGATGATAATGTTTAATATAAGCGTGAATGAGCAATCCTGCACTCAATAGCATCCAGAGTAATAAATAAATTTTGTAATAAGAAGTGATAATAGAAAAATAAAGCATTAGTAAAGAACTTAACCAGTATAAATTTTTAGCCAGCAAGTCCTTTTGAAAAGCATACACACTAATGGCAATAAAAAATAAAATAAACAAGAGTAATTGTCCTTGCATTCCTAAATCTGTAAAAGCATGCACCGATGCGTTTCCTAATATACCACTGCGAGTTAAAAATGTTGAATACAACACTAATATAAAGGCAGATACTGAAAATAAATGTGTAATGAAATAAGAACCTTTGTTTTTATTGTTTAATATCATCAGGTGTGAAGCGGCTACTATCAAAAGCCACGGCACTAATGAAGAATTTTCTACAGGATCCCAAGCCCAAAAGCCGCCAAAACTCAATGCCTCATAAGCCCACGCTCCACCCATTAAAATACCTGCACCTAATATTAATGTAGAAAAAAAAGCCCATTTGACACCCTGCTTTTGCCAGGAAAAATAATCCTGCTTTAATAAAGCATTGATTGCCAATACAAATGGAATTAAAGTAGATGAAAATCCTAAAAACAAAGTTGGTGGATGAATGGTCATCCAATAGTTGGCTAATAAAGGATTCAAACCTCTGCCATCTAAATTACTTAAATAATCAGGATTTTGAAGGAATGGAAGATTCATAAAATCAGGATGCTCTCTTAATAATAAAAACATACTGCTACCAATTTTCACATCACCTATATAAATGCCTAAAATCATTGTAGATAAGAATGTTTGTACTAACATATACAGCCCCATCACAATAGATTCATCTTGCTTTAATGTCCTAAAAAAAATAATACTTAAAACCGCCTGCCAGAATATCCATAATAAGAAACTACCCTCCTGTCCTTCCCACAAGCAGGAAAATATAAATTGCATATCCATTGCACGATTGCTATGCTGCCATACATATTGATATTCAAAATAATGGTTAAAAAGCATGTAAAGAATTAAACTACCAATTGATATTACTGCAATAAAATGAATATACAAAAACACTCTTGCAGTTTGGATTAAATAAGAATTTTTGTTAGATAGAAAATAAGTAATACTGCTTACAAGCGAAGCGGAAAATAATAAAGCTGTAAAAAAATGTCCCCACTGCCCTGCCCACAAATGCTCGCCGTTGTATATTATGTTATCCATTGTTAGAATTCTATTTTTGAATTATTTATTTCTAAAGCCATTTACTTTTTGACAATATAATATTGAATTGAAAGGTAGATAATTTCATTAGTGCCCAATATATTTTATTTTCACTATTATCCAAAATGTTTAGTTGTGCTTTTGAAATATCTTGATTTTCAGAATGTTAGAGAGTATTTTTTACCTTCAGCAAAAAACACTCCATTTTCTGACCCTCCCCTCAAATTCCCCTCCCTACTTGCGTAGGGAGGGAGATGCAAGGGGTGGGTTCTTGGACAATAGTGTTTTATTTTCTTAAATTACTTTGTTTCTCATAATATTAAGGAGTATTTTTAGACCCAATCCCCATTTTCCCATCTCTACCTGCGTAGGTAGAGGATGAAAAATTTGAGTTTTTTAAGCCAGAAAATAATTCAATTATCTCAATATCCACGTCTGCAAACAAATCCTGGATTCTCTTTGGATGATTATCTGTAACAAACACCTGCCCCACAATATCGTTCATTAAAAAGGTTTTCATTCTGGATAATCTTTTTTCATCTAATCGGTCGTAAATATCGTCAATTAAAAGTATTGGGTGAATATTTGTTTTAGAGTATAAATAAAATAATTCCACCCATTTTATTGCAAAAATAATGGTCTTCTGCTGCCCTTGTGAAGCAAAATTTTTGGCTGGATATTGATTCAACAAAATATCAAAATCATCTCTATGCACACCTATTGTAGTATATCCCATTCTAATATCCTTTGGTAAACTATGCTGCAACTCTTTAAAGAAATCTTTTTGAATAGTAGATGTATAAACCAGTTCTAAATTTTCCTGATTATCCTGTAATTGAGAATATGTTGTTTTCAATACATCTTTTATTTCATCAAAAAATTGTCTTCGTTTGTTTAATATTAATTCACCCGTTTGAGCCATTTGAGAATTATATACATCAATCAAATCCTGTTGTTGATACGCCACTTCTCCTTGTTTGATAATATTATTTCTATTTTGTAAAGCATGATAGTATTGTATTAATGCATTCAAATAATCTCTGTCAAACTTGGATATTAAAGCATCTAAAAATTTTCGACGAGTATCTGCATAATCAGTAATCAAAAATGAATCTTGTGGTGCAATAAAAACAATGGGAATTTTTCCAATGTGTTCTGATATTCTTGTATATGCTTTTTGATTAAATGAAACATTTTTCCCTTCAGATCTTTTGACGCTACAATTCACATCCAACCATTGTCCATTTTTTTCAAACTTTCCTTGTAATACAAAAAATTCTTTTCCTTGCTGAATGTTCTGAACATCAGAAGATGAAAAATAACTTTTAGTCATTGCCAAATAATAAATAGCATCTAAAATATTTGTTTTACCTACCCCATTTAGTCCAACAAAAGCAACTATTTTTTTTGCAAAATCAAATTGTCGCTCTTCAATATTTTTGAAATATAGAATATTTAAATGTTTGAGAAACATCCCTGCAAATCAAGTAATTTGTATGCAGATAAACAAAAGAGACACAAGAATTAGTTCATTCATGTAACTTGTTCCACCAAAGACGAACAGATTCGTGGCAATAAAAATATTCGAAAAAATATTCGTGCAACTTGTTTCCGCCTTTGGCGGACGGACGGATTCGTGGCAATAAAAATATTCGAAAAAATATTCGTACATTCGTGGCATTTAATTAAAACTCAAATTTTTTCAACTTTAATAATATTCACGGGACAATTTTTAGCGGCTTCTACATTGGGCTCGTACTCATCTATATGTACAATCACAGAATAAATTCCTTTTTTTTCTTTAGCCCCTAAAAGCACACTTTTCCCATCTTTTTTAGACATTCTCCACCTTTGCTCTGCTGCTTCTACACAAGCATTGCAACCTATACATTTCTGCCGATAATGAATAATTCGCACTAAATTTTTTTTCATTTTTCAATATTAATCAACTACATTAAGCATCTACCCATTTATACAACTTATCAAATGGTCTTATTTTTTCAGGCACTTTTATAGAAAACACATCGCCTTTTTTAACCTCTTCTACAGGATTATCATTCATTCTTATTTCTTCTACTTTTGTTTTGATAATACCTGTTTTTGGTCCTGTAATAATAATTTCATCACCTTTCTTTAGCGAGTGTGTCTCCATCATAAATTCACCTACTTGTATTTTATCAAAATATTTTCTTCCCACTCCCAAATATATTTTCTTTTTAGTTGCAGATGATCCGTGTTCTTTACTCCATTCTCCCATTTTTCTTCCTAAATAATAACCATCCCAAAAACCACGATTAAATACAGTGGATAATCTTTTTTTCCAATCCTCAATTTTTTCTTGCGAGTAAGTACCATCATAAATGCTATCAATGGCTTCACGATAACATTGAGTAGTAATATACACATAATCTGCTGAACGCCCTCTACCCTCTATTTTTAATACACTCACACCTGCATCAATTATTTTATCTAAAAAATCTATTGTACACAAATCCTTTGCAGACATAATATATTCATTGTCAATATCTAACTCATAACCTTCTTCTTTATCAATAACAATATAACTTCTACGACAATTTTGAATACATGCACCACGATTGGCAGAAGCATTGTGTGAATGCAAACTTAAATAGCATTTTCCTGAAACAGCCATACACAAAGCACCATGCCCAAAAATTTCAATTCTTACCAAATTTCCATTAGGACCTGTTATTTGTCTTCTTTCTATTTCTCTTACAATATCAGCAACCTGCTTCAAACTCAATTCTCTTGAAAGCACCATCACATCTGCAAATGCAGAATAAAATTCCACCGACTCAATGTTGGTAATATTACATTGTGTAGAAATATGAGCCGTCATACCTATTTTACGACAATAATTTAATACAGCATGGTCAGATGCAATAACGGCATCTATACCATGCTCTTTCGCAGCATCTACAATTTCTCTCATCAACCTCAAATCGTGGTCATACAAAATAGTATTTAAGGTAATATATGTTTTAATTTTATTTTCTTTCGCTATTTGGGCTATCTCTTTCAAATCTTCAAGAGTAAAATTAATAGATGAACGGGCTCGCATGTTTAGTTGTTCTATTCCGAAATAAACAGAATTACATCCTGCTTTGATAGCAGCCATTAAGGATTCAAAACTTCCCGCCGGCGACATTAACTCTAACCTTTGCATTTATTCAATTTTTTCCTGCAAAAATAGTGAATATTTATGTTATTGTCTTATATCATACACTTGTAGTCAGAACTGGGCTTTATATTCTGATACAAATTATTTTGTTCCCTTTGTTGAAATATTTTTTGCATCTTTGCGACCTCTTTTTTAATTTTAAGACAAATTTTTAATTTAAAATTTACCCGAATGAACAAGCAAGAAGTTATTGAAAAATTAAAAGAATTACTTCAACAACCCGCTTTGAGTGTATTCAAAGAAGTACGCACTCTGGAAAAAGAATATAAAAAAATATGGACAGAGGAATTTGAAAAAGCTAAACAGGCATTCATTGATGAAGGCGGAAAAGCCAAAGATTTTATTTACTCTAAAAGTAAAGAAGATGAAGAAATAGCAGAATTATTACAAAAATTTGAAAAGAAAAAAGAATCTGAAGAAAAACAATTAGAACTAACCCGCGAAGAAAATAAAAGAAAAAAAGAAGAATTATTAAACCAATTAGAAACTCTGGCAGACGCCGATATTAAAGATATTACACCTGTAGTCAAAAAATTAAGAGAAATACAAAACCAATGGAAGTCCATTAAAGAACTCAAAAAAGCAGATTACGCAGAATTACAAAGACAATACAATTTGCTTTTAGACAGAATAAACGAAAATATTAAAGCATTTGATACATTACAACAATACGACTTCCAAAAAAACACTGACCTAAAAGAAGAACTCCTGAAAAAACTGGAAGATTTACTGAATAACGAAGATTTACGAAAAGTTGATGAATTATTCAAAGAATATAAAAAAGAATGGAATCAAATCGGCAATGTTGTAAGCGAAAAATATGCCGAAATAAAAACAAGATTCAATGAAGTTACAAGCAAAATCAAAGAAAAGTTAGATGCTTTCTACGAAACACTAGAAGAAGAAAAAAATAAAAATCTTCAAAGAAAAAATGAACTTCTTGCCGAATTATCAACCATTACAGAAAAACTAAAATCTAATAAAGATATTTTCTGGAAAGAAATTAACGAAAAAGTACAATCCATTACCAGCGAATGGAAAAAAATCGGACACATTCCTGCAGATATGGTTCAAAAAATCAACGATGAATATAATCAGTTATTAGATATTTATTACGACTATAAAAGAAAACATCAACAAGAAATACAAAAAAAACAAGAAGAAATAAAATCCCTTAAAGAAAAAATTCTCAAAGAATTAGAAACACTTAAAGACAACAAGGACTTTGATAACACTACTAAAAGAATCATTCAATTACAACAAGAATGGAAAAAATATTACTTAAAAGATAAAGAAGAAAATGATAAACTTAATGAACAATTTAAAACCTATTGCGATATTTTCTTTGAAAACAAAAGAAATTACGAAAAAGAAAAAGTTCAGGAAGAAAAAGATAATCTTGTCAAAAAATTAGAACTCATTCGCCGCTTAAAAGAAACTACATTTGACAAAAACAATCCCGAACAAGCATTGCAACAAATTCAGGATTTCATTAAAGAATGGAATAGCATTGGCTTTGTACCTATTGAAGAAAAAGACAAAGTGCATGATGAGTTTTTTGGAAAAATTAATCTACTCTATGCAGAACTTAATCTCAATGAAGAAAAAGTTCACGCAATTCAATATAAATCTAAATTACAACAAATGATTCAAGGGGCTTCTAACCCTATAGAATTATTATCTCGTGAAGAAAAATTCATTAAGAAAAAAATATCCGAATTGGAAAACGAAAAGACACAAATTGACAATAATCTCGCTTTCTTTAAAAATGCTAAACCTGATAATCCTTTACTTAAAGAAGCATATCAAAAGAAAGAAAAAATCAATTCCTATATTCAGGAATGGAAAAATAAACTCAATATTTTACAAGGATTTTTAAGTGAAATAAAAAAATCACAACAACCTACTTCATAAACAAAAAATTATTACTATGAAAAAGAATATTCTCATTATCACTTCTGCTGTAGTTTTACCATTTCTTATATCCTGTTCCGATAACAATTCATCAGAAAACAAAGAATTATCTGGTAATGAAGTAAATGTAGGTAATAAAGATGAACTGCCCATTATTGATTTTGAAGAAGAAGAACACGACTTTGGAAAAATTGTGCAAGGCGAAAAAGTATCCTACAATTTCAAATTCACTAATGTTGGAAAATCTAATCTGGTTATTAGTTCTGCCGCTGCCAGTTGCGGATGTACAGTGGCTGATTTCCCTAAAGAACCTATCCCTCCCGGAAAATCTGGAAAAATCACAGTAGAATTTAATAGCGAAGGAAAATCTGGCTACACTGAAAAAACCATTACTGTTGTTACCAACTGCGAACCTAATACCAAAATTCTAAAAATAAAAGTAGATATTGTGGAACCCCAAACAAAAAAATAAAATGTATTCCGATATCCGATGGGTTCAAAGATTCAACAACTTCTAAAAGCATTATCTCAACTACAACAATTTGTTGAAAGATTTAATCACCCACATTCAAAAACACGGAAAAATATTTTACACTAAAACATCAATAACCCAATAAAAAACAAAAAAATGAACACACTCATCATCTTAATGGCTCCACCACAAGGCGGACAAGGCGGAAACCCAATCATGCAAATGCTCCCACTCATCCTTATTATCGTCGTATTTTACTTTTTCATGATAAGACCACAAATGAAAAAAGCCAAAGAACAAAAACAATTTGTAGAAAATCTTAAAAAAGGCGATAAAATATTAACCATCGGTGGCATTTACGGAAAAGTTGTGGATACTGATGAAACTACTGTATTGATGGAAACAGAAGACGGTTCCAGAATGCGTGTAGCCAAATCTGCTATTACTGCAGAAGGTATTGGTAACCAAAAATAGTCCCTTGCCAAATAACCACTTAATATTAAGAGCCGCTCGTGGCGAAAAAACCGAACGAATACCTGTATGGCTGATGCGACAGGCAGGAAGAGTATTGCCCGAATACAGAGCCACTCGTAGCAAAGCCAAAAATTTTATTGATTTTGTAAAAAATCCAGAACTCTGTGCCGAAGCCACTATCCAGCCCGTAGATATATTTAATGTTGATGCTGCTATTATCTTTTCAGATATATTAGTTATCCCCGAAGCAATGGGATTGCCTTATACAATGATAGAATCTAAAGGTCCGATTTTTGAAAAATATATTCAATCTATAAATGATATTACTCAATTGCATATTGCACAAACAGAAGATTACCAATATGTTCTCAATGCGATTGCTTTAACTAAAAAGCACTTAAATAATCGTGTTCCTCTCATCGGATTTAGCGGTGCTCCCTGGACGCTTTTTGCATACATTACAGAAGGTAAAGGAAGTAAAATATTCAGCACAGCCAAAAAATGGCTTTATACACAACCAGAATCCAGCCATCAATTATTACAACTGATTACTAAATCTATTATCCATTATCTTAAAGACCAAATAAAAGCAGGTGCAGATATTATTCAATTATTTGATTCGTGGGCAGGTGTCTTAAACAAAAAATTATATCAGGAATTTTGTATTCCTTACTTAAAACAAATTTGTGATTCTATTACAGAAGTCCCTGTGATAATTTTTCCAAAAGATGGACATTTTGCACTTCAAGATATACAACAACTAAAATGCAATGTAGTAAGTTTAGATTGGACAATAGACCCTGCGATTGCTATGCAAATACTTAAAGGCAAAACACTTCAAGGAAATGCTGACCCTTGCCTTTTATATGCAGATGAAAAAACAATAGAAAAAGAAACCATTCAAATGTTGAATGCTTTTTCATCAGTGCCATACATTGCTAATCTTGGACACGGTTTATATCCCGATATTGATAAAGAAAAGGTTAAATTATTTGTAGATATTATTCACTCATACAAAAACACAACTATATGAAAATTCATCCTCTATTAAAAAATGTTTTAGCCCTTGTATTAGGGCTTTTTGGCGGAAGCGCTATTAATATGCTCATTGTAACAATAAGCCCTCATATTATTCCTCCCCCAGCAAACGCAGATGTAACAACAGAAGAAGGATTGAAACAATCTATTCATTTGTTCCAACCCATACACTTTTTGATGCCATTTTTAGCACATTCTATTGGAACATTTGTTGGTGCTTACATTGCCGCTAAATTAGCATCATCACATAAACCTATTTTTGCATTAATCATTGGTATATTTTTTCTTTCAGGTGGAATATATATGGTAACACAATTACCATCTCCCCTCTGGTTTAATATATTAGATTTAGGCTTGGCTTATATTCCTGCTGCGTGGCTAGCCGTAAAATTAGCAGTAAATAAAAACTAAAAAATATTTTTCTGCTTAAACCCAACCTCACAAAATTTTTCACTACAAATTTTGATCTACAATTCTGGAAAATGAAGTATAAGGACACTTAAATTGTTCTGCAAAAATATTATCCAGCTCATCTGCTTTTTTAATGAGTCCTGATAAATGTGTTTTAATATCATCTGCAAGTGAAGAATAAAGATCTGTAATAGCCACACGATAAGAAAGATAAATCGCATTTTTATAAATACCCAACTTATATGGAGAAACATTTGTACTCAATATGTATTTTAATAACATCTCTACATTTTGTTTAGGTAGTTCATTCAAAGGCGATGTGGCATATAAATAATTATCACTATAAACAAAAATACGAATAAGTGAAGAACCATGATGAAACTCCCAATATTCATTTCCAGAGCGGGCTAATACTGGATTAATATTGGCTCTACGCAAAGCATCTTCAACAAAATTAGTAATAAAGCTTTTATTACCTTTATCTACTTCTGTAAATACATTGACATCTATTTTGTTGCCACAATTGTTACAATACTCTATCTTTTGACTTATTAATGCCCCGCAAGAATCGCACTTTAAATAAAAACCATTAGTATCGCTAACTTCGCTCAAACTTTCAATGTCGGACAACAAAGTTTTTAAGGGAATACCAAAACCCATATTATCAGCATTGGTAAATTTAGAAGAAGTTACAGCCACCAATTCGTTTCGGGCATTTAAAATAGGACCACCACTATTCCCGGGATTAACCGCCGCATCTGTTTGAACGAGTTTTCTTCCATCAACAAGTTGCTCAGCAGAAGAAATAGTTCCTTCTGTAATTGTATATGGCATACCAAATGGAAAACCATGTACAAATACCTGTTCACTCACTTGTATCTTAATATCAGGATTAATATTAACCCCACTAGCATCAACTTTTTTTCGGACTTCAAAATTGCTATATCTGTATATGGGTTAACAAGAAGTACTCTTGCCAACATTCTTTCTTTTGTAACACTTTCTAGCGCTACTTCTCTATAACCATTAACCACATGATAGTTGGTAACAACAATATCCTTTTCCTTGATATAGAAACCTGAACCACTGCCAGCCGCAGTATGAATTTTAAATATTGAATCTGATATGTTCATATTTTTAGAGTTTTATTTATTTACCAAATAATTTTGAAAAAAATCCCCCACTCTTTTTTCCTTGATTGTCTGAAAGATTTGTGTTTTCATCTACATTATTCAACATTATTCGCTGAAGGGAAGGATATAAAATAAGTGCTGCATCTGTCCATGATTTGCCAGACGCTAGTTTTAAAGCATTATGAATTTCATTAAAATATTTATCCTCAAAATTATAGTAAAATAAAATATAGTAGTATATGTACATCACTGATAAAGTACAAGCAATATCATCTTTTTTATTATATTCATCTGTTGCTCTTTCATAAGTTCCTTTCATAGCATTGACCAATGTTTCATGAGTTGCCCTTCTGCGTGGAGAGATGAATGTTTCTACTGAATAAATATCTTGTTTAATTTTATGAGCCGGTGTGTTTTTTATTTTCTCAAAAAAACTTAATGCTCTACTTGTTATTTGCTGATGTGGGTCTTTACTCTTCATGATATAGTCAATCTGTCGTTCCAATTCATTTCTTAAATTTCCCTGTGGTGCAATATGCTGATCTATCTTGAACAAAGTAATGGCTGCTATATCCCAACAAAAATAATCCCATCTTTTAGAATAAAAGAAATTAGTGTAATCTATTGCTTCGTTAATCATTTGAATAAGGTGTGTATATGTCTGTTCCACCTGGTCATCAGACATTATTTTAATTTTTGGTTCATATATTCTTTTGGCATTAAATTGTTCAATAAATTCATCATCATAGGTGTCTGCATCAATACATATCTCATATAAAACATCCCATATTTTATAGGGCTCACATGTCTCAATTGGACATTCATAGTGAAACCACAACTGATTATCATTTAATCTGATAGACGACAGTTTTAAGGGGTAAAAATTAAGTTCTGCAACTTGCCTTAATAAAGGCACAGCATTTTGCTCAGGAATTTGAAGAAAGGGCGCATCTACAGAAAAAATTTTGTCCGTAATATTTACTTTTAAAATAACAGAACCATGAGGAAACTCAAATCTCGTTTTATCTGCACTACCATATTTCTCAAACATCACGGGGTTAGCATACCTTAACAATCCTATAGTGCTTTCTTTTAATTGCTTTCTATCATACAAATCAAGCACTGTTTGCCAGTATGCAACATCTACAGGGCTCTTGTTGGAATGTGTAATGGATGGAAAATAGGATAAAGTATTATTCATAGTTTTGATTTTTCTTATTCCTCATTTTTTACAAAAGTAAATAAGATTTTACAAACAGACAAAACATTTTATAAATATGATCTTAAATTCATTGCTCTACATAATATATTTGAATTCTTACTTTAATTTCTCAAAACTCAACAATGCGGTTTTTATAGACAATTTAAATTCGTGCAATTCCATCCAAACGGGACGAATGATGTTATTATACGCTGCAACACTTATATAATCTCCAAAAAATATTAAAGGCATAGGTTTGAAGGGCTTATCATTTAATTTGTAATTTTTGAAAGTATTTCCACCATCTGTTGATATCGCAAGATATACATCTGTATTGTTGTTGTCATAACTTCTTCTGTCATAAAAAATAATATATAAATAACCTGTAACAGGATCTATACTCATCATCGGCATAAATTGGTCTCTATCAGTGCTATCATTATTCACTTTTATTCGGGGTTGCCATGTTTTTCCTCCATCTGTTGATTTTAATAACCATATATTTTTATCTCCATCTTTTTCATCACCAAAACAAATATAAATATTCCCTGCAAATGGACTTTGTGGATTATTATCACATACTAAAAATGGCAAGCCATTGCTCCTAAAAATGCCCTTAACATGCATATCCCAGCCACCATAGATAGTATCTATTCTTTTTTCAGGTTGTAAAAATGTTTTTCCATCATCTAACGAATGTGTAAACATTATCCCATTTTTACTTGCCCATGCTACATATATTTCTCCATTCAATCCTGTGTAAGGCGTGGCACCTTCTACTGTTTCATCACTATCTCTACAATCTCCTGCATAATGTGAAATTCTTTTAGGTTCTGACCATGTCTTCCCATTGTCTTTTGACATAGAAAACAAAATGATTGAACTATCGGTTGATTTTTTACTGCCATACTTATCAAATTGAGTCCATGTAACATACATTGTGTTATTTCTTTTATCATAATAAGTCCAGTGTTTATCTTGATTTTTACTTCCATTTTTTCCAATGCCTACACAATAATTAAATGTCTTTCCAAAATCTGATGATGATTGAACAACAATTCTATCAATCCAATTACCATCTGGCACTAATTTTTTATCGGGTTCCGATAAATGAAAATAATAAAATGTATTACTTGTATCCCACAATAATACAGGGTCTCCATATACTCCATAAGGTTCACATTTTATTCTTTGATATGTCCATGTTCTGCCTGTATCATTGCTTAAATACAATTGGTCTACATTAGCACCTACTACAATTTGTGCAGGATTTTTAGGATTAATAGCAATACTTACTTCTTCGGGCTCATCTTTATCTGAAATTGTAATGATGTGATGATTCACCTGTGTAAAATATTCCAAAGATAAAAAACTAAAAAGAAAATAAAAGAATATTTTTTTCATCATTCCCTTTTATATTTTGCATTTTTGCAATGATACGAAATAAAATAAAACCAATGAAATGGCATTTAGATATTCAAATAGATAAATATCCATTTGAAATTCATCTTCACGATAAAATTTTTTTAATGGGCTCTTGCTTTGCTGAAAACCTTGCTATATGGCTAAAAGAAAGATACTTCAATATTTTTTCTAATCCTAATGGCGTATTATTCAATCCTATCAGTATTTTCAATGTATTAAATAACATTATTCAGCATCCCGATACTTTTGATGAAAAATTTTTATTTAATGATAATGGACAATGGAAGTCATTTTTACATCAAACTTATTTTTTCAATGAAAATAAAGATGAATTAAAGCAAGAATTGATAAATACTCAAAAAAATGCTCATCAATTTCTTAAGTCATCTCAATATCTTTTTATCACTTTTGGTTCTGCTTTTATATATGAGCATAAAGAATTAAAAGAAGTGGTGAGCAATTGTCATCAATTACCTTCTAATGTTTTTGAAAGAAAATTATTATCAGTAGAACAAATTGTAAAACACTTTAATGAATTGATAATTGAATTAAAGAAAATGAATCCTGATATAAAAATTGTTTTTTCAGTTTCTCCTGTTAAATATCTTGCTTATGGTGCAATTAACAATAATTTGAGTAAATCTACTTTATTGCTTGCTGTGCATCAGTTGTGCCTTCATAATGACAATGCTTTTTATTTTCCTGCATATGAACTTATTACAGATGATTTGAGAGATTATAGATTTTTCAAAGATGATTTAGCACATCCTAATGAAATGGCTGTTGAATATGTGATGCAAAAATTTTACGAATCTATGCTTTCCAATAATACACAGAGTATTATTAAGCGATTAGAAAAAATTATTGCTGCTCAAAAACATCAAATCAAAAACATTTATTCACAACAAACTCAAAATTTTGCACGAAGAATGTTAGATGAATGTATAACATTAGAAAAAGAATTTCCATATTTAAATTTAAGTGATAAGAAAAGATATTTTGAACAACTTATTCAGAGATAAATTTATGTATATTGCACACAAAAAAATATGATTGTTATTACAGGAGCAGCGGGATTTATAGGCAGTTGTGTATTATCTTATTTTAATCAAAAAGGACATCAAGATATTATTATTGTAGATGATTTTTCTCGTGCTGATAAAAATAAAAATCTGGAAGGAAAAAAATTTTCTCAACAAATACACAGAGATGAATTTATAAATTGGTTTAGACACAATGCACAACAAATTAATTATGTAATACATTTAGGTGCAAGAACAGATACAACAGAGTTCAACACAGAAGTTTTTGAAAAATTAAATGTGCAGTATTCAAAAGATATATGGAATATCTGTTGTCAGTATCAAATACCTTTGATATATGCATCATCTGCTGCTACTTATGGGGCAGGCGAACACGGCTACGATGATGATGAAACAAAACTTTCATTACTTCAACCTTTAAATCCTTATGGCTGGAGCAAGCATTACTTTGATTTGTGGGTGATGCAACAAAATGAACATCCGCCATTTTGGGCTGGATTGAAATTTTTTAATGTATTTGGTCCTAATGAATATCACAAAGGTAGAATGGCATCTGTGGTTTTTCACGCCTTTCATCAAATACAAAAAACAGGAAAAGTAAAATTGTTTCGCTCACATCGTCCCGATTTCAAAGATGGTGAGCAATTGAGAGATTTTGTGTATATCAAAGATGTAGTTAAAGTGATATATTTCATTTATTCTAACAAGATTAAAAATGGTATTTATAATCTGGGAACTGGTAAAGCCAGAACATTTTTAGACCTTGCAAGGTCTGTATTTAAAGCAATGAACAAACTTGAAAACATTGAATTTATTGATACTCCAGAAGATATTAGAGATAAATATCAATATTTTACAGAAGCCCGTATGCAAAAGTTACTTCAACAATCTTATTCTGAAAAATTTACTTCACTGGAAGATGCTATACAGGACTATGTGCTAAATTATTTAATACCTGAAAAATACTATTAATCTCATTGCACAGCGGCTCTTTTTAATCTGTCGTTAATTGCTCTGCCTAATCCTTCTTCAGGAAATGTATCAGCAATTATAATCTCAACATCTGATTGGTCTATGAAATAAAGTGCTTCAAACAAATTAGAAGCCGCTTCATAAATATCTCCCTTTTCAGATAAATTAAATATCTGAACATTTTCACTTGCATTTTCTACTTTTCCAAAAGTTATCCACGCCATTTTTTTATCTGCGTATTGATGTAATAATTCTTTTGAATTGCCCAGAAACAAAGGTTTTTTAGGGGCATAATGTTTTTTCAGTTGCCCTGGTGTTTCCACATTTTGATTATCCAATTTTGTTTTGATAACAACATTTCCCACAATATTTTTAATATCCTCCACTGGCAAGCCACCTAATCTATAAACAACCACATCATAACCTTCTATGCCAACAATAGTAGATTCCAGACCTACCGAACATTTACCACCATCTAAAATATAAGGTATTTTATCTCCCAATTGCTCTTCTACTTGCTGTGCAGTAACTGGACTAATGTATTGAAAAGGATTAGCACTCGGTGCAGCCAGTGGGAAATCCAATAAATTTAGAAGCGATAATGTCATAGGATGTGCTGGAATTCTGACTGCAACTCTGGAACTTCCTGCTGTAACAATATCTGGAACAATTGATTTCTTCTCCACAAGAATAGTCAAAGGTCCTGGTGAAAATTTTTTCATCAATAAAATTAATCTATCATCAATATTTTGTGCTACTATGTTTAAATCTTCAATGTGTTTAATATGAACTATTAAAGGATTAAAGGCGGGACGATTTTTGATTGCAAAAATTTTGGCAACTGTAACTTTATTAAAAGCATTGCCAGCCAATCCATATACAGTTTCAGTAGGTATAGCAACCACTTCTCCTTTTTTCAATAATTCTGCAGCATATTGAATGTCTTTACCTATGGGCATTTTGTTTAAATTTTTCTTTGTAATAATCTACCAATTCAGGTTGTTGTATAATTTTCTGATATAAGTTTTCCAAAAATTGTTTGGCTTCATTGTATTCATTTTTGATTTCACCTTCCAGAATGGCCTCTTTTAATGCATCTTTCAAAACACCAACTACCTTACCTGGTTGAAGTTTAAACATTTCTATAATTTCTTCTCCCTTAATAATCGGTTGAAAGTTTCTGATATGGTCTTTTTCTTCTATTTCTGCTAATTTTTGTCTTACGATTTCAAAATTGTGTAAGTATCTTTTTAATTTCAATGGATTTTTAGTGGTAATATCTGCTTCGCAAAGCAACATCAAATCATCAATATCATCTCCTGCTTCAAATAATACTCTTCTTACTGCACTATCTGTCACTTCTGTTTTTGCCAATACAATAGGACGCAGATGTAATCGCACTAATTTTTGAACATATTTCATTTTCTCATTTAAAGGCAATTTTAATCTTGCAAAAATTTTTGGCACCATTCTGGCTCCTAATTCTTCATGTCCATGAAAAGTAAAACCTTTGCCTTCTTCAAATTTTTTGGTGGCTGGCTTGGCAATATCATGCAATAACGCTGCCCATCTTAACCATAAATTATCTGATTTTTGACAAAGATTGTCTAATACCTGCAATGTATGCAAAAAATTATCTTTGTGTGATAATCCATTAATGGTCTCTGTTCCTTTTAATTTACACAACTCTGGAAATATTATTTCTAACAAACCACTTTCATCTAATAATTTAAATCCTATAGATGGTTTTTGAGTCATCAAAATTTTATTGAGTTCATCTGTTATTCTTTCTTGAGATACAATTTTGATTCTTTCTTTTTGTTGCTTAATACCTTCAAAAGTTTTAGGTTCTATTGTAAATTGTAATTTAGCAGCAAAGCGAATGGCTCGCATCATTCTCAAAGGGTCATCATTAAAAGTATCTTCGGGATTCAAGGGTGTGCGTATAATTTTATTTTTTAAATCTTCCATGCCATTAAAAGGGTCGGTGAATTTTCCAAAGTTCTTGCTATCTATACCAATAGCCATAGCATTGATGGTAAAATCTCTTCTTTTCTGGTCATCTTCCAGAGTGCCTGCTTCTACAATGGGTTTGCGGGAATTAGCACGATAAGATTCTTTTCTGGCATTGACTAATTCAATGTTAGTATTTTGATAAACAATATGTGCAGTTCCGAAATTTTTGAAAACACTTAATTTAGCATCACTACCTAATTTTTCACATATTTTTTCTGCTGCTTCAAATGCGTGATGCGTGCATACGATATCAATTTCATTATCTACTTGATTGAATAATAAATAATCACGCACAAATCCACCAATTAAAAATGCTTCTGTGTTCAGTTCATCAAAAACACTTCTCAACAATTGAAAAATAGGTTCATTTAAAAATGGAAAAGTCATTGTTATTTCAATATTATTATGGCTGCAAATATAGATACATTTCAATAGAAGCAACGAATTAGAAAAAATAATTTTCTTATATTCATTACTTTTAGCCCATTATATTTTTTAGATGAAACAAAAAATTTTTTCTGCATTAGCGTGGATTTTAGGAATATTGGCTTTTGCTATATTGACTTACAGAATTTATCAAACATTCTCTAAAAATGACTTCACAAATGCTTTATCTTCATTACATCAAACTCAAAATATTATTTACTTATCTTTATCCATATTTCTTATGCCTATTAACTGGGGAATTGAAAGTTGGAAATGGTATAATATCACATCAAACATTGAAAATATTGGATATAAAAATTCTGTATTTGCCGTTTTAACAGGGCTTGCTTTTGCACATTTATTACCTGCCCGAAGCAGTGAATTTCTTGGAAAAATTATTTTTTATTCCGATAACAATAAGACAAACATTAGCATACTGCACTTTGTTAATGCTGCTTTTCAAATGTATGTTACCTTGTTCTTTGGATTGTTAGCTTTATTCTTCTATTTTAATTTCAATATTTCATTTCACAAATACTTTCAAGTTATCATTGTAACAGGCATACTACTTTTGGTGTTTATTAGTTGGCTCATTATTTATGCAGATAAATTGCATTTCCTGAAAAAATTATTACCTTCTTTGAATTATCAGATTTCTCATTCCTTAAAATTAGAACTACTTTTTTGGTCAGTCATCAGATATATTGTTTTTATTATACAATTTTATTTTGTATTTAAAATTTTCAATAATGCTATTGATTTCAATTTTAATTTCATTGCACAGGTAGGCATTTATTTTTTATTAACTTCCGTTATACCTATGGTGAGTGTGATAGAAGTAGCCATTCGTGCATTAATTGGTATTATTGCTTTTCATTCATCAGGAAACAATGATTTACAACTTGCAATAATTACCACTATTATATGGCTTATCAATCTGGCTATTCCAAGTATAGCAGGATTTGTAATATGGTTATCTATTAAAAAAAACAAATGATAATTGCTTTTTACATCGTCTTAATTATCTACACATTTTATTGGCTCATTCTTGATTTTTATTTCCATAAAAAAACTCAAGAAACTAACAATATCACTTCGTCCATTCCCTTTTGCTCTATTATTATTTGTGCTCGTAATGAAGAACAACATATATCTCAATGCCTTCAAACAATGCTTCAACAAAAAAATATTGACTCTTATGTAGAAATTATTTTAGTAGACGATGGCTCTGCAGATAATACTACACAAATAGCAGAACAAATTTTAAAACAATATCGTTTGCCTTATCAGATTATCAAAAACAATGAATGTATGGGCAAAAAAAAATGTATTGAAAAAGCCATTCAACACGCTTCTCCAAAAAGTCAATTTATCATTTTAAGAGATGCTGATACTTTCACTTATTCAAATGATTGGTTGATGGAAACGATTCAAAATTTACACAACACCGATTTATTAATTGCTCCCGTTGTTCATCAAATTCAAAAACATTCAATAATAGAATTTCTGCAGTATTACGAAGGTTTGGCACTACTTCATCTTACTAAAAGTAGTTGGAAAATTCATCATCCTATTTTATGCAGTGCTTCTAATTTAGCATTTCATAAAAATACTTTTATTCATTTACGCCCTTATCAACATAACTACCACATTCCTACTGGAGATGATATTTTTTTATTAAATCAATTTTATTCATCTAACAAAAATATACACCTTGTGTTTAGTAAAAATAATCTTGTTTATACCTATTCGCCTTACTCACTCAAAAGTTTATTCAAACAAAAATTAAGATGGCTTTCTAAAACAAGCACAATAAAAAATAACTTTAATACCTTCTCTGCCCTATTGATGGCGATTACTCATTTAAGTTTGTTTGCATTATTATTTATTTCGCCTTTGCATTTTATGCTTTTATTTATACTCAAACTTTTTATAGATTTAAAAATTATTTATTCCGTTAGAAAAACCTTGAATTTACAGCCCTATCCGTTAATATATTTTTTTATTGCTGAATTATTGTATATTCCTTATGTTTGTGCTTTAATTTTAGGACACTTTTTAATTAAAAAGCAATGACAGACGAACTGATACAAAACCAACCGCAATCTTCTGAAAAGAATGCCACTAAAAAGTTTTCTTTCTTAAAAAGAAAAAGTTTAGAAGGTAAGAAATTTATATTATTTGGGGAAACAGAATGGAAAAAATTTAAAAGAAATCCCCTTTCTCTAATAGGTTTATTTATTATCCTTCTTGCTTCTCTTATATCAATATTAGGTTATTTAATCACGCCCGACCCTACCCCTGATGCTAATGACCAAAAACCCGAACTGCATACCAAACCGCCCGGTTTTACTATAAGAATGCTGAAAGTGAAAAAAAATGATTTTGCTGATGACAATAATTTTTTCAAAACAATGCTGTTTGGTAAGGCCATTGACTATACTTCTTATCCTGTTTATTATTATTTTTTCCACGACCAATATGTTACCATTGAAGGATATACAGGCAGCAATCCCAACAAGGGAATCAAAATGTCATTTAATATTGCAGATGTATTATATTCTATTGATACCAAACTACCTGTCAAATTTGATAAAGAAAACGGCTTGCTCACTTTTTATACAAGCGATGGCGTTAAGGTTCAGGAAAGCATTTTTTCACTGCGAAAAAAAGTTCAACAAGAAGCATTGTTTTACAAAACCTATTGGTTAGGTACAGATGTAGCTGGCAGAGACCTGCTCAGTCGTTTGCTGATAGGCACGCGAATTTCATTAAGTGTTGGCTTTGTATCAGTTATTATTTCAATATTTATTGGAATTTTACTGGGTGCTGTAGCGGGTTATTTCAGAGGCAGAACCGATGATATTATTATGTGGGTAATTAATGTTGTATGGTCAATTCCTACACTTTTGTTAGTTATTGCTATTACACTCGTATTAGGAAAAGGTATTACACAAGTATTCATTGCTGTTGGTCTAACTATGTGGGTAGATGTTGCAAGAGTTGTAAGAGGACAGGTATTATCATTGCGGGAAAAAGAATTTATTGAAGCATCCAGAGCATTAGGATTTACTAATAGCAGAATTATTATGAAACATATTTTACCTAATATCATTGGACCCGTTATCGTTATTGCCGCTTCTAACTTTGCAACTGCTATTCTTACAGAAGCAGGACTGAGTTTTTTAGGAATAGGTGCACAACCACCTACTCCATCGTGGGGCGAAATGATTAACACCCACAGAGGTTATGTATTGGTAGATAAAGCATATCTCGCGTTCATACCCGGATTAGCTATTATGTTATTGGTATTTGCCTTTATGTTGGTAGGAAATGGACTAAGAGATGCTTTAGATTCACGATTAAATGATGAAACACCTCCCATTATGCAATAAACCTTATGAAGCCAGAATTCTCCATAACCGAAGAAAATTATATCAAAGCCATTTATATTTTATCGTATGAAATAAAAGCTAATAATAAAGTTGGCACCAAAGATATTGCTACCATTCTAAAGGTACAGCCCGCTACTGTTACAGATATGCTTAAAAAACTCAAAAGAAAGAAAATTATCAACTACAAAAAATACGGTGAAATTCAATTGAGCAACACGGGCATTTTATATGCTAAAAACCTTCTCCGAAAACATCGGCTTTGGGAAACGTTTTTATATGAAAAACTTCACTTCAGCTGGGATGAAGTACACGATATTGCTGAACAACTAGAACATATCCAATCAGATGCTTTAATTGAAAAATTAGAAAAATTCTTACAATATCCGCAATACGACCCACACGGCGAACCCATACCCGATGCAACGGGAAAAATCCCTACTTTACCAAATACTTTACTCTCTAACATTTCCAACAAAAAATGGTACACCGTTATTGCTGTAAAAAATACTTCTCCTGAATTTCTAAAATATCTTCAACAAATTTCTATTCAGATTGGCACCAAATTAAAATTAGTAGAAAAAATTCCTTTTGATAATTCCATTAAAATTACATTTTCCAATAATAAACAAATCATCATTTCTGGAAAAATTGCAGAAAATATTATTGTAACAGAAATAAAATAATAAGTGTATGAATGAAGATGAAGAATTTTTTGATAATGAAGAAGAGGAAGATGAAATGAGTGAACTAATCAATAAATTTGAAAACTATGTTTTCAAAGGTGAATATGCTTTTTTTGATTCTCAAGATATTATTGACCTGATTGAACATTACAATGGATGGATGGATAAAGAAATGACCGCCAAAGCCATTGAAATTGGATTAGAATTTTTTCCAAACTCTCCCGACATTTTACTAAAAAAAGCAGAATTTTTAGCACAACAAAGCTACACATTAGACGCATTAAAAATACTCAACGAAATTGAACCTCAAATGGCTCACTCTTATCAATACTATCTTACCAAAGGCGATATTTATTCTCAAATGGGCTTATCTGAACAAGCCATTAATGAATACAAAAAAATTCTTTCTTTCAATGACTTTAATAAAGAACTTATTTATAACATCATAGGTTCAGAATATTTAATGCAAAATCAATTTGAGGAAGCTATATATTATCTCAAAAAATCTGCAGACATCAATTCTATCAATAATCCTGCTCTCTATAAAATTTATTTTTGCTATAATGAACTCAACAAATTAGAAGAATGTATTGAATACTTTCAAAAAGTAATTGATGAATCGCCC
This sequence comes from Bacteroidota bacterium, assembly GCA_040758575.1. Classification (GTDB taxonomy): domain Bacteria; phylum Bacteroidota; class Bacteroidia; order B-17B0; family Aurantibacillaceae; genus BPGX01. Next base: position 73,852 of record JBFLVH010000004.1, on the reverse strand, counting down.
TTCAATTCTGATGCTTGGCTATACACCGCTTTTTGTTACTATGACTTAAAAGATTTTCAAAATGCATTAGATACCATTGAATATGCATTGGCAATTAACGAAGGTGATTTGCTTATCATTCTTAAAAAATCTGATATTCTCAAAGAATTGGGCAGACATCAAGAAGCCATTGATTTGCTTAAAGAAACTCTGAAAAAAGACCTCAACAATAATTATCTAATGAATGTGTTAGCAGAAAGTTACAACGAAATGGAAGAATATGAACATGCTATCCATTACTTCCGTAAGGTGCTTAACAATAACCCGCAAGATACTCGTGCATGGTTAGGTATTGCAGAATCATATTTAAATTTACATCAAGATAATGAAGCCATTGCAAGCATTCAACAAGCCATTAATTACTGCGATAATGACCCACGAGTGCTTTTAGAAGCGTCTAAATTATACATACAATTAGAATTTTACGAAGATGCTCTTGTATTTCTAAAACAATTGCACGAAAGAGGATTTAATAAAACAGAAGTTTTGGTATGGTTAAGTTTAGCCCTTGAAAAATCGGGCTATGCTTCCGAGGCAGTCAATTTACTCACAGATGAAATTTTTCAACATCAAAATGATGACCCTCAACTTCAATATTGTCTTGCAGCAATATTGTTATTATATCAATATCGTCAGGAAGGTTTGAAACTGCTTGAAAAAGCACTTCAATCTGATGCTTCTCTATACCCCATCATTTATGCTTTTAATCAATACTTTGAAGATGATTTAGAAATTCAGGAACTCATTCAACAATACAACAACTAAAATATAATACTATGAATAACTCAATATTATCAGGATTACCCGAACGAACTTCCAAACCAAGAAATAATGGCGTTACAATGGTCATAGACAAAGGTTTAGGCCTAAATGCCGCACAAGATATAGCAGATACCTCTGCACACTTAATTGATTTTATCAAAATTGGCTTTGGAACATCAATAGTTACTAATCATTTAAAAGAAAAAATTAAAATCTATCAACAAGCAGGTATAGAGGTATATCTTGGTGGCACTTTATTAGAGGCATTTTTAATAAGAAATCAATTAAGTGATTATTTAAAATTTATTGATGATTTAAAATTAAATTGCATTGAAGTTTCAGATGGAAGTATTACCCTTCCACATCAGGAAAAATGCGAACTCATTCATTACTTATCTAAAAATTACAAAGTCCTTTCAGAAGTAGGTTCCAAAGAAGAAGGGATTATTATCCATCCTAATAGATGGATTAAAATGATGAAAGCAGAATTGCAAGCGGGCTCATTCAAAGTTATTGCAGAAGCAAGAGAAAGCGGCACAGTAGGTATTTTTCATAAAAATGGCGCCGCCCATGTTTTGCTCATTGATAAAATTAAAGCCAATGTAGATATAAACAATATTATTTGGGAAACGCCACAAAAAAATCAGCAAGTTTATTTTATTAAACACTTTGGAGCCAATGTTAATTTAGGTAATATCCCTACTTCAGATATTATTGCTCTGGAATGCTTACGGTTAGGGCTTCGTGGAGATACTTTTTTTACTTTTATTCCTGATAAAAATAAAGAACTGCATATTAAAATTTCTAAATAATTCAATCACTTTTAATTTCAATATTATATTTGCAAAACAATAAATCAACACATTATGGCAAAAACTAATTCCAATAAACCAAATGTAAAAACTTCTACCGTTGGAAATATTAAAAACAAACTCAATACCACTACTGCAAAGGTGCAAGAATTAAAATTACCACCTTTAGGTAACACTTTCAAATATTTTCCATTTACTAATCATACACAACCTATTATTGTACTTGTCATTGTAGGATTTATTCTTTACATCACATCTTTATACAACGAACACGCTTTGGATGATGGTATTATTATTCATCAAAATGAGTATGTAATTAAAGGAATTGCAGGCATTAAAGATATTATGACCAAAGATGCTTATGATAGCTTTTACAGAAGAATGAACGCTACAGACCAATTAGCAGGTGGTCGTTACAGACCTTTATCCGTAGTGAGTTTTGCCATTGAACAAGAAATTATCGGTAAATACGACAATGGACAATTTCCACCCAACTGCTGGGATTACAATAAAAACGGCAAGAATGACCCTGATGAAGATATTAACAACGATGGTGTATTTAATGAAATTGATTGTCAAACCAAAGGTGCTCATTTCAGGCACTTTAATAATATATGGACATTTATTCTTGGTGTAGTACTTTTATATTTAGTAATGCGAAACTATTGGTTCAGAGAATGGCATGACCTGGCATTTTTATCTGCATTACTATTTATATTGCATCCCATTCATACCGAAGCAATAGCCAATGTCAAAAGCCGCGATGAAATTTTTTCTCTCATTTTTGTATCTCTCACTTTTCTCTATTCACATAAATATATTTACAGCAAAAAAATGTTAGATGTGTTTTTATCTGCACTGATGTTCTTTCTCGCATTACTTTCCAAAGAATACGCAGTAGTTTTATTAGGCCTTATTCCTATCGCCTTTTATGTATTAAACAAAGTAGATATCAACATCAAAAGTTTAATTAAACCCGCTATTGTATTTGTGATATTTGCAGGATTAATGATTGCTTTAAAATGGTATCAAAAATCTTTTGGCACTTTGCCTTTTATTTATGCAGGAGTCGTATTATTATTATTCAATAAAGATTTAAAACTTAAAAACATCAACACACTTATGATTTGGCTCTATGGGGCTTTTCTGTTTTATCTTGGTATGCGTTTGAATGCTGTGGTGCTTAAACCAGGTGTGCCTGATACAGAAATCTTAAACAACCCTTATTTACTGGCTTCTGGCGAACAAAAATTCTTTACCAAAGCGTATGTATTGCTAATCTATATTATGAAGCTACTCTGGCCTCATCCATTATCGTCTGATTATTCATACAATACTATTGAATATAGAAATTTATTTAGCTGGGACGCGTGGTTATCCATTATTCTTCACATTACATTAGCTTATCTTGGATTTAAGTTAGTATTAAAAAGACATATTCTTGGTTTTGCCATTGCTATCTATTTTGCATTCCTATTGATGGTAGGTAATATTATTATGGATATTGGTGCTACTATGGGCGAAAGATTAATTTTTCATTCCTCAATAGGATTTGCTATTGCTTGTGCATGGTTTATTTTGAAAGGATTGGATAAATTAAACTGGTCTTTATCACTCAAAAGAGTAAGTTTATTTGCCTTCCTTTTACCCGTATCATTATTATATGGTGCTAAAACATGGGAAAGAAACTGGGCATGGAAAAATGACATTACACTTTTTATTGGAGATGTAGAACACAAGCCCCACAGCGTATTAGTGCTTGGTAACGCTGGTGCTAGATGGATTGATTTAGCAGATACTAAATACTTTGTTAGAGAACCTTATGGTTTATATTTAAAAGAAGGTCTGCCATTCAGCACCTTCAAAGAAGAAATGTTGAAATTCAAAGTCAAAGAAAGTGAACTAAAAGATGGCTGTAATAAAGATGCCATTATACTTCCAGACACTGGCGCACCGCAAAAATTAACCACTCGTGAAAAATGCTTATACAAAGGTATTGGTTATTTAAAACACGCCACTGAACTGCATCCAAGATATGTAAATGGCTACTTAAATTTAGGTTTAGCATACTACAAATTACGCAGAGATAGAGAAGCATTATTTTTCTGGAAACACGCTGAAAAATTATATCCTAACAATCCTTATCTTAAAAATTATTACATTGTATTCTACAACGACCTCTTAAACAGAGGTTATCAAAAATCGCTACGCGGCAGACACGATAGCGCCGTAATTGAACTCAATAAATGTATTATTTTAGATAAATTCAATCCTGAAGGTTGGTATAGTTTAGGCGCTGCATATTTTAATATCAGAAATTATCGCAGAGCATATCAATGCTGGAAAAGATGCTTAGAACTCAAGCCCGACCATCAAATGGCTAATCAAGCAATAAAAAATATTACCCCACAAATGCTTGGCATAGTTCCAACTCCTACTAATATTCCCACTACTAAAAAGTAAATTACTTAATAAAAAATGAATATTTCTTTCAAGATCTTCATCTTTTCAATTTCTGTTTTTCAAAAAAAATTTAAAAATCAATGGGCAAATGTTTTAATAAATTCACTTCTACTTTTTTTCATTGCTCATTCCTTTTCCACTTTCGCTCAACAGCCCACAACACGAAAAGATAATTCAATTAAATCAAACAATTCCACCAAAATTTTATTAATCCCATTTGAGAATAAAATGTATATGAGTGAGATTGATTATTACATCAATAAGGAAACAAAAATGAATCAAAAACAAATTCGCTACGCTTTTCGCGATGGACTTAATGAACAACTTTATCATGCTTTCAAAAAAAGAAAATTTGAAGTTATTGATTTAATGAGCGATACTATTAAATATCAAAATGATTTAAAGAAAATATTTGGCAATATTTCTTACGACTTTGTAACTGTACCCGACCAGAATAATTATCAACCACCCAAAAAAGAAAAGAAAGAAAAGGGTATTCAGCAAGGACAAGTAGTAGCCGTTACAGAGACCGATAATAAATTTATGAATACACATGTTTTAAGCCCTGTGCTTATTCCTTACTTACATGACAAGTATAAAGCCAAATATTATGTATTCATCAATGAACTGGACTTAAAAGCATCTACTGTTAATCCAACAGATTATATCCCCGAAAATAGTAAAAGAAAATTCATTGTTCATTACACCATTTTTTCAGTAGATGCCAAAGAAATTAATTCAGGAATTGCAGAAGTAGAAGCAGATATCAAAGATAACGACCCCAATAAAATCCAAAAAAAATATTTTTCCATTCTTGCAGAAACCGTTGTTGATAGATTTGTAAAGCAATTGCAAATTGCTACAAATACAAAGGAAAATCAAAGTATTAAAAAGTAAAAATTAAACTGCTACTTCTGCTTTAATGTGTGGATGCGGGTCATAGCCCTCCAAACGAAAATCTTCAAACTTAAAGTCAAATATATTTTTCACTTCAGGATTTAAATGCATTTTGGGCAAAGGTCTGCAATCTCTTGATAATTGCAGTTTAGCTTGTTCTATATGATTCAAATATAAATGCGCATCACCCAGTGTGTGTATAAATTCATAAGGTTCTAAATTCGTTACCTGCGCCACCATCATTAGTAATAAGGCATAAGAAGCAATATTAAATGGCACGCCTAAAAATATATCCGCACTTCTTTGATACAACTGACAGGATATCTTCCCATCAGCCACATAAAATTGAAACAAAATATGACAGGGCGGTAATCTCATTTCCTTAATTTGTGCCACATTCCACGCACTTACAATTAATCTACGAGAATTTGGATTTTTCTTTATTTCTTCAATAAGCTGTGTAATCTGATCAATATGCCCGCCATTATAGTCAGGCCAACTTCTCCACTGATAACCATAAATAGGTCCTAATTCTCCATTTTCATCTGCCCATTCATCCCAAATTGTTACTCCATTTTCTTTTAAATACTTTATGTTTGTAGAACCTTTCAAAAACCATAACAATTCGTGAATAATAGATTTCGTATGCAATTTCTTTGTGGTAATTAAAGGGAACCCTTCCTGTAGATTAAATCGCATTTGATATCCAAAAACACTGATAGTCCCAACTCCTGTTCTATCTTCTTTTTTAATCCCATTATCTAAAACATATTGTAATAAATCATGATATTGTTTCATAAGAATAAAATTTAATTAAAATTCAACTGTTTAGCTGGTAATACAGTAGCTACACATTCTCCAAAGCCAACTCTTATATCACCTCTTTGACCATATCCTTTGATAATTACAGTATCCCCATCCTGAATAAATTTTCGCTCTTCACCATTAGTTAGTTTCAACGGTTTTATTCCCTTCCATGTTAGTTCTAACATACTTCCAAATTGGTTGGGCTCTGGGCCACTAATGGTTCCGCTGGCCATTAAATCTCCAACATTTACAGGACATCCATTAATAGTATGATGTGACAGTTGTTGCTCCATTGTCCAGTAAAGATACTTATTATTACTTTGACAAATCAATGTTTCTGAACCATCAGAAGTTTTCAAATAAACTTCCAAATGAATATCCAATAATTTTCTATTTTTCTGACGAAGATAAGGCAATGGTTCTGGTATTTGTTCAAAATCTGATTCAATAAAAAATGGCTCTAATGCTTCTAATGTAACAACCCATGGCGAAATTGTTGAAGCAAAATTCTTTGCCAAAAACGGTCCTAATGGTTGATATTCCCATGTTTGAATATCCCTTGCACTCCAATCATTAAACAATAGCATTCCAAAAATATAATCTCTTGCTTCATTGACTTTAATTATATCGCCTTGATTCGTCTTTTTACCCACTACAAAAGCCGTTTCTAATTCAAAATCCAACAGTTTAGATGGACCAAAAATGGGCTTGTCAGAGTCAACAGGTTTAGTTTGTCCATTCGGACGATAAAAAGAATGCGGACTTACAAAGATACTTGAACTACGCCCGTGATACCCAACAGGCAAATGTTTCCAGTTAGGCAACAAGGCATTGTTAGGGTCTCTGAACATTTTTCCAACATTCGTAGCATGATATTCGCTGGAATAAAAATCCGTGTAATCGCCTATAAATAAAGGATTCAGAAGTTTAACTTTGTCACAAGGTTTTAATATTTTTGAATGTGCATCAGTCAAATTCTTTAATGGATGTTTAGTGTCTGAAAAAATATTTTGAATACGAGTTCTAACTGCATTGGTTATTTTTTTCCCTTTCTCAATAAAATCATTCAGATATCTTTTATCAAAAACATCTTTCAAATTTTTATCAATATCATCTAAATAACCAAGTGCAGATAATTCATATAAATCAACAATATAATCACCTATTCTCGTGCAAAGATGATGTTGCACCTGCTCATCAGAATAAACACCAAATGGGATATTATAAATAGAAAAATCAGAATTTTCAGGAATTTCTAACCACGATTGCAAATGAGCATCAGACATATTTTTTTGTGCAATAATAAGTAATAACACAGCAAAAGCGAATAATAAAAATATTAAAAAGCAACTCAATTTATGAACAATGACCAACTTCTTCTACCAAAATCACATCAAACCCATAGGTGTTTTAATACCCTTCTTCCCATTACATTTTCTTGTAGATTGATGAGAACTACAGGAAGCCATAAAAATAGAAAATACCAAAATCAGAAAAATAAATTTTTTCATCACCCAATTATTTTAGTGGGCTATTTTACGATATAAAATTCTATCTGGTTATATAAAAACAAAAAATTGTGCTATGTTACTTTATTCCTTACTTTTATGCGGCAAAAAATAATAATGGAACTAATCCAATTACACGACAAAACATTTCGCCCTTATATCTCTGAATCAGAAATAAAGGAGATAGTGCAAAAAATTGCTCAACAATTAGAAGCAGATTATTCTACTTTTAAAAATCCATTGTTTTTAGTCATTCTCAATGGCTCTTTTATGTTTGCTTCTGATTTAATGAAATATTTTCACTTGCCCTGCGAAATTTCTTTTGTAAGATTTTCATCTTATCAAAACACATCCAGCACAGGTGTTGTAAAAGAATTGATTGGCTTGCAGGAAGATGTTTCGGATAGAACTGTAATTATAGTAGAAGATATTGTAGACACAGGGCATACATTGGCTAAAATCATTCAAACATTAGAACAAAAAAATAATAAAGATTATCGTGTAGTGTCTGCATTCTTTAAGCCCAATTCATATCACCTTCATTATCCGATTCATTATATTGGAAAAAAAATTCCTAACGATTTTATTGTGGGATATGGACTGGACTACAATGGATTAGGAAGAAATTTATCCAGTGTTTATGTACTTCATCAATAACTAAAAAACCATTTTATGCTGAATATAATTTTAATAGGGCCTCCTGGTTCAGGAAAAGGCACACAAGCCAAACAAATAAGTGAAAAGTATCAATTAAAACATCTTTCAACTGGCGATATACTTCGCAACGAAGTAAAAAATCAAACTCCACTTGGCTTGCAAGCCAAAGCCATTATGGACAGAGGTGAATTAGTCAGCGATGAAATTGTTATCGGAATGATTAAAAATTTTATTGAAAATACCAAAAACACTGGTGGATTTTTATATGATGGATTTCCTAGAACAGTCGCACAAGCAGAAGCCCTGAATAAAATGTTACAAGAAAAAGATATGGTAGTGAATGCCATTATCTTTATGAATGCTCCTGATAACGTTTTTATTGAACGATTACAAAAAAGAGCCGAATTAGAAGGTCGTAGCGATGATGCAGATATTAATGTTATCAAAAAAAGATTAGTAGAATACTATGAAAAAACTTTTCCAGTAAAAGAATATTATGAAAAACATTTCACTAATGCTTTTTATACTATCAACGCTGCACAAGATGTGAATAAAGTTTTTAGTGATATTTGTCAAATCATTGATAAAATCTAAATGTAAGTAAAAAAGAAAATTGAGAAGGTGGAAACTAATTTTGTTGATTATGTAAAAATATGTTGTCGTAGTGGTAAAGGTGGAGATGGTGCAGTACATTTTCATAGAGATAAATTTACAACTAAAGGCGGACCCGATGGTGGAGATGGTGGAAGAGGTGGTCACATCATTTTAAGAGGGAATAAACAACTCTGGACATTGTTGCATCTTAAATATCGCAAACATGTAATTGCAGAAGACGGCCAAACTGGCTCAAAAGCCAATATGACAGGCAAATCAGGGAAAGATGTAATATTAGAAGTGCCATTAGGAACAATAGCAAAAAATGCTGAAACAGGCGAAATTGAATGCGAAATAACAGAAGATGGACAAGAGTTTATATTAGTAAAAGGAGGAAGAGGAGGACTTGGAAATGCACATTTTGCAACCCCTTCAAGGCAAGCACCCCGATTTGCACAAGAAGGCGAACCCGGAAAAACAGAATGGAAAATACTTGAATTGAAAGTCCTTGCAGATGTAGGATTGGTGGGCTTCCCAAATGCAGGAAAATCTACATTGCTATCTGTGCTAACCGCCGCCAAACCTGAAATTGCTAATTATCCTTTCACTACATTAGTTCCACAATTAGGCATTGTTCAATATAGAGATTTCAAAAGTTTTGTAATGGCTGACTTACCAGGTCTTATAAAAGGGGCTCATGAAGGTAAAGGATTAGGATATCGCTTTTTAAGACATGTAGAAAGAAATTCAGTTTTGTTGTTTGTTATTTCTGCCGAAAATGCTAATATATTTGAAGAATATAAAATACTTTTGAACGAACTCAAATTGTATAACCCTGATTTATTAAATAAAAAAAGAGTGTTAGCCATTAGTAAATCTGATTTATTAGATGAAGAACTGATGAACGAAATATCAAAAGAATTAAATAAAAAACTAAAAGGAAAAAATAAATTGCCTTATATTTTTGTATCATCTCATACGGGCTATAACCTACAAGCACTAAAAGATTTATTGTGGAAAACATTAAATGAGAATTAAATCTGTATTATTCATCCAAAAAAATAATATTTCGTATTTTAAGCCAAAATTTAAATTTTTCGTATTTTAAGCCGAAATCAAGAAGATTCGGTTTAATAACCGAAATAATATGAAAAAAATACTCATTATAGGTGCAGGGAATATTGGATACCACCTTGCTAAACAATATCAACAAGCATCCAAAAAAATCATTGTTGAAGTTGCTAACAGAAGAGATAATGATGTTATACAAAGATTGAATAATGATGGAATTAAAACTTATCTTGGTTTGAAAAATATTCCCGATGATGCCAATATGTATTTGATATGTGTAAAGGATAACGCTATTCTTGATATTGCTAGAAAATTAGCCAAAATCATTCCAAAAAGATCTTTGGTAGTGCATACATCTGGCGCAGTAGACCAAACAATTTTAAGTCATTTCACTTATTATGGCTGTCTTTATCCATTGTATTCGTTCTCAAAAAATGAAGACAATATTAATTGGAGTAATATTCCCATTTTTGTGGTTAGTGATAATGTAAATGCAGAAAAAAAAATATTAAAGTTTGCGTCATTATTAAATCCACAATCAATTAACATTATTGATGAGTTGGATAAAATTATGCTTCATATTATGGCTGTATTTGGTAATAATTTTACTAACGCTTTGATGTGTGCCATTCATCAAATATTGCATTCTTATGTTGAATATCGTAAAAATAATCCACATTCAAAATCACCTGCTTTTTCAAACATTGAACAACCCGAAATAATTTATCAATATATTTCAAACTTTGCCATACAAACTATTGAAAGATCCAAAAAAGGCAATCCCATCAATTTTCAAACTGGACCAGCAATTAGAAATGATTCTGATACAATTGATGAACATTTGTTTTTTCTCAATAACATTGTTGCAAATAAGGAAATAACTCAACTATATTTGCATCTTACAGAATTTATATTAAACTACATTAAAAGTGAAAAAAAATAACTTTTCTTATCTGATATATTCGTTTGCAAAGCTTATCCGCATTGAAAATTTATTGTTGATGAGCATTGTGTTGTATATCAGCAATCTATATATTTTCAAAAAAGAACAAGTAGCACTTCCTCACAATGATTTACTAATTCTTATTTTAAGCACCATTTTTATTGCAGCTGGTGGATATGTAATCAATGACTATTTTGATTTGAAAATTGATAAAATTAATAAGCCCGATGAAGTTATACTTGAAAAAAATATTCACAGAAAAGCGGCTATTTTATGGCATTTATTTTTCTCTATTGCAGGTTTAATAGGTGGTATTTATCTGGCATATTGCTATCATCATCTATCACTTTCTATTATTCAACTAACTTCTATTTTTTTATTATTAATATATTCCATTATCCTCAAAAAAATTTTTATTTTAGGAAACATTAGTATTGCCCTGTTAGCTGGCTTATTACCTATTTTACCTTATATTTATTCTAATATTATTTTTCCTCAAATTTCTATCATAACAACTAACGCTCTTGTTTCATTAAGTGCTTTTGCTTTCTTTACAACACTTATCAGAGAATTGGTAAAAGATATTGAAGACATTGAAGGAGACAAAAATGGCGGCAGACAAACCGTTCCCGTTGTATGGGGATTTTTAGCATCAAAGATTATTGTGTTTTTCTTACTGTTATTACTGGTGATATTTTTAATACCATTTGTTGTTTATTATTTTGTTCAAAAAAACTACAATGCTGTTATTTATCACATTTTCTTTCTCATTCTCCCTGCAATAATTGGGATGATTTTAAATATTCTATTTCAACAACCTAAACAATTTCGCATACTTTCAATTTTACTAAAACTAATAATGTTATCTGGTATAATATTTTATTGGATATTTTAAACTATGCTCAACATTCCTTACAAAATCATTCTGGGCTCACAATCACCAAGAAGGAGAGAACTCCTGAAAATGCTGGATATACCTTTTGAATCTATTAGTTTAAACGCCAATGAAGATTTTCAACCTGATTTACATGCACAAGAAATTGCAGAATATCTTGCTGAAAAAAAATCAATGTCTTATACCTTAAAAGAAAATGAATTACTTATTACAGCAGATACTATTGTGTGGATAAACAACTCAGTGCTTAATAAGCCACAAAATATACAGGAAGCCCGAGCAATGCTTCAATTACTCTCTGATAACACACACTTTGTTTATACAGGCGTATGCATTCGCACTGTATATCATACATTTATTTTTTCTGATGAATCAAAAGTTTATTTCAGAAAATTATCTGATGATGAAATCAATTATTATTTAGAAAAATATCAACCATTTGATAAAGCAGGTTCTTATGGCGTGCAGGAATGGATGGGTGCATCAGCCATTACTAAAATAGAAGGTAGTTATTTTAATGTTATGGGTTTGCCCACACATTTAGTATATCAACACTTAAAATTATTTCAAAGATGAGTAGAATAAAATTTTATGAAAATATCCATATTTTATTCTGGTTAATAAAAGATTTAAGCTGGGTAATGATCTGGAAACCACTCGGTATTTCTATGATTATTCCTACTGTGGGCTTTGCTATTTGGTTTTGTATAAAAACCATCAATGATATTGAGTTTTATGTTTACTTAGCAACATTATTCTGGATATTAGCCAATGCTTTATGGATGTTGTTAGAATTTTTTCAAAAAGAAGAATATAAATACCTATCTGCTATCCTCTTTATTTTAGGGCTTTTATCCATTTCATTTTATATCTTTAAAGAAATTGCTTTTTCCGAAAAAAAATAAAAATATTTACTTCATAAAAAATTACTTATACTTGCAAAAAAATTTTAAGTGTATGAATAAAAAAATCTTAACCTGTTTAAGCTTTTTAATCTCTTCTATTTCTGTTTTTGCTCAAACAGATGATAAAAAATCTTACAAAGATTACTTCACCGAAGGAAGCTATTTGATTTTAGAAGAAAATTACCCGCTTGCCTTACAAAATCTAAAAAAAGCATACGAAATTGATTCTACAAATGCCAATATTAATTTCCTTATAGGTGAATGCTACTTACATTCTGCATTAGAAAAATCAAAAGCAGAATATTATCTTGCAAAAGCAGTTCAAAAAGTAAGAAAAAAATATTCACCTAATGACCCCTCTGAAAAATCTGCACCTCCTCACGCTTATTTGTATTACGGACACGCTTTACATATCAATTACAAATTTGATGAAGCCATCCAAAATTATGATAAATTTTTAAGTTTCATCGGGACATCTGCAGCAAAAGAATGGCAAAGTGAAGTAAATTACTACAAAAATCAAAGCAATTTCGCCAAAAAAATGGTTGCCAATCCTATCAATGTAAAACTCATCAATATGGGCGATAGCATCAATAGCCCTTATCCAGATTACAGTCCTGTTTTAACCGCAGATGAACGAATGCTCATTTTTACTACCCGCCGTCCTAATGTTCAATGTAGCGAAAAAACACCCGATGGACAATACTTTGAAGACCTTGTGGTTTCATACAAAGATGATAATGGCAATTGGTCTAAACCTCAACTTCTCAGCGAAAATGTGAATACCTGCGGACACGAAGCTTCTATTAACCTCACACCCGATGGACAAACCCTTATAGTTTACAAAGACGATAATGGCAATGGCGACCTTTATTTTACTCAGTGGGATGGCCGTCAATGGTCTTCTCTACAAAAGTTTGGTTCAGACATTAACACAGAATATTGGGAAACACACGCTTGTCTTTCAACGGATGGGCAAATCCTTTACTTCATTTCTGATAGACCAGGCGGATTTGGTGGAAGAGACATTTACAGAGTAGTAAAATTACCCAATGGACAATGGAGTAAAGCATTAAACTTAGGGCCCACTATTAACACCCCTTACGATGAAGACGGTGTGTTTATGCATCCTGATGGAAAGACATTATTCTTTGCATCCAAAGGACACCAAAGTATGGGCGGCTTTGATATTTTCTTTTCCATTATGGATGAAGAAGGAAAATTTTCTGAACCATTTAATATCGGCTATCCAATTAATACTCCCGACGATGATGTATTTTATGTTACCTCACCTGATGGAAAAAGAGCATATTACTCATCATTCAAAGAAGGCGGCTATGGAGATAAAGACATTTACATGATTACCATACCCGAATCTTCTGAAAAAAATGTAGTGCTTTACAAAGGACAATTTATTCCTGCACAAGGCGAATCACTACCTGATGATATTTCTATTGTAGTTACAGATAAAGAAACAGGTGATATTGTTGGCGTGTATAAACCACAAAAAAATGGCAATTTTGTTTTTATTCTAAAACCCGGAAAAGAATATAATATTTCTTATGAAGCAAATGGAGAAAAATTCTATGAAGATGAAATCTATGCAGAAAAAGATGCTATCTATAAAGAAATACAAAAAGGATTAGAACTTGAACCTATCAAAATTCTTGGAAAAATTGCAGTAAAGAAAAAAGAATACAAAACAACAATTACTGTATTAGACAATCCCAAAACAAAAAAGCCAATTTCCTCTGCTTCAATAAATATTAAAGACAACAAAGGAAATGTTTCTAACTACAAAATTCAACCATCCGATAAAGGTATGCTAAAAGACATTCCTCTACTTCCCGAAACTAAATATACAATTACAGTTTTAACCGATGATGGAATTACAAAATCACAGGAAATTGAAACAGGTAAAGAAGCCGATGCAAAAAACATTTCAAAGATTATTTATATGCAAGACAAGCCCGTCTCTGCTAATATGGTTAAATTGAATATCTCCGTGCTTAATAAAAAACTAAAACAACCTTTTACTAACGCCAAAGTAGTACTAAAAGATAAAGATGGCAATAAAGAAGAATATATCACAGACAATAATGGAAAAATTAGCATTGATGCGGATAAAGACAATATTTATGATGTCATTGCCTATTCTGAAAATGGGCAACAATCTAATCTTATCACTTTAAATCTGAAAAAAGTAAAAGATAAAGTACTTCACAAAACCTTATTTATTGAAGAAGCCATTGCCAAACAAATACATCAACCATCTGAAAGTAATAATGATTATTCCAAAAACAATCAACCTAAAAAATTACCTTCTTCCAAATATGAATTTTACTTTACTTACTTAAAATATGCAATTGATACCACAGATCAAACATGGATTAATTTTATTGATAATATCGTTCAAAAATCACAAAAAAGAAATGTCAATATATTTATTGAATCATCTGCTTCTAAAGTACCAACTCTTATGACCAATCCTGTGCTTGCAAAATTAAGAGGTGAGCGATTAAAAGATAAAATCATTAAAGCAGTAGAACTAAAGGGGGGCAATGTAGCTAAACTTAAATTTCACATCACAAGCAAAGTTCAAGGACCATCTTGCAACATTAAAAGAAAAGACCAAGAAAATAAAAGAAAAATTTACGAGAAATTTCAATATGTAAAAGCAGAAGCAAAATAAGCATTGCTCTGACTGAAAATTATTTTCTCTCAATGTAGTTATATTCTTATTATTTTTCTATACACAAAAATCATCTACATTTGCCTCAAAATTTAAACTATGAATTTTAATGACTGGAAATTTGCTACAAAAGCCATTCACGCAGGCGTTGAACCCGACCCCACTACTGGTGCTATTATGACACCTATTTATCAAACCTCTACCTATGTGCAAGAATATCCCGGAAAACATAAAGGTTATGCCTATGCCCGCGGCAAAAACCCAACAAGAGATGCCCTTCAAAAAAATATTGCCGCGCTTGAAAATGGTAAATATTGTCTGTGTTTCAGCAGTGGAATGGGCGCCATAGATGCAGTAATTAAGCTGCTGAAAAACGGAGATGAGGTCATCACAGGTAACGATTTATATGGTGGTACTTATAGAATGTTTACTAAAATTTTTCAACCACTCGGTATTCAATTTCATTTTATTGATTTATCAAACACTGCAAATATTGAAAAACACATCAATGCTAATACCAAATTAATATGGATAGAAACGCCCACCAATCCTACAATGCAAATCATTGACATCGCCGAATGCAGTAAAATAGCCCGTCAATACAATCTATTGCTTGCAGTAGATAATACCTTTGCATCACCTTATTTGCAAAATCCTTTAATGCTTGGCGCAGATATTGTAATGCACTCTGTTACAAAATATTTAGGTGGACACAGCGATGTAGTAATGGGCGCATTAGTAATGAATGATGATAGTTTATATGAAAGATTATCTTTCATCCACAATAGCTGCGGGGCTACTCCTGGTCCTATGGATTCTTTTTTAGTTTTAAGAGGTATTAAAACATTGCACTTGCGAATGGAAAGACATTGTTACAATGGGAGAAAAGTCGCAGAATTTTTATCTCAACATCCAAAGGTAGAAAAAGTTTATTGGCCTGGACTGCCCACACATCCTAATCATCATATCGCTAAAAAACAAATGAAGGATTTTGGAGGCATGGTTTCTTTTACATTAAAAAATGCTTCACTGGAAAAAACCTTTGAATTTGCTTCTTCATTCAAAGTATTTTCATTGGCCGAGTCACTTGGTGGTGTAGAATCTCTTATCAATCATCCTGCCACTATGACTCACGCTTCCATTCCAAAAGAAGAAAGAGAAAAAGTAGGCGTAACAGATAATTTACTCCGATTAAGCGTAGGTATTGAAGATATTGATGATTTAATCATGGATTTAAGTCAAGCGTTGGACAAAGTGTAATAATGAAAAGCAACCATAAAAAAATCCTTCTATTCTTTGGTTCTTTTAATCCTATTCACATCGGACATTTAGCCATTGCTAATTATTTTGCTGAATTTACTGATAATCACGAAGTGTGGTTTGTTGTTTCTCCCCACAATCCTTTAAAAGAAAAAAAATCTTTACTGGCACAACATCACCGCTTATATATGGTCAATCTGGCAATAGAAGATTATCCTAAATTCCGCTCTTCTGATATAGAATTTCATTTGCCTCAACCCTCCTACACCATTAACACATTAGCCCATCTCAAAGAAAAATATTCTCACTATCAATTTAACTTAATTTTAGGCCAAGATAACTTATCTACTTTCCACAAATGGAAAAATTATGATATTATCCTTCAAAATCATTTTATCTATATCTACCCACGCTTAAATGCGCCACCATCTGAATTTGACAATCATCCCAAAGTAATATTTACAAATGCCCCTCAATTAGAAATTTCTTCTACTTTTATTAGAAATGCTATTAAAGAAAAAAAAGATGTCCGATACTTCTTACATCCCAAAGTATGGCAATACATTGATGAAATGAATTTTTACAAGCGGTAAAAAAATTACACCATAAGTTCTTTATCTTTGCGAAAAATTTAAACCCATGAAAACAAAATTTACCTTATTGGCTTGCATCATCACAATCACAATCTTCTTTCAAATATCTTTTGCTCAACAACATCCTGCCATTCTTTGTGGAGATGCTTTATACAAAGAATATCTCAACAAACATTATCCCGGTTTTAAGGAAAGTTACGAAAAAACATTGCTTCAAATTGCAGAACAAGTTGAAAAAAATAAGTCATTAAAAACTACTAACTCTAACTACACAGTAAATGTAGTTGTACATGTAGTTTGGAAAGATAGTGTTGAAAACCTTGCCGATTCTATTATTTACAGTCAAATACAAGTTTTAAATGAAGATTACAATCGCCTGAATGCAGATACAGGAAATTTGCGTCCATTATTCAAACCCATTGCAGGCACAGCAGGTATTCATTTCAATTTATATCAAATAATAAGAAAACATACTGACTCTTTATTTAAAGTATCACTTACTGGTGGCACTACTCCAAATGGCATGAAATACGACTCTCTTGGTGGTTCTTCGGCAATTGACCCTACCCACTTCTTAAACATATGGGTTTGTAAAATTCAACCATTAACAATTGGAACTTTTACACTCGGTCAAATTCTTGGCTTTGCTTTTCCTCCTAATAATCTTTCTAATTGGCCTTCAAACAGCGGTGCTCCCAATCCTGGTGAAGACGGTGTTGTTATAGATTACAGAGCGTTTGGACGAAATAATCCCAATATACTTACAATAGGTAGTCAAACCATCACTATCAAAGGACGCACACCAACACATGAAGTTGGACATTATTTTGGCTTAAGACACATCTGGGGCGATGGCTCTACTTTTGGTAGTAATAATTGTAATGGAAATGATGGTATTCAGGATACACCTAATGCCAATAATCAATCCAACTTTGATTGTAATACTTCTAAAAACACTTGTGTAGATACCAATCTTGGCTGGACCACTATAGATGCTCCCGACCTCGTTGAAAATTATATGGATTATTCCTCCGAAGATTGTATGAATATGTTTACACAAGGACAAACAAACTGGATGATTACTACTTTACAAGGACCAAGAAGTGGCTTATTGACCAGCATTACTCCCATATCATTTCAACCATCATTAAATATATTTCCTAATCCTGCACAAAATCTAATAAAAATTCACATCAACCCTATTATCACAGATGCACAATTATCTATTCAAGATATAACAGGAAAAAGTATTTTTCAAAAAAATATAAATTTTCAAAAAGGATTTATACAAGTGAATTTACCAGATTTAAATAAAGGCATATACATTATTCGTATCTCCAATGTTCAATTTACAACAGTAGAAAAATTAATTATTGAGTGATGATCAAATATTTTTGAGAACATTAGTTACCGATAAGTGTTTAAAAATATAACTCACAACTTATTCACATTTTATTTTTGATAAATTCTGTGTAAATTTTAATTTATTGTCCTCATAAATTGATGTAAATTTGTTGCTCTACTTTTAAACGCAATGGCAAAAACAAAAAACAAATTAAAACCCACACCATTATTAGAAGAAACTTATGTAGAAGACAATGGAGAAGATACATTGCCCAATACGAATATTTCTAAAAAAACACCTCGTAACTCTTCATTTATTCAATCAGTAAAAAATATCTTTCATTTTCTCAACGACGACCCAGTTGGTTCTATTATCTTTGGAGGCATCATCACATTCACTTCAATATGCTTATTGATTTCTTTTATTTCATTTTTTTACACCTGGCAAGACGACTTTGATAAAGTTACTGCACCCATTTCAATTCTTTTCAGTTATGAAACTAATATACAAAATTGGTTAGGCGCCATTGGAGCATTACTCTCACATCTTTTTATGTATCGTCTTTATGGAATAGGAAGTTTTGCACTCCCCATCGCTTTATTGATATGGGGCATCAACAAAATTCGCCTTCAAACTACTTCTTTCAATTTATTACTCCATACCTTTTTCTGGATGATTTGGATTTCTCTTACATTAAGTTTTTTTCTTAATGAAAAATATCCTTTTGCAGGTGGTAATTATGGAGAAATAATGAATAATACTATCACACATTATATTGGAAAATGGGGCTTGCTTTCCGCCATTATCACTTCTGTTGTAATTTACTTTATAATCAATCCTCAATGGATTAAATGGATAAACTTTAAGTATTCAAAAAATAATAACACCGAAGAAATTCTCTTTGAAAAAGAAGACAACATTGAAACAACTGATGAAGATATTCAACCCAATACTATACCCATTGTATCAACAAACAATGAAGAAGAACCCGAGGAGATTATTATTACAGAAAATACCAATAATGAAATTAAATTTGATATTAAGAATGATAAACCTTCTGAAGAACCAGAAATTACTAATGAACCAAAATTTACAATAGAGCAATCTTCTGAACATATCATAGATTCAAATACTACTTCTGAAAATGAACAAGAAAAAACAGTAGAGGAAATTGCAGAACAATTAGTTCAGGAACAAGGAGAATATAATCCACTGGCCGATTTATCTGATTATATTTATCCAGGATTAGATTTACTAAATGATTACGGCAGTGGTGTAGGAAAAATTACTCAAGAAGAATTATTACAAAATAAAGATAAAATTGTAAGAACACTTCGCACTTACGGAGTAGAAATTCAAGAGATTAAAGCCACTATTGGACCTACTGTTACATTATATGAAATAGTACCTGCACCCGGCGTTCGTATAGCAAGAATCAAAAATTTAGAAGATGATATTGCACTCAGTTTAGCCGCATTAGGTATTAGAATTATTGCTCCTATGCCGGGTAAAGGCACAATAGGTATTGAAGTGCCTAATCAACACCCCGAAATGGTTTCAATGAAAAATGTATTATCTTCAGAAAAATTTCAGAACACTACTTTTGAATTACCTATTGCATTAGGAAAAACAATTAACAATGAAGTATTTATAGCTGACCTGGCAAAAATGCCCCACTTGCTCATAGCGGGTGCAACTGGTCAGGGTAAATCTGTTGGTATCAACTCTATTTTGATTTCTTTACTGTATAAAAAACATCCTGCTGAACTCAAATTTGTTTTAGTAGACCCTAAAAAAGTTGAGCTCACTCTTTACAATAAAATAGAAAGACACTTTTTAGCAAAACTCCCCAACTCGGAAGAATCTATTATTACAGACACAAAAAAAGTTATTCATACACTTAATTCTCTCACCATTGAAATGGATAATCGTTACGCACTTCTTCAAGATGCTCAGGTTAGAAATATCAAAGAATACAATCAAAAATTCATAAAACGGCGTCTGAATCCCAATGATGGACATAGATATCTGCCATACATAGTTGTAGTTATTGACGAATTTGCGGACTTAATACTAACGGCTGGAAAAGAAATAGAAAGCCCTATTGCCCGCATTGCTCAATTAGCAAGAGCAGTGGGTATCCATTTAGTGATTGCAACTCAACGACCATCAGTGAATATCATTACTGGTGTTATTAAAGCCAACTTCCCCGCTCGTATTGCATTCAGAGTATCCAGCAAAATTGACTCAAGAACAATTTTAGATACAGGTGGTGCTGACCAACTCATAGGACGCGGCGATATGCTTTTTAGTTCAGGCAATGATTTAATTCGCTTGCAATGTGCCTTTGTAGATACTCCCGAAGTAGAAAAAGTAGCCGAATTTATTGGTATTCAAAGAGGTTATCCACACGCATTTTTATTGCCTGAGTATGTAGAAGAAAATGATGAAAGTGGGGCAGAAGACATTGATTTATCTCAAAGAGATAAATTATTTGAAGAAGCAGCCCGATTGGTTGTACAATTTCAGCAAGGCAGTGTTTCCTTTTTACAAAGAAAATTAAAAATTGGCTTCAATAGAGCAGGTAGATTAGTAGATGAGTTAGAAAAAGCTGCTATTGTAGGGAAATTTGAAGGCGCCAAACAAAGAGAAGTATTAGTAAAAGATTTCCAGCAATTAGAGGAGATTCTAAAGAAATTAGAATAAGATACACATTCACTGGATAAAGTAAAATATAGATTAATCTATACTTCTTGTCTTTTTATTCTAATTCCATCCAAAATATTTAACAATTAACTATTTGTATTATTTGAAAATAATTGTTTATTTTTGTAGAAAATTTTAAAACTTACAATTATGAAAACAAATTTATTATTATTTTTGGTGATAGCAAATGCAACAATATTTGCTCAAATTACAAAGATTCCACGCGATAAAATATCTGTGGTAAATGTATTACAAACGAAATTAAAAGTGCCGCAGACCAGTGAGGAAAATAATATTGTCAACAACAACACTAATTGTAAATATTTTACAACGACTAATAAAAAAAATATTCAACAAATATCTTCAATTAGTGTAAGCCGTTTAGTAGTTCTATGAACGCTTATGGATTATTAAGCACACAGCAAAAATCTTTACATTACAATAGCGATATTGACATTGTTACTTTTACTCATCGTAAAAGTCCCTATTTTTCAACTAATCCAGTGAATAATTCGGGCTCAATTATTATCTCATGGTCATTAAATAGAGGTGTAACATGGGATTCTACCTGCGTTTGGTCTGATGGTACATATTTAGGACGTTATCCACAAGGCGGGATCTATAACCCTCCAGGCAACACTAATGTAAATAATATTCATTTTGTAGCCACTGGACCTGTAACAGATGGCACTAGTAGCTGGCTGGGAAATTTCTATGCCAGTAAATCATATACCGATGCAATGGGAGGAAATCCCACTGCTTTATCTACACCTACCACTCAATTTATTCCCAATGTATTTGGCCCATTCAATCAAATGATTTCCAAGAACTTTTTTACATATACTAATGATGGACTTGTGAGATCTGCAGCAACAATATATACTAATGTTGCTATACCTGCCGGCCCTATTGGCACCGCCATTATGCGTGGAAACTATAGTGCCGGCTCCTTTTCCTGGTCATTAGACCCCATTTTATTTGACACTCTTGTAACTACAACCTCTTCGGGAAATGCCAACCTATTTGATGTGCCGTTTATGGCGTGGGATAATAGTGGTGCTGTAGGTTATGTGGTTATGATTGGGCAACGAATAGGTCAAGCGGGTACTCCTAAATACGGACCTCAGCCAATTGTATATAAAACCACCAACAGTGGAGCATCATGGACAATAATCCCTCCTTTTGACTTTACAACAAACACAAGTGTAAGCTCACGATTAGCTTTGCCTACTGGCACATGTTCTTATGCTATTCCTTTCTTTTTACCTAATGAGGGTATGGATGTAACAGTAGATGGCATGGGTAGATTGCATCTTGTGTGCACAGTTGTTAGTGCAGCTACAGACAATCCTGACTCTATGTTTTATTCATATTCCTTTAATAGTGGTGGCGGATGTGGTAGTCAAAACTATGTGTTTTATTACAACTCTGTATTAACCCATCCAACAATTTTTGACTTCATTTTAGAAAATAATAACACATGGTCAGTGTTTGTGGTTGATTCAATGGCAACAGAAGAAACCAGAGGTGGTAACAATATCTGTAGCCAGTGGGATGCCTCAACTCTTGATATTAATGCCAGAATTCAAGTATCCAGAACAGATGCAGGTGATAAAATATTTTACTCATGGACAGAGACAGATACTACCTCTACTGGCCATCATTTCAATACTTACCCTGACTTATATGCGAAAGGGTATGATATTTATTCCTCAATGGCAACACCAAAAACTCTTGTAATTGGCACTTCTGCTTCAAGCCCCACTGTTGCACAATATGGTATTTTCTGGCACTATATGTCTCCAAAAATCATTATTCCCGGACCTGGAATATATGAAATTCCTTTTACTTTCAGTGCCGATAATACCTTTGGAGGAACTACACCTGTTGACCATTATTACATTAGCGGATTTCAGTTTGCTATATCAAGCTTTTCACTTTTAGTTTCAAATACCCCTCATTCTCAAAATACTACTACCTATACCAATGTATTTCCTAACCCTACACAAGACAATGTTAATATAACCTTTAATTTAAATGAAGTATCAGATATTTACATAGAAATATGTAATACACTTGGACAGGTGGTAAATTTTATCAATATTCCTAAGGCAGAAACAGGGGAACACATCATTAGCATTGATTTATCTAATGAAAAACCAGGCGTATATTTTTACAAAATTAAAACTAATGTAGGAACCAACACTGGTAAAATCATAAAACATTAATATTTATGTTTTGCCATTCAAATTTAATTTTTTCCAAAAAAATAAATTATATTATATTCTTTACACGAAATAAAAAATTTAACAATTTAGAATAAATATAATTACTTATATTTGCAGCAAAACCTAAAAAATCAAAACTATGAAAAAAGATGTCTTATTAGCATCTGTGCTATTAGCCAGTGCAGGCGCTTTTGCTCAAAATGGCAAAATAGTGCCTAAAAATGCTGTGCCTGTTAACGCAGCAGAGAGAGAAATGAAAAGATTAACAATGAGCGAGGAAAAAGTAGTATCTACCCCTCATGCTACTCATGCCATTCCTGCTCCAAAAAACCACAAAAAAGGTGGTAACCAACAAGTGGCTGTTGTATCTGCTCAAAGATTTAGCGGCTCTATGAACGCTTATGGTTTATTAGTATCTCAACAAAGAGTATTAAATTACAACAGTGATGTTGATATTGTTACATTTGCACATCGTAAAAGCCCCTACTTTTCAACTAACCCTGTTAGCAACTCAGGTTCTATTGTGTTTTCGTGGTCACTCAACAAAGGTACTACATGGGATTCTTCTTGTGTATGGGCAGATGGAACTAACTTAGGTCGTTATCCACAAGGTGGCATCTACAATCCTCCAGGAAATACTAATGTTAATAACATTCATTTTGTAACCACAGGACCTGTTACAACAGGAAGCGGTTGGGAAGGTGGTTATTTTGCCAGCAAGTCCTATACAGACGCTGTTGGTGGTAATGCTACTGCCTTACCTTCACCCTATATGCAATTTTTCCCAACAGCATCCTTTGGTACGAAAGTATATATGCCTCGTTATTTCTTTACTTATACTAAAGATGGACTCGTAAGATCAGCTGGAAGTTTAATAGATGATCCTAATGCTACTACTAATTTGGCGTTTAACCCAAGAGGAATGGCTATATTTAAAGGACAATATAATGCTGGTAGCTTTAACTGGTCTGCTGATTCTATTAAACCACCTGTAGAATACTCTTCTGCTAATGGAAATGCCTTATTGTCCATCCCAATTATGGCATGGAATGATAATGGAGATATTGGCTATGTTGTAATGATTGGTACAAGATTAGGTTCTACTGGTACTCAACGCGGTATGCAACCATTAGTATATAAAACAACTAACTATGGTGCTACTTGGACTTTAATACCCGGATTTGATTTTGCAACTTTATCAGAAGTGGATAAAAGATTACCTATTGCAACTGGTAATTATACTTATGCTATTCCTTACTTTTCTACAGGCGAAGGAATATCAGCTACAGTAGATGGAATGGGTAGATTACATTTAGTTGGAACAGTTGTAAGTGCCTATAGCGATCATATAGATTCACTTTTCTATACTTATGCTTTTAATAGCGGTGGTGGTTGTGGTGCTCAAAATTACAGCTTTTACTATGGTTCTACCTCTACCCATCCTACTATTATGGATTTTATCCTTGAAAATAATAATACATGGAATGGTATTTTAGTTGATTCAATGGCAACAGAAGGAACCGTAGGTGGTGATAATACTTGCAGCCAATGGGATGCTGCTGGTTTAGATATAGATGCTCGTATTCAAGTTTCAAGAGATGATGCAGGCAGCAAAATTTTCTATTCATGGACAGAAACTGATACAACTGTTACAGGTCATCACTTTAATGTATATCCTGATTTGTACGCAAAAGCGTTTGATATTTATACAGGTATGGTAACTAACAGAATGCTTGTAATTGGTACAGGCGCTTCCTCACCCGCTGATGCTCAATTTGGAATTTTCTGGCACTTTATGTCTTCAAAAGTCATTAATGTAGGTGGTGGTACTTACGAAATTCCATTTACTTTTAGTGCTGATAATACTTTTAGCGGAACAGGCCCTGTTGATCATTACTATGTAAGTGGTTTCCAATTTACTAACGCTGACTTCATTTACACTGCTACTCCTTTATCTGCTAATAATTCATCATCTTCTATCAGCAAAAATAATACTATTGATGTAAATGTTTATCCTAACCCAACAAGTGACAACACAAACATTGTGGTTAACCTCAATAATGCTTCTAACATGCATGTTGAAATTACCAATGCATTAGGACAAGTAATTAATAGCATGGATATCAATGCACAAGCAGGTCAGCATATTATCAATGTTGATTTATCTAATGAAAAAGCAGGCGTTTACTTCTATAATGTAACTACTAACAATGGAAAATCTGTTGGTAAATTGATTAAACAATAATCTTACCTGCCGATTGATACAAATGAAAAGCCCTTCTGCAATGCAGAAGGGCTTTTTGTTTTTAAATACTTTTACTTAACCTA
This sequence comes from Bacteroidota bacterium, assembly GCA_040758575.1. Taxonomy (GTDB): domain Bacteria; phylum Bacteroidota; class Bacteroidia; order B-17B0; family Aurantibacillaceae; genus BPGX01. The sequence continues at coordinate 48,347 of JBFLVH010000004.1, read as the reverse complement.
CACTTACTACTATTTTTTCCTGGATGATTTTTTGCCTGACTTAGTAGATGGGGCTGATTTATTATTTTTATCTGAAACTTCTGCTAATTCACTTTTCTTAAAATCATCACCTATGATAGTTATTATATCTGCAAGGGTTAATGATTTTGGGTCTTTATCTTTTGGAATCTTATAATTCTTTTTATTGTAAGAAATATAAGGTCCATATCTACCGTTTAAAACCTGTATACCTTCTTCATCAAAGGACTGAATAATTTTGGATTGAGCATTTTCCTGTTTAGCAGTAATTAATTCTATCGCACGTTCTAAAGTAATAGTATGCGGGTCTTCATCTTTTGGAATAGAAGCGAAAGTACCATCATACATCACATAAGGTCCAAATCTACCAATATTCACAATAACTTCCTTTCCATTGTGCTTTCCCAAAACTTTTGGAAGTTGAAATAAATTAAGCGCTTCTTCTAATGTAATAGTTTGAATACTTTTGTTTTTAGGCATTTTAGCGTAAATGGGTTTTTCTTCATCGTCTTGCTCTCCAATTTGGACAAGAGGTCCAAAGCGTCCGATTCGTACAATCACTTTTTTGCCTGTTTTGGGGTCTGTGCCTAACACTCTTTCACCTGTGCTTCTTTCTGATTCTTCAATGGTTTTCAATACGTCTTTATGAAAGGGTTGATAAAACTTTTGTAACATTTTTCTCCAATCTAATTTTCCTAAAGCAATTTCGTCAAACTCTTCTTCTACATTGGCTGTAAATTGATAATCCATTATTTCAGGAAAGTGTTTTATCAAAAAATCAGTAACAATGAAGCCCAAATCGGTGGGAAATAATTTAGATTTTTCGGTGCCTGTTATTTCTGTTTTAATTTCTTTATTAATCTTGTTGCTTTCTAAAGTGAGCAATACATATTCTCTTGATGTGCCTTCTTTATCTTGTTTAACCACATAATCTCTTTTTTGAATAGTAGAAATAGTGGGTGCATAAGTTGAAGGACGACCTATTCCTAATTCTTCTAATTTCTTTACAAGAGATGCTTCGGTGTATCGTGGTGGATGATGAGTAAATCTTTGTATAGCACTAATTTGTTTGACATTTAATTTTTGTCCTTTTGATAAGGGGGGTAAAATATTGTTTTTATTATCTTCACTTTCAGCATCATCATCAGTGCTTTCAATATAGAGTTTCAAAAAGCCATCAAACTTAATCACTTCTCCTTGTGCAATGAACTTTTCATCACGATTACTAATACTAATTTTTGCAATGGTCTTTTCAAGCAATGCATCTGCCATTTGAGAAGCCACAGTTCTTTTCCAAATCAATTCGTATAATTTTTGTTCGTTTTTATCACCTTCAATTTGTAACTTATTGATGTAAGTAGGACGAATAGCTTCGTGTGCTTCTTGTGCATTCTTGCTTTTAGTAGTAAATTGTCTTTTTTGATGGTATTTTTTTCCATAAAAATCATTAATGACTTCTTCTGCTGTTTCTAAAGCATAATCTGATAGATTAACCGAGTCAGTTCTCATATAAGTAATGTACCCTGCTTCGTATAATCTTTGTGCAAGTGTCATTGTTTGGGCAACTGAAAATCCTAATTTTCGGGATGCTTCTTGTTGAAGAGTAGAAGTTGTAAATGGTGCAGATGGGGTTCGTTTGGTGGGTTTGGTTTCAATGCTTTCTATTGTAAATTCAGCGTTTTTACATTTCTCTAAAAACTCTGATGCTTCTTTTTCTGTATCAAATTTTTTATCAAGTTCTGCTTTAAAAGTTTGTCCATTAGTAATAAAAATGCCTGTAACTTTGAAGAATGTTTTGGATTGAAAATTTTGTATTTCTCTTTCTCTCTCTACAATGAGTCGCACAGCAACAGATTGCACGCGTCCCGCAGATAAATTGGCTTTAATTTTTTTCCATAATATAGGTGAAAGTTCATAACCAACTAATCTATCTAATATTCTTCGGGCCTGCTGAGCATTTACTAAATTAAAATCAATATCTCTTGGGTTTTTAATAGCTTGTTCAATGGCTTTTTTGGTGATTTCATGAAATACAATTCTTTTTCTTTTTTCTTTTGGCAAATTCAATGCTTCAGATAAATGCCATGTAATGGCTTCTCCTTCGCGGTCTTCATCGGATGCCAACCATACTGTATTGGCTTCTTTACTTTCTTTTTTTAAATCATCTATAACTTTCTTTTTATCGGGGTCAATAACATAAGTGGGTTCAAAATGATTTTGAATATCTACACCTGTATCATTTTTAGGTAAGTCCCTGATGTGCCCAAAACTGGATTTTACAACAAAATTTTCACCTAAAAATTTTTGAATGGTCTTGGCTTTGGCGGGCGATTCTACAATCACCAATTCTTTACCTTTTTCAGATTTTTTTGTAGCCATTGTTCTGATGGTTTTGCTGCAAAGATGTATAAAATTTTTCTTTTGAAAATAATTTTCATAATAATGTCCAAAAATGATGGATAAATTTCTCGTTTTATTTTATGAAAAATTCAATTCCAACTCTATCTTTTATTTGGATATTTTTTCTCAAATTTGCGGAAATGAAGAAAGGGTATTCAGGGATACTTTTATTTTTAATGCTTTTCAGAGTCGTTGCTCAAACAGATAATTGTTCGTTCTGGAAAGTGTATGCTTTTTATATTCCTGAAAGTCAATCAAAATATAATGCCTATGTTGAAATTGCTATGTCTATCAACGTTCGTTTATTAAGTATGCAAAAACAACCATCATCATCTTATTATTTTTCAGCCATTCAAGGTGTTGTAAAGATATTAAATGATTCCACTTTAATTAAAACTGATACTTTTATTGTAAAAAGTCACTCTTCTGATGATTCTCTCAAAATACCTGATTTTGCTTATATCCGAAGATATTGGCTGGATAACAACAAAAATTATACTTTTGAATTAACTATCAAAGATTATTTTACGCATCAACTCATTTATCCTGTTTGTAATAAACAACTGAACATTAATTATGAGGCGAATAAAATTTCAATGTCAGAGATAGTATTGATTGATACACTTGAAAAATCAAGTGAAAAAAGTATCTTTTATAAACACGGATATAACATTATTCCATATAACGATAATTATTACAATGAATATATGTCTTACATATTTTTCTACAATGAGATATACAACGCTGACACCACACTTGGAAAGAATGAACCATTTATTTTGAAATATTATATTCAAGATAAAGATAATAATAAAAATATGGAAGCGTTTGGCGGATTTAGAAAATTCAATGCATCCAAAGTAAATGTACTAATTGGGAATATTAATATTAAAGAATTACCATCAGGAAATTACAATCTGATAGTAGAATTGAGAAACAAAGAAAATGAACTCATTCTTACTCAAAAAAAATTTTTTCAAAAGAAAAATAAAAGCATTGCAAAAAAACAAAGTTTGAATGATGAATTATTTTTTGGAAATACTAATAACATTGATACGCTTAAAATGTGGGTAGAAGCATTATGGCCAATAGCCAATAATCTTGAAAAAGAATGGATAATCAATCAAAGCATCAACAAAGACGCTACGATGATGAAAAATTTTATGATTGATTTTTGGGATAAAAGAGCATCTGATACAGCATCTGCAATTGATTTAGCCAAAAGATATTATACACAAGTCAATTTTGTAATGAAAAACTTTAAATGCGGAAAAATAGCACCCTACTATACCGACAGAGGCAGAGTGTTTTTACAATATGGAGCACCTAATCAAAGAACCATTCAGTTAAGCGAAACAGGTGCTTATCCTTATGAAATATGGCATTATTACAGATTATACGATGCTTCAACTGGTCAGTTTTTTTCCAACAGAAAATTTGTATTTGTCAATAAAGGTATTGCTGATGAATGCTACACGCTTATTCATAGCGATATGAAAGGCGAGTTTAATAATCCTAACTGGCAAAGAGACATAATGAAACACGAAGTATATAATATCAACGACCCGTATCAACAACAAAAAATTAATTACGGAAATAATTTTGATAAGTTATACCAAAATCCTCAATAAATGCCCACATTTGCCATTGCTATCCTTAATTACAACGGAATAGAATTACTTCAAAAATATCTGCCAATTGTTGCAAAACATCATCCTCAAAAAAATATTTACATCATTGATAATGCATCTACAGATAATAGTATTCTTTGGATAAAAGAAAATTTTCCTGATATACACATTATTCAAAATGCTGAAAATTATGGCTTTTCCAAAGGATACAATGAGGGATTAAAACACATTCAGGCAGATTATTATGTATTGATGAATAACGACATTCGCACTACTGAAAATTGGTTAATGCCCATAATTCAATATATGGAAGAACATTCTGATGTAGCAGTGTGTGTGCCTAAATTATTAGATGATAAACATCCTGATACATTTGAATATGCTGGTGCTTGTGGCGGATTTATTGATGTTTTGGGCTACCCTTTTTGTCGTGGAAGAATATTTTTATCATTAGAAAAAGATACACATCAATACGATGATATAAGCGAAATATTTTGGGGAACAGGGGCGTGTATGGTTGTAAGAAGCAAAGTATTTTGGGAAGTAGGTGGATTGGATGATGATTTTTTTGCACATATGGAAGAAATTGATTTGTGCTGGAGAATAAAAAATATAGGATATAAAATTGAGGTGTTTCCATCGTCAGTAGTATATCATTTAGGTGGGGGGACATTAAATAAAATTAATCCGCATAAGACATACCTGAATTTCAGAAATAGTTTGCTTACCTTACTAAAAAATCATCCTAAAAAAAATCTATTCTGGAAAGTTCTTTTAAGGTTGATATTAGATGGTGTAGCAGGTATTAAATTTTTACTTGAAGGGCACGGGAAGCATACCATTGCAGTTATTCAGGTACATATTTACTTTTATAGACATTACAAGAAATTTTTACAAAAGAGAAAATTATTTGAACAACAACATCAGGTGAAATATACTTTTTCTCCAGCATTGAAAAAAAGTATTGTATTTCTGCATTATTTGAGAGGTATTAAGCAATTTACAAAAATACAAAAATTCATTCATTAGCAAAGATTTTTCCTATTTTTGCACCATAAAATAAATTATATGTCTGCTCCAATACACGGCGTTTTATCATTTGATAAAGAAAAAAGAAAACAAATTAAATTCAGTGATGAGGCATTACAAACCATAGAACAAATTAAAAAAAGATATCCCGAAGGGAAACAAAAATCTGCACTTATTCCCGTATTACATATTGCTCAAGCAGAAAATGATGGATGGCTTAGTCCCGAAGTAATGGATTATGTAGCCGAGTTATTAAACATCACACCTATTGAAGTATTTGAGGTAGCGAGTTTTTATACGATGTTTAATTTGAAACCTGTTGGAAAATGTGTATTAGAAGTTTGCCGCACCTCTTCTTGCTGGCTAAATGGTGCAAATGAAATAATTGCTTACATTGAAAAAAAATTAGGTATTAAAGAGGGTGAAACTACACCTGATGGTATGTTTACATTAAAAACAGTTGAGTGTCTTGGTTCTTGTGGCACTGCACCCATGATTCAATGTGGTGCTTCTTATCACGAGAATTTGACTCATGAAAAAATTGACCAGATTATTGAAAAATATCGCTCCGAAGGAAAAAGAAGAAACTACACAGATTTAGAAACTTATCATACTAAATAATTTACCTAATGGTGAATACCTTACAATATAATGATGTAACAGATATACTTGCGTTTGAAAACATCAAAACACAAGGCATTAAATACACAGGATCAAAGGATAAATTATTACCTTACATTTTGAAAATGATTTATCCACTGCATCCTAAAAAGGTATTAGATGGATTTAGTGGCACTACAAGAGTTTCACAAGCATTGGCACAATTAGGTTATCAGGTTATTTCAAATGATATTTCCATCTGGTCAAAAATTTTTGGATATTGTTACTTACTGAATACAAAAGAAAAAAAATATTATCAGGATATTATTGATTATCTCAATCATCTGCCAGGAAAGTATGAATGGTTTTCAGAACATTATGGTGGCTCGCCCGAAAAGAATGAAACTAAAAAGCCCTGGCAACTCCACAACACAATGAAATTAGACGCTATTCGCGAAGAAATAGATAAAATTACAAACGATGAAATTGAAAAATCTGTTTTGCTTACCAGTTTAACTCTCGCATTAGATAAAGTAGATAACACCATTGGACATTACTCTGCTTATTTGAGAGATTGGGCACCTCGTTCATATAAAACAATGCAATTAGAAGTGCCACACTTAATTTTAAGTGAAGAAGAAAATGAAGTTTACAATGAAGATATATTTAATCTTCTTCAAAAAAAAATAGAGTGTGATGTAGCATATTTTGATCCACCTTATGGATCTTCTAATGACAAAATGCCTCCTTCCCGAGTTCGTTATCAGGCCTACTATCACATCTGGAAAACCATAATCCTCAATGACCAACCTGAATTATTTGGGAAAACAAACAGAAGAAAAGACAGTTCAGATAACTTGAGTTACTCTCCTTTTGAAGATTTTAGAAAAGATAAAGACGGACATTTTATTGCCTACAATGCTATTGCTCAACTTATTCAAAATACTAATGCTGAATACATTGTATTTTCTTATAGTTCAGGAGGTAGAGTTCCTTTTTCTCAATTGTTAGAAATATTTTCAACTTATGCTCGCATTGAAACAATTCAAAAAATCAACTACCAAAAAAATGTAATGAGCAATATGAAATGGACTAATGAATGGATAAATGATGAAAGCCATCAACATCAAGAATATTTATTTTTATTAAAAAAATAACCCTATGCCACGCAAATTATTATTAGACAAAGTACATATCCCCGGAATCAATACTTATGAAGTATATCGTCAAAATGGGGGATATACTGCTGTTGAAAAAGCATTGAAAAATTTTACACCCGACCAGATTGTTGAAGAAGTCAAAAAATCAGGGCTTCGCGGTCGTGGAGGTGCAGGATTCCCAACCGGAATGAAATGGAGTTTTTTAGCCAAACCACCGGGTGTGCCTCGCTATTTGCTATGCAATGCAGATGAATCAGAGCCCGGTACTTTCAAAGACCGTTATCTGATGGAAAAAATTCCACACTTATTAATTGAAGGAATGATTGTAGCATCTTATGCACTGGGTGCCAATACATCTTACATATACATTCGTGGTGAATATTTTTATGTAGCAAGAATACTTGAAAAAGCCATTGCCGAAGCATACGCTAATGGATGGCTCGGTAAAAATATTTTAGGTACTGATTACTCGTTAGATTTATATGTTCAGGTAGGTGCAGGTGCATATATCTGCGGTGAAGAAACAGCATTGATAGAGTCATTAGAAGGTAAAAGAGGTAATCCAAGAATGAAGCCGCCCTTTCCGGCAGTAGCAGGATTATGGGGCTGTCCAACAGTAGTCAATAATGTAGAAACTATAGCAGCAGTAGTTCCTATTGTACAAATGGGCGGTGATGAATACGCTAAAATTGGTGTAGGAAAATCAACTGGTACTAAATTGATTTCTGCATCAGGACACATCAACAAACCCGGCGTATATGAAATAGAATTGGGATTACCCGTAGAAGAATTTATATACTCTGACGAATACTGTGGCGGTATTCGTGGAGGAAAAAAATTAAAAGCAGTTATTGCAGGAGGTTCATCTGTGCCTATTTTACCAGCAGAATTAATTTTGAAAACAGCCAAAGGAGAACCTCGTTTAATGACTTATGAAAGTTTGGCTGATGGCGGTTTTCAAACAGGTACAGCATTAGGATCGGGAGGATTTATTGTAATGGATGAAGACACTTCAATTGTTTACAATCTTTACACATTAGCAAGGTTTTATCATCACGAAAGTTGCGGACAATGCTCGCCTTGTAGAGAAGGTACGGGCTGGATGGAAAGAATTTTGAAAAAGTTTATTGATGGTACTGCTACTATGAAAGATATTGATTTACTATTTGACATTCAAAGCAAAATAGATGGCAGAACCATTTGCCCGCTTGGTGATGCTGCATCTTGGCCAGTAGCCAGTGCTATTCGTCACTTCCGCCATGAATTTGAAGAAGCCGTAAAAAATAAAGGTATTAAACAAGTTAATCATTACAATAAGAGATGGAATTCTGCAATGGTATAATGAATAATTAGCGGCAATATATATTGATGTAATTAGAAACTCAAGGAATAATCTTGTTACTTGTTAATCAATTAAACTTCACTTACATTTGCACTTATGAAATACATTCATTACTTCTTTTCATTAGTTATATTATTTATATCCTGTAAAAAAAATGTCAATAAATCTTTAATTGACAATACTTTGCCTGATAATGATATTTTACACGCACTCTATCAAGATACTTTTTCTATTTTTCTCAAAACTCAAAAAATAGATAGTATTATAAGTTACAATGATGGATTTAAATATCTTGGTTCTAATCAAGACCCTGTGTTTGGTAGAACGGATGCAGAATTATACACACATTTTTCTTTGCCTAATAATATTACTAATGTTGCATTTCCTGCTGATGCAGTAGTGGACTCTGCTAAAATTATTTTAGTATTTACAGAAAATTTTGTTGGGGATACCTCTACATCTTTAAGATACGAAGTATATGCTTTGTCAGAAGATATGCAAACAGGAATAAATTATTATTCCAATAAAACCCTATCTTACTACCCTACCCCACTATCTATAATAAACACAAAGCCAATCAAATACCAAGGATATAAAACCATACAAATTCCTATCTATAAAGGTTTTGCTCAAAGTATTATTTCCAATCCTCAATACTTGCTTGATAATACAACATTTCAAAATACTTACAAGGGTTTTTATATCACTACTAAAAATTCTTCATTAAATCCTACTACATTGCAAGGAGCGTTAATGAAAGTTGATTTATCTAATGAAGTGTCGGGCTTTTATGTATATTATCACACAGGAAATCCACCCGCATTAAAAACATCAGAAGCATATCAGTTTATATTTAATAATAATTACTCTGTTAGGTTTAATCATTTTAGTTATGATTACACTTCTGGGGCTAATGTTTATCTATATAATCAATTAAACGGAAATTACTCTTCTGCAGCACAAAATGTATTTGTAAAAGGATTAAATGGAACAAGAGTTTTAGTAGATATACCTGCTTTAAAAAATTTAAGTAAACTGGGAAATTTTTCCATTAACAGAGCAGAAGTTGTTTTTCAAGTAGATAAAAGTTTTATTCCTACTACTGGATTTTATGACCCACCAATTGCTATGTCTTTGCTTGCCCTTGATAGTGCGGGAAATGAAATGTTTACACTTGATCAATACTATTCAAGTAATTCGTTTGTTCAATATGGTGGCTCTCTTGATAATAATACTTATACTTTCAATATTTCAAGGTATGTGCAACATATTATTTTAGGAAAACAAAAATATTATGGTTTAGCATTAGTAGCCACAGACCCGAACACATCGCTTACCGCCCGAAAAGATTTTTTTGCTGCAAGAGTTGTTTTAGGTGGGTATCAGCACCCTACTCTTAAACCAAAATTAAAATTGTATTATACCCCTATTCCCTGATAATTCAGACAATATTTCAATTTTTGGTTATTTCATAAATTATTCGTAACTTTGGCATATAATTTGAAACATCTTTTTCCAAAATCTCTTATATGATTTTTAAGGAAAATGAATTATCATTGGATTTTAGAAACTATAAAGCAAAGCAAGGCAGTTTATTGATTGCTGAACCATTTATGAAAGATGGTTTTTTCAAAAAATCTGTTGTGTTGATGGCTATACATAATGATAAAGATGGCTCGTTAGGTTTTATTGTCAATAAGCCCATTAAAAATGTTTATCTGGCTGATGTAGTTAAAATGTTTTCAAATGCTAAAGATTGGCCAATTTTCTTTGGAGGGCCTGTTCAAACTTCTTCTTTATTTTATATTCACAAATTAGGGGATTTAATTCCTAATAGTAAAGAAGTTGCAGAAGGAATTTATTTTGGAGGGGATTTTGAAATGATAGAAGAATTGGTAAAAAGAGATGAAGCCAGCGACAATGATATAAAATTTTTTCTTGGATATTCTGGTTGGGGAGAAAATCAGTTAGATGAAGAAATTCTCAATAATTCGTGGCTCACAACGCCTGCAACAAAAGATTTAGTATTTGGAAAATGTTATGAAACCAAATGCTGGCAAAAAGCGGTTAAAAGAACGCCACATTTTTATGTAGCAAATTTTCCTGAAAACACATTGTGGAATTAATCCTTCCATTCTGCTAAAAATAAATTTGTATCGCGTGTTCCGTTATTATTTCTATTAGATGAAAATATTAATTTTTTTCCATCAGGAGAAAACATTGGAAAAGCATTGAAATTACTTTCAGTTGTTATCTGTTCTAATCCTGTTCCATCAATGTTTATCATATAAAGTTGAAAATCAAAACCTCTTTGGCTGTGATGATTGGATGAGAAAATTATTTTTTTTCCTGATGGATGAAAAAACGGCGCCCAGTTGGCTTTGCCTAAATATGTAACCTGTTGTAAATTTTTTCCATCAGCATCACATATAAAGATTTCCATATTGGTAGGTGCAACTAAATTTTGTGCTAATAATTCTTTGTATTCTTTTATTTCTTCTTCTGTTTTAGGGCGAGAAGCACGAAAAACAATTTTGCTTCCATCTGGCGAAAAAAAAGCACCTCCATCATATCCTAATTCGTGAGTGATTTGAACAGGATTACTTCCGTCTATATTCATTACCCACAAGTCAATATCTCCACCGCGTGTAGAAGTGAAAACAATTTTATCCCCTTTTGGCGAAACAGTGGCTTCGGCATCGTAACCTGGAGTATCGGTTAGTTGTTTGACAATATTGCCATTTAAATCTGCTACAAAAATATCGTATTCTGGGTATAAGAGCCAAACATATTTTCCTTTGATATGTGGCACTGGTGGACAAGAGTCCATTTTATGATGAGTGGATGCAAATAATATATGCTTTCCATCAGGCATAAAGTAAGAGCAAGTAGTGCGACCTTTGCCTGTACTAATTTTATGGAGAGCGTTATTGATGGTTATTGTAGTGGAAGTAATTTTTATTTTCTTTAAATCCATCATAAAAATCCGGTCGCAATGAGCATTCCAGTTATTATTAGTTGCTTGAAAAGTAATTTTTGTGCCTGTTTTATCAAAATATGCTTCTGCATTATCTCCTCCAAATGTAAGTTGTGTAAGCGATTTGAAATGTATTTTTTCTTTTTCTGAAATTAAGGATATTTTTTCCTGTGAATATATTACATGACTTACAAGAAGAACACTTGTGAAAAATTTTTTCATAGAACAATTTATTTTTTAGGTGAATATTTTTTGAATTTCATTTTTAGAACGCCTAACAACGCCTCTCTAAAAATCTTTATACTCATTTTGCTTTGTCCTTTTTCTCTGTCTTTGAAGAGAATGGGCACTTCAGTTATTTTAAAACCTAATTTATATGCAGCATATTTCATTTCTATTTGAAAAGCATAACCTGTAAATTGAATTGCATCTAAATCTATAGTTTGTAAAACTTTTTTACGATAACATTTAAATCCTGCTGTTGTGTCGTGAACAGGAAGCCATAGAACTAATCTTACATATAATGATGCAAAGTAACTCATTAATACTCTTCCTAATGGCCAATCTTTTACCTGTCCGCCTTTGCAGTATCTTGAACCTACTGCAACATCAGCGCCATTCACACATGCTTCTCTTAAACGAATTAAATCATCTGGATTATGACTGAAATCGCAATCCATTTCAAAGATGTAATTATAATCTTTATCAAGTTCCCAATGAAACCCCGCTATATATGCTTTACCAAGACCATTTTTTTCTTTTCTTAAAAGAAGATGTAACCTATCAGGATATTCTTTCATTAATGATTTTACAATATCTGCTGTGCCATCAGGTGAATTATCATCAACAATTAAAATATCAAATGGGATAGGCAATGAAAACACTTTACGAATCATTGCTTCCACATTATCTTTTTCATTATAGGTAGGAATAATAACTAAACTATCGTACATTTATATTTTTTTTTGCTAAATTAGTAATTATATATGGATGATGCAAGTTGAAAGTAATCAAATATCAAAATTAATTTGACCCAATCCACCTGGAAGGTTTTTAGAGTTTAATTTTTCTAACGCCTTTTTGTGTAATTCTTCAGGTGATAAATCTACATCTGCATCTTTTTGATTTTTTAGAAATTCTTTGGCTTGTTTAATTTCTTCGGGCTCTTCTAAAAGAATATTTTTTATTTTATGTGTACTTAATTTTTTACCTTTTGCTTTGATAGCAATAATAGGTGCTAATTCATTGATGTTGACATATTCTTCTGGAATATCTTTTCCTTTTTCTTTTGCAAATGATAATTTAATTTTTGGATTTTGAATAGGTGTTATGAGTTCAATGTAAGAATCAGGATGTTCATTGATAATCATTATTTTTGAAGATGCGGCTTCTGCTTTAAATCTTTTGATGTAATAATTTTTACTTTCACCATCAAAGTAAATAAGTGTATAAATATTATCTGAGTCAAATTTTTCTACATAAAAAGTATCATCATCAAAGAATGCTAATACATCGGGCTGAATGAGTTTGTAATAACCTTTTTTAGTAATCACAAGCACTTTATCATCAGGATAAAATGCTCCTAAATAATTACCATTTTCGTTTTGATTCAATTTTTTTGTAACAGGGTCATACCACCAATGTTCTGCTTGAATTTGCCCTGCTGTTTTTTCTTTTACTAATACTTTTGCAACTGGATATTTGGTTAATATATTGCCAATAGCACTGCGGCTTTTCACATCTATACTGGCAAAATCAAAATCAATTTCTAACTTTCTTGCACCACTATTAGCTTTGAGCAATACAATTACTTTTTCAGTTTCTCCATTAGGATTTACAGATAAATAAATAACTCTGGAATTGGGTGTGCCTTTTGTCAGATTATATTCTTTATCTCTTGTAACACCACCGATATTGAATCTTTTGACAAAATACACTCCTTTTGGTCCATCTCTATAAATCATATTGTAAATTGTTCTTTCGTCATTTCTTTTGAAAATACCTGCATACAATATGTTTTTTCCGATATAAACTTTATCAGCCACTTTTACTACTTTCATTATGCCTTCTTCTGTAATTGCAATAATTTCATCATTGTCGCTGCATTCAAATAAAAATTCATTTTTTCTTAATGATGTGCCAATAAATCCTTCTTCTCTGTCAATGTATAATCGTTGATTAGGAATACTGATTTCGGTTTTTTGAACTTGATGTAGTGTGCGAATTTCAGTTTTTCTCTCTTTGTCTTTGCCGTATTTTCTTTTTAGTTCTTTGAAATACTCTATGGTGTAATCTACAATATTATCAAGATGATGTTGAGTTTGAGAAATTCTTTCATTGAGTTCTTTGATATTTTCATCTGCTTTTTTGCTATCAAACTTGGTGATGCGAATCATTGGAATTTGAGTCAGTTTATTCAAATCTTCATCGTTTAAGGGGCGAATAAGTTGTTTTTTATACTTATCAAATCTTTTGTAGAGATATTCAAATAATTTTTCTTTACTATCAAAATTTTTGAAATCAACATACATTTCTTCACGAATAAATATTTTTTCAATAGATGCAAAATGTAATTTCTCTTTCAATTCAGAAAGTTCAATTTGTAATTCTTTTTTGAGCAATTCCATTGTCCTGTTCGCAGAGTATTTCAAAATATCTGATACACCTAAAAATTTTGGTTTATCATTTTCTATTACAACTGCGTTAGGTGAAATATTCATTTCGCATTGGGTATAAGCATAAAGTGCTTCAATAGTTACATCAGGCGTTACATCGGGATGCAAATGCAATACAATTTCTACTTTATCAGAAGTATTATCTTCAATTTTTTTAATTTTAAGTTTGCCTTTTTCGTTAGCAGCCACAATGCTATCCATCAATGCAGAAGTAGTGGTTTCATAAGGAATTTCTGTAATAACAATAGTTTTGCTATTGAGTTCTTTGATACGGGCTCTGATTTTAATTTTTCCGCCTCGCTTACCATCATTATAATTACTTACATCAATAATACCACCTGTTGGAAAATCAGGATATAGTTCAAATTTTTTGCCTTTGAGTGCGGCAATAGAAGCATCAATGAGTTCATTAAAATTATGCGGAAGTAATTTACAAGATAAGCCAACAGCAATACCTTCTACGCCCATTGCCAAAAGCAATGGAAACTTAACAGGAAGCGTAATGGGTTCTTTATTTCTTCCATCATAACTCAACTGCCATTCCGTAGTTTTAGGATTGAAAACAACTTCTTGAGCAAAAGGCGTGAGACGGGCTTCAATATAACGAGCAGCAGCGGCACTATCACCTGTTAGGATATTTCCCCAGTTTCCTTGAGTATCAATGAGCAAATCTTTCTGTCCCATTCCAACAAGAGCATCAGTAATACTGGCATCTCCGTGCGGGTGATATTTCATGGTGTTACCAATAATATTGGCAACTTTGTTATAGCGACCATCGTCCATTTCCCACATACTATGAAGTATGCGTCTTTGCACGGGCTTTAATCCATCATCAATATGTGGCACGGCTCTTTCTAAAATCACATAAGAAGCATAGTCAATAAACCAATCTTTATATAATTCTGAAACATGCTTTATACTTTCTAACTCGTTGTGTTCCTGCATTTCTGACATTTTAATTTTTTGCTGCAAAAATAGACAAATTGATATATTAAGGGAAAAGAAATTTGTAGCAAATTTTTACTAAATATTTGCGTGTGTATTCATTTAAATCCCTACTTTTGTGCAGTATGAATAAAGTTTTTTGGATTGTTATATTATTAAGTTTTGTATTGATTAGTTTTTCACAAGAAAAATCCAATATTATTGAAAAAATACAGGGTAAAGAATATTATGTGCATAAAGTAAAAAAAGGTGAAAGTTTATATGGTATTTCAAAAATATATGGTGTATCAACTGATGTGATTATACAAGAAAATCCAGATATGAAAGAAAGTGGATTAAAAGCAGGAAAAAATATTTTTATTCCTGTTTACTCGTCAAAAAAAGAAAATGAAGTTCTTTTAGACACATTGAATTACAAGTATCACAAGGTGTTGAAGGGACAAACTATTTTTTCAATTTGCAAAGAATATAATATTACTCAAGAAGATTTCTTCAAATGGAATCCTGAAAAGAATTCACAACCATTGAAAGAAAATGAATATGTAATAGTTGGAAAAAAAGAAAAATTAATTAAAAAAAATGAAGTAAATATATCTTCCATAAAAGATAATATAACCAATATTAGTCAGAATATTCAACAGGTATTTGAAAAGAAAAAACAATATCAATGTGCCTTGTTACTTCCATTTGGTTCACAACAAGTAGAAAATATCATTGTAGAAGAGTTAGTAAAAAATCAACAATCTTTCCCTACAATGAGCAGTATGATGATAGATTTTTTGAAAGGATTAGAATATGCCGTTGACTCATTAAAAACAGATAGTTTTTTAATAAGGTTATTACCAATAGATATCAATGAAAATGATAGTTTGAAATTACTTCAAGTATTAAAAACAAAAGAGTATCAATCGTCTGATATTGTTATTGGCTCTGTATTTTCTTCTCTAATTAAACTTCAACAAAATTATTCTACTGAAAAAAAATTTACCATCATTCCTTTTGTGAGTCAAAATAAATTTCTTTTCAATCATCCAGAATATTCTAAAACCACACCTTCTATTTATGTTGATATTCAAGCATTGGCACAATTTGTTTATGACTCTTTAAGACATAACAAAAAAGTAGTATTAATTCAAACTAACAACAATAATGAAAAAGAATATGCTAAAGAATTCAAAAGATATTACAATGATTTAATTACTAAACATCAACTCAAAGATACTATTATTACATTCAAAAATATTTATGACTTTAAAAACTTTTGCAAAGAAAAAACCGAGTATGTTGTGGTTTTACTAACTAACAGTCAAATTATTGCAACAGAATATATTACACAATTAAATATTATTCACAAAACATCGCCGATTACACTATGTGGATTGTATAAAACCACTACATTTGATAATTTAGATTTAGAGTATCTGAATTTGATGCATTATACTTTTGCATATTATCAAAATTTGAATAACAGAAATTTATTTACCAATCAAGTTAAGAAATATAAAGACGAATTTTATTCTGAACCATCTTTATTTTTCCTGGAAGGACTACAAATAGGTTTATATTATTTCAACATATTGAAAACACAGGGCTTGCAAGGGTTATTTCATTTAGATGAAATAAAATATTCCAATCATTCTTCATTTATGAAGTTTGAATTTTATCATCCTGATAATAGCAGCGGATTTCAAAATAATGGTGAATTTGTTTATCAAATTATTGAAAGGAAACCTGTTATTAAAAAATAAAAATGCCTGTTCAAGTAAGAACAGGCATTTTATCAGTATTCCATAAATCTATTTTTAGATAAATACATCTTTCTTTACACCAATATATTTGTAAAATTCTTTTTGATTGATATTTTGTGTTTTGTAAGTTACTTTTACATCATTTGAAAGATTTTGAGCAAAAGTAAAAACACTATCTCTATTATGGTAATTTTGCAACAAGTGCTCTCTATTTTCATTATTAGATGTTTGAATACTATATAAAATATATTGTTTAGTAGATTCCATGTCAAACAAATACATTTGGGTTAATAAAGTTTCTACCAGATAAGTTTTAGCAACATTTGTAGAAAACGCTTCTATATCAAAAGAGGGATTAAAAGTATTAGGTAAAAGATTTTTCAGAATATTAGATTCTATATTAGATATTATTTCTCGTTTCAAAATATCAATAGTTACATTCTTTTTATCTTCTTCTTTCACATAAGTATTATACATCTTTTGAATAAAATCATCTGGAATTTCAATCCCTATCAAATTATTAATAAAATCATTTCCTATTTTAATATTTTCATTACCACTAAAATAATCCGCAACGATATCAATTATTTCGGACAATTTACTATAAACAAATTCTAAATTAATGGCAGTATTTTCATCTTTAATATTTAAGGTTCTTTTTACTTTTTCAACATCTAAATTACTTTCAAGTTGGGTATAATCGTGAATTTCATTTATAGTCAAATATACACTTTCAATATTTTTTTCTTGTAATGTATTTAATTTCCCTATCAATGCATGCTTCTTATCAGCAAAATTTTGTTCAAGAGCCCCAATCCATTTTTTCAAATCAATATTATATGTTTTTGACGACTCAATTTCCTTTGGTAAAATTTCATTTAATGCAAACTCTACATACTGATAATTATGAACAAACAAAGGAATAGATTCTAACTTGGATTTATCTTCAGTATCAGGGTTTTGTGAATACACATCCGCACTCATTACAAACAAGTTATCAGGAGTATTGAGTTTCTCTACTTTGTTTTCTTTCAGGAAATTAAAGAATATGATGATATTTGAAAAAATGTTTCTTTGATTATCTGTAAATCCATATTTAACTAATTCTACTTCTTTGTCTTTAATATCAATATCTACGTGCGGCTCAAGCAATACTTCAATATTAATTTTTTTGTCAGTACCATCATCTAAAATCACAGATGGAAAATCATACACATAGTATAGCGGCTTACTTATTTGCGAGCTTAATACCTCATTGGTTTTATTTTTCAGCAAATCTTCAAATCCCTCATAAAATGCGGCACTGCTGTATTTCTTTTTGATAATACTGGCAGGAACTTTACCTGGTCTAAATCCGGGTAGAGAAATAGATTTCTGAATTTGCTTTAATTGCTTTTCTCTGCTTGACTCCAACTCATTAGATGATAGGACAATCTCTGCCTTTGTAATTTCTGGTTTAATAATTATTTTTTCTGCATTCATTACTGCCTGACTCATAACTAAAATTTAAAATTAAGGCGGCAAAGATACAATTAAATATAATAATTTTAGGATAAAAATACATTCAAAAAATCAATAATTCTGTCTAACTTGTTTTCAAATAAAACACATACTTAATTTAATCTGAACATCTGCAATCCCAAAAACAAAACTCTAATTCATTGTTATTCAGAAATATAATAAAAAAATTTTTCAAAATCTTTTGAAAATTGAAATAACTTTGCATACATTTGCCCCGAATTTTTTGGGATCATAGCTCAGCTGGTTCAGTCCGCCCCTGGCGGATACAAGCAGGGGCCTAATATAAAAAATAATAATTGGGATCATAGCTCAGCTGGTTCAGAGCACCTGCCTTACAAGCAGGGGGTCACAGGTTCGAATCCTGTTGATCCCACTACTAATAAACTAATAATAAACTAAAGCCATTCTATAATTTACGGAATGGCTTTTTTATTTTTTTCAATTCATATAAAATTAAATTTGTTAGATTTTACCTCTTATTCATTTTACATTTTACCACTTCTCAGCTGGTTCAGTCCGCCAAAGGCGGATACAAGCAGGGGGTCACCGGTTCGAATCCTGTTGATCCCACTACTACTAATAAATTAAAGCCATTCTATGATTTAATGAATGGCTTTTTTATTTTTTTCAATTCATATAAAATAAAATTTGTAGTGTATTGCTTTTTTACTCATTGGTTTATTCTTGCTCAGATAGTTCAGTCCGCTGCGGCGGACAACTGAATAAAAATAAACCACAAGTTTGGTGGCTTTAAGATCATTCCGTTTAAATTTATTTAATCAGTTCATTTATGTGGATAAAGCCCAATATTTATTGAAATTTTTTAACACCCGACTGAAGTCGGGTTCTATAAATATAAACTACACTAAACAGGTACTTTATTCTGTATAAATAAAAAAACCCGTCTATAGTAGACGGGTTTTTAGTCAATCTTATATTTCAAAGCAATTACTTAATTACATTTTCAAAATCAGAATTACCTTTTAGTTTCAGAAATTCAGCATCAGTCTTTGAATATTCTTTTAGAGAAGCATCTTTATTGAAAGCATCTTTTAAGTATTTTACAGCGTCAGCAGTGTTTCCTTTTCTTGCTGCTGCAATAGCTTTCAAATAATAGGATACTGCTAAATCCTTATCATTACTATTATCAATAGTTCCATTTACAGCATCAGCAGAACCGCTTAATAATTGGGCAAGAGCTTTATTAAATCCATTGAAATCACCAAAAGAAGAAACGGCATCAGAATATTTTCCATCGGCAATGTAGATAATACCTTTGTTGTAATTTACTTCTTTTCCTGCTCCACTTGCTTTGTTATAGTATTCCATAGCTGCTTTTCTATTATTTTTCTTAGCTTCAATGATTCCTAAATTATTATACACAATAGGATTACCATTAGAGGTTTTCAATGCTCTGTTAAATGCATCTTCTGCTTCTTTTGTCTTATTTAGCATAAGATAAGTTACACCAAGATTATTAGAGGTTCTCCAATCATTTGCATATTTTTTTTCAGCGGCTTGATAAATACTTACTTTGGTATTAGGATCGCTAAACAAGTTAGCACCATACAATAATTCTTCTAATGATAAACTATCAGGTGTAGAAGTGCACAACGCTTTAATCTGTTCATCAGTTCTGGATTTCTTATCAGCCAATAAAATTATTTCTGCTCTTCTCAATTTGGGTAAAATTTTATCTGCCAGTTCCACATAAGTTTTTGATAAGTTTTTAATTTCCTTTCTTCTTTGATCTGCATCAGGATACATAGATAATACACGAACAATAATATCTTTATCAGCCAAATTAGATTGTTGAACTAATTCTTTAAATCCTTCCCAGTCCTCACGAGTGGTAATAACCTTATATTGTTCTTTTTCCTTTCCAAGTTTGTTATTTTTGTCTTTATTGATTTTTTTAAATTCTTCAATCAAGGCTTTGATAGCACTATTTGCTCTGTCTTTTGCAAGATTTTCATTCTTTGATGTTTCTCCATCTGGTGAAGCAAATGCAGAAACTTCTATACCTTTAATTTCATACCATTGGCTTTGTAAATAACCACTTACATTATTACGGAAATTATTCATTTCTTCGCTTTTCATTTCAGAGGGACGAACTACGGATTGATTGATTACATAATATATATGTGTAGATTGATTAGCAGGTGTTGTTTTTACAAAATTATCTTTTGCAAAAATACCTTTTTCATCGTGTCTCACTAAAAGTGGAGTAATGATAGTTCCATCTCCAATTTCTACAGGGTCTAAAGCTTTTGTTTTGCTCTTAAAACCACCTGTTACTTTAATAACTACTTTGGCTTTTTTCATTCCTGGTTCATAAGCAAATTTTTCAGAAGTGTAGCTAAAGGAACCGCCTTTATCATAGCTAATTTTTTGACCACTACCTACTGCCTTATCGCCCACCAATGTAATAGGTTTTAATTCTTTTTCTCCACCTTCATATTTAATAGTAGGAACTACTGTTGCAGTTACTTTGGTAGGGAAAATTTTAGGATTGAATTTTCCCGATACAGAAAATTGCACACTATCTCCATGCATCTCAATAGGATTAGGAGATACATTATATACAATTTCTTTTTGTTTTTTAATGAGTTTATTTAATTGATTACACCCTGTAAATGCAATCAAAAAAACAACCATTAGGGTTATACCCAACTTAATAGTAATGTTGTTTTTCATATTGATTTATTTTAAATTGTTTACGAATGTTTGTAATTGAGATTTTAATCTGGCCGCTTTGTTTTTGTGAATAATATTTCTTTTGGCCAATTTGTCTATCATAGATACAACTTCAGGCAATTGTTTCAATGCCTCTGCTTTTGATGTTAATGCTTTTAATTTTTTAATAGCAGTTCTTGTTGTCTTTGCATAGTATCTGTTATGCAATCTTCTTTTTTCAATTTGTCTTGTTCTCTTAATGGCTGACTTTAAATTTGGCATAGTAATTTGAATTTTGGGGGCGAAGGTAATAAATTTTTTATTACACAAATTAGTTTTTTTCTAATTTTCATTTTTTCACCTTATTTTTGCAGAAAAAACTATGAGAATCCGCACATTTGAAGAATACAAAAAAATTTATGATTACTCTATTCAGAATCCCGAAAAATTCTGGGCAGAAATAGCCGAACATTTCCATTGGAGAAAAAAATGGGATAAGGTTTTAGAATGGAATTTCACCGAACCTAATGTCAAATGGTTTATCAATGGAAAATTGAATATAACTGAAAATTGCCTGGATATTCCTGCTCAAAAACATCCTGATAAAGTAGCTTTTTACTTTGAGCCCAATCATCCAGATGAAAAATCTTATAGCATTACCTACAAAGAATTGCTTGAAAAGGTTTGCCAATTAGCCAATGCTTTAAAATCTTTGGGAATTAAAAAAGGAGACCGAGTGGCTATATATATGCCAATGATTCCAGAAGCAGTCATCTCTATGCTCGCCTGTGCAAGAATAGGGGCTATTCACTCTGTGGTGTTCGGTGGATTTTCGGCTCAATCATTAGCAGATAGAATTAATGATGCAGAATGTGCTCTGCTAATTACCGCCGATGCAGGCAAAAGAGGCAATAAACTTGTACCACTCAAGCAAACTGCTGATGAAGCTCTTAAACAAACCCATTCTATAAAAAAGGTTCTGGTTTTCAAACACACAAATGAAAACATTAATTTTTATGCAGACAGAGATGTTTGGTGGCATGAAATTGTAGATAAACAAAGTAAAGTATGTGAACCCGAAATAATGGACAGTGAAGACATGCTTTTTATTTTATACACTTCTGGTAGCACAGGAAAGCCCAAAGGCGTAGTGCATACAATAGGTGGCTATATGGTTTATACTGCATACACTTTTTTGAATGTTTTTCAATACGACCCCGAAGATATATATTGGTGCACCGCTGATGTGGGCTGGATTACAGGACATTCTTATATTGTATATGGACCATTATTATGTGGTGCTACTTCTGTAATTTTTGAAGGCATTCCTACCTATCCTGATGCGGGTAGATTCTGGGCTGTGGTAGATAAATTCAAAGTTACTCATTTTTACACTGCACCTACTGCTATTCGCTCGTTAGAAACATTCGGAACAGATATTATTAAGAAATATCAATTAGATAGTTTGAAAGTATTGGGAAGTGTTGGCGAACCCATCAATGAAGAGGCATGGGAATGGTATCACAAAAACATTGGCAAAGGTAAATGCCCAATTGTAGATACCTGGTGGCAAACAGAAACAGGGGGTATTTTAATTTCACCTTTAGCAAACATTACCCCATTAAAACCATCGTATGCTACCCTTCCACTACCTGGAATTATGCCTATTATAGTGGATGATAAAGGTAATGAACTGAAAGGAAATAATGTAGAAGGCAATTTGTGTATTAAATTCCCATGGCCATCTATCATTCGCACTACTTATGGCAATCATGAAAGATGCCGACAAACTTATTTCTCTACTTACAAAAATTTATACTTCACAGGAGATGGCTGCAAAAGAGATAATGATGGATATTACAGAATTACAGGAAGAGTAGATGATGTTATAAATGTATCAGGACACAGAATTGGCACAGCCGAAGTAGAAGATGCTATTAACCAGCATCCTTCAATAGTAGAAAGTGCAGTAGTTGGTTATCCGCATTCTATTAAAGGGCAAGGTATTTATGCTTATGTGATTCCAAATAAAGAAATTACAGATGTAAAACAATTGCACAAGGAATTAAATGAAATCATCACAAAAATTATTGGACCAATTGCCAAAGCAGATGTTATTCAAGTGGTATCAGGATTACCTAAAACCAGAAGTGGAAAGATTATGCGAAGAATTTTGAGAAAAATTGCAGAAGGCGAGATGAATAATTTAGGAGATACCACCACTCTATTAGACCCTGCTGTTGTAGAAGAAATTAAGCAAGGTAAACTGAAATCTGAAGTATAAGGAAGATAATAAATATTTTCCAAAATGTTATACAATTCCCTCTCCGTTGTTGGGGACACAAAGAAAATAATCTTTGTGTTTCTTGGTGTTTCCTTTGTGTTCTCTGTGGTTATAAATTTGAGATAATGATTATTTTTAATTAGTAGAGATTTTTTACTAAAAATCAACTTTTTTAATTTTGTATGTCAGGAATTCGTTATATTTGTAACTAAATTACAAACCAATAAAAACCAAAAACTATGGAAAGAAAGAAAAAAACGCTGCTTGGCAGCACAGTAGCAGCCGCTGCAATGGTGGCAATGAGCAACCTTAATGCCATCAACACTAATGCTCCTATTATAACATTAGGTTCAGGTGCTGAAGTTCGTTCAGAAATTCTGAACAACCGTATTGCATCAAAAATGCTCAACGACCTGAAATGCGGTGAAAACAAGACCTCTACCGACAATGCCAAAGGTAAAGAAGGCAAATGCGGTGAAGGTAAATGCGGCGAAAAGAAAGCCAAAGGCAAAGAAGGCAAATGCGGTGAAGGTAAATGTGGCGAAAAGAAAGCCAAAGGTAAAGAAGGCAAATGTGGTGAAGGTAAATGTGGTGAAAAGAAAACTAAAGAACAACCCAAGTAATCTCATTCCCCTTGCTTCCTCTCAAAAATATGAGAGGAAGCAAAACAAGGGAAAAAATTCTCAAAAACAATGTCTACCAATATTGTCAATATACAATCAGAGTTTAAATCTGTTATTGATAGTAAGTATAAAAAATTTTTCACTCACGCTTATATCCAGTTAGGTTGTAAAGAAACAGCCAAAGATGTAGTGCAGGAAGCATTAACTATTGCTTGTCAAAAACTTTCTTCTTTTGAAGGCAAATCATCTCTTGAAACATGGATATTTGGTATTCTCAATAATAAAATTTTAGAACACCACAGAAAAAAACAAACAGAAAAAAAACATATTGATTTCAATGCAGAAGAAATTTTGTTTCATAAAAATGGTGAATGGAAGAAAGAATGGACACCACACTATGATAACGAGCAAGACCATATTGAACATCAAAACAAATTAATGCAGCTTTTGAAGCATTGTTTTGCTGCTTTATCTGAACAATATCAGAAAGTTTTTTCACTCAAATTTTTTGCCAATAAAAAAACAGAGGAAATTTGCGAACTATGCAATGTATCAGATGATAATGTATGGCAAATCATTCATCGTGGAAAGTTGCAATTAAAAATTTGTATTCAATCACAATTAAAAAAACACAATGATTAGTTGCAAAAAATATACAAGATTTCTGCATAAATCCGAAATAACCCCATTAAAATGGCACGAGAAACTCTTAATGAAATCTCATTTTTTAATTTGCAAATTATGCAGACAATATACACTTGAAAACTCAATAATAAATCAAATTTTTCAACAGCATCAGGAACATCTTATGGTTTCTGATGAAGAATTAGAACGATATAAAAAAGAATTATTACAAAATTTACATTTATGATAGGTATAGGATATAGAAAGGATTTTGCAGAAGAATGGAATAAAAAGCCCAAAGCATTGCAACCTGATTTTATTGAAGTAGCCCCTGAAAATTGGATAAATGTAGGTGGCAAATGGAAACAATTGTTTGATAAAAAATTAAAAGATTATCCCTTATTTGCACATGGTTTATCTTTATCTATTGGAAGCCCTGATGAATTGGATTTTGATTTTCTCAAAAAAATTAAGCAATTTCTTAAAGAAACAAATGCCCGATTTTATTCTGAACATTTAAGTTTTTCAAAATGTGATAATGCTCATTTATATGATTTATTGCCTATTCCATTTACGGAAGATGCTGTAAAGCATGTCTCTCACAGAATCAAACAAGTTCAGGATTTTTTAGAAAGACCTCTGGTGATTGAAATTGTAAGTTATTATTCGCCTCTTGCAGCAGAAATGAAAGAAATTGATTTTATCAACGCTATATTAAATGAAAGCAATTGTCTGTTATTATTAGATGTTAATAATGTTTATGTAAATAGTTTTAATCATCATTTCAATGCTAAAGAATTTATTCAACAATTACCTAAAGAAAAAGTTGCTTATATACACATGGCAGGGCATTTGCAGATAGATGATGATTTAATTATTGATACGCATGGCGAGCCCATCATAGACCCAGTATATGAATTATTTGAATTTACATTGCAATGGCTACAAAAACCTGTGCCTGTTCTATTAGAAAGGGACTTTAATATCCCTGAAATAAATGAAATGCAAAATGAAATCAATCAGTTAAGAAACATTTATAACAAAGTATTACAAAAATCAGCAGAATATGTTGCTTGAAAAAACTACTTACCAACAACAATCTTTGCTGGCATCATATACACGCAGCGGAGACGAAAACATCATTCGTCAATTAAAAGGTGTAAAAGAAAAAGGTATTAGATATTATCGTGATTTGATTTTTAATATCGTATGGGATGGTGTTAGTAATGCTTACCCCATTATGACTGATTTTTTGGGCGAAGATAAAATGAAAACATTAGTTGAAAAATTTTTTGCCACTCACAAATGTTCCAACCCTCAGGTATGGGCAATGCCTAAAGAATTTATGGATTATGTGATTCAAAATGAACCATCTTTAATAAATGAATATCCATTTTTACCTGACCTGATATTATTTGAATGGAAAGAGATAGAAATATATATGATGCCCGATAAGCCCATTCCTGCATTTACTAAAAAAGGTTCATTATGGAGTGATAAAATGGTATTTAATCCTGAATCAGAAGTTGTAAAATTTTCTTACCCTGTATTTATGCTTCATCCTGATGAAATCACAGAAGAATTTAAAAATGAGTATTATGTATTGCTACACAGAGATTTTGATACAAAAGAAGTTTTATTTCATAATGTTAGTGAATTAGCCGCAATAGTGATAGATGTATTGAAAGAACAACCTTTGTCTTACAGAGAATTAGAAAAAGAATATGCTATGACTATGCAACAAAAAAATCATATCAAAATATTTTTACAAGATGCTTTGGAACAAGAAATTATTTTAGGATTTTTGAAACAACATTAGTTATGAATATAATAAATTAAAATCATCATTAACCCTTAAAAATCAATTATTATGAAAATCACACAATCATTAGCGTTATTAGCAACAAGATTAATTTTGGCTTATGGTTTTTACGGACCTGCAAAAATGAAGTGGGAAAGTATAGAAGATGTGGCTTCATGGTTTGCGGATTTAGGCATTCCATTACCTACCTTAAATGCATACATGTCAGCATCCTTTGAAATGCTTGGTGTTATTTTATTAGCATTAGGTTTATTTACAAGATGGATTTCTATTCCCTTGATGTTCATTATGCTGGTAGCAATAAAAACTGCTCATTGGGAAAATGGTTTTGAAGCAGGCAATAATGGATTTGAAATTCCTTTGTATTACCTGATAATGTTATTTACATTGCTGGCATTTGGCGGAGGAAAAATATCTGTTGATGAATGGATAAAAGCAAAGTGGGAAAAAATTGCCCGATATTTGTAGTAATTAAGAATTAAAAATCTTTGCGTTCTTTGTGGCTTTGCGAGAGAGTATAAAATTAAAAATTACCGTCCCCAACGAAGTTGGGTAGGGAAGGAAATAAAGATATTTTAATCAAAAATAAAATGTTTTGAACAAATTTTGATTTCATTTATTTCACATAGCACATAAACAATTTCAGAGTTGTTTTTTTGAATATTGAATATACTTAAATATAGGTTTAATAATATTCAGGTGTGTATTATTTAATGAATAATAAATGGTTTGTCCTTTCCTTCTTGATTGAATGAGATGCCCATCTTTTAATTTTCTTAAATGCTGAGAAATAGCTGGGACTGTCATTCCCAGTATATCAGCTATATCACATGGGCAAAGTTCTTTTTCTTTTTCTAACAAAAATAATATTTTCAAACGCACATCATTTCCTATCAACATAAAAATATTAGATAGCGTGTGTATTTCTTTTGTAAAATTTTTAATTACCTGTTGGCATTCTTTAATCTGATTTAAATTGGCTTCTGAACGAATACAAGTTATCTTAGCCATAATTCATAATTATTTGTGCAAAGATAGTTAAATAACAAGCAAAAATCTAAAATTGAAATATCAAATTACACTGCACAGCAACTTAATTTAGAAACATCTTTTCCAAATGTAATGGCAGCTAATTTAATCCCCTCGGAAGATGTCAGATAAGGATGCAATGCATTCTTTAATTCTGATACTGTGATTCCATATTTGATAGCTATGCTTAATTCCATAATTAATTCTCCTCCTTCTGGTGCAACAATTCTTGCTCCAAGCAATCTGTCATTTTCGGGATACCGGATTAATTTAATAAACCCACGTGTTTCCATTGCTACTGCATATCTTGGTATTTCTTTAATGGGCAAAACGCTTACTTCAGAAGGTATATTTTTTCTTTCACATTCCCTTTCATCCATACCAACTCCTGCAATTTGTGGATCAGTAAAAATAACCCAGGGCATACCTGTATAATTGGTTGTTTGCATTTCGTCTATGCAACACGCTTTCATATTTTGAACAGCAATATTACTTTATAAGGATGCTGCAATAGAAGTGATAATCCCTGTTAGTACCAATCCTTTGTTTGTTTTTTCAGATTTCATAGTTGTAAGTTTTAATATTTGATAGTGCAAATAAACTAATTATTTAATTATTTAAGCAAATGCTTAAATGTAAATTAAAATTTTTTAACACATGCTACTTATAGCATTGTATTCTGATAAAATTATATCTTTTTGATGGTTAATTCTGCTGAATTGAATAATCCTGTTGTTTTGCAAAATATTTACCATATCACAATGGCTTAAATAAGTAAAGATATAGGGTTGAGTTATATCAAAATGTTGATGATTAGTGATTTTAAATATGGATTGGCATTCTAACTTTCCTGCTGGATTGTATCTTGATATGCAGAACAAATTTTTATCGTAAGGGACAATATGAAACCATGATCCTGCACCCACGCCAGACAACCATTGACTGTTGTGTGGGATATTAGATGGCATTTTCAAATTAGAAAAATTACATGATGTCAACGAATTTTTAGGAGTGTAAGATATTATATTTTTTAATGCATTTACATTATTTATTGGAAAAGGCGAAATACCGGGTGGAAAAAATATTTTTATTTTGTTTAAAGAAGGAGGGTTTCCACTTAATATCACTGTTCTCACAAATCTTGAACAATTAGTTGCTGTCCATAAAAAAGGACCGTATTTTATAGGTGATTGTTTTTGTAAAAGTTTGGCTTTAATGTAAGATTTTTCAAAATTAATGGGAATGTATGATGCATAAATTTTACCTGTTCCATGGCAAGATTCGTTGTTTGCAATTTCTTCAATAATTTTATGATAGTTTAAAATCTCAAGATTTTTATTTAATAGTGCGTGGGTATGTATTTTCAAATCATGGTCGGTTTGTTCATCTCTTACTCTCCCATAACCATTAGGCGTATGATATCTTCCAAAATCAAAATAAAAACATTTTCCTGTATGAGCATTGATTAAAACTACTGCTGCATGTCCTACTTTGTAATAATCATTTTTACATATCCCTAATTTTTTCATTGGAATGTCATACCATGATTGAGGGCATTTACATAATGTTTCAGGCCACGCAAGGGCTATTGCAATTCCTGTATACATTGCAAGTCAATTATTTTGGTTTGATTAGATAACAAGTCATGATAAAAAAATGTATATATTTCATTTGTAACTTTTATTTGTGTTATGCTCACTGTTTGTAATAATTCTGTATGTTTGAGAATATTTCCAACTTGTTCGTTGTTGGCAGGATGAGAATAGTGAAAACCCAGAATTTTTAAATCATCAAAGTCCTTATTTTTCTGTAGCCACTCATTAAAAAATTTTCTTTTTTGTAATTGTATTTTTTCATCGTATAAGGTAACAGATGCCCATATTTGAGGTAAATCTGATGGTATATTTTGAACATATTTTTTTTTACCGTCCCATATCATTTGAGTAATAACAATCTTTTCTGTAAAGTCAATAAAAATTAAAGTGAACGGTTCAGTTTCTTTTAAGTACACTTTTTCTACAAATTCACCAAAAGAATCATAATCAAAAATTTCCAACAACACTTTACCTCTACTTTTAGCATACAATCTATCATTAGTATGTTTTATAAAAGCACCATTTAATAAACACGCTATTTTTCTATTATAACTAGATGCAACCCAGGTACCTCCTGATAATGTGTCTTTTGGATATATGATATTATGCTGTTTATGTTTGTATACTTCTGGTAATATTGTAGACCTGAAAATTTTTTCATCTCTATTAGATGTCAATATAAACCCTTTATTTATGGGCACATAAGTAACCGTACACATACAGAATAAAATTAAGTAGTTCTATTTAATTTTTTGATACCTCTTTATTATATCTAATTGTAGAAGGTGCAAATCCAAAATTTTCATCTACGAGATGTAATATATTTTGTTCATTAAGAATAACACGGATAATTGCCTGATGATGAATAGAATGTTCTAAACAATAAGCCAATTCTCTTTTACATGAAGAATGTAATGTTTCAATATTATTTGAATTATCTTCACTGTAATTAGATTTTAATATTACAGGTTTATCTTCTTGAAAAAATAATAAATTACTATTTATTTTATCAATAGTGTAAATGGCGTATGCTTTATCTGATTCTATTTTCCAATCTCTCTTTCTTTCATCATAGCTTACAAAATTTTTAGTTGGCTTTTCCATTAAGCATAAATAAAACTCTAAAACATGACGCACATGTTGTCCAATAGTTGAATTTAATATTATTGATTTATAATTATATTGCTCATTTGTAATTTGTATGAGTAATTTTTTAATAGATTTTAGATTGTTCTGACAATATTTATTCATGGTTTAATAATTTCAATATTTAATAGATTAAATGCGGGATCTCTGCCATATATCTCAACTTTCGGTATATTAGGTAACCAAAAAGTGCCTCCGTCTATTTGCACAAAAATTTTTTCCAATATCACCCATTTGTTGTTGGACATTACATAGACATTAAACTGCCCATTAGTGCTCTTTTTTACAATTAATTGTCTTTTAGGATAGGATACAAATTGAAAAACAGCATAAGTTTTATCTATATGAATATAATTAATTCCATAGGCAAACTTTTTTTGCACCCATGTTAAAGGTTCTATTTTTGTGCCATCTTTATAGTATTTTACCCAAAATACCTGAATGGGATTATGCACATCTAATTGCCCATTTTTATCTACATTTACAGTGTAATATACCTCATTAGCATCTTTACTTCTTTGGATTTTAAAAAGAACTTTTTTATCTTTTATTAACTCTGGGTTTGTCAAGTTAGCATTAACAAAAGAACTACTTGTTAAAGCAAAAATTAAAAGCGTTAAATATTGTAGAATCTGTTTCATTATTTTTTAATAATTATATCCTTTTCCCATATCTGACTCTATATGAACTCCTAATGTTAGTACGATTCTATTGACAAAATTGAAATATGCAACAACTAAAGTAGCGTCTAATATGGCAGCGTCGCTTAATGAAACATTTTTCAAAATATCTATATTGCGATTTTGTGGATGGAGAGTAACTTTTTCTGCAAATTCACAAAGTGCTTTTTCTCTTTCTGATAATTCAATTTTTCTAAAGTCCTTTCTGAGTAATTCAACTTTTTCTTTGTTTTTCCAGTAATGCAACAATGCTTCTGCGTGATGTATTTGACAATATTCACATTGATTGGTTGCAGAAACCACAACTGCCATCATTTCCCTTTCTGCCCTTGTGAGTTCTGATTTTGAAAACATTATTTCAATGTACAAATCAATGTGCTTTAATATACTTTCTGGCCTTAAACTTTGTATTTTATGCACTTCTGCAATTTTTCCTCTTTTAGATAAAATGTTATCGTAGATTTCCTTTAATCTACCTGTTGCTTCTTCTGGTTGTATAATTTTAATATAACTCATTGTATTGGTATATTTGACAATATTTGATTTACAGTCGCTCTTTCTTTATAATCAGGATTAAAATGTCTCCATACAATCTTTGCATTTTTGTCAATAATAAATGTTGCTGGTACAGGTAATCTTTCGGTATCATCTGAATGTGTTTCTTTTAATTTAGCCCCAAGGACTGTATTATACATTAACCTTGATTTAGTATCGGGTAGGAAAGTTACATCAAATAAATCAGATATTTTATATCCTTCATCGTATAAAATAGTAAATTCTGCTTTTGTTTTTTCTATGGACTTTTTAATATATTCAGGTTTTTCAGGCGAAACAACCAACACATTAGCCCCTTTTTTATAAATTAACGACAAACTATCCTGAAGCGATTTTAAATGCCTGTTACAAATCGGACACCAGTTACCTCTGATAAAAATAATTACTACTGGACCCTTTTTTAATTCTTCATAAAGAACATATTTTTTTCCAAAAGCATCTTTTGCTTCAAAATTTGTAACCGTAGATCCTACTGGTAGTCCTTTGGCTTCTTCCACAGGTCTTATTGTTGATTTTGTTTGTGCATTTGCCATACTACTTAATTTTAAGGTTAGCAAGATTAAAAGTAATTGACTATTTAATGCTTGAAAGTAATTCATATATTTCATTTTGCAGGGTTTTAGTTTTATCATTTGCATACCATGTATGCAGATCTGTTTCAAATTGTTCCCATGATTTATTGGACTTATTATTTTTCCAATTCAAAAACAATTCTTGTGCGGGTTTAGGACGAGGTCCCCAAATAAATAATTCGTTATCATTTTCATCAAATACAATGAGTTTAGGAATAGACCATGAACCATTAGTATGATATTTTGAAATCCAATCAGGGTTTTCATCTCTTAAAATAATTTGTAAGTCAATTGTGTTTTTATGCAGCTCTGATAATTTTCCAAAGAAAGGAATAATTTGAGCACAATCTCCACACCATGGTTCAGCAATTATAATCCATTTTTGTCTTTTTGAAATAATATTTAGAAATCTTTCATCTATTTGTATAGTTTTATTTAATCTCTTTACCCTTTGAATGTTTAAGAATGTATATTGAGAATATAATTGTGCTTTTTCACTGTTATCTGATGGATAATTAACTACACTTGCCATCCAAACAAGGTATTGATGATAGTTAAATATTGGTCCGTTTATTTTCATTTTTTTAAGTTTAAAACATATTGTCCTAATTCAATAAACTCAGTAGGGTTATGAAAGCCCTCAGTTTTATAGATAATTTTACCACTTGAATCTAAAAAAAGTAAAGTGGGATAAGCTCTAACACCATACACATTGGCTAACTGCTCACCTTCTCCTACTTCTCCATCTAAAGAAATATTTATAAAGTTTGAGTTATAAAATTTCACCACACTTTCGTCTTTAAATGTTTTAGATTTTAATCTTTTACATGGGCCACACCAGGAAGCATAAATATCCAAAAATATAATCTTATTTTCTTTTTTTGCAAGCGATAGTGCTTCTTTAAATGAACCTTCAAAAAAATTAATTCCTTCTTCTGTCCTGTGCACATAATTTTTTTCTCGTGAAAAAAAACCTAATAGAGATATAGACAGGCCTGTTACAAATACTGCTAATGTTTTCATAATTATTGATTTTAATATTATTTTATTAATGTTTAATGAGCATTTTTCCTAAAATATTTTGTTGTCCAGAATTATTTGTTATTGAAAAGAAATAAACTCCATTTGCAAATTGGCTGGTATTGATTTGAAAATAATTTTCGTTTGTGTTATCACTATAACCCTTCACACCTTTTTCATTAAATACATTAAGTGTATAAAAATTTTTATTTTCATTTTCAAAATAAATGATAGCATAATTATCAGCTGGATGAGGACTAATTAAATAGCCCTGATTTTTAGTATCTAATAATTTGAATGCAATTATATTAGAATAACCGTATCCACCTAAATACAATTTGTAATACATAGTTTTGTTTTTTACTGGCAAGTCATCTGTAAAATAATACCACACTGGCTCTGAAGTGCTACCGCATATCCCTTCTATTCGTCCTATCAAAGTAAAATGAACACTATCTTCAGACCTTAATACTTCTATGCCATTACAAGTTTTTCCTGATTTAATAACACATGTGATATTTACTTTGTTTTCTGTTCTATAAACTTCAAAATTGTCTAACACCAATTCTGTCTGAGAATAATACTGCTTAAACATTACCATTAATAGAAATAAAAAAATTTGCCGAATAGATTTGAATTTTTCCATATTAATTTTCAATTTGATATTCAAACTTCTCTTAAATATAGTGATTTACTTTCTAAAATCTGACAAAACAAATTGTTAATTTTTTTCCTTATTTTCTAAAAAATACTTAATAGCACTTAAATCTATACCTGATAATTAATTTTTGCAACATCAAATTAAATCGTTTTTGAAGTATAATTTTAAATAATCTTACCTAAAACATTGTATAGATATTCTTATTTTTGCGTGCTCAATTATTTTTATGAAAAACAAAGGGTGGATTATTGTTATTATTATTTTATTACCTTCTTTAATTTGGGTGCTGTTAGATTTAAGTTTAATTAACTCTAAAAAACTAAATTACTTTGGCCCTAAAAAATTAGCATCTAATCAAAAAGACACTATTTATTATTCAGTAAAAGATATTTCTTTTTACAATGACAAGTTACAACTTATCCATTTAGACACGAATAACTACAAAGTGTTTATAATGGTCTTCTTAAATCCTGCTCATATACATCAAGATGTTTTTCGCATCAAACAATGGCTCAACATTGCTCACTATGAATCTGATAAAATCAAGCATATTCCAACCATTTTAGTATATCCATTTAAACCTTCAGAAATAATTTTCAATGTAAAAGATTCTCTCAATATTAATTTAGATAATGTTCAAAACTTTTATTTACCTGATAGTATTTTTCAATCTACTCAATTAAAATTTTTTATTCAAAAGCCATATTATGTAGATTATAGTTTTGCAGTATTAGTAGATAGAAATAGAAATATCAGAGGTTATTATGATTGGCGTTATGCCGATGAAGTGAAGAGAAGCATTCAGGAATTTAATCATTTACTCATCAAAGAAGGATACAAAGAAACATTGCAAAAAAATAAAATTGAACAAAAATGAAAAAATTATTGTGCATTGCAGGAAGCATTTTAGCAATTATAAGTTGCACTCATCAATCAACTACAAAAAAATTATTATTACCTATATATGGAACCAAAAAAATCAATCGCATTGGAGATAAAGTAGATACTATCTATCACACTATTGGAACTTTTACTTTAATTAATCAATTTGGCGAGACAATCACTGATAGCATTACAAAAAATAAAATTTATGTAGCAGATTTTTTCTTTGCTACCTGTCAAAGTATTTGCCCCAAGATGTCACATCAACTGAAAAGAGTGCAGGATACTTTTGCAAATAAAAATGATTTTTTAATTCTCTCTCACACAGTAAATCCTGAACACGATAGTGCAGAAGTATTGAGAATTTACGGAGAAAAATATGGAGCCATTAAAAATAAATGGCATTTACTTACGGGGGACAAAAAACAAATTTATGATTTAGCCCGTAATGATTATCTTGTAAATGCTGATGAAACAGAAGGCGAGGGCGACTTATTTATACATTCAGAACTCTTTTTACTCATTGATAAAGAAAAAAGAATTCGTGGAATATACGATGGCACCGATAGTTTGCAGGTTAATCAACTCATTAAAGACATTCGTTTGTTAGAAAAAGAATATTCCAATGAGTAAAAAAACTATTGCTGTTAATGTTCGCCATCTTATTCCCAACAAAATGGAAGGTATAGGATGGTTTTCTTATCAAATGATGAAGAGAATTACCACTCAACATCCCGATGTTCATTTTTATTTTTTATTTGACAGAACTTTTCCAGAAGAATTTATTTTTTCAGACAATATCACGCCCATTATTCTTTCACCGCCCGCAAGACATCCGCTACTAATCTACTATTGGAATGAATGGTTAGTGCCTGATTTACTTAATAAACTTCAACCTGATGTTTATGTTTCTTTAGATGGTTTTATTTCAAAAAGAGCAAAATACAAGCAATATGCTATTATACACGATTTGAATTTTTTGGTATATCCACAATTTTTGACATGGAGTATAAAAAAACTGTATGATTATTTTTTTGTAAAACATCTTCATCTCGCAGATAGAATTGGCACTGTATCAGAGTTCAGTAAATCTGAAATCATTAAATATTTTCATTATCCTGAAAATAAAATAGATGTAGTATACAATGCCAGTAATTTACAAATAAGAGAAATTAAACCTGATGAAGAAAATTTAATTCGTCAAAAATATTCAAATGGCTCACCTTATTTTTTGTATGTCAGTAGTATTCATCCCAGAAAGAATCCAGATGGTGTTATAAAGGCATTCACTGAATATAAAAGAAAAAGTAGTAATTCTGATAAACTTATTTTTGCAGGTCGTTTTTTCTGGAAAAAAAATGAAGTAACTGATTTAATAAAAAACAATCCATACAAAGATGATATTATTTTTACTGGAAGAGTAGATGAAGATACCAAATTTTTATTGATGCAATTTGCCAAAGCATTGATAATGGTGTCACACTATGAAGGATTTGGAGTGCCTATTATAGAAGCCATGCAGGTAGGCACGCCAGTAATCACATCCTCTACTACTTCATTAAATGAAATTGCTGGAGATGCTGCACTCAAAGTCCATCCACAAGATATACACGCCATTGCAGACGCTATGCAACAAATTAATGATAACCCTGAACTTGTCAAATCCCTTATTTCAAAGGGCTTTGAAAGAGCCAGACAATTTGATTGGGACAAATTATCCCAACAATTATGGTGTGGTATTGAAAAAATTTTGTAAAAAATCAATGTTACAAACTCATCAAAAACTCTTTTGTATTAATACCATCAGCAAATTCAAGAATATCTGGAAATTGTGCTTTTCCGAATGGAACAAAATTTTTTCCTACTACACATTGTATTTCGTCTTTATGTTGCTGAATAAATTGATGAACATCCTCAATGTGTTTATATCTTTCATAAAACAGATTGGCTACAGGAGCATGTAATGCTGTCGTTTCTTTCAGAATTAAAAAATTATTTTCAAGAAAAGATTCTCTGTTTAGAAGATAAATACTTCTGTAATACTCATAATTATTCATATACTTGTGATGCTGCATAAAAAATCCATAATCTAATACAGATTTAAAGATTCTTTGAATATCAAAATCTTCGGGCACAAATAATTTGGATACATTTCTACAACCCATTCCAAAATACAATAAAATATCATCTGCTAATTTTTTAAGTTCATCGTCAGTTGTAGTATTATTAATAATTGCAAGAGAAGTCCTGTTATTTCTCACAATTCTTGGATACTTTGAAAAATACTGATGAATGTAAGCAGCCGTATAATTTGTTCCAGTGGCAATTACCGCATCTATTTCATTGGAAGAAATAACATCATCCTGAATAAAAACTCTTTCTTTAATAGTAACATCTATATCGCTCAAAATATTAAATATCGTTTTCATTAAAACTTTATCCTTTGAAGATGGTTTAAAAACAAGATAATGCCCCGACAACAAAACACACATTACATCATGAAAAGACACCATTGGAATATTTCCTGCTGCAATTACAAGTACTTTTTTAGGTTTTTGTGATGGCTTAAAATCATCAATCAATTTTTCAATACTTTCTTTTTTTGTCATTTCTGCAATATGGCTTAAAATTACTTTGACAAACCTTTCAATAAACCAAGGATTATGAACCTCTGCTTGATAAACAGAAGTTTCAATTAAAGAATAATATTTATCTTTTTGGTTTCTATTACAATAATTATTCAGTATGCTTGACAAGTTCTCAAAGGCAGCGTGAAACATTTTTTTGGTGCAAAAATAATTTTGTTTTCTTAATAAAATGGATATATTTTTGTGGTGAAAAATTCATGCTATGTCAAAACACATTGTTGTATTTACAGGTGCAGGTGTAAGTGCAGAAAGCGGACTCAAAACATTTAGAGATAGCGATGGTTTATGGGAAAATTACAGAATAGAAGAAGTGGCTACACCCGAAGCATGGAAACGAAATCCTAAATTAGTTCTGGAATTTTACAATATGCGTAGAAAGCAATGTATGGAAGCCCAACCCAATCAAGCACATTTATTAATTGCAAATTTAGAGAAATATTACAAAGTATCTGTCATTACCCAAAACATTGATGATTTACATGAAAGAGCAGGTAGTGCTAATGTTTTACATCTACATGGAGAAATTATGAAAGTCCGCAGTTCTGAAGACCCCAATTTAATTTACCCCATCAATAAATGGAATCTGGAATTGGGCGAATTATGTGAAAAGGGCTCACAATTAAGACCACACATTGTTTGGTTTGGAGAAGAAGTGCCTATGATGCCCAAAGCCATTGAAATTGTTCAACAAGCAGATATATTTATAGTCATAGGAAGTTCGTTAGTAGTATATCCAGCCGCAGGACTTGTTTTTTACTCACCAGATAATATCCCTAAGTATCTAATTGACCCTGGTAGTTTTGATGAAACTTTTATTCATCAAGCAGGATTTATACACATTCAAAAAAAAGGAACAGAAGGAATGAAAGAATTACACGATTTATTAACAACTAATGTTTGGATATAAATTTATTCAGGAGTTTTTAATCTTTCCAATACAAACTCTTTCTTAACATTAGTGTTCACAAAAACTCTGTCAGAACCTTGTGCTAATTTTTTTATTTCATCAATAAATGCTTTTCGTTCAGATTTTTTGAATTCTTTTAAATTCATACAAATATCCCTTTCACCTTCTCTACCCCAAGCATATAACTTATACTTTGGCTTTTTAGGATGATTATTGATATATTTGATAATGGCATCATATTTTTCCCCATCTATACCTGATGCGTGACTGGTAAAAGATATAACTAAAGCAAATTTTAATTTTTTCACTTGAGGATTTTGATTGTTAACAGGATTTGTTGCCGATTCAATTTTTGTTTGATTTTTCTGAGCATTACAAAAACCCAAAAACATTACAATAAGAGTAACTGATAACCATTGAATTTTTTTCATAGGATAAATTTTAAACAATTACAGGTGCCACAAATCATGTTCCCATCTGAACATATCATTTTTAATTCTTTCTGCTTCTAATAAATTATCAATGCCTCTTAAATATTCTAATAACATGCGGTCATACACATTTTCTTCTTTTACAATAGTACTGTTAAACTGTCTCTTCCAGAATATATCTTCAAAAGTTCTATTTTCAGATGGGTTTTTAGGATTAAATACTTCATGTTTAGCAAAAAAAGGACGACAAGCAGGAAAATATACC
Source organism: Bacteroidota bacterium (assembly GCA_040758575.1). Taxonomy (GTDB): domain Bacteria; phylum Bacteroidota; class Bacteroidia; order B-17B0; family Aurantibacillaceae; genus BPGX01. The sequence goes on along the minus strand of JBFLVH010000004.1, from coordinate 9,881 downwards.
CAAAAAAGATCTTTGTATGTTTCTTTTTCTTCTACATACAAATTAGCTTGTAGCCCAAGGATTCTAACATCTAATACAGATCTTTGCTTATCAAAAAACCAATCTTCTTTAACTTTATACTTCAAAACATTTCTCAATATTGACATTGAATCACATTGCCATGTATTGGTAATAATCTCATTTCCATTTGCATCATAGGTACTTTCAGGGATAGAATCACACTTTGAGAATTTTGACTTTACATCAGAAATTTGTAAAGGTATCAAAAACTGTTCATCAGAAAAAGTAATAATTTGACCACTTATTGCATATCTCTTTAATACCTGAAATAGCGAGATTCTTGTTTCAGATGCTTCGTAATTAATAGGATAATACAAGGACAAATTAATCTTGTCTCTTAAATCAATTTCCCGCCAGATTCTTTTCTTATATGCTACATCTGCTTCTCTTAAATATGTGTATGGTATAAATCTTCTATTAACAGAATTTTCTTTATCATACACACCATCTCTGTAATCACCTGGTTTAAATACACCTTGCTGAGATTGAGCATTAAAAAAGAAACTCAATATCAACAAGATAGTTGCGGCTAAATTTTTGAAAATACTTTTCATATATTTGTTTTTATTTTACTTTCAATGAAACAGTAGATAATGTTCTAACAGTTCCATCGGGGGCTTTTACCTTAATATTTTCAAAATATGCTTTTCCACCAGGAGCCAGCGATTGTAATACTGCCTTTGCCTCAGGTGAAAGATTTGCTCCTACGCATTTAAATTCCTTCAAAGACCCCTTCACAACTGCACTGAATACAAATTCCATAACAGGAAATTTTACATCAAAGTCAAACCCAGGGATTTCAGCACCTACCCCACCAATAGAACCTATTTGTAACTTTGGCATTTCAAGCACACCATTGGCTACTTTTCCTCCTAATTTTGGAAGTGGGTCTGGAATTTTTTTCACGCGAAATACTTTTGGAGGACCTTGTGGTTTTACTCCATCTTTTGTTTTAGCTGATACAGAAATTTTGCATTCACCAGGAGTAGTTACAGTAACAATATATTTTCCACCACCTTTTGGAACTATTTTTCCACCACCTCCACTAATAGAAACTTGTAAATCGGTTGGAGAAACTCCAGCAGCAGATACTACCACCGGATTTTCTACACCAATATAGAACACATTCATTTTTTCGGGCTCAACAGCAACAGATGGTGCAGCCACCATATAAGTAGTAGAAAATGGATAATAATCATAAGTGCCATCAGGTTTCTTAAATTTAATCACACCTTTTAATGTTTGCTCACCTTGTCCACCCGTTTGCACTTCATATTTTCCCATTCCGTCTTCAATTTTAATAGGCGTTCCAGGCGATTTTAATTGTTTAGTAGTAGAATCGTACTCTGCTCCAACCAACACCTCCATCATATCAGCAGTCATTGCGCTGGAAGATGCCGCTAAAAAAATATCTGCTTTGTATTGCTGACCTGCCTGAATATACGAAGAAGGAGCTATTACTTTTGCAGAAAGTTTATCAAATTTTAAAGCAATTTTACCAGAAGCAGCTGCAAATACCTGATAGAGTTCTGCTTCTGTATTTTTCATATCTGCTATCATCTTGTTAAGGTTGGTAACTACCGCAGCCATTGGCAAGTGATTAAAGTTGGCTATTTCCCATGTTTGCTTGAGTCCATCTTCAATTTTATCACTATCTTTTGGTTTTAAATTTTCAATTTTCTTTTTAATTTGTTCGTAGTCCTCTTTCAAGAATTTGGTTTTAGGGTTTTGTTGCATTTCATCTACTAACTTTAAGAGTTTATCAACTAATCCTTCTAATTTTTTTCTTAATGCTCTTGCACTATGCTCCCCTTCTATCATTTTAGAGGGGTCAGAACCAATGAGTAAACCTGTTGGGGTATCATAATCATCTATTTTTCCTTTATCCAAACTCAATTCATAGTTTTTATCTACATTAGGTACTTGGTCTGTTTTCTTAATTACTTCAAACTTTGTTTCTTCAAAATACTTCACAGCATCTTCAATATATTTTTTGGCTTCCAAAGCTTTCTCATAATATGGCTTTGCCGCAGGATTATTATCGGCTGCTGCTTTAAATCCTTCTATTACTCGTTTGTTATTTTCATCTAAGTTTTCAATAGTAGTTTCCATACTTTCATTCACAGTAATAAAACCTTTCAATATTTGCTTGGAAACATTTAATGCTAGTAGGGCTGTGAGTACCAAGTACATCATCCCTATCATCTTCTGTCTGGGTGTTTCTTTACCTCCTGCCATTGTAATATATTTTTAGTTCTAAATTTATTTTTATTAGTACTGGTTAACTGGTTTATAACTCATAGCATTCAACATGTTGCCATAAATAGTATTGAGTGCTGATAAATTATTAGCTAAAGTGCTCATTTCTTCTTTATACTTCTTAGTATCAGCTGATGCTTCAGAAATATTTCTTAATAAATCCTCAAGATTACCGTAGAATTGATTAACGCTTTCCAAGCTTTCTTTTGCAGATTGTAGTTGTAATTCATAAGTAGCATTCAATGCAGCAACATTTTTAGAGAACTTACTTAATGACACACTCACTTCATTCACATTTTCACCTAATTGTCCAGCATCTGTATTAGCTAAAGAACTCATAGAATCGGCCGCTTTAGCGTAAGTATCTGCTAGTTCACTTACATTTCTGGATGCAGATTTTAAGTTATCTACATATTCATTGGTAGCCAATTTAGCATCAGAAATATCACTAATTTGTTTAGCCGTTTCAGATAGTTTAGTTAAACCTTCGCTTAAACTTTGTAATAATTCTGGACCTATTTTTGCATTTTCTAATGCAAGGTCTAATTGTTGGGTAGGTGTTAAACCTGACTCTTCTTCTTCTGTTGTATGGTCAGAGCCCATTCCTGCTAATTCAGGATAAGCTAATGTCCAGTCATACTCTTCATGAGGAATATCAAATGCAAATAATATAAATATTACTGCTTCGGTAAGCATACCTGTTACAAGCATAACATCCCATCCTGGCCAGTGCATAATCTTAAATAATGCCCCTGCAATTACTACAGATGCTCCTGCAGATGAGAAGATGTGTAAGAATCTTTTGAACCCTTTTACTTTTGGTAGTTTGCTCATAGTACTTGATTTTGTTGGTTAGTGATTTTTTTATTTTTTGATTAGATTTGCTTGATGTTATAACTCATCTCCTTTGGCTCTACCAAGATAAGTCATAACATTTCTGAAGCCAACATAGCATTTGGCTGTATCTTGATATTCATAAGTCCTAGCCCATGTTTGTAAATAAAATCCTACATCTTTCCAGCTTCCTCCTCTGATAACTTTTCTTTTCAAAACATTAGATTCCTTATCTTGTGCTTCATATACATAGTCAGGGTTCAAATCATGTGAAAAATCATAAGCAGATTCATCAAAGGCATTACTAGTCCATTCTGCCACATTACCAGCCATACAATAAATGCCATAATCATTTGGGTTATAGGAGTAAATATAAACGGTATGAAATCCTCCATCATCAATATATGAACCTCTCATCGGCTTAAAGTTGCCAAGAAAGCATCCACGTGCATTTCTGATATAGGGACCACCCCAAGGATAAGGTGATAATTTCAATCCACCTCTTGCAGCATATTCCCATTCTGCCTCTGTGGGTAATCTGAAATCATTGACAATACTTTGCCCACTACCAATTAAATAATTATTTAATAATAAAGATCTCCATATTGAAAAGGCACGTGCTTGTTTCCAGGTAATACCTACAACGGGGTAGTTATCATAAGCAGGGTGCCAGAAATACATATTAGTAAGTGGCTCATTAAAAGAATAAGTATAATCATGAACCCACGCTAATGTATCGGGATATACATTAATAATATCTTTAACAATAAATACTGAACGGTCTACTCCATTTCTTTCTCTTAATATGTAATTACCTTGTCCTACAGATACCTGATCTTTCACATTATAGGTTCCTAAAGTTTTGTTATCTTTAGCAGGATCTCCAACAGGTGTGGTAGGCGTGCCCGGTTGTCCATTTTGTCCATCATTTAAGGTAATACCGTTATTATATTCTGCTTTTTTATACTCATGAGCAGCATCCCATACATCTGGAGATTTGTTAGGGATAAATCGGTTGGATTTTTGAGCAGCCAAACGAATATCAATTCTATAATATTCATAGTTAAGTTTTCTTGTATCAATTTGCTTTCTGTTGTAAAATCTTTCTACTTCTGGAATATAAAGGGGTTGAAGGTCATTTCTATAATCTTCGTCATCACTATCCCATCTGATTTTGGTTTCCCAATTGATATAAAATTCTGGTAAATTTTGGTCGCCTTTGTATTCGGGCCAGGTGGCAAGAAAATCTTCCTGGGGTATTTGATACTCTTGCGCATCAGCATTAGAACCGTTTGCCAATAATCTTCTGGCAATGGAATCTCTCACCCAGTATACGAATTGGCGATACTCATTATTAGAAATTTCAGAGTCATCAATATAGAAAGATTGCACAGAAACCATTCTGCTACGAGAAGTATGTGCCATTGTTGTTTCCTCATCACTTGGTCCCATGTGAAAGCTACCTAATGGAATATAAAGCATTCCATAAGGATCGGGTTGATACCATTGTTCTCGGGGCTGTACGCCCACTAATTCGGCTGTTCTTTTGTTACAGCCGGCTATAATGGCCGTCAATAATGACAATAGGAATATTTTTTTCATAGTATTGGGCTTTTAATTAAAAGTGTTTGCATAATATAATGCATATCTATTCAATATGTTACAATATTTTTTTTGATTAATCTAAAAATCTCACATTTCCGTAAACAGTAGGCGTTTTTTGCTTTTTAATATTAAAGCAATAACCTAACATAATTTCATGAGTACCAGAAGTATATCCTTTTAACTTGGACATTGTATAATCAAAAGAATAGCCGATTTTTAAACTTTTATCCTTTAATAATTTTACACCTAACATTGGGGCAATAGCGTCCTGAGCTCTGTAAGTAGCACCTAACCAGAACATATTATTATACATATAGGTTAAATTAATGTCTGCGGTTGTAGTAGAACCATCTGATTTGAAATTCACATTAGGAATAATGCTATTAAATGGATTTAATTCAAAAGTATATCCTGCCATAATATAATAATGTCTTGCAAGTATGTATTTTGCATCACCGGCAGATAAAGTTTGTGCAGGCAAGTGAGTAGAAGCTATACCCACATACATTTTATTAGGAATTCCATAAAATATACCAAAGCTCATATCATAAGATATCTTGTTTAAATTAGGATTAGTGATATTTTGTGTACCACTTGTATAATTTCCGGGAATACTGTTATCTACTTTGCCTGGTTCAGGTACAATCCACTCTTCTGATACTTGGTTTTGTAACATACCTATATCTATACCTACACCTAATTTACCTGGGCCAATTTGTTTATTGTAAGCTACTGCTAAACGGGCATATAAAGTTTTAATAGCACCTATTTGATCGGACATTATATTTAAACCTGCACCTAATGGTAAATTCATTACTGGCATATCTGCACTGAATACAATTGTAGAAGGTGCACCTGGAAAATTCACCCATTGTTTTCTGTATAACGCAGTTGCACACAGAGCATCGCTTGTACCCGCATAACCTGGGTTATATATCAGTTTTGAATACATAAATTGTGTGATTTGCGGGTCTTGCTGTGCCTGCATCAGAAGAGTACCGGCCAATAACAGAAAAAAAGAAATTTTTTTCATAGTTTGATTTTTTAAAATTGGTTGGCGGCTAATGTAAGTAAAATGTTTTTCACCAAAAAATAATTTTTTCAAAAAATTTTTTTGGATAACTTTACACTGCTTCATTGATTAGGCAGTTTGTATTGTTGATGGGGTGTTTTTTGCCTTTGAGTAAGCAGGACATTTTTCATGCGACTTGCAAGAAGTAATAAGGGTTGCAGCCACTACAAGCAGTAATAAGATTCTGATGTTTTTCATGTTTGTAAAATTTATTATTGAGTTGCCAAAGTTAAGGAGAATAAAAATAATAGACAAATTTTTTTAAATAAAGGGGGGGTATTGAGTTTAATCTTTCTTTTGATTTTGATTTTTTACAGCACGGGCTAATACTACATAAACAGAAAAATGATCGCTGTACCCGCCTTGATAGTTACCACCTACAATGGTTCTAAAAGGATATCCTTTAAAGTTACCGAAATCGTTTCTTACAAATGGTTTATTAAAAATTTTTACATTAAGATATTGTAATGTAGAATAATCTGTAGGAAGTAATGGTTTGTTTAATAATATTTGGTCAAATAAATTCCATTGGTCTTGATAAGCTAATGTTCCAAATCCTTTTTTATGTAATTTTTCCATAGGATTAAAAAATTCATCGTCTCTTGTCCTTTTTACATCATCATAAGTTCCAATGATTTTTTTAATACTTTCATTGATGGGGTCATCATTGTAGTCACCCATTATCATTATTTTGATATCACCATTAACTTTCATTATACTATCTGCAATATGCCGAGCCACTTTTGCAGCAGAAATTCTGTTAGGTCTGCTGGCTTCTTCTCCACCTCTTCTGGATGGCCAGTGATTGACCAGAAAAGCAAAAGATTCGCCTAATAATTTTCCATATACAACTAAAATATCTCTGGTTTTATGCTCAGGGTCTGTTACTATTGTAACCGGATAAGACACCCATTTTTCTGGTTTAAAATATTTAGGATTGTACATCAAAGCAGGATCTACTCCTCTTGCATCTGGACCTTCAATAAGTATAGGTTGATAGTTTCTGTTGGCTATTTTAGGTTGTTTAGCAAGATCTTTTAGTACATTGATGTTTTCAATTTCACACATGCCTATTACAGCAGGGCCATCAGGTGTGTATTCTTCTCCTAGTTGTTTAATAACCTCTGATAAATGATCTAATTTTTTTAAATATCGTGGTGTATTCCACAGATTAGTTCCATTAGGTAAGAATTCTTCATCTATCTTTTTGGGGTCGTTAATAGTATCGTATAAGTTTTCAACATTCCAGAATGCAACCACTGCAATTTGATAATTAACCCCTTTTTCTAATTTTTGGGCAATTGATGAAAAAAAATTGAAAGAAAATATTAGAAATAAAATAATATAAGAATATACTTTCATCTTAATTAAAAATTAAAGTTAATCATCAACAAATAAGTGAGCCCCATTGCATAATTGTATTTATTAGGGAATTTCAAAGGATCGTTTGCATCATATCTTAATTGTTCAATTGCATTGCTAATGATGGTTTTATCATTCAATAAGTTAGATACCGAAGCATTGATACCAAGTGTATATTTTCCTTTGATTCTAAAGGATTTACCAATGTTTGCATCAATGGTATATTTTGCAGGTAATTTTTCCTGATCTAATAATTGCGACCACTGCGGGTCAGATGGAATATATTTACTTACTGCGGCTTCTGTTCTTCTATCTGGATTGGGCTCTACATACATGTTAGCAAAGTAATTAAAATAAACACCAGCATACCAGAATTTTTTGCTATTATATCTGAGCCCCAGACCTGCAATGGTTTGCGGTGTTCCACCAATTTTGTAATTTTTCAAATACACTGTTCTGTCAGAAAATAATTGCTCGCCTGAATTATTCCTCCACGCTTGAGCAAGAGGTCTATCAGTGTAAATGAACTCACCAATACCTAATACGCCAGTAGCTGTAAAGCCCCTTAAAAATTTAGCTTCTACGCCTAATTCAACTCCTTGATGTTGAGTATTTACACCAGTCATCACATAATTGACAATTGTGTTATATACATCGTGAAAGTAAGAACGCAAATAAGTAGAGTTTTTGAATTGATAGAAATAATAAGTAGCACGGGCTTTCAGAAAACCTAGATTAGCGTAATAATTAATATCAGTGCCCATAAATATTTCACTTTGAATAGGGTTGATATAATCATTTCTGGTTTGAGGTGATACAAAAATATTTTGAAAATCTGTTGGCTTTGAGTAATACATTCCATTGATGGTAAAATAATTTTTTCCATTAATTTTGTAAGTTAGCCCCCCTTTGATAGAAGGATTGACAAAAATTTTAGTGGCAGATTTACCTTTGGAATCATCAGGAAATTTGCCGTTTTTCATCAGTCCATCTCTATAAATACCGGAATAAGCAAGAGACACAGCAGCATAAAAATCAATTTTATTTAAGTTATATTCTGCTTGTGCCCATCCTTCACCTCTGTAAGTAACAATATTGTAGTTGTATCCAAAAATGTCACCTTGCCTGATAAGTTTATTAGGATGTTCTACATCATTTTGATAATACAATGGGTCAGTTGATAATCCTCTTGCAAATATATCATAATCTAACCAAAAATCTCCACCTAATAAATCATCTACTGTTTTGTAATGATGTATTTTACTGTAATTGAAATTTATACCAGCGCTTAAAAACAATTTTCCAATTCTTTTGTTGAGATATGAAGTTCCTGAGATAATTTTTGAGTCAGAATGTTGTGCCTGCACAATGTATTTAGACCTTTTACCTTCAAAAGTTTGACCAGGAATGCCATCTACATCCTGTACAGTGAAGAGATTACCATAATTGGCTTGATAAAAATGTTCCCAATTAAGTTGTTGTGTATTTACATCTGTTTGCCAGAGTTGAGTTAATATCTGTGCATAAGCAGGATTGGTATATTGATAATAACTTGGAAGATATTTGTAATAAGTAGGATTAGGGTTAGCTGCATCGTACCAGGTAATGGCTGTTGATTTATTTTTCCCATAAGAATAGGAAGCAGAAGTAATCCATTTTGTATTTTCAGAAATGTTGAAAATATAGGTCAGGATGGCTGTAGGATTAGCATTATTAGTGATATAGCCATTTCGCTTTTTTCCCATTTGATAGCCCCAATAAGGATTGTAATAATTATTGCCAACCAGAGAATAAGTTTCAAGTGTAGCCATACCTTTTCGGGCTCTTTCAATATCAGCATAAAAAGCAGTTAATGCCAATGAATGTTTGTCATTAAATCTTTTTTCTATACCTAAATAATAACTGGTAGAATTAAAATAAGTACCTGGATAATAACTTGTATCTGATAATCTTGCCGAAGCAGAAATGGTAATTGCCCAACCGTTTTGCATCATACCTGTAGAATGTGTAAGCATTACTCTGTGTTGAAATATTCTGTTGGAATTAGCATACGAAAATCTTGTTCCTTTTTTGAATAATGATGCACGACTATCTATAAATGTATAACCCGCAGAAGGGCTGAACGCATAGCGAGATGGTGTTATTCCTATTCTTATTTCAGGGAATCTCATCACATCATTCAGTCCTCCCCAGTTGCTCCAACTGGCATAGCCCAGTTCGGGATTAGCCATATTAATACCATTAATCATTACTAAACTTTGGTCAGCGGGCAATCCTCTCAATCTAAAATTCACTGATGCCAAATGAAAAGAACCATAGCTTAAATAAATATCTCTAGATGCTTGTAATAAAGACGCTACATCCTGGCTATTGCTTTCTGCATCACTTTCATCTGAAGTAACAGAATATACTGGTATTTGAAAGTCATCGTATTTGCTTTTGGCTGTATCTGAAGGTATTGAGTCAGTTTGAGAATAGATATTTTGCAATAAGATGAGTAAAATAATTGTTGATGCAATCCAATTCAATTTAATCATAAATAATTTTTGGGCAAATGTAAGTAAAAACTAAATTCAACTAATAAATGCAACTTTTGGAGTAAAAAAATTATATTTTTCAAGGAAAGGGAGAAAGAAAATATTCTTTCTCCTCTTTACCCTGATGGAGAGATATTATTTTTGTCCCTTTC
>JBFLVH010000003.1:0-210230 GCA_040758575.1 Bacteroidota bacterium | reverse complement strand
TACACTTCACCTGATAATAAAACTTATTCTTCCAAAGCCAACACTCAACCTTCTTTTGCTTATTTTACAATTACATCTATTCAAAATTACAAAAACAACGAACAAAATTTACCTACTAAAAAAATATCTGCACAATTCAAGTGCAGATTATTCAACATTTCTAATATCAATGACTATGTTGATATAGAAGGAACTGTCGTTTTTGCTGTGGCTTACAAATGATTATCTTACCACAGTTACTCTTCCTACAAATTCGTGTGCTTTATTTCTTTTATCTGTTACGACTGCTTTCCATACATAAGTATCATTGGGCACTAATTCATTTCTGCTTTTATCTTTCCCATCCCAAGGTTGATTGATGTCATTGGTTTCATACAACAAATGTCCCCATCTGTCAAACACATACAATTTGAAATCTTTTATTCCATATCCTTTGCCTGTAAATCCTTCATTCAAATCATCTCCATTAGGCGTAAATGCATTCGGAAAATAAATAGCAAATCCTGGAATAATATCTATTACTTTCATCAAAGAATCTTTACAGCCATATTGATTGATTACTTTTTGATATATCATTAGTTTTTCAATGTTTTCTTGTGTTACATTGTAAGTAAAATCAGGCACATTGTATACAGAACCATCACTTAAAGTATATGTAACAATACTTGCTCCACTGGAAGCATTACTGACAATCAATGGCTCCATTTCATCTAATACTCTTTCTGGATTAGTTACAAATCCTGCTACTGGCACAGGATAAATATGCACACTGTTTGGCAATACATAACTTCCTATACATCCGCTATCAGACACCGCCTTTAATATCACACTATACACGCCACTATTTTCATAGCAGTATACCGGATTTATCACATTACTAATACTTCCATCTCCAAAATTCCATTGATAGGACTGAATATTACCACTTACAATAGTAGATAAATTATTAAACTGAACACAATGTTTGGGACATCCATTAGGATTATTAATCGTAAATATCGGATTAGGATTTGGATTCACATATACGGGCTTTTTAATAACGCTCACACATCCATATTCATTTTGAACTTCAAATGTAATCAAATAACTACCATGTGCAGGATATTCAAATGTTGGATTGGGCAATACATTATCATAATATCCATCTGCATTCAAATCCCAATAGTAAGCAGTTATAGCACCATCATTTGAATAAGATAAATTAGTAAATTGAGTAATATCTCCTAAACAGGTTTTGCTGCTCACAAAATTAGCCACTGGATTAGGTCTCACTATTACATTTTTCATAGTTTGATGCATGCAACCATAATTACTAATGGCTTGCAATCTGGCTTTATATTGTCCTGCTGCTGGATAAACATAATTAGGATTCACATTAATAGTATCATCCCACACGCCATCATTTTGAAAATCCCATCTGTATTTTGTAATAGTTCCTGCTGAAATGCTACTCAAATTAGTAAAGACATTTGGATGATTGAAACATACAGTATTCACAGAAAAATTTGCAACAGGCGATGGATAAACAATTACTGTATGATTGATACTGGATGCACAATTTTTATCTGTAAACGCAGTTAAGGTTACTACATAATTGCCTGCACTATACATTACATTAGGATGAGTTTGATTAGATATTAAACCATTGCCAAAATTCCATTGATAATTGACAATGCTACCTGATGAGATATTAGATTGATTGATAAAATACACTGGCATTCCTTCGCAAACATTATTAAAACTAAATTCTACATTTGGCAATGGATACACTTCAAAAGTATTGGTAGCCGATGCAATACAATTATGATTGCTCACAACAGATAAAGTTGCATTATAAATACCTGCATTATTAGTATAAAACACTGGATTAGCATTATTGGATGCAAAACCATTGCTGAAATTCCATTGATATTGTATAATTTGACCATTACCTACTGATGATTGATTATTAAATGTAATAGGTGCACCTGCACAATTATTATTAGCAGAAAACAATACATTTGGCAAAGGATATATTTCTACTGTTTTAGTGATAGAAGAAACACAGTTATTATCACTTACAGCCATCAAGGTAACAGAATAGATACCAACCGTTGTATAAGCACATTGTGGATTGACTTGTGTTGAAGTTTGACCATTACCAAAATTCCATGAATAAGAAATAATGCTTCCGCTTGAAATATTACTTTGATTATTAAAATTCACAGCCGTTCCATAACATACATTATTGGCTGTAAAATTCACATTAGGCAATGGATAAACAGACACTAATGTAGAATAACTGTTAATGCAGTTATTATTTGAAATAACAGACAAACTCACATTGTAATTACCTACACTTGAATATTGATAAACAGGATTTTGCTGATTAGATGTTTGACCATTTCCAAAATTCCATTGATAAGTTACAATATTACCATTGCTAACACTTGCATTACTTACAAAATTAATAGCATTTCCTAAACATACATTATTAGCAGTAAATGAAACCGATGGCCCTGGATAAACATCAACAATTTTTATCACAGTATCAGTGCATCCCTTGTTAGATGTAGCCACTAACATTACAGAATAACTTCCTGCTGCTGTGTAAGTATATACAGGATTATTCTGATTAGATGTTGCACCATTTCCAAAATTCCATTGTGAAGATGTAATAGCCCCTTGATTTATACTGCTTGTATTAGTAAATGATGTAGGACTACCTAAACAAACATTATTAAACAAATAGTCAGCATTAACAGGATTGTTCACATCTACCAACATTGAAGTGGTATCATAGCATCCATAAGAATTACCTACAATCAATGTAACACTATATTGACCTGATGCTGAATAGGTGTGCACAGGATTTTGAGCAGTAGAAGTATTACCATCTCCAAAGTTCCAATACCAGTAAGTATTCCCACCAGCATTACTGGATGTATTATGAAAACTAACAGTCAAACCACAAGATGTATTATTGTTGCCAATATTAAAATTCGCATTAGGCGTAGGACGATTAAATATCGGAAAATAAAAAGTAGGACCTGGACATCCTGTAAACATTGTCGTTTGAACTGCATAATTGCCAGGATTATTGATACTCACACATTGATTGGGGTTACCATTCACACCTGTACCACTCCATAAATAAGATGCAAAACCCGAAGGAGCACATATTGTTTTAACTTCACCTACACATATTGTATCTGGTTGTGTTTGCGGAAATGATAAACAATCACCATCAATATATGCATAACCATAATGTCCGCCTAATCCGCAATCATAAGTAGTAAAACGAATAGTTACATTTTGTCCGATGTAAGAAGTTAAATCTGCTGATACACTTGACCACGGCTTGAAAATAACGCCCGGACAACTGATTGAATTTTGAAAACCAGGTATTCCCTGACCTGCCGTTACACTATAATAAGTACAAGGTATTTGATTACCATTTTGGTCTAACATTTCAATTACAAATTTAGGTTGGTCGGCTGGATTATGCCCCGGATCTTGTAAAACAACAGCATATTTATAGGTAAAATAAGCATTAGAAGCAGTAACCAAAAACGTCTGTTCTATTCTGTCGGCTTTACCTCCTACCTGATTATCGCCTAATTTCAAAGAAAAATTTCCACCCGGACATACAACAGGAAAACCACCGCACGGATCAAGTGCATTACTATTAGTAATTAATTGTGCACCGCCTGCAAATGGACAGCAACCAGTAGCATTATATTGCGGATTGTATCCTGTAGTGGCTGTCCAACCATTTAAATTACCACTTTCAAAATCCATGTTAGTACAGGACTGTTGAATGTTAGGTGGATTATTAGAGATCACTTTGAACAAAGTATTGTCTCTCAAGTGTGACTGGACAAACTCCTGTGTTTCTGCAGGATTGAGATTTTTTTGACGGGCTATTTTGGTCCAGTATTCAGCCCCTCCATTATCCGTACTTGTGATGAGTGATTCCGTTTGCCCATTGGCTGTAAGCATAGCAGCCATTAACAGGGCGAATACTTTTGTTTTCATAGTAGTAAGTTTTAGTATTGTTCATTGTTTTTAATTTTATTGTTTTTTCACTCCTTATACGAATATGAAAACACATCTGTTTCAAAATTGTGATAAAAGGAAAGATAATAACATAAGAGGAAATCTATAAATTACAAACGGCTATAAAATACGATTAGGAATGTTTGATAAACTCTCTATTCAAAATATTTTTTGTTCCTTTTACTTGTCTTCAAAGATTGCAATGATCTAGTTTCGCCCGCAAGAAAATATTTCTTCGCGTCCTTTGCGACTTTGCGTGATGAGTTTTTTGCTTATCTGCTTTCGGCGGACAAGTTGCACGAATCCCTCCCCAACGCAGTTGGGGATTGGGGACAAGCATTTTTAATTTAAAAAATCTCTCCTTATTTTTGTCAAAAAAAATTATTAGTGAAAAATACTACTTTCATCTTTTTGTTTTGTTTTTCACTTGCCTTACAACTTCATTCCCAAAACAAAAAATTAGATTCCCTTTTCAATGTGCTTAAAACCGCCCGCCACGACACAACCCAATTTAATGCTTATCTGGCTATTGGTGATTTCTTCAAAAATTCCAACCCCGACACTGCTATTTATTACCACACCCTTGCCGAAAAAATGGCTGAAAAAATTACAGGTGCCGATGGAGAATTAAGAAAAGGAGAAGCCATCAGAGCAAAAGGATGGGATTATTATGTAAAAAGTGATTATTTGAAAGCAATGGAATTATACAATGTTGCTTTATCCATTGCAGAAAAGTATGAACATTCAAAAGAAAAAACAATTTCATATAAAGCCAAAAAACTCAAAGCTGCGTCACTCGGAAACATCGGGGCTATTTATCATAATCAAGGCAACTATTCCAAAGCACTGGAGTATTATTTCAAATCATTGAAAATTAATGAAGAAATTGGAAATAAACAAGGTCAGGCAACTAATCTCGGAAACATCGGGGTTGTTTATAAAGAACAAAGCAACGATTCTAAAGCATTGGAGTATTATTTTAAAGCATTGAAAATAGATGAATATTTGGGAAATAAAAATGGAGTTGCAAGACATCTCGGAAACATCGGAAATGTTTATTTAGACCATGGCAACTATGCCAAAGCACTGGATTATTATTTCAAAGCATTGAAAATGGATGAAGAACTAGGAAATAAAAACGGAGTGGCAAGACATCTCGGAAACATCGGGGGTGTTTATCATGACCAAGGCGACTATGCTAAGACCTTGGAGTATTATTTCAAGGCATTGAAAATTGATGAAGAAATCGGAGATAAACGAAGTCAAGCCATCAATCTCGGAAACATCGGGGGGGTGTATTTAAAACAAAAAAAATTCAAGGAAGCAGAAAAATATTTAAAGCAAGCCGAACTAATGAATCGTGAACTTGAAACAATTTATTACTTAGAAGGAGATTGCAAAAATTTATCCGAACTCTACGCCCAAACCGGAAAATTTGAAAAAGCTTTATATTACTACAAAGAACACATCAAATACTGCGACAGCGTAATGAGCGAAGAAAACCAAAAAGCCGCCATTCAGAAAGAAATGCAATACCAATACGAAAAACAACGTACAGCAGATAGTATTACCGCTGCCAAACAAGCAGAAATACATAAAGCACAAATCGCTCAACAACAAGCAGAAATCAAAGCCAAACGCAATCAACAATATGCTTTATATGGCGGGCTCGCTCTAGTAATAATTTTTGCGGGTTTTATGTATAACAGATACAAAATCACACAAAGACAAAAAGACATCATTGCTAAACAGAAAAAATTAGTAGAAGAAAAAAACAAAGAAATTACCGATAGCATACTCTACGCTAAACGGATACAACAAGCCATCCTGCCTTCACAAGATAAATGGCAAACATTGTTACCCAACAGTTTTGTTTTATATTTACCCAAAGACATCATTGCAGGAGATTTTTATTGGCTGGAAGAAACAAAAGATTATATCTTCCTTGCTGCTGCTGATAGCACAGGACACGGCGTGCCGGGGGCTATGGTGAGCGTAGTTTGCAGCGGTGCTCTTACCAAAGCCGTGAAAGAAGAAGGTATTATAGATACAGGTAAAATTTTAGACAGAGCAAGGGAAATTGTAGTTGAAAGATTAAGTTCTGATGAACAGCATTTAAGAGACGGAATGGATGTTTGTTTGGTGAGAATAAACAAGCGAGACAAAAACAAAATTCAATTCAGTGGTGCTAACCGTTCATTGTTTATCATCACACCTGAAAAAGAAGTGATTGAACTGAAAGGAGATAAACAACCCATTGGTTGGTATGAAGAAGCGTATGTATTTTCACAGCACGAAATCACGCTCACACAAGGTAGCAGAATATATTTAAGCACCGATGGTTTTGCTGACCAGTTCGGCGGAACAAAAGGAAAGAAAATGGGCAGTAAGCAATTAGTGGAAGTATTGAAAAACCTGCAGGAACATTCCATCATCAAACAAGGCGAGCAACTAACACAATTTTTCTTACAATGGAAAGGCGAACAATTTCAGGTAGATGATGTTACTTTGATAGGGCTGGGAGTATAATGTTTTTTTGTGGTCTTTGTGTCCGCAAAGTCCCCAACATCGTTGAGGAGGGATTGCGCTCTTTGTGGTTTATTTAATCAGTATTATACTGAACGCAGCGAAGCATCTCGCTTTTAATTCCTTCGCTTCGCTCAGGATGGATTTCACTTTGTCACGCTGATCCGCCAAAGGCGGAGAAGCGTCTCTTTCTTCTTTTAGATTTTTCGCTGCGCTCAAAATGACAAACACTTATAACGACTATCCGCCTAAGGAGGACAAATATTTTTACTTTTACTAATGAATGATTCCATTATCCGCGATTATCGCCCATCAATCCACCTTTAACGGAACAGCACGGTGTGTTAATACTTTTCCACTAATCTATAATTTTTATGATTTTAGTCATTATTCAAAATTTCGGATAGTTTTATTAGAAAAAAATTTGCTTTTGGCTGATTTGTATATTACATTTGCCGCCGATTTAAAAAAATGATAATGAACTTTGTGAAAAAAATTGCATATTTATTAGCAGTTTTACCTATTCTTGGTTGGGCTCAAGAAAATTATAATCATAATAGCAACCATAATCAACATAATAATTCCTCTACTACTGAAGAAAATGTTGATATTGCAAAAGTAGCATTTGAACACATATTGGACTCACATTACTGGCATTTATGGGGTGAAGGCGAAGAGGCAGTTGCTATTCCTTTACCCTGCATAGTTTATTCAAACACAAGAGGATTAATGGTATTTTCATCATCTGTATTTGAACATGGTCACAAAGAATACAACGGATTAAAATTAGAAGAGGAAAAAATTATTTCTGAAAACAATGCCGAGAAAATTTATGATTTTTCTATTACTAAAAATGTGGCACAATTATTTTTATCTGCTATTTTATTAGCATTAATATTTACTTCGGTTGCAAAAGCATACAGAAATACTGGTGTCAATTCGGCTCCCAAGGGATTACAATCTATACTTGAACCCGTTATTTTATTTATACGAGACGAAATTGCCCGCGAAAATATTCCTCTATCAAAAGCAGATAAATATGTACCATTTTTACTCACACTTTTCTTTTTAATTCTTATCAATAATCTACTCGGTCTTATCCCTGTTAGTGCCAATGTAACAGGAAACATTGCATTTACTTTTACCCTCGCTTTTATTGTTTTAATTGTGGTGCACCTTCGTGCCAATAAATATTATTGGAAGCATATTTTAATGCCACCCGCTCCTGTTGCACTGTGGCCTATTTTAATTCCTATTGAAATTATTGGCATCTTTACTAAACCTTTTGCTTTAATGATTCGTCTTTTTGCTAATATTACTGCTGGACATATTATCATTATCAGCTTAGTTGGACTTATTTTTATTTTCAAATCTATTTATGTCGCTCCTATTTCAGTTGCTTTTGGTGTATTTATTGACATGTTAGAAACTTTTGTTGCATTTCTACAAGCATACATATTTACATTATTAACCTCACTTTATATAGGAGGAGCGATAGAGGAACATCATGAAGATCACCATTAAAAACCAAACAACATCATAAACCCTAAAATCAATCTCTATGACAGGAAGTATCTCTGTAATCGGAGCAGGATTAGCAGTTATCGGTGCCGGACTTGGCATTGGGCTAATCGGAGGAAAAGCAATGGACGGCATTGCTCGCCAGCCAGAAGCTGCTGGTACCATTAGAACAACTATGCTTATTGCAGCAGCCCTTATTGAAGGTGTTGCATTATTTGGTGTAGTTGTATCTTTAATGAAATAACAATTACTTAAACCCGTGCTTCTTAATGGTTGATTAAGAAGCACGGGATTTTAAGTAAAAAAAAAATTAAACAAACAATAAAATCAAAAATATATGAACTCTCTTTTAATTCTCAATGCACTCACTACCCCTTCTATCGGGCTTATCTTTTGGACAACAGTTGTTTTCTTACTCCTATTATTTATCCTCACAAAATTTGCATGGAAACCTATTTTATCTGCTGTAAAAAGCCGTGAGCAAAAAATTGAAGACGCTCTAAAAGAAGCCGAAAAAGCAAGAGAAGAAATTAAAAAACTTCAGGCAGATAATGAAAAACTACTTCAACAAGCAAGATTAGAATATGATAACATTATTAAAGAAGCCAGAGAAATTAAAGAAAAAATGATATCTGACGCCAAAACACAAGCACAAAAAGAAGCACAAAAAATATTAACTTCTGCTCAGGAATCTATTAATGCTCAAAAAAATGCTGCTATTTCAGAAATCAAACAACAGGTAGCAACACTGTCTATTGAAATTGCATCTAAAATTCTTAAAAAAGAACTTTCTAACCCAGATGCTCAAAAACAATTAGTTAAACAAATGTTAGAAGAAGTTTCATTAAACTAATTATATGATTGCTGCTCACAGATACGCACAAGCCATTTTAGATATTGCACAACAGTCCAATGCATCAGAACAAATTTATTCTAATGCTAATGAATTAATCAATCTCATTAAAAGTAACAGAGATTTTTTAAACTTTATTAAAAGTCCCCTTATCAAGTCAGATAAAAAAGAAAAGGTATTTAAACAGCTCTTTGAAAAAAATATTCACCAAATTCTCATTCAATTTATATCAATATTGTGTAAAAGAAGAAGAGAATATATTTTACCTGAAATATTGAATGCCATTACTGCAGAATACAAAAAAAGAAACAAAATTGTAAGCGCTCAGCTTATCACTGCATTTAAGTTTGATGATGAATTAAAAAATAATCTTGTAGAAAAACTGAAAAAAATAAAATCAGCATCTCAAGTTGAATTAAATGAACAAATTAACCCTGAAATTATCGGAGGATTCATACTAAAAACAGATAATGAGCAAATTGACACAAGTATCAGCTCACAACTTAATCAATTATACCAAAAATTTATTCAAACCAACTCATTAAACTAATAAACTTATGATAGAAATAAAACCATCTGAAATTACAAACATTTTGAAAGAACAAATTTCTGGATTAAAAACAGAAGTTGAATTGCAAGAAATTGGTACCGTATTACAGGTAGGTGATGGTATCGCCAGAATATATGGACTCAACAATGTACAATCTGGTGAATTAATCGTTTTTGACAACGGTACACAAGGCATAGCCCTTAATCTGGAAGAAGATAATGTAGGTGCTGTGTTATTAGGTACCAGTGAAGGCATTAAAGAAGGAAGCACTTGCAAAAGGACCCACCGTATTGCCTCTATTAAAGTAGGTGAAGGAATGCTCGGAAGAGTGGTTAATACTCTAGGACAGCCTATTGATGGTAAAGGGCCTATTACAGGAGAATTATATGAAATGCCCATTGAAAGAAAAGCGCCCGGAGTTATTTACCGCCAACCTGTAAATGAGCCCTTACAAACAGGAATCAAAGCCATTGACGCCATGATACCTATTGGACGCGGGCAAAGAGAGTTAGTAATTGGTGACCGTCAAACTGGGAAAACATCTATTTGTTTAGATACCATTATCAATCAAAAAGAATTTTATGATGCAGGCAAACCTGTATATTGTATCTATGTTGCTATCGGGCAAAAAGGCTCAACCGTTGCTCAAATTGTAAGAACATTAGAAGAATATGGTGCAATGCCTTACACAATAGTAGTGGCTGCTAATGCTTCTGACCCTGCCCCTATGCAATTCTACGCACCATTTGCAGGAGCTGCTATTGGTGAATTTTTCAGAGATACTGGAAGACCAGCTCTTATTGTTTATGATGATTTATCTAAACAAGCCGTAGCATATCGTGAGGTTTCTCTCTTATTGCGTCGTCCTCCAGGAAGAGAAGCATATCCAGGTGATGTATTTTATCTTCACTCTCGCTTACTTGAAAGAGCAGCAAAGATTATCGCAGATGATAATATTGCTAAGCAAATGAACGACTTGCCCGAAAGTATTAAACATCTTGTAAAAGGTGGTGGTTCATTAACTGCATTACCAATTATTGAAACTCAAGCAGGTGATGTTTCTGCTTACATTCCAACTAATGTTATTTCTATTACTGATGGACAGATTTTCCTTGAATCCAATTTATTTAACTCAGGCGTTCGTCCTGCTATCAATGTTGGTATTTCTGTATCACGTGTAGGTGGAAATGCGCAAATTAAATCTATGAAAAAGGTAGCAGGTACCTTAAAATTAGACCAGGCACAATACAGAGAATTAGAAGCATTTGCAAAATTTGGCTCTGATTTAGATGCAGCAACAAAAAATATATTAGATAAAGGTGCCAGAAATGTTGAAATCCTTAAACAAAATTTATTTTCACCAATGCCTGTTGAAAAACAAATTGCAATTATATATGCAGGTACAAAAAATCTTTTGAAAAATGTACCTGTAAATAAAGTTAAAGAGTTTGAAAAAGATTACTTAGCCGTATTAGATGCTCAATACAAAGATACGCTTCAAAAATTAAAACAAGGAATTATTGATGATAGTGTAACCGATGTTCTTGATAAAGTAGCGGCACAAGTATCAGAGAAATATAAACAAAATTAATATTGGAATTTAGCCAAATAATTATATTATATGCCTAACTTAAAGGAAGTCAGAAATAGAATTGCATCAGTGAACTCAACTATGCAGATTACCAGTGCTATGAAAATGGTAAGTGCTGCAAAATTGAGAAAAGCACAAGATAGCATTTTACAGTTAAGACCATACGCGAATAAATTAAAATCTATTATCCAAAATGTAAGTGCAGGATTAGACATTTCTGAGAACATTTACAGCCGAGTATCCGACCATCCCAAAAATATATTACTAATCCCCATATCCAGCAATAGAGGATTAGCAGGGGCATTCAATTCCAATATCAATAAAAAAGTACTTGAAATATACAATAATCTTCACCAACAATATCCATCTGCTCAAATTCAAATATTACCTATCGGGAAAAAAATTTCAGAGTTTGTAAGAAAAAAACAATTTAATACTCTTATCAATGCTACAAATTTAGATTTATTTGAACTTTCAGAAAAACCTAAATACGAAAACGCCGCTATTATTGCTCAATGGATTATTCAATTTTTCATAGAGAAAAAAATAGATGCAGTTTATTTAATTTACAATCAATTTAAAAACGCCGCCGTTCAACTTCCAGTGAGTGAAGATTTTTTACCCATCAAAAAATCTGATACTATCTCACAATCAAGTGTAGATTATATTTTTGAACCCGACAGAAATTATATCATTAACGAACTCATTCCACAAACTTTAAAAACACAACTTTTCAAAGCATTGTTAGATTCTAACGCATCTGAGCATGGTGCTCGTATGACTGCTATGCATAAAGCAACTGATAATGCCAAAGAACTCATTCGTCAGTTAAAAATTGATTATAATAAAGCCCGTCAAGCTGCTATTACCAAAGAAATTCTTGAAATAGTTGCAGGCGCAGAAGCATTAAAAGGATAATAAACAAAATTATATCAACCCCAAAAAATAATCCCGTAAGATTATGAAACTATCAGCATTTAAATTTAATCTTCCCAAAGACCTTTTAGCAGAATATCCCGCTAAAGAAAGAGACCAAAGCCGTTTAATGGTCGTACATAGAGATACTGGAAAATTTGAACACAAACTCTTCAAAGATATAATAGAATATTTTGACGAAGGTGATGTTTTAATTTTAAATGATACCAAAGTATTTCCAGCTCGTTTATACGGAAATAAAGAAAAAACAGGTGCTAAAATTGAAGTTTTCCTACTGCGTGAAATTAATGCAGAAATGAAAATTTGGGATGTACTTGTAGATCCTGCCAGAAAAATCAGAATTGGAAATAAAATCTATTTTGGACAACACAATGAATTGGTTGCAGAAGTTATTGATAATACCACTTCAAGAGGCAGAACATTAAGATTCTTGTTTGAAGGCCCTTATGAGACATTTCGTAAAAAACTGTATGACCTGGGTGAAGTTCCCCTACCCAAATATATCAAAAGAAAGCCAGAACCATT
This sequence comes from Bacteroidota bacterium, assembly GCA_040758575.1. Classification (GTDB taxonomy): domain Bacteria; phylum Bacteroidota; class Bacteroidia; order B-17B0; family Aurantibacillaceae; genus BPGX01. Next base: position 197,690 of record JBFLVH010000003.1, on the reverse strand, counting down.
AGATGCTGAAAGATACCAAACAGTATATGCTAAAAATGAAGGTGCCGTTGCTGCACCTACTGCAGGACTACATTTTAGCAGAGAATTACTCAAAAGATTAGAAATAAAAGGCGTTCAATTTGCACCTATTACTTTGCATGTTGGACTTGGCACATTTAGACCTGTAGAAGTAGAGGATTTGAGCAAACATAAAATGGAAAGTGAAGAATATATTATTCCCGCTAGTTCTGCTAAAATTATCAATGAAGCATTAGACAAGAAAAAAAAGGTAATTGCAGTTGGAACAAGTGTAGTAAGAACAGTTGAATCATCTGTATCTACTACAGGAAGATTAAACCCCGGAATAGGTTGGACCAACAAATTTATTTTTCCTCCCTATCATTTTTCAATTCCAACAGCAATGATTACCAATTTTCATACACCAGAATCAACACCACTAATTCTCACAGCAGCATTTGGTGGATATGAGTTAATTATGAAAGCATACAAAGAAGCTGTTAAAGAAAAATACAGATTCTTCACTTATGGCGATGCAATGTTGATTTTATAGTTTTTCATATTTTCTACCAGTATTGCCCTAAATATTTTTATTATTTATCACAGTAAATCATTTGCAAGATTAGCTAATAAACTTCTTTCTCCTTTCTGTAAGGTAATGTGTGCGTAGATACTTTGTCCTTTAAATTTTTCTATCAGATAACTCAGTCCATTACTTTGTGCATCTAAATAAGGGGTATCTATTTGTCTTACATCACCGGTAAAAACAATTTTTGTCCCTTCTCCCGCGCGGGTGATAATGGTTTTAATTTCATGCGGGGTAAGATTCTGCGCTTCATCAATAATAAAATAAATGTTACTCAAACTTCTTCCACGAATATATGCTAAGGCAGATACTAATAACTTTTCATTTTCAATCATATCGTTTATTTGCTTGAATTCCTTGTCTTTTTCAGAATACAATGATTTTATGTACTTCAAATTATCCCAAAGCGGTTCCATATAGGGATTTATTTTTTGTTGAATATCACCAGGCAAATAACCAATATCTTTATTACTCAACGGTACAATTGGTCTTGCTAAAAAAATCTGTTGATAATTTCTTCTTTTTTCTAACGCACCTGCTACCGATAATAATGTTTTTCCTGTTCCTGCCACACCTTGTAAGGTAACTAATTTTATATCGTCATTAAGCAAAGCATCTAAAGCAAATGTCTGTTCAGCATTTTTTGGTACAATTCCAAAAGCAGATTGCTTTTGCACTCTTATTAATTTATCTGAAACTGCATCATATCTGGCTAAAACTGATTGATTATTATTTTTCAATATAAAATATTGATTAGGTATTGGTCTTTGTTTAGAAAATAATTGAGCATCGCATTCTCCGGTCTGATATAGTTTTTGAATAATATCAGATTTCACTTTACTAATCTCTGCTTTTCCTGTATATAATTCTTCGGGATGTTTGATTTTTCCCGTCTCATAATCTTCTGCCTGTATATTCAATGATTTCGCTTTGATCCTTAAATTAATATCTTTTGTAACTAAAATAACCTTTCTATTCGGGTATTTTTCCTGTAAATACAAAGTCGTATTTAAAATTTTATGATCTGCTTTTCTTTCATCAAAAATTTTCTCTGCATTTAATTTGGCATCACTTCTCATTTCAATTTTAAATCTACCAACAGTTCTGCTATTGATGGGTATCCAATCTTGCAAAGTATGATTACCAGATTGTTTATCTATGTATCTTATAAATTCTCTTGCAGCAAAATTTTTCGTATCATTTCCTTTTTTAAAATTATCCAGCTCTTCCAACACAGTAATGGGGATAACAACATCATTATCCTTAAAATTTTTAATTGCTGTATAATCATATAAAATAACAGAAGTATCCAACACAAAAATCTTTCTATCACTTTCCTGAATTTTTTTTCTGACAGCCATATTTTTTTCTACAAAGTAAATGCCTTTATAGATAACCTCATCTTTAAATCTCAAAAAAATACTAACAAACAAATGTGAATAATAATTTCAATCTGAAATTTGAAGGAACATTGATGTGTTGCTTCTTAATATCAATAATGGAGAATATTTTTTTGCACCGTACCTAATTTAATTTGGAAAATTGGATTACTGTAAAAAATATGACAAAAATCATTTTTTGATATTTGATAAATCAGGAAATTTGCCGTATCTTTGTAAGTGCTAAATATTTATATATGAAATCAGAAAAAGAATTGGAAGAAATATTTGAAAAAAAATTAGCCAATAATGAATTTATAGAACCCAAAGATTGGATGCCTGAAAAGTATCGTCAGCATCTTATTCGTCAAATCTCTCAACATGCCCATTCAGAAGTAGTGGGCATGCTTCCCGAAGGAAATTGGATTACCCGTGCACCCAGTTTAAGAGCAAAATTAGTTTTACTTGCCAAAGTTCAAGATGAAGGGGGACATGGATTGTATTTATACTCTGCCGCTGAAACACTTGGTATTTCCAGAGAAGAAATGTTAGAAGCACTACACACAGGTAAAGCCAAGTATTCTTCTATTTTTAACTACCCTACCCTAACTTGGGCTGACATTGGTGCTATTGGCTGGCTTGTAGATGGCGCTGCTATTATGAATCAGGTCATGCTCCAAAGAACTTCTTATGGTCCTTACAGCCGTGCAATGATTAGAATTTGTAAAGAAGAAAGTTTTCATCAAAGACAGGGTTATGAAATTATGATGCGTTTAGCGCTTGGAACACCTGAACAAAAACAAATGGCTCAAGACGCTCTTAACCGCTGGTGGTATCCAACTTTAATGATGTTTGGACCACCCGATTCAGAATCTCCTCATAGTGCTGATGCTATTAAATGGAGAATTAAAAGAGAAACCAACGACCAACTTCGTCAAAAATTTGTCAATCAAACAGTTCCACAAGCAGAATTCATCGGGCTTAAAGTTCCAGACCCTAATTTGAAATGGAATGAAGAAAAAAAGGGCTACGATTTCACACCACCCGATTGGAATGAATTTTGGCGTGTTATTAAAGGTGATGGACCATGCAATAAAGAAAGATTATCTGCCAGAATTAAAGCCCATCAAGAAGGACAATGGGTAAGAGATGCAGCAGCTGCGTATGCCAAAAAACATAGTAAAGAAATGATTGTATCATAAAAAACAAATCACTATGAATACTAATAAAGACAACCAGGGCACTTTGTGGGAAGTGTTCTTACAAAAAAAATCAGGACAACCTTTCATCCATGCTGGAAGCATTCACGCCTTTGATAAAGAAATGGCTTTACAAAACGCTCGTGATACCTACACTCGTAGAGGTGAAGCCACAGTAGTTTGGGTAGTGCCTTCTCATTGTATTGTATCCAGCACACCCGAAGACATTGGCTCTTTCTTTGACCCTGCCAATGACAAAATATACAGACATCCTACTTTTTACAATATTCCTGATGCAATTAAAAACATGTAATTATGAATTTTCAAGATGCATTTTTCAAATATCTGCTCATATTAGGCGATTCTTCACTCATACTTGCTCAAAGATTAAGTGAATGGACTGGTCATGGTCCTTTTTTAGAAGAAGATTTAGCACTCACTAATGTTGCATTAGATACATTAGGACATGCCAATGTGCTTTTAGAATATGCAGGAAAAGTTGAAAACAAAGGCAGAGACCAGGATAAATTAGCATTTTTCAGAAATGGAAGAGAATTCTTTAATGTAAAATTAGTAGAACTTCCTAATGATGATTATGCGAATACAATTGTAAGACAAGTGTTTATGGATGCCTTTCGTTATCATTATTTCAAAGCACTTTGCGAAAGTAAAGACCCCACCCTATCTGCATTAGCACAAAAAGCATATAAGGAAGTCAATTATCATTATCGCCATTCTTCATGGTGGATTAAAAGATTTGGTGATGGCACCGAAGAAAGCCACCAAAGGGCTCAAAAAGCACTCAATAACTTATGGCGATTTACTGGTGAATTATTCACCCCTGATGAATCTGAAAAAATAATGCAGGAAGAAGGCATTGCTCCTGATTTAGAAAAAATTCAATACATCTGGAGTGAAGAAATGAATAACTTAATGAAAGAAGCAACACTTGAAATTCCACAAAATGTATTTATGCAAACAGGTGGCAAACAAGGTATTCATACTGAATATTTAGATTATATACTCGCAGAAATGCAATCTTTACCCAGAATGTATCCAGATGCAAAATGGTAATGTGCTAACGAGAGATAAAATTTTTCAAATACTTAATTCCATTCCAGACCCTGAAATTCCAGTAGTTAGCATTGTTGAACTTGGAATGGTGAAAGATGTTATTATTTCAGATAAGAATAATGTAGTCGTTCAAATAATGCCTACTTATACTGCTTGCCCTGCAACCTGGCAAATTCAAAGTGATATAGAGAAAAAACTAAAAGAACAAAACATTAACGGAAAAGTAGAAATTGTTTATTCTCCTGCATGGACAACAGATAGAATTCAACCTGAAGCATTAAAAAAATTAAACAACTACGGCATAGCACCACCGCAAAATAAAATTACCCTCATTGATTTAATTAACGGCAAATATCAAATACATTGCCCACGCTGTAATAGCACTAATACTACCTTAATCTCTCCAAATGGCAGCACACCTTGCAAGGCATTGATGAAATGTAATGAATGTAAAGAAACATTTGATTATTTTAAGTGTCATTTGTAATTTTCTTAATACTAAGTAATTAAAATCAATAGTGTCCAAAATATTTTTGTTTAACTTTAAGATACCTGTATTTTCTCCCCAACGGAGTTGGGGATCAAGGGTATCTTTTGCCGCAGGCAAAAGATACCCTCATTAAATACCTCCCCCCTAGCCCCTCTCCTTTGTAAGGAGAGGGGAATTGAAGGGATGAGATTTTTTCCTGGACAATAGTGAATTAAAATTAAATTTTGTATCCTATCCTTTTTCTGATATTTCATTTTCATCACTATATTTGAAGCAAAATATTTTACTTTATGATGGATAAGTATATTCTGAATTTTCCTGAACAACTTGAAAGTGGCTTGCAGATTGCAGAACAATTTCAATTTACAACATCACAAAAAATTACAAATGTTGTAATAAGTGGAATGGGCGGCTCTGGAATTGGCGGCACTTTTGCTTACGAATATGCGTTTGCGCAATCTCCTGTTCCAATTTTGGTCAATAAATCCTATCATTTACCAGAATTTATTAACGACAATACATTGGTTATTCTTTCCTCTTATTCAGGAAACACAGAAGAAACATTAAGTTGCTTAAATGATGCTGTGCGTAAAAATGCCATTATTGTTGGAATTACAAGCGGTGGTAAATTGGAAGAGTTGAGCCGTCAACATCAATTTCCTATAATCAAATTACCACAAGGATTTCCGCCTCGCACCTGTTTAGGATATTCCCTTGTTGCTGTTTTAAGTATTCTTGAAAAAGCCCACATCATTTCTGATAAATGGAAGAATGAAATCAAAGAAGCCATTGAAATATTAAAACAACACCAAAACGATATTCGTGCATTGTCTCAAAAAATGGCTCAACAAATTCATTCTACTTTTCCGATGATTTATTCTTTACACAGCGAAGCCCTGGCTGTGAGATTAAGACAACAATTAAATGAAAATAGTAAAATACTTTGCAGTCATCATATTATTCCTGAAATGAATCATAATGAAATTGTTGGATGGAAGCATCTTTATTGTAAGCTCTCTGTTATCTCAATTCTTACAGATTTTGATTTAGAAGCAAACAAAAAAAGATATGCTTTTTGTAAAAAAGTATTTGAGCAATTTAATACTCCAATTATTGAATTAAAAGCCAAAGGACAATCATTATTAGCACAATGGGTGTATATTGTCCACATTGCAGATTGGATTTCTTATGAATTAGCATTATTAAATAATGCAGACCCCATTGAAGTAAAAGTAATTGACCAACTCAAATCAGAATTAAGTAATACAATTAAAAATTAAAAATTAAAAATTAAGAATTAAAAACTTTGCGTTCTTTGCGTCTTTGCGAGAGAATATAAGATTTAAATTAAAAATTAAAAATTAAAAATTAAAAATTAAGAATTAAAAATTAAAAAATACTTGTCCCTCCAATGAAGTTGAGGGATTCGTATATTCATGGCTAACAAGTAAAAAATAATATGGCAAAAATAACAGTATTAGGCAGTGGATTGGTAGGTAATGTAATAGCACAAGACCTTGCTACTCATCACTTTGTGAAAGTAGTTGATATTAATGAACAATCACTCAAAAAATTTTCTGGTAAAAAAAACATTACCACATTAAAAGCAGATGTAACTGATGAAAAACAATTAAAATCAGCGATACAAGATGCAGACCTTGTTGTAACTGCACTTCCTGGTTTTATGGCATTTCAAGTTTTAAAATCAGTTATTACTTTTGGAAAAAATGTTGCTGACATTTCGTTTTATCCCGAAGATGCCTTAAATTTAAATGATTTAGCACGAGAGCACAATTGCACTATTATTGTAGATTGTGGTGTTGCACCAGGTATGAGCAACTTTTTATTAGGTTATCATTCCAAACAAATGCAGGTAGAAGAATTTGTTTGTTATGTTGGCGGATTACCATTAGAAAGAAAATTTCCATTTGAATATAAAGCGCCTTTTTCACCTGTAGATGTAATTGAAGAATACACTCGTCCCGCACGATTAAAAGAAAATGGAAAAATAATTACAAAGCACGCCTTATCAGAATTAGAAATGATTGACTTTGATGGCATAGGCACATTAGAAGCATTTAATACAGATGGATTGAGAAGTTTGCTCTACACCATGAATGTCCCCAATATGAAAGAAAAAACATTGCGTTATCCAGGTCATGTGAAATTAATTCAAGCATTAAAAACAACAGGATTTTTTGATGACAAAGAAATTATTATCAATGATAAAAAAATAAAACCAATAGAAGTTACCACTCATTTATTGAAAGAAATTTGGAAACTTCATCCAAATGATGAAGAATTTACAATAATGAGAAACATTATTAAAGGTGTTGAAAACGGAAAGCCAGTAACTTATACTTATGATTTATTTGATAGATACGATAAGCAAACAGGTTTTTCTTCTATGGCACGAACAACAGGATTTACCTGCTCTGCTATGGCACATTTAATTCTTGAAAATAAATTTAATCCAAAAGGCGTTTTTCCTCCTGAATTAGTTGCTACCAACAAAGATATTTTTGATTTTGTAATGGATTACTTAAAAGAAAGAAATGTGAATTATGAAGTGAAAAAAGATTGATACTTCGGTTTAGTGTTGATGTTTAATTTTTCAAAAGTCCAGTAATTAGCGTATTGCAAAAGCATACCATAGAAAAAATCTTCAACTGGAATATTAAAAATTCTTACACCAATAATTTCATTTGGATTATATATCACTACTGGTTCAGCAATAAAAAAACTACCTGTTAATACTCCGTTAGATAAAATAAAAAAAATCAAAACAAACATATAAGCAAATAAAAATTTTTGGAGCAAAATCCATTCTTTACGAAGTATTAAAAATAAAATAAAAAAATTGTTGAGTATAAAAGATGTATATGTGTATTTATGTCTCCAATAAAATAGGGATACAATAAAGCAAATTATTAAAATTGAATAATAAAAGTATTTCGTCAGTTTATATACCTTACTAAAATCATAAAATTTAGAAATAACAAAGTAACTAAAAGTGCAAGCATAGGGAATAGCAATAAAAAATATCACTTCTTCAATAGGTAAATTAAAAAAATACAATCCAAATACATACTTATTATTAAAACTCCATACATTTTGATAAGTAAAATAAACATCCCAAATAATGAAGAATAAAGTAACTAATACATTTGAAATGAAAAATTTTTTAGTTAAATGTATAAAATAGAACCGCTTTGTAAAAGACAATAATAAAGGAAAAAAAATTACACTCAAGTCAACTAACAGATATGTAAAGTGAGAATTCACTAAAATTTATTTTTTGGATACAATATTTATTGACTGGTTTTTGAAATATTTTTTGGGAACAATAAGTAAGCCAAAACATTCACCATCCTCTTTACCTAAATGCTTATGATGTGCTTTGTGGGCTTTTCTTAATGCATTGAAATAAGGATTTTCTAATTTATTCAAAAACTTAAATCTTCTATGAATCAAAACATCGTGAATAAAAAAATAAGTTAAGCCATATAATGTTATTCCAGTAGCAATAAATATTAAATACTCATACTCTTCAAATAAAGTGCCTGATAAAAACATTATCATTGAAGGTATTGCAAAAATCAAAAAGAACACATCATTCTTTTCAAAAAAAGAATGTTTTTTCTTTCTGTTATCATGATGGTCTTCGTGAAATTTCCACATAAAGCCGTGCATAATGTATTTATGGGTGAACCATGTGATAGGTTCCATCAAAATATAAGTGATTATTATCAATAATATATTAGTTAGCATAACTTATCCAATTACTTATTTGCTGCAAATTTAATTCTTTTAATATCAACTTAAACCAATAAGTATAATTAGTTTCATTTTTACTAACGTCTTCAAATAGCGAATCAAAATTTGCATATCTATATTCCATTACTTCATCTTTGTTGATATTAGGCAATTCATCGGTTACACAAATGAAAATATAATCTAATTCATTTTCAATTAAATTATTTTCCAACTCCACACGATACAGCAAACGTTTCCAGAAAATTAATTTTTCAACATTAATTCCCATTTCTTCAAATAATCTCCTACGGGCTGCATCAATGGGGTTTTCATCTGGATAAGGATGAGAACAACAGGTGTTTGACCACTTTCCAGCAGAATGATACTTATTCAATGACCTTCTTTGTAAAAGCATTTCTCCTTTTGAATTAAATACAATTACAGAAATGGCTCTATGTAACAAGCCCTTTTGATGAACCTCCATTTTGTCCATTATACCTAATGGACAATCATTTTCATCAACTAATAAAATATTTTGTTTTTCGTTAGAAATCATAAATGTTCAATTGTCTTTTCCTTAATGATTTTATTGCTAATTAAATAATTCTTTATTCTGCTTTTCAAGTCCTCATCATTTGTTGAATTGAAATGTTTTAATACAAATGCTTTATCTTCTTCTATTTTTGAGTTATATCCTAACACAGAAGGAAGATTCATTTGAATAACCATTCTCATAAATCTCAATTCAAGAGTATTTGAATTTTCTGAAATTGCATTTTCTAATAATTTTTTTCCAACACTAAAATAATGCCATTTTGAAAACACATCCCAATGATGCTTGGCTAACATAAATGCATACATAGCAGCATAACCTCTATGAACTACATCAATATCCTTTTCTAATTTTTCATACATCTTTTTGCATTCTTGATAATTATCTTTGTATTTATCAAAATGCTCTCTCAATGCCACATAATTTTTATTTTGACTTACTCCCATCAATAAGGGGAAGAAGTTGAAGAATATCATAAGTTTTAATTTTAATATTGAATTAAACATATCTTAATTTATACTCAATAAATGATTTAATAAGCAACAATATTTTTTTGAAATTAGAAATTCTTATTCTTTGTTTTAATAATTCAGCAGGATGCATTGATAGTATTTTATAAAACAATCCTTTGTAATAACAATAAGCAACATACACACCAAATTTAGAATTATCAGGTAATTTTCTAATTCCAATAAAAGCATTATCAAAATCTTTTTGTATATCATCTTGAATAGATTTCAATGTTTGATAATCCATTTGATTAAGATGAACATTTGGGAAATAAATTCTACCTAAATTAAAATAATCATCTTTCATATCTCTTAAAAAATTGACTTTTTGAAAAGCAGCCCCTAATGATTGAGCATAAGGTTTTAATTCTTGATATTTTTTTATATCACCATTGACAAAAACCATCAAGCACATCAGTCCAACTACTTCTGCCGAACCATAAATGTATTCATTGTAACTTGCTTGATTGTGAATAGTTTGATACAAATCATTTTCCATACTTTTGAAAAATGCTTCTATTAAATCTAATGGAATTTGATATTTATTGACTGTATGCTGAAAGTTATTAAGAATAGGATTGGTTGATATGCCCCTTTGGATTGATAAATAAGTTTCTCGCTTAAATTCTTCTAATAATGTCTTCCTATCATAATCATGAAAACTATCAACTATTTCATCTGCTAAACGAACAAAGCCATAAATAGCATAAATGTCATTTCTAATTTGTTTCCCAAGTGCAAGTATGCCTATTGAAAAACTTGTACTATAAGCATTTGTAAGCATCTTGCTTATTTTTGCCGAGACAATATCATATAACTGTTTCATATTGTTTGGTTTTAATTTCTGTTGATGGATAATATTTTGTTATTAGATTAGATACAATTTTTCCTGATATTAAAGATGGCGGCACACCTGGGCCTGGTACAGTTAATTGTCCAATGTAAAATAAATTTGAAATATTTTTATTTCTCATTTTTGGTTTAAATCCTGCTGTTTGAAATAATGTATTTGCCAGTCCATACGCATTTCCTTTATATGCATTGTAATCATTTATGAAATTACTAACACTATAAGTATGTTTTACTATGATGTTTTCTGAAAATTTTTCTCCAATAAACTTTTCTATTCTACTTATTACATTTTTGAAAATTTGCTCATGTATATTTTTATCATCTTTTAATCCTGGTGCTATTGGTATCAGAATAAAGACGTTCTCATATCCAACTGGTGATACGCTATTATCTGTTTTTGAAGGAACTGAAACATAGAATAAAGGATTATCAGGCCATTGTTTATTAGAATATATCTGATGAATGTGCTTATTGAAGTCAGCATCAAAAAATAAATTGTGATGAAGTAATCGCGGTAATTTTTTATTTACTCCTAAATAAAAAATAAGTGCAGATGGTGCAAATGTTTTTCTTTCCCAATAATCTTCGTTGTAATTAGCAAACTGCTTCTTTATCAAATTATTTTCAGTATGTGTATAATCAGCAGAAGAAATAACAATATCCGCTTCAATAAAATCTTTATCTGTTCTTATTCCTATCACTTTTTTATTCTTCACCAATATTTCTTTAACTTCTGTATTAACAAAGTATTGAGCGTTATTTTCTAAACCAATTTTGTGTATGGATTTAATAATCTCATACATACCACCCATTGGATACCATGTTCCAAGTTTAAAGCAAGCATAGTTCATTAAATGATATAAAGCAGGAATCTTGTCTGCTGTTGAACCTAAGAAAATAACAGGGAATTCAAGCAATTGACGCAATTTAGAATGGTGAAAATATTTTCTTACATCTCCGCTTACACTTCTAAATAATGATGATAACATTTGAATATTCAAAAACTTTTTATCTAAATAATCACTCCAGTTCAAATATGGCTTATCAACAGCCCCATTCATAGACAAATCATACAAAAGTTTTGATTGGTTGAGATAATTCATTAATTTTTTTCTACTACCTCTTTCATACTTTTCAAAAATATCTGCAAGTTCTTCAATGTTAGCAGGAATATAGATTACATCACCATCATCAAAAATTACTTGAAATGCTGGATTAAGTTGAATTAATGTATAAAAATCTGATGTTGTATGATTAAAATCGTTGAAAAACCTTTCAAATACATCGGGCATCCAATACCAACTTGGTCCCATATCAAACTTAAATCCCCTATTTTCCAGAATCCTTGCTCTACCTCCAAGAGATGAATTTTTTTCTAAAAGTATTACTTCATTGTTTTTTGAAAGATAAGCAGCAGCAGATAAACCCGAAATTCCACCTCCTATTATGACTATTTTATTCATTTCCTTTATCTTATTTTATGTTTAATTATTTTTTCAAAAAATTAAACAAATATTTGTTTAAAAAATTTTTTGAGAAATAATTTTTATAAAGTCGTTCACATTTTTGTTGTAAATCACTCTTTTGCTTTTAATTTTTTCTTGTATTCTAATCAAATTATCATTAGATCCGCCCAATACTAAATATGTGCTTTCATTCATAGAATTAATAATTTTTCTGATACTTTCTACTACATCATCACTCACGCCGGTTGTTAAGAACGTAATTAAATAATCAACTGGCTTATCCTTACAGAATTTAGAAATATTTTCCACAGGCACATCTTCACCTAAATAATAAGTTTTCTTTTTATGCGACCTTAAAATGTAATTAGCAAACAACAAAGGTATTTGATGGTGTTCATTAGGCAATAAAAAAAGCAAATAAGTTTCACCGGATGTATTAGTTATATCTTGTGCATCTATGGCTGATTGAAGTTTTCTAACTATAATTTGTGAAGCAAAATGTTCTTCAAGTGGAGAAATATCACCTATTGACCACAAAATCCCAATTCTATTCATGAAGGGATAAATAATATTTTTCATCGTATTAAAAACACCATACTTATTGATAGTATTCAAATATGTTCTTTCAAAATACAACTCATTTAATTCTATTGTAGAATAAACTAATTCATTTTGAAAATACTCATAGACAACATAAGAACTATCATTAGTCGTTTTAATAACATTCAAGATGATGTTCCTCATCTGCTGCTCATTCATTGATGCTACTTCCGATATTTTATATCCATAATCTAATAGTAATTTAGTATTCAATAATTTTTGCAAATGAGAATCGTTATAAACCCTTATATTTGTTGGTGTTCTTTCGGGTTTCAAAATTTTGTATCTCTGTTCCCAAATCCTTATTGTATGGGCCTTAATTCCAGAGATTTTTTCCAATGTGGCTATGTCATATAATTTACTCATCGGCACAAATATACAGAAAATATTTGTTTGTTTAATAATTTTACAAAAAAATTAAACAAAATTTAATATTTCCTGTATCTCTCCAAACTCATTTTTCTTCTTTCTTCATAATTGACAATGGGTTGAATGTATTTATTCACACCAAAATCAGGTATCCATTTTTTTACATATTTGTAAGAAGGGTCAAATTTTTCTTGTTGTAAAGAAGGATTAAAAATTCTGAAGTATGGAGCGGCATCTACACCCGTTCCAGCACACCACTGCCAATTTCCAACATTAGATGCTAATTCGTAGTCCATCAGTTTTTCTGCAAAATATCTTTCTCCCCATCTCCAATCTATCAATAATATCTTTGTCAAAAAATTGGCTACTATCATTCTACATCTATTGTGCATATAACCCGTTGTGTTTAATTCTCTCATTGCCGCATCAATAATCGGAAATCCGGTTTCTCCTTTCTTCCATTTCTCAAATAATTGCTTATCATTCTCCCAATTAAATTGTTTGTAAATCTCTCTAAAATTCTCATCTTTTGTAAAAGGATAATGATAAATTAAATGCTGAAAAAATTCTCGCCAAATTAATTCATTCAGATATTGTTGATTGTACTGCAAACCTAACTTCACTAAATATCTTGTGCTTATTGTGCCAAATCTCAAATACAGCCCTGCATTTGTTGTGCCTTTTTCATTATCAATCCTATCTCTTGTAAGATGGTAATTGCTTAAAGCTTCTGGCAAAATATTTAATGCTTTGAATTCTACATTTTGTTCCCATTTAAATCCCATTGATTCATAAGATACAATACTCAATATTTCATTTAACTTGTAAAGTTTATTCAAATATTTTTCTGAGTCATGAATTATTAAACTCTCTTCATTGAACAATTTTTTCCAAGCATTTGCAAAGTGTGTATAAATATGAAATACTTTTCCGTATTTATTTTTAATCTCCCATGGTTCAAAAATAACGTGGTCTTTATAAGATAAGTAATTAACACCATTTTGTTTTAAGAATGATTTAATTTCAGTATCTCTCTCAATAGCATATGGCTCATAATCCCTATTCACAAATACTTTTTGAATATCATATTTTTCTAATAATTTTTCAAATACATTCTTAGGTTTGTCATAAAAAGTGATTATTCCTGAATGATAATTTTCAAATAAATACTGATTTAATTTAGTGAGCTCTTGATAAATAAATTGAACTCGCTTATCATAGGGCTTTTTCAATTCATCTAAAATATTTTTATCAAATATAAAAATAGGTATTATTGGTAATTCATCCATTAAAGCATTATACAATGCCGCATTATCTTCAAATCTCAAGTCCCTTCTCATCCAATAAATATTAACTTTCTCTTTCATATTTCATTTTTAATTGTTGAAATAATTGAACTAAATTATTGTGTTGAAACTCGTATCCACACTGACGGATTTTTTTGCTACTTACCTTCACTCCTCTTGTTAAAATTTCTGATGATTCTCCTAAAAGAATTTTCAAAAACCATTCTGGTATTTTAATTGCTAATATTTTTTTATTAAATGACTCCGCTAATAACTTTGCAAATTCTTGATGTGTAATGTAACTACCTTGCACAGCATTAAAAATACCCTCGCACTTTTGATTTTCAATTAAAAATTTAACTATACCACACCAATCATCAACACTAATCCACGGCATGTATTGTTTTCCATCGCCCAATGTCGCTCCTAATCCGTACTTAAATATCGGTGCAACTTTTTTGTAAAAACCACCTTTTTCTGATAATACAAGCCCTGTTCTAACAATGCAGGTGCGAATATTCAATTCTTTAATCAAATCATAAGTTTTTTCCCACACATAACACACTTTGGCTAAAAAATCTTTGCCTTCTTTATCATCTTCGGTAAAAACTTTATCAGTTTTTTCTGTTCCATAATAACCTACTGCGCTTCCACCGATGAACCCATCTAATTTAATATTCATCTCTTTCAAACATACGGCTAACATTGAAGCAGTAAAAATCCGTGAACGGATTATTTCTTGTTGATACTTTGAAGTCCATCTCTTATCTGCAATACCCGCTCCACTTAAATGAACAATAACATTTACATCCTCTAATGCTTTTCTGTCAAGATAACCTTTATTGACATCCCATAAATATACCTTTACACCTGTTGGTTTATATATATTTAAACTTCGTGATAACCATCTTACTTCATAATCCGCAGAAATTAAATGTTCCGACAATGCTCTTCCTAAAAAGCCGCTTCCACCTGTAATTAAAACTCTTTTCATAAAAAAATATGCTGCAAAATAAAATAATTATATCTTAAATTAAATAACTTGTTCAAGTATCTAACAAATACACCTAACTTGTATGATTAAAAATTTTCATATACATTTGCCACTCATATAATAAAAATATGCCTGCTAATAATGAATTGCAGAAAAAAGTAAATGAAGCATTGAGCGAAATTATTCCTTACTTGCAAGCAGATAATGGGGGAATAGAGTTAATAGAATGCCAACCCCATTCTATTAAATTAAGATTTACAGGTACTTGCCGAACCTGCGATATGCAATACTTTACTTTTAAAGCAGCCATTGAAGAAACTATTAAATCTAAAGTTCCTGAAATCACCTCTATTGAAATTGTAAAATAATATATGAAGTTAATAGATATTCTCAAAAACAATCAAAACAAAACTCTGTTTTCAATTGAAATTCTTCCTCCACTCAAAGGTAAAGGTGTTCAAAATATTTACAATGTTATTGACCAATTATTAGAATTCAAGCCCGCTTTTATTGATGTTACTTATCATCGTGAAGAATATGTGTATAAAAAAAGACCCGGCGGCTATTTAGAAAAAGTGAGTGTTCGCAAAAGGCCCGGTACTGTTGGTATTTGTGCTGCACTAATGTATAAATATAATATTGAAACCGTTCCACACATGATTTGTGGCGGATTTAATAAAGAAGAAACTGAAAACGCTCTTATAGACCTTAATTTCCTTGGCATTCAAAATGTACTTGCACTGCGTGGCGATAGTATTAAATCAGAGCCCTACTTTGTGCCTGAACCCGGCGGACACGCTTATGCCATTGATTTAGTCAAACAAATAGCCGCTATGAACAAAGGCATTTATCTGGATGAAGAAATGAAAGATGCCGAACCTACTGATTTTTGTATAGGTGTAGCGGGCTATCCTGAAAAACATTTTGAAGCACCTAATATTCATTCTGATTTAATGTACCTCAAACAAAAAATTGATGCAGGTGCTCATTATATTGTTACTCAAATGTTCTTTGATAATAAAAAATACTTTGACTTTGTTCAAAAATGCAAAGAAATAGGAATAAATGTTCCCATTATCCCAGGTATTAAAATTCTTACTTCTAAAAGGCAATTACTCACTATCCCAAAAGTTTTTAATGTTGAAATTCCTTATGATCTTTACAAAGAAGTTCAAAAATGCACTTCAGATGAAGCGGTTCAACAAGTTGGTATTGAATGGTGCGTAAGTCAATGCAAAGAATTAATTCAATCCAATGCCCCTTGCTTGCACTTTTATACAATGGGAAATCCTGAAACTACAAAAAAAGTTGCAGAACAAATTTTTTAATAATGAAAAACTTTCACCCATCGTCCATTACAGTAATTATTAGTTTATCTCTTGTGCTCTTTATGCTTGGATTAACCTCTCTTTTAATTTACAATGCACAAAAACTTACTAATAGCATTAAGGAAAACATCGGCTTTCAAATTTATCTGAAAGATAGTATTCCCGATAATATTTTACACGATTTGCAAACAGAACTTTCTCAAATGCCCTTCACTCATAATATACAATACATTTCAAAAGAAGCAGCAGCAGAACAACTTAAAAAAGATTTAGGCGAAGATTTTATTTCTTTTCTCGGTTACAATCCACTTTCTGCATACATTGATATTAAATTAAATGCCTCCTACGCCAATAATGACAGTTTGCAAAAAATTGAAAGAATTTTATCTGATAAACCTTATGTCAAAGAAATTTCATACCAAAAAAATTTAATAGATAAAATCAATAAAAACGCCCGAATTATTGTATTATATCTTTTATTTTTTGGAATACTCTTACTCATTATTGCTGTTACACTAATCAATAACACTATTCGGCTTTCTATTTATTCAAAAAGATTTTTAATTCGCACTATGTATCTTGTTGGTGCTACAAAATTTTTTATAGGAAAACCCTTTATCATTAAAAGTATTATTCAAGGCATTATTGCATCTTTTATCAGCGCACTAATGATTGTTGGAATTTGGTACATCACTACACAATATATTCCACAAATTCTTAATCTTCAATCAACCTTGATGTGGATTATCACCTTTTCCTCAATATTTATAGCAGGTATCATTATTGCCGCTATTAGTGCGTGGTTATCTGTATCCTATTACTTAAAATTACAACATTCAGATTTATATCTTTAATATTATGAGCATTAGTGAAAAAATAAGACAAAATATCAGAGAAGTGCCCGACTTTCCTACACCTGGCGTAAACTTCAAAGACATTACACCTATTTTTGAAAATCCTGATTTATGTGAAGAGATTATTAACGAATTTATAAAAAGAATTTCACAAAAACCTGATGCTGTTTTAGGTATAGAAAGTAGAGGTTTTTTATTCGGTTTCTTGCTTGCCAATAGATTAAAAGTACCATTTATATTAGCCCGAAAAGCAGGTAAATTACCATACAAAACTGTTAAAGCAGAATATCAATTAGAGTATGGTTCTGCGGCTATTGAAATTAATCAAAACAGTATTCTACCCGGACAAAAAATTCTCATTCACGATGATTTATTAGCTACAGGCGGGACAGCAATGGCAGCTGCACAATTAGTACAACATCACAATGCAAGTGTAAGTGATTTCACCTTTATCATTGAACTTTCCTTCTTAAAAGGAAAAGAAAAATTACAATCTATTACTAACAATATCATTTGTTTAACCTCTTATTAAAAATCTATTACTATGAATTTTGAATTAACAGAAAATCAAAAAATGATTGCTCAAATGGTGCGTGATTTTGCAAAAGACAACATCGCACCCTATGTAATGAAATGGGATGAAGAACAACATTTTCCCGTTGACTTGTTCAAAAAAATGGGAGAATTAGGTTTGATGGGCGTTTTGGTACCCCAAGAATACGGCGGCAGTGGATTTGGTTATTTAGAATACATCACAGCTATTATTGAGTTAGGAAAAGTATGTGGTGCTATCGGATTATCAATGGCAGCTCATAACTCTTTATGCACGGGACATATTTTACAACATGGCAGCGAAGAACAAAAAAGAAAATATCTTCCTAAACTTGCTACCGGCGAATGGATTGGCGCCTGGGGATTAACTGAACACAATACTGGTTCAGACGCAGGAGGAATGAATACTACCGCTGTAAAAGACGGAGATTATTATATTATCAACGGTGCCAAAAATTTTATTACACATGCTATTAGTGGAGATGTTGCCGTTGTAATTGTTAGAACCGGAGAAAAAGGAGATAGCCACGGAATGAGTGCATTCATCATTGAAAAAGGAACGCCCGGCTTTAAATCGGGAAAAAAAGAAAATAAACTCGGAATGCGTGCCAGCGAAACAGCAGAATTAATTTTTGACAACTGCAGAGTACATAAATCTCAAATGATTGGCAAAGAAGGAGAAGGATTTATTCAAGCAATGAAAGTATTAGATGGAGGTAGAATATCTATTGCTGCCCTCTCTTGTGGAATAGCCAGAGGTGCCTACGAATCAGCACTTAAATATGCCAAAGAAAGAGTGCAATTTGGGAAGCCCATTGCACAACATCAAGCCATTGCATTTAAATTAGCCGATATGGCTACTGAAACCGAAGTGGCTGAGTTACTCACCTATCAGGCAGGCGATATAAAAAACAGAGGATTAAAAGTAACCAAAGAAAGCGCCTTTGCGAAATATTATGCTTCGGAAGTAGCCGTGAAAGTAAGTAATGAAGCAGTTCAAATTTTTGGTGGATATGGTTATACAAAAGATTTTCCCGCAGAAAAGTATTACAGGGATAGCAAACTTTGCACTATCGGAGAAGGCACAAGTGAAATACAAAAATTAGTTATCTCCCGACAAATTATAGGAGAGTAAAATTAAAAAGTGGCTTTTAATGCCACTTTTTTATGTATTAAAATAATATAAAAATATATTTTTATATTATTAAAATAACTATATTTGCACCAAAATTTTAAACTATGAAAACAATAGAATTAGATGTAAGGGTCATTGCACCCAGAGAAAAACATCCCACCATCTTCAAAAACTTTGATGAATTAAACGCTGGTGATGCTTTGGTCATTACCAACGACCACGACCCCAAACCATTATATTATCAGATGCTTGCAGAAAGAGGTAAAACATTTGAATGGTTGTATCTTAAAGAAGGTCCAGATGTATGGCAGGTTAAAATAACTAAAAGAGACAAAACCATTGGAGAAATTGCTGCTAATGACCTAAAAAAAGTAAAAGTATTTATGAAATATGGAATTGACTTTTGTTGTGGCGGAAATAAAACATTAAAAGAAGCATGTGAAGAAAAAGGCATAGATTATCAATCAGTAGAAAAAGAACTTAATCAAACAACTGAAAGTAGCGAATTAGATTTTAATTCAATGCCATTACATGAACTTACTCAATATATCATTCAAAAACACCATCAATACATAAAAAATAATCAAGAAATTTTATTAGGATTAGCAGAAAAAGTAAAAGAAAGACACGGAGCATCACACCCCGAGTTGATTCAAATCCATCAATTATTTAATGCACTAATAAATGAATTGAATACGCATTTGATGAAAGAAGAAAATATTTTATTTCCTGCAATAGAAAAAATGTCTATCAACAAAACTCTATCATTTGCATCATTGCAAAGTCCTATTAGTGTAATGTTTCACGAGCATGATATCGCAGGTGATTTAATTAAACAAATCAGAAAACTATCTAATGATTATTCAGCACCACAAGATGCTTGTAATTCTTACGCTGCATTATATCGTTTATTAAAAGAATTTGATGATGATTTAATGATCCATATTCATCTTGAAAACAATATTTTATTTCCCAAAGCCATTCAATTAGAAAAAGAATTGATATAAATGTATATCGTTTCACTTTATCTTCATTTGATATTGGTATGTATCTGGATTGGTGGGCAAATATTTTTGCCATTAGTTATTATACCAGCATTAAAAAAATCTTTAGGCAATAATGAAGCACTTAAAAGAAAAATTGTTATAAATAGTGGAATCATTTTTTCAAAAGCAGGAAGATGGATTATTTTATTACTTCTAATAACAGGAATTTTGAATTATTACTTCAAATTCAAAACTTTCAATTTGTTTTTATTTTCTGATAATCCTTATGGAAAAAAACTTTTACTAAAAATCAGTTTGTTTATTTTAATGATAGTAATTAACATTATTCACGAAAGAAAAATAGGCAATCAACTTATTAATGATGTAGATGAAAAAGAATATGAACATTTAAAAAAATGGGCTTCTTTTACAGGTAGAATGACGCTTTTGCTATCTATCATCATCTTATTATTAGGACTTTTGCTTTCAAAATAAAAATTATGTTGTCAAAACAATCTCAATACGCTTTACAGGCATTAACCCAACTAAATAACTCAAAAGAATTATTAGATGTGAAAAAGATTGCAAAGGAGCAAAACATTCCATTGGCATTTTTGGCTGGCATTATGCAAATACTTGCACGAAAAAATATTGTTTCATCAAAAAAAGGGAAAAATGGTGGATTTTACTTATCTAAAACACAAAAGGAAATTTCTTTAATGGAAGTGATTAATGTTTTTGATGATAAGAGTAAATTCTCTGCCTGTGGAATGGGATTTGAAAAGTGTTCCGAAAAAAATCCTTGTCCTTTACATCATTTTTACAAAGACATTCGTGAAAAGTTTAGACAGAAATTATTGACTAAAAAAATTAAAGATTTAAAATGATTACAAGAATCCTGATTTTATTGACAGCATTTACTTCTCTGATGGTAGGGCTAATTACAGGTGTTTCAAGAACAGGATATTGGAACTTACTCACTTATCTTTCCCCTTATCATTTTTTGTTAATGACAGGTTCATTTTTCGGAACGCTTATCACGCTTGAAAGAGCCGTTACGCTTCATAAAAAATTGCTTCATAGCATTCCATTCATCAATGGATTGAGTTTAATATTCTTTTTATTCAAATATATTGATGAGGGAATTATATTTTTGATGCTCGGGGGATGTATTATGATAATGATGTATTTATATTTTTATTTTCAACACAAAAATTTTGAGAATGTATTATTCATTATTTCTGCATTGGCTTATTTTATTGGATTTTGTTACTACTACATTGAAAGAAATTTAGTTCCTACAATCCGATGGATTGAAATTTTTTTTCTGCTCACTATCGTTGCAGAAAGATTAGAATTATCAAGGTTTCTAAATGTATCTAAATTTAAAAAACAAATGTTACTTTTATTCATTTTATTCTCTTTGCTCTCATCCTTTACAATTAATCACTTAACTAATATTTTATTTGGTATCAGTATATTGTGTATATCAATATGGTTGATATTATATGATGTTGCAAAAATAAATATTCGTAAAAATGAGCCACACAAGTTCAGAGGTTGGGCATTGATGCTGGGCTATTATTGGTTATTCATTCATGGGCTTACATTTATATTGGATTTTATTAATTATGATTTACAAATACATTCATTTTTTCTTGGTTTTATAATGAACATGATATTTGCACACATTACTATCATTTTACCTGCTATATTCAAAATTACTTATCAGATAAATCATAAAATATATTATTTTATCTGGATAATTTTTCAGTTAATTCTATTGATTCGCTTTGCTATTTATACATTAAATCCAATAAATTTTGGGATTATTGCTTTAATAAACACTATTGCAGTAATTTTGTTTTTTATTTTAAATGCTTATTATTTGCTTTGCAGAAAATTATGAATCAAACATAATATTTATACTTGCAACGAATGCACGAATCCCCAACTCCGTTGGGGACGAATAATTGCAGAAGATTATGAATCAAACATAATTCATGTATACACTAAATACTTATCGTTTCTAATTATCTCATTTTATAAACAATCATTCTTCAACAAGAGAATAACAACTACATAATACTTACTTTCTAAATAACTACTTTATTCAAATCAATACAAGCAATTATTACTCACACTAATGATTATTTTTTCAATTCCTAAAAAATCTATCTCTTTACTTCTTCTTATCAATTTGTCTTTTAAGGGCTTCTAATGCTCCGTCTACCGCGGCTTCAAAGGACTTCTCTTGCTTTTTGGCAAATAAATCCCCATTATTAGTATGTAATTTAATTTCTGCTACTTTATTGGCATTATCAGAAGCATTTTCTAATTTTAATATCACATCGCTGTGGATAATACCTGAATGGAAACGAGTTAATTTATTAACTCTTTCTTCAATGAATTGAATTAATTTTTTGTCTGCATCAAAGTGTACAGATTGAATTTTAGTTGTCATAGTGGTAGGTTTTTTAAAGGTTATTGATAGTTTAATTAGTATCCCCCGAACGAGGATGGGCTTGTTGATATATTTTTTTTAATTGTTCAATATTGCTATGGGTATATATTTCTGTGGCTTTCAAATTAGAATGTCCTAATAATTCTTTTACGGCATTAATATCTGCTCCATTGTTTAATAAATGCGTTGCAAATGTATGTCTTAAAATATGTGGATGTTTTTTAGATTGGGTGGTAATTTTAGACATTTCTTTTTTTACAATATAATAAAGTTGATAACTGGATAATCTCTCACCTTTTTCATCAATCCACATAAATTCCTTCTTTATACCTTTTTTCTCTAATACGAAAAAATATCTCTCAAGGTTACTTTTTAATTTCAAAGAAAATGGAATGATTCTTTCTTTATTTCTTTTTCCCAACACTTTCAGATTTAAATTATACCAATCCACATCACTCCATTTTAGTTGATGTAACTCACTTCTACGAATACCTGTTTGATACAACAAATCAATAATCAAGTGATTCCTGATACCTTCAAAATCGTCTTCATTGATATTTTGGGATAAATAATTTAATATCGGGTTAGCATCTGTAAATTCAGGAATATTTTTTTTCAATTTAGGTAAAATAATTCCTGTGCAGGGATTATGCTTAATAATATTTTCTTTCATTAGAAACTTAAAAAAAGACCGAACAGATGAAATTTTTCTTCTGATACTTTTTACCTGCAATTCTTTTTCAGATAAAAATGTCAAAAAACTTCTAATATCATTTTTATTAATATCGCTAATGCTTTTTTCACTAATAAAATCAGCAAAATCCATCAAATCATTCTCATAAGCAATAATAGTATGATTTGAAAAATTTTTCTCAAACTTCAAAAAGTTTATGTAATTCTGAATACTTTGTTTCATACTACAATTATACGGCATATTTTAAAAATATGCAAGTTATTTTTTATTAAAAAGTACCAGTTTAGCGTCTAAAAAATAATTGATAACCATTACTGTTGAATTTGCACGCATTTATAGTGTTAGTAGAATAATTTTTATTGAAGTAGTCCCCAACGAGTTGGGGACAAAATTTATAGATGAATTGATAATATCCCTATAATCGTTTGACCCGCAAGGCGGGTCATAGTAATATTGAATTTAGTTAATGAAGATATTATTAAAACATTACATCTATATGAAATTTTTTATGTAAAATTGCAAACAAAAAAATTATTATGAAAAAAATTTTATTGGGATTTTTTATTGCAAGCGTAAGCATTCAGTTGCAATATGCTCAATCTGATACCGTGAAAATAGCCGCTCAACTTACACCTGAACAAATAGCTCAAAATGATTACAATTCAGGATTAAATTATCTGAACAGCAATAATCCTTCAATGGCTATTCAACTATTTACGCAGGCATTACAAAATCTTCCTAATTTTGAAAAAGCATACTACAATAGAGCATTGGCATATATTCAATTAAAAAATTATGCTGAAGCCCTTAAAGATATTAATCAAGCCATTGCTTTGAAATCTTCTGATGAATATTATTTTACAAAATCCTTAATATTTTTTCATCAAAACAAAAAAGATAGTCAGGAACAAGTATTATTAAAGGTCGTTGAATTAAATCCTAATCACGCTGAAGCCAATTATTATTTGGGAATGCTCTATTTTAATTATCAGGATTATGATAAAGCCAAAATGTATTACGAAAAAGCCATTCAGTCAAAATCAGATTATGCTTATGCTTACAACGACCTTGCATCTACATATTTGATGAAAAATGATTTAGACAATGCTATTAAAAATTACGAATTAGCCGCTAAATATGCACCTAATCAGGCATTTATTTTCAACAATTTAGGTTCTGCTTATCGTCAAAAAAAAGATTACAACAAAGCCATTGATGCCTACAACAAAGCTATTATTATAGATGATAATTATACCCTTGCATACATCAACAGCGGTGCTACAAAATTAGAAAAAGGAGATGTTGCAGGTGCCAAGTCAGATTTTGAAAAAGTATTACAAAAAAATTCCAAAAGTTCTGCTGCCTATAATGGATTAGCAGGTGTATATATTAAAGAAAAAGATTACAAAAAAGCCAAAGAAATGGCTTCCAAAGCAATTGAATTAGACCCCAACAATGGTCAGGCCTATTACAATCGTGGCATTGCCCGCCAAATGCTTCGTGAAGAAGATGAATGCTGTGCTGACTGGAAAAAAGCATTAGAACTGGGCATTACGCCTGCCAAATCTTTCATTGACTCTGATTGCTCTGAATAAAATTTTAAAACTCAACACTATGAAAAAAATCAGTATTATTTTATCTGTATTCTTAAGTATCCAGCTTTACGCTCAAAATGTAGAGTTTGAAAAGAAAAACTTTCCAGGCAGAAAAGATGAACTCAACGAAGCTAAAGATAACATCAAAAAAGGTGATGAAATATTTGAACAAGGCGAAGCATATTACAGAGATGCCCTACCCTATTATCTTAAAGCTAATAATTTTAATCCTAATAATGCTAAATTGAACTTTAAAATCGGGCTTTGTTATCTCAACTCATTTGAAAAGAAAAAAGCATACGATTTTATATTGAAAGCATTTCAATTAGACCCACAGGTAGATCCTAAAATCAGATATTATATGGGCAGAGTTTATCACTTAAACTCTGTATGGGATAAAGCAATACAGGAATATCAGGCATATATGAATGGCGGAAAAATGAAATCAGAAGAATCAAAAGATGTGCAGAAAAAAATTCAGGAATGTTACAATGGCAAAACACTTTCTCAAACACCTGTAAGAGTATGGGTAGATAATCTTGGACCAGAAGTAAATACTTCATATAACGAATACTCTCCTGTAATTAGTGCAGATGAAAGCATTTTGATGTTCACCTCTCGTCGCCCTGGCGGTGTAGGAAACAAAATGGATGAAGTGAAAAACGAGTATTTTGAAGATGTTTGGGTAAGTTATAAAAATGGGAAAAAATTTTCACAAGCCCTTAACCTGGGTCCTCCTGTAAATACAGAAAATCACGATGCAGCAGTTTGCCTTTCTCCCGATGGTCAAAAATTAATTACATATCAAGGTGGTGTTAATGGCGGTGATTTGTTTATTTCTTATTTAGTTGGAAAATTGTGGTCAAAGCCCGAAAACCTTGGAAAAGCCATAAATACAAAGTATCACGAATCATCTGCTTCTTTTTCTTATGATGGAAAAATTCTTTACTTTGTAAGTGATAGAGAAGGCGGATTGGGTGGACACGATATTTACTATTCTGAAATCAATGAAAAAGGCAAATTTGAAAAAGCTGTTAATATTGGTCCTGTAATTAACACAGAATATGATGAAGAAGCAGTGTATATGATGCCTGATGGAAAAACTATGTACTTTGCTTCCAAAGGGCATAATTCCATTGGTGGATATGATTTGTTCAAAACTACTTTTGAAAATGGACAATGGACAAAACCTGTTAATCTTGGCATTCCTATCAACACACCTGATGATGATGCCTTTTTAGCACTGGCTGGTAGTGGTAGGAGGGGTTATTATTCATCAGCATCTTTGGGTGGATATGGTGGAATGGACTTGTATAAACTTACTATTCTTGGTCCTGAAAAAAAACCTTTACTCAATACAGAAGACCAATTGTTGGCTATGGCTGCCAAACCTGTAACTAATCTTAAAGTAGAAAAGGCAGTAGAAGTAACCAAGCCCAAAATGACACTCTTAAAAGGGATTGTATATGATGCTAAAACCAATGAGCCATTAGAAGCAATTATTAACTTAATTGATAATGAGAAAAATATTATTCTGGCTTCTTTCAAATCTAATGCAGCAACAGGAAAATACCTTGTAACTTTACCATCAGGAAAAAACTACGGAATTGCCGTACAAAGAGAAGGTTATTTATTCCATTCTGAAAACTTTAATTTACCTGCTGATGCCGATTATCAGGAAGTAAACAAAGATATTCCATTAAAGAAAATTGAAATTGGAAATGCTATTGTGTTGAGAAATATTTTCTTTGATTTTGATAAAGCCACATTAAGACCTGAATCATTCAATGAATTAGATAGGTTAGTAAAACTACTCACAGAAAATCCGGGCATTCGTGTAGAAATATCTGCACACACCGATAGCAAAGGTTCTGATGATTACAATATGAAACTCTCTCAAAAAAGAGCGGAATCTGTAGTTAATTATTTAATTAGTAAGGGTATTACCTCTGACCGCCTTATAGCCAAAGGATACGGCGAAACACAACCCATTGACACTAACGACACCGAGGAAGGTAGACAAAATAACAGAAGAGTGGAATTCAAAATTTTAAGTGCGAAATAGAATTATTCTTTCAAAACACACTTACACTTTATCAAATACAAACTCACCAAATTCACTTGAAATAATCAATTGCGGTTGGTTGTTCTTTTCAACTCTACCAACAATTTTTGCGTCTATATTAAAAGATTGAGCCAGTTCTATTAAAGCCATTGCTGTTTCTTTATCAGTATAGATTTCTAAACGATGCCCCATATTAAAAACCTTGTAAAGTTCTTTTACATTGTTTTGATTTTGCTGATAAATCAATTCAAATAAAATCGGTAGTTCAAATACATTATCTTTTACAATTCTCAAATTTTTATTCAAAAAATGTAATACTTTTGTTTGCCCGCCACCTGTGCAATGTATAATACCATTTATTTTAGATGAATATTGATTTAAAGTTTTGATTAGCAAAGGTGCATAAGTTCTTGTAGGCGATAACACTAATTTTCCAATATCAATTTTTTGATGAACTTCTTCAATTTTTGGTTTCCATTTCACTTGAATTTTATCTGTCAAAAAATATTTTCCAGTATATACAACACTTTCAGGTAAATGATTATCATAAGTTTCAGGATATTTTTGTGCCACAAGTGAGTTGAAGATTTCGTGTCTTGCCATTGTTAGACCATTACTACCAATTCCGCTATTGTATTCATCTTCATAAATGGCTTGACCAGATGAAGAAAAACCAACAATTACATCACCTTCTTTAATATCAATATTGATGACATTTTTCTTGAGGATTTTTACAGCCATTGTGCTATCTACAATGATGGTTCTAACTAAATCGCCTACATCAGCCGTTTCACCGCCAGCGTATTCTATATTAACATCAAAATTTTTCATCATTTCACAAAATTCAGCGGTGCCTTCAATAATAGCAGCGATAACATCTCCACTAATTAAATTCTTATTTCTACCAATGGTAGAAGACAACACAAAATTATTAGACAAGCCGCAACACATCATATCATCCAGATTCATTACAATTGCATCTTGTGCAATACCTTTCCAAACATTTATATCACCAGTTTCTTTCCAATAAGCATAAGCCAGAGAAGATTTAGTTCCCGCACCATCTGCATGAAGTATTAAAGCACTTTCAGAATCTTTTTCCCAAACATTATCAATGATTTTGCAAAATGTATTATTATATAAACCTTTACTTAATTTTTTAATAGCGTTGTGAACATCTGTCTTATCAGCAGATACACCTCTTTGTAAGTATTTATTTTCATTATTGTTCATAGTAAAATTAATTTTGATTTCTGATAACATCTCTTGTATTTGCCTGAACAGAGGGCACAATAATTATTTCATTGATATTAACATGAGTGGGCTGTTGAATAATCCACCAAATACTTTCTGCAATATCTTCGGGTGTTAATGGCTGTAATCCTTGATAAGTTTGTTTGGCTCTTTCTTCATTTCCCTTAAATCTAACTAAACTAAATTCTGTTTCTACCATTCCAGGATGCACAGCAGATACTTTGATATTATATGGCAAAAGTTCCATACGCATTGCTTTATTTAAGGCATCTACAGCGTGTTTGGTTGCACAATATACATTTCCATTAGGATAAACTTCTTTTCCTGCAATAGAGCCGATGTTGATAATATGTCCTTTTTTTCTTGCAATCATCCAGTTGCTTACAATTTTTGTAACATAAAGCAAACCTTTGATATTTGTATCAATCATTGTATCCCAATCTTCTTCTAATCCTTTGTCAATGGTTGCTAATCCTTGTGCCAGTCCAGCATTATTGATTAAAACATCTACTTGTTTCCATTCATCAGATAAAGATTCAAGATGTTGATGGCATTGTTGTTTTTCACGAATATCAAAAGCAAGTGTAATAACTTTTACACTAAATTGAATTTCTAATTCATTTTTAATTTTTTCTAATCTGTCTTTTCTTCTTCCTGTTAGAATTAAATTCCATTTGTTTTCTGCGAGTTTGTAAGCAGTGCTTTTGCCAATTCCAGCAGTGGCTCCTGTAATAAGCGCAATCATATTTAGATGTTTTTAGTATTTAAACGACTATTTTTTATGCTATAAGTAAAATAGATTATCAAGCCAATAATTAGCCAAATCAAAAAGCCAATCCAATTTTTTAATTCAATTTGAGACATCATATACAAACAAATAATTAATCCTGCAAGAGGAATTAAACTATGTTTTTTAATAAATGCCTCAATTGAAAAGTATAAAAATATTATCCAGAACAACCATAGTGGAACATTGTGAAAAAAGGCATTAAAAGAACTTTCAAGTAATTCTGAGTATTTAGAAGATAAGGGCAATAAATGATTTTGCAATTCTACATCTGATAATAAATAAATTTTTGTTGAAAGTTTTGAACTATCATCTACCTGTAAAGATTGCATCAGGTCTTTTTTTAATGATGAATTGTTTTGTGCTAATTGAATAATTTTTTCTTTATTAGTAATAATATTTTGATTTTTAATGAACATGTTTGAGCCAATTGGATTAAAAATAAAAGAGAGCAGAATGCTCAAAATGAAAACAACAGGCATAATCCATTGTGCGTTGATATAAGGTGTTTTGAACTTGCGAGGTGGTGCATCAGGCATTTTGTGTAAACGAAGCACGCCAGCACACACCAATACAAAAGCAAATAATGTTCCAATGCTTGTCAAATCGGTAACTGTAGATAAATTGAAAACCAACGTGCCTATACCAACAATAACACCTGTGATAATTGTAGAAAAAGCAGGGGTTTTGTATTTTGAATGAACCTTTGAAAATGCAGGTGGTAATAATCCATCACGGCTCATAGACATCCAAATTCTTGGTTGCCCTAATTGAAAAACCAATAAAGCACTTGCCATTGCAACAATAGCACTAATTGAAACAATACCTGAAAGAAAATTCAACTGATGTTTTGAAAAAACAAAAGCCAGCGGGTCTTCTACATTGAGTTCTTTATAATTAACCATTCCTGTTAGAACCAATGCAATCAAGCAATAGAGAATAGTGCTAATGATAATTGAATACATCATACCTTTGGGTAAGTCCTTTTGCGGGTCTTTGCATTCTTCGGCAGTAGTAGAAATCGCATCAAAACCAATATAAGCAAAGAATACGGCAGATACACCTTTTAATACACCTGTTATTCCATTAGGCATAAAGGGTTGCCAGTTATCAACAGATACATAAAAAATTCCAAAAGCAATGACCATTAAAATAATTAGTAATTTAATCAATACCATTATGTTGCTTGCTGTTTTAGATTCTTCAATGCCACGATATACTAACCATGTAATAATGATTACAATAAATAATGCAGGCAGGTCAAAGATAAGTTTGATAGGTCCTAAAGTGGGTGCATTTGTCCACGCCAGATAAGATTTTTGAAGGTTGTATGATAATTGAGAAAATTGATTGTTTTGAGATAAGATTTTTGATGCTTCAATGAAACCATTTTTTGCAGAAAAGAAATCGGTGCAGAGCCAGGCAGGCAAATCAATTCCAAAAGAATGCAAGAATGAAGTGAAATATCCAGACCAACCAATAGCAACGGTGATATTGCCAATTGCATATTCCATAATAAGCGCCCAACCAATTATCCATGCAAATAATTCACCAAATGCAACATAACTGTAAGTATATGCACTACCACTAACAGGCAATATAGAAGCAAATTCTGCATAAGCAAAAGCTGATAATGCACAGGCAATAGCAGTAAAAATAAATAAAAACACAACTGCAGGACCACCATCTGATGCGGCTTTACCAATAGTAGTAAATATACCTGCACCAATTATTGCGGCAATGCCTAATGCAGTTAAATCACGAACATTTAAATTGCGTTTTAATTGATGTTCTGAATAAAAATCAGCATTGCGAATAATCTCTTGAATAGATTTTTTTCTTAATAGATTCATATTAAATTTGATTTCATCTGAATAAAGAATATAGTTTTTAATACAGATTCAGGATTAAAACTTTCTTTGAATTCAATTCGTTCCCATTCTACAACCTGTCCTGTAATGAGTTCGTGGATATTGATTGGTAAACTCATAATAATTTTAAGATATAACTATTCTTGTTGATGATAAATTTTATGCCCCCCTTCTAAAAGATATTTATCTCTTTTGAATAATTCAAGGTCTGCCATTACCATTTCTTTGCAAAGTTCTTCAACAGAATGTTTTGGCTCCCAATTCAATAATTTTTGGGCTTTGGAATAATCACCAACTAATAAATCTACTTCTGCAGGACGAAAATATCTTTTATCAACTTTCACAATTACTTTTCCGTTTTTAGCATTTATGCCTACTTCATCAATACCTTTACCTTTCCACTCAATAGGAATATCAAGGTATCCAAAAGCCATTTCTACAAATTTTCTAACAGAAATTTTTCTTCCTGTGGCTAATACAAAATCTTCGGGTGTAGAGTGTTGTAAAATTTTCCACATTCCTTCTACATAGTCCTTTGCATGTCCCCAATCTCTTTCTGCATCTAAATTTCCAAGATATAATACTTCCTGAAGTCCTAATGAGATTTTAGCGGCAGCACGAGTAATTTTGCGAGTAACAAATGTTTCGCCACGAATGGGACTTTCATGATTAAAAAGAATTCCATTGCAAGCAAAAAAGTTATATGCTTCACGATAATTTTTAGTAATCCAAAAAGCATATAATTTGGCTACACCATAAGGAGAGCGTGGATAAAAAGGCGTGTTTTCATTTTGTGGAATTTCTTGAACTAATCCGTATAATTCAGAAGTAGATGCCTGATAAAATTTTGTTTTATCTTTCAGATTAAGAATTCTAATGGCTTCTAAAATTCTTAATGTGCCAAGAGCATCTGCATTGGCAGTGTATTCAGGTGTTTCAAAACTAACTTTTACATGAGATTGTGCGGCTAAATTGTAAATTTCATCAGGTTGAGTTTCTTGAATAATTCTAATCAATGCAGTGCTATCTGTCAAATCCCCATAATGCAGAAAAAATCGGGTATTGGGCTCGTGCGGGTCTTTGTACAAATGGTCTATTCTATCTGTATTAAATAAAGAACTTCTTCTTTTTATACCATGCACGATATATCCTTTATTCAATAAAAATTCTGCAAGATAAGCACCATCCTGCCCTGTAATCCCTGTAATTAATGCAACTTTTTGAGACATAGATTTATTTAATTGTGGTAAAAGTATTGAAATTTTAATTTAAGTGCAAAATATAATATGTGCGTGCTCTTATTATTAAAGTATCTTTTATTCTACAACACTATAAATTTCCTAACTTTGCACAGATTAAAAAATATTTTTATGAGTGAATTGAAAATAAGAACAATGGCAGAGGTTGTTGCAAATGGCGAACAGGTAGAGTATTTATTTTGGGTAGGATGTGCAGGTAGTTTTGATGAAAGAGCACAAAAAATTACCAAAGCAGTAGCAAAGATTTTACAAGGAGCAGGGGTTTCATTTGCTGTATTGGGCACAGAAGAAACATGCACAGGAGACCCCGCTAAACGAGCAGGAAATGAGTTTTTATTTCAAATGCAGGCAATGCAAAATATTACAACTCTCAATAATTATGGTGTGAAGAAAATTGTAACTGCTTGTCCGCATTGCTTAAATACTTTGAAAAATGAATATCCTGCATTAGGCGGAAATTATGAAGTAATCCATCACTCACAATTAATTCAGAAACTTTTAGATGAAGGAAAAATCAAAATTGAAGGCGGAAGTTTTAAAGGGAAAAAAATTGTTTACCACGACCCCTGCTATTTAGGAAGAGCGAATAATATTTACGAAGCCCCAAGAGAAGTGATACAAAAATTAGATGCAGAATTAAATGAAATGAAAAGAAGCCGTGCAAAAGGTTTGTGCTGCGGTGCAGGAGGAGCGCAAATATTTAAGGAAGCAGAAAAAGGTAACAAAGAAGTGAATAATGAACGAGCAGAGGAGGCACTTTCACATCAACCTGATGTAATTGCTGTTGCCTGTCCGTTTTGTAATTTAATGTTGAATGACGGCGTAAAGTACTATCAAAAAGAAAATGAAGTGCAGGTAAAAGATATTGCTCAATTAATTGCAGAAGCAGCAGATTTGTAATAGAAAATAATGATTGTGAAAAGAGTATTGTGTAAAATAAATTACAAAAAAATATTGATTAGATTGGTTTTAATATTGACATTGGTTAGCAATGGTTATGCACAGATGAATTATCAGCAAAAGTATCAATTAACGCAATCTTATTTATTGCAAGGAGATTATGAAAAGGCATTACCATTATTGCAAGAGATGTATGATATAGCCCCTGATTATTGGTTTGAATATTATTATGAAGCCCTTGTAAATACTAAAAAATATCAGGATGCAGAAAAGTTAGTTAGTAAACAAATCAAAAAATTTTCACATCGTTCAGATTATTATGTGTATTGGGGCAATTTGTATTTTATTCAGTCAGATGAAAAAAAAGCCCATCATTATTTTGAAAAAGCCATTCAAAAATTACCGAATGATGTCAATGTAATTACACTTACTGCCAAACAATTTTTGAAATATCAGCACATTGATTATGCCTTGAAAGTATATGAAAAAGGGCAGAAAATAACAGGTTATCCATTTTACTATGAGCGAGCAGAGATTTATCAAAAAACAAAGGATTACAAAGCATTGATCAATTTGTATTTAGATATTTTATATTCCAATCCCGGAGAAATCAATAATGTGCAAAATCAAATTCAATCTTTACTTACCTATAATCCTGATGACACTACACAAATTTTTCAACCTATATTAAAACAGGAATTAATCAAACGAATTCAAAAATATCCTGAAAATAGCATTTATTCAGAGTTTTTAATTTATTTATTAACGCAACAAGGTGAGTATACTCAAGCATTTTTACAAGCCAAAGCATACGATAAAAGAATACACGATGAAGGATTGAAATTGTTTCAGTTTTGTCAAATATGTAGCAAGAATCAACAATATGCTATTGCAGAAGAGTGTTTTCAGGAAGTGATGAAAAAAGGGAAAAACAATCCTTTTTATGAAAGTGCAAAATTAGAATATTTACAAAATAAATTTTATTCCATTACTACTCAAACACTTGTAAACACTGATAAAATTAACCAATTAAAAAATGAACTTCATCAATATATTTTACAAAACAATCATTCACCACTTGTTTTTCCTTTGGTGCTACAACTGGCAGATGTATATGCTAAATCTTTGTCTCAATATGAAAAAGCAGATAGTTTGTTGAATCATTTTATTTCACAATCGCAATTTAAGTCAGAAAACAAAGCCGCATTGAAATTAAAATTAGCAGATATTTATGTATTGCAAAACAGATTGTGGGAAGCCGTTTTATTATGTATGCAGGTTGAAAAAGATTTCAAATATGAAGTAATAGGACAGGAAGCACAGTTTAAGAGAGCAAAAATTAGTTTTTATTCAGGTGAATTCAAATTAGCCAAATCACAAGCAGATATCTTGAAGGGTGCAACATCTAAAATGATTTCAAATGATGCAATGCAGTTATCAATGATTATTTCTAATGCATTATTCAATGATTCTACAGGAAATCCATTAAAATATTTTGCGAGAGCAGATTTATTGTTGTTTCAAAATAAGACAGATGGAGCCATCGCAACATTAGATTCTATCAATTTATTATTTACTAATCATTCACTTGAAGATGATATATTTTTTCAGAAAGCAAAAATTTATGAGCAAAAACAAGATTGGAAACAAGCAGAGCAAATGTATTTGAACATCATTAATTTTTATCCGCAAGAAATGTATTCAGATGACGCTGTTTATCGTTTGGCACAATTATATCAATATCATTTGAATGATAAACCAAAAGCAATGGAATTTTATTTGAAGTTATTGAATGATTATCCTGGAAGTTTATTTGTTCCTGATGCAAGAAAAATGTATAGAACATTAAGAGGCGATGCAGTTAATTAAATTTTTATCAAAGATAGAAATTAAATACTGGAAAAGTTTTTACTTTGTATTATCCATTATTATTTGTTTGATAGAAGCCAGCAACAATAATGATTTTACTATCTATAAATTAGCATCAACAGATTTAATCAATAATATTAATCCATATAGTCATTCTTACATTGATGGTTATTATTACTACTACTCAATGCTGTTTGGATATATTATCTATCCTTTCAACTGGTTACCAAATTATGTTTCAAATTTTTTGTGGTTATTTACAAATTTTGTTTTACTTTATTTTGTAATTATCAAATTGCATCAATTATTAAATATTTCAAACTTAATATTTGAAAAACGATTTTTATTTTATGTTATTTTATTGGCTTTCAATCTTCGTTTTATCAGAGAAAATTTTCATTCTGGTCAAGTAAGTATTTTAATTTTATTCTTAATGCTTTATTCCTTTGATTTATTATTAAAAGGTAAATATATTTTATCTGCATTTTTATTGGCATTAGCCATCAACATTAAATTATTAGCATTGCCTTTGTTAGTTTATTATTTTTACAGAGGTTATCTTAAAAGTATAGTTTATACGATATTTTTTCTAATTCTTTTATACACTTTACCATTGCTCTGGTTGAATGATAGTTTTTATTTTGATTGTGTTTCAAAATGGTGGCATTTAATTAATCCCAATAATGATCATCATTTAATTGATGTAGAAGAGAGGAGTTTTCATAGTATCACAACTTTACTTACTACTTTATTAATGAAAAATCCTCCTGATATTTATGCACTGCCTATAAGAAGATACATTTTAGATTTATCACCTGAATATGTAAAGATGATTATTCAAATCACAAGAATCATTTTAATTTCTTCTGTCTTATTTATTATTAGAGAATATCCATTTTCAAAAAATCAAAATATCAGAAAATTGTTTTTTGAATTTTCATACATACTTGCTTTAATTCCATTGATTTTTCCGCATCAACAACACTATGCTTTTATTTTTCAAATGCCTGCATTGGCTTTTATTACATACTTTTTACTTACTCATCATTTATCTAAATCAGGGATAATTTTTTCAATAATAATATTTTTATGTTTTAACCTTAAAATCATTCTTGGCGAATTCAATGAATATTACGAACATTTCAAAATTCTTACTTATGGGGCTTTAATGGTGGTTGGCTTTTTGCAATTGAATAGAACAGAATTAAGTAGAAAATAATTTATCTCAAAATCACTAATTTACCTATTTCTTTTGTAAAATACTTATCTACTTCGGTATTGCGAATATCTAATTTTTCTCCATTTAATCTCACATTTACTTTATACAAATAAACGCCATTGGCTAATTTATCTCCAAAATCATCTTTGCCATCCCAAGCGTATTCAGTGATATTTCTACCTATATGAATAAATCCTAAATCTTCTTTACGAATGGTTTTCACTACTTTTCCAGTAATGGTCATAATTTGAATATCAAATACTTCGGGAATTTCAGAGCCAGTGAGTGTAAATACAAATCTTGTGGATGTAGAAAAAGGATTGGGATAATTGAGTATTTGAGTAATTGAAGGTTTATTAATCACTTCAAACATAATGCGATAATCGTTTAACCCTGAAACATTTTGACTTCGGTCATTGGCATGAACTCTCAAAGTATATTTTCCATCTGCTAAAATGGGCTTGTATTCTATTTGACATTTGTTTTTATTATAACTACTGGCTGGAATGAAAACCAAATCTTTTGCAAAGAATAATTGTTTTTCTGGATCACTATCTTTTTTTAGAAACACTTTAATATCAGAAGTATCATTGAGTAATAAATATTTATTTTCATCTACCACAGAAATTAAAATATGTGGCTTGGCTGAAACAATATCTCCATTTAATATTCTAATGCCATCAAAAGTTACATCCAGTAGGGGATTTATAATGTCTCTGGAAGTATTAAACGATAGTTGTAAAATATTATTGAAATGAAATTGTTCTAATTGATATTTTGGATGACCTGGTGGATTCACATCAATCCATATTGTATTATTTCCTGAGAGAGTAAGTGTGCTAATGCTTAAAGTATCTATAATAATGGCTGCAGGATAAAATGGTTTGATTTTTAATTTATCAGGAAGTGGTGTTAAGATATTATTTTGTTCAAGAGAATAAGTAACTAATAAGCTATCATTGAATGTTTTATGACTGATATTTTCAATGGCATAAGCTATAACGAATTTATCGCCTTGTTGAATAGTATCGTTTTTTAGATAAAAACCTTTTTTAGGATTGATAGCACATTCAGGCACTTCATCATAGAGCACTTGCCATCTTTTAAGTTGTGGTGCAGTGCGGTTGATATTATCATACATATAAGCAATTAGTTGTATGCGTGGATAAACATTAGCATCTACATAATTATACAAATCTAATACATCTAAACTATCTTCTGTAAATGTTGCAAGCGTATCTTTTTGACCATTGTTTTTAATGCCAATAACTTTGATAATTGTAGTATCTGTTTTAGGATTATCCAATGATGCTACACGCCAATGCAAACTATTCCATTTTGTAGCAGGACCAATGATTTCAGATAATATAAAACCATTTTTCCATTTAGTAGTAATAGAGTCGTACAATTTAATATAAGTATGCGCATTAGGTGCAATTACTTCGTGAGCCGTGCCAGGGGAACTTCCTTTTTTTCCAAAGATAATCATTGGAATTGTATCGTTGTAATTAATAATGTTTGCACTACCTATGCTTTGCATAGCCGTGTAGAATTGTGGAATCATAGTATTTGTAACAATAAATTTAGGAGAATAAGCAAGCACATAATTTCCATTAGGAACAGTATTCAAAATAAAATTTGATAAATCCTGTTGCCAATTAGGTAATGAACTACAATAACCATTACCAAAATCAAAAGCATATAGTGGGCGTGCACCATCGCAATGACAATTTCCGTACATTCCAACTTGTGCTCCACCAGAATAATTTGGCAGTGTAGACATCCACGGTTCTCCACTAACAGAATCAATCACAACAATAGTCCATCCATCTGGAGTACAAGTCCAGATATGCTTTACACCATTATTGATAGAATAAATAATTTGGTCAAAACTTAATGGCTGTCCAACAATACCTGTTCTACAATAGATACTCACTTTATTATTTACAAAAACAAAATTTCTTTGCGGACGATTGTAGTGAACATATTGATAAGCATCATTTTTGAACTGAAAATAATGTGCCTGTCCCCAACCTCTTTTATCTCCAATAGTTTGAAATGAACTTTCTCTCCAATTAAATTTATCTGATGGTGATACAGAATCTTTGCTAACACGCCAATAATACACCGTACTGTCTTTGAATGGA
The DNA here is from genome assembly GCA_040758575.1 of Bacteroidota bacterium. Classification (GTDB taxonomy): domain Bacteria; phylum Bacteroidota; class Bacteroidia; order B-17B0; family Aurantibacillaceae; genus BPGX01. The sequence goes on along the minus strand of JBFLVH010000003.1, from coordinate 159,601 downwards.
AGATTTACCTGCCACTCCACTACTCCACCGCTGCTGTATATAACTGCTTGTTGAATAGGATTGATGAACTTATCGGTAGTATCTAATTGAAGTCGCCACGCTGTGTTTTGAATGAGTGGGTCAATGGTAGATGCTTTTAAAGTAATGTTAGGTGTTTTAGGCACAATGGCATACTTATAAGGCCAAACAGGAATTATATCTCCTGAACGAATGAACAAATCTACTGTGCCAATGGTTGAATTATTATTTTCATTGCTTTCTGCAATTTCAAAATAAGAGTCAACGTACACAGAAAATTTATTTAAACCACCTGCTTTGAAAATATCAGTGTAAATGAAAAATTTGTAAGAATTTGCAAAATAAGGGGCTTTCACTCGTTTGATAATTATAGATGTGTCTCCATCTGGAAAAATTCTTGTAATTTTTACAAAAAAACTATCATTTAATGCTTTTCCACCATTATGTATATTGACAATAATTCCAATAGAATCGGGATAAGTTTGAGTATCAAAATTGATATCAGCATTAGAAATTTTGTAATCAGGCACATTTCCACTCCATAATTTAATAGAAGGATCACCGTGCAGAGAAATATCCGATGTGATTATTTGCAGATATATATCATTAGATAAGTAAGCGGCATCTGCAATTTTCTGAATATTATCTCCTACACCTTTTCCATAAGTATATAATGCTAAATTTTTATAGAAATTGTAACTATATTGATACAAATATCCTGCTAATCCTAAAGATGAACTGGCAATAAAATCAATAGCCCCTTTTTGAGAAGTAAAAATCCAATTCTCTGATACAGAGCCATTATTAGGGAAATAAATACCGCCTGCATAACAGCCATTCACAATAAATACGGGATATTTTCCTGCATTATTGTAATCATTTACATTTTCAATAGCAATATCAAAACCTGCAGGAGAGCCGTGTCCAAAGTATCCAATCAATCCAACACCTGCGTTTATTAGTGTTTGAACAGAATCAGAAATATTATTTTGTATAGGAGCAGAAGTCGTTTTTTTAAATGTTGTAATAACTTTTCCGCCCATTAAAGTATCTTCAAAAATATTTTTCAGGTTATTCATATATCCTAAAAATGCAGATTGTTCAAAGGCATTGATCCCACCTGCAAAATGAATGGCTTGCTTTTTCCAATCAATTATATCAGGATTTTCAAACTGTTGCACTTTACTTAAATAATTTAAAACTTGTGTATTATTCAATGCGGCAATTCTACCAGTAGGTATTTCAGGTTTTAAGTCATTATTACTATGTAATTTTGCAGTAAGCAATAAATCACAAGCAGGCCAGCCCATTGACGGGACAAGGTTTTGATTTAAACTGTCACCTTGATTTAAGTACTCATAAGTTATACCCTTACCAATTAGTAGCAAATACTTTGGCGATGAAGGCATATTATCTATCAAATACTTACAAAAATTACGAATGGCTTGTGGATGTTTAGGAGTTCCATAAGCAAATTGTTCGTACAATTCTTCTACATCAGCAAGTATGACATTGTGATTACCTCCTGCACTGCTTTCTCTATATTGCTTGTATTGATTAGCAGAAGACAATAAAGTAGTATGCGTGATTATGATAAACGCAGAATCTTTTGGTGTAGAAAAATCAGTGAAGTATCCTGTATTATTATAAACTTTTTTAATTGTTGAAATATAAGAAATTTCAGAAGTAGCAGATAAATAACATTTCTTTTCTCCACCACTATTAGGAACAAGGACTTTTAATGTATTAGATATATATTGATTTTCAATTCTTTTGTGATTAGTTAAATCATAAAAGACAATACTATTATTACTTCCACCATCAATATCATATAGATAGATAAACGTTTTAGATAAAGTTGGATGATCATTAACAAAAATAACACCTTTACTTTGGTAAGAAAAATCAGTATTAAAAGGATATTTTACATAAATATAATGAGTAATTAAAGCAACATTATTAGATGTATTAGCATCATTTACTAATTCAACATAAGGACGAGTGCTTGTATTAAGAGCATTTGCATTGATTGTAAATGTCTTGACATAATGCTGCCATCCTTGAAAAGTAGAATCCCATTGAGAGATATTGATACTTCCTCCATCACTCCATTTAATATTGACATGATGATCTGCTACCATCATATAATCTACGCCCCATCCAGAAAAAGCGCATTTGAGATAGGCAGGTAAATTCATTGAAGTATATAATTTTGAAAGAGGAGAAATAGTAGCATAACCACCTTTACTGTAAGAATACCCCCACCCTTCACCTTTTGTATATCTTGGGTCGCTTATTCCGTCTGATGTATATTGAGGTATATTATTATACCTATTTTTTGGAGCAAAAATTGTCTCTGTATAAAGATAATTTTCAGGACCACTATGCGATGAAAATGTTGTATCTGTTTCAATTGTCAATCTCTTGTTATTGGTTGAATTGTTATATGTAATAAATGCATATACCGTATCTCTATTCAATGTGCCACCAGAGCAAACGCCTATATAAGGATTTGGCAAAGCAGTTATATTAGTGTATAAACCACTATCTAAAATATTTGGTTTTACTTCTGCATAAAATTCAATAAAATCATTTCCATTAAAAACTCCATCTTGTTCTCCTTGAATATAAATATATTGTTCTTGTCCATAAAGAAATATTTGAATGTTTTGAGGATTAATAGATTGAACAGGAAACCCAGCATTAGCAAGAGTTGTTGAATCTATACGGTAAATACCTTCCTTAAAAATTGGAAACTTCCAATATTGTTGAGAATAATTTATCCATTCATTGCCATAATTTTGAGAAAAAATATTGCTTAACCCTAGTACAAAAATGAAAATACTAAAAATATATACTTTACATGTTTTCATTTTTTAGGATTGATATCTATCCTTACAGAAAAAATATTTGAATACAATGCTAAACTTCTATCGCCCACATCAGTAAGAGCATAATCTATTGTAATGATTTTGTAATGAATTCCTGCACCAATGTTAGGTTGAAAAGTAGTAATGTATTCTGTGCCTTCTGTATTCAATTGTTTTTGAATATTGCCAATTCCTCCTCTAATGAATACAATGTTTTTATACCCCAACTCAATTCCCATTCGCGGCTCTAAACTCCACAAATTAGTTTTAATTACAGTATTTCTTTTTCCATCAAAAGTATTAAACAAATCTATTTCGGGAGTAATAGAAAAATCTCTCTTAAAGATAAATGTCCTTGCTATACCCAATATCAAAGATGGTTTTGTTATTTCTAATGAATTATTGGGGATTTGATTGCCTGTTGCCAGAAGTGTGGCTTTCTCATCATCTGTAAATGAAAATGACCATGCATTAAAAGTTCCTGTAATATCTTTGGCCATGGCTGCAACTTTCCAATTTTTAAAATGATAAGTAGCAGAAAGGTCTATACCAAAGCCCCAGGCAGTAGCAAAAGGTCCTATTTTTCTATTAATAATCTTAAAGTTAGCACCCGTTAATACTCCTGATAATGCAGGTATTTTACGAGCATATGACAATAATACAGCCAAATCAGTAGCACTAAAAGTAGTTACTCTTGAATAATCTACATTTCCATTAGGATCAATTAAGTCCAAAGTATTGGGAATATTATCAATTCCAAATCTTAAAACACTTATACCAGCAACGCTGTTGGAATCAATGATTTTAGAAGCACCCACATAATCATATTTAGCAATACCTGCAAAATATTCTGCGTGCATTAATCCAACTTCAATATTATTTTTTTGTAACAACAAAGCAGATGGATTCCAATAACCTGCTGTTACATCATTATTAGAAGCAATAACGCTATTAGCCATTCCCAATGCTCTTGCACCAACACCAATATTCAAAAATTCATTAGAATATTTTTGTGCTAATATAAAATTTGTGCTAATAATTAATATTAAAAAACTCAGTGAATTTTTCATAACTCCCAAATTTAATAAAGATTTTACTAATTAACGAAATATCTTCAAAAAAATTGCTTAATGCAAATACAATTTACAAAAATCATTCAATCTCTTGCTTCCATCATTTTCACTAACTTCTTGCTAAGGAAAAACAAAATAATAGATGCTAATCCTGACATAAAAACAAACAACATAAAGAATTGGTAAGCATTAGAAATTTCAAATCCTAAAAAATGAGTGGGTTCTACAATTCCAGTTTCTGGATTTTGAACAGGATATAATTTGCTCAACATACCTGCAAAGTCGTTAGCCATAGCGGTACTCATAAACCATACGCCCATCAACAATGATGCTAAACGAGCGGGTGCTAACTTGGCAACCATTGATAAACCAATAGGAGATAAACATAATTCTCCAAGCGTATGTAAAATATACATTGAAAATAACCAAAACATACTTACTTTTTGTTCAGCAGTAACACCCTTTACACCCAAAGCAATAACAAGATATCCTATACTCAATAAAAATAAACCAATGGCTTGTTTTAATGGAGATGGGGGCTCAATATTTTTTTGACCCAGCTTAGTCCACAATAAAGCAAACAAAGGAGCAAAAATAATGATTGCCAAAGGATTTATTGATTGAAACCAACTGGCAGGCATTTCCCAACCAAAAATAACTCTGTCGGTTTGCTTATCTGCAAACAAAGTAAGAGAAGCACCCGCTTGTTCAAATGCAGCCCAAAAGAAAATCACAAAAAATGCAATAATATAAATCACGGTAATTCTTGTTCTTTCTGCTTTTGTGAGTGTTGGATCTGTAATTATAAATCCAGCCGCAGGTATAGATGTTCCAAAAATAATAGTACTCACAAAACTATGTTTAGTAAAGGGCACTACAAAGTAAAATAAAAACAATAATGCAACATAAACTATCACCCAAAATATTACTCTTCTAATATCAAATTCTTTTGTAGCAACAGGATTGTTTTCAATTTCTTCATCTAACTTTTTAGTTGGTTTTCCACCAATGGGATCTCCAGAAGATGTAACAATGTATTTATCTTTTAGCATAATAAATACTAATAAACCAATTAACATACCCGCACAAGCTGCTAAAAAGCCCCATTTATAATCAAATTTTTCTGCTAATGTTCCACAAACTAATGGAGAAAAAAAGGCGCCTAAATTAATTCCCATATAAAATATGGAAAAGGCAGCATCAATTCTCTTATCATTAGGTGGATATAAACTACTTACCATAGTAGATATATTAGGTTTGAAAAAACCATTTCCTATCACCAGTGCTAATAAGCCCATAAAGAAAAACACACCAGCTAATGACCAATTTACATCCCTAAAAGAAGCACTTAAAAACAACAAAAACTGCCCAATAGCCATTACTATTCCCCCAACTATGATAGAACGACGATTACCCCAATATCTATCAGAAATATAACCACCTATCAATGGCGTTAAATAAACCAATCCCGTATAGTTTCCATAAATACCTGATGCAAAGTCCTTATCATATAAAAGTGCTTTGGTCATATATAGTATTAAAATAGCCCGCATACCATAATAGCTAAATCTTTCCCACATTTCTGTAAAAAACAATAAATACAATCCCTTTGGATGCGATGTGCCAGAAGATGTGCTCATAACTAAAAGTTTAAATTTTGCCCCAAATTAGCATAAAAATTTTTATTGATACAAAATTTAGTTGAGACAATTTTAATATAAAAGCCATACATTTGTGCAATATGAAAAATATTAGCAAAAATACTATAATCATTATAATTGCTCCGTTTCTTTTTATAATCTTCTGTTTATTACAACCACTTTCTGCATCTTATGAAATCAATGCAATGGCTGGCATAGCAGTATGGATGGCTATTTGGTGGATGACCGAATGTATTCATTTAGCCATTACTTCACTTTTACCTTTAGTATTAATTCCTTTTTGTGGCATTGCTCCTATTAAAGAAGTAGCCCGACAATATGGTGATAGTATAATATTTCTATTTTTAGGTGGATTTTTAATTTCCATTGCCATAGAAAAATGGGATTTACACAAAAGAATTGCCAGAAATATTATTAAAGTTACTGGAACTTCTACTCACGGGCTTTTAGCTGGTATTATGATAGCGACATTTCTTTTAAGCAATTGGATTAGCAATACTGCTACTGCTTTAATGATGTTGGGAGTTATTATGGCTTTGATAAAAGAAATAAACCCTAATGATTCTAATTCATCTTCATCTCAATATTTAGCAGCGGCACTAATGCTTGGAATGGCTTATGCAGCAAGCATTGGTGGAATGGCTACACCTGTTGGAACTCCACCTAATATGTATTTTTTTAAAGTATATCATCAGTTATTACCTTCTTCATTTAGTTTTTCATTTTATGAGTGGATAAAGTTAATGTTTCCTTTAAGTGTGTTGATTTTGGTAGGATGTTTCTGGATATTAAAGTTATTATTACTCCGCCGTTCCCATATAAAAAATATTTCAAAACAAAACTTATCATTACATCAAAAACAAAAAATTACTTACGAAGAAATAATTGTTGGTATCATTTTTTTTGTGACAATAATACTATGGATTACAAAGGATATTAATGCATTTGGTATTAAAGGATGGAAATATTTTTTCACCTATTCGGATTATATTGATGATTCAACAATATCTGTCGCGTCTGCAATATTATTGTTTATTATTCCTTCTAAAAAGAATAAAGGGAAAAAATTATTAGAATGGGAAGATATAAAGCAATTAAAATATGAAATTTTATTATTATTTGGTGGTGGTTTTGCATTGGCTTATGGTTTTGAAAAATCAGGACTTATCAAGTATCTGGTGGGTCAGCTTTCAATTATCAAAAATTTTCATCCATTATTGATTGTATTTTTTATTTCCATAATTGTTGTTATCATTAGTGAATTTGCATCAAATATTGCTTCTGTGCAACTGGCTTTACCTATTATTGCTGCTATGTCTTTGCACTTTTCTGAAAGTTTTACTTTAAAATTGATATTGCCTTGTGTATTATCTGCATCTGTAGGTTTTATGCTTCCTGTAGCCACTGCTCCTAATACCATTGCTTTTGGAAGTGGCGTAGTTCCCTTGAGTATTATGCTTAAAGCAGGATTTTGGTTAGATTTATTCTGTATATTTAGCATCTCACTTTATTGTTATTTCATACTATGATAATTGCAGAAAATATTACTAAAAAAATTGGAGATACTGAAATATTAAAAGGCATTTCATTGCAAATTAAGCCATCAGAAGTGGTGAGTTTAGTAGGACCATCAGGAGCGGGCAAATCCACATTATTAAACATTTTAGGTACTCTGGAAAAACCAACTACTGGAAAAGTTTTTATAGATAATATCAATGTATTTGAAATGGGTGCCTCTAAATTAGCAATGTTTAGAAATTTAAACATTGGATTTGTTTTTCAATTTCATCATTTATTGCCTGAATTTACTGCATTAGAAAATGTGATAATCCCTGCTCTTATCAAAGGTGAGTCCATAAAAGTAGCAGAAAAAAGGGGATATTATTTATTAGAAAAAGTAGGGTTGTCCCATCGCTTGCATCATAAGCCAACAGAATTATCAGGCGGAGAGCAACAAAGAGTAGCCGTAGCAAGGGCTTTAATGAATCAGCCCAAAGTTATTTTTGCAGATGAACCAACAGGTAATTTAGATAGTCACAATGCAGAAACGCTTCATCAATTATTTTTTGATTTGAGAAAAGAATTTGGGCAAACATTTGTGATAGTTACTCACAACGAGCATCTGGCTTCAATGGCAGATAGAACTATACATATTGTTGATGGAAAGATATTAGAATGAAATCTCCGATATTCAATATCCCATTCATTCAAATTAGTTTTTGTAAAAAATACATCAAAGCATTATTATTGTGCCACTGAAAAAAATTATCTTATGATAAATAAAGTAGTAAAAAATGCAGATGAAGCTATAAAAGATATTCAAGATGGCGCCACCTTGTTGGTTGGGGGCTTTGGTTTATGTGGTATTCCCGAAAATTTAATTGCAGCATTAGTTAGAAAAGGAGTAAAAAATTTAACCTGCATTAGTAATAATGCTGGAGTTGATGATTTTGGATTGGGATTGTTACTCCAAACCAAACAAATAAAGAAAATGATTTCTTCTTATGTAGGAGAAAATGATGAATTTGAAAGACAGATGTTAAGTGGAGAATTAGAAGTAGAACTTATTCCTCAGGGAACATTAGCTACTCGCTGTTTAGCTGCAGGATACGGGATTCCCGCTTTATATTTACCTGCTGGCGTAGGAACAGAAGTAGCAAAAGGGAAAGAAGTTCGCACATTTAAATTCAATGGACAGGAAAAAGATTATTTGTTGGAATTTGCTTTTGAAGCGGACTTTGCCTTGGTAAAAGCATGGAAGGGTGATACAGCAGGTAATTTGATATATAGATCTACTGCAAGAAACTTTAATCCTCTAATGGCAATGGCAGGCAAAATTACTATTGCCGAGGTGGAAATACTGGTACCTGCTGGTGAATTAAATCCAGATGAAATACATACACCTGGCATTTTTGTCAATAGAATATTCCAAGGTGAAAAATATGAAAAGAGAATAGAACAAAGAACGGTAAGGAAGTGTAAATAATACTGATCGAATCAAATTTAATTAAATAGCATTGACTACTTTGTGAATATTATTCTTTAATTTTTTCAAAGGAGTGATTTTCAACTAATTTTAGGCAAGCAGAATGAATCATCTGAAAAACATTTTCAAAATCCTCCTCTGTGCCATAGTAAGGGTCTGGTATTTCAATGTTTTGACCGGGATAAACAATGTTCATTAAATAATCTACTTTTTGCTGAAAAATATTTTTGTCGGGGGCTAATCTTTTCAAATAGTTGTAATGAGATCTATCCATTACATAAATTTTATCAAACTCATCAAAATCTTTAAGTTGGAATTGACGAGCAACAAGATGGCTAATATCAAAATGGTGTTTCAAAGCATTTTTAATAGTTCTTTTATCAGGATGTTCGCCAATGTGATATGACTCAATGGCAGCAGAATCTACCATTAATGGTAATTGTTTTTCTTGAATGTAATGCAGCATAATACCTTCTGCAAGTGGCGAACGACAAATGTTTCCAAGACAAACAAATAATATCTTCTTTTTATTCATATATTACTTTTTGAATTTGAGCTCAAATACTGTTCCATTTTCGTTTCTAAAAGAGTATTCTGCTTCAATTTGTTCGCTTAATAATTTAATAAGCTCCATTCCTAATGAATCAGATTTTTTAGTTTTTTCCAAATCAATACCAATGCCATTATCTCTGATGATAAGATGACAATTTGTTTCATCACAGTTAAACTCTACATTTATAGTGTCTCGTTTATTAGGGAAAGCGTACTTTATAGCATTAGTGATTACTTCACTACATATTAAGCCCAATGGTATTGCAATATCTAACGATAATGAATGTGTTTGATCTGGCAAATTACATTTTAATTCTATGGAATTACTATCAGAAAAAGCATTCACAATTTGTTTGCAAAGATGTTGAATATATTCAGGAGCATTGATTTCAAGAAAGCTATCTTTTTTATATAACATTTGATGTGTAAGTGCAATGGATTGTATACGAGTAGATATTTCAGAAAGAAGTAATTGAAGTTTTTCATTATTTTCTTTGGACATTTGTAATCTGATAATGCTATTGATAATTTGCAAATTATTTTTTACTCTATGATGAATTTCTTTAATGAGCATTTCCTTTTCCTGTAAGGACTTTTGAATAATTTGATTTTGTTGCTGGATAATTTGATTTTGTTCTTCTAATTCTTCTGAATGTTTCTGAACATCGCGATAATATTTGAACAAAATAAATCCTGCAATGAGTAGGATAATGATAAATATAACAAGGTAGGTCTTAACTGTATTGTTTTTTTCTTGTTGTATTTTCAATATAGATAGAGCAGTATTCTTTTCTTTTAATGCATTGTCTTTTTGCTGAACATTGAATGCAATTTCTGTATTTATAGTTTGCAATTCTTTTTCTATTTCTCTGATACTATCACTCAATTTGATGTATTTTTTTAAATAACTGAGTGCCTGATTAATTTCTCCTATTTTTTCATAATATACAGATTGCCAATAATATTTTTTAGCAATATTTTTAGGATAACGGAATTCATTTATGTCCAGAATATCTAATGTGTCCAGATATTTTTTTGCCAATGAAAAATTTTTCAAGTTGATAAACACTTCCACCAATCCAAGATAAGCATTAAAAGCACTTTCAAATTCTTTATTTTTCAAACTATTTCGTACATCTATAAGTAAATACGGAATGGCTTCTTTGTATTTTTTATTTTTAATATAACCTACTGCTAAATTAGATTTAATAAGTGATTGAAAGAAGTCATAATAACTTAAATCTACTGTTTTTTTATCAATTTGTTCCAGTTCTTTTAATGCTAATTTAAAGTGAAACTCTGCACTATCTAATTTATTCATTTTATTATAAAATACGCCAATATCATTGTGTAGTCGGGCTGTTTCCCAATGGTCATGTGATCCACTTTCATATTCTTTTATTCTTTCTGCAATTGCATACTTATATATTCCAATATTTCCATAAATATTACTTTTAGCTGTACCTATTCCTAATGCAATACTTTTTCTACTCCAATTTTTTTCAATGATTTTGTGTATTTCCAATGCTTTGGTATAATCAGAAATTTTCAGATAACATTCTTTTAATAAAACCAAGCCCTTTAATGAATCGTTGATATTATCGCAATGGTATTGAAGTGCTGAATTGAGAATGGACACACATTGAGCAAATCGCCCTTCAATAACAGATACATTAGCATCAATAATATCTAATAAAAATTTGGCTTCATTACTTTCCGTTTGTGTATAAACCATTTTTTTGATTCGATCTAATGTATCTTTTATTTGCGGATAAACAATTTCAAGATCATTAAAATCTAAATTCGCCACCATCCTAACCTTTTCTTTGTAATCAACAGATTTAAACTTCTTTAAAAATGCCTCTTTATCCAAGTCAGCAAATACATTAAATGAAACGAATAATAATAAAAAATATGTCAAAATATATTTTTTCATTCAGCCGTTGTTTTTTCTAAACCAGATTCTTTCAATCGTTCAGCATTTTCTGCAAATTGTAATGCGTCAATCATTTCCTGAATTTCTCCGTTCATAAAATCTGTCAGATTGTAAAGTGTAAGATTGATTCTGTGGTCAGTAATTCTATTTTGTGGATAATTGTAAGTTCTGATTTTTGCACTTCTATCGCCTGTGCTCACCATTGTTTTTCTTTTTCGGGATACTTCCTCCATTCTTTTTTGATATTCTATTTCATAAAGTTTATTCTTCAGCATTTGCATAGCTTTTTCTCTATTGGCTAATTGCGTACGTTCAGTTTGGCACATTACTGTAATACCTGTTGGAATATGTGTGAGAATTACTTTCGTTTCTACTTTATTCACATTTTGTCCACCTGCTCCACCACTACGAGCTGTCTCCATTTTTACATCAGATTCTTTAACTTCCACATCGTATTCATCTGCTTCGGGCAGTACTACTACTGAAGCCGCAGATGTATGTACTCTTCCTTGTGTTTCGGTAGCTGGTACTCTTTGCACACGATGCACACCACTTTCAAATTTTAATGTACCATAAGCATTAGGTCCCTTTACATTAAAAATGATTTCTTTGTAACCGCCCATTGTGCCAGGATTGTAATCCACTACTTCTACCTGAAAACCTTTTTTATCACAATATCTTTTATACATTTCAAACAAATCGCCAGCAAAAATGGCTGCTTCGTCTCCACCTGTGCCTGCCCGAATCTCCATTACAGCATTTTTAGCATCTTCAGGATCTTTTGGAACTAAAAGCATTCTAATTTCACTTTCAAGTTTTTGAAGTTTCTCCTCATTCTCTTCAATTTCTTGTTTGGCCAAATCCAGTAAATCCTTGTCTTTTTCTGAACTTAAAATCTCTTTGGCATGATGATAAGAATCATATACTTTTTTATACTCATTAAACTTTTCAACAATCTCTTTTAATTGATTATACTCAATATTAAGTTGCTTAAATTTTTTCAAGTCAGAAATGATGTTAGGGTCTGACAATTTGAGTTCAATATCTTCAAACTTTCTTTTAATTTCCTCTAATTTTTCAATCATATATTGTAGTTCAAAAGTTCGCAAATTGCGAAGATAAGGAAAATAATGCAAAGAAAAAAATTGTCTCCATTATTCGCTGTAATTTTACTTAACTTGCACCAAAATTTTTATATGAAAAAAATCCTTTATTCTTTACTAATCGGCATTGGTTTTCATTCCACTCAATATTCTCAACACAATCAATTCAATTGTTACTACAAAGATGCAGGGCTTTCTGCAAGGGAACATCTGGTAGATTTTCAGCACATCAATTTAATTCTGGATTTTGATACTTTAAATTCTAAAGTATTTGGAAATGTAACTCATACTTTCAAATCATTAAGAGAAAATTTAGATTCATTGATTTTAGATGCAGTGAATATCAATGTAAAAAGCATTACATTCAAAAATAAATCACTCTCAAATTTTCAAATTAAAGATAATTTGCTGTATATCTATTTTCCTGAAACATTAAAGAAAAATGAAATAGCAAGCATCAACATCATTTATGAATGCACCCCTAAAAAAGGATTGTATTTCATAGGATGGAATGATTCACTGCATTATTCACAAAGACAAATATGGTCGCAAGGGCAGGGCATTGATAATCGGCACTGGATTCCGATGTTTGATGATATGTCTGATAAAATTACACAGGATATTGTTGTGCATTTTAATAAAAAATACCAGGTAATTTCTAATGGAATTCTTGTAGAAAAAAAAGATTTGAAAAATAATATTGCTGAATGGCACTACCGAATGACCAAGCCCCACGCACCTTATCTGATAATGCTTGCTATTGGCAATTACAAAGCCAGAACTTTTACCAGTAAAAGTGGTGTAAAAATTAACGCTTATTATTATCCACAAAAAGAATATTGTGCCGATACCACTTTTCGTTACTCTTCTCAAATGATGGATTTTCTTGAAAAAGAAACAGGATTAAAATATCCATGGGAGCAATATTCTGTTGTGCCTGTGCAGGAATATATGTATGGGGCTATGGAAAACACTACTGCTACTATTTTTGGAGATTTTTTTCTTGTAGATGCTAATTCAATTAACGACAGAGATTTTTTACCAGTAGCAGCACATGAGTTAGCACATCAATGGTTTGGAGATTTTATCACTGCAAGAGCACAGGCACATGTTTGGTTACAGGAAAGTTTTGCTACACATTACAATTGGTTAGTTGAAAAAGAATATTTTGGCAATGATCATTATGATTGGATTAGAAAGTCAGCCACAGAAAATATTTTGAAAGAAAGTGAAAAAAATCTTTTACCCATTGCACATTCAGGTGCAGGCACTACAAGAATTTATCCCAAGGGGGCGTATGTTCTGCATATGTTGAAGTGTGTAGTTGGTAAAAACCAATTTGATAAAAGTATTCAGAGATATTTGCAAAACCATCTCTATTCCAATGTAGAAACAAATGATTTATTGATTGCATTTTATGAAGAAACAGGAATGTATTTAGATTGGTTTTTTGATCAATGGATTTATAAAGGTGGTGAGCCCCACTATGAAGTAAAATATGAAACCCTACAAAATGACAAAGAAAATGTTGGATTATTTTATGTGAAACAAGTACAAGAATTCAAAGACAATGTTTATCTATTCAAAATGCCCGTAGTATTTGAAATTCACTTTGCTGATGGATCAATGATCTCCAAAACAGAATGGATTAGCAATAAAGATGAAGTTGTAAAAATTCCATTTGATACGAATAATAAAATAAGTTATGTTTTATTTGACCCAAACTCCAATATTCTCAAAAAAATATCATTTGAAAAACCAATAGAAATGCTTTTTGCACAAGCCACCCATGCTAAAAATATGTTAGATAGATATGATGCTATGGTAGCGCTAAATAAAATAGATATTGAGAAAAAAAGAATTTTTTTGCAGGAACGATATTGGAAAGAGAGTTTTCATGCTATTCAATCTGAAATTGTAAAACAACTTATTAACGATACCATTCATCCCGAATCTATTAAAATTATTAAAAATGCTCTTCTTGAAGCACATCCATTAGTAAATCGCACTATAATAGATTACACTAAAAAAATTCCTTCTGTATTGAAACAAGATTATTTTTATGCACTCAATACCACTAAATCATACATTAACATTGAAAAATTAATGTGGTTGTTGTATGAAAACTATCCTGATGAATATCGTCAAATACTTGAAAAAACGAAACCATTTTACAACTTACCAAACGATAGAAATATTGAAATTGCTGCATTAACCATAGAATATCTCAAAACACAAAACATTCAAACATTACAAAAAATAAAATTATACGCTTCACCATCATTTGAGTTTCGTACTAAAATCAATGCTTTCAATGTCTTAATCAAATTATCATACATAGACAAGCAGGTTAAGCAATACCTTGAAATTGCATCTAAAAGTGCCAATCACCGATTAGCAAGCGCTGCCAAAGAAGCACTGCAATTTTTTGAAAAAATAAAAAAATAAACCGATGAACTCAATCATTGATTTAAGAAGTGATACAGTTACGAAACCAACTCCCAATATGCTTAAGGCCATGCTGGAAGCAGAAGTTGGCGATGATGTATTTGGTGAAGATCCTACTGTTAATGCAATAGAACATTATGCTGCAGAACTTTTTGGAAAGAAATCTGCATTGTTTTGCCCCAGCGGTACTATGAGTAATCAAATCGCATTAAGATTGCATACACAACCCGGCGATGAAGTAATTTGTGATATTCACTCTCATATTTATCATTACGAAACAGGTGGAATGGCAGTACATTCTGGCATTCAGCCCAAACTAATTTCAACAGATAATGGTATTATCACTGCTGAAATGATAGAACCGTTGATAAACCCTGATGCTGATTGGCTTACACGCACATCATTAGTGGTGATTGAAAACACCTGTAACAGAGCAGGTGGAACTTATTACGATTTGCCTAACATCAAAAATATCTATGCGCTTACCCGAAAATACAACTTAAAGTTACACATAGATGGTGCGAGAATTTTTAATGCTATAATTGAAAATAATTATATCCCAAAGGATATAGGACAATATTGCGATACTATTTCTGTTTGCTTATCAAAAGGATTAGGTGCGCCTGTTGGCACACTACTCATTGGAAGTAAAGATGATATTAAAAAAGCCCGCAGAATTCGTAAGCAAATGGGCGGTGGTATGCGTCAGGTAGGGATTCTGGCAGCAGCAGGTTTGTATGCTTTGAAACATCATATTCAAGATTTAAAGCGTGATCACATCAATGCACAAAAAATATACTCTGTACTTGCAACAAAACCTTATGTTGAAAAAATTAAACCTGTTTATACAAACATCATCATTTTTGATTTGAAAAAGAATATTCACCCTGATGAATTTGAACAATATTTAAGAAAGAACAATATTCGTATTTCTGCATTTGGAAAACACACCATACGAATGGTTACCCACAGAGATATTACAGATGAAATGATGAACCACTTACTCAATGTATTGGAAAATATATCTTTCTAAAGATTCCCATTACTACCAATGGCTTGGATAATATCGTATTTAGTAATAATATGATAATCACCAAGCATATCTTTTGTAATCACAGCATTGTTATCTTTATCAATCATTTTAGCAATTTCATCAATAGGTGTGTGTAAATCAACAACAGGAAATGGTTTTTGCATCACATCTTTTACACGAGCATTTTTTAAGTCAGGATTTTCAATAATATTTTGATACAATACATTATCGTTTACAGAACCTACGAATTGATTATTTTCAACAACAGGTATTTGTGATATATCATATTTTTGAAAGAGCAATAAAACATCTGTTATAGGTTGAGAAGCATTTACTGTAATGAGTTTCAAGTGCTGATGATTTCTAATAATATCAATTGCTTTAGGTTTAGCAAAAGATAAAAATCCTCTCTCTCGCATCCAATCATCATTAAACATTTTAGCCAGGTATCTTGAACCGTGGTCGTGAAAGATAATGACTACAAAACTGTTTTCATCAAAAAAATCTTTCATTTGCAATACACCTGCCATAGCCGCACCTGCACTATTACCTGCAAAAATACCTTCTTCACGGGCAATTCTGCGGGTCATAATGGCAGCGTCTTTATCAGTTACTTTTTCAAAATGGTCAATAATATCAAAGTTGACATTTTTTGGTAAAAAATCTTCACCAATACCCTCTGTAATGTAGGGGTAAATTTCGTTTTTATCAAAAATACCTGTTTCTTTGTATTTCTTAAATACAGATCCATAAGTATCAATTCCCAGTACTTTTATATTTGGATTTTGTTCCTTCAAAAATTTTCCTGTACCACTAATAGTTCCACCGGTTCCTACACCTACTACCAGATGAGTAATCTTGCCTTGTGTTTGTTCCCAAATTTCAGGTCCAGTTTGTTCATAATGTGCTTGAGTATTGCTTAAATTATCGTATTGATTAGGTTTCCACGCATTGGGTATTTCTTTTGCCAATCTTGAAGAAACAGAATAATAAGATTTTGGGTCTTCTGGTTCTACATCTGTGGGGCAAACAATAACTTCTGCACCGAAAGCCCGCAAGGCGTCAATTTTTTCTTTACTTTGTTTATCAGTAGTGGTGAAAATACATTTGTAACCTTTCAATGCTGCGGCAATAGCCAGGCCCATTCCTGTATTACCACTGGTACCTTCAACTATTGTGCCTCCGGGTTTTAATAAGCCCTGCTTTTCTGCATCTTCAATCATTTTCAAAGCCATTCTATCTTTAATAGAATTGCCAGGATTAACAGTTTCTATTTTAATATAATACTCTCCCGGTAAATGCTTAGTAATTTTATTCACTTTGACTAATGGCGTATTGCCGATAGTTTCAAGAATATTATTATACACACCAAATTTCCTTAATGGATGTGTTGATTTATTAAATTTATCCATCATACTTTTAAGGGATTAAAATAATACACTTCTGGCTTTGGCCATCAGTTGGTTTTCTGTGAGATGATTTTCAGACGATTCTACAAAAACAGATTTATCTGAAAATTTTTTATTTTCATTCAGCAAGTTATTTAACTTATTTTTCAAAGTTCCCGGACCTGTTATATAAATAATATCATAATTAACTAATTTGTTTTCAAGTTGCTTGAAATATTGTAATTCCTCATTTTGATGCTGATGATGTTTTTTGTGCTCATTATTAGAAGCGTGAGTAGGAGAAAATTTATAAGTATCCTTACCTTCTCCGGGAATTTTATCATCTTTATGTGTAATAGGAGATTCAATAATTTCTGATTTGATTTCTCCATTTTCTTTGTAATATAATTTAGCATCTTTACTAGTAAGAAAAACCATAATTCTTTTAAGTCCGCTCATAACTTAAAATTTTTGTGCAATAATACTGCGTTTTTTAATAATTACCAATGATTTTAATCAACTAAAATTTTATCATAATAAATATTGCCATTTGTTTCTATACATAAAAGATATATTGCCTTTGATAATTCATTAATACTTAATTGAAAATGTCCATTTTCTATAATAATTTTTTTTGATATAACCATTTTACCTGTAACATCTAATATTTTAATATTCAATTCCTTAATTTCCCTGTCCAACACCACACCCTGAATAATATGATTGGGAATAGGATTAGGATAAATTACAAAAGGTTTATAATCAAGATTAATTTCATCTAAATGTGTGGTAATATTTTCAATACACGGGATAATAGCCAGTCCTCCTGCTGGATAGAACTTTGCATTGCCAATGGAGTCAATTTGCGCATTAGTTGGAATTTTTCCTTGTCCAAAACCAGAGTTAGGGAAAATGATATAATAAATAATTGGATTGGAAGTGCCGCCTGTTTTAGGATTAGAGTTTATACCCAATCGTTGAGCCAACTGCATTGAACCCTCACCTAATTTTCCTGCAGGACCAATATCCGCCAGAATTGCAAAACTACCTAAACCATTTTGAGTATTATACACATAAGCCGCATCACCTAATTGTATATTACCCATTGTCTTCAAAGCACTTGGAATAACATAAAATGGAACCGTTCCAGAATTGGTATATCTCAATGGATTGGTGATAGGATAACTGCTATTTACAAGAGATGTAGTAGATACATACATACCCGGACAGGGGTCAGAAGGTCCTTGAATAATAGGATTTCCTTGTGAATCAGTAACTACACCCCACCAGTTGCCCGGATAACCAGCATTGGCGGTATAATCCAATCCAGAATCATTAGGTCCATAAGCACACGGATGACCATCAGCATCAATAGACATTTTGGCTTTGTACATAATAAATCCAGACGAGTTGTGTTTGTATACATCTCTGCTTTCTATTGTTGTCATATAAGTTTTAGCACAATTCACAGAAGGAGAAGCAATAGAACTTAAAGGATTAATAATACACAAACTAAAAGTAGTAGTGGAAGGAGTAGAAGCACCATAAGGATACACACGAATGTAATAAGTGCTACCGGGTGTAAGATTATTAGCATAAATTTTTTCAATTCCTCCTGTCCCACCTCCATTATCACTACAACCAATTTCACCACCACTACAAGAAGTATATAATGCTAACACGCCATCTAAACCTGATGATGGAAATAAGGTAATAGTATGTGAAGTATGTGTGGCTGTAAATTTATACCAAACATCTTTTAATGATGAGGAAGAAGACACATCACAACTTGCTTTTGGTAGCCCGCTAGTGGTAGCATACTGCAAATTTCCTACAACTTGATTGCAAGGTATTTGGGGAGTGATTGAAATGGCATTATTACAGTTATCATTAATTGGTTGTGCAAATACATTAAAAGACACAAAAGCCAATAAAATAAAAGATTTTTTCATTTTGAATTTTTGCCATTAATATAAACATTATTTTTCAAATAAATGATATAGTGTTTAAATTTACTCTGTATCTTTGTCCATTCAATTGATATTATGATTACAGCACATAATTTTTTTAGTAAAGAAGACGCACAAAAAATTATCTCATCTATTCAAAAAGCCGAAGCATCAACAACCGCAGAAATAAGAGTGCATATTGAAAACTTTTGTTTTTTTAATCCAATCAAACGAGCAGAAAAAATTTTTATATATAATAAAATGCATCATACTCAAGATAGAAATGCTGTATTGTTTTATTTTGCAGTCATTAGCAGAAAATTAGCCATTATTGGAGATAAAGGGATATATGAAAAAGTAGAAAAGAAAGTATGGGATGAAATGGTTCATCAATTAATAAACGCACTTAAAAATAATACGCAAAAAGCAGAAACATTATGTGAATGTATTGAAAAAATAGGGCGATTCCTTGCTTTATATTTTCCTGCTAAAGAAAATAATCCCAATGAATTAAGTGATGAAATTTCATATTAAAAAAATTTTATGATAAAGCAATTTAGAATATCCATTCTCACAAGCATATTAAGTGTTTTAATATTTCCAACATTTATATTCTCGCAAATACCCGAAAGACCTTATCCACCTAAATTGTATAATAATTTTTCCAAAGAATTTCCAGATTTCTTGACCAATGAAGAAGCCCAAAAAATTGAAAATAAATTAGAAAAATTTAGTAGAGAAACAAGTAATCAGATAGCCGTTGTAATAGTAGATGATTTTGGTGGATATACAGCCGCTGAATATGCTACAATATTGGGAGAAAAATGGGGGGTAGGAAAAAAAGACAAAGATAATGGAATTGTTGTTCTTATTAAACCAACAGGAAAAGCAGGAGAAAGAGAACTATTTATTGCAGTAGGTATGGGATTAGAAGGTGCTATACCTGACCTGGCTACCAAAAAAATCAGAGAAAATATTATGCAACCATTATTTGCAGAGGGAAAATATTATGAAGGATTAGATAAGGGTTTAGATGCTTTGATGCAATTAGCAAAAGGTGAAATCAGTGAGAAGGACTTACCCAATAATAAAAACGGAATGCCTGTTGTAGTCATTATTTTTATTATTATTCTTCTGATTATTTTCTTATCAAAAAAAAATAAGGGAATTGTATATACCACCGGACGAAGAAATTACTGGGGCGGAGGCTATTTTGGTAGTAGTGGCGGTGGTTGGAGTTCAGGAAGTAGTAGCGGAGGTTGGAGTGGATTTGGAGGGGGTAGTTTTGGAGGCGGCGGTTCAGGTGGAAAATGGTAGCATTTTTTTATGTCTAAATTAAATTTACTATATTTGCTCAAAAAATTAAATCTATGAAAACAAACATTTACACCATCACATTAGGGCTTATGAGTGCAGGCGCTATGCAGGCACAAATTACTTTGACACAAGCTAATAATGCACCCGCATCGGGAGATGTGCAATCTTCCAAATATTTAGATTCTATTGCTACTCTTGATAAAGGTAGTGGTGCATCTAAAACATGGAATTATAGTACTTCTGTGCAAAACTCTACCAACACTGCTGTTACTGTGGTAACATACACCACTGCTTCATCTATACCAGGTGCATCTATGTTTACAAGTGCAGGTGCTAATGTTGCCGCTACCGATAGTTCTGAATTTTACAAATCAACCAGCACAAGTTTAGAAATGATGGGTAATATGGCTGCTGATGGTACAACTATGTTTTTTTCAAATACTATGAAGGTTATGCAATTCCCATTTACTTATGGCAATTCCTTTACGGATAATTTTTCGGGGACATTATCTATACCATCAGCAGGAGGTACATTAAATATTACAGGTAATATATCTACTTCTGCTGATGGCTATGGCACTGTAATTCTACCATCTACCCCTTCTAATCTTTCTTTCTCAAATGTTCTACGCGTAAAATCTACTAATACAATGTATATTTCCGGCACATTATTTTCTATACCTATTACAGGCACAGTTACCACTACACAATATCTTTATTTTAAATCAGGTACTAAAAGTTCTTTCTTTCAAATTATGTATCAACACACAGATATTCCTGCTTTTGGCTCTCCTTCTGATAGTTATGATATTTCTTACGACGCTACTTTACCCGTTAATGTGCAAGAAATCAATAATCAACAACCAGCCATTTTTATCTTCCCCAATCCAACCAAAGATATACTCAATGTGCAAATGAATAAAAGCGATTACAAAAAAGTTCAGATAGTGGATTTACAAGGAAAATTAATTATTGAGAAAAATATTTCATCTACAACAGATATTGAAAGCATTGATATTAAGCAACTTCCAACGGGTACCTATATTCTTAATTTAGTTGGCTCTGAATCGGGATTATCTGATATTTCCTATAAGTTTATTAAAGAGTAATTAAATTTTTCATCAACTGCTATGGGGCACGAGGAATAATCCTTCACTATTTGTGAAGGATTATTCCTTAAGTTTACCCTTACATTGGGTAATATTGATGAAACACATCATATTGCCTTGCTAAATAAAGGTTTTCCGCTGTGGGCTATTTGACTTGGCTTATCTAAAGCGTAGCAAACATTTCTGATTAAAATTTTTCCAATTTCTGTAACCTGAATTTGGTTATTCATCACTGTCGCCAGTTGGTCTGATAGTATATTTTCCCACAATGGATTATCTTGCATCATTTGCACAATTATATCATCATTTTTTACCCATGAAGTTTGAAAATAACATAATAAATTAAGAATATGTTGTCGCATTTGTTTTTCATTTTCGTTTAGAATATGACCTTTGAAAATGGGAATTTGCTGTTGAACTAATGATTGATAC
Organism: Bacteroidota bacterium; assembly: GCA_040758575.1. Classification (GTDB taxonomy): domain Bacteria; phylum Bacteroidota; class Bacteroidia; order B-17B0; family Aurantibacillaceae; genus BPGX01. The sequence continues at coordinate 137,726 of JBFLVH010000003.1, read as the reverse complement.
TCTTCTACTTCTTTTACATTTTGAACATACATATCACCAGAATCGCTAATAGACGAAACACCTAATGCAATGAGCGTATCGGAATGTTGAACAGTATAGCCCATAAAGTTTCTATGCAAGCGGTGCTGCTCTCGGGCTATAAAGAGTTCATCTTGTGGCAATGCAAAATGATCCATTCCTACATCTGCATAGCCATTGTTTAAGAGTTTTTCTCTGCCCATTAAATACAAACGAATTTTTTCTTCAGTAGGTGGCAAGTCGGCTTCTGTAAATTTTCTTTGAGATGATTTTATCCATGGCACATGCGCATAACTATAAAAAGCAATTCTATCGGGCTTTAGTTCAATAACCTTATCAATTGTGTCTTCCAGACCTGCTCTTGTTTGAAAAGGCAAGCCATATACTATGTCATAGTTAATACTCTGGAACCCTAATTGACGAGCATATTCTGTAAGTGTTTTTACTTCTTCAAAGTTTTGAGTTCTGTTGATGGCTATTTGCACTTTTATATCAAAATCCTGAATACCAATGCTGATGCGACGAAAACCTAATTCATACATTACATCTAAATGCTCTTTCTTTGAAAAATGCGGGTGAATTTCTATGCTGCCTTGAAAATCATCGGGTATTGAGTTATCTTCGTAAATTTTTGATATTAGAGTTTTGAGATTTTGGGGTGAAAAAAAAGTTGGGGTACCACCACCCAAATGAATTTCTTTAATGGTTACTTTTCCTAAAATATCCTTGTAGTATTTCCATTCTTTTAATAAAGTATCAATATAAGGTTCTTCTACCTGATGATTCACAGTAATTCTCTTGTTACATCCGCAATAAGTACATAATTGTTCGCAAAATGGAAGATGGATATACATACTAATGCCCTGCTGTTGAATTTTCTTTTGATTTTCTAAAAGATTTTGTTTCCATTCATCAACAGAAGGGGGGGTGCTCCACATAGGAACAGGCGGATAACTTGTGTAGCGAGGAACAGAAATATTGTACTTTAAAATTAACTCATCTAATTTCATATTAAAAATTTATGCTTGTGCAGTGGGCGTTCCAAAATTGAAAGGGATATTAATTTCTTGTTCGTGAATACTTCCATGAGTTTTTTCAAATGTCTTAATATTGTTTTCAAGTGCTTTGAGTAATCTTTTTGCATTTTGAGGAGTGAGAATAATTCTTGATTTTACTCTGGCTTTTGGAACGCCTGGCATTATTGAAACAAAATCAATAATAAACTCATTGGGTGAATGTGAAATAATAGCCAAATTAGAATAAATGCCATCTGCAACATCAGCAGATAATTCTATGTTCATTTCCTGATTTTGATTGTCTGTATTTTCCATAATTATTTTTTCTGCAAATATCCATAAGATTTCTCAATAATAGATAAGAAATCAATATTTTTTTAGATAATTTAATTGTATGTAAAAAACATAGAGTATTTCTCATTACTTTTGCACAAGTGGAACAATTTATAGAAAATATACGACCATTGCCATTTCTTCCATTATGGGTAGTTATTGTGATATTTAGTACATTATTGATAGTTTTATTTTTGCATCTTTATTCGCCTAAAATTTTATGGCTTCCTTTTTTATCGTTAGTAGATAACAGAGTGAGAAGAGAATTGATTGAGTCAAGATTTTCATTTCAGGTAAGATTATTAAACTTAATGGATATTATTTTCTATATTAATTTTTCTTTGATACTATATTTTCTAATAAAAATATATTCATTGCAATGGCTTTTTAAGTTTATCACCAATTTTTTTTATCCACAATGGGAAGATATTATATTGTTTTTTTCTTTATTGTTCTTTTCATTCATAATGGTATTTATTAAAAAACAAGTATTTTTAGTGATTGCCCATTTATTTGATGAGTTAAAGAAATATTACATATTTGTATGGAATATTAATATGTTAATTAAAGTATTTGGCATAATAATGTTACCGTTTGTATTTATGTATTCATGGGAGATAATCAATAACATTCAATATTTGATAATAATATTGATTGTCAATACTATTTTATATTTTATTTTCATTCTTATCAGCTTTTTAGAAATAAGTCATAAATCAATTATAGATTATATTAATTTTATTTTGTACCTTTGTGCCCTTGAAATAATTCCACTACTTTTTATTTTGAAATATACTCTATCTTTCAGAAATGGCTAAATCAAGTAAAAATACCTCTCAAAAAAGCACATCAACTAAGAAAAATGTGAGTAGCACAAAAACGAAAAAATCTTCCACAAAAAAATCCAATTCTGCCACTAAAACTAAAAAGACATCTTCTAAAATTTCAACAAAGAAAAAATCTTTAGTTTCTGCTGAAACTGGAAATGAACCAAACATTACGTTAATTACCAACGATTCTTCATTGCCCAATGCATCAAGCTCTACTCAACAGGAATTATTAAATAAAATCGTTAATGCCTCAACTGAAGAAGAGAAAAAAACTTCTTCTGCTAATGAAACTGCAACTTCTGAAGAACCTAAAAAAAGAAGAAAAAGAGGTAGAAAAGTAAAAACTTGGGAAGAAAAAGCCAGAAAACTACCCACCTTTCAAGTAAGTGATTTTCCAAAATTACCAGTCAAAAGTATTTTAATTACGCAGGCCAAACCTGCAGATCTTCAAAACCCTTATCAATTATTAATTGATAAATACAAAGTAATTGTAAATTTCAGACCATTTATAAAAGTTGAAGGATTAACAGCGCAAGAGTTTAGAAATCAAAGAGTAGATGTATTAGAACACAGAGGTATTATTTTCACAAGCCGTTTGGCAATTGACCACTTTTTCAGAATAATGAATGAAATGCGTGTTATTCTTCCAGAAACCACCAAGTTCTTTTGTCTCAATGAACAAATTGCTTATTACCTCCAAAAGTATATGGAATTTCGGAAAAGAAGAATTTTTTGGGGACAAGGAACAATTGACGATCTAAAAAATGTTTTGAAAAAAAATATTGATGGCAAATTTTTATTGCCTGCTTCGGATACTATTCGTGAAAAAGTAATGGGTATATTAGATCACCTTAATGCTAAATACACTGCCGTAGATGTGTATAAAACCGTCCCAGAAAATATTTCTGATTTGAAACCCGATCAGTATGATATGATTGTTTTCTTTACTCCTATTGCTGTTGAAGCATTACATAAATATTTTCCAAAGTATAAGCAAAATAAAACCCGCTTTGCCGCATACAGTGTTCTCACTGCTAATAAATTACAAGAATTAGGATACAGAGTAGATATTTACGCACCCACACTGGAATTTCCAAGTATGGTAAATGCTATTTCTCATTATTTATCCAATGTGAAATCTAAATAGTTTTTTAGATTTTACATTGTTTTCAATACAATTCCTGCTCCTGCTGTTTTGTGGGAATTTTCATCTATAATAATGAACGAACCCAAAAAATCGGATTGTCTGTAATCGGCTACTAATAATGGTTGAGCAGTTACAAAACTTGCTCTAAATATGGCATTCATAGAAATATTCTGCTGTTGATAAATTTCAAATTGTAAATTATCCAGATTGAAAACTTCTTCTATTTTCTCAAACTTTAAGTATGTTCTAAATGAATGATGTTGAATATAATACCTTTTATTTGTAATTAAAGGTGTTTCATCCATCCAGATACAAATAGCATTATGTTTGTTAGACAACTGAATTTTATTTTCAATACTTTCGTTTAATAAATTTTTAGTTGACAAAACAAAATAACCTCTTTGTAAATCTGTATCATCTTGAAGTGTAAATGCTATTGGCTGTGTATGTTGAGCTTTGTCAGTTTTTTTTCCAACAATAAAAATATCCTTAATAATATTTTTTTGTTGAGTAGGATAAATGATTATCTCTTCATTTTCGTAAAACTCACCATAAACCTGTCCATAAAAATACCTTTCATTGTTTTCAAATGTAACATATTGTATTTGAATAAAAGAAGATAATTCTACTCCTTTTTGAACAGGGTCAAAATTTTCAAGCAAGTATAACAATGTATGTCCATTATACCATCGCATTTTATTAGAGCGGTTTACTACATTATCTCCCTTTAAAGCACTCACAGGCACAAATTCAATTTGATGAGTATTGATAAATTTAAAATCATTCATTTGTTCTTTAATCATCAAAAAAATATTTTCATCATAGTTCACAGCATCCATTTTATTAATGCAAAAAATAATACAGGGCACATTCATTAAATCTGCAATGAAGGTATGTCTTTTAGTTTGCTCTGTAATTCCATTAGTGGCATCAATGAGAATAATAGCAATATCGGCGTGTGATGCACCTGTTATCATATTTCTTGTATATTCCTTATGACCAGGGCAATCAGCAATAATAAATTTTCTTTTTTCAGTAGAAAAATATTTGTATGCTACATCAATAGTAATGCCCTGCTCTCTTTCAGATTTCAAGCCATCCGTTAAAAATGCCAATTTAATTTCACCATTATGTTGTTGAATATTTTCTAAAATATCATTGGAAATAGCATGGCTATCATAAAGTAATCTACCAATTAGTGTGCTTTTTCCGTCATCTACATTACCTGCTGTAATAAAACGAGTGAGTTGCATAATGTGATAATTATTATTTTATTTGTTTTTCTGCATCAAGCGAATATCAGGTGTATCTTTATGTAAATAAGAATAAGAAATACAACCTTTAATTGACCCACCCCCGTCCCCTTCCGCCAAAGGCGGAGAGTAGAGGGGAGAGTTTTTATTAAAAATACCCTTGTTTTTTTCTATCTTCCATACCTGTATCTGAAATTTTATCATCTAAACGAGTGGCTCCTCGTTCAGAAATTTTTGTAGTTTTAATTTCCTGAATAATATCTTCAATACTGGTGGCAACCGATTCTACTGCTGCAGTACAGGATATATCTCCCACAGTTCTAAAGCGAACCAGTTTTTCTTCTACAACATCTTTTTCAGACAATTTGAAGAAATCAGCATACGCTAACCACTGATGTTCATTGGCTTTTACACATTTTCTTTTATGAGAAAAGTAGATAGATGGTAATGGAATATTTTCTTGCTGAATATAATGCCATACATCCAGTTCTGTCCAATTACTGATTGGAAATACTCTGATGTTTTCTCCTTTGTGAATCATTCCGTTGTAGATATTCCACAATTCGGGTCTTTGTTGCTTGGGTTCCCATTGCCCAAAGGCATCTCTGAAAGAAAAAATTCTTTCTTTTGCTCTGGCTTTTTCTTCATCTCTGCGAGCCCCACCAATACAAGCATCTAACTCTAATTCCTGAATAGCGTCTAACAAAGTATATGTTTGCAAAGCATTTCTACTTGGAAATTTTCCTGGTGTTTCCTGCAAGTGATATTTTTTCATACTATCTTCTACATACCTTACTTCCAGATGCAAATTATATCTTTTACTCATTTCATCTCTGTATTGAATAACTTCAGGAAAATTCTGCCCTGTGTCTATATGTAATAATATAAACGGAATTTTTGCAGGGGCAAATGCTTTATAGGCCAAATGCAACACAGTTGCAGAATCCTTTCCCCCTGAAAATAATATAGCCGCTTTGCTGAATTGTCCTGCGGCTTCTCGCAATATGTAAATAGATTCACTTTCTAATTGTTTCAAATAATATTGATTCATAAAATTTTTCACAAATTTATTGTTTGTTTTTATATTTTGCAATCATTTCATTTAATTTTATCAGCGAATAAAAAGCATTTTCTTATTTAGTGTGAAGACCACATTCTTTTTTTCCTTCATTTGTATTCTCCCACCACCATCTACCTGCTCTATATGGTTCTCCTTCTTTTATAGGACGTGTGCAGGGGGCACAGCCAATACTTACATATCCCTTATCAAATAAAGCATTGTATGGTATATTATTTTTTTGGATGCAATCTATTATCTCTTCTTTTGTCCAATGTATAAGTGGATTAAATTTAATAATCTGAAATTTATCATCCCATTCAAATAAACTGGCATTGCTTCTGTATTCAGAATGTTCGGCACGAATGCCTGTAATCCATACTCTCTTATTTTTCAATGCTCTTTGAAGCGGCTTTACTTTTCTGATATAACAACAATCTTTTCTATTTTCAACACTTTCATAGAAACCATTGATACCTTGTTTTATTATCAATTCTTCAACATCATTTGCATCTGGAAAAAATGGAATGATTTTTATACCATATTTTTTTTCTGTTTCACTCCATACATTATATGTTTCCTGAAACATTCTACCTGTATCCAGAGTAATGATTTCAATAGGAAAACGGTTGATAGCAATAAAATGCGTTATTACCTGGTCTTCAATATTAAAGCTTGTGGTAAAAACCATTTTATCTGGATACATCTCGCATAAATCACTTAACAAATAATTCAAATCTGCATTGCGATACTTGTTATTTAAATCTTCCCTCACTTGTTTCATATATATTTAATTAAAGTTTTTAAAGCTATTAAAAATAAAACGATTGAAATGCTTAATAGACCTAATTTTTTAGGAAGTTTATTGTTTAAATAAATAGAAACAGGCACAGCTATAATACTGCCTGAACTCACCCATAGTGCTATCCATAAATATTGCCAACCTAAAACACTCAAAAATGTTACTGAACTCATCAATACAACTACAAACTTAATAGCATGCGATGTGCCAATAGTTGAACGCATATCTCTTCCGCCTGCAATTAAAGCAGATGTAACCAACGCTCCCCATCCACCACCCCCAATGCTATCCATAAAAGCCCCAAATAACGCTAACATCGGTATTGAAAAAAATCTTTTACGATGTTCAAATAAATTAAACGCCCTGAAACCAATAATGATAGATACTACAATAAAATACAATGCTATAAACGGTTTTACAACTTCTCCAAAATGTTTGCTGAAAATACTAATACACAATGCCCCTGAAATTGCTCCTAAAATAGCAGGAATAAACATTGCTCTGAACATTTTATGATTAATCAGTTTGTTCTTTTTGTATACATAAGAAGCATAACCAGTATTAAATATTTCGGAAAAATGCATTACCGCACTGGCTAAAGCAGGCGAAATATTTTCAGGAAATAAAAAAAGTAATAATGATGTGGTAATAACGCCATAAGCCATTCCAAATGCACCATCAATCATTTGAGCAAAAAAACCTATTAGTATGTAAATCAGAATATCGTTCATCTTAATTTTAGAACTGCAAAATTATTCTATAAATGAAGGATAACTAATGATAAATATCATATTTTGCCTTACTTTTCAATTTTTTCTGAAAATATTTTTTGTAACCAATATAAGTAAGGTAGGCAGTGCCTGCACCCACAAATGCACCCATCAACACATCTGATGGATAATGCACACCCATATAAAGCCGTGAATAGCCCACAGATATTGCATAAATGTAAGATGGAAAAATAACATACCATTTTGGATAATTTAAGGATAGAAAAGTAGCGATATTAAAAGCAGTAGATGTGTGCCCAGAGGGAAATGAAGGCGTATGCTCTCTTTGCAAGGGAATTATCCGGGAATATTGCTCGTAAGGTCTCTGACGATTAATAATGTATTTAATTCCAGTATTTATTATTATACTGGAACCTATTGAAATAACTGACTGCCAAGATTTTTGCAAAAGCACAGAATCTTTGAAAATGTAAGCCATAGTGAAATAACTTACAGGCATTAAGAACCCTGTAGGATATACTGAAACAGATAAGCTATTCATAAATGGATAGTGTGATATGTTTCTTTGTCTTTGAATTTGATATAAAGATTCAACATCTATATTTTGTGAATGTGAATTTAAGTAAAACAAGAGAAATTTATATATTAGCAATGTTCTCAAAAATATTGGCATAACTATTTTTTATTCATTAAACATTATTCAATAAATTATTCATCAAAGATTATCAAACCATTGTCTTTGGCGGGGTATTTTGAATTCACTTAACATAGAATGTTTCAAATTAATACTAAACATATAACTTCTAAATTGCCCAAACGGTACCCAACGAATGCTGGCTTCCCAACACTTTAAATCTCTTTTTATATCTACACTTGAATAAGCAAATTTTTTGCTTTTTATATCATAATTCGCAGAAGTACCCAATTTCCAAAACTTTGTCAAATTCCAATCAATACCTGCAAAAAGAGTTTGCGTAACGCTTTTGTTTACTGGGTCTGAAATATTAATATTTAAATTGTAATTAACAGAAATTCTCCACGGTAAATCAGGCATATTAACACCTCTTTCAGCAGAATTAGAATATTGCGGAACATTAGGATTCAATGTTTTCAAATCACCTGAACTAATCGCACCATTCAAGGCAAAACTAATATTCGTCCACCGCAATAATTTTCCTTCCTGTTCAATGAGATATTGATTGTATCTTCTTCTGGTTGTTTTGTCATAGTAATACGGGTCTGCTATTGCATTGATAAGAAAATTAAAAAACTTTCCTATATTATTTCTTGCACTAAAAGTAATGTTAGAAAGTTGAAAACTATCCGCGGCAAAATTGTAACTGCCCGAAATACCTAAATTCTGCAACCATGTAGATTTCTTAAATACAAAACCCGTATCTGTTTTTTTCTTCATTTTAACTTCAATATTATTATTAAAATTAAAATTCAAAATATTTTGTTCTCCTGTTACAGGTCCTCCATATAAAGTATTTTCAAAAATAGAATATTTAATATCATTTCCCAAATTATCTTTGTATGTTTTTTGGTAGCCCAATGTTTTCGCTATGTCTGGACGATAAACATAACTGAATGTGGGAATTAACATATATCTTAATTGTTTTAATTTTCCTTTATTAAAAAAAACATCAGTATAAACTTTAAATGAAACAGAAACATTAGTATTAAAATCAAACCCATGCGTCCATTGCTGTATAGTATCTGTTTTCACAGAATTATTGACAAAATTTTTTCTGATACTTTTAGGATAACTTACCAAAGAAACAAATGCACCAGGGGTGATAGTTATATATTTGAATAAATTAAAAGTAGTATTGATGGGCATACTTTGTTTAATGCCCGTATTGGCTTTTGATAAAAAATTATTATCAGAAAAAATCAAAGTGTCTTTTCCTTTAATATTTACTCTTGATTCTAAAACATAAGAGATTCCCGTTCTTGTCAAAATATTCGGACGCTTATCGCCTTTTAAATTAAATGGAAAAAAACGATTGATATTTACCGCTAATTGTGGCAAATTCATTTCTACATCGTGTGTTTGGCTATTTTGAGAATGCGTAGCATTCAAACTAATTACTCCAAAAGAATATGTTTTTGAAAAGGCGATGTTAGACATAAAAACATTATTCAAGTATTGATTGGTGTTGATGGCGTTGTATCTATTGAATTGATTGGCATTGAAGTTGACATCTGCAGAAAATCTAATAGATGGATTGAGTTTGGTATCCTGAAAATGTTTCCATTGAACTTGATAAGATTTAGTTTTTTGTGCCTGTGCAGGAATATCTCTATCTCCTAAATAATATTCTGAATAACCTATTGAAAATGCTCCTTGTGCTTTGTAAATAAAATAATAATTACTCAATGCCCGTAATCCCCAACTACCATTAGTATAAATATCTCCTCTTAAAAACAAATCCATTTTTTCACTGATAGCCCAGTAAAAACCTCCATCTTTCAAAAAATATCCTTGTGTAGGTGAATTACCCACAAAAGGCATAAGAAAACCACTCGTGCTACTCTTGGTATTAGGAAAATATCCAAATGGTAAAAATAAAGGCGTTGGAATGCCTGCAATTTGTAAATATAAAGGGCCTGTAACAATTTTATCATCAGGAATCACTTTGGCTTTTGTAGCCACAAAGAATGTTTGTGCATCTTTATATTCACAGGGGATACACTTTAAATTCTTTAAATACAAAATATCTTTCTCATCTTTTTTAATTTGATTACCATACACAATCATATTGCTTTCAGTAGTATAAGCGTTCCAAATTTTTCCTTTATTGGTATTGATATTGTAAGCAATTTTTTCTGCTTCCATTTTGCTATTACCTTCTGTAAAAACAGGCGTATCTTTTAATGTGCCACTACTATCCTGAATGCCTTGGGCAGTAACAATACTGGTTTCTTCATTCATTTCAATAATACCTGCTGTTAATTTAATAGGTGTGCCTGCTTCTTCTTGTGTTTCTACTTCTGCCTGCTGATACAATGTAATAATTTTTTTCTTTGGATAAAATACAATGCTATCTCTTGCAATAGCTTTTATTTCTTTGGAAACATCTGATGCATACAATGAATCGGGCTCTAGCACTTTGATTGTATCTTTTGGCACATCTTGAGAATATATTTTGATTGATAAAATATTTATCAACAAAAGTATGGTGATATTTCTAATATTTATATTCTGCATGTATTCTTTTCTTAATATAAATTTGTGCCCAATAAACGGGACAAAACTAATTAAAATTACATAGCATTCATGGATTTTATCTGCAATTAAATAAATTTATGTTTTATTTTCATTCAAAAAAAATTTTGGTTGTTTTTGTTTTATTATTTTTCATACTTAATTTTTTCTCACAAGAGAATAATGTTGGAAGTATTAAAACCATTGTGATAGATGCAGGACACGGCGGAAAAGACCCTGGAACAAATGGTGCTTTTTTCAAAGAAAAAGATGTATCATTAGCAGTTGCTTTGAAATTAGAAGAATTATTCAAAAAATATTTGCCCGAAGTAAAAGTGATAATGACTCGCCGAACAGATGAATTTGTAGAATTAGAAGAAAGAGCACAAATAGCCAATAGAAACAAAGCGGATTTATTTATTTCTATACATTGCAATGCGGCAGGAAAGCCCGTAATGATAAAAGACCCTAAAACAGGTAAAATGCGACCTAAAAGAATTAAGAACTCAAAAGGCAAGTATGTCATTGTTGAAACATCTAATCCTGAACCCTTTGGTTCTGAAACTTATGTAATGGGATTAAAAAATGAAAAAGGTAAAATGTCTGTTGCAATGCGTGAAAACGCCCCGATTTTATTGGAAGACAATTACAAACAAAAATATCAGGGATTTGACCCCGAAAGTGAAGAAAGTTATATCATTATGAGTAATTACACATCTGCTTATGTTATTCAAAGTGCTAAACTGGCTATGAAAATTCAGGAAGAATACAAAAACAAAGCAGGTAGAATAGACAAAGGCGTTCATAGACAAAGTATTTGGGTACTATGGCGAACATCAATGCCAAGTGTGCTAACAGAAATTGGTTATCTTACTAATCCAAATGAAGAAAAATTTTTAGGTTCTGAAATTGGGCAAAAATACATAGCCGCCTCTATTTTCAATGCTATCAGAAAGTATAAAGCAGAAATAGAAGGTAAAAAAACAACTTTTGATGATGAAATTGAAAAACTCCCGCCACTTAAAAATGAAAACATTGAAGCAGGTATTTTGCCCAATAATCAAAATGATGATACTACTAATACTTCAAATGTTGTAAATACTTCTACTACCAATGTTGTTGAGAATACCGCTCACATTGATACTACTATTAAAAAAGATGAAGTTGTATTTAGAGTTCAAATAAAAATTAGTGATAAGCCATTAGACATTAAAGAAGAAAAACCTCTCAAAAATATTTGGTATTATATGACAGGCAATTTAATTAAATACACTTCAGGAAAATTTTATCATTTTGAAGATGCACAAACCCATCTCAATGAACTCAAAAACAATGGATATAAAGATGCTTTCATTGTTGCCTTCAAAAATGGAGAAAGAATTAGTTTAGAAGAAGCAAAAAAATTATCAAGCGGAAAGGGGAATTAAAGAATATTCAGGTATCATTCGTGTATTCATGGCTTAAATAAAAAACTTTGCGTTCTTTGCGGCTTTGTGAGAGATTATGAAAATAAAAATTAAAAATTAGAAAATATTTCTATATTCGTGACTATAATTAAAAATCATTCGTGCATTCGTGGCAATATTATTTGGTAATATTAATTCTTAATTGCAACCTGTATTTTGTTTTTATATCATTATTAAAAATAAGTATTCCACATCTAAATAAATCTATGCTTGCAGAAATTTCATTGCTTTGAATTATATTTTTCCATGCAGCAGTCATTGCTTTATTCCAATAAATATCATCTATTATCATCACCGATTTATCAGACATTTTATTTTTCAATAATTCAAAATATCTTAATGTAGCATCATAAGTATGATTGCCATCTATCAATACAAAATCAAAAGTATTTTGATTAACAAGTTCAGGTAATATATTATCAAAATGTTGATTAATCAACTCCACATTTTTAATTTGATATTGATTAAATAATTGACTTGCAAAATCAAACAATGCTTTTTGTCCTTCTATACTGATAACTCTTCCCCTTGTAGCACGGGCTAAATACATTGTATTAACACCAAGTGAAGTGCCTAATTCCAAAATATTCCTGCATTTCAAAAATACAATTATCCTAAAATATATTTCAGAAAGTTCTTTTGGTGTAACTGCCATTTTTAATATTTCTCTCACTGAAACTTCTTTATCTTTCAAATGCATTGATGTGCTTCCAATATTTTCATATCTAATTTTATGATTAGATGTTTCTATCTTTTTTCTAATGTTATTGGCTTCATCAAAAAAATAATAATGATTGTTCTTATCAAAACATTCTTTTACAAATTCATACAAAAAAGGCGAATGAATAGAATAAATGGTCTGTGCCTTCCAAAGATGATGTATATAATGTTTAATTCTATGTAGTAAAACAGATAATTTCATTGTTCTTGGATATTACATAAACACAAGTTTTCTAATTCATACTTAAACCCATAATTATCAAGTGTTGTCTTTTTCATAAATAAAATATTCAATGCTTCTACTGAATTGTCTTTATGTTCCTCATTCCATTTTCTAATCAAATACCTGCAATAGTAGGGCTTCAAAAAATTATATTGTCTTTGTTCATAATTTTCTAAAAACTTTCTCCATCTATCTCCTTGAATAAAATTAAAATTCTTCTCTGTTCTTTGATAATGAATATCAGGCGAATTATGTATAATATCCCATTCAGAATTATCACTTTTAATTCCTCTTAAAATCAACCATCCTTCATATCTTTTTACTCCCGGCGAAAACATATTCCATCTTTGAGATAAGCCAATTGAATTTAATAATCTATCTTCCCATAAAGTAATTTCAATAACATTTATCGTGGCTAAGTTATATCTTAAAACCAACATTAGTATAACCACTGAAAATATTTTATCTAACAATGAAGCTTTAAACTCAAAATTAATATTTTTATTCATAGGGACTAACAGCATAAAAGCAGTGGATATTCCAACAAATGGAAATATTCCTACTTTCAAACTACTCATTATCATTAAATGCAAAACAATTATCATCATTGCAGAAAAATTTCTAATGAAAAGATTAAAAGAAAATATCAACAACAATGGAACAATAATTTCAAAAAAATAATAAACTACCCCTGTCAATATTTTCATTAAAATGAAATTTTTATATAAAACATTTCCTATTCCTATCCTTAATGTATCTAAACTTAGCGCATAATAAATAGCAGTGCCTGAATCTCTCCATTCAGCAGCATCCTTTAGAAATGCCGAAAATAAATAAACTATTGATATATTCAATAAAAACACAACATATATCCATGAAAAATCAATGTCTTTTTTAATACTATTTTTTTCTACAATACTATCAACTGAATAAAATCGTCCCCACGGCAAAAAAATCATATAAAATAATGTTATTCTTAATAAGTCATCTCCTCCTTGCAAAATCACTGGATTCCTATGATGCAATGATAAAAGCATCACAAAACTCAACAAAGTAAAAATTCTTGTTTTGTATCCAATCAACAATAACAATGTTATTAAAAAATGAAATCCAAACAAAATTTTTTGCCCCGATATTGTATCAAAAAAATTATGAATAGATATATAGTATTGATAAAAAGGATAATACTCTTTTAATACCAGAGCAGGGAGAACTCCTTCGTTAGTATAATGAGCCACTAAATTTTGATAACGATAAATTAAATCTACTAAAATGATAAAAGCAATGAGTATCCTACCAATACTCAATACTCTTGCATCAAAAAAATATCTTTTTTGAAAATATACTTCTAACTTTTTCAACACTTATTATGTTTCAAAACGCAAAAAAAAATAATTACCACTAATATAACAAGTGATGAGAGAATAATCTACTAAATCATCAAAATACTCAATAATTCAACCTCTCTGTTGAATGAAACAGTGTTTTTTAAGAACCAAATAAAACTTATATACAAGTCATTGCCCCAGAAACAGTTACAACAGGAAATGGGAACTGCATTTGAGTACAGGGCACATTATTAAATGTTGCTGTTACATTTCCAGAAGTAGTGGTACTTACACTTATCATACCAGAAGCAGAATACCAAACTACACTACTTGGCTGACCAGGAGCATTGTATACAATCATTTGTGCTACGCTATTTGAAGTAGGCGTGCCGCTTTGTAAATTATAACTTCCTGAAGTAGGCGGAGCAAAGAAATTAATTTGTACAGTGGTAGAACCATTCATCGCTAATAGTGAATTTCCTGCGCCACACGCTGCAAACGTCCATCCTGCACCACCTACATTAAGCGTGCTATTAGTAGTTGCAGGATTAGTAATAGTACTGGTTCCTGTTGTTGTTACAGAATTAGGGTCTGGGTTTCCACCACCCCCCACTTCATCTCTATAACCCGGTGCTATAGAATCATCTTTTTTGCCTTTACACATTATCGTTACTACGCCTATTGTTAATACAAGCAATAAATATAAAACATTCAATTTTTTCATATACTTTAATTTTGGCTATAAATTTAAGCAATTTTTTATGCACTAACCAAATAATTTTTTTCAAATTGCTGTTTGATTTATTGAATGGTATAATTTTTTGAGTGAATAGTATAATTTATTGATTTAAATACTATAATTGCCCGAAAAAATATTATGAAAATAGCAGTTGTTGGTGCCACTGGCCTGGTAGGGCAGGAAATGATTAAAGTTTTAGAAGAATTTCATTTTCCTGTAACTGAATTTATACCCGTTGCATCTGAAAAATCTATTGGCAAAAAAGTTTCTTTTAATAATAAAGAATATGCCGTTACATCAGTCATGGATGCTATTCAACAAAAGCCCGATATTGCCCTCTTTTCAGCAGGCAGTAAAACTTCATTAGAATATGCACCTATGTTTGCCCAAAATGGAACTTATGTGATAGATAACTCATCTGCTTTCCGAATGGATAAAGACAAACCCTTGATAGTTCCAGAAATCAATGCTCACATTTTGAAAAAAGAAGATAAAATTATTGCTAACCCCAATTGCTCTACTATTCAAATGCTAATGGTCTTGCATCCACTCAATAAACAATTCAAAATAAAAAAAATTATTGTATCTACTTATCAGGCAGTTACAGGCACAGGGGCAAAGGCAGTTGAACAATTGATGAATGAAAGACAGGGTAAAAAGCCCGAAAAACCTGCATACCCCTACCCTATTGATTTAAACTTAATTCCTCACATTGATGTATTTCTTGAAAATGATTTTACTAAAGAAGAAATGAAAATGCACAACGAAACCCGAAAAATTTTGAATGATGACTCTATTCAGGTAAATGCTACCTGTGTAAGAGTGCCTGTTATTGGCGGACATAGCGAAAGTGTTTATGTAGAATTTGAAAAAACGTTTGAAGTTCCACAAGTTAATGAAATCTTGAAAAACACAAAAGGCGTTATTGTTCAAGATGATGTAAAAAACAACATTTATCCTATGCCCTTATTTGCTCATAAAAAAAATGAAGTATTTGTGGGCAGAATTAGAAAGGACTTTGCTAATCCTCTGGCTTTAAATTTATTTATAGTTGCCGATAATTTAAGAAAAGGAGCCGCCACCAATGCTGTTCAAATTGCTGAATACATTGCAAAAAAATTTTTTAAATAAATTGATGGGATATTTTATTACAAATTTAAATATAATTTTTTTCCTATCTTTGTGCCTCAAAATTATTAAAATAACCCTATAAATTTTTGTTCTTATGAAAATTTTAGTTCCTATTTCACAAGTACCCGACACCACAGCCAAAATTTCTTTTACTGATAACAATACTAAATTTAATGCAGCGGGTGTGCAATTTATTATCAATCCTTATGATGAATGGTATGCATTAGTGCGAGCATTAGAATTGAAAGAAGCAGGTCT
Organism: Bacteroidota bacterium; assembly: GCA_040758575.1. Lineage (GTDB taxonomy): Bacteria > Bacteroidota > Bacteroidia > B-17B0 > Aurantibacillaceae > BPGX01. The sequence continues at coordinate 121,463 of JBFLVH010000003.1, read as the reverse complement.
GGCAGAAAAAGTTTCTGTTATTTTAGTAGGAAAAGCAGATGCAGATGCTACTATTCGCAAGGCGTTAGCACTTGGTGCAGATGATAGTTTTAGAATTGATACAGAACCAACCGACGCTCATTTTACAGCACAGCAATTAGCACAATTTGTAAAAAATAATCCCTATGAACTTATAATGTTAGGTAAAGAAACTATTAGTTACAATGGAGGCGTTACTGCTGGTATTTTGGCGGGATTGCTGGATTACGCTTTTATTTCAAGTGCCAGCAAATTAGACCTGAACGGCAATACAATCATTGCACATCAGGATATTGAAGGCGGTTATCAAGTAGTAGAATGTTCATTACCTGCAGTAATAAGTGCAAACAAAGGTATGGCAGAACAAAGAATACCCAATATGAAAGGTATAATGGCCGCTCGTACCAAGCCATTAAATGTAATTCCACCTTATCCCGTAGAAATTACTACTCAATATGAACAATTTGAACTAGCCCCTGGTAGAACTGCTTGTAAATTTATTGACCCCAATAATATTGATGAACTTGTAAATCTTTTGCATACAGAAGCAAAGGTAATTTAACTAAAAATTAAAAATTAAGAATTAAGAATTAAAAATTATTCGTCCCCAACTACTTTGGGGGTCGGGAAATTAAAAAAATCTCTTTGCGACTTTGCGAGAGACAAAATTAAATTAAAAATTAAAAGTCTTTGCGACTTTGCGGCTTTGCGAGAGACAAAATTAAATTAAAAATTAAAAATTAAAAATTAAAATTATTCATCCCCAACTGTGTTGGGGGAGTGAATTCGTGGCAACAATAATAAAATTAAAAAATATGTCAGTACTTGTTTTTGCAGATGCATCACAAAATGGAAAAGTAAAAAAAGCATCATTAGAAGCAACATTTTTTGCTCAACAAATTGCCTCTAAAACTAATGATAAAGTAGTAGTTCTTCTTTATCAAGGTAATGATGAAAGCAAACAAAAATTAGCACAAGCAGGAGCATCTAAAATAATAAACATAACCAATAACATTGCGGGAATTACTGATTACTCTGTGTTAGCCAAATTGATATTAAAATACATTCAATCTGAAAATGTAAAAGATGTAATTTTGCCTTATGATATTCAGGGAAAAGCAGTTGGTGCTTATCTTGCAGGATTGCTTAATTGTGGCATTGCACCTGGAGTAACTGCATTATTAGAAATCAATAATGATATATACAAATTCAAAAAAAATGTATTTTCAGGAAAAGCATTTGCAACACTTTCCATTAAAGGTAATAAAAAAGTAATTACTCTATTACCCAATTCTATTCAAGTGTCATTCAACACCAGCAATACTGCTGAAATTCAAGATGTACAGGATGATTTCAATGCACCAGCCCGTGTGATACTCAAATCTGTTGAAAAAAATACTCAAGGCGATAGCATTCCATTACCTGAAGCAGAAATAGTAGTAAGTGGCGGAAGAGGATTAAAAGGTCCTGAAAATTGGGGAATTGTAGAAGAATTAGCCAAAGTATTGGGTGCAGCCACTGCTTGTTCAAGACCTGTAGCAGATGCTCATTGGCGTCCACACCACGAGCATGTTGGACAAACAGGATTAGCCATTCGTCCTAACTTATATATTGCAATTGGTATTTCTGGTGCCATTCAACATTTAGCAGGTGTAAGCGGTAGCAAAACTATTGTGGTTATTAATACAGATAAAGAAGCACCTTTTTTCAAAGCAGCTGATTATGGTATTGTAGGCGATGCTTTTGAAGTTGTACCTAAACTAACCGAAGCAATTAAAAAATTTAAAGCATCTCAACAGCACTAATATTTATCTATTTTAGAATTTGGAGACATGGAAAAGAAAATTTTAATGAACATCATCGGAATTTCTACTGCACAAAGTTCTCAAGGAAATAATTATTTGCTTTTGTTAGAAGAAGTTAATGGAAATAGAAGATTAGCAGTAGTTATTGGTGTTTTTGAAGCCCAGTCAATTGCTATAGCATTAGAAAAGGTAAAAATTCAAAGACCTATTTCTCATGACTTATTTAAAAATTTTGCCGATGCTTTTCATATTTCCGTTAAAGAAGTTTTGATATACAATCTTGTTGAAGGCGTATATTATTCCAAATTAATTTGCACAGATGCAAGTGGCGAAATAGAACACGAAATAGACGCCCGCACCAGTGATGCTATTGCTATTGCTGTTCGTTTTGATGCACCTATTTACATTTATGAATTTATCTTGAATGAAGCGGGATATACAGTAGATGAATTGGAAAATCCTACGCCTATTCAATCGCATAGTCAGGAAGATGAAGAAAAAGAAAGTGAGAAACCAAGTTCTACAAGCACAGAAGAAAATTTGAATACCCTTTCTGTTGAAGAATTGCAGCAGCATCTACAAAAAGCTATTAATGAAGAAAAATACGAATTGGCTGCAAAGATTCATCAGGAAATTGAAAGAAGAAAAAAGTCATAAGTTTTTCAATTACCGTTTTTATATTCAATGAATAAAGAAGTTTTAAAGATATATTTTTTTCATTTTATAGCATCAATAATTTCTGTTATTATTTTCTTATGGGCTATTTCTCAATACTTAAATACTTATACTAAACATAATCAATACATTCAAACACCTAATGTTTTGAAATTACCACTCCATCAAGCTATTGAAATTATTCAATCTAAAAAATTAAAATATAAAATTATTGACAGTATTTATCAACCTGAAGAAAAACCAGGTACGGTTATTGCTCAAAACCCTGAACCCAACACAAATGTCAAAGAAAACAGAAGCATTTACATCACCATTACCAGTTTTCAACCCCCACTTGTAGAAATGCCAAAATTAGTAGATTTAAGCGAACGGCAAGCCGTTATGCTTATTGAGAGTTATGGTTTAAAATTAGGAAAAATTATCTATGAACCATCTTATTGTAATGGATGTGTAATTAAACAATTATATCAAAATAGCGAAATTCCACCTGGAAAATACATTCGCAAAGGCAGTAAAATTAGTATTATAGTTGGTCAAAAAGGAAATAACTTTACCACTTCCAGCGATACAATAAAAACAGAAGAACCATCGTTTGATAGAGAATAATTAAGATGAAAAATATTATATTAAAATACTTTTTCCTAAAAAAGTTCTTGACTTTTCAGCAAACAAATAAAATTTTGAATTTGTTGATTATTTTATTTTTCACATACATCACATCTACTTCTGTTTTTTCTCAAGAATTTACTGTTCCATTAACCACCAATATTAACTATTATTACTATCCACAATTCTTCCATAATTACCTCACTAATAAAAATAATCTCACACAAAAAACATCATCTACCAGTTTATCATTACCTTTTTTTGATGATTTTTATTATGCGTATAAACAAACTTATCCTGATAATAATTTGTGGAAAGATTCTTCTGTTTATATCAACTTTGGTTATGCAAAGTACCCTATTTCATTTGGTGTTGCTACTTTTGATGGTTTGAATAAAAAAGGATTGCCTTACAAAACAAATGCTACTTCTACATCATCAGAACCAGCAGATACTTTAACTTCTCAACCCATCAATTTATTTTCAAATGGTTCTTATACCTACACACCTGCAGATAGCATTGCATTAGTATTTTATTATCAGAGAATGGGCAATGGTGATAATCCAGATGTCAATGACTCATTGATTTTGGATTTCTTCAAACCCGCACAAAACCAATGGCAAAATGTTATCTGGGCTACTACGGGAAGTAACATAGCACCTGTCAATGACAGCACCTTTACAAAAGTGCATATCTACATTGCAGACACGGCATTTTTCCACGACGGATTTCAGTTCAGATTTAGAAATAAAGCAACACCAGTAGGTGCAGTAGACCACTGGCATATTGACTACATTAAATTAGATAAAAACTTATACACCACTGATACCATTGTTGACGATGCTGCATTTTATTATTTGAGTTCTCCATTATTAAAAAATTATTCTGCAATGCCTTATAAACATTTTACACCCTCTGAAATGGCCAATACCGTTGATAATTTCATCAAAAATAATAATAAATATCAAACTAAAAATGTCAATTATCAATTCAATATTTACGATGCTAATGGTAATTTTTTATACAACTATAATGGTGGTAGTGCTAATGTTGCTCCCGGAAAAGATACAGTTATAGCACATCGCAAGCCCTCATTTTCTTACACATTCACTGTTTCAGATAGTACAAGATTTTATACTAAGCACTTTATCAATACGGTACCCGACACATGGGCATATAATGATACACTTATACAATGTTCTCCACTTACAAACTACTTTGCTTATGATGACGGACAAGCAGAATTAGGTTACTATCTCAAATTTTACGGCACACAAGTAGCGTTAAGATACACATTAAAAGTTACAGATACTTTGAGAGCAATGGATATCTTTTTTATTCCTGTAAATAGTTTTAATATCAGCACTAAAAATATTTTTAGAATGTGTGTGTGGTCTAATTTAGCAGGACAACCAGGCAATTTAATTTACAGAGATAGTTTAATGACACCGAAGTTTTTAGATTGGGGCTATAATCAAATACCCAGATATCATTTGACAACTCCTTTGGTTTTATCACCAGGCACTTATTTCTTTGGATTGCAGGCATTTCCGCCATCATCGCAATATTCTGTAACAATTGGATTAGATGTAAACTATAATCATTCTAATGATGCATTTTACAATAGCACAGGCAATTGGAATCCTTCTGCTGTGAAAGGTTCTTTAATGATTCATCCCGTATTTGGTGATAGTGCAAGAGCCGTTAATGTAGCAAGTATGGATTGGAATGATAACATTTTGGTATATCCCAATCCCGTTGATGAAAATCATCAATTCAATATTTCAGTGCCATTTTTATATCATTATGATATTAAAATAAACAATACACTTGGTCAAACTATCTATTATCAAAAAAATTGTCCTTCACAAGTTAACGTTCAATTATCAGATATCGCTAATGGTGTTTATATACTTCAAATAATTACTCATCATGGAATATTGACTAAAAAAATTATTTTAAAGTAAATTTGTGTTTGTTTTAATTTGATTCATGTTCTGGAAAAAATTTTTTTTATACATATTAAGTTTATTGAAAAATATTTTTCGTTTTAGTTTTTATATTAGCACAACTTTATTATTATTAAGTTACTTTGCATCTTATTTACATCCAGCCAGTTTTATTTTGCTTCCCTTGCTTTCGCTGATGTTTCCTGTATTATTATTTTTGAATATTTTATGGATAATATTTTTTTCCATTACTCTTCAATATAAAAAATTATTGATAGCACTTGCACTTCAAATATTCTTTTTTCCAGATATAAAAAAATTTTACAACATTAGTTTTTCAGAAAATGTATCGCATTCAGAAAATACTTTATCGGTGATGAGTTTTAATGTCAAGTTATTTGATTTATATAATTGGCAAAACAATTCTGACACGAGAAAAAAAATACTGGATTATTTAAAAAGTCAACCTGCCGATATAATGTGCTTTCAGGAGTTTTATACTTCAGAAGATAGTAACGATTTCAATAATATTGAAGAATTAAAAAAAATATTTCATAATTATTATTTTCATGCAGAATACTTTGTAACACTCCGAAAAAACGACCATTGGGGCTTACTGACTATGTCTAAATTTCCTATTGTAAAACAATCTGTTATGCACTTTAATAATGCTAAAAACAATGGTTGCATATTTACGGATATTTTATTTAATAAAGATACCATTCGTGTTTTTAATTTGCATTTGCAATCTTATAGTTTGTATAAAAAAAAGAAATGGAAACCGAATCAGAAACCTGATACTGCCAGTTTTTTTGAATCATTAGATAGTTCTGCAAAAGGATTGAATCTATTAGAAAAATTATACCACAATAATATTTTAAAAGTGCAACAAGCCGAAAGTATTTTGGAAATTCTAAAAAGTTCAAATTATCCAATTTTATTAATAGGTGATTTTAATGATATTGCTCATTCATACATTATGAGAATAATTCAACAAAACAAACTAAAAGATGCTTTTACTGAAAAAGGAAATGGTTTAGGGATTACTTATCACGACAAAATATTTTTAAGGATTGATTATATTTTTCATAGCCCTGATTTCAAAACACTTGATTTTGTTACAGAAAATAATTCTCAAACACAACACATCAGCGACCACTATCCAATAAGAGCATTATTTGAATTGAAAAAATAATCGCAACTCATTATTATTCATTCCAGCATTTCTCTGTCTTTCCCATCAAAATAAGGCGATTGAATACTGATGACCTTTAATGGTTTTTTAGATGTGGTAATAACTTTATGGGGCGTATTTTTTGGAATAAAAATTACATCTCCTTTCTTAATATTAAATTTTTTATCACCTAAAATAAACTCTGCTTCTCCATCTAATACCACAACATGCTCAGAATGTTGAAGGTGCTTATGCAATTTTACTTCTTTCTTAATAAGAATAATAAATCCAGAACATAATGAATCAGAAGATATATTTTTTACATACAGATTGTCGGTTTTACTCAAATGACCAATAGTATCAGTATTAATGACACTTTGTGCAAACATTGATGAAATGAAAAATGTAAATCCGAATGAAAATACAATTGTTTTCATATCTTAAAAATTTAAAGGTTTGCCCGCATAAAATTCCAAAATTTTTAGTTTAAAAAATAAATCATATTTTGACTGAAGTAAATTAAGTTGTGCTGAAAGCATTCTATTTTTAGATACAGAATAATCAAAGTAAGATAAAGCCCCTTGCTGATATTTATTTTCGTTGATTTCATAAGAAACTTTCGCCGCATCAAAGGATTTTTGTGATGCCTGATATTTAGATAAAGCTGCCTGAGCATTAGTGTATGCCTGCACAATTGTTTTATACAGATTTTGATTATTCAAATCAAAATTATATTTAGCATTCAATACATTCAGTTGAGCATTTTTGACTGATGTATGAACTGCTAAACCATTGAACAAAGGCACATTCAAACTAAAACCAATTACTTTATTAAAATTATCTTTGTATTGCTGTAAAAAAGGCGTTTTTTCTAATACAGGAACTTGTTGAGAATACACTAATGGACCGAATCCAGGAATATTGCCTAATGTATCTATTTGTGTTTGATAACCAATAATTCTTTTAGCAAGCCCAGAATAGCCAGTTGCCAATGAAGCACTTACATTAAGTGTAGGCATTCTTTTTCCACGATTGGCTTTAAGCATATATTCATACGATTTTAGTTGATATTCTCTGCTTTTTACCGATGGTTGAGTTTTTTGAGCAATATTGTAAATATCATCGGCTGTGTATTGAGTTAATATTTCTGCATTGATATTGATTTCAGGTCGTATGATTTCAATATTTTGTTGAGCAGGTAAGTTCATGATTTGTTTAAGTGCAAGTAAATTCAACTCCAGATTATTTTTGGAATTGATTACATTCAATTCATCATTAGCTAATTGTGCTTCAACATCTTTCAAAGTAGAAATAGCCGCACTACCTTGTTCTACAAGTATTTTAGTTCTGTCATAATTTTGTTTGGTAATTTCATATTGTGTCTTATTGGCTTCAAGAATATCTTGAGATAATAACACATTCACATAAGCAGTTGCTACATTGAGCATTAAATCATTTTTTTGTTGTGCTAAATTTTCCTGTGCAGACAACAAGTTCATTTTATTGGACTGAATATTATTGTATTGAGATAACCCAGAGAAAATGGTCCATTGTGCTGTTAAATAAAAGTTTTGAGACAATACATTCGTATTAGCAAAGGTGTTAGTATATCTATCTATTGTTCTACCATATTGATAATTGTGCATTGCCGTTCCATTCAAAGATGGCAATGCCTGTGCTTGAGATTGTAAAGCGTTATTTTTTGCAATTCCTACATTTACATCCGTTATTTTTAAATTCAAATTATTCTGAATGGCTATATCTATACATTGTTGAAGGTTAAAAGAAGAATTGTTTTGAGAATAAGTTATAATAAAACTCAACAAGTAAATTAGTATGAAAAAATATTTTTTATTCATTGGTGAAATGATTTACACATTTAATTTGATTACATCATTGGCTTTTTGAATTCTACTAAATACTTCTGTCTTACCTAATATTTCTATAATATGTGCCAGTGAAGGTCCTGATGATACGCCAGTTAATAATGTGCGTAATAACTGATAATCTATTTTTCCTTTTTCCTGAACAAATTTTTCAAATGTGTGATGTATATTATCTGCTGTAAATGGTTCAGTGTTTTCAAGGTATTTCAATAATTCATTTATCATTTTTTTACTTTCATCATTCCATTTTTTTTGAATGATTTTTTCATCATAAGTAGAGGGAACAATAAACATATATTTTCCCATTTCCCAAATATCTTTTACAAAGTATGCTTTTTCTTTCATCAATTCACATACATTTGCAATGTAATTAATATCTACATTGATTTGATTTTCTTCAAGTATTGGTTGTAATAACTTTGCTAATTCGTATTTATCTTTTTTGCGAAGATATTGTTGATTAAACCATTTTGTTTTTTCTGGGTCAAACTTTGCACCTGCTTTATGCACTTTTTCAAATGAAAAAAGTTGAATCAATTCTTCTTTAGAAAGTATTTCCTGATTATTACCAGGATTCCATCCTAATAGTGCTAACATATTGATAAATGCTTCGGGAAAGAAACCACTTTCTCTATATCCGATATAACTTTCACCTGTGCGTTCATCATGCCAGTTCAATGGAAACATTGGCAAACCAGAAGTATCTCTTTTAGATAATTTACCTTTGCCATCAGGTTTGAGTATAAGTGGTAAATGTGCCATTTGTGGCATTTCATTTTCAAGTCCAAGATATTTATATGTTAGCACATGAGCAGGGGCACTTGGCAACCACTCTTCTCCACGAATAACATGAGATATTTTCATTTCAATATCATCTACAATATGTGCCAGATGATAGGTAGGCATACCATCTGATTTGAGTAATACTTTATCATCAATGGTTGAAGAATTGACAACAATCCAGCCACGAATAATGTCGTAAAAACGAATTTCTTCATTGCGAGGCACTTTCAATCGTATAACATAAGGCACACCACTATCTAATAATTTTTGCACTTCATCGTGAGATAAAGTAAGAGAGTTTCGCATATTCATTCGTGTAATGTGATTATATTGAGGTGATACTACTTTGGCGGCTTCTAATCTTTTTCGCATTTCTTCTAATTCTTCTTCGGTGTCAAAAGCATAGTATGCTCCCCCTGCTTCAATAAGTTTTTGAGCATATTTCATGTATATGCCTGTGTTTTTTCTTTCACTCTGACGATAAGGTGCATAAGGACCATCACCAAAACCTACACCTTCATTAGGTTCAATGCCACACCATTTCAATGATTCAATGATGTATTCTTCTGCACCTTTTACATATCTATTTTGGTCTGTATCTTCAATTCGTAAAATAAAATCGCCATTGTGTTTTTTAGCAAAGAGATAATTAAATAATGCTGTTCTTACTCCGCCCATGTGTAATCCACCAGTAGGGCTGGGTGCAAATCTTACTCTTACTTTTTTAGATGTGTTCATAATTTTTTGTTTTGTTATTTAGTTCTATTTCTGTTAGTTTGAGAGAAAATAGAGTGAATAAAAGTTATTTGAGATGTTGTAGTATAGTATTTCAACCCTCCCCTTGAAGTCCCCTCCCTATCCGCCAAAGGCGGAGGAGGGGATGAAGGGGCGGGTTCTAAAAATCATATTCCAATTTAATAATTCTAATATTTTTCTCATCAAAAGTGCGGATTAAAATAGATTTTAATCCTTGAAATTGAGGGTCGTAAATGTATTGATATTCTTTTAATTTTATCTCATTTTTGAAATGCGTTTCAGACAATACTCTATTCAAATTATCATATTCATATTCTATGTAGTATGTTTCAGAATTACCATAATCTATAATCATTGTTGCGTTATCTAACAAATTATTAGAATTGTAATGGAATGATTTTTTTATTCTTCCTTGTGTTGCAACAAATTGCTCGGTTATTTCTATAATTTGATTTTGATTATTCTTGTAAATAAATTTTTCTTTGTAAGGCAATTTTTCATTGTTGTAGAAAATTTGTTTGATTTGATTACCATAGTCAAAAGTAGCAATACTATCCTGTGCTTTCAAAAGCATTTTATCTAACACATTATTACCAGTATTTAATGAGCGATAAGTTTCAATGTATTTTTCTTCTTTGCAAATAAATTTTCCGCAATACTTAAAATATGTGGCTTCAATATACTTATTCGGAAAAATATGCCTTTCAATCATTAAATTATTTTGATAAACATAATTAACAGAGGTTGTATCGTATTCATAAACTTCTTTTGATACAATGCTTTTGTGTTTTTTATTGATAGTTTCAATTTGAATAATTTTTTTTACAGAAGTAGAATATTGTCTTTTTAATTTTCCATCAGGATAAAACTCATATACTTCCACTAAATTCTTGTCTTCTGCTTCTTGCCAGTCCTTCTTATCAATTATATCAAATGTAATTTTTTTTATTTGATTTTTTTGGATAAATGATTCATCAAATACAGGAAATTTTTCAAAAATAAATTCAGGATGAAATAATAATTGTGCAGATAAATCAAATAAATTGAAAGATATTGAAATTATCAGGATTTTCAATAGGTTCATAACATGCTTTGTGCTGACAAACATAGATAAAAGTTTTGTGCGGATGAAATCTGTTTTCAAATACTGGGTATTGAATGTTATTTGATGCAACATATACAAAAGGATGATAGAAAATTTGATTTATTACCTGTTGATAATAATTTGTTGAATCTTCGCCAACAATACTTATTTCCAGTTCAGAATGATGCTGTTGTAAAAGCATTAGTTTGCCATAAGATGCGGCATACTGGGGCTGACTATAAAACAAGGAATGTGTTTGATTAAAATTTTGAATAGCAATATCCTGATAATTTTTTTGTAATGTCAGATGATAAAAAAACAATAGGTTTTGAATCATAAGAGCATTTGCAGATGGTATCACATCATCAAAAAGTTGAATGTTATCATTAATAGAATGTTGTGCCGAAGAATAAAAGAAAACCTGATGAACGGAAGAATAAAATTTGTCAATACTATCATTAAGCAGTTCTTCTGCAATCTTTAAATAAATTGTGTTTGCTGTGCATTGATGGGCTTTAATCAGAGTATCATTTAAAAATGCATAGTCATCTAAATAAGCAGGTATTTTAGATTGTGATTGATGATAAATATGAAATAATTGCTTGTGTTGATAAACTTTATTGAGTAATGAGTTCAAGGATTGTTCGGCTATTTGGATGTAATGATAATTTTTTAATACAATTCCTGCATGGAATAATGCTTTTATCATCATTGCGTTCCATGAAGTAATAATTTTTGTATCGGTAGCAGGTGGTATTCTATTTCTCCTGTAATGGTGTAATTTTTCAGTCCACTGCTGAATTTTGAATATCCACTCTTTGGGTCTTTGAAGAAACAATAGAACATTAATAGTTAATACATAATAATTATTTTCCCAATAACCGAAATGATTAGATATATTGAATATTTCAGCAAATTCTTCAAAATCGTTTTGAAGAATTGATTTTAATTCTTCTTTTGTCCATAAATAATATTTTCCTTCTTCTCCTTCGCTATCAGCGTCTATTGCAGAATAAAACAAATTTTCATTAGATTGAAAATTATTTAATATGAATTGAATATTTTTATTCAAAATCCACTCAATAATATTCTGAAGGTCAATGATATTTTGGTTTACAAATTGTAAAATGGATGAAGATTCTTTTATTTCTTTCTTTGATTTGGAAGATTGATTTTTGAGAAAAATAAGATAATTCGCAAGCAGTTCAATCATTTGGGCATTGTCGTATAACATTTTTTCAAAGTGTGGGATTTTCCAGTATTTATCGGTGCTATATCTGTAAAATCCTCCATCAATATGGTCAAATAATCCCCCCAATACGATATTCAAAATAGATGTGTGCAGATGATTTTCTATTTCAGTGTCTTCATTAAAAACAAGGTAGTGTAAAAACAATTGATAATTTATGGGCATTACAAATTTTGGAACTCTTGTGTGTCCGCCCCATTCTTTATCAAACAAGTGTTTCCATTGCTCAAATATATTTTTAAATGATTCTAAATTATATTTTTCATCATCATTTGACTTTTGTGAGAGAGTGGCTAATTCAAATTGTTTAATTCCTTGATGAATGTTTTCAGCATACTCAATAAGTTTTTGTTTTTCGTTTTTATATGACTGATGTATTTTTAATATTAAATCCAACCATCTTTGTTTTGGCAAATAAGTAACTGCGTAAAACGCTTTGCCATTAGGCAAAACAAAAGCATTCAAAGGCCATCCACCATGTCCTGTTAGCACCTGAATAGCATTCATATAATAATGGTCTACATCTGGTAATTCTTCTCTGTCTACTTTTACAGAGATAAAATATTGATTCATTACATCAGCCACTTCAATATCATCAAAACTTTCATGAGCCATTACATGACACCAATGGCAGGTGCTATAACCAATACTAATAATAAGCGGCTTATCTTGTTCTCTGGCTAATTGAAATACTTTATCAGAATATGGATGCCAATCAACAGGTTGATGAGCATGTTGTAATAAATAAGGACTTGTTTCGTGAATAAGATGGTTCGGCATTTTTTGGGTAAATCTAATGAAAATAGCAGCGAAAAATACATCACTATCTTTTTACCATCTTTTATTGCTCAACATTAAAACATACACTAAATTTGCGAAAAAAGATATGCGTATATTCAAATGGACTTTATTAGGATTAATGATGATTTCTTTTGTTTCAGTGGCACAAAAAAAATCTTCTTATGTAACAGATACAACTCGTAAAAAAGAGATTACTATCAAAGGCATTGTAGAAAAAGGTGTGGAAGCTGGATGTATTGTTTTAAGAACCAAAGAAAACAAAGTATATTTATTGTTGAATTTGAAAACCAATGTAACATTTGGTAGTTGTATTAAAGCCACAGGATACATTCAAAAAGATGTCGCAACCATCTGTATGCAAGGCGTGCCTTTTTATGTAAAAAATTATTGTCCTTGTGGAAAAAAATCTAAACCTAAATATCAAAGAGAGTTGCCAAAAGACAAGATTAAAAATGAGTAATTAAAAATAACCCTTTTCTACTAATTGCACTGCTTTTTCAACCATATAATCTTCACCAGTGGGGTCGTATTGAACTTTCATTGAATTTCCAAAAATATAAGCAAGGGCTTGCCACATAGCGGCTTCAAAGCCGCCTCTCATTTCTTTTACAATTTGAAAAGTGGTTTTTCCTGTTTCACGATAAATAAGTTTCATTAAGATTCTACCCTGTGTTACTGATAAATTTTTTAAGTCCTCCTCAAATTTGGCTCTTAATTCTTTCTCACATTGTTTAATAAATTTTTTACGAGATTTTTCATCGGGGATTTGTGCTAATTTATTATCCATTTCTTTAAGTAAGGCAGATGCAAGAATGGCATAAGGATATACCTTTTTTACATTGTATTTGGTTCTTGTCCATTGCTCAAAAGTTTTAGAAGAAGCACTTACTTTTCCCCAATAAGCCCATACCTGAATTTCAGGCAAATCTATCAAAGGGAAAGTATCATTTTCAAATACTATGGCTTTTACAGGCAAAGAGACAGGTTGAACAACTTGTGACTTCGCACAGGTGGCTATTAAAATTAAAAGTATATTCAAATACTTTTTCATATACATTGATAAGTATTATACGAAAAAGTAACCCGTGCGTTGTGCTAAAAAAATTTAATCTTTATTCACCTAATATGTGCTGAATTTCGTGAATAATTTTATCCTCTTTTTTTCCAATTCCATGTGAAATTTCGGCAATTTTTTCACAGGTCTTCAAGATTTTCTTTTTTATATCAGAAGTGAATAATTTGTGATGTTCCTGAATATATTCTTTGAAATGCTTAAGAGCTTCTTTTTCGCTCTCTTCATTTTCAGAAAGCCAATCAAATATGGATACAATTTGAAAGGCAACATCTTCTCCAAATTGGTCAGTGTTTTCTTCCAGTGGTGCCCATTGGTCTCTAACAATTTTAATTAAAGTTTGAAATTCTTCTTTGCTAATTTTTTTATCTGCATGTGCTACTGCGTAAAATGCATGTCCAATGGCTTGATAAAATTTTTCATTGTGTTTCATATCAATTATTTTATGTGGCAAAGATAATGAGCAATCCAGCAATTTAAAAGATGATATTTATCATTTTTTATCTCTCATCACCAGAATGTAATGCAAAATTTTTTCTTCATCTTGTAGTGTAAGAGTTGTTTGGCCTGTTTTTTTATTGACTTTCTTAACCATTGGAGGAATCACTTTTTTCCATTCTTCTTCAGATTGCGATGCAGGATTGTATAACTTATGACACAAATTACAATTTGTTTCGTACAACTTTTTACCTTCTTTTAATTCATCAAGTGTGATATTACTAAACTTGCCTTTACCTCTTTCTACATCTGCTTCGGTGGGTTCTGCTAATTTTTGAGCGGCACATCCAATGATAATTACTGATAGTGAAGCATTAATAATTTTAGTCGCCATAGTTTTATTTTTTATTGTTTATATAATTCAATGAAAGCCATGAAAGTGTGGAAATGCCGTAAAACAAAGCATTTTCATCAATATCAAAGTAAGGTGTATGCACATTGTGAGTAATGCCTTTTTTCTTGTTTCCAGTACCAAGACGATAATAAGTGCCCGGAATTTTTTGCAAATAATGTGCAAAATCATCTGCTGTCATTCTAATGGGTAATTCTTTCACATTCTTTTTACCTAATAAATCCATTGCTTTTTCTTTGAAAAACCCTGTCAATTCAGGGGTATTAATGAGTGGCGGATATCCGATAATAATTTTTAATTGTATTTTAATTTTGAATTTCTTTGCAAAATCTGAAGTTATCTTTTGAAGATAACGATGTAATTGTTTTCTTTTAGTTGCATTTAAAGTTCTCAAAGTGCCTGCTATTTCAGTAGTTTCGGGGATTACATTGGTTGCACCATTTGCAATAATTTTACCAAAAGTAAGAATGAAATTTTCTTTCAACATTTTTTCTAATGGAAAATCAGAAGTAATTTTAGAAATCAAATGTGATGCAACAGGAATAGGATTATGTGCTCTTTGAGGCATAGCACCGTGTCCGCCTTTTCCCGTAATTGTAATGTAAATTTCATCTGTGCTGGCCATGTATGGTCCTTCTCTAAATCCTACCTGCCCTGCTTCTAAATCTGGGAAAACATGTTGAGCCAAAATAGCATTGACTTTTGGATGAGAAAGGGCTTTTTCTTTTATCATCAAGGTAGCGCCACCGGGCAAAACCTCTTCACCCGGCTGAAACAAAACTTTAATACATCCATCTAAATCATTTTCAAATGATTTTAATGTCAATAAACTACCAATAGCACACGCAGTGTGTACATCGTGGCCGCAAGCGTGCATTACACCAGAATGAACCGATGCATAAGGCACATTATTTTTTTCCTGAATGGGCAAGGCATCTATATCTGCACGAATAGCCAGACATTTTTTAGAATGAATATTTCCAAGATATGCTATAATGCCTGTATTGGCAACTTTTTTGTATTGAATATTATTTTTGGACAAAATATTTTCAATGTATTGAGAAGTTTGGTATTCCTGAAAAGACAATTCAGGATATTGATGTAAATGCCTGCGAATATCTATAATCTGATTGACAATTTTTTCAGTAGAAGAAAGTATATTTTTCTTTGATACATTACTCATTAAAATTCAATTTTACTCACCAAAAATTTCTTGCAATTTGGCTTCTAATGCAGCACCTCTTAAATTTTTAGCAATAATAAGACCTTGTTTATCAATTAAAATATTTTGAGGTATAGAAGTTATTCCAAATGCTTGTGCTACTTCATTATTCCATCCTTTCAAATCGCTGATATGTGTCCAGGTTAATCCATCTTTTTCAATAGCTTTAAGCCACGCATTTTTATTTTGGTCTAATGAAACGCCAAGTACAGTAAAACCTTTATCTTTATATTTATTGTAAGCCGCTACTACATAAGGGTTTTCCATTCTGCAAGGTCCGCACCAACTTGCCCAAAAGTCAATTAAAACATACTTCCCTTCAAAGTCGCGGATATTGACCAATTTGCCATCAGGTGTTTTTTGAGAAAATTCCATTATTTTCTTTCCTATTGAAGAGCCATTGATTTGATCTAATTTCTGTTGAGCAAGTTTGCCAAATTTGGTATTCAAAAATGATTTATCTAAATAAGAAACTATCTCTTCTAATTCTTGAACAGAAATATTAGGGTTATTATTAAAATCCTGATAAATAATATATCCGCTAACAGGAGAAGATGGGTGCGATTTTATCATTTCTTTTAATGTAGATTTTACTTGTTGATTCAGTTCATTGAATTCTGTTTGAACTTGATTCACAGTATTGGCATCATTTTTTTGAATGGCCTGATTATATTGTTGATACAAGTTTTGTTGTCTATTGATAAACGATTGCATTGTTTGACGATATTTGATGTAGTATTCCTGTTCTTTTCCACCTTTAATTTTGGCATTGAATAAAGAATCTTCGTGTGCTGTTATTGAAATATCAGCTTGGTCTATAAAAAACGCTGCATTAGGAGCCGCCAATGGATCGCGGGAAAAATTTATCCAATACATATTTACTTCTGGCGTAATCCCTTTGTAAATAAATGTATTATTTTTAATTACCGATGAATCGGTTCTAAAATCATTATTCCATTTGTGATGTAAGTAAATTTTAGAATATTTATTGCCTTTCAAATGCCCTTTAATAGTGAATTTAATGGGTGATTGTGCAAATGAGTTGAGCGAATAAATAAGAAATGAACTTAATGCAGTGCTAATAAAAGTTTTCATAAAAAAAATTTTTGGTAAAAATACAGCAAATAACTTGAATGTGGATTTTTTTAAGATATTTTTTTAATTAGAGCAAATATAATTTGTTTATACTTGCAGCAAAAAAAATTATGGCACAACAAGTTAATGACAGTAATTTTGAGCAAGTGGTATTAAAAAGTGATAAGCCCGTATTGGTAGATTTTTGGGCTGAATGGTGTGGTCCTTGCCGTGCAATAGGACCTGTGATTGAAGAACTTTCAAAAGAATATGAAGGAAAGGCAGTGATTGTAAAATTGAATACCGACGAAAATCCTGTTACACCAACAAATTATGGAATAAGAAGTATTCCTACATTATTGTTTTTCAAAAATGGGCAGTTGGTTGATAAACTTATAGGAGCCGTGCCAAAGCCCAACATCAAAGCAAAATTAGATGCTTTGTTGTAAAGCATTTTTTCTAATTTGATGGATAGTGAGTTGTAAAAATTTTTTGAGGCAACAACATTAGCATTAAATAATATTGTTTTTTTTTCACTAATAAATTTGATGTTTGTAGGTGAATATCATTCATCTATTTTTATTTCTTACTTTTTCTAAAAAAGTAAGAAAGAAAATAAGTATCTTTGTAACTGAATGCAAGCACAACACAGAAAATATTTTTCAGATATAACGAGTGTGAGTGATTATTATCCGTTTGGTAGCCCGCTCTACGGCAGAAGATGGAGTGCAGGGTATAGGTATGGGTTTAATGGCAAAGAAAATGATAATGAGGTGATGGGTAATGGAAAATTTCAAGATTATGGTGCAAGAATGTACGATACAAGATTAGGTAGATTTATATCAGCGGATCCATTGATAGTAAAGCAAAAGCAATATGTGCGGTTAAGTAGTTATCAGTTTGCAAGTAATACTCCAATACGGGCGATTGATAAAGATGGATTAGAAGCGGCATATAAAAATGAGCAGGGATTATAGACAACTGCAGGAGATAATCTTCAGCATAAACCAACGGCAAAAGAGGTAAAAGCAATTGTAGAAACATATCAACAAGGTGCTGTATCAGCTAAACAAACGCCAGTAGAAAGTTTTGTATAAGGAATAATAAGTTCTTATATTACTGTTGCTACTAGTGTTATAATGCCGATGATTAATCAAGTATATCCAACAAACAAAGAGGGTTTGCATCCGGGTAAGGCACGTAATGAAGAAAATCAATTAAAATGGGCTGTGCCATATAAATTAGAAAATTGGAATTTAGTGTCATTAAATAAAGATATGCATGATATATTTGAAGGTGAGGAAGGATATAAAAAGGGAGGTAAAGAGGTTAAAGATGCTACGATTGATGTTATGTTTAGGACACCAATTGAAAATCCACTCGTTGAATTTGTTGTTGAGACTGTTGGAACAAATATTTTAAATGGGAATATTTTGAACAAATTAAAAGAAAAAATTAGTAATTTTAATCAAAGAAATAATAATGATGGTAACATTAATAAATAAAATAACGATCAAAATGCTACAAATATCAATCAGTAAAATAAAAATTATAAATTTTCAGAATAAATAAACTACAATTATGGTATTACTTGAGCTAATAGGAGCATTATTTATCACTTTAATAAAAAAGTTAGTAGGACATAAATGTTATTACAAGGATGTATACAAAACTGATTTTTTCATGAATAGAATTTTCGGTGGTATGATTGTAGTTTTATTGATCATTTTATTGAATCATTGTTAATTTTTAATAAAAATTAAATACATAATAAGTCAAATTAAAAATATCTTGAATTTTATTTCAAATGTAAGATTTTAGCGCAAATGATGGGCAATAGAGTAGTAAAAGAAAATGTAATGAATGGAACAAAAGAAATTTATGTGCGAGACGCGTAGGACAATGTAATTGCTGTGTATGAAGTAGATAAGAAGAATAATGTAGATAGTTTATTCACAAAAGAGTTTTATATTTACGGTTCTAGCAGATTAGGTTATTTAATGGATAAAATATTTTTCATCAGAATACTGCAAGCATTATCCATTCAGCGAAGCGGCGAAGCCGCTTCGCTTTTGAGAGCATTAAAAGAAATAAAATTCCTTATTTTGTTCTGCTGCATCATTCATTTGCCCGAAAATCAAGGGAGCGGAGCGTAGCACTAAAAACTGTTTGAGCGAAGCGAGTTTTTTTAGTGCAGCAGAGCGACCCGTAGATTTTCGTAATCCCCAACTCCGTTGGGGATGGCAAAGGAATGCAGCAGCGATTTTTGCTTACTTTTTCTAAAAAAGTAAGAAAGAAAATAAGTATCTTTGTAACTGAATGCAAGCACAACACAAAAAATATTTTTCGGATATAACGAGTGTGAGTGATTATTATTTGTTTGGTTCAAAGATGTATGGCAGAAGGTGGGAACCAGTGAAGCCCCTGTACCGCTTTGGATTCAACACACAAGAAAAAGTAAATGAAATTTCACCAGACCACTACACAGCAAAGTATTGGGAATATGATGCGAGGTTAGGAAGAAGGTGGGAAAGAGACCCCGTAGTAAAGTATCATGAAAGCCCTTATGCGATTTTAGGAAATAATCCTATATGGTTTGTTGATGCTGATGGCCGAGATACAAGTTTTGCAGATAATAATGCAAGGCAACAATTTAAGAGTACATATAAAAGTGTTGACAATGCAATTAAAAGTATTGACAGTAAGATTGAAAACAAATTAGCGAAATGGCAAGAAAAAGGTTATGACAATGAAAAGATAAACAAACGAATGACTCGTCAAATAGAGAGATTAAACGAAAAACGCTTTCAATTAATCGAGATAAAAAATTCATTTGATGAAGTCATTAATTCTGATATCATGTACTTCTATACAGCAAAACCAAATCCGGATGGTAAATATTTATCAGGAGGGTGGACAATTTACAATACAGATAAGGACAGGGTGGATATTTGGTTTTATTCAGGAAATATAGGAACAATTGTTCATGAAACACGTCATGGTGCGGGATATTCATGGAGAGAATGGGGATGGAACTCTAGTACTAATAGCCCTACAAATTATGATTATCAAGATGAATATGAAGCATACCGTCACCAGAGCATTTATTTAAATATTTTCAATATTGGCATAGGAAGAACAAAACTTGAAATAATGAATGAAATCAAGGAGAATTACGGAGATAAGGATAATATAATAAAAGAATTCCATCAAAACTGTGAACCTAAACGACCTTGCGAATGAAATTAAGTATAGTAAATATTTGTTTATTTATTTTATTAGGATGCACATCGTTTAAGCAAGGAAGACAAAGCGATATCAAGCAGGTTGATTTTAGTCTTGAAATTAAACAGTTTGTATCAGGTTCTTATACTCAAAATACATTTGTTATTGTTGGAGATAAATTTTTTATTTTTCAGAATAGCACCACAAAGGAAGGCCAATCGGAAAGGAAAGTAATTTATTCCAAGCGAGTAAAAGCAAACTCATTGAGCGAAATCAAACATGCTTCCAACCTATTATTTTCCCTAAAATCTGAATATATAAAAGCAGCGATTGGAGGATTGCGTTGGGAAATTACTTTAGCGGATAAGGAAAGAATAAAGAAAATTATCGTTGAAAATTACTCTGTGAAAGAGTTAGATACCCTTTTTAATCTTATCAATAAGATTATCCCCGATAAAAAACCAATAATCTATATGTATTGATATCATCTAATCCCAGGTAAAAACTACTTAGGCTTTTTATTTTTTAGGTCTCTTGATGGAACAAACCTTTCCCAAATGCCAACCAAACTCCTTAAAAAAATCCATCACAAGTTAAAGTAATTTGGACGAAACGAAGAAATCAAAGAACATATCATCTAATACTATCCTAAAAAGTGTGTATGAATGAATCGGTAATATTCAGAAAAGTGTGAGAATATTATTTCATAGTTTAAATTGCGTGAGGGATGCGGAGGGTTTAGACCCCGCAGCCCCCAACTTCGTTGGGGGCGAGGAGGCCGAAATCCCCAACGCAGTTGGGGATGAAGCCCGAAGCAGCCCGACCGCCGCCGAAGGCGGCGGACACGCCCTAACAATAAAAAAATATTTAATTTAAAAGAGTCGTATTTTCTCACATACTCAATTTCATTTATTATCAAACTACATTACAAGATGTGTGCATACTAAATTTGTTTAAGTGTATCAATAAATTTCCTATTTTTGCAAACTCTAAAAAATTGCATTGAAAATATGGATAATATCAAAGTTACTCTGCCTGATGGTTCTGTAAGAGAATATCCAAAAGGAACTACTGCACTGCAAATAGCAGAAAGTATTAGCCATTCTTTGGCTAAAAAAGTTTTATCTGCTCTAATAGATGATGAAGTTTGGGACGCTACTCGTCCTATCAATAAGGATTGTAAATTGAGATTATTGACATGGGAAGAAGATGAAGGCAAAGCTACTTTGTGGCACTCATCAGCACATCTAATGGCAGAAGCCATTGAAAATTTATATCCAGGCGTGAAATTCTGGGTAGGACCACCTGTTGAAAATGGATTTTATTATGATATAGATACTGGAGATAAAAAAATCACGCTGAATGATTTGGAAGTGATTGAAAAAAAGATGATGGAATTGGCTCGTCAAAACAATCCATACATCAGAAAAGAAATACCCAAAAAGGAAGCCATTGAATATTTCAAACAAAAAAATGATCCATATAAATTGGATTTATTAGAAAGATTGAATGATGGAGAAATTACTTTTTATACTCAAGGCAGTTTTACCGATTTATGTAGAGGGCCACATGTGCCACATACCGGATACATCAAAGGAGTAAAGTTATTGACAGTAGCAGGAGCATATTGGAAGGGAGATGAAAAAAATAAAATGCTTACAAGAATATATGGCATTGCGTTTCCAAAAGAAAGTGATTTGAAGGAATTTTTGGTTCAGTTAGAAGAAGCCAAAAAAAGGGATCATCGCAAAATAGGAAAGGAGTTAGAGTTATTTACATTTTCAGAAAATGTAGGGATGGGATTGCCTTTATGGTTACCAAAGGGAACAGTAATTCGCTATGAATTAGAACAATATTTGAGAAAAATTCAAAATAAAAATGGCTATCAACCTGTAGTAACACCACATATTGCTCAAAAGCAGTTGTATGTTATTTCTGGTCATTACGAAAAATATGGAAAAGATGCTTTTCAGCCCATTCGCACGCCACACGAAGGAGAAGAATTTTTCTTAAAACCTATGAATTGTCCACACCACTGCGAGATATATAAATCAGTGCCAAGGTCATATAAAGATTTACCACTTCGTCTGGCAGAATTTGGAACTGTATATCGTTATGAACAGCATGGGGAATTACATGGTTTAACAAGAGTTCGTGGATTTACTCAAGATGATGCACATATATTTTGCACAAACGAACAGGTGAAAGATGAATTTAAGAAAGTGATTGATATTGTATTAAAGGTTTTTGAAACATTTGGATTTACTGACTATATAGCACAAATTTCTTTAAGAGATTTAGAAAACAAAGAAAAATATATTGGAAGCGAAGAAGTATGGGAAAAAGCCGAGCAATCTATTATAGAAGCCGCACAAGAAAAAGGATTAAAAACTAAAATTGAATATGGAGAAGCCGCATTTTATGGGCCTAAATTGGACTTTATGGTAAAAGATGCTATTGGTAGAAAATGGCAATTGGGAACTATACAAGTAGATTACAATTTACCTGAAAGATTTCAACTGGAATATACTGGTGCAGATAATCAAAAGCATAGACCTGTAATGATTCACAGAGCACCATTTGGTTCATTAGAAAGATTTATCGCTCTGTTACTTGAACATACAGGTGGCAATTTACCCGTTTGGATTTCACCGCAACAAGTTGCAGTTTTACCAATATCAGAAAAATTTAATTCGTATGCAGAAAAAGTCGTACATTTGCTGTCTGAAAATAACATTAGAGTATTGTTTGATGACAGAGATGAAAAAATTGGTAAAAAAATCAGAGAAAGCGAGTTAATGAAAATTCCGTTTATGCTTATTATTGGAGAAAAAGAAGAGCAAAATAATTCAGTATCAGTGCGTCAGCACAAAAAAGGAGATTTAGGAAATATGAGTTTAGATAATTTTGTTCAGCATATTACGAACATAGTAAAAAATTATCAGTAGTTAATTTATGATATTCAAGAAAAATATTTGTATTGCATATTTTGTGAGTTATCAAAATAATTTCTCTTATCATTTTCAACAACAAAAATTAAAAATCAATTTTATCAATGAGTAAAAAAGGACTAAAAGAAGGGTTTATTCGCCCAGGTGTAAAACAACATGAACATAGAATAAATGAAGAAATCCGAGCCAAAGAAGTAAGAGTAGTTGGTGATGGCATAGAGCCCGCAGTAGTACCCATTGAAAAGGCACTGCAAATTGCACAGGAAAAAGGATTAGATTTGGTTGAAATAGCACCTAATGCTAATCCACCTGTTTGTAAGGTGGTTGATTATGGCAAATTTTTATACGAAAAAAAGAAAAAAGAAAAGGAAATAAAAGCCAAAACTGCCAAAGTTATTATTAAAGACATCCGCTTTTCACCACATATTGATGAACATGATTTTGAATTCAAGAAGAAACATGCAGAAGAATTTCTGAAAGATAACTGTAAAGTGAGAGCATTTATATTTTTTAGAGGAAGGGAAATTGTTTTCAAAGATAAAGCAGAAGAATTATTAATGCGTTTTGCCACAGAATTAGAAGAATTTGGGGTACCAGAAGATTTGCCTAAAATGGATGGCAAGAAGATGCAAATCATAATTGCTCCTAAAAAGAAAAAGTAAAAATATTATTTACTACCTCAATCGTATCTCCTGTTACTAAATGAAAATATTTGTCATCCTGAGCGCAGCGAAGGAACTGAAAAAATGAGACGCTTCACTTCGATCCGCCTACGGCGGAAAAAACATTATTGCATTCCCGCTAATACTACTTTGTCATCCTTCTCCGCCTTTGGCGGATAAGGAACTAAACAAAAACGCACTACTATAGGTGCTTCACTCCGTTCCGCCTACGGCGGACAAAAAATTTATCTCGCAAAGACGCAAAGTAAGTTTGTTATTTCACTATGTTCAGGCAATGGTGAGACAATTTATTACAATTATCAAGATTTAAATTGTTTGAACTCCTTTAAAATATCTGATACTTCCTTATCAGTTAATTGATATCCAAAATAATGTTCCTTACCTAAAACATTGATTTTAATTCTTGGTTTTCCTTTACTCCAAAAACTCAATGAAATAAAATCGCTAAATGATTTATCATTAAAATCAGTAGGTTCTATGCGATTAATATCATGCAAATTAAATACTTGTGTTTTTTTCTTTAATCCATTAAATTCTTCAATAAACATTTTATTGTCTTTAATCCATAGTTTTTCTTTTCCTTTTTTTCTCCAAAAGAACACTTGTATCATTTTCCATTCATAATAAATCCAAAAGAAAGCAAAGACAATAATGAATATTTTTTGATTAGAATTTTGAGCTATTTTGTAACTGCTAATGATTAATAAACCGCAAATTGTCCAAAGCACAATCCATAATGCTAATCCCCATAATTTCCACTTTTCTATAACTGGTAAAATCACTAAACTTTTAATAGATGTTTTATCATTTGCAAAACTTGTCGCTACTGAAACTCTATCACTTAACTTTTTAACTTTAATATCCTGTTCTATTTTCATCCTAAAAAATATAAAAAACTAAATAAGCATTGCGATAGGATTTTCTAAATAATTTTTCAAAGTTTGCAAGAATGCAGCACCTGTTGCACCATCTACTGTTCGGTGGTCGCAAGCCATTGTAAGAGTCATTACATTACCTGGTACTACTTGATTGTTTTTCACAACAGGCACCTGACGAATTGCACCAACAGATAAAATACAGGACTCAGGGCTATTTATGATTGATGTGAACTGAGAAATTCCAAACATTCCAAGATTTGAAACAGTGAATGTATTACCTTGCCAATCTTGTGGCTGTAATTTTCTTTCTTTGGCTTTTTTTGCCAATTCTTTACTTTCAAGGGCAATTTGGGTAAAAGTTTTGGTGTCGGCAAATCGTATCACAGGCACAATTAAACCATCGTCTATTGCCACTGCTACGCCAATATGAATGTGATTGTAATATCTTATTTTATCGCCTAACCAACTGCTATTCACTTTGGGATGTTTTCTCAAAGCCGTAGCTACTGCTTTCACCACAATATCATTAAAGGATATTTTCACATCCTGTGCTTGATTAGCCATAGTGCGGAATGCAATAGCATTATCCATATCTACATCAATGGTTAAGTAATAGTGTGGTGCTGTATTTTTACTTTCAGTTAAGCGACGAGCGATGGTTTTACGCATTTGAGAAATATCCTCATCTCGGTAAGATTCTTTCATTTCTGATGTAAAAGCAAATGCTGTTGAAGTAGCAGATGGTTTGAAATTTTCTATATCTCTTTTAGTGATTCTTCCATTTTCCCCAGTACCTTTTACTTGCGATAAATCAATTCCTTTTTCTTTTGCGAGTTTTTTTGCTAATGGCGATGCTTTGATTCTACCTGAATGGTCAGAAAATGAAGTAACATTATTAACGGAAGATGCTACTTCAGTTTTTGTTTGAGGTACAGGGGTTTCAGATTTCTGCTCAACTTTTGCTGAAGCACTATTTAAAGCATTCAGAATAGAAGTAACATCCTCATCGCCTTTGCCAATGATGGCTAAAAGAGCATCTACAGGTGCAGATTGTTTTTCTTGAACACCAATTTGCAATAAGACACCGTCATAAAATGATTCAAATTCCATTGTGGCTTTATCAGTTTCAATTTCTGCTAATATATCTCCGCTTTTTACTTTATCACCTACCTTTTTGTTCCATTTTGCTACCACACCTTCGGTCATTGTATCGCTTAATTTGGGCATTTTGACAATATGCACAGTAGGCGGTATGCTTGCCGCAGGAGTTGAGGTTGTAGTTGTTGTTGTTTCATTATTGTTTGCCGATGATGCAGATGGACTTTGTCCATTAGTATTTTTAAGTAAGGATTGAATATCTTCGCCTTCTTTTCCAATGATAGCAATTACAGCATCTACGGGCACGGCTTTCTTTTCTTCTACACCAATGTGTAATAATACGCCATCGTAGAAAGATTCAAATTCCATTGTGGCTTTGTCAGTTTCAATTTCTGCTAATATATCTCCGCTTTTTACTTTATCACCCACTTTTTTGTGCCATTTTACAATCACGCCCTCTGTCATTGTATCGCTTAATTTGGGCATTTTTACTACCTGTGCCATATTGTTTTTTAGTTTATAAGTTTTTGTATTTGAATTTTAAATCATCAATATAATTGACAAGATTTTGATAAGTTGTTATTATTTCAGGAATAGTATTCATTACTTCTTTGAATGTTTCGCTGATTTGAAATGTTGAATATTCATGTGAAATATAGTTTCTGAGATTTCTAATTTCTTTCCATTTTTCAGAGGAGCTTATCAAATTTCTTTTTTCTGCAGAATGTATTCTATCTAAAATAGATTTGTTTGGCTCTAATTCTATTTCATCTAAATATCTAAAAATTTTTTTCATAATAATATCAGATGATCTTGCAAATCTTGAAGTTAATGCATCAATATCTATAAGTTCTTCGTTCGTATATTTTTCTTTCCATCCAAATTTCAAGCATCGTTCATAAGATTCATTGAGATAATCAATTGATAATTTCAACAAACTCATTTCATAATCTAATGTTTCAAATATGTCTTTCATTGTAATCAAAGTGGTATGATTTGATGAGAAATGTATTTAATGAAAGGTGTTTCATTTAATGACCTGGCAATTACTAAATCAATTTTTTGTTCTTCTATTGAGTCAAAAATGCTGGAAAGTATTTTTATTTTTTCAGATAAATTAATTTTATTAGAGATAATTAAAATATCAATGTCTCCACCTTTTTTTGTATCATCTGTGCGGGATCCAAAGAGATAAACCTGGGCATCAGGATCAAATTTCAAAACAGAATTTTTAATAACTTCTTTTGTTTTTTCATCTAATCGCATATAAAATTTTATTCTCTAATAAATGGATAATCAGATTGAACATACACATCATCATATAATTCGTTAGGTTGAGGATAAGGGCTTTCTTCGGCAAATTGTACGCTTTCTTCTACAATAGATTTTACTTTTTCTTCTAATTTTTCTATATCATCATCGGTTATCCAATTGTTGTCTTTCATTGTTTTAATAACTCTTTCAATACAATCGTGTTTTTTATATTCTTCTACTTCTTCTTTAGTTCTGTAAGTTTGTGGGTCGCTCATACTATGTCCCCTGTAACGATAAGTGCGGGCTTCTATGAGAGTAGGACCTTCTCCTCTGCGTGCTCTTTCGGCTGCTTCAAATATTGCATTGTGCACATCTTCTACACTTAAGCCATCAATTTGCACAGATGGCATATCATAAGCACAACCGAGTTTGTATAAATCAGTTACATTGCTGGTTCTTTGAACAGATGTTCCCATTGCATACAGATTGTTTTCAATGACAAATACTACGGGAAGTTTCCAGGTCATAGCCATATTCAGTGCTTCGTGAAATGCACCCTGACGCACAGCACCATCACCCATAGATGTAATACATACATTTTGAGTGCCAAGATATTGTTCTGCAAATGCAATGCCTGCTCCCAAAGGGATTTGACCACCCACAATACCATGCCCTCCAAAGAAATTATGTTCTTTGCTAAACATGTGCATAGAACCACCTTTGCCTTTAGAACAGCCCGTTGCTTTTGCATACATTTCAGCCATTACATATTTAGGATGTAAGCCAAGTGCGATGGGATAGGCGTGGTCTCTATATGCGGTAATGTGTTTGTCGTCTTTTTTGGTAGCGCTTACAATGCCTGCGGCCACTGCTTCTTGTCCAATGTATAGATGACAAAAACCTCTGATTTTTTGCTGAACATAAAGTTGTCCTGTTTTTTCTTCAAAACGACGCATTAAAAGCATTTGTTCTAACCAGGTAAAATATTGCTCTTTTGAAAAAGCAGTTTTTTTAGCGGTTGCTTTTTTAGTTTCTACTTTAGCCATATATTTATTTTTCAGTGCTACAAATGTAAGCATTATTTTTCATATTATTTTGAGAAAGTAATAAAGAGAAAAGGATAAAGTTTGAAGATTGAATTATGCATTGAAAAATTCAATAAAGAAAAAGAACAGAGTTTTATTTTTCCTGAACAATACTGGATTCTATGATGACATTATTTATATCTAAAAAACAATTAAGGATACCATTTTTGATTAGTAATCATTAGTGCTTCCTGAACTGAAATTCTGGTGTTGGATTTGTGGGCTATTACAAAAGCATCTTGAATTCCTTTTTGCTTTACTTTTTCTCTGTAATCTCTGGCTTGTTTGTATTCTTCAAAATTTCCAGTGTAAAATTTCTTGTATGACTCGTGAGATTCTTCTGTTACATTGTTGATGTTGTATTTTTTTGTAAAATAATAAGAAGAAATATTAGATTTGAGAAATGCACCTAACTGCACTGAAAAAAATACGCTTGTTTGCTTTGCATTTATAGATTGTTCAGCAATAGATGTTTCGGTTTGTGAAGCATTTGTAGGCGTAGTTGTAGTTGTGAGTGTAGTTGATGGAGTTGCATTATCGCTAACAGATGCGGGTTGAATGCTTTCAGGAGAAAGAGATTTTGTTAATACCTGATTATTTTCGGTGTAAGAAAAATCACCATTTAATGTAACAGGAGAAGTGATGTTTCCTGTTATTTTGTATGAAATAACTAATGTTTCTTTGTCAGGCAATGAAGACCAAACAAATTTGATAGTATTGCCATCTACAAAAAATGAAGAACCATCTTTTTCTTCTGCTTTGGCAGTGAGTCCTGGTGGCAACACATCATTGTATCTTGCAAAGCCCTTGATATTTGCTTTTTGAATGCTAATTTGTATTAACCATGTAGTGGGTGCTATATTAGTAATGTTTCTTTTTAGTAAAATATCACTGGACGTTTGCGGTGTTGTAATGCTTGTAGTATTTGTTGTTACATTAGTTTCAGTGGCTATTGATGTAACAGGAGGTGCTTCATTGGTAGTAGTGGTTTCAACGACTACATTGACATTAGTAGGTGTTTGGACATTAGTAGTGGTTGTATTTTCAGCAGGTGGAGGAGTTTGTGCAATGGGTTCAGCAGAAGCGTTACCAATGGTAATATTTTTTGTAGGGATCTCTACTACCTGTTTAGCATTATTAACGATATAACTGAACTTACCAGAAATACTGGTATTTCCAGATGCAGAAGAACTGGCCGTGATTTTAAATTTCACTTTGAATTCTGCTTCTAATGGGAGAGCCGTCCATATCCATTTGGCTGTATTACCTGAAAAACTAAATGTAGCACCTTTATTATCTTCTTCTGAAATTGTAATACCCTGACCTACTTCTAATTGTAATTTAGCAAATCCGCCAGTATTACCTTTATTGATTATCACTTCGGCTATTACAGTTTCCCCTGGTTTAATATTATCGGGGGCGTTAATAACAGCAGTCACACCATTATCAAAAATGAGTAACCATAAGTAATAGAATACTGATAAAAAAGAAACTAATATTCCTGCTGATGAATGAACAATCATAAAAATAAATTAAATTCTTGTGGGCAAAAATAGGATAATATTTGTTTATATTTATCAAAACATAATTAAAAAAATCAACAAAAGCTTGTGGATAATCAAATCTGCATTTAATTTTATGCAATAATTAATTGTAATTATCGTTTAATATAATCGCTAAATAATTCTCAATGAAAAAATCACTGGCATATATAGTTATTTTTATTTATCCTTATCTATTATTGAGCCAGGCCAATCAACAAGGCATTGGACAATGGAAGGATTTACTTGGTTTTTACTCTTGCAATTCTGTTACCTATTCATCTGATTGGTCAAAAATTTATGTGAGTAACAGAAACAGTGTTGCAATTTATAATGCTATCACGGGTGAAGTAGAAAAAATATATAACAAAACTAATGGCTTGTCTGATGTAAGTATCAAAGTGGTTAGAAATAATCCATATAATAATAAATTGCTGGTATGCTATGAGAGTGGTAACATTGATGTAATTGATGGAAATAATATTTACAACATTTCAGATATTAAGAACTCATCTATTACTGCAAGTAAAAAAATTAATGAAATTACTTTCAGAAATCATTTAGCGTATCTTGCATGTGGTTTTGGAATTGCGGTTTTGGATATGAATAAACTTGAAATCAAAGAGACCTATTTCATTGGTAAAAATAATACTTATAGAAATGTTTATCAAATAGCATTTGACGATTCTTTAATTTATGCAGCAACAGATAGTAGTTTAATTCGTGCTAATCTGAATGCGGTATTGAATGATTTTAGAAACTGGAGAAAATTTTCTTCTGCAGAAATTCCCAATGGAACATATAGCGGCGTTGTCAATTTTAATGGTAAAATATACGCTGCTTACTCGCCTTATACAAAGAATTCTGCCAATTATATGAAAGATACTTTATATGCCCGAAATAATTCTGGTGTATGGGCTAAATCCTTTATTATTCCTGGCTCTGTTAATGGCACAATCATTAAAAAAATGTATGTTTTTAATAACGCTTGTATTGGTTTTATTGGGCCTTATGGAGCCAATGCTATTGATAAGAATAATAATCAAGTATTTGCTATTGGCAGTTATAGCTTTGGAAATTCTAATATTTTAGATATTGCTATTAATTACTACAACGGCTTTCCTTCTGGAAATCCTGTAAAATCTTTTATTGCAGATGATGTTCACGGATTCTTGAAAACAGAATGGGATGCATTTCCTATTGACATTAATGGCACCAGAGGAAAATTAGTCAATCGCATCAAAGCAAACAATGGTAAGATTGTGATAGCACCTTCATTCATTGATGAAACAGGTACGCCTAACTTTTACATAGAAGGTCTATATTTTTATGACGGTGAAAAGTGGAATTATTTAAGAGATTACAATCACGATACTATTGTAGATTTAACTGATGCAGTTATTGACCCTAATGACAATACTCATATTTATGCCAGCAGCTGGATTAACGGCATTGTAGAATATAGAAACAATCAATTATACAAAGTTTACAACAATGCTAATTCAGGACTTATAAACTTATCAGGATTAGGATTAAGTTGGCATTGGATTAGTGGTATTACTTTAGACCCCAATAATAATTTATGGATTGCACATCCTATTTCACCTTCTCCTTTGAGCGTATTAAAGAATAATGGACAGGTAGTTAATTTTAATCTGTCTGGATTTAATGCTGTTTATTCTTCAAGAATTCTGTATGATAAAAATGACCAGGTGTGGATATTACTTCCCAGAGGAAATGGAATATTGGTTTATAAAAATAACAACTTTGCACCTATGTCTACTTCCAATACAAAATACCTTACAAGTGCAGTTGGCAATGGGGCTTTGCCATCTGACTATGTATGGTCTATTGCAGAAGATAAAAATGGATATATTTGGATAGGCACATCGCAAGGAGTAGCCGTTATCTACAATCCAGAAAATATTTTTAATGGCGGTAATTTTGATGCTCAACAAATTTATATTACTCAAGATGGAACAACACAAATTTTATTAGCCACTGAAAAGGTTACTGCAATCGTTGTAGATGGTGCTAACAGAAAATGGATTGGCACCGAAGCATCAGGTTTATTTTGCTTTTCACCTGATGGGCAAACACAAATTTTTCACTTTACAAAAGATAATAGCCCTTTGCTATCAAACAATATTATTGATATTGCTTATGATGATAAAACAGGAGATATAATTGTTGGAACAGATAAAGGCATTCAATCCTATCGCACGGATGTTATCGGCGGATTTGAAGAATTTACCAATGTGCATGCTTTTCCCAATCCAGTAAAAAGAACTGATGAAAATGTATATATTAAAGGTTTGGTTGATGGAAGCATTGTAAAAATAACAGATTTAGCAGGTAATTTGATTTGGGAAAGCAAATCACAAGGTGGAATGGTTACATGGAATTTGAATACTTTGTATAATAAAAGAGTAACTGACGGAATATATATTGTGTATGCCAGCACTTCAGATGCTCAACAAAAAGTAGTTGCCAAAATTATGGTGTTGAATTGAATGAATAACTAAAGCATTAAATTTTCTTACAATATATTTTGTTGCCCTGCACATAAATCAACATATCTGAATTATCATTGAAAAAAGAGGTAATAATAGGTGTTTCGTCGCTTGAAATATTTTTTACAAAGTATTGAAAATTCTTATCAATATCCAATACTACAACATCATACGAGTTATCTTTACTCAATAAAAAATATACTTTTGATGAAAGTGGCAACACATCAATTTTTTGGTACATCTTATCGCATTTGATGGATTTTACAATATCACCTTTTTGGTTGAATAATTTAAATTCAGAACTATCCAAAACAGCAATGAAAGGCGTTTTAATAAGTGGTTCTGTGAAGAATTGAGCATCAATAATGGAAATATTCCATTGAGAAATAATTTTATGTTGATTGTTGAATGATATTCTTTCAATGTTTTTGGTCGTTACATAGTAAATATAAGAATTTTCAAGTGTATTAGAGACATCAAAATAATAACAAATGATTGAATCAGGTAATTTGTTTTTCAAAACCAATCTGCTATCACCTTTTCTGCTAATTCCAATTACCTTACCTTTATCTGTAATTAAAACAAGATAATCAGATAAACCAATGGATACATATTCTATAGGATTTAGAATCCATTCTTCACAATAATACGGGCGATATTGTTCTGCCATTTTTCCATCTAATGTATAATTGTAAGTATAATGATTTTGAGTAGAAAACCAAATGCGATAATTTTTATTTCCTTCGTAATCAATCACATTTATCGGGTTTGTAATTTTAGAAGTTAATTGAATAGGAAAATTGCCAACATTTTTACCATTTCTATCTAATAAGTAAATGGACTTTTCAGTATTGAATAACATTTGATGTTTATTATTTTTCAAAATATCTACTATAAAAACAGGCGATTGAATAAGAGATTTCAAAGGATATTCCCATAGTTTTTCGCCGTTAGCATTCAAGCAAATCAGATTGAAACTTGAGTCCTGAAATAATACAAATTGCGTGTGTGTTTTATGGTCATCAAAAGTGCCAACTAAATTTTGTATTTTGGTTGGATGTAAGAATGTCCACAAGTATTGTTGTGTATAATTATTTTTTTGAACATTCATTTGAAAGGCAAAGCAATCATTCATCAAGGAAGAATAAATTTGTACATTGAAATCATAATTCATACTATCTTTTTGAAATGTCCATTGAACAGGCAGGTATTGTTGAATATCAGAATTTTCAATATCTTCAGAAGTTACATTTATTAATTGCAATAAATAGTAATCAGTTTCAGAAAAATTCTCGGATAAAGTTTTTTTATAGCGATATATCAAATTAAAATCAGAAGTAAAAATGAGATTGTTTTCAAGAATGCTTGCATAAATGGAAGTATCATTCAATAATTGTAATTGAGTAGCAAGTGATTTGGTTACATCTGGTTTAATCTTAAAGATAGTTATATTATCATTTATGAAATTTGAATCAGAAATATTCTTTAAATTTATGAAAATTGCTTCTATATTATTTAAGGGAAATACACGACAATTCTGAATACTAATTTTTTTATGTAAATAATGCTCTTGAAATGTTTTAAGAAAATCATTTACTACTTCGTCATTTTCACCATTTATGTTTATATTAAAAGGTTGTATTTTAATGTTTTCATCAATATTTAGATTAAATTTATTGTAATGAGAATATTTTGATACATCAGTATATTTTACAAATCCATTTAATTGAATATTATTTGTTTTGAAATATACCTGATAAGCACATTCTGATTTTTCACTTTTTTGGTATATATCAAGTGGTGCAGGGTTTTTTGAAAAAATATTCATCCATCTAACATAATTATTATTCGTTGAAGAAGAAATATTTATTTGATTTAAATTAATTTCTTTTTCTGCAATTAAAAAATTCCCATCAATTTCTTTGAAATAAAAATTTTTGCTCTTCAAGTATTTTTGAATTTTATCTATATCCTTTGTTTGATAAGCAGCAAAGCCCAAAAGCCAAATATCATCAATATAATGAGCAATATAAAATGATTGAATTTTCACATCTTCTGCAAACAATGGACGATACAATGAATCTACTTTCGCTACAATTTTGATTAAAACATCTTTTTGATTAGAATGAATTTTTTTGAATAAAATATTTTGTGAAAGATATTGATTATACAATTCTTCTGGATTATTAAACCGAATGATGCAATCAGGCGAAGCAGGAAGTAATGCTAATACTTTATTTTCAATAATATTTTGATGATAAAAATATCTAATAGATAAAAACAGAAAAACAGATGTAATTGTAATAAACGCAACTAACAAATATAATTTTAGATTTTTCATCAATCAAATAAATTAAGTTGCATACTGCTTTGACAAATACCAAAACTTTTTCTATGATACATAGAAATGCCATATTTTTCAATGGCTATACGATGTTCTTTTGTTGGATAACCTTTATTTTTAGCCCAATTATAGTATGGAAATTCGTGATGAATTTTCAGCATATACAAGTCCCTTTCTGTTTTAGCAAGTATAGATGCAGCAGCAATGGAATAGTATTTGCCATCGCCTTTTACAATACATTGATGAGGGATATTCTTAAAAGGTTTGAATTTATTTCCATCTACTATTATTTTTTCAAATTTTACTTTTAACTGATTTAATGCCTTGTGCATAGCCATTATAGAAGCATTCAGGATATTGTGTTTATCAATTTCTTCGGGCGAACATTCAGCAATAGCATAGTCAATAGCGTTGGCAATAATAATTTCTCTTGCTTTCATTCTTTGTTGAAAATTCAATTGTTTGGAATCATTAATCAACTCATCTTCAAAATCATTAGGTAAAATCACAGCCGCCGCAAACACAGAACCAGCAAGGCATCCACGCCCTGCCTCATCGCATCCTACAACAATTTTATTTTTATCATAGTGCAAAAGCATGCACTAAAAATATTTTTTGCTCACGGCATAAATGTCTAACAAGGGCAGTAAGAAAGATTCAAGGTCATATACACACATTTGAGAAGCCGCATCACACAATGCTTTTTCAGGTTCTGGATGTGTTTCAATAAATAATCCATCAACACCTGCTCCTATTGCTGCTTTTGCCAGAGTAAATGCGTATTCTCTTGCACCACCTTTAGCATCTGCACTTGGAATGCCATATTTGCGAATAGAATGCGTAACATCAAAAACTACAGGATAACCCAATTGCTGCATATGATAAAAACTTCTTGGGTCTACCACTAAATCATTGTAACCAAAAGTATATCCACGCTCGGTTAAGATTATCTGGTCGTTTCCGCTATCTACACATTTTTGCACAGGATATTTCATATTTTCAGGGGCAAGAAATTGTCCGTGCTTGATATTTACAATTTTTCCTGTTTTAGCGGCAGCCACTACTAATGCTGTTTGCATACACAAATACGCAGGAATTTGCAACACATCAACTACTTGAGCAGCAATAGATGCGTGAGATGGCTCGTGAATATCTGTTAATACAGGAAAACCAAATTGCTGTTTGATTTTTGCTAACATTTCAATGCCCTTCTCAATGCCCGGTCCATCGTAATACTTCAAACTACTGCGATTGTCTTTTCTAAACGATGATTTATAGATTACAGGTATTTTTAATTTTTCGGATACTTCTTTAAGTTTTTCAGCCGTTTTCATCATCACGCTTTCATCTTCAATAACACATGGACCAGAAATTAAGAATAAATTTTTATTTCCACATTCTATTCCATTTACATTTACAATTTTCTTTGACATAATTTTTTTAGCACAATGTTACGAAGAAAAAGAAGTTCAAGCAAATTATTGAACTACTTACTAAAAATAAAAGTTCCATTGCTACCATCAGATAACTTAAACCCACGATACATTCCTGTTGTATTAAAGTCCATTACAATATTTCCATTTTTATCAATTCCTATTACGCCACCATTTCCACCAACAGGCAATAATTCATCAAATAAAACTTCATGGGTGGCTTGTTGTAATGTTTTATTTTGATATAACATTTTAGAATGAATGTTATGAGCAACAGCAAAGCGAATAAAAAATTCTCCGTGTCCTGTGCAAGAAATAGCAGAGGTTTTATCACAAGCATAAGTGCCTGCTCCAATAATCGGGGAATCTCCTACTCTGCCTGGCATTTTGTTCATCATACCGCCCGTAGATGTGCCTGCAGCCAGATGACCTTGTTTATCTAATGCTACTGCCCCTACTGTGCCATGTTTTTGATTTTTCTTATTTATCTGATTTTCTTTCCATTTTTGAAATTGTTTTTCATCATAAAAATAGGAAGTGTCTACTAATTCAAATCCTTTAGAAGTCCAGAGTTTTTCAGCCCCTTGCCCAATCAATAAAACATGCGGGGTTTGTTCCATTACTAATTTGGCGGCTTCTATAGGATTTTTAATTCTTCTAACACCAGCCACTGCACCTGCTTTCATTTCCTTGCCTTCCATAATAGAAGCATCCATTTCAATTTGACCATTTTGATTATACACAGAGCCCTTGCCTGCATTAAAGAGTGGATTATCTTCTAAAATTTTAATAGCGGCGGTAACTGCATCCACTGCACTGCCACCTTTTTCAAGTATGGCATATCCTGCATTCAGTGCCTGACTCAATGCCTGATGATATTGTTGTTCTAATTCTTTGGTAAAATGTTCGGGTAAAATATTGCCAGCACCACCGTGAACTACAATACCAAATTTTTGTTGAGCAACCATCATATTAATAATACCAATAAGATAATAGATAAAAATTGATTTTTTCATTGTATTGAAATTTATAATTCATTCTGCATTTTGTTGTAGAAGATAATGGTGATAACAATTCCATAAATAAAGAAGAAAATAAATCCTGCAGAAATACTGATGTTTAAACTGCTATTTGGAGATTTAAAAAATAAATTATCCAATAAAACTTTTATGTATAAACAGATAAAAAATAAATGCAAGCCCCATTTTTTCAAATGCCATATACCTACTAATGCTATAAATAAAAAAGCAATGATAATTCCATAAACTGAGGGTAATAAAAGATGAATCTTTTTTGTTTCAGGTGAAAAAACAGATGGAAATAATATAAACAACCACAGCCAGCCCGCAATGCAAAACAATGTTATATACCAGGGACGCTTCATCACGCCTTCACCATTTTTTAAGTTTGAACTTTTTATCATTGATTATTCTTGCACTTTCAGCAGTGGCTTTTATCACAAATAAACCTTGCCTGTAGGCATATTTATCAGATTTATTTTTGCCCATTACTTTTTTCTTGTTTCTTGCAAAGTTATGAAATAAATAACAATCTTCTATAAAATCATTCTTCTCTTACAAACATATTATATTTCTTCTCATAGCCAATTTTTGTAGGATTTCCGTGACCAGAGTAAATAATGGTCTCATCGGGCAATTGATATAATTTCTTTAGAATGGAATTTTTTAATGTGTTAAAATCACCTTTTGGTAAATCAGTTCTTCCAATGCTTTCATAAAATAAAACATCACCTACTATTGCAAAGTTATATTTAGCACTATAATAAGTTATACTTCCTGATGAATGTCCTGGTGTATGAATGGTCAAAAGTTCAGAATTACCAAAGCGAATAATTTCATTTTCCTGTATGTATCTTTTTGGTAAAGGCGATGGCGTGCAAGGTATTCCATACATTTGAGCAGTGAGTTCATGGGCTTGTATTAAAAATAAATCTTCCTGATGTACTTCTGGTAATAATTTATATCTTTGAAATACTGCGTCATTTCCAGCAATATGGTCAATATGACCATGCGTTAATAATAATCTTACAGGTTTTAGTTGGTGCTGTTCTATAAAATTGAAAAGTATTTGGTCTTCTTGATAATTAGTGTTTCCAGGGTCTATAATAACACACTCTTTCGTTTCATCCCATAAGATATATGTGTTTTCTTGAAAATATCCAAATACAAATGAATGTATTTTCATAATGTTTTATTTAATATAATTTTGAAGTATATTAAAATTCAATTGATGTTTCCCATTATACTCAATCCATTGCAAATTAAATTGATTTTGTTTGAAAAAAGACATTTGCTTTTGTTTTTCTTCATTAGAAATAAATTCGTCATCAGTACCAATGAAATAAAGCCAATGCAATTTCTTTAATTTGTTTAAATACTCTTCGCTTTCCATATCGGGTGGAAAAACTGCTCCCCACAAAATAATTTGATGTGGTTGAATATTATTCATAGCCAGCCATCTAACCAATGTAGCCGCACCTTGTGAAAAACCTAATACATTAAACTTTTTATCAGGATTTAATTTGGGCAATATAAATGTTTGATAAACTTTGCTCAAATAAACATTGTTATTATGGATATCATTTTCTCTAAAATACTTTGTCATCCACGAAGCCCCAACATCTCCCTTGCCTGCTTTTAAATAAAAATGATTTAATGCTGTTGGAAATACTAAAAAATATTCTTCTAAATTTATTTTTGAAAATTCATTTTGAAATGTTTCAGCAAGTTGTCCATAACCATGTAATACCAACAAAATATTTTTTGCATTTCCATTTCCACAAGTAATTACAATACCTGTTTTTTCTGTTGTTAAAAAATGAGTATCACTCTTCATCTAAAGCAGGATAAATTTGTTGAGTATCTGTTGAAGTTTTTTGGGAATATAAAACCTCATCAATCATTTCAAACACAGGATGCGTATAGTAAGTTGTTTTATGAATATGATTACTTAATACTATAATCGTTACTTTATCTTTTGGACGCATTTGAAAAGAAGTGCGATAACCATGCCACCAACCATTATGAAACCATATTGTATTATCTGCATCCTGATAATCTTTTATTCTGATACCTAATCCATAAAGCATTCCAAATTTATTGGTTTTCACGCCATTAGTCATCAATGCTATAGTTGTATCATTTAATATTTTACCATTCAAAAAATGCTGACTGAATGAAAATAAATCATGAACATTTGAATAAATACTTTTATCACCTAAAATAAAATCCCCTGCATAAAAAGGCACGGCTCGTGTTTTATATTCATTAGAAGTAGTGGTATTTTCATCAAATACATCAATATAATAAATAGTATTTGTATTATTCATTCCACAAGGAATAAAAATTTCTTTTTTCAAAAAATCAGAATAACTCATTCCACTTACTTTTTCTATAATGCAAGCAAGAA
Source organism: Bacteroidota bacterium (assembly GCA_040758575.1). Lineage (GTDB taxonomy): Bacteria > Bacteroidota > Bacteroidia > B-17B0 > Aurantibacillaceae > BPGX01. The sequence goes on along the minus strand of JBFLVH010000003.1, from coordinate 82,025 downwards.
CAGCATAATTAGTATTGCAATATTTATGTCTTCTGCCTGTTTTGAATTCAGGACGAAATCTTTTATTAATCAAAAATTGTAAAACTGATTGATGAGATAAAATTGTATCCTGCCTGCCAATATCTGGCATTAGATGTAAATAATTAGGCAATCCTGATGTGTGATTTAATAAGTGTTTAATGGTTACATCTTTGTAAGGGAATTCAGGAAAATACTTTGTAACATAGTCATTCAAATGCAATAAATTTTTTTCATACAATTTTAAAATAGCAGTGGCAGTAAAAATTTTACTTACAGATGCTAATTGAAAAATATTATTAGTATTCAAACATGTCTTTTGCCTTGCATCATTGTATCCAAAAGCATTTTCATATATTATTTTATCTTCAATAGCCACTAACACACATCCATTGAATGCTTTTTGTTTGAACATTTTTTCATAATGCTCATTAATCTTGTACGATAAAATACTCAATACATTAGCATTTATTTTTTTATCAATTGATTTTTCATTTTTAATTACACTTTTTTTAGCAAGCAATAAGTGCTGGAATTTATTATTGATATAAATAATATTTGTTTCAGCAGGTTTTGAAAATAAAAATCCCATTAAAACAATGAGTAATATGTGTTTATTTCTCATCATCATCTTTGTATTTATTGTAGTCAATTTTATTTCCCCAATAATTCATTTGTTGTTTAATCCATTCTTTTCGGCGGCAAATATAAGGACTACAAGGATTGGCTCTATATTTTTTTGGATTAGGTAATATGGCAGCAATGGCAGCGGCTTCATCTTTATTTAAGCGGCTGGCGTGTTTTTTGAACCAATACTGCGATGCGGCTTCTGCACCATAAATTCCATTGCCCATTTCAATAATATTCAAATACATTTCCATAATTCTTTCTTTTGACCAAAAGGTCTCTATCAGCAATGTAAACCAAGCTTCCAATGCTTTGCGAATATAACTTCTTCCATCCCATAAAAATAAATTCTTGGCAGTTTGTTGAGAAATAGTGCTACCGCCCCTTTTTATTTTTCCTGTTTTTTGATTTTGTTCAAACGCTTTTTGAATAGCATTCCAATCAAAACCATAATGTTCAAGATATTTTTGGTCTTCACTGCATATAACGGCTAATTGTAATTTTGGTGAAATTTCTTCAAGAGCAACCCACTTATATTTCCATACAATTGGTTTACCATCAATTTTTTGTTCAATCATTCTTTTAATCATCAAAGGCGTGATAGGTGGATGAATCCACTTAAATATCAACACACTTGCAATAGATATTACAACAAATATCAAAACGAGTTTTAATATCCATTTTAATAAATACCTTAACCAATTCATAATTGGCTGCAAAAGTATTAGTAATTTTGCGGCAGATAAATGCAATACAAATAATTTTTTCAACAAATAATTTTGAATAAAATGAAATATAAAATCAGAATAATAATATTCCTGCTGATTGCTGCATACTTTGGATACAAGGCATACCAAACATTTTTTTATACACCTGAAATTGAATGGAAAAAATTATCATTAAAAACATTAAACAATCAACCCAAAGTATTAAGTGAACAGGATTTATCTTCTGCTATAATTATTTTTTTTCAAACATGGTGTCCCCCTTGTATAGCCGAAATGCGACTTATTCAAAAACATTCACAGGACTTTCAATTCACTAATATTTATTTTATCACTGATGAAGAAATTGAAAAGGTAGAATCTCTCAAAAACAGATTTCATTTATATAATTTGAATTTTTTAATTTCTGAAAATAATTTACAAACATTAGGAATTGATGCATTTCCAAGCGTATATATTGTAAGAAATAATAAAATTATTGAATCACATAAAGGTGCTATTATAGATGAAACGAATTTTGAAGATGAACTTTATCACTTAAAAAAATTATTGAAATAAATGCACAACATTGAGCCATTTTATCATTGGAGAAATTTATACAAAGCAGAATTTGACGAGTGTTCCCCCTTTTATGGCCGCACTTATAGTGAATTTGAATATACTCATCAACTCTACAATTTTCTTATTCACCCACAATGGGATAGCATAGATAGCGATACACTCTACATCAAAATTTTATACACTGATTACAATAAACATTTTGTAATTATAGAAATGTTGGGCGAATGGAATGATGCAATTAGTAATGATATTATGTATTTGAAAAGAAATGTGATTGATGAGTTGTTATATCAAGGAATTAGATACTTCATTCTGATTGGAGAAAATATTTTGAACTTTCATTCATCAGATGATTGTTATTACGAAGAATGGATAGATGATTTAGAAGGCGATGGATGGATTGTATTATTAAACTTCAGAGATTATGTATTGACTGAAATGCAACAAGCAGGATTAAATAAATATTTAATTTGGTCTGAACCCCTGAACAATGCTATGTGGAGAAAGTCAAAGCCCAATGTATTATTTGATGTGATTCAAGAGTATTTGAAGAAAAATCGTTTTATAGAAAGTAAATAACCCTTATACATCTTGTCCATATCCAAAAATCCCACTATATTTGCCTCACAAAATTTATGACTATGGATGAAAAAACTATATTAGATAATGCACGTCAACACATGACCAAAGCCATTCAACATTTAGAAACTGAACTTTCAAAAATCAGAGCAGGTAAAGCCAACCCTGCTATGCTAGATAATGTGATGGTAGAATATTATGGTTCTAATGTTCCTATTTCTCAAACAGCCAGCGTGAATACATTAGATGCACGTACTCTGGTTATTCAACCTTGGGAAAAAAGTATGCTTACACCTATTGAAAAAGCCATACAAGCCGCTAATCTGGGCTTTAATCCACAAAATGATGGAACTGTTATCAGAATATCCATTCCACCGCTTACCGAAGAAAGAAGAAAAGACCTTGTAAAACTTTCTAAACAAGTTGTTGAAGATGCCAAAATCGCTGTTCGTAATATTCGTAAAGATGCTATGGAGCAAGCCAAAAAACTTTTAAAGGAAGGCGTGCCCGAAGATGAAGTAAAAGCATTGGAACAAAAAATTCAAAAATTAACCGATGAATTTGTTGCTAAATGCGACCAACATTTGGCATTGAAAGAAAAAGAAATTTTGACTGTATAATTGTGGTTGAATGAGTTTCATCAAAAAATTATTACTTACTTCCATTTTTATTTTTTTACTTCCTTATTTTTTGAAAGGAATACATATTAGCGGATTTCTCAATGCCCTTCTTTTCACTATTGCATTAGCGTTTTTAAATAGCATTGTTAAGCCGATACTTATTTTATTATCATTGCCCATTACTGTCATCACGCTTGGTTTGTTTTTAATTATTATTAATACGGGATTAGTGTATCTTGCAGCGTATCTGGTAGATGGAGTAGTAATAGATGATTTTTTGCACGGTATAATTGTCTCCGTAGCCATTAGTGTCATCACGGCTATTGTAGATTGGGTGGTAGGTGAATAAGTTGCATCACATAATATTTTTCAGGCACAGTTAAAAAATTCACACAATAATTATATTTTTCAAGAATAGGCGATGGATATGAATTTTCAACAATATCAAATCCAAATTTTTGAAAATATTTTGGGATAATAGTAACTACATATAAGTTTTTTTGATGATTAAAATTTTTCCTATAAAAATTTTTTATCAAAGAAATAACTAACTTTTTTCCTACACCTTTGTTCCTGTGTGCTTCAACCACACCCAAACTGCATAATTCAGCACAATCTTCATAATCTCTAATTCTTCCAAATCCTATTAACTCATCATTCACAAGGGCAATTAAAAATTCATTGCATTGAAGATTCCTATTATCTAAACACATCGCATTCACATATTCCTGTAAAGTTTGAAAATATTGCTCACTACATTCCTGAATACTAAAATTCAATGCTTCCATTAGTTTGAAAAAATATCAATTTTACTTTTGAACAATAATTTTTTTGACAATAACATCAGAAGATGTATTCAGTTTTACAAAATAAATTCCATCTGAAAGCATAGAAATATCGGTCATTTCAGCACTTATATCCATTACTTTTTGTCCTGTTATATTCAATAATTCTGCTTTCCACTTTTCAACATTATGAACTTTCAAATACAACCATTGATTAGCAGGGTTAGGAAATACATTCATTAATACATCAGAATGAATTACTTGAACACTTACTAACTCATTATTAGTTGTTACTTTTTGAATATCTGCATTCAAAACTTTTCTATTCTCTATTAAAGTATCGTGTTCATATACAAATGCCACTAAATACATATTATCAAAATGATAACGAAATACATTATTAGCAGATGCAGGAATATTTACAGAATAAGTTTTTGTGTAACTGTTTGACATCAATGGATTATTAGGTATTACAGAATTATCGCCCATTGCAGAAGTGATAGAAGAATTTAATACCCAACGATGTTTATACTGATAAGCATTCAATACAAAAGCATTTGCAGTATTAGAAAAATATCCTTGCTGAAAATAATTAGAGTAAGGCGTAAAATAATAAGATGATAGTTGATTATAGCCGTTAATACTGGTATCTAAAGGATTACCATAAATATTATTTTCAATTAAATAAACCACCACTCTATAATCACCAACAGTATTTTGTAAAAATTCAACATTGACATCTAATTGAATATTTCTTAAAGAAGTATCCACATTCATGTTAGTTATATTGATTTGACAAGGAGATACAAAGGCTTTAACTTGTTGCACTTTTTTTCTCAATTCATTTTTGAAAAAATAATTTTTATTATCATTTATTAAATAATTGCGGTTAATCATTGCAGATAGAGAATTATCAGGCAAATTAAAATTTTTTACAAGTGAAGATAACTGGTTATACTTCAAAGAATCTTGTTGATGAATTTGCACAGCAATGATGTTAGTATCCTGCAAAACATAGTAATTTAATGTGTCTTGATTAGCAGGGGCATCAGGCAATAAAGCATCTGTCATTTGTTCAACTAATATTTTGGGAGTAACAGAATTTGATAATACAGATAAATAATAAGAAATGGTATCATTGAAATGATTCTGGTCATTTTGTCCATTGATTTGATTAACCCACATTTTAACTTCATATAATCCCCCTGTATTGATACTTAAAGTATTAGTAAATGCAAGTGTTGTTGTTGTCAATGGTAATAAAGATGTATTAAGAGCAAAACTTTGATTATTACTGCTAATTCCCTGTATGCTGTAAGCAAGATTGATGTTAGAAATATTTTGATAACCATTATTTTTAATTCTGGCAGATAAAACAAACGGTTGATTTACTAATACATATTTTACATTCCCAATGTTTTCAATAGATGCATCTAATCCATAAGATAAGTTTTCTATTGTTATATCATCTACCCATAATTGATATTTTTGTTTGGAAATATTTTTGAATGCTATGCGAATGCTTTGTCCTGCATAATTTGCCAATGATAAACTTCTTACATTCCATTGAGATTTTTCTCCTCCTCCACTGGTGCTATTATCAGATATTTGAAAAACTTTATTAGAATTAGAAAATATTACTGTATCATTAATACTTGTATTGGTTGAAATATACACAGCATAGCCATCTGCATTGTTGGGGTCTGGTGCCATTGCTTTCCAGTGCAATACTGAATTAACTGAAATTCCACTAATAGGTGGTAAAATAAACCATCTGCTTATTGCTCTGTTTGAATCAACATAAGATGTAGATACCAAAAATGTATCTTTAAGAACATCATTGAATACAATCCCCCATCCTTTATATCTTAAACTATCTGTATGAAAAGGTGCATTAGGATGTAATGAAGAACCTATTGTGTTAGGAAATCCCTCATTCATTTGTAAATACGGCGATGGCACAGTAGTGTACAAAGTAGTAGTATAGAGCGTAGTATAAGTAGATAAGGAATAAGAATTAAATTTATCCTGAAAAATTACCTGTCCTGATAAAGATGTGCTGATGATGAAAATAAAAGAAAAATATTTTAGCATAAATCAAATTAAGCAGCCAAATATACTGCTAATTATTTAGTTTGGACAAGTTTTAATCATAACATTTTTTGACATTTACACATATTTTAATGAAAGAATAATTTAATGTATATTTGACAAAAAATTTTACTATGAAAATTCAAATCATCCTTGCTTCAACCTTGTTAAGCATCGGCTCTTATTCAATAGCACAAAACAAATCTAATAATCAAAAAACAATTTCAAAAATGGACAAAGAATTTCTCAAATCACAACCTGATGGGCTCTATGCCAAAATTGAAACCAACAAAGGTGATATTTACCTTACATTAGAATACAAAAAAGTCCCTATGACTGTAGCTAATTTTGTAGGGCTTGCCGAAGGTACAATTCCCAATACGGCTCGTCCTAATCAACCATTTTATGATGGATTAATTTTTCATAGAGTAATTAAAGATTTTATGATTCAAGGCGGATGCCCCAAATTCAATGGCACTGGCGACCCTGGCTATAAATTCCCCGACGAAATTGATACTACTCTAAAGCATAACGGACCTGGTATTCTCTCAATGGCTAATGCTGGACCTAATACCAACGGCTCTCAATTTTTCATTACACATAAAGAAACTCCTTGGTTAAACGGGAAACACGCAGTATTCGGGCATGTTGTAAAAGGTCAAGATGTAGTAAATGCTATTCAACAAAATGATACTATCAGAAAAGTAGTGATTTTACGCAAAGGAAAAGATGCAGAAAAATTTGACGCCCCAAAAGTATTTGAAACCCTCAAAAAACAAAAAGAACAAGAAATTGTAGAAGCAGAAAAGAAAAAAGAAGAAGAATTAAATAAAATTCTAAACGAAAAATATGGCAATGCACAAACTACTCCATCGGGTTTAAGATACATCATAGAAAGAGAAGGCACTGGCGAAACTCCAAAAGCAGGACAAACAGTAGTCGTGCATTACACAGGCACTTTTTTAGATGGAAAAAAATTTGATTCCAGTTATGATAGAAACCAACCCCTTGAATTACCAATCGGTGTAGGTAGAGTAATTAAAGGTTGGGATGAAGGTATTATGCTTCTCAAAAAAGGTAGTAAAGCCAAATTGATTATACCTTATCAATTAGCTTATGGCGAACAAGGTTATCCTGGCGTTATTCCTCCTAAATCATGGCTTGTATTTGATGTGGAATTATTAGACATTAAATAACTCTTATGCACTCCTCCACAAAAGATAATAAAGAAATATTTGAACAGGTAAAAAATATTTTAGACAATTATCTTAAAGAAAAAGGACTTCGTAAAACATTAGAAAGATACAATGTGCTCAAAGAAATATATGCTATAAATGACCATTTTGAAATAGATGAACTATACGAAAGAATGAAAAATAAAAAATACAGAGTGAGCCGTGCTACTTTGTATAATAATATTGATTTATTTGTAGATGCTGGATTAGTAATTAAACATCAATTTGGTACCAATTCAGCACAATACGAGCGAGCATACAACTATCGTCAGCACGACCATTTAATTTGTCTGGATTGTAATAAAGTATTTGAATTTTGCGACCCAAGAATTATGCAAATTCAAAAAACCACTTCTCAATTATTAGGATTTGATATAGTTCAACATTCATTACAATTTTCAGGTAGATGTAAAAAACTTTCAGAAACAGGTCAATGCCCACATAAAAAAAATTAAATATATGACTTTTGAATTTGAAATAAAAGAACACAAAAATTACATTGATATTCACTTAAAAGGTGAATTAATTGATAAAACTCAAGCACAGGCACTATTAGAAATAGTAGATGAATACATTCAAAACAATCAATCTAATTTTATATTTGATTTGTCTAATCTCAAATATTTGAATAGTAGTGGGCTGAATATTTTAATTCAAATATTTACAAAAGCAAGAAATAACAATGGCGAAGCCGTACTTTATCACTTGAATAAAAAAATCAATGAACTTATCTTAATTACCAAATTACATACCATTTTCAAAATCGCTAATAACCAAAAAGATGCTATAAAATTATTAAAAGTAGATGAGTGATTTTATCTAAGTAAATCTTCCAATAAATTTCAACAATATGTTTCCATTACCTCAAAAAATTTTTAATTACATCAATGGTGAGCTTGTAGAACCTATTAGTAAAAATTATATTCCCAACATTGACCCATCAAATGGAACAGAATATTCTTTAATTCCTGATAGCGATAATAGAGATATACAAATGGCTGTAGAAGCCGCAGAAAAAGCATTTCCATTGTGGAGTAAAATGCCTCATCAAAAAAGATTTGAATACTTAATGAAAATCGCTGAAATAATTGATAAAAAATTAGAATATCTTGCTTACGCCGAATCCGTTGATAATGGGAAACCTCTCAAATTAGCCAAAAGAGTGGATATTCCTCGTGCTTCTGCTAATTTTAGATTCTTTGCAACTGCTATCTTACATTACTATTCACAAGCACACATTAACGAAAGCAAGTCATTTAATTATACATACAAACAACCTGTTGGCATCGCAGGATGTATATCACCCTGGAATTTACCCCTTTACTTATTTACCTGGAAAATTGCTCCCGCATTAGCGGCAGGATGCACAGTAGTTGCTAAACCATCTGAAATAACACCAATGACTGCTTTTTTACTCTCTGAAATTTGCAGAGAAGCAGAACTTCCCGCAGGTGTTTTAAACATCGTTCACGGATACGGACATAAAGTTGGACAAAGTATTATAGAACATCCCAAAATTAAAGCCATCTCCTTTACAGGTGGAACTAAAACAGGAAAACAAATTGCATCTACTGCAGCACCAATGTTTAAAAAATTATCTCTTGAATTAGGTGGAAAAAATCCCAACATTATTTTTGCTGACTGCAACTATGATAAAATGCTCAAAACCACTATCCAATCTTCTTTTGCTAATCAAGGACAGATTTGCTTATGCGGTTCCCGAATTTTTGTAGAAAGAAAAATTTACGAACAATTTAAATCTGACTTTGTTGAAAAAACTAAACAATTAAAAGTAGGTCCGCCTTTAGAAGAAACTACACAAATAGGAGCAGTGGTATCTGAATCACATATGAAAAAAATTTTAAGTTACATAGAATTAGCAAATGAAGAAGGCGGCAATATTTTATGTGGCGGAAATAGAGTGATATTAAACTCGCCTTATCAAAACGGATATTACATAGCACCTACTATCATTGAAGGATTATCTTATACTTGCCGAACTAATCAGGAAGAAATTTTTGGTCCTGTGGTTACCATCACCCCTTTTGATTCAGAAGAAGAAGTGATTATAATGGCCAATAGCGTGGAATATGGACTTGCTGCTACAATCTGGACAGAAAATTTGACCCGTGCACATCGTGTAGCACATCAAATAGAAAGTGGTATAATATGGATAAACACCTGGCTCAATAGGGACTTACGCACACCTTTTGGTGGTATGAAAGCATCGGGTGTAGGTAGAGAAGGTGGCTTCAAAGCCCTTGACTTCTTTAATGAAGATAAGAATATTTGTGTAGAGTTGGAGTGACCAATATTGTAACGTTTATTAAGTAGTGCCTCAAAAATAAGAAAGTGCTCTATTTTAGAGCACTTTTAGCGGTCTGGACGGGACTCGAACCCATCCCCAACGCAGTTGGGGATGACAGGCACTATTTATTTTTATCAATGTTCAAAAATATGTTTAATTGATTCTTACTTGATTGAATAAGTTCATTTATTTGTCTTTTGGAATATTTTTTTATTGCTTTTTCCCTAATCAATGCTTGCCGTTTATTATCTATCATCTCTAAATAAACCAACTTCCAGTCATTAAACTTTGATGTATATCTGCTAATACCTTGATTGTGTTCATCTAATCTTCTTAATGGATCATTTGTAACACCTTTGTAATAACAATATCCACTTTCACTAAAAATAATGTAAACATAATACATATCCCTAAAATAAAAAAGTGCTCTATTTTAGAGCACTTTCAGCGGTCTGGACGGGACTCGAACCCGTCCCCAACGCAGTTGGGGATGACAGGCACTATTTATTTATATCAATGTTCAAAAATATGTTTAATTGATTCTTGCTTGATTGAATAAGTTCATTTATTTGCCTTTTGGAATATTTTTTTATTACCTTCTCTCTAATTAAAGCATGTCGTTTGATATCAAAAATTTCTAAATAAACTAACTTCCAGTCATTAAATTTTGATGTGTATCTGCTCATACCTTGATTATGTTCATCTAATCTTCTTAATGGATCATTTGTAACACCTTTGTAATAACAATCTCCACTTTCACTAAAAATAATGTAAACATAATACATATCCCTAAAATAAAAAAGTGCTCTATTTTAGAGCACTTTCAGCGGTCTGGACGGGACTCGAACCCGCGACCCCGTGCGTGACAGGCACGTATTCTAACCAGCTGAACTACCAGACCTAAATTTCGGCTGCAAATATACATAATACTTCTTCAATTTTCCAAATATTATTTTCATTTTTTCTCCATTTTATATTAAATATTCTCCCCTTCATCATAATTTTACTACTTTTGCAGTTCTAAATTTAGTTACATATAAAATATGAAAATGCCTGTATTTATTAAAAGAAAATCTGTAATATTTCTTATCATCTTTGCATTGCCTTTATTTTATTTTTTCTATGATGATAATGATTTATTTGAAATTACTAAAAATCTGGAAATTTTTAATAGCGTGTATAAAAACATTCACGAATCCTATATTGAAAAACCTAAATCAGGCGAACTCATTAAAACTGCCATTGATGCCATGCTCAACTCATTAGACCCTTATACTAACTACATCAGCGAAGATGATATTGAAGATTATAGATTTCAAACAACAGGTGTATATGCTGGCATCGGCGGAGCACTGGAAAAAATTAATGATAAATTATACATCACAGAAGTTTATGAAAACTCACCCGCATTAGAAAATGGTTTAGTTCCGGGTTCTGAAATTCTTTCTGTTAATGGAAAAGATGTAAGTAAATTGTCAGTTGCAGAAATTACACATTTGATAAAAGGAGAAGCTGGCACTTCTGTTAACATCAAATTCATTCCATTTAGAAGTAATGCACCTATTGAAAAAAATATTATTCGCAAAGAAATTAAAACTGCTAACAATGTATTTTATACAATGCTCAAAAACAATACAGGATATATTCGTCTGCAATCATTTACGGAACGTTGTGCAGAAGAAGTTAAAAAGGCATTAATAGAACTCAAAAAACAAAATGCACAATCTATTTTGTTGGATTTAAGAGACAATCCGGGCGGCTTGCTCATAGAAGCCATTCAAATAGTCAATATCTTTGTGCCCAAAGATGTAGAAGTTGTATTTACCAAAGGCAGAACATCTAACTGGTACAAATCGTATAAAACCCTTGAAAACCCCGTAGATACTGAAATCCCGCTGGCTGTTTTAATCAATGAAAATTCCGCTTCTGCTTCCGAAATTGTAGCAGGTGCTTTACAGGATTTAGACAGAGCAGTTATTATAGGTAGTCGTTCTTATGGAAAAGGACTGGTGCAAAACACTATTGACTTGCCTTACAATACTAAATTAAAAATTACAATAGCCAAATACTACACACCCAGCGGCAGATGTATTCAAGCATTAGATTATTCTCAAAAAGATAAAAATGGAAGAGTGCTGGCTGTGCCTGATTCTTTAATTACAGCATTTAAAACGAAAAATGGAAGAATTGTGTATGACGGAGCAGGTATTACGCCTGATGTAAAAACCAAATCAGAAAATTTATCTGCTATTTTATTAGATTTAAATCAACAAAATTTTTTCTTTCAATATGCTTATCAATATGCTATCAATCATTCTCAAATTCCACCTGTAAAAGAATTTTCATTGCAGGAAAAAGATGTGCAGGATTTTTTCAAATTACTGGAAAACAAAAAATATATTTATCATCCAAGTCAGGAAAATATACTTAAGGACTTTAAGGCAAGTGCTGAAAATGATAGCATTTATCAAGAATTTCAAAAAGAATACGAAGAATTGTTTTCAAAATTAAGTAAGATACAAGAAAAACTACTGAAGAAAAATATTCAAATTATTAAAGAGTTTTTAGAAATTAATATTATCAACTTTTATTATTATTCCAAAGGAAAAGAAGAATATCTGGTAAATAAAGACAATGAAATTGAACAAGCCATTCAATTACTTTCAGATAAAAATAAAATAAAAGAAATTTTGACTAAATCTGAACCACCCAAAAAGCCATTTAATACAGAAAAAAAATTCTAATTAAATTCATGCTCAATATTTAGAAAGAATTGAGTACAAATAAATTCTATTCCTAAAATCTTCAACAATTTTCAAAAGAAAAATTTATTATATGCCTACATCAATAGTTAAATATACTGGTGATAAAACCACTCAAGCCATTCACATCAGAAGCAATAGCATTATTGAAACCGATGCACCGCCCGACAATAACGGCAAAGGTGAAAAATTTTCACCTACTGATTTATTAGCCACATCTTTGGCATCTTGTATGATAACCATTATGAGTATTATTGCAGAAAGAGAAAACATTCCTCTGGAAGCCAAAGCAGAAGTTACAAAAATAATGGCTGATAATCCTCGTCGTGTAAGTGAAATTCATATTGATTTATATCTGAAAAACTTCAATTATTCAGAAAAACAAAAGAAAATGCTTGAAAATGCTGCATATACCTGTCCTGTTGCCAAAAGTTTACATCCCGATATTTTGCAAAAAATAAATATTCAGTGGTATTAAAAAATTTTTTTATCAACAAAATAAATCACCTATATTTGCCGCCCAAAATATATTTATATGTCTCAAAAAGGTAAGATTACTCAAGTCATAGGTCCGGTTGTAGATATTAGATTTGACACGCAAAACGGACAACTTCCTAAAATTTTAGAAGCCATTGAAATCACTCGTGAAAATGGTCAAAAACTTATATTAGAAGTTCAGCAACATATTGGAGAAGACACTGTTCGCACCATAGCAATGGATAGTACAGATGGCCTTTATAGAGGTATGGAAGCCGTAGCACTTGGCGATGGAATCAAAATGCCCGTGGGAAAACAAATTCGCGGACGCCTGTTTAATGTTGTTGGAGAATCTATTGATGGAATCAACCAACTTGATAATAAAGACGGAAGAGTTATTCATCAACCTGCACCAAAATTTGAAGAACTTTCCACTTCTACCGAAGTATTATTTACAGGTATTAAAGTAATTGACTTAATTGAGCCCTATGCAAAAGGTGGAAAAATCGGGTTGTTTGGAGGAGCAGGTGTTGGAAAAACAGTGCTCATTCAGGAGCTTATCAATAATATTGCAAAAGGATATTCTGGTTATTCTGTATTTGCAGGTGTTGGTGAAAGATCTCGTGAAGGGAATGATTTATTAAGAGAAATGATTGAAGCCAATATTGTAAAATACGGTGAAGCATTTAAATCATCTCTACATAAAGGCGGATGGGATTTATCAAAAGTGGATTTGAAAGAACTTGAAAATTCTCAGGCAACCTTTGTTTTTGGACAGATGAACGAACCACCCGGTGCCCGTGCCCGCGTAGCATTATCTGGATTAACATTAGCAGAATATTTCCGTGATGGAGAGGGCGAAGGACAGGGAAAAGATATTCTATTCTTTATTGACAATATCTTCCGTTTTACACAAGCAGGTTCTGAAGTATCAGCATTATTAGGTCGTATGCCAAGTGCCGTAGGTTATCAACCTACATTAGCAACAGAAATGGGTGCTATGCAAGAAAGAATTACATCTACCAAAAATGGCTCTATCACTTCTGTACAAGCCGTATATGTACCCGCTGACGACCTTACTGACCCTGCACCTGCTACCACTTTTGCTCACCTTGATGCTACTACGGTATTAAGCAGAAAAATTGCAGAATTAGGTATTTATCCTGCAGTAGACCCATTAGATTCTACTTCTCGTATCTTAAATCCTGCTATTGTTGGCGAAGCACATTATCAATGCGCACAAAGAGTAAAAGGTATTTTACAAAGATATAAAGAACTTCAAGACATTATTGCCATTTTAGGTATGGATGAATTAAGTGAAGAAGATAAATTAGTTGTACATCGTGCACGTCGTGTGCAAAGATTTTTATCTCAACCATTCCATGTGGCAGAACAATTTACAGGAATTAAAGGTGTATTTGTAAGCATTGAAGATACTATTCGTGGTTTCAACATGATATTAGATGGAGAAGTAGACGAATATCCTGAAGCGGCATTTAACCTTGTAGGTACTATTGAAGAAGCCATAGAAAAAGGTAAGAAAATGCTTGCCGAATCTAAAAAATAAGATATGTTACAATTAGAAATACTTTCACCATCAGAAAAAATTTACGAAGGAGAAGCCCTTTCGGTGATATTCCCCGGAGAAGTGGGTTCATTTGGTGTTTTACCCAATCATGCGCCTATTATCTCTGTGCTTAAGCAAGGAAAAATAGAATGGACTTCTCCTTCCAATAAAAAAGAAAGCATTGAAATTAAAGGTGGTGTAGTAGAAGTTTTAAATAATCGTGTATCTGTATTAGTAAAGTAGTTTAAGTTTAATAAACTAAGTGTGATAACACATCAAGATGTCCTTGTCCGCCTTTGGCGGAGAAACATCTTGCTTTTAGTCCCGACGCTTGTCCCCAATTTGTTGGGGAGGATGCAAACCGATAGCACTTGCATCCCTTCGCTGTGAAGGATGACAACTTCTGTTATTGTTCTGTTTATCTGCTTTGACAAAGATGCGTCTATATTTACTTTTTAATTTCTCGCAAAGTCGCAAAGGACGTAAGGGTTTTTATTTAAGCCACGAATCCGCCAAAGGCGGACAAGTTATACGAATCCCTCCCCAATCCCCAACGCAGTTGGGGAGGGATTGGGAACGAGTAATTCTTAATTAAATTACTCTTCCTCCTCTTCCCACTCTTTATGTTTCTTGTGGCTTTTTATATTTGAAATATCATCGCATTGCTCCATACATTGTAAATGGTCAATTCCCATCAACCATTTCTTTCCCACCATATCATATTCATCTGCATCTATATTGTTTTCTGCATCATCCAAATAGTATTTCATATTTTTGGAAAAATATACATATCTGTTTTGAGGAATTTCAATAACTACTTTCGTTTTTTGAAAGTGAAATTTATCTTCTTTAGGAATAATATATTGCGGCGATAATTCAATAATTGAATCTTTAATATCTAAATCATATTTGATGTTTTGTGCTAATTGACGGGCTTGTTTTTTACTTTCGGCAACAGCAGAATTAATAACATTAATCCTCAAACTATCACCTTTACTTTTTTTAATGACAACCGATGGAAACCCTAAATTTTTTTCTTTATTGTTTTCAGAATAAAATATTTTATTAAAAACTTTTATTTGAAAACCATCATCTTCATTGTCTTCCTCTATCTCTTTCATTTTAATAAAAATTGTTCTGTTGGGTAAAACATATTGTGTTATTTGTGATTTGGAGTATGTTTTCTCTGAAAAATTTTCAGTTAATGGAATGACTGATATGATTAATAATCCCCATCCTGCTAACCATAATATTAATGCTACTATTCCTAAATACTTTAATGATTTTTTAATATTAAAAATAAATTTGATAAGCCCGGAAACTAACATTATTACAGGTATTCCAATTAAAAATAATATTGATAACTTAAAGGCAGTGTATTCAAAAGGGTTAGCAAAAAAATCAGATAAAGTGCTTGAAAAATCATAACTTCTTGAGTTAATAGAAATGTAATTTTCAGAAAACAATGAACTTAATAAAACCAATATTATGAATACAAAAATTAAAACTAAAAATATACTTATTGTTTTTAAAAACCATTTACCAACCCCGTAAATAAAATCAAGTATATATTGAAAAAGATTCTGAAAAAATGCAATGAATTTATTAGCAGAAACATTTGAAAACTCTCGTGATGTCTTTTGTGTAAATTGTTTGAAGTCATCTGAAATACCTTTACTGATATTAGATATATTAATTTTTTCACCACGCATTTCTAATTTTTGAGAAGGCGTTTTGGCTTCTGGAATGATAATCCATAACAAAAGATAAAACAAAAAGCCCGAGCCAAAAATGAAAAATGCAACTGCCCACGCCAATCGTATCCATAATGGGTCTATATCAAAATAGGCAGCAATTCCACCACAAACACCTCCAATTATTTTATCATCTGGGTTTCTGTAAAATCTTTTTGTGGTAGTATAATAAGCATTAGTATTAGTTTGCTTTTGCTCTGAATCATTAAAATGTTCAGCGCTACCCATAATAGAAATAACCTCATCTACATCACTCATTATTATTACCTGCTTATTAGCATTCAATTTTTCACTTAAAATTTCAGCAATTCTACTTTCAATGTCTTCCATTATTTCATTCTTCCCTGTATTTTGGGCAAAATATGCTTCAATACTTTTCAGGTATTGAGACAATTTTTCATAAGCATCTTCTTCAATATTAAACAAGATGCCTGCTAAATGAATGGTGGTTGTTTTTTTCATAATTGTAGGTTTTTATTTTTTTATGATTTTATTGACAGATTTTACCATATCTTCCCAATTTTCAATTAATTCTTTCAACATTTTTTTACCATCTGAAGTGATGCGATAATATTTTCTTGGTGGCCCTTGAGTGGATTCTTTCCATTGATAAGTTAAATAACCCGCATCTTTTAATCTATTGAGCAATGGATACAATGTGCCTTCTACTACAATCAATTTTGCTGATTTTAATTCATTTAAAATCTCGGTAGGATAAGCATCTCCATTTTCCAATATAGATAATATGCAGAGTTCTAAAACTCCCTTTCGCATTTGTGATTGAATATTTTCATTTTTTTCACTCATTTGTTATACATTTTATTATGCGTTGCAAATATACATACATTAAAAGGTATTTTGCAATACATAGTAGCATGTTTTAACAAAAATTATATTTTTAAAGGCAATTACTGGATGTATTAAGAATTAACTGCTTTTGCAACAAATATGCTGATTTCGTACAATATATAAAGCGGCAATGCTACAATTACCTGCGATGCCACATCGGGAGAAGGTGTAATAACAGCCGCAATGATTAAAATAATCACTACAGCGTGCCTGCGATATTTTTTCATAAAAGTTGAGGTAATCAAACCAAGTTTAGCCAAAAGGAATACTAATACAGGTAATTCAAAAATTAATCCTGATACTAAAACCATTGTGCTGATTAGAGAAATATAATCTTCTAATGTATTGTGGGTCTCAACCAATCCCATTTCTGATATTTGATAATGGATTAAAAAATTATAGGACATAGGGAACAATACAAAGTATCCGAACAAAATTCCCAACAAAAATAAAAAAGTAGAAATACTGATAAAACTCTTTACAGGGTTGGCTTCATTATCTTTCAATGCAGGACGAATAAATTTCCATAACTCATAAAGCACAAATGGTGAAGCCAGAATAATTCCTAATACAATAGAAATCCAGATGTGATTAAAAAATTGTTCAGATGCTGATAAAGCTTGCAGTGGTTTAGTATGTATTTGAAAACACAGGTCTTTAATACCCGTCATTACAGATAATTTACATAATGCTTTGTAAGAAAGAAAGTCATTTCTTAATGGTGCAAATACAATATTATCAAATATCCATGGTGCATACACAAATACAATAACAGCCATTATTAAAATAACAATAGCACTTCTCACCAGATGTTTTCTGAGCACATCCAAATGCTGCAAAAAACTCATTTCTTTATCTTGTGAAGTTGTAGAACTCATAAATTTTGCTGTAAAAGTAGTGAATAGAACGAATGAAAAGGAAAAGAAAATTAATTTCATTTCTAACCATATAAATAAAAAAACATCCATTAAAAAAATTTCTTTTCAATCCATTCAATATAAAAATATTTTGATTTTACTTTGCACAAAAAATTTTTAATATGAAAAAAAGTATATTTAATTTAATCAATTTATGCTTATGTAACATTCTCATTTCACAATCTTACCAAATAGGGCATAAACAAATTACATTTGTAGATGCTACAAGAAGCAATAGAAGTATTCAGACAGAAGTTTATTATCCTGCTAATACCTCTGGAGATAATGTGCCAATGGCCTCTGGTCAATTTCCAGTATTAATTTTTGGTCACGGATTTGTTATGAGTTGGGATGCCTATCAAAATTTTTGGGATACTCTTGTCCCAATGGGATACATTATGGCATTTCCAAGAACAGAAGGAAGTATCAGTCCTAATCATAATGAGTTTGGGAAAGATTTAAAATTCTTGAATGAACAATTCAAACAGGAAAATAACAATCCATCTTCATTTTTTTATCAAAAAATTCTACCAGGCAGTGCCATTATGGGTCATTCTATGGGTGGAGGTGCTTCATTTTTAGCTGCAGATAGTTATACGAATTTTACTACCTTAATCAATTTTGCTGCTGCTAATACTAATCCATCCAGTATCAATGCGGCTACACGAGTTACAAGACCTTTGCTAATGTTCATAGGCCAAAATGATGGTGTAGCTCCTCCATCTAATCATCAAATACCTATGTTTGATTCTTGTGCCAGTGCTTGTAAAACAAGAGTAACAATATTAGGCGGAGGACACTGTTATTTTGCAAACAATAATTTTAATTGCAGTTTTGGAGAGGGAACTACCAGTCCTCAACCTACCATCACAAGAGCAGAGCAACATAGGAGAATGTTCCATATACTTAAACCATATCTCAATTACATGCTAAAAGGTAGTTTAGCCGATAGTGTTATTTATTTTAGTAGATTGCAAAATAATTCTGAGATGACTTATGTAAGACAATGTAATGTTGTTACTGAAATTAATAATTTTCAATTTGCTACTAATGAATACAAAGTGTATCCCAATCCTTTCAAAGATTACATTGAGGTTGATGTTGTTGATGAAGTTAATATCTATAATGTGTTAGGTGAGAAAGTTTTTAATTTTAAGGACGAAAATAAAAAAGAAAAGATATTTATTGATACAAGCAACTGGCCTAATGGCTTGTACATTGTAGAATGTGATGGTATAAGAAAAAAGTTAGTTAAAGAATAATTTTCAAAATAATAAGTAATTGTATAAATTTGCCGCCTGAAATTTTTAATCGGGCTGTGGCGCAGTTGGTAGCGCACTCCTTTGGGGTGGGAGAGGTCGCTGGTTCAAGTCCAGTCAGCCCGACTATTAGAAATAAAAAAACGAAAAATCGGGCATTTCTGGCATAAAAACAAGGTCAGTATCTGCACTTTTTGAAGAAAAACACTTCAAAAAGTAATTACAACAGCAGGTTTGTTTCACAAATGTTTCGCACTTACTGCGAAGCATAAAAATGAACCTTAAAACAAACCTGCTATGAATAAATTTTCTTACAAATTCTTTTTGCGTCCGGTTGAAAGTGGCAAACACCGGCTATATGTGCGTATTATTTACAAAAGAAAAAAGTTAGAAAAATCTCTTGGTGTTGAAATTGAAAACCCAGAGAATTTTAATGGACTCTCAGTAAAAGCAAGAGAGCCGAATGCTCTTAAAGCTAATATCTTAATTGAGCAGTGGAAAAGTAAATTGAGTAATATCATTCTGGAAAATACTTTACTTGTCCAGGAAGTAGATTTAAAGAAAATTGTCCAGGAAAAATACAATCCAAGAGAGAAATTCTTTGACTTCTATCTAAAATTGATAGAAGAAAAACAAAAGCTGCTTAAACGGGGCGGATGGAAAAAATATCTTACTGAATACAACAAAATGCAAGAGTTCAATCCGAACTTAAAATGGACCGACATCAATGAAAATTTTGCAACAGATTATTTTTATTGGCTCATTAATCACAAAGGTAATAATGAAAATACAGCGCATAGGGCTATTCGGCTTATTAAAACGATACTTAATGAGGCGGTCAGAAAGAATTACATAAAAGAAAATTCACTTAAACATTTTAAAACCAGGTGGATTAATGGTAAAATGGTTTTCTTAACCAAAAGCGAATTACAGCAGTTGCACAATTATGTGATGAATGAGAATGATAAGAAACTAAAAAGAGTTGGACTTTACTTTTTATTTTCTTGCTATACAGGTTTACGATATTCTGATGTGTATAAACTTAAATGGAAAGAAATTTCAGACACATATATAAAACTGGTCCAACAAAAAACCGGGAATGAGGTTTTAATACCATTGAATCAAAAAGCAAAAGATATATTAACTATGCAAGACAAAGGAGAGCCAGAAGATAAAGTATTTAAGTGCTATTCTAACCAGGTAACTAATAGGCATCTAAAAGTTATTGCTGAAAAATCCGGGATAAACAAACCTATTACCTTTCACTCTGCAAGACATACTTTTGCAACGGTTAGTATTGAACTTGGAATACCTATTGAAGTAATCAGTAAAATTCTTGGACATTCCGATATTAAAGTAACACAAGTGTATGCTAAAATTTTGGACCCGGTAAAATTTCGTGAGATGGAAAAGTGGAACTATTAAATTGTTAAATTTTACATTAAAAGAGCTCACAGAAACATTAAATTTTAACAACATTAAAAAGTAAAGTGAAAAAACAAATTTCGACAAAATTATCCCACTACTCACTACAAAATGGGGTCTCTCCTTAGAGCCACGCGGTATTCCTTTGTAGTGGGATAACTCATTTTTTGTAGTTTTAAACTACACATCCCACTACAAACTCATTTCCCTTAACATACCGCCTAAAATTTTAACAATTTATCCCACTACATCCCACTACAATCCCACTACAAAGAAAAACCTCGACAGTTCTATATTTTATTAGTTATTTATATTTATTCTAAATATATATCACTACACATCCCACTACAAGGCAAATCCACGCCAGTTCTGTGTTTCAGCCATTTTGTAGTGGGATAAATTAAAATTTTGACATTTTTAAAAACACAGGGGGGTATAAAGTTTTAATGTTTTTGTTCTATTTTTTAACAATTTTGATTGGATTCAAAATAAAAAATGGTTGTTTTTTATGGCAACCGCCATACGCTGGAGGGGAAAAACAACCAAAACCCGCTGGTGTTATTTTTATATTATTATACTTAATTTACAAAATATCCCACATCCGATTCTAAGTAATCTAAAAACTCATTGACATACTCTTTTTTTACATATACACGCCAGAACAATCTGGGCTGATCATCGTATCTTTTTGTCCTGGAATTAACTTGCTCAAATCTCATTCTTTTGAGTTCAAGACCTACTTTTCTTATAGACAATTTGTCTTTTGTGTATTTACTCAACTCGTGAGTAATTTCTGATGCCAGCATTAATAATGGTGTATTGTATTTATCATTTGGCTGTGGCCTGAAAAATTTGCCAAGTAAAAACTGCTCATAACTTTGAACAGTATATTGATTAGCAATGTTGCTAATCATTAAGTAATCTTCTTTTTGAAAAACTTTATATGGATCTGTCTTTTGTGCTATAAAATATGCTTCCGCCCACATCATATTCGGGTCAATGGTGGAATAAGTGGGGTCTATCTCTTCTACATTCAAAACAAAATATCTTCTATTTTCACTATCTATCAAAAAGTTGGTGTTATTAACAGAGCCAACAAAGCTTGCTATTCTTTTGCGTGTTTTATCATATACAGAATAAACTCGCCTATTAGTTACTTGTGATACTGATATAATTGATTTCAGCGAATTAAAATCTTTGTTGAAAATCTGGTCCAGCTGGTCATCTATGTTGATAATGAATTTTTCACATAAATAATTAGCAGTGTTATTGTTAGTGAGAGATGGATCTATGTGTCCTTCTACATAGTATTTATCGTGTAATACTTTTGGTGTTAAGTGTCTTAAAAATGATGTTTTCATTTTGCCCTGGTCCCCCATCAATACAAGCATCACATCGTTGGGCTTTTTGCCCAAAGCACTATTAACAGTGGCTATCATCCATTTTTGAAAATACTTATAGAGCGTTTGTCTATCAAAGCTTTCAAACTCTCTTATTTTTAGTTTATCAAAAAATGCTTTAATGGTGGGTGTAATTATTATGTCTCTATGAATATTAGCTTTTTCTGTTTTGGGTAGTTTTTTGAAATAGATTTCTATGTCGTTTTGATGTGGTATGTGCCTGCTTTTTAATATAGTATTTATCATGCTGGCCATATTCTTTGAAAAGCCATAAATACGGGCTTTTACTTCTAATGAATTGACAAAAATATCATCAACGGGGTACCAAATATTTTCATCCTTTTGCGAATACTCTGGACGTTGAGTAATCACATTAAATCTATAATCATATTGGTCAAAAAGCCAGTCAATGAATTGTTCTACCTGGCTTTTAGGTCTGTCTGGTTCTTTTTCTGTGAGAATTTCTTGAACTTTTTCCTGTATCATTTTTCAATTTTTTTGAGAAGGATTAAACAAAATAAACTTGTTTCGGCTTTTGTACCGTACATTTTTTTGACAATGTTTTTAAACTCTTCTACTGAATAGCCAGTATCTATATATGCAATAAAAGAATTGACCTGGTCTAATTTTAATACTTTAATATCTTCTATAACAGCATTATATAAGTGCTGGTCTTTTAAGAATATTTGATATGTTTTGCCGATTTGATATTTACCATTGTAAAGGCGAAATGTTGTATATGCCTTACAATTAAGTTTATTGTTCCAGTTATAAGAAAAAACTATTTTTTCGGTGGTATCCATGCGTTTTCGTTTTTAAGTATTTCTATAAAATTTTTAATTTCTTCTACTTGATATTGTAGTTTCATTACAAAGTATTTTTTGTAAAAATCCTTGCCTAAAAAGCTTTTAATATCTTCATTAGTATAAAATTCTCTGATGGCTCTCATACTATCTATTAGCTGCTGAATGGCTCTAATTTTCAACTCATACATATATTTCTGCTCTTCTAAAAGTTGCTGCTCTAATTTTTTGAGATATTCTTTTCTGAAATGCTCAAACTCGTGCTCACACAAGCCATACTCGTAGGCCTGACCGCCAGCTAATAACTTAAACTTTTTATCTAATTCTTTTGAAAGCGATGCAATTTTTAAATCAATCAATTCGTATATTTGTTGTGGAATCTGATATTGTGCGTTATTTTTTTGTAGTTTATCTATACATCCTGCCAGGTATAAAATAGACCTCTTTATCTCTTTAATATCATTATAGAGATAATTCTTTTTCTCTTCTTTTGGCTCAGAAGTGTTGGCAGGTTGGCTACTCATAATTGATTTTAATAAGTGGATGATATTTGAAACCGCCAGCTGTTATTGGCTCATCATCTATAATTAATCTGTATTTTGGCTGAGCAATTTGATACAACTCAAATATCCTGGCTACTTTTTTCCTGGATGAAAACTTAAATAGATTAGCATTAAACTTTAACTCAATGCCAGGAATATTGCTAACATAAATAAATGCTACTTTTTTTTGTTCTAAAAAATGAAAATCAATGAACTGATTTTCTATATCAATATCTAATAATCTAATGGCTTTTTTGTTTAGATAGCAAGCGTTTTGGCTGATGTATAGATATGGATATACTTTGATATTAACCAGCATATTATTTTAGTTTTTTGTGGTTTTTATTTTGCTCATCTTTTTCTATTTCTTTTAATAGCTTATATATTACACCAAAACTCTCTTCAATTAATTCCTGGTCTTTTTCATCATAAGCGTTTTTGTTTTCTTGATAATGGCCAAATAAATTTCTGGCAGCATTTTTTACACGATTAAAAAAATTGCCCTTGCTTTTACCACTACTTAATTCTTGTGATAGAATAGCAAGTGCTTTCTCGTCTGATTCTTTTTGCTTTTCTTTCAATGATGGCAATATCATTTCCTGTGCATCTAATATTTCTAAATACTCGCTTGCAGGAACTCTCTTGAACTCTTCTAATATTTCTCTGATTCTATCATTGATTACAAACCAAAATTTATACGGAAGACAAAGCAAATCGCCTTTGCAGTTAAAAGCACTATCAACAATCTGAATTTCCTGTATAACAGGAAAAATATCCACATTTTGCGGCTTGTTTAGTTGCACAATTTCTTTGCTGGGACCTTGATATTCTATTCTTATCAAAGCAAATATATCGTTTTCTAAATGCACTACTGCACCGGTTGTTTCAAATACTACTTTTGTTTTCATTATTGATGAGTTTTAAGATTTGTATGTATGGTATCCTGCCCGCAGGATTCAGTGATAAATGCCCTTCTTTAATGAGCTTGTTGAGCGTGTTGAGCGACACTTTTAATACCTTGCACGCTTCTTTTTTATTGAGATGCTCGGGCAAATACTTTTGCATCTCTTCTTTAATGGCTCGGGCAACTTCTTCTCTGATAGTGTTTCGTATCAGAACAAGTATTTTCTTTTCAAAGTCAGTATCTACTACAACAGCAGGCATATATTTAATTTTTTGGGTTATTCAAAAGTGGCTCGTATTCGGGCAATACTTTGCTACACTTTTTACATCGCATAATTTCAACAGGCACATTGGTATTTTGAGCGGCACCTATGATAATGCCAGGAATAATTTTGACAATTATATCTTTTTCAAAAAAGATATTGCCACACTCACATTCAAGTGTGGAGCATTGAGTTAAATCTACATTAATGTGTTTGTTGTTCATATATTTGTTTTTTTTGTCTGCGTAATCTTTGGGTAATGATGATGTTTAAGGCAGAAAGAACAAGTTCATGGTCTTTGCTGCCTTCTCTTTGCCAGGCCTTTTGAGCGGCGTAATAGCTCATACCAAGCATTTCGGCGGCTTCTCTGATGTCGCCTTTTTTTAAGTGTTGTTGAATTTCTTGTTTAGTCATTGTATTAACCTTTTTGTGTTTGTTAGTTCAAACTACTTTTATTATTTTTGTCTTAATTTCGGGACAAATATAATTAGAATAAAAACTAAAATACAAATTTAAATTTAGAATTTATACTAAATATCGGAAAATCAATAAATTAAAACTGTTAAAATGAAGTTTAATAAAAGATTATTAGAATATATCAAAACAAAGGGATATAGCAAAATGGATTTTTATAGAAAATGCGGATTGTCAAATGGTTTTTTAGATAAAACCGATAATCCTACATTAGAAAATATACTAAAAATAATCAAAAACTTTCCCGACCTTAATTTAGAATGGCTGATTACAGGCAAAGGTGAGATGATAAAAAAAGTAAGTGCAGAAGCAGAGCAAATTAAAGAGATACAGGAAAAATTAAAGTTGTATGAGGATTTAATTTCATCATTAAAAGAAACTAATGAACTGCTCAAAAAACAACTGGCAGAGTGCGAGCGTAATCAAAAAAATTCTGCACATTTTTCTAAAACATCTGCTGAATTGAAGAAATAACCAAAAAAACATACAATTATGAAAACAAACAACATCAATTTATTAGAAAATGAAATCATCATCAAACAACAAGATAATTTAACATTGACTAATTACAGAGTTATTTTAATTAGTAAAAAGGGGGGCACATCTCATTATGAATCGGGTCTTTTATCTGAATTGTGTGGAAGCGAAATAACTTACAAAACAAAGTTTATTTATTTTGTCTTAATGCTTCTTTCTTTAATCGGAGCAATATTGGGTTTAATATCTTTAATGGATAAAGGAGACGATGAAAGCGTAATGGTTTTATTGGTATCATCTGGCTTGTTTCTTTTGTTTTTATTATTATATTTCTTAACAAAAAAGGTTATTTTTATTGTTTACTTTTCTGGACATAAAATATCAAATATAATCAACAGGAAAAATATTCAACCATATCTTGAATTTGAAAGAGCTATTTATTCTGAATTATTGAAGAAATAAATGTAAATTTGCAGGAAGTATGAAGGCAGTATCTATTAACAAAATTGCAACATCATTCTCTTACTTTTTAGGCGAGTTGTGTATTTTACCAGATATTATTAGGAATAAAGTTGATAAACAAATAGAAAAAATACTGATTAAAACAATTGAAGATGCACAAAGCAAATTAAATGAAGTGTCCGATGATATTAAACAACTAACAGATTCAGAAGCCGAAGAGATATATAACATTATTATACCATATTACAATAAATTAGCACAAAAAGTGTATAAATATCCAGTGCCCAATAATACTGAACTTGGTAAAAAGTTCAATTTGTTTTTTCAAAAGCTTACTCAAATTATAGATGAGATTGAAAGAATATCAGATGGAGATATGTTTTGTTATTGCTTAAAAGACAATTAATTGTTTTAGTTTCTTTTATCGTGAAAACCAAATTTAATCAATAAAATCAACAACAACAATATCAACGATAAATTAAACAATTTATTGAGTAGTGGATTGATATAGTCATATTTTACAATCACTCTATCTACGGGCACTTTCTTTTCCATATAAATAGTATCGGCTCTTATTTCTGCTTTAACCCGGATAGTATCTCTTTGCTTAATAATTTGAACTTTTAGTTTTTCTTTTTCTAAATAAAATGTATCAATGCTATGTTTAGAAACAAAAACAGTATCGGCTTGTATTTCTTTGGTTACAATGGTGTCGTGAATATAAGCAGTATCTTTTTTAATCAGTTCAGGATGTTTTTTAATTAAGCGTTGTAATCTCTTTTCTGCTGAACAAGATGCTATAAAGACAACAACGCAGCCAAGAGCGGCGGCTCGTCTCCATAAGGGGGTAAAATAATGAGTAAAATCAATATGACGATAAGTAACCATTTCATTTATTTGAAAAATAATAAAAACAGCAACACTCCTAAAACAAATACCACCATTAACCCCAGTCCACTTTTTCCCGGATTTTCATAAACATACTTTGCCATTCTGTTTAGCCAACCTTTCAAAAACACGGCTTTATTCGGGTCGTTGGCAGCAATAGATTTAAAGAAGTTTATTCTCACTTCTTTAAGAGCATTGAACAATCTGACCGGGTTAGCCCTGTTAATGGCATCCACAGAATACTCACTTACATTAATGCCAATATTGTTCAAAGCCCTTACGGTGTGCTTTTTAGCCAAACCAACGCCAGAGCCATCAGCAGCGTCAAAAATTAATTCTGCTACTTTTTGGTCTTTTACTTTGTCCAGGTTAAGTGGGTCCCAATATCTTGCCTTGAAAATTCTTTTTGCTTCTTCTTCAGTTAAGTTTTTCATATCTTCGGGAGTAACCATTTTGCCTCTCCATGCAATAAGTGTAGGAGCAGAAATACCATACTTAGTGCCAATCAACACCCCTTCTCCTACTTTACCAGAAGACCAATTGCCGCTATCTTTTGGGTGTGCTTGATAGCCCCCTTCGTGCTTAAATATGATAGGTATAGCTAAATCAAAACTGGCCATGGTTAGATATTTATGGGCGTTATTAAAATAGTTCCAGCCGCTAAAATCCTAAATTGTATTGAATTAGGTACATATCTAATTGGTGTTGTTTCGGTTGCTTGAATCACCAATTGCATATTATTTATTAAACAATTGATTGGCGGCTCGTATGCTCTGATTGACAAAAAGGAAAAACCAAACACTTTTAGTTCTGCCACTGAATTGGTATTTGCCTGTGCATCAACAGAGCCAAAAAATTTCAATTCAAGCAGATAATAACTGTTGGTTTTAATGGTTATATTGTTAATCATTGGCGTAACTATAAACCCATCTATTGCTGTTGTTGTATTATATAGCGTTCTAAAATGATAAAAGTTGCAATTAGGCGGCACCAAATTGTTAGTGCTAAATGTATAGTTGCCAGCCAATACTTCCATTATTGTACATTTAAAAGTGTTACAATCATTGTTCCCCAAACATCTAATCTTCCATCAACATTTTGAACACTAATCACATCGTTTTTGTCAAAAGTAACATAGTATTGAAAGTCCTTACAATATAAAGTTGCTTTATTATTACTGGTGTAATATTGGGCAATATTTTTTTTACAAATACTAATAATAATTGGATTGGTTCCCGTTTGAAATACACCGGTAAGATTTAAATTGATTAAAACTAATTTTCCATCATAATCTCCGGGGTTATTATTACTCATGTTGTTAGCAATAAGTCCAGCTCCGCCACCTGTATTAATTATTTGATATAGTAAGCAGCTATATGGATTAATAACATTGCTTTGGTTAGTATAATATCCGTGTGAAATTTCCATATTATTTGTTTTTGATTTCGTCTATAAAATCTTTGTTTTTATTGTAAATGCTTTTGATAGTATCAAATATTGAATAATTAAAAAGCACTTTAATATTTTCATCAATACTAAAAATTTCTATTGAACACAAAACAATTGCCGCCCAACCAATAAAATCATAAGCAACAACCTTTTGAACGAATGCACCAACAATTAAAATACACACCAGGAAAAACATTTTTAAAAAAATACCTATAAACATTCTCCAGCTGGTAATTTTTCTGTTATTTTTTATAGCTGCCGCAATACCCGTAATTGTGTCAAAAGCAATCAATATAAAAATTGCAGAAAAAATTTCTTTATTAGATACTACAATGTCTGCAATTGCCACAGATATAGCCACCAAAATTCCCGCCAGTATGTGTTTAATCTTTTCCATTACATTATGGGCTTTTTAGATATAATTTGAAGCACAGTATTAAATTCAGTAGCATTCATAAATGAATTGAGAAACGCTTGTAACTCTTTACCATACAACGATTTAAATCTATGAGCTACTAAGCTAACAGCAACCCTTGTAGGTATTGACTGAAATGCCATATATACTTGATTTTCATCATCATTAAAAGTTCCCTTTGCATCATTTATCATTTTAGCAATATTATCTGCTTGTCTTGAATCAAAATTTATTTTTGAAAAATACTGATTAACCTTTGCCCCGCCATATCCATTATCTGCTAATACTTTGAATCCTTTTACTGGATCTAAATATTCTACATCTTTATAATTTGTTTGAGTTGCAATTTCCTGTTCAGTTGCTGCAGTACCAAGAGATCCTCCAACAGTAGAAAAAATATTTTTGATTCCTCCCATAAACCTATACAACAAATACAACACAATTAAAACAATAGCTAATTGAATGATTTGCACTGGATTAAAGTTTTTCATAGTCAATATAATTTTTAAGGTGATTATTTAAAAGCAAATTTTTTCCCATTTCAATTACTCTATAATCATAATGCGATGGCATAAACGCTCTGATGGCCACATAACACAAAAATGGCGAAACGCCATTTCTTAGTGCCATATAAAAAGCATATTTATCTGCCAACTCCTCTTTTTCTTTAAAATAAATATGCCCTATCTCGTGATAAATAATAAATGCCTTTACGCCTTGTGGCACTTCTTTACTTAAAAAAACATCTTTATCTAATTTAACCTGGGCTTTTTTGCCATTTCTATCAATTAGAATTTGAGCCCTTCTGGCCACAGCATCAATATCAAAATGAATTTTCCACCCTTGTGGAACAGGAATGTCTTGAATATTGTAGGGATTTTCAGAATAACCAACTCGCTTCGCCGAGCCATTAACTACAACAATATTTTTTAATAACGGAACTAAAAAGCTACTTTTTTTTTTCTGTAATAAAGCAGATTGCCCTCTGTGTCTCTTATTTCACAGGGGCAATCAATTTGATATATATATTTGAACAAAGCAGATTTCATTTTTACTTTCTTTTTACAAGAAATACTATCAATAAAATAACCACAATTGCCACAACACCAATCAATAAGTATTTCTTCATATCTGTTGAGCCACCGCTCTTCTCAGCGGCTAATAGTTCTTGTGCAGCTGCTTTTGCATTTGTAAGTTCTGCATCTATTTGTGCTGCTTGACTATCAATAGATTTTTCGTCTTCTGAAAGTGGTTCGTCATTTTGTTTCTTCTCTTTAATTTTGTCAAAGATACTTTTCAAGAATTGAATAACCGCTGTAATCATTTCTGGTGTAGGGGTAAATCCATAAGATTCTGCCTGTTTATCAATAGCACTAAAACTATCCAGAGACCAGCCAAAATCTTCAATAGAATAATCAAAAACATCTTGCGGACCATCAAGACCATAAGATTTTTTCCTCATCGCTTCATACACCAACCTAATGAGTTCAGATGGCTTTGTTAGCAGATTAACATTATGTCCTCTCCTTTTAAGATAAGCAACGGCTATTGGTCTTAATGGTAAGAAAGCAGTAAAAAGAGCTGCTTCCTTTAAACCATTAACCGCTTTTTCTCCTAAATCTTTAAGTGTATTAACAGCTTTTTTAGCACCCTCGCCTAATTTTTTAAATAAATCTTTTAGTTTCCCCATAACTTTAAATTTTAATTAGAGCCCCCGTTGATTGGTGGCTCTAAAAATTGTTTATTTTACAAAGAAATAATATTTTACAACAAAACCATCAATAGCTAATACATCGGTCATAATGCCCATATTAGGGCCTATTGTGAATTGATGAGGAATGAATACACCGCCTCTTTGCTGTTGGTAGAGGTCTCTTGGTGTGGTTAAGTCATTGGTTTCGCTTTTACCGAAAGCGTTCAATCTGAAATGTTGAATAGATTGGGTTAATTGAGATGTCTGATTCTCATCAGAAATTTCAACCTGAACACCAATCACATTATATTGTGCTTTTTGTAGAGTGCCCAAGAAAAACGGATATTCTCCTGCCGTACCAAGAGTTACGGTATATGTGTGGTTGTTGGTGCCGTCTCCATAAATGAAATTCAACACATTTTTACCATTTACCACACCAAAATTTGTTTTTTGTCCGGCGTTCGCAACTGACAAATAGCCAATGGTGTCATCTAATCCAAAACCAGCTCCTATGCCAAGAATGGCGTTAGGACCAAAAAGAAAAATAGTGTTTTTTGTATTGGAGCCGCCAGTGCCATTTTTTTTAACACTAACCTCTACCATAAAGGTAGATGCTCCTTTACCAACAGCAGCAATAGAGGGGTTGGCAGAATAGTTGGTTTGAACAGTGGATGGCTGAGCACCGGGCTGAACAGGTCTGCCAATATTTTGCAGTTGTAATTTAGGCAATCTCAATGTGAGCCCATGCTCTTCGGCTGAATAGCCATATTCAGATGCTTGTGCATCTAAATTGTCAATAGTTTCTTTTACGATGTCCATAGTTTTAAGTTTTTAATTTTTAATTAATTGATTATTCGGCATCAAAGCCAAAAGATTGTAACCTTGGTGCAATCCATTTGTTATACACAAATAGCCCGAGAACGACCATCAATAAAATAACAATAGCTAATTTCATACGCTTTTTTGCCAATAAAATACATTGGTGCAAAAAATTGTCTTACATTAAAACATTTGAAACAAATACTAATACCTTCTCGCCTTAAAAAACCTGTATCCTGGCTTGCCAACAAACTCTTTGTAATTCAATTTTAATTTATCATGATCAGGATATTTTTCAGATACATATACGAATTGGCTTTGCCTATACACAAACTTAATAGCATCATCAATACTGTGAAAAACAAATAATAACAATAATTTATAGTGTCTGGACATTATTATACGCTCTCTCAAAGGAGAATTTTTTTCAAACAAGTTATAGCTCATTAAAAAAGCATTAGCGTCATCAATAATAATAACAGCATTGTTTTTTATTTTGTCTAAATTCTGTATTTTAAGATATTGAAATGGAGAAGAAACAAACCCACAATAATAAATGGGTCTGCCCATTGAACATTTTTCTGCTAACTTATTAGCCAGAGTCGTTTTTCCGCTACCTTGCGGACCAACAATTGATATAACCACATTAAGCCAGATTATTGATAGTATCTTCAACAGAATGATTTATATTATTAGATTGAGTTGGCTCTTTTTTGTCTTCTTGCTTATTTTCTTTTTTCAATGTTTCAATCAATAAATAAGTTGAGCCAGCATTAACTCCAATCAAAGCACCAGCTGCTAATAATGGATATTTTTTGATATAATCTAATAATTTATCTTGAAGAGCATAATCTATTAAAGTAGAACAAAGATCTTTGCCATCTTCTGGCATTTTCAATGCGTCTTTTGGAATATTGATTTTGTTTTTAAGAGCATAAAGCCACAACGCATTGGTTTTAAAGTCATCAACAAACTCTATTATTGCTCTTCCAGTAAAAGATTTAAACTTATCGGCGTATTTTTGAAATTTGTCTTCAATTTCTTTCTCTTTATCACCATTATTATTTTCAACGGGTTCTTTCTGATTATTATTTGTTGCTGTGTCTTCTTTTTTATCATAACTCTCTTCAAAGTGAGCATCTTCTGGCTCCTGCTCTTTTAGTAGTTTTCTAATTTCTTTTTTTGATTCTTCAATAATTTCTTTATCTATTTTCATATTAACAGGATTTATTTAATTCTTTCCAATCGTTTGGCAAAGCATTGATATTAGTCCAGGAATTAATCAAGCATGAAATCAATGAATATTCTGATATGGTTCCGTCTTTATTAATTTTGACATTTGTACCACTTCTGACTTTATATATCATATCCCCCTTGATGAAAGTGTTGATTCCATCTACTGGAATAGGATACTTATCTGTTTTTTTAACACATATGATTGTCCCATTTTCCGACCTTATTTTTACATTACCATCATAATTATTTTCTAATAACATTCCAGGATATTTATCATCATTATCATCTATGTGTTTTATTAATTTAATCCATATCAAAAATAAAATCAATATGATTAAAATTAATATCAAAAAAATAAAATATCTCTTTTGAATATATATAATCATTGATGATACTAAAATAGATGGAATTAAAACCAAGAATGGAAGCGTAGTAAGGGTTATAGGATCTAACCATTTTATTTTCAATCTCAAATTTTCCATATTATAATAAACGAGACAATTAAGCAATTATTTTTTCTCCAACTTTTTTTAAATCATTTAATACATCATTTGAACTTTTTTTCTGAACTAAATTAGAATGAATATCTGAATTTATTTTTTTAATCGTTAAACCAACTCTTTCAACCGCATCATAACTCTTCATTCGTCCTTGATTATAAGTATTCAGTATTCTGTCTGCCAAATATTTTTCTTTAAAATTTTTTGGCGTGTTAGCTAACACAAAAAACCTTTCACCTGTTGCTTTTTCCTCTAAGACAAGATTATACATTACCCTTCCATCTTTATACTGAAGCTTTTTAGTTAAATAAATTCTTTTTCCTTGCCCCTCATAAATTACTCTATTGTCTTCTTTATTGAGAAAATAAGTAAAGAGATATATCATTAAAACGACAACAACAATCAATAAAATAAATAGAAACAGTTTTCTTTTGTTCTCTTTACTCATAGCTCAATCACGATGTTTTTTTGTTTATATTTAATAGTAATTTTACCTTTAATTTCTTGAATATCCTGGTCAGTAAATGATTGTTCTGGTTGCAGAACAATACCATTTTCATCATTAGATACAATCTTAAAGCCATCAATGGGCTGGCCATTTAATACCTCATTTAATTTTTCTTTTACTACAAAGAAAACCATATCTACATTTACCATTCCAAACATATAAATTTGTTTTAAAATTATTATACTTTCATTTTATATCATATACATTAATGTATTATTTTGTCTTATACTTTAATGTATTTTTAAAATAATAAATAAGATTTCTCAGTTGCTTTGAACTCAATTCATATTTTTTTCTTATCTCTTCATAAGTGAGGCCAAGTATTAAATCTTTAATAATTGCTCTCTGTTTTTGATTAATTTTTAGTTGATTTAATTTTTCCAACCTACTCTTAATAACCTCTTCTTCGTTTGAGCTTTCAGAATAAAGAGAGGAAACATTTTCTAACCTTTTTTTCTTGTTTATTTCATTCAAAAAAAACTTCAAACATGTTTTCTGAATGAGATAAGTATTATAGTTTTTGTTTTGTAAATAATAACCGATTTCGACCGCTAAATCTTCAATTAACAGCGTGTCCAGTTTAATACTACTTTTATTATTTAATGAAACTAAGTAATTTTTAATATTGAAATTCACGCATTAAAAATACTTTCAATAAAAACTTTAAAAAACATTTAAAACATTACAATATTTGTATATTTGCTACTTGTGTGAAACAGCCTGCGAAACAAAAAAATATAATCAACTGAAAATGAATTAGATATTGATGATATTTTTTTCAGTCAGCCCGACTTTGTTTTTTTAGAAATTAGTTTTGTATTCTCTTAGTTTCTATTGTCTTTACAATATTTTCACTTTATTTGCAGCACATTGAATCTAAAAATGAATTTGAATATTGGTATAATCGGCTATGGTAGTTGGGCTACGGCTTTGATTAAAATTCTTACTCACAAACATCAAAAAATTGTTTGGTATGTTCCCAAACAAGAAGATATTGATTACATAATTACTCATCAACATAATCCAAGATATTTAAGCGATGTTCAATTAAATCTACAATATATTCATTTAACCAATCAATTACAGGATTTAGAAAAAAATTGTAATACACTCATACTTGCTTATCCTTCTGCATTTCTGCATTCTGTTATACAATCTTTTAATTTTAAGGATAAATTAGTGATTTCTGCTGTAAAAGGAATTATCCCTGAATACAATTTAATTGTTGGTGAATACTTGAATCAAGTTCATAAAGTAGATTATCAAAACATTGCAGTAATTACAGGTCCTTGCCACGCAGAAGAAGTTGCATTAGAAAAATTATCTTATCTTACTTTTGCTTCACAAAACGCAGAGTTTGCCGAAAAGTTCAGCCAATTATTAGAATGTGAGTATATTATAGTTACGCCAAGCGATGATATTTACGGCACAGAATATGCTGCTGTTTTGAAAAATATAATGGCAATTGCAGCAGGAATTTGTCACGGCTTAAACTATGGAGATAATTTTCAGGCAGTGCTCATAAGCAATGCCATTCAAGAAATTAAACGATTTGTAGATGTTGTGCATCCTATCAACAGAGACATTAAAGATTCTGCTTATCTGGGCGATTTGTTAGTAACTGCCTATTCTCAATTTAGTCGCAACAGAACTTTTGGAGTAATGCTTGGAAAGGGATATTCTGTAAAACAAGCCCAATTAGAAATGAATATGATTGCAGAAGGTTATTATGCTCTGAAATGTATTTACGAAATCAACCAAAAGTATAAAGTAGATATGCCCATTACTAATGCAGTATATCAAATAGTTTTTGGACAACCTCGCCCCAATACAGCAAAAGTTATTCAACAATTAGCCCAACAATTAAAATAAATCTTGTGACAAAAAAATATTTCAAATCATATTCAGAAAATTTTCTTACACTGCTTAATATTCTTTTTCATCCTATATTTTTGCCTACTTATTTTATGTTCTGGTATTTCTATACTTCTTCCAATGTTTATCCTATCCTTCTTACACAATTTATTCCTGCCTCTCTGAAAATTCAGTGGCTACTACTCTATGCATCACTCACTTCAATTATGCCTGTCGTTATTTTATTTTTGATGAAAATTTTCAGAGTTATTTCATCCCTCAATGTCAATGATATTAAAGAAAGAAAATACTTTTTTTTACTGATAGGCATTTATTACTGGATGTTGTTTTATATGTTCAGAGAAATCTATTCAAGGGAATTATTTAAACCTGCTATATTGATTACAGGCGTAATGTCAGTTACAATGTTTTTATTATCATTAGTAACTTCGTCGTCATTCAAAATCAGTTTGCATTCTGCAGGTTATGGGATATTAACAGGTGCTTTTGTTGTATTTTCATTATTATTTCAACACAATTATTTACCAGAAATTATTTTTTGTATTTTTTTAAGCGGATTAGTAATGGAAATTCGTTTATTGTCAAATGCTCATCTTTTCATTGAACTGCTGGCAGGATGGACAATTGGCTTATTAAGTTGTATTTCAATATTTCTATCTGCTTATCAATATTTTGATACATTATGAAAACATTAGTTACAGGTGCTACGGGCTTATTAGGTGCTCATTTGATTGCATATTTATTAAAGCAAAATAAAAAAATTATTGCTACAAAAAGAAAAGGAAGTAATATAAATATTACAAAGAAAATTCTCTCTTATTATTTTTCTGATGGTTCAGTGTTTGAAAAAATTGAATGGATAGAACCTGATTTTTTTAATCCTGCAGAATTAGAAGAAATTCTCAATCAACATTCTATAAAAGAAATATATCATTGTGCAGGATTAGTTTCATTTAATGATAGAAGGCGAAATGAAATATTAAAAACTAATGTAGAAATTACTTCTAACCTCGTAAATGTTTGTTTGAATACAGATATAAAATTTTGTTATGTAAGTTCTGTGGCTGCCTTATTAAATCAATTTGAGCATAATAATATTTCAGAAAAAACATTCTGGCAAGCAGGTAAATACGAATATGCTTATGCTCTATCTAAATATCTTGGTGAATGCGAAGTTTGGCGTGGTATAGAAGAAGGATTAAACGCTGTGATTGTAAATCCAGGAATAATAGTTGGTGCAGGTAATTGGAAAAGTGGCTGGGGCATTTTAGTTCGCAAAGCATACAAAGGCATTCCCTTTTATACCGAAGGTGTGATGGGCTATGTAGCAGTAGAAGATGTTGCAGAAATAATGATTCAACTAATGGAAAAAAATATTTTTGGAAAAAGATTTATTCTTGTAGAAAACAATTACTCTTACAAAGAAATTTTAGAAGAATTGCATTTTTCACTTTCTAAACCTGTTCCCAAATACAAAGCACATCGCTGGATGCTTGAATTAGCGGGCATTTCAGAAAGCATATTGAATTTTATATTTCCCAAATACGAACCTGCTTTTACAAAAGCCACTATTCAAGGTGCTACGATGAAAAATTTTTATAACAATCAACTCATTAAAGAAACTTTGAATTATACTTTTCGTTCTATCAAACCATATATTCATTCTGTTTCAAAAAAATTTTTAGAAGAAAAACATCAATAATGCCACGCATACTTGCCATAGATTTTGGATTGAAAAGATGTGGAATTGCTATCAGCGACCCATTAAAAATAATTGCTAATGCCCATAGTGTAATTCCTAATAACGATATTATTCCTCAACTAAAAAAAATCATTGCAGAAAATGAAATTGAAACAATTATCGTTGGCTATCCCATCAATTTGAAAGCAGAAAAGACCTCCACTACCCTATTAGTTGATAAATTTATTGACCAACTCAAAAAAACATTTCCAGATATTTCTATTGAAAAATTTGATGAAAGATTAACATCTAAAATGGCACAACAAACACTTATATTTACGCAAACAAAAAAATCTCAAAGGCAAAACAAATCTAATTTAGACATCATTTCTGCTACTATCTTACTTCAGAATTATCTGGATTATTTATCATTCAATAAAAAATAATATTTATGACTGACAAAGAAAAACAAGAAGAAGAAAAAATTCGCAAAGCACTGGCACCCAAAGAATGGCACGAAATAAAGGCCTACGATAGTTGGCAAGTGTTCAGAATAATGGGAGAATTTGTTACCAGTTTTGAAAAAATGTCTAAAATAGGACCTTGTGTGTCTATATTTGGTTCTGCTCGCACACCAAGAGATTCTAAATACTACAAACTGGCAGAAGAAATTGCATACTTGCTTACGCAGGAAGGATTTGGCATTATTACAGGTGGAGGACCTGGTATTATGGAAGCCGCTAATAAAGGAGCACAAAGAGGCAATGGCAAATCAGTAGGTTTGAACATTGTTCTGCCTTTTGAACAAAAACATAATGAATATGTTGACTTTGATAAAATTCTGAACTTTGATTTTTTCTTTGTGAGAAAAACTATTTTTCTTAAATACTCACAGGGATTTATAGGACTACCAGGTGGCTTTGGCACTATGGATGAATTGTTTGAATCCCTCACACTTATTCAAACCAATAAAATTGCTCACTTCCCTATTGTTCTTGTAGGCAGCGAATATTGGAACAGCTTGCTGGAATGGATGAAAAATACAATGCTTGAAAAAGAACATAATATTTCAGAATCTGATTTAGATTTATTCGTTGTGTTAGATGAACCCAAAGATGTAGTGAAGCACATTACTGATTTCTATAAAAAATACACCCTTAAACCTAACTTTTAAAATAAATTTGTTTATTAAAATATCAGATTGTATATTTGCCCCCCTCAAAAAATTTCATTATGCTAATAATATCAATTAAAGAAGGCGATACCATTGAAAAAGCTTTAAAAAAATACAAGAAAAAATTTGAAAAAGTTGGCATTCTTAAAGAATTAAGAGAAAGAATGTTTTACAAAAAGCCATCCGTTAGAAAAAAAGAAGTTATCAACAAAGCCATTATTAGAGAAAAGATTCGCAGAAGCGAAATGGACATTTAAACTTATCCCATACGAAACGTCGGGATATTTGTCCTCCGTTATTTATATATATTTATACATTGCTTAAAACCTTTGCCGTTGGCAAGGTTTTTTTGTTTTAGTAAGGTAATAGTTTTTTATTTTAATGTGACAAAAAATTAATTCATAATTGTTCAAGAAAAAACCTCAACCCCTTTCCTTTTTGAATCTATTCCTATGCACACATTTTTGAGAATTGCGTATGCCTTGAATTTATTGATATTAAAGATTTTAATCTCTTTAAACCACAGAGAACACAAAGAGAACACCAAGAAACACAAAGATTATTTTCTTTGTGTCCCCAATCCCCAACGAAGTTGGGGAGGGATTGTGCTCTTTGTGGTTAAAAAAATCATATAATACTTTTGAAGTACTCAAATCAAATCTAACAATAAAATTTCAAACATTGATAACTTAAAACATTATTTTTTCTACATTCGCACCTCTTAAAAAATGAATATGAACACATCATTCAAAAAATGGAATAATATTATTGGTTGGATTGTTTTTGGTATAGCCGCATATACCTATTTAAGCACCATTGAACCCACTGCCAGTTTTTGGGATTGTGGTGAATTTATTGCCTGCACACACAAATTAGAAGTAGGACACCCACCAGGAGCACCTACATTTATGTTATTTGGAAAAATTTTTACGCTACTGGCAGGTGATGATGTAACTAAAGTAGCCAAAATGGTGAATGCTATGTCTGCATTGGCATCGGCATTTACTATTTTATTTTTATTCTGGACTATCAGCCGCCTTGCCTTCAAAATTGTTTCCCAAAATAATAGAAATTATGAATTAAGTATATCAGAGCAAATTGCTGTTCTTGGTGCTGCTGCGGTTGGAGCACTGGCTTATACTTTTTCTGATTCATTCTGGTTTTCTGCTGTAGAAGGTGAGGTATACGCATCATCATCACTTTTTACTGCATTAGTATTTTGGGCTATTCTAAAATGGGAAGAAGAAGATGATACCGACCCTTATAGTGCATGGAGATGGATTGTATTAATAAGTTATTTAATTGGTTTATCAATTGGAATACACTTGCTCAACTTGCTTGTAATTCCTGCTATTGTGTATGTTTATTACTTTAAGAAATATAAATTTTCATGGAAAAGTTTTATTTATGCAGGTATTTTTGGAATTATACTATTAGGATTTGTTCAATCTATTCTCATTCCTAAAATTGTAAAATTATTAGCCGATAGCGAAGTATTTGCTGTAAATAAATTAGGACTACCATTTAATTCAGGTATTATTCTATTTTTCATTTTACTTATTTCTTCCATTACTTTATTCATTCTTTATTCAACTACAAAAAATAAAAAATATTATCAATTAGGTTTTTATGCTTTAATTGCATTTGCTGTACTATCATCATTTAGCGGATTAAGCGGTACTGGTATTTTAATGCGTTTAATTGTTTTTGGTGGAATTATTTATGGTATCAAAAAAATGAAAGACCACTTACATACATTTAATATTACTATGATGTCTCTTGCATCATTACTCATTGGATACTCTACATTTTTTGTAATAGTAATTCGCTCTCAAGCCAATCCACCAATGGATGAGAACGACCCTGAAAATGCCCCTAATGTTTTATCCTACTTATTAAGAGAACAATACGGAGATTGGCCTGTTTTATATGGACAATATTACAACGCACCTACTAAACCTGTTAGTCAATATAAAGATGCTGACCCTGTATTTGCAAAAGATGAAAAAACTGGTAAATACAAAATGATTAGCGATGGGAAAAAATCTATTCCAACTTATGAAGAAGAATTTTGTACCATTTTCCCAAGAATGTGGAGTAGCAGAGAAGACCATGTGGCTGGTTACAGATATTGGGGAGATGTAGTCAATAATCATAAAACTATCAACAAAATGAACGAAAATGGTGAAGTAGAAAGCATTGAAGTGCCTACTTTCAAAGCCAATCTCATTTTCTTTTTTAGATACCAATTAGGATATATGTATTTCAGATATTTCCTTTGGAACTTTATGGGCAGACAAAATGATGTACAGGGATTAACAGGCAATCCTTTAGAAGGCAACGCTATAAGTGGTATCAAATTCTTAGATGATTTCTTATTAGGCGGAAGTGGATATAGCGATTTGAATACTTATGCTTTGAAAAACAATAAAGGACATAATGAACTCTATGCTTTGCCTTTGTTACTTGGCTTATTGGGAATGTTTTTTAATTACAAAAAAAATAAACCTATTCTCTGGATTGTATTTCTATTTTTCTTTTTTACAGGTATTGCAATAAATATCTATTTGAATGTGCAGCCATATCAACCAAGAGAAAGAGATTATGCCTATGCAGGTTCATTCTATGTATTTGCAATTTGGATTGGTTTGGGCGTTTTATTTATTTATGAACTACTCAAAGAATATGTTGATACTAAAATATCTGCAATAGGTGCTACTATCTTATCTTTAATTGTACCTGGCATTATGGCAGCAGAAGAATGGGATGACCATGACCGATCTAAAAGAACTCTGGCTCGTGATTGTGCTATTGACTATTTAGAATCCTGTGAAAAAAATGCTATTCTATTTACAAATGGAGATAATGATACTTTCCCATTGTGGTATGCGCAAGAAGTAGAAGGCATCAGAACAGATGTAAGAGTTTGTAATTTAAGTTTATTTCAAACAGATTGGTATATCAATCAAATGAGAAGAAAAGCTTATGAATCAGACCCAATGCCTTTAACTTTTGCACCCGAAAAATACGCATACAGCAATAGAGATGTAGTGTATCTTTTTGAGCAAACTAAAAATGAAATGAACTTAAAAGATGCTATTGACTATGTAGCCAGCGATGACCCACAAAATAAATTTCCTATTGGAAATGGCAGATATTTAGATTACATCCCCGCTAAAAGTTTTTATATTGAAGTAGATACTGCACAAGTTATTAAAAACAAAGTAGTTCCTGAAAAAGATTATTCTAAAATTTTAAAGAAAATATCTTTCCGACTGGGCAGAAATTACATTACAAAAAATGATTTAATGGTATTGGATTTAGTAGCCCATAATGATTGGACAAGACCTATTTATTTTGCAGTAACCACTGGATCTGAAGCATATGTAGGATTACAAGATCATTTTCAGTTAGAAGGTCTGGCTTACAGATTTGTTCCTATTCTTCAAAGCCCCGAAGATAAAATGAGTGGAGGAAGAGTTAATACTGATAGGATGTATGATGTAGTGATGAATAAATATCAATGGGGCGGTATGGATAAAGATGGCGTGTATTTAGATGAAAATTGCTTGAGAATGGCGGGCAATATCAGAATGCAAGTAACTATTCTTGCTAACGCTTTAATTAGAGAAGGCAAAAAAGACAAAGCCAAAAAAGTATTGGACTATATGATGAGCAAAATAAAAGAAGAAAATGTGCCTTATGACCCCGCAGTATTTACAATAGCCGCTTGTTACTATCAAATTGGTGATACTACAAAAGCCAATGAACTATCTAAAAAATTATTTGATATAATGGAACACGACTTACAGGTATATAACCGCTATGCACCAATGGATCAAATTGCCTTTACCCGTGAAATGCGTCAATGCAAAGATATTATGCAAAGATTAGCATCTCTTACTATGCAATTCAATCAAAAACAACTCTCTGATGAGTTTGTAAACAGATTATCCAAATACATTACCAAAGAAGATTTAATGCAAGATAATCAAGGAGAATAAAAAATGTAGTATGTCATTTATAAAACATATCAATAAAGTAAAAGAATTTCACGAAAGTTTTAATATCGTTAATAATGAACAACCTACTCTATTATCAAAAGAAGAATTTTTATTGAGATATAATTTAATCAAAGAAGAAAATGAAGAATATTTGAATGCTTGTGAAAAAGGCGATATTATTGAAATTGCTGATGCACTGGGAGATATTCTCTACATCGCATTAGGCACATTATTAAGACACGGACTTCAACATAAAATTGATGAAGTATTTGAAGAAATTCATCGCAGTAATATGTCTAAATTAGGACCTGATGGAAAGCCCATTTACAGAGAAGATGGAAAAGTTTTAAAGGGACCTAATTATTTCAAACCAGACATTAAAAAGATATTAAATAATAATGGGTGAAAATAACTTGCAAATAAAACATTTATCCGAAGATGATCGCCCCCGTGAAAAGTTATTGAAATATGGAGCATCACATTTGTCCGATGCAGAGTTATTAGCCATCATAATTGGAAGTGGTACAAAAGGCAATTCTGCAATTCAATTAGCCCAAAAGTTATTAGCATATTACAACAATGATTTAAATAAAATAGCCCTTCAACATCCATTATCTTTGAAAGATACTCAAAAAGGGTTAGGCGAGGTTAGATGTATCAATATCATTGCTGCATTAGAATTAGGTAAAAGAAGATACATTGCAGAACATATTTCAAAAGATACTAAATTAAGCGACACATTTACTGCAGCCCGTTATTTAATGCGTTATTTAGCAGA
The DNA here is from genome assembly GCA_040758575.1 of Bacteroidota bacterium. GTDB lineage: Bacteria > Bacteroidota > Bacteroidia > B-17B0 > Aurantibacillaceae > BPGX01. Next base: position 39,122 of record JBFLVH010000003.1, on the reverse strand, counting down.
TAAAGTCCAGGAAGAATTCTGGATGATTACCTTGAATAATGCCAATATTCCAATAGATTGCTATCAAATATCAAAAGGCAATTTTGATAAAACATTAGTTGAAATCAGACAAATTTGTAAACTCGCTATTCTCAACAATGCTACTTCTGTAATTATTGCACACAATCATCCATCAGGCAATTTACAACCCAGTAATGAAGATATTTCTGTTACTAAAAAAATTAAAGAAGCGCTTCAAATTTTTAATATCAAGTTGTGGGATCATATCATCATTTATCAAAATCAGTATTATAGTTTTGCAGACCACGAATTATTATAGTGTATTCAATGAATCCTCTCATCAAAAAATTTTTTATCAAAAATTTATTAGATTATTACAAAAAGAATAAGCGTGACTTACCCTGGCGTGATACAAAAGACCCCTATAAAATATGGATATCAGAAATTATTCTACAACAAACACAGGTAAAACAAGCGTTAGATTATTATTACAAATTTATTGAAAAATTTCCAGATGTTCATCATCTTGCTAATGCCAGTGAAGATGAAGTATTACACCTATGGCAAGGGCTTGGTTATTATTCCCGAGCAAGAAATTTGCACTACGCTGCCAAACAAATTGTAGAAAAATGGAATGGACGCTTTCCTGATAATTACAAAGATATTATTCAATTAATAGGTGTAGGTGAATACACAGCAGCGGCTATTTTGAGTTTTGCGTTCAATCAACCTTATGCTGTATTGGATGGCAATGTATTTAGAGTATTAAGTAGATTTTTTGGAGTGCAAATACCAATTGATACAACACAAGGAAAAAGGTATTATTTGAAATTAGCAAATGAATTGTTAGATAAAAAGCATCCCGCAGAATATAACCAGGCCATTATGGAATTTGGGGCTACTTACTGCAAGCCACAAAGCCCTGATTGTTTGAATTGCTTGATGAATAAGCATTGTATGGCATACCTTGAAAATAAAGTATCTAACTTACCTATCAAATCAAAATCTATTATTAAAAAGAAAAGATATTTTAATTACATAATTTTCATTGATAAAGAAAACAACACCTATATTCAAAAACGCGATAAATCTGACATCTGGAAGGGCTTGTATGAATTTTATTTAATTGAAAGTGAAAAGAAATTTTTATCACTCAAAAAAATTGAACAGCATTTGCATCAAAATAAAATTAATTTTACACAATTATTTTTGAAAGAAAAAATTCAACACACACTTACTCATCAGGAACTACATATACAATTTATCATAGCAAAAATTAATTCTACCCTACCCTCTCAATTATCACTAATAAAAATAACTATTACTAATCTTTCACATTATCCTTTTCCAGTGGTAATTGGAAAAAACTTAAACAATCTAAAAAAATAGGGGGAATATTGTAATGAACTTTTTGATATAAAGTTTTTACTCTTGTAGCCCGTACGGGAATCGAACCCGTGTTTCATCCGTGAAAGGGATGCGTCCTAACCCCTAGACGAACGGGCCAAATGAAATTTGGAGCGGCAAATATACAAAATAATATTCCAAACTTCCAAATTATTCACAAAAAAAATTCAACCTTGCATCAAAAATTATTCGTCCCCAACGAAGTTGAGTACTTGTAGTAATAATAATTCGCTAAATATTCGTGCAACTTGTCCGCCTTTGGCGGATTCGTGGCTTAAATTATTCACTAAATATTCGTGCAACTTGTTCCGCCATAGGCGGACGGATTCGTGGCGGCTTAAATTATTCCTAAAAATTTTTCAACTTTGCACCCCCCTAAAAAATATAAAACTATGGAAATAGCACTTTTACAAACCATCATTCATTGGGAAGATAAAGAACAAAATTTACAACATTTTTCAGATATCATCAACAAAGTAAAAGTGCCTGTTGATGTATTTATATTGCCCGAAATGTTTACTACCGGATTTACAATGAATGCAAAACCATTTGCCGAAAAGTTAGGCGAACTAACTACTAAATGGATGCTTCAAAAAGCAACAGAAAAAAACGCCTGTATAGTAGGCAGTTTCATCACTACCGATGGCATTCATAATTACAACACACTCCTTTGGGCTTATCCTGATGGAACCTACAAAACATATCACAAACGGCATTTATTTAGAATGGCAGGCGAACATCAACATTACTCAGCAGGTAAAGAAAAAATCATTTGCGAATACAAGGGATTCAAATTTTTACCTTTGATTTGTTACGACCTTCGCTTTCCAGTATGGAGCAGAAATAAAATAGGCACTTCTGAAGAATATGATGTTTTATTATATGTTGCTAACTGGCCAAAGGTGAGAATTAACGCGTGGACTAAACTTTTGCAAGCCCGTGCTATTGAAAATTTGAGTTATGTAGTAGGCGTAAACAGAATTGGCTTTGATGGACTTGAAAAAGCATACAATGGACAAAGTATGGTGATTGATTACAAAGGGGACATTATTTCGTCTTGCAATCATTTTAATACAACAATAGTAGTCAAATTAGACAAATCTAAATTAGATTATTTCAGAGAAAAATTCCCTGCACATTTAGATGCCGATGAATTTGAACTAAAAATTTAAAATTACTACATTCATTTATATTTCCTTACTTTTGCATTGATTATGAACACATCAATTATGCGTTATTCTATCATAATGGAGCAAACACCCAATCCTGAAACCATTAAATTTATTACCAATCAATTACTTTTACCATCAGGAAAAGTATTGCAATTTGACAACATTGAAAAAACTAATGTTTCGCCGCTTGCACAATCATTGTTTGCCTTTCCTTTTGTCAAGGAAATTTTAATAGCAGACAATTACATCAGCATTACTAAACAACCATTTATTTTGTGGGATGATATTTTGTTAGAAGTCAGAGATTATATCTATGAGTATTTAAATTCAGGCAAAGATATTTTTAATTATGAATTATTAGAGCAATATGCAACCAACGAAAATACTGATGATTCAAATGTTTCTCAAAAGGATTTACAAGAAATTGCTGTTCAACATAATGAACCACAAACCGAAACAGAACAAAAAATTATTGATATTTTGAATGAATACATACTGCCTGCTGTATCACAAGATGGAGGATTTATTACATTTGAAAAATATGAAGAAGGCATTGTGTATTTGAAGATGCGTGGGGCTTGTAGTGGTTGCCCAAGCAGTGTTTATACATTGAAAGCAGGTATTGAAGCATTACTCAAAAGAATGCTTCCTGATGAAGTGAAAGAAGTGAGAAGTGAAAATGTTTAATCCTTCATTATGAAAAAAGTTTCTTTTTATACATTAGGTTGCAAACTCAATTTTGCCGAAACAACTACTATCTCCCGGACTTTTCAAAATCATTCATTTGAAGTTGTAGATTTTGAACATCCTGCTGATATTTGTGTTATCAATACTTGCAGTGTTACAGAAAATGCAGATAAAGAATGTAAGTCCATTATTAAAAGAGCATTATCAAAAAATCCTGATTGTAAAATCATTATTACTGGCTGCTATGCACAATTAAAACCTGAAGAAATAAAAAAAATTCCCGGAGTAAAATTAGTGCTTGGAGCGAATGAAAAGTTCAAAATACTGGATTATTTGAAATATCTTGAAAGTGAAGAAGCATTGGCTTTTTATTCAGATATTGAACAAACTTATCATTTCAATCCTTCCTATTCATTGGGAGAAAGAACAAGGACATTTCTAAAAATTCAAGATGGATGTGATTATACTTGTAGTTATTGCACTATTCCACTAGCTCGTGGGGAGAGCCGCAGTGATACATTAGAAGGCATTTTGAATAACATTCAAAAAATTTTAGATAATAATATTAAAGAAATTGTACTAACAGGTGTAAATGTTGGAGATGTTGGATTTACTGATATTTCTAATCAAAATGGGAGAAAAAAAAGATCTTTTACATTTTATCAATTATTACAAGAGATAGAAAAAATTGATAAAGAATTTAGATTGAGAATTTCATCCATTGAACCTAATTTATTAACCGATGAAATTATAGAATTAGCAAGTGTTTCAAGGCATACTGTTCCGCATTTTCATATACCATTGCAATCAGGTAGTAATACTATATTAGGAAAAATGCAAAGAAGATATAAAAGAGAATTATATGCCAATCGTGTAGAAAAAATTAAATCATTAATGCCGTATGCCTGCATTGGAGTAGATGTAATTGTTGGCTTTCCTGGTGAAACAGAAGAGTTATTTCAAGAAACTTATGACTTTTTGTGGCAATTAGATATTTCTTACTTACATGTTTTTACTTATAGCGAACGAAAAAATACACTTGCAGAAAGCTTGCCCAACAAAGTTCCTATGCACATTCGTAAAGAAAGAAACACCATATTAAGACAATTATCTCAAAAAAAACAACATTATTTTTATGAACAAAACATAGGCAGCGTAAGAAAAGTGCTGTGGGAAGATACTAATAAAGATGGACAGATGTTTGGTTTTACAGATAATTATATTAAAGTGAGTATGCCCTTTGATGCTGATTATTGCAACAAAATCACAGAAGTAAAATTATTGGAATGGAACAACATCTACAATAGCATTAGCGTAGAGTCAGTAAATATTGGTGTTCATTAATCATTTAATTTTTCTACTAATTCAATAAAATTTTTTACGGGCTCATTACTTTTCCATATAAATGAGTTCAAACAAATTCCATAAAAATTATTTTCTTTGGCTTTGATAGCGGTGTCAATATTAATCCCCCCTTTTACTACAAATCTCTTGCCTGTTTTATGTATTTCGTTGATTCTAATAGGATGATAACCTATATTGAAATCTTTTGTAATAGGATTAAACACATTATCTAAAATAAAATAATCAAATTGATATTTTTCTTCATTGAAAGCATCAGATAATTTTCTATAAGAGCGAGTGTGAATCAATTTTTTTCTAAATAATTTTTCTTTTTGAAATATACACCAATTACGAAATGTTCTTTTCAGATGTTCTCTTGTAAAATGTATACCTTTCAAATTAAATTGAAATGCTAATTCGTGATGAGAATGTATAACTATTCTATTATGAAAATCAGAAGGAATGTTCTTAATATATTCTTTCATTCGTCTGGTGCTCATTTCTCGTTTATTCAAATGCAGTGTGTTTAAGCCATTAGCAAATAATTCAGTAATAATATCAATTTCTTTGTCAATACTTTTATGTGGTGTCATCAAAATTATTTCCATTGAAAATGTTTTTGAATGTCGTTCAAAAATAATGGATTTTTTTCTAATGCATTGCCAATTACCAAACAATCTACATTAGTAGACAAATAACTCTCAATATGTTGAACTGAACTAATACCACCACCTACAATTAATGGCACTTCTGAAATTTTACTTTTAATATAATGAATGATGTCAGATTGAATAATTTTTTTAGCACCGCTTCCTGCTTCTAAATAAATGGCTTGCATTCCTAACATCACCGATGCCAGGCAAGTATCAAAAATTATTTTTTTATTTTGTGGCAAACTATCTGTTTGTGTAATTTTTTGAGTAGTTGATGTGTGTTGTCCGTCAATCAATAAATAGGCAGTAGGTAGATATGGTAATTGATATTTTTGAATGATGGGGGCGGCTTTAATTTGCTTTCCTATCAAATAATCTGGATTTCTTCCCGACACCAGAGATAAAAATAAAATACCATCTGCTAGTGGGCTGATTTGCTTTTCATCACCAGGGAATATAATCACTGGCTTGCGGGTATATTTTTTGATTTTTTTGATGGTTGAATGAACATTAGATTGTTCAAGCAAACTGCCACCTACAAAGATTAAATCTACAAATGCTTTATCTGCTAATATGACAATATCTTTATTGAATTTGTCTGGGTCAATCAACACTGCAATTTTAGGACGGACTTTATTTCTTTTCAAAAGTATTTTAATTTTTTTTGACCACATAAGTTAATGTCAAATGCTCGCATTGTTGCGAATGTAATGTAAAAGAATGTAATTTACCATTGATTCTGATATCTCCAACTAAATATGGATAATTTTGGGCATTTACACTGATATGACTTTTCAGAGAAATATTTTCTGTGCCAAAAACTTTGAATAATGCTTCTTTGGCAGTCCATAATACGCAGAGATTGAAAAGATCATTATGAGCCCAATGTATTTCGTCATCATTTAAAAATTTTTTCTGCACCTTTATTAAAGCGGGTCTTTGCGTTTCAATATCAATACCTGCTATATTTTCTTTGTGCAATTGAATAGCAAGATAATTTAATGTATGAGAAATGGAAATACTCTGAAAATGGGCGCTTTGAATAAATGGTTTACCATTATCATTAAAATATAATTCTGCATTAATGTCTTGTGTAATTGTTTTTAGTTCTTTTTGAAGAAAATCTCTGTAATTTAATGATGATTGTTGTCTCTTTGTTTTAAATTCCTGATTAAAAAACTTCCATACATATACAGCATAATTCAATTCTTTTATTTCTAAAATACATTTCATGTTTTTATTAATGCAAAATAATCAATCTAACGATGAGAAAAATATTTAAGTATATTTTATAAGTTCATATCTACTAAAATCGGATAAGTTACACAAATAATTTCTGTTTAATTTATCATCTAAATATCCTTCTGCTCACTTACTCCAACAATGTTATATACCCTTTGAATTCTTTTTGTTCATCGTTAATCAAAGTACATTTGATAATATAATAATAAGTACCAGTTGGTGCTTTGGCATTGTTTTTCAAATATCCATTCCATCCCGCATTAACATCACTCCACTCAAATAATTTAATACCCCACCTGTCATATATTTCTCCATAAAAATTTTTGATACCTTTTGCTCTAACTTTGAATATATCATTCGTTCCATCATTATTGGGTGTAAAAACATTTGGAATTTCAATTTCAAAATTATCCTGAATATCAATGCACTTTGTAACTGTATCACTACATAAAAATGCTGTATCAATCGCAGTTAGAAATACACAGAATTTTCCAGCAGACAAAAATGTGTGTGTTATATTGAATGAATAGGTTGTGAGAGTATTACCATCTCCAAAAGACCAGTTATATAATTGCGCACCTGTTGATGTGTTATTGATAGTAACACTCTCTCCTGCAAACCCTTGTGATGACATATTAAAAGAAGCAACAGGATTATCAACTACATTAATACTTATTGGAGATGAAGTATAAGTGCACCCATTATTATTTGTACCAGTGGCAATGGCAGTATAAATTCCTACAGAAGGATAACAATTAGAGTAAAGATAAGTATAACCATTACCAAAATCAAACATTACATTTGTATAAGTGGTTGGTGAATAAGTAAAGCTAACACAGGAATTTTTACACGCAAAAGATGCACTGGGCGTTATAGTTAAAGCAGGTGTTGAAAGCACAACTACATTGGTAGTTTGTGATGATATACAACCATTTAAACTTCCTGATACTGTATATGATGTAGTACTGGAAGGTGAAACAACAATAGAACTACTTTGTGCTCCCGTATTCCATGTGTAAGATGTAGCACCATTAGCATTTAATACAGCACTTTGACCATTACATATAGTTGTAGAATTCACGGTAATAACAGGTGGATTATTAACAATCACTTGTGTTGTTTGGGTGGATGTACAATTGCCATTGCTTCCTACCACAGTGTAGTTAGTAGTTGCAGAGGGATTTACAATAATGGTATTGGAATTAATGCCTGTATTCCATGTATAACTGCTTGCTCCATTGGCAATCAGCGTTGCACTTAGTCCGCTACAAATACTTGGTGAATTTACACTGATAGTAGGTGTAGAATTAACTATTACTTGTGTAGTTTCTGTAGATACACAATTTCCATTACTTCCCTGAACAGTATAAATAATTGTAGAAGAAGGATTAACTGAAATAGAATTAGAATTTGCACCTGTATTCCATGTATAACTAATTGCACCATTGACAATCAAGGTAGCGCTTTGTCCACTACATATTGTAGAAGAATTAACTGATAATGTTGGTGAAGGATTTACTATCACCTGAGTAGTTTGTGTATCTATACAATTACCATTAGCACCAATTACTGTGTAATTAGTATTGGTAGTTGGGTTTATGCTAATTGAATTAGTATTTGCACCATTATCCCAAGTATATGTTGTAGCCCCATTGGCTATCAATGTTGCGCTTTGACCAGTGCATATTGTTGCAGAATTAACGGTAATGGTGGGAGTTGTATTAACAAGAACCTGTGTTGTTTCAGAAGATACGCATATTCCATTGCTACCAGATACAGTGTATATTGTTGTAGAAATGGGGTTGACTGTAATTGAGTTAGTATTTGCACCTGTATTCCATGTATAACTACTTGCTCCATTTGCAATCAATGTGGCACTTTGTCCATTACATATAGTAGAAGAATTCACGCCAATAGTTGGCGAAGGATTTACTATCACCTGAGTAGTTTTCGTATCAACACAATTACCATTGGCACCCATCACTGTATAATTAGTATTTGTAGATGGATTTACAACAATAGAATTTGTATTCGCACCTGAATTCCATGTATAAGTTGATGCACCTGATGCAATTAAAGTTGCACTCTGACCGCTACATATAGTTGCAGAATTTACAGAAACTGTTGGATTATTCATTACATTAATTACTACTGGCACTCTTACTATACCAGGACAGGTGCCCGCAAAAATGGTATAAGTTCCAGCCGTAGTGTAACTTATGGTTATACTTGTCCCTGTTCCAATGGTAGTTGTACCTGTATAATTGGAATACCAATTGACTGGTAAAGTTGTATTGGCTACTGCTGTTGCAGTAAGCGAAGAACCAGCGCATATTGTTGCCGATGATGGTGTTACTGAAATAGATTCAGGAGCTGACAAAGTATTAGTTACAATTCCATTACCGCCTTTGGTGGCTCCATTAGGTGGAAAATTGTTATCAATTTGACAACCATTGGGACCACTTAAATATTGAACTATTCCATTATTACCTCCCGCCACATTTGTATTAGGTATACTTACATTACTTCCAATATATCCTCCACCTCCGCCACCACCAGGACCATAAGCGTCATTAGGAGAGCCAAATATGTATCCTGATTTCATTTGTTGATTACCTCCATTACCTCCTTTGGCTGTAACTGTCAATGTTCCAACAATTGGATTAGGTGTTTTAATGATTACAGCACCACCACCACCACCGCCACCTGCACCATCCCTGCCTGTTAAATCATTCACATTTGGTGTAGGGGTAGATGTATTGTAACCATCTCTTCCATTAGCAGTAATTATCCCATTAGCTATAATTTGTCCATAGTTTAAAATAAAGATAATCCCTCCACCACTTCCTCCTCTTCCCGCATAATTATTATCACTATCTCCTGCACCTCCACCTCCACCTAAAAATACTCTTCCAGATGCATAATCTAAGGGTCTTCCACCCAATCCACCATTGTTGCTTCTACCATCTCCTCCCCAGTTAGTATAATCATTGGGTCCATAAACCAATGGGTCTTTGTTAGAATTAGAATAAGTATATCCGCCTCTGCCTCCACCAGATGAAACATTACTTGCAAAACCCGATGATTCTAAATTCCAGGCAGTTATCCAAGAAGGATTAGAAACATCAGGGTTGCCTTTGCCATTCCATAGAGAAGTATCTCCAGCATTAGCACCACCTCCTCCACCAGCATTTACAGCATTTCCACCCCCCCCTCCATTTGCCACTGCTCCTTTTCCAAATTTACCAGAAAATAAACTTGCATAAAGTGTCGTATCACCCGCAATACTTTCTCCTTTATATACTCCGTAGTTTTTATCAAGATGTCCAAAATCTCCAACTCCATACACAGGAGATGAATTTCGTAAATTAGTTCTTCCTCCCCTAAATCCAATTGTATCAGCACTTATTTTTCCCCCTGAATTAATATTCAATGTGCCAGATACTTCTATTGCAATTACACCTCCGCTATTACCATTCCAAGGTGTTCCATAAATAATATGCGGATTATTCACAGTTAGATTATTATATCTGGGAACTTTGATTAATTGAACTTTACCAGATGCTGTATAATTTTTTTGTAATGGACAATCTAAATACACTGTATTCCCACTGACGGAATTCACTTGAGCAAATTCATAATTACCAGCATTGTTGTAATTAGTAATAGCACCATAATTAGTATTAGGTAAAGAAGATAGTGTGTTAGATGGATTGGTATAACAATTTACTGATGCACCCTGCATCTGAATAATTAGTACTAAATCACCTGCTGTAAGAGAAGGAGGAGAACTTGTAATTACAAAGTTATCTCCAATGTTAATATTGTTAGTAATAGAATAATATTGATTAACAACAGTATTTGATGTAGTTGAAAAATTTCCATCTTTACCAATTTGTGCTTTAAATGCTGATATTATAGTCATTAAAAAAATAAATATTACCTTACATTTCATTGTCTCAAAATTTTCCCCCGCAAAAATAGGGTAATTTATCAACAAAAATAACCTTAATATCATTAAATTTTATGAAAGGAAAATATTTGATGTAAATCAAATTTCGCTACAATTTTAATTCTCCAACAAACACAACTTTGTAAAATTATCTTTCCAAAAAAGATCAGATAAAAATTGATACATCAAATTAAAACACAAATTCAACATCTACTTACTCACTACTATATTAAACTCATATACATCCCTATCATCTATCGCTTTACCAAAATATCTTCCATTAGGTAAATGTGAGATATCTATTTCTATATCATCTGAAAAATCATTTTGTTCATTTATACTAAACACTAATTGCCCAATAATATTATAAATTTCTATTTGCACACTGCTATTTCTAAATATATTTGGTATGTTCAAAACATTACTAACAGGATTAGGATAAACATTTATGCTTTCAGATTTTCCGCTTATTTCATTCACACTTACAACTCTATAATTATCTCTAAATCTTACCATATTGGGAATAAAATTTCCTGTATTACCAATAGTTCCACTCACTTCAAGAATCGGAATTTTTTCTGCATTGCTTATCCATTGATATGCTCTCTGATAATTATTAAATCCAAAAGGTATAGGACCCAATGGTGAATTGAAAATGATAGTATCTTTTGAATATTGCGTAGTAATTACTCTTAAACAGTTAAATGTCCCAAAAGGTGTAGAAACTGTTCCCCAACCATCTACTTCTGTTATTCTATACCCTGACTTTTTATACACAATTGGTATAGCCGTGCTGGTGGCTGTTGAAAATTTGAATGTAGTAGAATCTTTCTGTCCATAATGAAGTGGTAATAAGTATAGTTCATCTTTATCAGTATAAAAAGATGGAACGGGAATATTATTTATTTTTACACCCGCTCCTTCTACATCAAAAACCGTCGGTAAATTTCTATAGAACTGATAAAACTCTGTAATACTAATTGATCCAAATCCGGGAATGTTTTGAGAAACGATGGTATCTGCAATTTTTTCTCCAAATTTCCCTGGTCCTGAAAAAAAGGGATAAGGTGTATTATTAGTAAAGTCCCTTCTACCCTGCCCTATCACTTTCAATGTATCAAAATGCCACACATAATTTGCTCCTGTAGAAGTATAATCTCCTACGCTATTAATGTTAGCAATAGAATACCTTATGGTATCGCCAATATTTGGTAAACTAATATTTGTGATTGTAATTTGTCCATTCATTCTTATTGCAAATGCTATCAAAATTAAACCAATAAAAGATGTTCTCATAAAAATTAAATTTTTAATTTTGCCCAAAAATACAAAATAATAACACATCATATTTCGTTAAATTTTATCCGTGCGTTGTTTAATTCCTATATTTTATGTTTCCTTATTTTTAAATAATGTTTTAAATGCTCAATTGTTACAATTAAATATCATTGACCAACAAAGTCATCAGGTTTTATTGTCAAAGAAAATAACCAATCATTTAGAATTAGAAAAAATTACTCGTAACTTTCTAAATGAATATCATTTGAATGGCTATTTATTAGCAGATTATGATTCTATCGTTTCAAAAGAAAATATTTTTAATTATTATTTCAACAAAAATGCTTTATATCAATGGATTCGCTTAAAAAAAGGCAATTTAGAAAACGCTCCATATTATTTGTTTTTTCAGGAAAAAAAATTTCATCAAAGTCCTGTAAGATATTCTGATATTGTTACTTTATTTGAAAAAATTATACGCTATTATGAAAACAATGGCTACCCCTTTGCAAGTGTAAAATTAGATAGTATTCAGATAGATAGTAATTATCTCTCTGCTTCCTTGAATATCAACAAACATCAAAAAATAACCATAGATAGTATTGTGGTTCAGGGCAATCTGAAAATAAATAAGAAATTTTTGTATAAATATATTGATGTTCGTCCTTCCTCTTTATACAATGAAAAAAAATTACAGCAAATAGAATCTAAATTAAAAAAATTACCTTTTGTGAGCATCCGACAATCACCATTAGTTAGAATAACAGACCAATATACCAAAGTATATATTTTTGCTGATAATAAGAATGTATCACAATTTGATGGTATATTAGGACTTCAGCCCGATGCTACTGGAAAAACTATCATTACAGGCAATGTAAAAATCAAATTATTAAATACTCTTTTCAAAAATGCTGAACTGCTGGATATTGACTGGCAAAGAGTGCAGGCATTAACACAAAACTTTAAACTGGCATTTTCTATTCCTTATCTGGCGGGCACTTCATTTGGCACGCAATATCAACTTACTTTGTTCAAAAAAGATACTACTTTTATTGATGTACAAAACAATATAGGTATATCTTTTTACTTTTCAGGTATAAATTATACCTCATTCTTTTACAAACAAAGAAATTCTAACCTCATTTCTACTTATGGATTATCGGGTATTACTACATTGCCCGATTATGCCGATATTACCACAAAGTATTACGGCACAGGTATAAGTTTTAATAATCTAAATAATATCAACAACCCATCTAATGGATGGAATTTACAAATCAACATTTCTGTAGGAAATAAAGACATCAAAAAAAATCCCAAAATTAACGATGCTGCTTACAAAAATCTTTTGTTACACTCATTGCAATATCAATCTGAAGGGCAAATTGAAAAATATTTTCCCAAAATATTTTCAAAATATTCAGCAATCAAATTATCCACCAAATTTGGCTATATTGACGGGAATAGCACTTTATTCAAAAATGAATTATTTCGTATTGGCGGATTAAAAAGTATTCGTGGCTTCAATGAGCAAAGCATTTATGCTGACAAATACATTATTCCTTCATTGGAATATAGATTCTTATACAGCGAAAATGGTTATATAATGCTATTTGCCGATGCAAGTTATTATACTTCTAATTATGCCAACTCTAAATCAGAAAACAGCATTTACTCTATCGGTGCAGGTATTCAATTTGATACCAAAGCAGGTTTATTTAATTTAATTTATGCAGTAGGAAATAATTTTGGAAATTCACCTGATTTCAGAGCAGGAAAAATTCACGCAGGTTTGATTGCATTATTTTGATGTTCTATTTGTTTGATGTAATTTTGCAAGCAAAAAATTATGAGCACATTAGAAGTAAAAAATGAAAATCAAGTAAGTTATATTTACTTGAATAGACCTGATAAATTCAATAGTTTTAATCGTGAAATGGCACTATCGTTACAATCTGCATTAAAGCAAGCCGAACAAGATGAAAATTGCAGATGTATTGTTATTACTGGTAATGGTAAAGCATTTAGTGCAGGTCAAGACCTTGCCGAAGCCATAGATAAAAACGGACCTGGTATTTTGAATATTGTAACTCAACATTATAACCCCATCATTCAATTGATTAGAGAAATTAAAAAGCCCATCATTGCTGCTGTAAATGGTGTAGCAGCAGGAGCAGGTGCTAATATTGCACTATGTTGTGATATTGTACTCGCTTCTGAAAATGCTGTATTTATTCAGGCATTCAGTAAAATAGGGCTTATTCCTGATAGTGGCGGAACTTATTTTTTACCAAGATTAATTGGCTTACAAAGAGCATCTGCCTTAATGATGACAGGTGATAAAATTTCAGCACAAGAAGCATTAGCAATAGGTTTAATTTACAAAGTATTTAATGCAGATGTATTTTGGGATGAAGTAAAAAAATTCGCAGAAAATATTGCTCAAATGCCCACTCAAGCATTGATTGCTACTAAATTATTACTGAATCAATCTTTCAATAATTCATTAAATGAACAATTAGATTTAGAAGCACAATATCAAAATGAGCTTTCTATCACTTATGACTATCGTGAAGGTGTAAATGCCTTTTTAGAAAAAAGAAAACCTGTATTTAAAGGAAAATAAAATATTATGCAACTCATAAAATCAATTGATGTAGTTGAAAATATTTCAAGAGAAGAATTTTTGAAGAAGTATTTTTATCCTCAAAAGCCCTGTATTATCAAAGGTTTAATTAAAAATACACCTGCTGAAAAATGGGATTTTAATTATATGAAAAAAGAACTGGGCAATGTGTATGTAAATGTTTTTGACAATAATGTGGGCAAAACCAGTGCTTATGTTGGGGGAGATAAAAAAATGTTATTCTCTGAATTTATTGATGAGATTTTGAAAAACAATGATAAATGCCCATACCGATTGTTTTTATTCAATGGATTTAAACATTCTGAACAATTACAAAAGGACTTCCCCTGCCCCGAAATTTTCAAAGGCATTTTAGACAAAGTGGGCTTTATGTTTTTTGGCGGAAGAAACACGGTTGTAAGAATGCATTATGATATTGATATGAGTGCTGTTTTACATACCCACTTTTTTGGAAAAAAAAGAGTATTACTGGTGCCTTATGATTACACCCCATATATGTACCGCCCTTATTTCAACACATACAGCATTGCTGATTTTTCTTACATTGATGATATTGATTACAATAAATATCCTGCTTTAAAAAAAATTAAAGCGTATGATATTTCTTTAAATCATGGTGATACTCTCTTTATGCCCTGTGGTTACTGGCATTACATGATTTATCTGGAACCAGGATTTTCAGTAGCATACAGAAAATTTCCCTATGGAATAAAAAATATCATTAACGGCGCATTGAACCTAACTACAAGATTATGGACAGATAAATTATTTAATCAATGGCTTGGGCAAAAATGGTCTGAATGGAAAAAAAATAAAGCAATAGAATATAGCAATAAACTTATCTGATTTTTTGGCTCAATTAATTTTATTTTCTTACATTTACCGCCAAAATATAATTTAATTTAATTTATATGAACAAATATTTATTTCACTTTATCATACTTATTTATTCAACTATCAATGCACAAACTGTCTTTTGGGTAGAAAACTTTGGGACAGGATGTAATCAAGGGCAGTTAGCAAATGGTACAGTAGCAACGCCTACCAATGGAGCATGGGTAGTAAATAGCACTGGCACAAATGACCCTTATGCAGGTGAGTGGTTCATCAGTGCTACAGAAGCAGGGATGCCCTTAAATACCTGCGGAGATGGCTGTCTTAACAACGCTGCTCTGACCAATAGAACATTACACTTTGGGAATGTTGCTATCTCTTTGCTTGGCATACCTGCAGATCAAGGTGCTGCTTATGCAGAAGGTGGTTGTGGTTTTGGATTTTGTACAGATGCCAATAAACGAGCAGAATCCCCAACCATCAATTGCACAGGTTATAGCAACATTACGCTTTCATTTGATTATATCCAGGAGGGCACACCAGGTAGCGATTATACAGAACTAATGTATTTTGATGGAACAACATGGAATTCACTTGGAAATATTCCCGCCACTAATAACTCAAGTTGTGGCGGACAAGGTTATTGGTCAAATTTTACAATAGTTCTTCCGGCAGCAGTAAATAATAATCCTAATGTAAAAATAGGTTTCCGCTGGCAAAATGTAGATGATGGAGTAGCCACTGACCCTTCTTTTGCAGTAGATAATATTCAATTATCTGTTCCTACTTCTGTATTAAATGTTACACTAACCGTATCTCCTTCCACAGTTTGTGTCAATGGCACAGTAACCGCCACTGCTAATACGGGAACTACTGCCGCTACGGGCTATACATGGTCATCTAATCCGGGTGGAGCAACATTCTCACCACCAACTGGCTCTGTTACTTCTGTAACATTTCCATCAGCAGGCACTTATTCTATCAATGTGTTAGTGTCAGATGGAACTAATACAGCATCTGCTACTCAAACAGTTGTGGTTTCACCCTCTCCAACCATCAGTATAACTTCTACAGGTAATACAATATGTCCCAATGGAAATACTACCTTAACTGCCAATGGTGCTACTAACTACACTTGGTCTCCATCCACTTCATTAAGTTCTCCAAATGGTTCGGCTGTTGTAGCATCACCTACAATCAATACAACTTATACAGTAACCGGCACCAACGCCTTTGGTTGTTCTGCTACCGAAACAGTAAATGTTGTAATAGGACCACCTTTTACAATATCTGTTACCCCTTCATCTGCAACTACCTGCGTTGGAGGACCTACTGTCAATTTAACTGCAACCGGTAATACGGCTTATGGTGCTATCAATTACAACTGGTCACCTTCTTCTGGTTTAAATACCACCATAGGTCCATTAGTCGCAGCTTCTCCTTCTGTTACTACTACTTACACTGTGATAGGTTCGGCAGGTTCTTGTACTGCTGCAGCAGTTGCTACTATCAATATTACCCCCCCACCGCCATTTACTGTAACTCCTACAAATACCGTAATGTGTTATGGTTCCTCAACAACTTACACTGCCACTGGATTAAACACATATACATGGAGCCCTGCTTTTACATTAAGTAGTAGCACAGGTAGTGTTGTAACAGCCAGTCCTACCGTTACTACAAACTACACAGTTGTAGGGCGAGATGCACAGGGCTGTCTTGCTAATCCACAAGTTATTACCTTAACTGTTGTGCCAGTACCTACTGCTACTGCAATTCTTACAACACCACTGAACAACGATTCAATTTGTGGAGGAACAACTGGTACATTAAGCGTTAATACTTCTACACCTCCCACTGGATTTGCATATACTTATACATGGATAGCACCTCCAACTTATTCCAATACATTTTTAGTGCCACCCAATTTTCAGCAAGTAGCATTTATGCCACCTACTCCTAACCCAACTGCTACAATCATTTACACAGTGCAAGTGGCTTATTCTACATTAACAACTTGTGTAAGTGCTCCATCTACAGTTACTGTTCATGTTATCAATTGTAATCCCCCAATTGCGTCATTTACAACCATTCCAGGTAATGATACATTATGTACCGGACAATGTATTGTTTTAATGAATACATCAGGAGGAGGACAACCACAAAATATTACCTGGCAAGTACCAGGTGCTACACCAAACTCTGCAACGGGCGACTTTCCTCAATTTTGCTTTCCTGTACCTGGCAATTATACAGTATTCATAAAAGTTACTAATAATTGGGGACAAGATAGTTTAGTAGCCAATAACTATATTCATGTTGTAGATACGCCCACTGTGAAAGGTATTAAAGACACTACTATTAATTTTGGTGATTGTGTTACCCTTTATGGAACTCAGGCATCTTATTATTCTTGGAGTGGACCAAATGGAACAATATGTATGGGATGCGATAGCATTACTCAATGTTTAAATGAAACTACTAACTTTATCATAACAGGATATAACAGTAAAAATTGTAAAAGTTATGATACGATAACTGTAAAAGTAAATTCTGACTGCGGAGAAATGTTTATACCCAGTGCATTTTCTCCTAATGGAGATGGAATGAATGATGTGCTCTATGTACGAGGACGATGTCTGAAAAATTTCACATTACAAATATTTAATAGATGGGGAGAATTGGTATTTGAAACATCAGATAAAAATGTAGGATGGGATGGCACTCAAAATGGACAGCCATTAAATACCGCAGTATTTGTATATAAACTGGAAGGAACTACATGGGACGATAAACAATACATCCAGAAAGGCAATATTAGTTTGATTAGATAAACACAAATAAATTTATTATATGAAAAAGATTTTAAAATTAAGTTGGATTTTAATAGGAATAAGTTTAAATATTTATGCTCAGGATATTCATTTTTCCCAATATACTGAGGCGCCTTTGTATCTCAATCCTGCATTGGCTACTGTATCTTACGATACAAGAGCGATAGGTTATTATCGTTCTCAATGGTCTTCTATTGGCAAGTCCTATCTTACTTATGGTGTTACATTAGAACAAGCTATCAATCACTTAAAATTAAAAGCCAATCATTTTGGTATAGCTTTAAATATTTTTTATGATAATGCAGGAAATGGATTAATAAAAAATCTAATGCCTTATTTAGGTGTTAATTATGTAATGAAAATTGCTACTAACAGCAAATTATCGGTAGGATTACAGGCAGGTACATCAGTTAGAACAATCAATTCTTCTAATTTCACCTGGGATAGTCAATTTGATGGATTTAGATACAATCCTAATCTACCAGGCGAAAACACTACTTTGACAGGTATTGCAAGGTTTGATATGGGTGGCGGCTTCAATTATCACTTTGCAAAAAGTGAAAGGTATATCAGTGCAGAAGATGGTGCAAAATTTGATG
This sequence comes from Bacteroidota bacterium, assembly GCA_040758575.1. Taxonomy (GTDB): domain Bacteria; phylum Bacteroidota; class Bacteroidia; order B-17B0; family Aurantibacillaceae; genus BPGX01. Next base: position 20,470 of record JBFLVH010000003.1, on the reverse strand, counting down.
TTGGCTTTGCTGCATATCATCTAACAACACCAAAATTTTCATTTTTTAATACAGGAGATAGGTTGTATATGAAATATATTGGTTACTTTAATGGTGATTTTGGTATTAAATCAGCTGGAATAGCATTAGTGCCAAGTATTACTTACATTAAACAAGGACCATCAAAAGAAATTACAACAGGATTTTTAGTAAAATATATTATCAAAGATCAAAGCGTTTATACAGGAGCACGAAAAGCAATGTCTTTATCATTAGGTGCTTATTACCGATTAAAAGACGCAGTTATTCCTACTCTATTGTTTCAATTTGATAAATGGGGACTGGGTATTGCTTATGATATTAATTTATCGGACTTAACCCCTGCTACTAAAACAAAAGGAGGTATGGAAGTTTGTCTAAGATTTAATACCAGCCCAGGATATGGAAAAGCACTGGGAGGTAGTTTCAATAAAAGTTATATGAGATAATTTTTTATTCTGTTGTATAAAAGTAATTTTTTTCTTTGCAAAAGAAAAATATAGATTGTAAATTTGCGGCTCTCAAAAATGAAAACAGACATTAAAATATTCAGCGGCACTGCATCGTTATCTTTGGCTCACAAGATTGCAGAAGCATTCGGTAAGCCATTAGGCCAAATGAATCATTACAACTTTAGTGATGGTGAAATGCAGGTTTCTTATGAAGAAAGTATTCGTGGACAAAATGTTTTTATCATTCAGTCCACTATGCCTCCCGCAGATAATTTAATGGAACTTTTATTAATGATTGATGCCGCCAAAAGAGCTTCTGCACATTATATTATTGCAGTTATTCCTTATTTTGGATATGCCCGTCAGGATAGAAAAGACCAACCTAGAGTGGCAATTGGCGCTAAGTTAGTAGCAGATATGATTGCTGCCGCAGGTGCTCACAGAGTTATTACAATGGATTTGCACGCAGACCAAATTCAAGGTTTTTTTGATGTACCAGTAGACCATTTATATGCTTCAACTATATTTTTACCTTATATTCAGAGTTTAAATTTACCTAATATGGCCATTGCTGCACCTGATATGGGAGCATCTAAAAGAGCCAATGCTTATGCTAAACATTTAAAATCTGATTTAATTATTTGCTATAAACAAAGAACCAAAGCCAACGCAGTTGATCATATTACAGCTATTGGAGATGTTGAAGGTAAGAATGTTATTCTCATAGACGATTTGGTAGATACTGCCAACACTTTGTGTAAAGCCGCCGATATGATGATAGCAAAAGGTGCAAAGAGCGTAAGAGCCATGGCTACGCATGGTGTCCTTTCTGGAAACGCATTTGAGAATATTGAAAAATCTAAATTAACTGAACTGGTTATTACAGATACTATTCCTCTTAAAAAAACATCACCCAAAATAAAAGTATTGAGCGTGGCCGATTTATTTGCAAAAGTTATTAACAGTGTTCATAATTATGAATCTATCAGCTCAAATTTTATCATTTAATCACATTAAACACTAACTTATGAAAACAGTGAGTTTAAACGCAGAAAAAAGAAACACAGGTACAAGAGGAACTATCAATCAATTAAGAAAAAAGGGATTTGTACCAGGTAATGTTTATAATGACAAAACCAACATTACAATTCAAGTAGATGAAAGGGACTTGAAAAAAATTATCTATACTCCTGACACTTATTTAATCAACTTAAATGTTGGTGGACAGGTACTCCCTACTATTATTAAAGAAATTCAGTTTCACAAAGTTACAGATAGACCCATTCACCTGGATTTACAAATAGTAGATGAAAATAAGCCCGTAACTGTTACCTTACCTGTTATCACAAAAGGTCAATCTGAAGGCGTAAAAGCTGGTGGTAAGTTGCAAATATCTATGAGAAGAGTAAAAGTAAAAGGACTTGTAAAGGATATTCCTGATGCTTTAGAAATAGATATTACTAATCTTGGTATTGGAAAAACGATTACTTGCGGAGATATTAAAATCAATGGCGTTACCTTACTTCACCCAGAAAACCTTGCTATTGTTGGAGTAAAAGTTACAAGAAATGTGGTTGAAGAAACACCAGCACCTGCCGCTGCAACAACAGCAGCAACACCCGCTGCAGGAACTGAAAAGAAAGCAGAAACTAAAAAATAAAATTAATCTGATATTTCATAAACCCTCTACCAATATTGGATAGAGGGTTTTTATTTTTAGAAAAAATCCTAAATTGAATTTTTCTGTATAGTTTTTGTAATGCTTTAAACCATAATAATAATTATACATCTAAAAACAAAATCTACTATGCAAGCGAAAATATTTTTTACATTGATTTCAATACTTCCCTACTTAATATTTTCTCAAACTGAAATAGAAAAAGATCCCAAAGCAAAAGAAATATTAGATAAAGTAAGTAAAGCCACTAAAACTTATTCTACTATTACGGCAGAATATACATTAACTATCTATAATAAAGAAAAGAAAAAAACAGAAGAGCAAAATGGAAAAATTGAACTAAAGGGTAATAAATTTAAATTGGAAATTCCGGGAAATACTATCGTAAGCGATGGAAAAATCTTATGGAACTATAATAAAGACGCCAAAGAAGTAACAATAAAAAATTACAATCCTGATGAAGAAAAAAATGAAAATATTACACCTAATAATTTTTTTACCATATATGAAAGTGGCTATAAATATAAGTATGATAAAAAAGAAAATGTTGGAAAAATGGCTTGTGATGTTGTAAATCTTTACCCTGCTATCAAACCTGAAAAAAAGAAATTTCATACTATCAAATTATACATTGATAGTAAAAAAAATCAAATTATACAAGCAAAAGTATTGATGAAGAATGGCGAAGTGTATGTTTATTCTGTAAAGAAATTCACGCCTAATTTACCGATAGCAGATACTTACTTTGTTTTTGATACAAAAGGTCTTAAGTCCGACCAAATTGTAGATGAAAGAGAATAATGTAATTACTTAACTCTCTCTTGCTTGATTGGAATAAAATTGAACCAATACAAAAAAGCAAATCTATAGAAACTAATCTTTTAATTTTAAAACAGCCATAAAGGCACTTTGGGGAATTTCTACTCTACCTACCTGACGCATTCGTTTTTTACCTTCTTTTTGTTTTTCTAATAATTTTCTTTTACGAGAAATATCTCCACCATAGCACTTGGCGGTTACATCTTTCCTTAATGCTTTAATAGTTTCTCTGGCAATGATTTTTGAACCGATAGCTGCCTGAATAGGTATTTCAAATTGCTGACGAGGGATAAGTTCTTTCAACTTTTCACACATCTTTTTACCAAACTCATAAGCATTACTTCTGTGTATCAATGCACTTAGTGCATCTACGGGTTCTCCATTCAAAAGAATATCTAATTTTACTAAATCAGCTTCTTTATATCCAATGGGATGATAATCAAAAGAAGCATAGCCACGAGAAATACTTTTTAATCTATCATAAAAGTCAAATACTATTTCTCCTAATGGCATTTCAAAAATTAATTCTACTCTATCGGTAGTTAAATAATTTTGAGAAATAAGAGTGCCTCGTTTTTCTATACACAAACTCATTACAGGCCCAATATATTCTGCTTTTGTAATAATGCTGGCTTTAATATATGGTTCTTCAATATAAGCAATTTTTGCAACTGGTGGAAGGTCAGAAGGGTTATTGACCGTTAATGTTTCACCAGAGGTTGTGTGAACAAGATAACTTACATTCGGCACAGTAATTATCACATTCATATTAAATTCTCTCTCTAATCGTTCCTGAACTATTTCCATGTGAAGCATACCTAAAAAACCACAACGGAATCCAAATCCTAATGCCACTGACGATTCGGGCTCCCAAGTAAGCGAAGCATCATTGAGTTTTAGTTTTTCCATACTGGCACGCAGGTCTTCATAATCTTCTGTATCAACAGGATAAATACCAGCAAATACCATTGGTTTCACATCTTCAAATCCTTTGATGGGCTCGGGTGCAGGATTTTCGGCATGAGTAATAGTATCGCCTACTTTTACCTCTGATGCTTGTTTAATGCCAGTTACAATATAACCTACATTACCTGCAGAAATCTCATCTTTGGGCACTAAATTGAGTTTGAGTATTCCAACTTCTTCTGCGATATATTCATTTCCTGTATTAAAAAACTTAACTTTATCTCCTTTCTTTAATGTTCCATTATATACACGATAATAGGCAATAACACCTCTGAATGAATTAAATACTGAATCAAAAATCAATGCTTGTAATGGAGCATTAGGGTCTCCTTTGGGTGCAGGTATTCTTTCTACTATTGCTTCTAATATTTTATCAACTCCCAAGCCCGTTTTTCCAGATGCTAATAAAATTTCGTCTCTTGAACAACCTAATAAATCTACAATCTGATCTTTAACTTCCTCAATATTAGCACTGGGCAAATCAATTTTATTTAAAACTGGAATGATAGTCAAATTGTGCTCTAACGCCATAAATAAATTAGAAATCGTTTGTGCCTGAATACCCTGTGAAGCGTCTACAACCAATAGCGCCCCCTCGCAAGAAGCAATAGATCGAGATACTTCATAACTAAAATCAACATGCCCGGGTGTATCAATCAAATTCAAAATATAATTTTCGCCTTTGTATTGATAATCCATTTGAATTGCATGGCTTTTAATAGTAATACCTCTTTCTTTTTCTAAATCCATATCGTCCAGCACCTGGTCTTGCATTTGTCTTTTATCAATGGTCTTGGTAAATTCTAACAATCTATCAGCCAGAGTGCTTTTACCATGGTCAATGTGTGCGATGATGCAAAAATTTCGTATATTTTTCATTGCTAATAATTAAATGGGCTGCAAAAATACACAATGAATAGAAAAAATAAACATTTTGTAACTTTTAATATAAATATTCGTAAAATTGTGAAAAATAAAAGTGTATGGAAAGCGTAAACAAAATTCAGTTTGAACCTATTGAAAAAGAAAAAATTGCGGAATTAAAATTCCCAGAAGAAGATGTATTACATAATGAAGAAGAAAAAAAACAGAGATGGCAGGACCTGGAACGAGCCACAACATTGGGAAATATTGATAAGATTAAATTTAAAATTTATTTTGCTGATGATAAATCTCACAAGTATACCGAAACTACTATCTGGGGATTAACAGATAAAAGAGTGATACTTAAACAAGGTGTAATGATTCCAGTATCAAGGATTTTTTATATTAAGTATTAAAGCTTCTTATTTTGATATTTCATCCGATATTTTTTAATTTTGCAAAAAAATCTATGGAAGATTTCACCGAAAAAAATCCCAAGTTTTTTTATGATTCAAGAGAGTTTCCAGAGTTATTAGTATTTGAACAAAATTTTGAAACAATCAGAGATGAATTTTTAAATGTCAAAGAACAACAAAAAGGAATATGGTTGGATACTTTTCCACATTATGTAGATAAAAGCAGTGAAAACAAGTGGAAAATATTTTCATTTCGTTTTTTTGGAATTGATAATCCACTTAATCATTCTTTATGCCCTGTTACAAGTCGTTTAATAAAAAATAATCCTAACATCATATCTGCTGATTATTCTTATCTTCCTCCTAAAACGAAAATATTACCACATAAAGGATTTACTAAAATGGTATTGCGAGTGCATCTGGCTTTAATTGTTCCTGAAGGTGATATTGGCATACGAGTTGGTAATACTACTAAAAAATGGCAAGAGGGCAAATTGCTTATATTAGATGACTCGTTTGAGCATGAAGCATGGAATAATACTGATAAAGACAGAGTGGTTTTAATGTTTGATATTGTAAATCCAAGATGGGGCTATAGTGCAGATGAAATTAACCGATACAAAATTGAAAATATGCAAGATGAATATATTTTACAATTATTTCCAAAAGAGAAATGGTTAGAATTTTTGAATAAAAAAGAGTTTGATGTAGAATATATGAAGCAAAGAATGGGCTTAAAAAATTAATTACTAGTCCTACTGATTTGCCTGTGGCGAACAGAAAACCTATTCCTCTGAATATAGTTTATCCATTTTGCAACTATTCCATTATACTTTTTGTTTTACTCAATTACTTTAAACTTTCAATAACTTGAATAAGTTGCTCTGTTAAATGATTTCTTGAAAATAGCATTACATCTTTTATTTGAGGGGAGGATATTTTATGATGAATGATTTGTAATAATGTATTTTTCATAGATTCTATATCATTGTAATCTATTACAACACCAGCATTAGTGGTTTTAATAATTTGCGCGGCATCTCCATCAGTTGGACCAATAGCAATAATTGGTTTTTGTAAAGCAAGATATTCAAATAATTTGCCCGTTAAAATACCCTTGCTATTTGGAGCATTGTTAATAATAAGTAAAAGAGCATCTGCTTGTGCTTCTAACTTTAATACTTCTGAATGCGGCAAATAATCTGTTTTTTGAATATACTGCTCTATATTGTATTTTTGAATATTTTCCCAAACGGTAATATCTATTTTTCCAATCAGATGAACTGTAAAATTTTGTGGCAATAAATTGCTTTGCGATAATTGTTGAATGGCTTTCCACAACACTTCTGGATTTCTATTAGGCGGAATTAATCCAGCATAAGTTATAACAATTGAATTATCTTTTGGTGTTGATGGATGTTGCAAATTATTTAATTCATAATAATCTTCTTCATCAAAGCCATTAGTAATAGTAAAAAATTTTGTTTTTAGTTCAGGTGATAATTGTGAGAGTTCATAAGTAAGTGTGGGACTTACAGAAATAACAGCATCAGCAGATTGCACCACTTTTTTTTCTAATTGTTGATGTTTTTGTTGAGCCCATTTGGTAAGATGCAAGTCATTTAGAAAATCAATATTGGACCAGGGGTCTCTGAAATCGGCTATCCATCGGATATTGGTAAATTTGTTTTTTAATCCCAATGCTATTAAGTGCATAGAATGTGGAGGACCTGTTGAAATAATTACATCAATTTTATTTTTTTGGATATAATCGGATAAGTAATTAATAGATGGTTTTATCCAGCACATTTTAGCGTCAGGAATGAATAAATTCCCTCTTATCCATTGGCTGATTTTTTCTTTGAAAGATGATTTAATTTTGTTTTCACTCAAGAAGGAAACAGTAATTTTTTCTTTTTTAGATTTTCCTGTAAAAAATTTATACAGAGAATAAGGTTCAAAAATTTTCGTTTTAATAACTTCAAAATTTTTTGGTGGAATATCTTTAAGTATAGAATTATCTATGACAGGAAATTCAGGATTTTCAGGGGTATAAACGATACAATAATAATTTTTTCTGGTAAGATATTTCACAAACTTCAACCATCGCTGAACACCAGAACCACCAGCAGGAGGCCAATAATAAGTGATAATTAAAATTTTTTTCATTAGATGTTATTAAGATTTTCCAAAGTTGATATCTATAAGTTGTTGATACATATCATTGAATCTTTTTCTTACTTTTTCAATAAAATCTGCATTGATAATATTTTTCAAATGTTCTACCGATGAAATATCTTCAATAGGAAATTTAAAATGTTGTTCCATTGGTCCTGCTTCAAACTTTACAATATATTTATTATTCCAGATAAAAATTTGAATAGACATAGATGGATGTGGAATAGTATCAATTACACGCATAGTTATTATTTTTATTTCAAATTAAGCCACGAATTCACGAATGATATTTTTAATTTAAGCCACGAATCCGCCAAAGGCGGACAAGTTGCACGAATAATTTGTTTAATTTAAGCCACGAATCTGTCCGCCTTTGGTGGATACAAGTTACACAAATGAGTTCTGAAATATTGTCAATTACATACATTATCATTTTTCTCTCAAGTATTTTTTGAAATTAAAAATATTTTGAAAAGCATATATGGGGGAAATAAATTTATCTCCGTCTTCACGAATGCGGGATTGAATAGCATAAGCCAAATCAACAAAATGTTTTTTGTTGAGTTTTAGCAATATCTGTTCGGCTTTTTCATCTCCATCAATAATTCGGGCACAGGCAGCCCAATCGGGTTGTTTAATCTGAATCAAAAATTCCATTGCATCTTCATCGTCCCATACGGCATTGACAAATGCTGCCAGATGATAATGTTTAGATTTAATGAGAAATTCAAATGCTTTTTTATCATCACGAATGGCATCTAATGTGGCTATTAGTTCTTTGTAATTGTTTAATATCAGCCAATTAAATGCTGCGGTGTCGTTATAGACATATTGAGTAAATTTTTCAATTACTTCTTTGGGGTATGTTTTGAGTTGTACTTTCATTATCCACCTGTAATGGCTTGATATTTACTGGTATTGGCGGGGTCTATGGTGGTGAGTATTTCTAATGCTTTTTGTTTTTCTTCGGGTGTAGCATCCTTAAATATCTTAATTATTTCATCTCTCTTTGTATTCATTAATACTTGCATATTAAAAGATGCTGGTCTTGCTTGATATACTTTTACGAGCAATTCCATTGCTTGCAAAATGTTTTTTCTACCTTCTTCTGGTTTTTCATACATAATATCTAATCCAAGACGATGGTATTTGTATAAAAATTCTCTGATGCCCTGAAAAGCAGATTGTAGTTGATTATCTACATACCAGAATCTATTTTTTTGACCTTGTTCGCTGGGCGACCAACCTTTTTCACCAAAGCTTTGAGCATTAGATGCAATGATTTGAGCATTGTTCCAAAAAGTAGTTCCTCCATATAATGAAAAAGTATCATAATCAATAGCAAGTATGATATTGACATAGTAAGCAATTACAGAAGTGAGATTGGTTTGAAAATTATTGTAATTGAAATATAATTGAGTAAATTGTTGATAAAGTATGTGGAAATTTTCATCCATTATATTGAGAGTAGGTGTAAAGTAAGTACTTTTGTAAACAGGTCTTCTGGCTTGTACCTGAATGGTGGCTTCATAATCACCATTATCATTTTTTTGAGTGATATTGATAAGCATTGAGCAATCAATTCTTTCAATTGGTTCAAAATTATCTTGAGTCCATTTATTGTTATTGACAAATTCAGTCAGTGCCTTTTGTAATTGGTCAAAAATTTGCTTCTCTTGTGTGCCCTGAATTTGTTGAGACACAACGGTTATTTGACAATTTAATTCTTGAGAAATTAAATGGCTTATGAATAAATAAGTTATTATTAAAAAGAAAAGTATTTTTCTCATACGATGGCAAATATGCAAAAAATATAACGAATGTTCAGTAATGTTTATTGCTGTGGTATTATTTTGGAATGGCTAATATATTACAAAATTCGGGCAATTCCGACGAAGATATTACTTTCTTTAATTGACCTCTTTTAAGTATGAGAAAAATTGAATAACCCATATCTTCAAGGAGTTTAAATATATCTATTTTTGAATAACCTGCAGCATTGAAATTTTTTTCGCTCATTTCAATCATCAATTTAGGGTGAAATTTTTTTATAGCATCAATACCACCTTGCAAAACATAAAGTTCATGACCTTCTACATCAATTTTAATAAAATCAATTCTATCAAGATAGTTTTCATTCACAAAATTATCTAATGTATCTATTTCTATATCTTGAATTTTTTTAGAATGAATAAAATTTTTTTGATGAATAGAAAAAAGCCCTTCGTTAATATTATTTTGTTCATCATATATTGGCAAAATTACTTTCTTATTACCAAGTCCTTTATTTACACAAATAATTTTATTCCTTAAATGTGAATTTAAATCAACATTTTGTTTTAAGGTATAGAACATAGATTGTACGGGCTCAAAAGAATAGACCTTTCCATTTGAATTGACCAATGAAGCAGCATATAATGTATATTCACCTATATTAGCTCCTATATCAAAGATTATATCGTCTTTTTCTACAAAATTTTTTAATACAAAAATTGTACTCCAGTCGTGTGCTCCACGCCAGAAAATTGAAAAACCAAGGTATTTTGATAAATCAACTTTTATTTTGAAATGAAAGGGTGTTTCAATAATCTTTATATCAGAAGTTTGAGATGGTGGGAATATTTTAGACATTATTTTATATACATAATATCCACCTGGTAAAATGTATAATTGTCTTGTTATTTTTGCAAGAAAATCTTTCATTGACAGAGTTGTTCAAATTGTTGTTTAATAGTATCTTTATTGTATTTATGAATAATTGTCTGTTGAACTTTTTGGGGTGAAAATTTTGAATATTTTTGATATAAATCTAATATTGCATTCACAGTTGCGTTCAAATCATTGATAGGAACCAAATAGCCATTACTTTCATTGACAAATTCTTCTGGGCCTCCACATTTTGTAACAATTACAGGCAAGCCGTGAGCAATAGCTTCTGCCGCAACAATAGAAAATGTTTCAAAACGACTTAATAAAATGAAAGCATGGTATTGATGATAAATTTCAGAGATTTTATCATTAGAAACTTTTCCTTTGAAGAATACAATTTTATTTAAAATGTTCAGTTGTTGTGCTTTTTTTATCAATAATTCTTTATCTCTGCCATCTCCATATATATCAAGAGTTATGGGTATTTGATTTGAAACTTCTTTAATAACTTCTAAAAGAAATGAAATGTTTTTAGGATAATCCGTTAAGTTAGAAATGCTTAATAATTTTAATGTTTGATTGAGTATTTTTGTGTTTGAAATTACATCTGGAATAATGATTAAGTTATGAGTTAAAAATATTTTATTGCTTAAAAATGAAAATCTTTCAATCATTTGGTTCATTAAAAATTCGGAAGGCGTAGATAGTTTATTGCATCTATGTAAAAATCTTTTGATAAGATATTTCAATAAAATATTTAATCTTGCATATTGATTGTCAAAAAAAGTATAGCCACTCCAATGTTCGGTTAAAATCCATTTTTTTATATTAAAAAAACGAAGAAACAAAGTAAATGCTGCATAAGGATACGAACAATGCAAATGAAAAATATCAATTTTTTTTAATCTTCGTTTGGATCTAAAATACTCTATAACTGGAATTAAAAAATAACCTAATATCTTCAATGGAAAAAAAGCAGGAATAATGTGAATATGCACATCCCCAAAATTTTCTTTTAATGTATATTTTCTAAACCATTTATGATTTTTTTGATGCGTAATGTGAAAACAATAAACATCTGCTATTTCAGATATAATTTCAAGATGTTTTTTAATAAAGATGGCTTTGTAATCATCAGCATTCAATCTATACCATCCCGCCCAGCAAAATATTTTTTTTCTATTTAAACTCATAATTCCTTGCTTGCAAATAAAGTGAAATTTTAATTATTATGGTCTGTAATATAGAATACATAGAATCTAAAAAATTTTATTACAAATAAATTTTTCATTATTTTTGCAAAAAAAATTATGAGAACATTTGTTTTTTTATTTATGAGTCTACAACTTGCTTATTCGCAAGTTATAACTGTAACACTTACTTGTAACAAAGATGCTGCTATTGGCTACCATGATGGAGCAAGTACTGCAAATAATAATTATGGTAACGCTACTCAAAATGCCGCATTTGCTATTCCATCTTCTTTTAGTAGCGGCTTAAATGTAAATAGGGCTCTTATAGGATTTAACCTATCTACAATCCCTGCTAATGCCTCTATAATTTCTGCTGCATTGAATTTATATGCACTAGGCCCTTATGGTACATTACCTGGACATACGGGCTCTGCCAATTCTTCATATATCAGAAGAGTAATACAACCTTGGAATGAATATACAGTTACATGGAATAACCAGCCATCTACTACAATATTAAATCAAGTAACACTTGCTCAATCACTTAGTTCTAACCAAGATTATACAAATATCCCAGTTACTAATCTAGTAATAGATATGATTAATAACCCCACCACCAGTGATGGATTCATGCTTCAACTAATAAATGAATCACCATCAAACGCCCTATTATTCGCATCAAAAGACAACGGTAATTCTAATCTTATACCAACTTTAGTAATTTCGTATTCAGTACCATGTACTTCACAAACCGACACATTATTACCCGATTATGACGCTGCTATTGGTTATCATGACGGAAATCCTTCAGCAGCTAATAGTAACTATGGTAATGCTTCCCAGTGTGCTGCATTTGCCATTCCGTCTGCTTTCGGACCAGGATTAAATGTAAACAGAGGGTTGCTTCATTTTGACTTATCTAATATACCTACTGGTGCTGTAATTACTTCTGCTGAAATAGATTTATATTCTATCGTAAATATGGGTTCTTATCCTGCTCATAGTGGAACAAATAATAATGCATATATCAAACGAGTTACATCTCCTTGGACAGAATATAGTGTTACATGGAACAATCAACCATCCACTACATCATCTAATCAAGTAATATTAACAGGAACAAATAATCAATATCAAGATTATTTAGGGATTAATGTTTTAAATCTTGTAAATGACATTATTAATTCTGGTAATAACTATGGTTTTATGTTAGGATTAGTAAATGAAACTGCAACCAATCTGTTATCCTTTTGTTCCAAAGATTATAGTAATCCATCAAAAAGACCTCGTTTAAGAATTTCTTATACATGTAATGAAACAACCATTACTAATGTGGATTCTAAAAGTATTTTTGTGTTTCCTAACCCAGCATCGGATATTATTAATATTAATAAGTATTCAGACGAACAAGCTAAGGTGACCATTTCTTTCATTGATGGGGAAAAAATATTAGAAACAGAAATAAATAATAATAGTTCTGAAATAAGTGTAAGTAATTTATCATGTGGTATATACTTTATACATATTTATAATAAACTAAATGAGTTAATTTTTACCAATAAAATAGTCATAATTAAATAACACAATGATTTAATTATTCATTTTATTGTTTTTTTATCACCATTATCCAAAATATTATTTTTTAACCACAGAAAAAACAAAGAGACAGCCAAGAAGCACAAAGATTATTCTCTTTGTGAAAACTTTGTGTATTTTATATAAAAGAAAAAATCCCTTTTAATAATTATTTCCTGACTTCCGCAAAAAAATTTCTTGGACAATAGTGATTTCAAATATATTTTGAAGATAAAAAACAAAAAAGGTTCTCTAATTCAGAGAACCTTTTGGCTATATATTACAATATTTTTTTGAATGCTACTCGCAACTAATGACTATGCCCTTCATTGCCAGTAAGTCCGTGAGCATGTCCGTGAGTTAATTCTTCCTGAGTGGCTTCTCTTACAGATTGAATAGAACCAGTAAAATGCAAATCATATCCTGCTAAAGGGTGATTAAAATCCATTGTAACATGTTCTAATCCTACTTCTACTACTTTCCCAATTAACTCATTGCCTTCTCTGTCATACATTGGCACTTCATTGCCTACTTTAATGTTTTCGTGGTCAAACTCACCATCTCTTACAAAAATGGTTTTGTCTAATTTCACAATGTAATCCTGCTCGGGCATTCCATAAGCATTTTCAGCTTTGATAGTAAAATCAAAGGTGTCGCCAGCAGATTTGCCTTCTAAATTTTTTTCAAAGTCAGGAATGACTTGCTGACTCCCAAAAAGGAATACAAAGGGATATTCAGGTGAAGTTTGCTCTATGAACTTTTCAGGTTCATTTCCTTTTTTAGCGTTTAATGTATAATTAACCGCCACCACTGTGTTGTTTGCTACTTTCATGATTGTTTGTTTTTATTGGTTATTGATTGTTTTAAATTTCAAATTTTATACCTTGTGCTAGTGGCAATTGTGTACCATAATTAATAGTATTCGTTTGTCTTCGCATATATGCTTTCCAAGAGTCGGAGCCGCTTTCTCTTCCTCCGCCTGTTTCTTTTTCGCCTCCAAAGGCACCGCCAATTTCTGCACCTGATGTACCTATGTTAACATTAGCAATTCCACAATCACTTCCATTGGCAGATAAGAAGTATTCAACTTCTCTTAAGTTCAAAGACATGATAGATGAAGAAAGACCTTGTGGCACACTGTTTTGAATTTCAATGGCTTCTTCTAATGTTTTATATTTCATTAAGTATAAAATAGGTGCAAAAGTTTCTTCCTGTACAATTTTCATATCAGGAGTAACTTCTGCAATACAAGGTTTTACATAACACTCGCTTTCGTAACCTTCGCCTTCTAATACACCGCCCGGCACTATCATTTTTCCGCCCTGTGCAATCACTTGTTCAATAGCACTTAAATAGGTCTTTACGGCTGCCTTATCAATCAATGGTCCCACATGGTTATTAGGATCTAATGGATTACCTATTCTTAATTGTTTGTAAGCATTCACTAATCTATTTTTCACGTCATTGTAAATGCTTTCATGTATAATCAGGCGGCGAGTAGTAGTACATCTTTGACCTGCTGTACCAACTGCTCCAAATACAATGGCAGGAATGGCTAAATCTAAATCTGCAGAAGGTGTAACAATAATAGCATTGTTTCCACCTAATTCTAAAATGGTCTTACCAAAGCGTGCTGCTACTTTTTGCCCCACTTCTCTTCCCATAGCAGTAGAGCCCGTTGCACTAATGAGTGGCACACGATGGTCATTTACTAACAAGTCGCCAATTTTTCTATCGCTTACAATAAGACAGGATATACCTTCGGGCAAATTATTTTCTTTTACTACTTCGTTCCAAATATTTTGAACTGCAACGGCAGAAATAGGTGTTTTACTAGATGGCTTCCACACGCATACATCTCCACACACGGCGGCAATAGCAAAATTCCAGCTCCATACGGCTACTGGAAAATTAAAAGAAGAAATAATTCCTACAATACCTAATGGATGCCATTGTTCATACATTCTATGATTAGGTCTTTCGCTTTGCATGGTAAGTCCATAAAGTTGTCTGGATAAACCCACTGCAAAATCACAAATATCAATCATTTCCTGCACTTCGCCCCAACCTTCCTGCAAGGATTTTCCCATTTCATAAGATACTAATTTTCCCAAATCATTTTTTTTCTCTCTTAATTTATTGCCAAATTGACGAATAATTTCACCTCTTTTTGGGGCAGGAATATTTCTCCAATAAATAAATGCTTCCGAAGCAGTTTTAATAACTTTTTGATATTCTTCTGGGGTAGTAGTAGTTACTTTGCTAATTAATTTTCCATCAACAGGGCTATAAGATTCTAATACTGACCCACTGCCCATCCATTGTAACCCTGTGCTAACACCATAATTAGATGATTGAATACCCAAATTTTGTAATACTTTTTCAATGTTCATAGTTACTGCATAAGTAGTACTCATATCTTAAAAATTTTTTGCAAAGGTAGTGCAATTATTTTCCATTTCCAACGATTAAAATTTTTTTAGATACATTTATGAATTTTGAGAATAAATATTATTGATAAAAATAAATTGCTTATACTTGCCGCAAAAGAAGTAATTATGAATTTTAATGAACAAAATCAGGAATTTGAAAATGGCAATGCAAGAGTAATCAAGGCAGGTAAACGCACTTATTACATTGACATTAAAGAAACAAGAACAACCAATCAGTCCTACATTACAATTACAGAAAAGAAAAAGATAATGGATGACTTGGGAAATTTCAGATTTGAAAAGCACAAAATTTTTCTTTACCCCGAAGATTTTGACAAGTTTTTAAGTGCTCTGCAGGACGCTGTTGCAGAAATTCAAGCAAAATAACACATCGCACAATGGCTCATCAAAAATCAACAAAAAGATGAGCCATTATTTTTTATTAACATATATTTTATATTCCATTAAGTAATTGGAATAATTTTTGGATAATACCATCATTTAAAATTTATCTTCTATGAAAAAAATAGCATTATTCGTTTCATTCATTTACTTAAATACATTGATATTACAAGCACAATCTTTAGAAAGTGCTATCAAAAAATCCAATAATGAACAATTAGATGCCGCTACATCAGAATTTTTGAGTTTAATTAAAGCATCTCCCGACAAAGGCGAATTGTATTTTTATTTAGGTGAAAATTATTTCAAAAAAGAACTTTTAGATAGTGCAGAATATTATTACAAATCAGGTATTGATAAAAATCCTACTTATCCATTGAATTATGTGGGCTATGGAAAGGTGCTGTGGTATAAAGGCAAAACAGATGAAGCTAAGTCGCAATTTTTTAAAGCCACAAGTATTTCTCAAAATAAAAATGCAGAAGTATTTAGAAAAATTGCAGAATGTTACATACAAGCACCTCAAAAAAGTTTAGATGAGGCGATTGACCTATTAAACAAAGCCATCAAATTAGAACCAAAAAATGCCCGCAACTACATTTTAATGGGCGATGCTCTATTAGAAAAAAATCCTACCGATGGAACGCCTGCTATCAAACAATACAATGAAGCCATTAAATTAAATCCTCAATCGGCAGCAGGCACATTAAGAATAGGTAAATTATATGAAAGAGCCCGAAATTATCAATTAGCATTAGATTATTATAAAAAAGCCATTGAAATTGAGCCCAATTATGCACCTGCATACAGAGAGTTAGCAGAACTTTATCATAAAGCCAATATGGATAGCAAAGCCATTGAAATGTATGCCAAATATTTAGAACTGAATAACAGCACCGAAGCCAGATATAGATATGCCTCTTTCTTGTTTGAAAAAGGTAGCCATGAAGATGCTATAAAAGAAATGGAAACCCTAAAAAGTAAAGGATTTGACAATGCTTATGTAAATAGAATACTCGCTTATTCTTATTATGAACTGGGCGATAAAAAAGACAAAGACGCCTACACCAAAGGATTAAATTATATTAATAAATTCTTTGAGCAAGCAGGAAATGGATTTAAATATTTACCTTCTGATTACAAATACAAAGGTTTATTATTAATGAAGACAGGTAATGATTCGCTTGGATTAATGGAATTAGAAAATGCGATTAAGTTAGATACTTCTGTTGCCAATGAAATGTATAAAGAAATAGCAAAAACATATCTAAAAAATAAAAAGTATGACAAAGCAGTTATTTATTTTGATAAAGTAAGACCAACATTAATGAGTTCGCAAGATTGGTTTGAAGCAGGCAGAGCATATTACTACAATAAAAATTTTGATAAAGCAGATACTGCATTTGGAAATGTAATTGCAAAATTGCCTAACTTTGATGTAACATATATTTGGAAAGCCAGAGCCAAAGCCAATTTAGACCCAAAGAATGAAAAATGGCTGGCATTACCTTATTATGAAAAATATTTTTCTATGGTAAAACCAGAAGAAAGAAATCAAGCATCTAAAAAATCTAATGTAATTGAAGCGTGCGAGTATCTTGGATATTATTATATGGCACAAAAGAATAAAGAAAAAGCCACAGAATATTTTACTATCATTAAAGAATTAGACCCCAATAATGCTAAAGCACAGGCATTTTTCAAACAAGGACAAAAGAGTGGCGGAAAGTAGAAGAATCAATATTGTCAAAATTACTTCAAAATGACTTTATTTTCAACGCTTTGGGGGTATCTTTTGTCCCCAACGCAGTTGGGGACAAAAGATACCCCCATTAAAGACCTCTCCCCTTCAATTCCCCTCTCCTTCTTGAAGGAGAGGGGTTAGGGGTGAGATTTTTCTTGGACAATATTGAAACAAATTCAATTATTTTTTATCTCTGATAACTAATTGAATGTGATTACGTGTTCTTTGTTCTAATAAAATTTCTTTATCTTGAGTAAAATATGATATTATTTCAGGAAGATAATTGCGAATATTTAAGATGGATACATTCTCGTTAAATAATACTTTGAAATATTTTTGTAATTCTTTAATAAACATTGGGGTTGTTACTTCATCATAGGTAATGCAAATAGAAAAATTCAATGCTGTGTTTTGCATTAAATTAATTTTAATATTAAAATCATTGATGATTTGAAATGCTTGCTGAATATGTGATTCTGTAAAGAAAGAATAATCCTGTGATTGTAAGGAAATAAGCACCTGATTGGGCAAGAAAGAGTAGGTTGTAATTTTTTTGTATTCTTTTGGCTGATGAATGATAGTGCCAGTATTTTGTGGATTTAGAAAGGACTTTACATACAAGGGAATATTTTTATTTTGAATGGGCTTAATTGTTTTTGGATGAATGACCGTAGCCCCATAATAGGTCATTTCAATAGCATCGTAATAACTTATTTCATCTAACTTTTGAGTGTTTTTAAAATATCTTGGGTCTGCATTCAATACGCCCTCTACATCTTTCCAGATAGTGAGTTGTTGAGCATTGGCAAAGTAAGCCATTAATGCAGCGGTATAATCAGAACCTTCTCTTCCAAGTGTAGTAGTATATTCATTTGCAGTGCTTCCTATGAATCCTTGTGTTATTATTAAAGTGTTTTCACCAATAATTGGAATTAATAAGTCATTGAATTGTTTTTCTGACTCATTCATTAAAACATTTGCGGCACGCCACTGACTATCTGTTTTAATAATTTTTCTTACATCTATCCAGATATTGTAAATGCCTGCTGTATTCAGATATTCTGAAACAATAATGCTGGATACTAATTCGCCTACTGAAACAATCTGGTCATAGAATTGTCCATAAGGCATTGTAATAGGTTGCGAAATGAGTTGTTCAATGTATTTCCAATATTTCTGAATATTCTTTTCTACTTCTTGAGCCAAAGAATAATTTTCAAAAGCATTTTGAATAATATCTGAATGGTATTGAGTAACTTGAGAAAGATATGTTTGCGGATTATCTTGCTTGAAAAACGCAGATTTTACAATCTTTTCAAGGGCATTAGTAGTTTTGCCCATTGCAGAAACCACAATAATAGCAGGTCTGCTTTGTTGCTGAATAATATTGGATACATTTTTTAGAGCCAGAGAATCTTTCAGAGAAGCACCACCAAACTTATGAACATCAATGTTCAAATGATGTGTGTTTTAATTACTTATTAGCAGGTTGTTGTGGCTGATTGTTTTGCATAGGTGCTGCAGGGGTTTGTGGCATTACTGCACCAGCGGCTTTTTTACGAGTAGTAGATTCCTGTGGTTCAGAAGTTGTGCTAACATTGCCAGATTTGGGGGATAGTAATAAACTCAAAGCCAGCATAATGCCTGCCAAAGTCCAGGTAGTTTTTTCAATAAAGTCAGCACCTCTGGTTACGCCGATAATTTGATTAGCGGTAGAAAATTCGCTGGAGATGCCGCCACCTTTTGAGTTTTGCATTAATACTACAATGATAAGTAACACGCATACAATAATGAGCAGAATAGTAAAAAGTGTTTCCATAGTTGAGATGTTTTTTGTGGTTATTTTTTTAAGCGATTTTTAAGTTCTTGAATTTTTGCCGCAAAGTAAGTGTTTTTTTGGGGAAATTTCAAAGATAAAATTTCATACGCCCGAATGGCTTTGTGTATATTGCCTTGCGAGGCATATATTTGTGCTAATGTTTCGGTAACAAGGTCTTCTGTTTCTAATAAACTTTCTTTGGCTTTATTTTCAGCGGAATAAAATTTGGTATCAATGGGTTTAGTTGATTTTGGTGGATTAGATAAAATTTTATCAATGATTTCCTGTTGTTGTTTTATTTTTTCTTTTTTGTCTTGTTTATTTTCAGTAGTATTATTTTGATTGGTTGAAGTTGAAAGAGTTGGTTGTTCAGTGGTAGTTGAGCAAGAAGAAAATTGTTTTAATAACTGCGAAATAGAATTAAATGGAAGCATTTCTGCAGTATCATTATCATTGTTGTTATCAGAGTTATTGCTTGCAAAATTCTCTTCTGTATTAGATTCAATATTTTGAGTAACAGATGTGGTAGATGTAATTTCTTCTGCTTTTTCTTTAATTTTAGGTTCAATATCTAAAATTTCCTTTTGGACAATGCTTTCGGCAATGGTTTTATTAATTTCTTTTTGAACATCAATATTTGTAACGGACTTAAGTTGTGATGAATTGTTTTCTATTTCTTGATGAGTATTTTTCTTTTCAATGTTTTCAGAAATATTAGGAATAAAAGATATAGAAGGTGTATTAGTATTTCTTGATTGAATTGGCGAATGTTTGATTTTTTTAAGTGACTGAAAAAAATATTTTCTATTGGTAATGTTATGAGAATAATTTTTTAGAATATTTGAAAAAGCATCATCATTATTTTTATAGTAATAGGCAATATAAACCATTTGTGCAATAGAGAAATATGGGTATTGCTGACTGATTTTTTCTAAATCGGCAACTTCCGAAAGATATTCTGGCTTTTCAATTATGGAATAAAAATGGTGAATGTTCATAATTATTCTTTCATTTCTTCATAATCCACATAGTCGCCTGCTTCGTTTTTAAGACGCTTTTGTGATTGCTGTGAATGAGAAAAATTGTCTGATGAATGCTGATGATTAGATGATTTAGTTTCGGTTTTGTCTTCAAAAAGATATTTTAATTTAGTTAGCACCCAAAGTATAATCAATATCCAAAATATCCATCTAAACATAATTATTAATTTTCATATTCATCTTCATTATAGTATCCATCATTATTAAAATCATCATTATCAAATA
>JBFLVH010000002.1:191034-248064 GCA_040758575.1 Bacteroidota bacterium | reverse complement strand
TTTATCTAAATAATATACTATTAACAAAAACATTTTAATAACATAAATCTAAAAATTATGAAAACAATAATCAACAATAAAATTATAAATTTAGCGTTTATATTTACAATAATGTTTAAAACATTAAACGCACAGATGAATTATTGGGCAACTCCACCTGTTACAATGGATATGAGAAATATAAACATTACCACATCAGCATTATATAATAATGCTCCAAATTTTGACACATACGATGTCTCTAACGGAATATACTCTGGTTGTGGTAACTTACTATTTTTTATCAAAAACACTAACGTTTATGATGCTTCAGGTAATATAGTAGGATATCTGGGTGGACAATTTACTAATCCTGGCAATTGCGCAGAAAATTACTTTCAAATTAAAGGTGAAATAGCGATAGTCCCTCAACCCGGCAATGATACCACCTTTTATGCCATTTATATCATGACCAATGGGCAAGGTGTAGGTAAATTGTTTTACACGAAAATTTATGCCACTACCAATCACATCAATGTGATTAATCTAAATTTTGCAGGAATTTATCCTTGTGGTAATGGGGGTAGTAATATACTGGCATATAATGCCTTCCCATTAGATGGATTAGGAGAAAACCCCGGAGGTATTGCAGTATCTACACTACAAAGTAACAATGTTAGATATCTTTTTGCTTGCGGAAATTACGGAATATACAGATATATCATATCTAATACCGGTATAAGCACAGGACAAATCATTGCCACACCAAATAATTTAAACTTATCTGCTAATGAGTTAGGCACAATGGAATTGGAATTATCCCCCGATGGAAAATACCTTGCTTTTTCAAATTACAACCCCGTTGTTCCTGGTATTACTTATAAAGTTTTTTATGTCAAACTTTTTAACTTTAATTGGGCAATGTTACCAGCACAACCGTTTACTTTAAACGCTATAAAAGGCATAGAATTTGATAATACTAGCTCATATTTATATGTATCGGGGGGTACCTCCTCTTCTGTTATATTAGCAAAAATAAATATTAGCACAAATACCATAACTTATCTTTCAACCGGAGGATATGACTGGAGTAACACATTTTTGGAATTCGCTAAAAATAACAGAATAATAGGTATTGTGCCACAAAGTTCATCTTCTCGTATTATTCAAATAAATCCATTGAATGGTTCAATCTCTGCTTCTATTTACACTAGCTTTGATTCAAGACATACATCCCCTATGATGGGGAATGTATATACCCTACCTGACCAAATAGATGGTGAAAACTACGATAATATATTCCCTCCAAAAGTCCAAATCAATTCCATTACCTTAAATAATACCAACTTTACTGGTAATTGTGATGAAGGTGGGTTATTAACTTTTTACAATTGTAACCCTATTTATTTAAATGCCAGTTATGTTAATAATATATCCACACCTAGTCAATATAAAATAGAAATAACACAATATAGTGGTTGTACCCCTTTGTATGGTTCAAATTATCTTAATTATTCAACTGGCTGGATAAATGGAGCGATACCATCTAACATTGACTTAAGAACATTAAGTGATGCGAATGGAAATTCACTTTACAATAAAACAGGAACTTTTTTAATTAAAGTATCAGTTAAGGACGGATGTGGGAATATAAGCTTTAAACAGGGTTATTTTAACTCATATTCTACTATTTCCCCTAATCTCAACCTTGAAATCTATAACACCTATTGGACAGACCCTTCTAACACCTACCTCCCCGCCTCTCAAAATATCTCTAATCCTATCTTAACAGGAGCTCTAACCGCAGGATTCAGAATTAATAACAGCACCGGCAATGTTACAGGTTATAATGTAAATATAGACCAGGTGGATAATACAGGTAATCTCATAAAAAACATCTACAATAAAACTTACATAACTAATAATATCTCAACAGTTGCACCTCAACAATTAAATTCCTTCTGTATTCCATCAAGTGTTTGGTCTCCTTATACAGGTATCAATGCCTGTAATTCTTCTAATCCTAACTATTCTGGTTATACCGGTTATTGGGGGTATAGTAATGGATTGATAAGTGTGGGTAATTACTATAAAATTACCATTACCCTTTACAACCCATGTAGTAATGCTTCCAATTATTCTTACATTTATGTGAATAATGGAGGAATGAAATTAATGGAAAATCCTGATACCTCAACTAAATATTTCAAGGATATATTTAAAGCAAACATATTCCCTAATCCTTCAAAAGATATTATTAATTTTAATATCCAAAGTGAAAAGGACGATTATTATACCATTCAGATTTTTGACCTTACCGGCAGATTATTATTTACGCCTTTTGACAATATTTTCCTGAATAAAGGATACACTACATTACATAGCAGCATTCATCATCTTAACCCCGGTACCCACTTGTGTATTATAAAAAATAAAAGCGGTGAATTAAAAAACTACTTATTAGTAATTAACTGATGAAAGTAATGATTAAAATACCCTATTATTTCCACACTTCCTTTCTGAGTTCACTGAAAGGGAGTGTGGGAATTTTATTAGGTATCAGATTTTCTTTATTTAAATTTTATATTACAATGCAATGTCTTTTAAGTATTAAATTATTTTCTCAAAATCTGGTTCTTAACCCTTCTTTTGAAGATATCTATAAGTGCCCTGCTGTAGCTTATTGTTCTCCGAATATCTCCTCTTATAATTTTAATTATTTTGTTAAACACTGGTCAGCTATGTATGATTCTGTTGATTATATATTGCATAGCACCTGTTTGCCTAATGGACCAATTTATGTAGGGGGTGTGCCTATAAGTGTTTATGGATATTCTTATCCGAGAACCGGCAACAATTATTTGTTTGTAGTCCCAAGAAATCAAATTGTAGATCCTGATATATCTCCTGTTTTAAGATTTTATTTAGTGGGCAAGCTGGCATCTCCTCTCGTCAAAAATCAATTTTATTGCGTCAAATATTATGTCAAAAGAGTGCCCGCTAAAATCAGAAATGTTAATGACGGCCAATGTATAATACCATCAGGAGGAGCCACCAAAGTATATGACGCCTGTTTGACCGATACCATTATTATACCTAATATACAAGCAAATATTTATCAACCATTAAGCAATTTCGGATACCATCCACAAATTAAAAACAAAAAATTTATTTTAGATACTCTGAACTGGACTGAAATTAGTGGAATGTTCAAAGCAAAAGGAGGTGAAAAATATATTATACTAGGTGACTTTCAACCTATCAGTGATGAAGGAAACCCCAACCTATATATGGTTGCTCAATCTAACTCAGGACAAAGTTTTGGCTTATTTCTTGATGATGTGTCTGTCATACCCTTTAACTTACAAATACCCGATTTAGGGAAGGATACTATAATATGCCCCAATGCTTTTCCATACACTTTACATGCACCTTCGGGTTATGACAGCATAATATGGAGTACCGGTGCTATCAATACTTTATCCATCAATATTAGCCACCCAGGTACATACTGGGTCAAATGCGTTGCCAGTGGATGTGGTGTACTATATGATACTATTTCAATACAATCTTTTACATTACAAAACCTCAATGTAACTAACGATACTTTTTTGTGTAAAGGGCATTCAATTACTTTGGAAGCATCAAAAGGTTTTAATAATTATCTGTGGAGTAATGGTAACACCTCATATTCAATTTCAGTATCTGTTGGTGGTACCTATTATGTTACGGCTTCCAATTTATGTCAGAACATGACAAAAAGCATTACGGTTAAAGAAGACAGTGTGCCCAATATTACTATTAACATCGGAAAAGATACCAATATCTGTATATCAGATTCATTTGACACAAATATCAACTTGCCCCTAACTATATATCCAAATGTATCTAATTTGCCAAATTATTATTGGAACAACGGCAACCATAACAGTTATATTATAGTAAATGAAAGTGGTCAATACTGGTTAAAAGTGATATATCCCTGCGGTAGTATATATAGCAATACTATAAATGTTACAGGTTGTCCACCTGATAAAGTAACTACACTATGGGTACCTAATACTTTTACACCCGATAATGATGGCTTAAACGATGAATGGCAACCGATATTTCTGAACAAAGAAATTTTAGATTTAAGAATATACAATAGATGGGGTGAATGTGTTTTTATCGGCAATTCAAACAATCAATATAAATGGAATGGCATCTATAATAATCAGGAATGCGAACAAGGAATTTATGCATACTTTATTGAATATACCAATGCTCCACCTGCTCCTAAAAGTAGAACACAAGTTATTTACGGTCACATCAATTTAATTAGAAATAATAAAAACTAAAATAATAATTATTCTAAAAACTACCACTATGAAAATCATTGTTCAAACTCGCCATTATATTTACCTAATAATCTATTTTTTACTAATACATATTACATCCCGCTCTCAAATTATTTCTTTCACGCCTCACATTTCACCTCACATTTTACCTTTTCAAAAAAATTCTGATATTTTAATCAATAACTTATCTCTAAAAGGAAATTGTGATGATGGAAATTTATTAACAGTGTATAATTGCACTAATATCGCCATTTCCATGCCTTTTGCTTCTACTCTGCAAGATCCTTATCAATATAAAATTGATATTATTCAATATGATAATAACACCTGCTCTCCATTACCTAATACTTCTTCTTATTTTGTTTATTATGGTAACTGGACTAATGGACCATTTCCAAATGGATTGGATTTAAGAACATTAAACAATTCATTTGGTAATTCTTTCTATACACATACTGGTATGTTTTTGATTAAAATCTCATTCAAAGATGCTAATCTAAACACATTTGTAAAATCGGGTCTAATAAATATTCTAAGTGCAGTAACTCCTAATCTCAACCTTGAAATCTATAACACCTATTGGACAGACCCTTCTAACACCTACC
Source organism: Bacteroidota bacterium (assembly GCA_040758575.1). Taxonomy (GTDB): domain Bacteria; phylum Bacteroidota; class Bacteroidia; order B-17B0; family Aurantibacillaceae; genus BPGX01. The sequence continues at coordinate 243,140 of JBFLVH010000002.1, read as the reverse complement.
TCCCCGCCTCTCAAAATATCTCTAATCCTATTTTAACAGGGGCTTTAACCGCAGGATTCAGAATTAATAACAGCACCGGCAATGTTACAGGTTATAATGTAAATATAGACCAGGTAGATAATACAGGAAATCTCATAAAAAACATCTACAATAAAACTTACATAACTAATAATATCTCAACAGTTGCACCTCAACAATTAAATTCCTTCTGTATTCCATCAAGTGTTTGGTCTCCTTATACAGGTATCAATGCCTGTAATTCTTCTAATCCTAACTATTCTGGTTATACCGGTTATTGGGGGTATAGTAATGGATTGATAAGTGTGGGTAATTACTATAAAATTACCATTACCCTTTACAACCCATGTAGTAATGCTTCCAATTATTCTTACATTTATGTGAATAATGGAGGAATGAAATTAATGGAAAATCCTGATACCTCAACTAAATATTTCAAGGATATATTTAAAGCAAACATATTCCCTAACCCTTCAAAAGATATTATTAATTTTAATATCCAAACTGAAAAAGATGATTATTATACCATTCAGATTTTTGACCTTACAGGAAGATTACTATTTACGCCTTTTGAAAACATTTTTTTAAATAGTGGAGAAAATAATTTACAGTGCGATATTCGTCATCTTAACCCCGGTACTCACCTGTGTATTATAAGAAGCAAAAACGGTATAACAAAAAATCACTTGTTAGTTGTTCAATAATAAATTCATTAAAGGTACAGACAAAATATATTTTCCTACTATCTCTTTCATAGGCATTTGAAAAAGACGGATGCCCATTACCAAATAATAGATTGTGCTTATTTTATAACACTTTTGTCAAAAACATATTGCAAAATAGCATTACAAAGTTACTTTGTGATTAAAAGTAGAAAATTTTAAACCTAACATGATAACATTTCACACAACATTTTGAACTAAATCAAAATCCCCCGAATAAATTCCTCTTCTATGCACACATCTTTGAAAATTGCGAGTACCTTGATTTTATTGATCCCCAACTATATTGGGGACAGATTTTAATCTTCAAATCACAGAGGACACAATCCCTCCCCAACGGAGTTGGGGATTGGGGACACCAAGAAACACAAAGATAATTTTCTTTGTGTCCACTTTGTGTTCTTTGTGGTTGAATAAAAATGAGCGCCGCTTACCTATTATTAATTTTCAAAAATATAAAATTATGTACATAAAAGACCCTTTTTGGGGCAAGGATTTGATGATAATTATTACTGCTTTTAGATAATATTCAATTACTTCAATGGCTGAAATGCTTCACCTGAAAATTCAATATCTACAATTTCACCAATGGAAAGATTAGGTCCAATATTAAAACCTAATCTATTTATACTTGTTTTGCCTTCAAAACCAATTACTACCAATTTTTGTCCTTGCATTTCAACTGTATCTTTATTGATAATATTGAATGCTACACTAATATCTTTTGTAACATCTTTAAGCGTTAAATTACCTTTTCCTATATAAGCATATCCGCTATTTGTTGTGTCTTTTTCAATCTGATGAATAGATAATACAATAGATTTATATTTCGCCACATTAAAGAATTCTTCTTTATCTTTCAAATGCCCGTCTCTTACAGAATTTTGAGTATTTATGCTGGCAGGATTTAATACAACAAATATTTTGGTATCTGCATTTAAATCAATGTAACCACTATCAACACCTATTACACCGCTTGTTTTGGCAATGATATGTTTTACAGAAAATTTTACGGAAGTATGTCCCGCATCAATGTTGTATTTTCCCGTTACCTCTTCAATAGGTAAAGATGATTTTTGAACAACATTTGTTTCAACTTTATTTTCTATGGTTTTTATTTCACTAACATTAGATTTATTAACCGCAATATATGGTGCGATAATTAAAGAAACGATGCTCATCAATTTTATCAAAATATTCATTGAAGGTCCAGAAGTATCTTTGAAAGGATCTCCAACCGTATCACCTGTTACAGATGCTTTATGGGGCTCAGATTTTTTGTAATAGGTCTCACCATTAATAACAACGCCTTTCTCAAAAGATTTTTTTGCATTATCCCAAGCACCACCCGCATTATTTTGAAAAATTCCAATTAAAACGCCTGAAACTGTAACACCCGCTAATAGACCTCCTAATACTTCTGGTCCAAATGTAAACCCAACCACAACAGGAATAATAACAGCCAACGCACCAGGCGCAATCATTTCTCTGATAGATGCTTTGGTAGAAATTTCAACACATTTTTCGTATTCGGGCTGTGCTTTATATTCCATAATACCCGGAATTTCTCTGAACTGTCTTCTCACCTCATTGACCATATCCATTGCTGCACGCCCTACTGCTGAAATAGCAAGAGATGAAAACAAATATGGAATCATAGCACCAATCAACAAGCCGCCCAAAACTTCTGCATTGTAAATATTAATAGCATCAATACCCGCCACACCAACAAAGGCAGCAAATAGAGCCAGTGATGTTAAAGCAGCAGAAGCAATAGCAAAACCTTTTCCAGTAGCCGCAGTAGTATTTCCAACAGCATCTAAAATATCTGTCCTTTGTCTTACTTCTGGTGGTAATTGACTCATTTCTGCAATACCACCTGCATTATCGGCAATAGGACCAAATGCATCAATAGATAACTGCATAGCAGTAGTAGCCATCATACCTGCTGCTGCTATAGCTACACCATACAAGCCCGCAAAATAATAAGATGTGATGATGCCTCCTGCCAATACAATAGCAGGAATAGCAGTAGATTCCATACCAACTGCCAATCCTCCGATAATATTAGTAGCGTGTCCCGTAGCAGATTTTTGAACAATAGATAATACAGGTCTTTTACCCATTGCAGTATAATACTCTGTAATCCAGCTCATAATAGCCCCTACAATCAAGCCAATCACAATAGATATATAAACATCATTAGCAGTAAATTCAAAACCTCTTAAAATCATTGTTTCAGGTAACAACCATTTGACTAAAAAATAAGATGCAGCAATGGTGAAAATAATAGAAGACCAATTACCAAGATTTAATGCATTTTGAACAGAATCATTTTCATTTTTAATTTTTACAAACCAGGTTCCTACTATAGAAAATATCAATCCTATACCTGCAATGACCATTGGTAATAAAATAGGTGATAATCCACCAAAATTATCTTTGGCATCAATTTCCTGTCCTAATACCATAGTGGCCAGAATAGTAGCAACATAAGAACCGAAAAGATCAGCGCCCATACCTGCCACATCTCCTACATTATCTCCTACATTATCGGCAATAGTAGCAGGATTTCTCACATCATCTTCAGGAATACCTGCTTCTACTTTGCCCACTAAATCAGCACCCACATCAGCAGCTTTTGTATAAATACCTCCACCTACACGAGCAAATAAAGCAATAGATTCAGCTCCAAGTGAAAAACCAGTCAGAACTTCTATGGCTCTTTTCATCTCATCACCGGTAACAGGCGTGCCTTTTGCAAACATATAATAAAACACAATAAACAAAGAACCTAACCCAAACACCGCCAAGCCAGCCACGCCAAGACCCATTACAGAACCGCCTGTAAAAGACACTTTCAATGCTTGTGCCAATGAACTTCTTGCTGCTTGAGCTGTTCTAACATTGGCTTTTGTAGCAATACTCATCCCAATATATCCTGCAAATGCTGATGATACAGCACCTATAATAAATGCAATAGCAATTAACCAATGAGAATGTATTTTGATTCCATTAACTTCGTGAATAGTGCCGCTATATGCTAGTAAAATAGCAACAATAACAGCAAAGTAGGACAAAATTCTCCATTCGGCTTTTAAAAATGCCATAGCACCTCTGGCTATGAATCCAGCCAGTTGTTGCATTTTTTCTTCACCTGCATTTTGTTTGGTTACCCACCAATATCTTACTGCCATTACTGCAAGCCCCACAAGTCCAAGTACTGGTACAATAAACATTACATTTTCATTCATAGTTAAAATTTTTAGGGGGGCAAATATAGGTCAATTTTATTTAAATCCAACAAAATTGTTTTTTGTGATAGAATAGAGATATTTCAGTTATTTTTGTCCAAAAAATATTATGAACATTGAAAAGCACACATTAGAAAAATTAGAGTTATTATTTGAAAAATATGCTTTAAGCGGGCAGGATGTAGATAGTTATTTAGATGGCTTACTTATATCTAATTATTTGCCTTATTGGGATTACATTTCTGTAGATACATTGCTTACATTACAAAAGCCACGAACAGATTTTCCTGATGAAGTGATATTTATAGTATATCATCAAATTACTGAATTGTACTTTAAGTTGTGCCTGCACGAATACAATCAAATAGCCCATAACGGCAGAAAAGTATTGCCTAACGGACAAGATTTAGGATGGAAAGAACAATTAGAAGTACCTTTTTTTATTGAAAGGGCGCAAAGAATCAACCGATATTTTGAAGCCCTTACTAAATCATTTGAGATTATGATTAATGGAATGGAAAAAGAGCAATTTTTAAGATTTCGTATGGCATTATTGCCCGCCAGTGGATTTCAAAGTGCTCAATATAGGTTAATTGAAATGGCTTCCACACCTTTAATCAACCTGACTGATAAAGAACACAGAGAAAATTTAAGAAAGAAAAATGCCAGTATTGAAGAAATGTATGAATACATTTACTGGAAAAAAGGTGCTACTGAAATTTCTACGGGTAAAAAAACTTATACTTTAATTCAGTTTGAAAAAAAATACGAAAAACAATTTATTGAATGGGCTAAATACTACGTTGATAAAAATTTGTGGATGAGGTTTTTGTCATTACCAGAAAGCGAGAGAAAAAATAATCAACAACTTATCAATGTGATGAAAGAATTAGACCTCAATGTGAATGTAAGATGGCCATTAGTTCACTATAAAAGTGCAGCGAGATACTTACAACAAGACAAAGAACAGGTAGCCGCAACAGGTGGTACTAACTGGCAAAAGTACCTTCCTCCTCGTTTTCAAAAAAGAATATTTTTTCCCGAATTGTGGACGCCCGCAGAAATTGAAGCATGGGGCACATTCACTGAACTGACGGCAGTTTCATAAAAAACACATAACCACCTTTTGAATACAACTTTTTAAATCTTCCTGTTTTCAAAACATTTTCTTCATCCTGAATTTTGCAAACTAAAAATGCGGGATATTGAGAACCATTTATTAACCAGTTCAAATAAGCAAGATTGTATGATAACACTTTATCATATCCTGCATTTTCAAGGTTTTGTAGATATTTTTCTATCTCCATTTTTTGTAAAGAGTCAGGTGGCATTCTTTTAGCATAAAACAAATAAGCATAACTTTTAAATCCGTAAGTATCTACAATATAGTTTTTATCAGCACAATATTCATAGAATACAATTGCAGAGTTTTGAGAGTATTGTTCTATCTTACCAACAGAATTATTGATAGTTAAGTTAATCCAAATAATTAATGCACAGAAAAAAATTATATTTTTTCTGAATGCTTCTATTGAACTTTTTAAGTACCAAACAACAATCATCAATATTAGTATGCCCAAAATCCATTCCCAACCATACCAATTTACATTCACAGATAAATTCTCTGCTGCAAATACATCTGATTTTTTCAAATAGGGAATTATTAGATGTTTCCATTCTTCAATACTTCCTGCTAATATCAATACAAGCCCCACTAAACCTCCAATAATAACCAACAAATACTTTTGATAATTTTTTATAGAAATATTTTTATTCAATACATACGCAGTTAAGAAACTAACAGAATAATAAGCCATAGAAGAATAATGCACAATTTTAGTTTTTACAAAACTGAAAATTATCAGCACTACTAATAATAAAACCATCATTCCAGTTGAATAAAAATCTTTTTCAGTTTTTTTTGAAAAATAACTCAACATCAATACAGATGCAGGAAAGCAACCAATTAAAATAACAACAAAATGATAAAAGAAAAATCCTCCGTGCCCTGAATCTTCAGTTTTGAACAAACGAATTTGATAATCAAAAAATGCTTTAATAATTTCTTCATTACCACTTAAATATTCATATAAAAACCATGAAACACCTGATAATACAAATACTAAAAAAGAAATTAATAAATGTAATATAGAAATATTTTTTAGTTTATCTTTTTGAAACAAAAGTAAAATGAAAATACTTAAAAACACAATCAAAATCATAGCAGGACCTTTTGTAAGCATTGAAAATCCTAATGAAATACTGCCTACTATAAGCCAGAAAATACTTTTGTTCTGAATATAATTCATCGTGCCTGCTAAAAAAATGAAGCCCAATAAATTATACCATGGGTCAATAATTCCAGACCTGAAATATAAATGCGGAAGCATTGTACCCAAATGAATTAAAACCCATAACCATGCAAATTGCATAGAATACCATTTTTTACCAAAATAAAAAATTAAACATAGTGTAATCAATCCATTGATGATGTTAGGAAATCGTGCTGCAAATTCATTAATACCAAAAAATTTCATACTGATTACCTGCATCCATATAAATAATGGCGGTTTTTCCCAGAATGGCTGAAAATTTAATAAAGGTGTGTGATAAGAATTTGTAACAATCATCTCTCTTGCACATTCAGCAAAATTAATTTCATCCCAATCAAACAAATGCACATTACCTGTAAAGGGCATTAATACTATGCTGGCTAATAAAAGTATTGATAAATATGGATATTGCTTTAATAATTGCATTGATGATAAGTGTTTTAAATTTTATTTTGCTTCTTCATAAAAATACAATATTGTCGAAAACAATTTTATTTGACTTTAAATTATTTGTATTTTCTCCCCAACGGAGTTGGGGATCAGAGGTATCTTTTGCCTGCGGCAAAAGATACCTCCCTATTTTTAACCCTCCCCTCTCAATCCCCTCCCTACTTGCGTAGGGAGGAGAGAAAGGGGTGGGTTGATAGGCCATATTTTAATTTAATAATTCCTCTTTCTGCAAATTAGAGAATGTGCCTGAACTCATTAAAAGTAATATTTTGTCTGATAAGCCGATAGTTTTTAATGTTTGCAACAATGCTTCTTTATTATCAATTACCTTCACATCATTATCATTGAAAGAATGTTTAATTTTTTCCTTATCGGGTGACGGCATTTTCTTAATTTCTAATGTATGAGCATCAAAATAAACAATTTTGTATTCCGCATTAGATAAGACATTTTTGTATTCAGGAAAAAAATTTTCGTTCAAACTGCTATAAGTGTGTAATTCTAATGCAGCAATTATTTCTTTATTGGGATACATTTCCTTTACTGCGTCAATAGTGGCTTTCACTTTTGAAGGAGCGTGAGCAAAATCTTTGAATACTATAATATTTTCCTGTTCAATCCATTTTTCCAATCTTTTAGATGCACCTGTAAAATCAGCAATACTTTCTAAAAATGTTTCATTATTGATACCTATTTTATTACAAACATTTCGGGCGGCTTCAAGGTTTTGAATATTATGTTTTCCAAAAATTTTTAATGGATATTTTTTATTTTGATAAATAATTTCCACTTGCTGATTTTGAATTTGATAGTTAGGTAAATGATAAGAAATATACTCCAAATCACCGCGATGGTGAGATTTTACAATTTCAGACAACATTGAATCGGCTTCATTAAAAATCAAAGTGCCATTTTTTTCTATGCTCTTAATGAACTCTACAAAAGCATTTTTATATTCTTCAAAAGTGGGAAAAACATTGATATGATCCCAGGCAATACCACTTATTACTGCAATGTGCGGACGATAAATTAAAAATTTTGGTCTTAAATCAATAGGTGAAGCCAGATATTCATCGCCTTCTGCAACTAATATAGAATTATCAGAAGTAATTTTTACCATTGTATCAAATCCAGGTAATTGAGCCCCAACAAGATAATCAGCAGGAAGATTATTTTTTTTCAAAACATGTAAAATCATACTGGTAATAGTCGTTTTGCCATGACTGCCTCCTATTACAATTCTTTTTTTGTTGATACTATTTTGATAAATAAATTCAGGGTAGGAATATATTTTCAAACCTAATTCCTGTGCTTTTAATAATTCGGGATTATCTTTTCGGGCGTGCATTCCAAGAATAACAATATCAATATCTTTTGAAATTCTATCGGGAAACCATCCTAATTTTTCAGGCAATAATTGATGTTGTAACAATCTTGAATAAGAAGGTTCATGTATATCATCATCACTACCTGTTACTATGTGACCATTTTTTTTCAGGTCAATAGCAAGGTTGTGCATTATGCTACCACCGATTGCAATAATGTGTATTTTCATTGACTTAAATTTGAAAAATCATAATTGAAGGAAAACATTTGATTAGGAATGTTATTGTAACAAATATATGCTTATAATTTAATACCGATTACTAATATATCATCAATTTGTTCTAAATCGCCTTTCCATTCATTAAATTTTTTATCAAGAATAAATTTTTGATGTTCAATAGGCCATTTTGAAGATTCTTCCAATATTTTGTAGAAGTTCTTTTTGTAAAGTTTTTTTCCTTTTGGTCCCCCAAATTGGTCAGCATAGCCATCAGAAAACATATATATTGTGTCGTTTGGATGAAACTGAATAGTATGATTAGTAAATTTATTGATTACATCAGTATATTTTCCAATAGGGAATCTATCGCCTTCTAAAATATGTATTTCACCATTTCGGATTAAACAAATAGGACTCATTGCAGTGGCATATTCTATTATTTTATCTTCATAATTGATAGCAACGAATGATAAGTCCATTCCATCTTTGGTATCTGTTTGTTCACTGTGAAGTGTTTGTGCTATTCTTATATTGAGTTCATCTAATATTTCAGAAGGATGAATCAATGATGTGTTATTAATTATATCTTTCAATAAATTAGAGCCAATAATACTCATAAAAGCACCAGGAACCCCATGACCAGTACAATCTACTGCTGCCACATAAATATATTTTCCTTTTTTTTCAATCCAGTAAAAATCTCCACTTACTATATCTTTAGGTCTGTATAAAATAAACGAGTTAGGTAAAAGATGTTGAAACTGTTTAATAGGGGGCAATATAGCTTCCTGAATTCTTTTAGCATATTTAATGCTATCTGTTACTTGAGTAAAGAGGTATTCTATTTCTTTTTTTTGTTTTACAACTTCTTCTGTTCTTTCAATTACTTTTTGTTCCAACACTCTTTCATTTTCGGCTAATTCGTCTCTCATTCGTATCAAAGCGTGCCCAAGTGTATCATACTCACTAAGCGGTTGAAATACAGCATCAAAGTTTCCTGCACCTGTTTGTTTAGCGAATTCTGTGGTTCTTTCAAAAGAGGAGATAAGAATATTCAATGCTCTGCCCATTTCTCCAATTTCATCGGTTCTGTCGGGAAATCTTTCTTTAGGTATAATGCCCTTTCCCATTTTTAGCAGCAAATCTTTCAATTGCATAATGGGCACCACAATAGAACGAATTGTAAAGAATGCGATAACAACACCGCCTACAAGTAAGACAAAACCAAGTATTTTTACAATATTTTCAAGGAAGTTAATGGATTTGAACATTTCTTGTTTTACAATATCGGCTTCCTGTGTTTTTCTATCAATAAGTTGATTGAGATTTTTGGAAATCAAATTGACTCTTTCTTCTGCACTTTCTAAAGCATCTTTTGCAGGCCAATAGATAGTGGGGTCATCGTATGCTTCTAAACCATTCAATTTATCCATTATTTCTGTTTGATATAATACAAAGGTGGCTTCGGTTTTTTTCAATATGTTTTGTAGAGTTTTTTTATCGTCTTCATGCCATTGTTCAGAAAGTTGATAAAGTTGTTTCTTTTTTTGTGCATAATCTTTGGTAATAAGTTGTTTGAGTTCAATTCTAAACTCATAGTTATCATTTAAGCTTTTGTTGTAGTACCATTTGGCTATTAATGTTTTGGATTTTTGTAAGAGCAAATTAAAATCTTTTAATTCGTTCAAACTGGGAATTACTTGCTCTATTACAGTATCAGTTTTTTTACGAGTATCTTTTAATACAATAAAAGTGTATAGAAAAGCTATTAATGTAAGTAATATAAATGTTCCAAATCCCCCTATTATTCTCGTTGTTATGTTTAAGCGAATTTTCATTTTAATAAAATATAATAAAGGACTTTATTTTTGATTTTTTAATTTTTCTAACTTTTTATTGAATTCAATAAATTTTTCATTTTCATGGAGAGCGTAGTAGATGCCTGCTAACCCTTCAATTATTTTATCATCGTTAGGTTTATTTTCGTATGCTTTTAGCATATATGGTAAAGATTGCTTAAAGTATTTATTAGCGTTTTCCTGTATTTGCTCTATTTGCTCTATAGGTGTATCAAAGGACATTTCTTTAATTAATTTAGCCCCTTGATTATAGTATGCAATAGCCAATCCCTTTAAAGCGGCTGTATTATTTGCATCTAACTCCAATACTTTATTAAAACTAATTTTAGCAACTTCGGTATATTGATTAAAAATATTATCTGAAAATTCACTTCCTGACTCTAATAACTGTTTTACTGTACTAACAAACTGCCCACCTACACTAAGATTAAATTCAATATCTTTATCTCTAAAATTCATTGATGGTTCTAACTCCTGATACATTTTTTTGTAATTATTGTATAAATCCACACATCTATCATAATTCAAAGAATCGTAGAGATAAATTTTAATTTGGTTGTAATAACTTTCTGCAAGGGCTTTTAATAGTTGTTTATTTTGCTGTTGCATCTCTGCATCAGGTCCTAACTCCATTGATTTTTTAATAGATTTAATAGCTTCATTTCTGTAATTAGAATTATATAGGTTATATTCATAATTTTTGAAATATTGATAATAAACATAGCCACGGATACTCCACGCACCTGGTTCATCTTTAGTTTCGGGATGAATAACTACACTATCAATTTTGTTCTTTGCACAGGTCATATTTCTGTTTTGATAACACTCGTATGCCTCCATTAATTTATTAACCTGAGCAAAGGTATATTGCTGCACATATCCTATTAACAGGATAAACAATGCAATTGGTATTTTAATATTTCTTTTCATTGTATATATTTAATAGACAGCAGAGGCAAGATTTTTAATATCCTCGCTGGCTTTCAATCCATATTTTGCAGCGTTTTGCTTATTATATTCAAATTTTTGTTTATTTTCAATTATTACAAAATTAACCACAGCATAAGTTTTTGCAGCACCTTCCTGCTCAGTAATCAATAATGTACCTTTATTCTTTAATTGAGCCGCATAGGATTTTAAAGATGCAGCATATTCAGGCGTAATATACAATACATGAGGTATTTTATTTTTATCTATTTTATCGCTATTAACGAGTTCTACTTTTTGCCCACCTATCGTTTTTTTTGAAACCACATTTTCATTTAATTCTTTTATTAAACTGCTGGCATTTCCAACTATCTGAATAATGAAATTTCCACTTTTGGTATTTGCTGGCCATTCAAAATAACGAGTAAGGTTATAAATATAAACCGCTTTAATTTTAGCATTCACATCATAATCTTGTTTGAAAGAACTAAAAACAAAAACAGCCATTAATGAATACAAGATATGTTTAAATACCAATCTCAAATTAGAAAATTATTTGCAAGCAAATGTAATAAAAAAAAAACTAACCAACCAAAACTATCTTAAAGAAGCAAGGATTCCAATCACTCTGTTCAATTCAATATCAACCTAACACTCTCTTTACTTTTAATTTCAAAACTTTTTTCAATAGTTTTTGTCATTTGTTTTTGATGAGTATATCTGAATTCTAATTTATATTTACCTGGCTGTAAATAAATATTTTCCATAGTTAAGTTTTCATCTAAATTATAAACCCATTCTAATGTTTTTCCATTATCTAAATAAATACTACCATATCCTTTGGTGGCTTTACTAATAAACACACTACCCGATGCTGGTATTTTTATGGTATTGGTATAACTTTGCTTAATCTCTACATTTTTAAGATAAATTCTCGGCAATGTCAATATTTCCAAGTCATATTTTCCTACCAAATATTTTTCAGTTTTTCCAAAGTTCTGAACATTTAGAATAGTTGTATCATTTGCTTTTTTTACAATGGTTGTAGGATAATAATCATAAATATTTCCATCAATTTGTAAATTCAAATATCCTTGAGGAGCATCAATAGAAATAATATTATGCTTACCTTTTTCAATAGAAATGTTTTTCTTTAATACTTTTGGAATAGTATGCACTTCTATATCATATTCAATATCAGGGTCTATGACAAGTGTGTCGGGCTTTCCATAATTATTGATAGTATGTACAAAATTATATTTAAGTTGTCCATTTTTAGAATCATAAAAACTCATCACTACATCTGTTTCTGTTGGCTTTTTATTAATATCTAATAAATTTACCTGCACTGTTGTTCTGGTCAATGCTTCTGTAAGAACATTTTTCAGAGCAGGATAAAAATTTTGTTCATTACTTACATCAATAAACTTTCCCATACAGCCCAATGCATCAGCAAATTTCATATCCAATCCTATACCTATCACAAATGGGCGAACAAAAATTCCTTTTTTTTGAAGCAGTGCAGAAACTTCACAAGGATTGCCTTCACATTCTTCAATACCATCTGTTATTAAAATAATAATATTCCTGCAATTATTACATTCTGTAAAATCTTTTTCTGATTGAGCAATAGAATATGCAATAGGTGTGGTGCCTTTGGGTTCTAATTTTTGAATAAATGATTTAATTTTAGAGGCATTGAAAGATGCGTCTGCAAAAGGAACTTCCAATTTTGAATCTTTGCAATTTCTGACAGGTTGAAAAAATGTTGTATGCCCATAACATCTTAATGCAATTTGTAAATCAGGTATGGATTGTATAGAATCCATTAATTTTCCCATCACTCTTTTTGCAACATTAATTTTAGGTTCAGTATTCCAGGGGGCATACATACTATAAGAATCATCAAAGATAAATAAAATACGATTAATGGTTTTTTGAGAAAAAACATTAAATACTTGTATAAGAATAATAACTAATAAATACGGTCTAATTTTCATCTTACTATCTTGTCTTTCTACCTCATCAATTTATCTAAAAATCGCCAAAAGACGTTTCAGGTAATTGCTGAAGTGCTATTTTAGTTTGTTCTTCATTTGGAGCTTTACCATGCCACTTGTGCGTACCCATCATAAAATCTACACCATAGCCCATTTCTGTTTTATTGATTAACACTACGGGTTGTTTTTGATGAAGCAAACTTTTACATTCATTCAATTTTTCCAAAACACTTTCAAGATGGTTCCCTTGCTCGTTTTCTACCACTTTCCATCCAAATGCTTCAAATTTGGCTTTTAAATTTCCAAGTGGCATTACATCTTCAACATTTCCATCTATTTGTCTATTATTGTAATCTATTATAGCAATATAATTATCTACTTTTTTTCCCGCTGCGAACATTGCTGCTTCCCATATTTGTCCTTCCTGCAATTCTCCATCACCGTGTAAACTGAATACAATACATTTATCATTATTTAATTTCTTGGATAAAGCGGCCCCTATTGCCACGCTCATTCCCTGCCCCAATGAACCTGATGCAATTCTAATTCCCGGCAAATGCTCGTGCGTAGCAGGATGCCCTTGCAATCGGGAATTGATTTTTCTAAACGTATTTAGTTCCTCAACAGGGAAATAACCACTTCTGGCCAATACACTATAATATACAGGGGTAATATGCCCATTACTCAAAAAAAACAAATCTTCTCCAATGCCATCCATATTAAAGGGCTGCGGCTGATGCTTCATAACCTTAAAATACAATGCCACCAATACTTCAACACATCCAAGAGAACCACCCGGATGCCCTGATTGTGCATTAAATACCATTCTAATAATATCCCTCCTAATCTGCCTACTCAATAATTTTAGTTCATCAATAGAGTAATCTTTCATTTTTTTGTGGCAAAGTTGCGAAATTTATATTTGAGAATAATTAAAAACAGAAAAAAGTTTATCCACAACATCAAAAAAATATTTTTGAATGCTAAAAATATTATTCATACATTTGCCCCCCTCAAAAAAATATTTTATGCCAAAAATTAAAACAAATTCCAGCGCTAAGAAAAGATTTAAAGTAACAGGAAGTGGAAAAATAATGAGAAAAAAAGCATATAAAAACCACATTCTAACTAAAAAAGAAAAAGACAGAAAGCGCAAATTGGGCAGAATGGCTCAAGTAGATCATTCTGATTTAAATAATGTAAGATTTCTATTAAACATTTAAAACCATCAATAACCCGGGTGTTCAGCCATAAGTGCTTTTAGTAAAGCCGCTGCCACCCACAAAATTTAAAACTATGCCAAGATCAGTCAATTCAGTAGCAAGTAGAGCAAGAAGAAAAAAAATCCTCAAACTAACCAAAGGTTATTGGGGTGCAAGAAAAAATGTTTGGACCATTGCCAAAAACACCTTTGAAAAAGGTTTAACCTATGCCTACAAGCATCGCAAACTCAAAAAAAGAGAAATGCGTGGCCTGTGGATTCAGAGAATTAACGCAGCTGTGAGACAATATGGAATGTCCTACAGCCAATTTATTGACAAACTCAAAAAGAATAACATTGATTTAAATAGAAAAGTTTTAGCCGATTTAGCAATGAATCATCCTGAAACTTTTAAGAGTATAGTAGAAAAAGTTAAGTAAAGTATTATATTATTCTTATTATAAAAAGCCCTTCAAAATGAAGGGCTTTTTTATTTTTGCAGATGTTTAAGTTTAAAAAAAATATCTTTAAAATAATAAAGCCCATTCGCATTTGGCGAATGGGCTTTATTTCTTTTCAAGATGGCTGATTATTTTTTCTTGCCACCTTTTTTAGCAGCTTCCTCTGCTTTTGCAATAGAGTCAGCTTTTCTTACTGAATCTGCTTTTGCAATGGAATCAGCTTGTGCTTTTGCTGCTGCTTCTGCTGCTGCAATTGAATCAGCTTTTGCTTTTTCTACTGCTGCGATTGAATCAGCTTTTGCTTTTTCTCTTGCTTCAATTTCCTCTTTTGAAGGACCGCAAGCTACGATAGCTACGCCAGCGATGGCTGCTACTACGAACGATACTGTTTTTTTCATTTTTTTAATTTTTGAGCGGCAAATATATGTAAATTAACATTAAATATAAAAATTTTTTTTAAATTTATTTTTATCCCTACTTAATACAATAATATTAACCTTCAGTCGTTGGTATTAACTCAAAATTATATTTTAATGTGTAAAGTATTTAAGTTATTTGTATCATTGCACCCTTTCTATACCCGAAATATGAAAAAGCAATATTTTTTACTTCTTTTGCTTCCCTATTTTTTTTCTGCACAAAATTCATCTACACACACGCTTTCCACTCAACAACTATTAGGTTCATTAAATCCCATTACTACTGCTGTTCCTTTTTTAATCATAGGCCCTGATTCAAAACAAGGTGGAATGGGCGAAGTGGGTGTAGCTACAGACCCAGATGTAAGTTCTATTCATTGGAATGGGGCTAAATTAGCCATGTCAGAAAAAAATATGGGCTTTGGCATTTCTTATTCTCCATGGTTAAGAATGCTTGTGCCTGATATTAGTTTATCTTATGTTTCCTTCTATAAAAAATTGAATAAGATGAGCACATTAGGTGCTTCTTTGAGATATTTTTCATTAGGAAATATCACATTTACCGATATAATGGGCAACACTACGGGGCAATTCAAGCCCAATGAATTTGCAGTAGACATAGCATATTCACAAAAACTTTCTCCCTATTTTTCTATGGGAATGGCATTCAGATATGTCAATTCTAATCTTACAGGCGGATACGCTGTTAATGGACAGCCCACCAAAGCAGGACAAACTGTAGCCGTAGATGTTTCATTATATTACAAAAGTAAAAAACTTGATTTAGGAGAAAAAAAGGGTATCGCAACTGCTGGACTTGCCATCACAAATTTAGGAGGAAAAATTTCCTATGGTACAGGAACAAAAAATTTCATACCTACTAATCTACGGCTGGGGGCTGGATTAAAAACCATTTTAGATGACTACAATACCATTGGCATTTATGTTGATTTCAACAAATTGTTAGTCCCCACTCCACCCGTATATCTTAAAAAAGCAGATGGCACAGGGGATTCAGTGAGTGCTTCTACCGGCAAAAAAATTATTCTTTATGGTAAAGACCCTGATGTGCCTGTGATACAAGGCGTATTGCAATCATTTAATGATGCACCAGGTGGTTTCAAAGAAGAACTAAAAGAAATCAATATCTCTACAGGTTTTGAATATTGGTATGCTAATCAATTTGCTTTTAGAATGGGTTACTTTTATGAAAGTAAAACAAAAGGTGGAAGGCAATTTTTAACCTTTGGCTTTGGTATTCGTTATTCAGTATTTGGCTTGGACGCTTCGTATCTGGTGCCAACAGTTGCTAATAGACAAAATCCTTTACAAAACACATGGAGATTTACTTTATCATTTGATTTTGATTCATTCAAAAACCAGAATAAAGAAGATACTGAAAGTCAACAATAGTGTAGTTTACATATCAGTTCTATTTGTTTTGTTTATAATTACAAATAATGTAGTTGAAATGAGCATTTGATAGAATATGATGAATTTCTGATGACTGTAAGTAAAAACAAAATGAATTGAGGGCTCTTTATTAGTAAGATAAAATAAGCCAATATCATACAGAATGTAGTGAATCATTTTGTCCGCCAAAAATGGAACACAGTAAAGTATCCACAAACCACTTCGCGTCCTTTGTCCCTCCCCAATGAAGTTGGGGATTGGGGAAGATAATTTTTTCGCTTCACTCCGCCAAAGGCGGACAATTTGCACGAGCAATATCCAAATAATTTTTAATTTCCCAAAGCTAAAGTTCAGGATTCAGATGCTGACCCTTTCGGTCAGCATTCCGAACTCAAGCTCGGAACCAAGAGCGTCAGCACTTAATTTTTAATTAAATGAATTTCTCCTTACCTTTGTCAAAAAAATTATTAGTGAAAAATATTTCTTACATCATTCTGTTTTGTTTTTCATTTGTATCTCAACTTTTTTCCCAAAACAAAAAGTTAGATTCCCTTTACATTATTCTCAAAACCGCCCGACACGATACCACCAGATTTAATGCTTACCTGACAATTGGTGATTTCTTCAAAAATTCCAACCCCGACACACTGCTATTTATTACCACACCCTTGCCGAAAAAACAGTAGAAAAAATTACCGGTGCAGATGGAGCATTAAGAAAAGGAGAAGCCATCAGAGCAAAAGGATGGGATTATTATGTAAAAAGTGATTATACCAAAGCAATGGAATTATATAATACTGCTTTATCCATTGCAGAAAAGTATGAACATTCAAAAGAAAAAACAATTTCATATAAAGCCAAAAAACTCAAAGCTACAGTATTCGGAAACATTGGGATTGTTTATTACAACCAGGGCAATTATGCCAAGGCGATGGACTATTATTTCAATGCATTAGAAATTAATGAACAAATCGAGAATAAGCAAGGACAGGCAGCAAATCTCGGAAACATCGGGATTGTTTATAAAGAACAAAGCAACGATTCTAAAGCATTGGAGTATTATTTTAAAGCATTGAAAATAGATGAATATTTGGGAAATAAAAATGGAGTTGCAAGACATCTCGGAAACATCGGAAATGTTTATTTAGACCATGGCAACTATGCCAAAGCACTGGATTATTATTTCAAAGCATTGAAAATCAATGAAGAAATCGGAAATAAACAAGGACAGGCAATCAATCTCGGAAACATCGGGACTGTTTATAATGAACAAAGCGACTATGCCAAGGCATTGGAGTATTACTTTAAAGCATTGAAAATCAATGAAGAATTAGGAAATAAAAACGGAGTAGCAAGACATCTCGGAAACATCGGGACTGTTTGTAATGAACAAGGCAACTATGCCAAAGCATTGGAGTATTATTTCAAAGCATTGAAAATTTATGAAGAAATCGGAAATAAACAAAATCAGGCCGTCAATCTCGGAAATATCGGGACTGTTTATAATGAACAAGGCAAAATGCCCAAGGCATTGGAGTATTATTTCAAAGCATTGAAAATCAATGAAGAAATCGGAAATAAACAAGGTCAGGCAGTCAATTTTGGAAACATTGGAAGTTTATATTTAGCTCAAAAAAAATTCAAAGAAGCTGAAAAATATTTGAAACAATCGGAACAAATAAACAGAGAACTTAGAACGATTTATTACTTAAAATCTGTTTGTAAAAGTTTATCCGAACTCTACGCACAAACCGGAAAATTTGAAAAAGCTTTATATTACTACAAAGAACACATTAAATACAGAGACAGCGTGATGAGCGAAGAAAATCAAAAAGCCGCCATTCAGAAAGAAATGCAATACCAATACGAAAAACAACGTACAGCAGATAGTATTGCCGCTGCCAAGCAAGCAGAAATACATAAAGCACAAATCGCTCAACAACAAGCTGAAATCAAAGCTAAACGCAATCAACAATACGCTCTATACGGCGGGCTCGCTTTGGTAATGATTTTTGCGGGATTTATGTACAACAGATACAAAATCACTCAAAGGCAAAAAGACATTATTGCTAAACAGAAAAAATTAGTAGAAGAAAAAAACAAAGAAATTACCGACAGCATCCTTTACGCCAAACGGATACAACAAGCCATCCTGCCTTCAAAAGATAAGTGGCAAACATTGTTACCCAACAGTTTTGTATTATATTTACCCAAAGACATCATTGCAGGAGATTTTTATTGGTTTGAAGAAACAAAAGATTATATCTTTCTTGCAGCTGCTGATAGCACAGGACACGGCGTACCAGGGGCTATGGTAAGTGTAGTATGCAGCGGTGCTCTTACCAAAGCCGTGAAAGAAGAATGCATTGTAGATACAGGTAAAATTTTAGACAGAGCAAGGGAAATTGTAATAGAAAGATTAAGCTCTGATGAACAGCATTTAAGAGACGGAATGGATGTCTGTTTGGTAAGGATAGATAAGCGAGACAAAAACAAAATTCAGTTTAGTGGAGCCAATCGTCCATTGCTTACCATCACACCTGAAAAAGAAGTGATGGAGATAAAAGGCGACAAACAACCTGTTAGTTGGTATGAAGAGGCGTATGCTTTTTCACAGCACAAAATAAATCTTACACAAGGCAGTGTAATGTATTTAAGCACCGATGGATTTTCTGACCAATTTGGCGGAGCAAAAGGAAAGAAAATGGGTAGCAAGCAATTAGTAGAAGTTTTGAAAAACATGCAGGAGCATTCCATTATCACACAAGGCGAGCAATTATCACAATTTTTCTCTAATTGGAAAGGCGAACAATTTCAAGTAGATGATGTTACTTTGATAGGAGTAGGAGTGTAATATTTCTTTGTGTCCTTTGTGGTTTATTTAATCAATGTCACGCTGAATGCAGCGAAGCGCCTAAATTACTTCGGGTCATTTGTCCCTCCCCAATGAAGTTGGGGATTGGGGAAGATAATTTTTTCGCTTATCCGCCTATGGCAGACAAAATTATTATGTTATTTCACCCTCACAGATAAGTTATATTATCTCAACAATGTAATATTTCCTTTGAGTTCAAGATATTCACCACGAGAGTTTTTATAACGAATAAAATAAACATACACTCCATCGGGATGTTCGCCACCATCCCAACCTGTATTAATATCAGAAGTAGAAAAAATAACTTGTCCCCATCTATCATAAATCCACAAATGATAATCTTCAGGATTAGGGAACTGAAATACTGGCTTCCATAAAAAATTAATTCCATTAGGAGCAAAGGCATCGGGAATAAACACCTCTCCTTCATCAAATACATAAGCAATATTTGAACTGGAAGATTCAATAAATCCATAAGGATTACCATTATTTTCAGCTGCAATAATCACATAACCAATTTTTCCTGTATGGTTATATAAATCAGAATAGTCGTCTGTATATGTTCTAATATATGAAGGCAATACGGCTCGTGGAGTGCTTTCCATTGTATTATCTATAATTCTGTAAACATAATAATCACTTACACCTGTTGGCCATCCCTGATAATCATCCCAATCTAAAATGGCTGTAAAAAGTTGCGTTTTACTTTTTCGGGCTGATAGTAAAATTGTTTTATTTGTATTACTTGAGTATCTTCTATTTCCGCAACTATCTAAAATATAAGTTTTGTAGTAATAAAAATTTTGTGTGGTATTAATACTAAGTGATTGGTCGGTGTAAAAATAAGAAGCATTAGATGTTGAAGTTGGAATGACGGCTATACTTTGAAAATTAATATTATCTGCACTTCGTAATAATTCAAGCCCAGTAGAGGACTTTGAAGTATCAATATAAAATGCAAGTGCAATTTGATGAGTATCTTTTACTGTTGCATAACGAATATATGAAAAAGAAGGAACAGGCGAACCATAAGCATTAAAGCAAATTAAATTAGAAGATGCTGTGATGCCTGTTTTACTTTTGGCACGAATATACATACAATAATTACTGTTGTAATTCAATTGATTGTAATTATAAGTTAGAGATGTAGTGCTATCAACTAAACTAAAAGAAGAACCATTTTCAGAAGCATAAATATAATATTTCACACTTCCGCCGGGCAAGGAAATATTATTCCATTGTAATTGTGTGCTGTGTCCACAAACATTATAATTATGTTTGAGAAATAAAGTGTTTTGTGTGCCACTTAAAATACTTACATTATTGCAACTATCAACGGCAGAAACCACAAATTGTAATGAATTGTTATTAGCTGATGTATTCGTAAAAGTATAAGCTGTATTATTATATCCCCAAATGGTATCAATCGGGACATTGATATTATTGATGACCTGATAAATAATATAACCTGCGCAATCAGGAGAAGGTGAAGGTGTCCAACCTATAGCAACCTGACCGTTTGGCAAAACACTTGCAGAATCTAAATATGGCACAATTGGCGGCAGATTATCTAAAAAACTACCATTTGCAATATTTGAAAGAGATGAACATCCAATAGAATCAGTGAGTTCAATATAATAAAAATAATTGGTACCATTGCACAATCGTGCTACTGTATCATTATACTTAACTTGTGGCGTTTGAGTTAGTAAGTAAAATGGAGGAACACCTGTTGTATTTTTATAGATGTAAAAATTAGGATTGGAAGTTGAAAGGTGAGGAATGTGTATATCATTATAATTCAGTTTAGCAACGCCACCACCAATGCCAGTAAGAGATAAAAAAATAGAGTGTAATGTATCTGATATTGCAGATGAAGTAGTGCCATTAGGTCCCCATCTGGTTCTGATAAAATAATATCTGCTTTGAGTGTTTCCACCAGCAGAGATATGTGTATAAGAATTAACGGATATATTATTGATAGTAGTAATGAGCAAAAAAGGGCCTAAACTTGAATTAGATTGAAAAATTTCATAAGAATAAAATTGCCCCAAAGGATCTACAGGCGGAATCCAAGTAATAACAATATCGCCCGTGCTATTAATAACAGAAACACATTTTAATTTAGCAGGATATGCCTGATTTCCACCTTGTGAAAAAAGATAAACCGAAATCAAAAAAAACAAATATGTAAAAAATATCTTTTTCATTTCTTGTTGCAAATATAACGAATTATTATGAAAATAATTGTATTTTTGAGCCAAATATAAACTAAATGAGAATTTTTATATTTTTATTTATCTTGAATCTATCTTCCTTAATCTGCTTTACACAAACCGACAAGTATTTTATTGCCTTCAAAAATAAAAATAATAATGGTTATTCCATCTCCAATCCTTCAGCTTTCCTTTCAGCAAAAGCCATTCAAAGAAGAGTCAATCAAAGTATTCCAATAGATGAAACAGATTTGCCTGTAACTTCATCGTATGTGAATCAAATAGAAAGCGTTTCTGGTGTTACGGTATTACATCGTATCAAATGGTTGAATGGTGTGATTATCCAAACTACTAATACAGTGGCTTTATCAGTGATTCAATCCTATAGCTTTGTTCAATCATCACAACCTTTAAATATCACTACTCATCATTCCATTACTGATAGTGTTTTTCCAAATCCTTACACTAATACAACCAAAACATACTCATATAATTATGGAAGCAGTTATGACCAAAATCATCAATTAAAAATTGAATGCTTACACAATGCAGGATATAGAGGCGAAGGAATGATAATAGCAGTAATTGATGCTGGGTTTTATAATGTGAATAATAATCCTGTATTTGATAGCTTATTTGCTGAAGGAAGATTATTGGGAACATACGATTTTGTAAACAGAGATACAATGGTGTTTGAAGATGACCAACACGGTGCTTTTGTACTTTCAACTATGGCGGCGTTGAATAACGGCGTTATGATAGGTACTGCTCCCAAAGCATCTTATTGGTTATTTCGTACTGAAGATGTTTCATCAGAATATCCAATAGAAGAATATTTCTGGATAAGAGCGGCAGAGTTTGCTGACAGCGCAGGTGTTGATATTATTACAACTTCATTAGGTTATACAACATTTGATAATTCTACATATAATCACAATTATAGTATGCTGAACGGAAAAACCATTGCTATGAGTAAAGCCGCTACAATGGCGGCAAGAAAAGGAATTTTTGTAGTGAATGCTGCGGGGAATGAAGGCAGTAGTTCGTGGTATTACATTTCTGTTCCTGCTGATGCTGATAGTATATGTACAGTAGGTGGTGTAGATGTTTCGGACAATATTGCGTCATTTAGTAGTCGTGGTCCTACTGCCGACGGAAGGATAAAGCCCGATGTTTGTGCTATGGGTGTAAATACAACCATTTCATCATCAAATGGTTTTCCTATGAATGGGAATGGAACTTCATTTGCCACGCCTTTGATAGCAGGGGCTGCGGCATGTTTATGGCAAGCCAAACCCAATTTGACCAATATCCAATTATTAAATCTGATAAAACAATATAGCAGCAATGCTAATAACCCCAATAATAATATTGGTTGGGGAATACCTGATTTTTGTGGGGCTTTTACAAGCATTAAAGAAAATGATAAACTTTCAAGTTTGAAAATTTTTCCCAATCCTGCTTCTGATGTATTGAATATTCAATCATTTTATATGATAAAAGAAATAGAGTTAGTAGATGTATGCGGAAGAAAAGTTGAAATGAATAATTTTGACAAAAACTATCAATTTACTATTAATATAAATAAATTAAACGAAGGTGTGTATCTCTTAAAGTTATTATTGGAAAACGAAAATGTGATTTATAGCAAAGTAATTATTCAACATTAATATTTATTATCTACTCTACTTTCATTCTAATATCAAATTCTGTGCGGCGGTTTTCGGCGTGTTGTTCTTCTGAACATTTTACATTGTTTCCGCAATTATTCAATAACTGACTTTCTCCATATCCTTTGTATGTCAATCTTTCGGGCTCTATGCCTTTTGAAACAATATAATCGTAAGCAAATTTTGCTCTTTTTTCTGATAATTGCATATTGTGTTTATCATTTCCACGACTATCAGTATGTGATGAAATGGTAATAATTAATTTGGGGTTATCTTTCATAATCTGAACTACTTTATCAAGCACTCTATATCCTGCTGCATCAGGTTTGTAGGCATTCAGAGCATAATTAATTTTTTCTCTGATTTTAATGGTGTCAGCAGATTTTTGATTTTTGAGTTTAAGCACATTTAACCACGGGTCGTTGATTTGATATTCTGCAAGCGTTGTTTTCTCTAAATCTAACAAAGTGATTTTAAATTCTCCTCCTAAACCTCTCACCAATCTTTTTATGACCTTATTTTTTGAGTCAGTAATTAAAATAATATTGGTCTTATTCAACATTGAATCTGTTTGATTCATTGGAATGATAAAAGAAATACCCTTTTTGAACTTAAGATTATCAGAAATAAACTTTCCTGTTGAATCTGTTGTAAGTGTTTGTATAGGGCTATCTTCGTCTGTTACAATAACTTTTACATTTCTGAATGGCTGAAAGCGAGTGTTTTTCAAATATCCACGAATGGTGATGTTTAATGACTCATCTTCTATTTCTAAATCTTTGAGCGTAATTTTATCGTAAGGCAATAATTCATACTTAAACGGCTCACTAGGAATATATGTAAATCTCTTTATTTCTTTGCCATTTTTATTAGTCAATATTATTTTAGTTCCAGATGGTAATTGAATATCTTGTTCTGCAAAAGTTATAAGATAATGCTGGTCATAATCCAGATATCTAAATGTAAATGCTCCAAATTCATTGGTAATAATGGTATCTACCACATCACCCTTTAAGTTTCTGATAATTAATTTTACATTCTTCAATGCTTCAGTTGTATTGTTTTCTCCAACCACTAAAAAATTACCTCCAATATGCAATAAGCCATCTCTCTTTAAATCAATAAATGGATATTTTTCAAACGGCAACTGGGTGAATATAAATTTTTCACAAGGAAAATTTTTACTCACTCTAATGATAGTATCATTGCGACTTATAAAAAATCTCGCTTTACCTGATGCTATTTCTTCTTTTTCATTAACTTTTACATAATATACTTTTGATGTATCCTTTATTGTAAATTTAAAGTATCCTTTTTCGTCAGTCATTGTTGAATCCTGTTTTTCGCAATTTTCACTTAGTAAATAAAGTTTAATTTTAGATGCAGGTTCTTTTTTATATTCAGTAAGAACTATATTTCCGTCAATAACAGGCGGTGGACATCCATTCCAATCTTTAATTCCAGCAATGTCGGGACATTTGTCTTCATTATCTGCAATACCATCATTATCTGTATCAGCACATCCTTGAAATTCTTTTTTTCCTGCAATGTCAGGACATTTATCTTCTGCATCTGTAATACCATCATTATCTTTATCAGGACATCCTGCTAATTCAGATTTTCCTGCAATTTCAGGGCATTTATCATCTTTATCAGCAATGCCATCATTATCCTTATCAGGGCAACCTTGCAATTCTAATTTTCCTGCTACTTCGGGGCATATATCTAACTTATCCTGCACGCCATCTTTATCTTTATCATACACTCTTGGTTCTTTTTGAATATTTGAAAATTTCATTATCATAAATACATCAAAACTTTTCATATAATCATTAAAAATTAAATCTGTTAGATGATTAGTGCCTATTGCCATCCAACCTAATTGCAAAATAAATCCTGCAGAAATATTTTTCACAGAAGTATTTCTATACATAGGGTAGTAATAAACAGGCACAGAAAACATAAACCCTTTAATACTTTCAACTCTTGGTGCGAATGAAAAATAAGCATATTCCTTTGAAAAACTAATTTTATCTTTGAATGGTCTTGGTAAGCGTGCAGAAAAATTGAAAAATAATTTTTCGGATAATTTCCAATCTGCTTGTAAAAGCAGTGTGGTGGGCAATTTCATTTTATATTGCTTTGAAGCATTGAGAAATCCAAACCTATTTTGAATGGTATCATCTAAATTTTGAGTAATATTTTTGTAATCAAAAGTCAGGTTTCTTACATTCCAATTATTGGTATGAGCAGCAAAATCATTGCTATTTACTTTGTCATATTTTATACTTCCAATGTCTAAAATAGACGCAGAAAGTTTTAATACATAATTAGTTACATCATTACTAAATTTATCTGATTTAATGAAATAATTGATTCCTAAATCTAATCCCAATGCTGGCTTACCATTCATTGCATAACCTGCCGAAAAAGGATTGACAGAAAAATTTTTTGAATGTCCATAATAAACATAAGAATTTTGAATGTTCATAGTAGAATCAGAGAGTAAATCATAATTAAAATTTTTAGTATAAGCATAGAAAGATTGAATGCCCTGTAAAAACTTTAATGTTGCTCCAATTGTTAGATTATTTTTGGAATTATCTAATATTTCTCTTGCATAAGAAATTCCATATTCTGCCCATAAATGCGAAGAAGCATAAGTATTGTTGGTATTATTATTTTTCAAATAAGCATTTGGATATTGCAAATTATAATACAATACCGAAGCCAATTCATTATTTAATCCACCAAGATTGATGTAATTTCTCACATTCCATATAAAGGCAAATGAACTTTTTTCATTTATTCTTACAATAAAAGAAGGCATAATGATTCTTGTTGATGAGATAAAACTTCTTGGTGTATTGCCATCTATCAAACGAGTGGTACTTCTCTTCAAAATACTATCTGCACTAAAGCTTTCAAATAGAAATGTTCTGCTAATACGAATGTAATTACTCAAAAATCCAGCATTAGCACCCATTGTCAAATCAAACTTGCAGATGCCGTGTGTATTGGCAGGATTTAAAATAGCCCCTGATATGCCGCTATAACTTCCATTGGATAGTCCAAAAATATCCTGTGCTTTAATTTGAAAAACGAGCAATGTCCCAACAATAATAATTAAACATTTTTTAATCATATATTATATATTTGTGCTTAAATGCAAGTATGGTCAAGTAAGAACAACACCCGATAATTTTATTTACTTCTAAAAGGATTATCGGAATGTAAATTGTGCAAAATTACAAATTTTGAAATGGAAATTGAAAACATAAAAACCTTTATTCCAAGTATTGTCCTACTGATCCGCCCCCAACTTCGTTGGGGGGCGGAGAAGCGTGTTGTCCGCTTATGGCGGTACGAAGTGAAGTGTCTTATTCAGATTCTTCGCTGCGCTCAGACCCTCTTCCATCCCCTCCATAAAAAATTAGGGAGGGGAGCAAAGGGGTGGTTTTTTGTCACGCTGAACGCAGTGCTACTCTATTTCTTCAATTCAAAGACAAAGTTTCTGTCTTTGTATCTCGTAAAAGATAATACCAGCAGCCACAGAAACATTTAATGAATCAAAATCTTTTGCCATAGGTATTTTGACTTCTATATCTGATAATCTTAAATATTCCTTCAATATTCCATTGTGTTCAGAACCTAAAATTATTACAGAAGGTAACTTTAAATCCACATCAAAAATTAATTGACTTGTTTTTTCGTGACAGGCAACTATTTGAAATCCTTTTTCTTTAAGGAATTGCAAGGTTTCAGAAATATTATTTTCTCTACATACAGGTATTTTTAACAATGCACCTGCCGATGTCTTTATTGCATCAGCATTGATTGAAGCCGTTTCCTTTGGCGGAACAATAATGGCATCTATTCCCATAGCATAAGCACTGCGAGCAATGGCACCAAAATTTCTTACATCAGTAATTCTATCTAAAAACAGAATAGTATTCAAAGCATGAGTAGTATTTTCTAATAATTCGTAAATAGAATGATATTGAACATCAATAATGTGAGCTAATATGCCTTGATGATTTTTTCCCTTGCTTAACTTATTCAGTTTGACTTCGGGCACGTATTGCACAGCAATTTTATGAGCACGGGCAGTATTCAGCAATTGTTGATAATTTCTGTGCTTTTTTTCATCTACTAATATCTTCTCAACATTATGAATACGATTGTTATCCTTTAAAATTTCCTCAACAGCACGAGCACCATAAATAATATTTTCGGATGATGATTTTTTCATTACTGATTATTTAATAACACCAAATTGTTTTAAATGATGTAAAGCGTGTTTGTATAATAATTGTAGCCATTCTTCATAATTCAAATCACCAAAAAAAGGATTTTGAACTATAATATCAGAATATTGTTTGTGAAACTGAATAAAATTTTGTATTTCATTTTCTAATTCTGCAATAGCATCAGAGATATTTTTGTTTCTCAATGGTGGTGGTGTATCGGGCATATATGGATTGGGCGTATTTTCACGAAAGGGCTTTTCGCTTAATAAAAATGCTTTCATCTTAGGCAAATGTTCGGGCGAAGTATACAAAGGATATTCAATTCTTTTCCAACCAATACCAATGGAATCAGTCATGTGTTCTATCATTCCTTGTGGAGACAATTTTCCCCATAAAGGTTTTTCATCACCTGATAATTTTTTGAGCAATGGAATATATTCTTCAAGAAAAAATTTTTCTTTTGGATTCATATCAAAATATTTTGGAGAAAAAATATTATACTCACTACTAATCATCAGTAGGTTCAGGAGCCAATTTGGGCTTGGGCTTTTTAGGTTTTAACTTGGATGGGAAAAGAATATTCACTAATTCATTATGAATAGTAATCATTGTTTCACTCATTCCGTTGATAATTTTTTTATCTTTATTTGAGTTATTTTTCCATGTCTTTTTAAATTCTTCATAAGTGCCATCTTCTAACAAAATGTAAAACTTACCTACTTTTCCTTCAATAATCTCTGCTTTTCCACTATAACAAGTAGCGTTGCCTTTAAATCTGACAGTTATTATAACATCTGTATAAACACCATCTTTTACATCTTCGGCACCCCTTTCTTCAAATTTAGCTGCCCATTTATTGTAGCAGTTCATTTCTTCTTTTGCAGAAGTTGATTTTTCTTGAGAATCCTGTGCATAAGAAAACAACAAAAATGTGAAGGATAACAGCGTAGTAAGTAACAATTTTATCATAATACTAATTTTACCCCCCAAAAGTAGAGATAATTTTCTTTGAAAGCAAAAGCAAAATAAATTTGTATAGAAAATAAATTATTTACTATATTTGCCGCCCTAAAAAATTTGAGTTATGAAAAAAGATATTCATCCTGAAAATTATCGCTTGTGCGTGTTTAAAGATATGGGCAACGGCTATGCCTTCCTTACCCGTAGTTGTGCTGAAACAAAAGATACAATAGTTTGGGAAGATGGAAAAGAATATCCATTAGTAAAATTGGATATTTCAATGGCATCACATCCATATTACACAGGAAAACAAGTATTGGTAGACACAGCAGGTCGTGTAGATAAATACAGACAAAGATACCAAAAGAAAGCACAAAAATAAAATATCACTTTTCAAAATCATTGTTAGCCATCTGTCCAAAAGCAGGTGGCTTTTTTATTTTTGATCTACTGCATCTAATTCCTTAACTTTGTAGCAGAATTAAATTTAATGTTAGAAAAAAAAGTTCTTAAAGTAGGTGGAATGACCTGCACAGGTTGTGCATCCACCATCAAAAACGCCCTTGAAAAAGAAGGCGCCACCGATGTTTTTGTAGATTTTTCAATGGGAGAAGCCGTATTTCAAAAGCCCAATAATATTCCATTGGAAAAATTTATAAAAGCCATAGAAAGAAGTGGTTATATTGTAAAAGACGATGAAGAAAAAAATGTTCATCAACATCACGAAAAAGTACAGTGGTTATTTATAGTATGTGCTGTATTAACTACCCCGCTTTTATTGAGTATGGTTATTCCTATATCCTTTTTACATCGTTTTGATGTGCAGTTAATATTATCATCTATTGTAGTAGGTATTGGAGTTTACCATTTTGGGAAAGGAGCATTGCAATCCATTATTCACAAAAGCCCTAATATGGATGTTTTAATACTTACAGGGGCATTAGCGGCATATATTTATAGCATAGCAGGTTGGCTATTACATCATTCACATCAATATATGTTTTTTGAGACATCGGCATCCATCATTACATTTGTTATGTTAGGTAATTTTATAGAACATTATAGTGTATCAAAAACTACCCGAGAAATTCAACGGCTACAAAAGAGTAACGAAATAAAATATGCTACTAAAAAAATAGATAATAATGGTAATGTAGAATTTACTAATGTGGTAATAGATGATATTTTTGTTGGTGATGTGATATTGATAAAAGAAGGCGAACAAGTGCCATTAGATTGTAAAATATTAAGTGGAGAAGTTGAAGTAAATGAGTCCATCATTACGGGAGAAAGTGTGCCTGTGTTCAAAAAAGAAAATGATGAATTAATTGCAGGTTCTACCATTCTGAAAGGCAATGCCGAAGCGTATGTTATTCGCAAAAAATCGGAAACAATTTTGGCACAAATTGTAGAAATTGTCAAAAAAGCCCAAAGAGATAAAACAGAAATACAAAAATTAGGTGATAAAATTTCAGCCGTATTTGTGCCTACAGTTATATTGATTGCTATTGTTACTTATTTAGTGAATTATTGGTTATTCAAGGATGTGCCATTATCTATTTTAAGGGCAATTGCTGTGTTGGTTATATCTTGTCCTTGTGCAATGGGATTAGCGGCACCAACGGCTGTGGCTGTCGCATTAGGCATTGCCGCTCGCAACAGAATTTTATTCAAATCTACCGCCGCATTTGAATGGTTAGAAAAAAGTAATGTTTTTGTTTTTGATAAAACAGGAACTATTACCACTGGAAATTTTATTGTAGAAACATTCAAAG
This sequence comes from Bacteroidota bacterium, assembly GCA_040758575.1. Lineage (GTDB taxonomy): Bacteria > Bacteroidota > Bacteroidia > B-17B0 > Aurantibacillaceae > BPGX01. Next base: position 212,791 of record JBFLVH010000002.1, on the reverse strand, counting down.
TGTTTTCAGATAAATATCATCAGGAGAAAATACTTTCACTGGTTTATTCTGCTGAAAGTCGTTCATTACATCCCATTGCACAATCTATTGCAAAATTTTGCAAGGACAGAAACGCTCGTGGAACATTATTAATTGACTTCAAAGAAACAAAAGGATTAGGAGTTAGTTTTAAAGAATATAACTCATCTGAAAATATTGTATATCAAATTGGCTCATACAGAATACTTAAAAATCATTTAGAATTAAAAGAACAATACGATGTATTTGTATTAGCCAATGATGAATTAATAGCCGCTTTCAAAATTAAAGATGAAATAAGACCCAATGCAAAAGAGTGCATACAGCAATTACAAAAAAAGGGAAAAAAAGTTTTTATTTTAAGTGGAGATAAAAAAGACAAATGTTTATCTGTAGCAAAAGAACTCTATATCCCCGAAGAAAATGTATATTATGAAAAACTTCCTGAAGAAAAATTGCAAATCATTGATGAGTTGAAAAAATATAGTTTAGTATGTATGACAGGTGATGGCATTAATGATGCCCCTGCAATGGCAAAAGCCAATGTTTCTATTTCATTCAACCATTCATCATCTATTGCAGTAGATAGTGCGAGTGTAATTATTTCTCATTCTGATGTCTTTGAAAAATGGATGATTGCTATAAAGATAAGTAGTGTAGTAGTGAAAAAAATCAAACAAAATTATTTCTGGGCATTTTTTTACAATGTAATAGCCATACCCATTGCAGCAGCAGGATTTTTAATGCCCATCATTGCCGCTCTTTCAATGACCTTTTCAGATATTGTAGTAGTTGGAAACTCTTTGAGTATTTACAAAAAGAAGTGGTAATTTAAATCACTCATGATGATATTTTTGTCCTTTTAAAATGGTCATTGCTCTGTATAATTGCTCTAAAAAAATCAATCTTACCATCTCGTGAGAAAAAGTCATTTGAGATAAACTTAAACTCAAATATTTCTTTTTGAAATCTTCACTAAAACCATAAGGTCCGCCTGCTACAAATACCAATCTTTTACTACTAATACTTTGTTTTTCTAACCACTTGCTAAATTCTACTGAACTCATTTCTTTACCTTTTTCATCTAATAAAACCACATTATCAGCATCCTTCAATTGCTGAATAATCAATTTTTCTTCTTCCCGCTTTTGTTCTTCAATACTTTTGTTTCTAACATTTTTTGGCACAATTATTGTGTTTAAGGAAAAAGAGCAATAATGCTTTAATCTATTTTCATAATCTTGTATCAAATGCTGCAAACTCACAGAAGATACTTTATCAATAACAATAAAAACAATTTTCATCTCATTCTATTTCTTAATTTTGCACACAAATGAAAACATTTTTATCCATACTTTTACTTTCTTTTTTATCTTTTGATGTAAGCGAAGATATTATTACAGCCCTGAAATTTGGAAAATATCAGGATTTATATAAATTTTTTGATGAAAAAGTAATTGTAAGAATTTTAGATAAAGAAGATCTTTTAAGTAAAGAACAATGCTCTGCTAATCTTTCTGTTTTCTTTGAAAAAAATCCTATTCGGAATTTTACACTTATTCAAAGCACTCAACTTTCTGCCAATGCCCATTTTATCTATGGAACTATTGATGCAGGCAACAATAAATACAAAGTGTCTATTTTGATTAAAAAATCCTATATTGTGCAGTTAAGAATAGATTACTTTGAGTAAGAAATCATTTTTTATTGTATTGGTTTTTCCACAAATTTGCCCTGATATTGTTTTTTATGAGTGATTTTTTTGAAATGCATCAACATCATTTTTCCCTTGAAACATTTATTCATCTTGCACTTCAAGAAGATATTGGAACAGGTGATTACACTTCGTTAAGCACCATTCCCGAAAATAGCCACTGCACAATGCAATTATTAGTAAAAGAAAATGGCATATTAGCAGGTGTAGAAGCCGTTCAGAAAATATTAGACAAAATTTATCCCGAAGCAGAGTTAAAAATTCTCATCAAAGATGGACAACCCATTCAAAAAGGCAATGTGGCATTTTATTTAAGCGGACAAACTCAGAGATTATTATCTTATGAAAGATTATTGCTGAATATTATGCAAAGAATGAGCGGTATTGCTACTCACACGCATTATTTACAATCTTTATGCAAAGGAACAAAAGCCAGAGTTACTGATACCCGAAAAACTACACCCTTATTCAGATTTTTTGAAAAATGGGCAGTGCATATTGGTGGAGGATATAATCACAGATGGGGCTTGTATGATATGATTTTAATTAAAGATAATCACATTGATGCGGCAGGTGGAATAGAAAATGCAGTGTTGAAATGCAGAGAATACTTGAAAAAAAATCATCTTGATTTGAAAATTGAAGTAGAAACCAGAAATATCAAAGAAGTAGAAACCGCATTAGCATTACAACCCGACAGAATAATGTTGGATAACTTTTCTGTTGAAGATGTTGCCAAAGCAGTTCAAATCATTGATGGACAAACAGAAACGGAAGCATCAGGCGGTATTAATGAAAAAAACATCAGAGCGTATGCCGAAGCAGGTGTGGATTTTATTTCTATAGGCGCCCTTACCCATCACATTAAAAGTTTAGATTTAAGTTTGAAAATTGTAAAGCACTAATTATCCCTTTTTCAGTAAGGGATTTAAAATTGTGGAAAACTTTTTATTATTGTTATTTGAAGATATCCTAATAAATGAATTAAATTTACCGAAAAATATTTTATGGCAAAAAAAACAGAAGAAGTGGAAGTAAAAGATAATAAAAAAGCCCCTAATCCAGAGAAATTAAAGGCATTAAGTGCCACCATTGAAATGCTTGAAAAAACTTATGGCAAGGGCACTATAATGAAATTGGGCGATAATGTAGTAGAACCATTAGATGCTATTTCTACGGGCTCTATTGGATTAGATATAGCATTAGGTGTAGGAGGATTTCCAAGAGGAAGAATTGTAGAAATATTTGGTCCTGAATCATCTGGAAAAACTACATTGGCTATTCACGCTATTGCTAATGTGCAAAAAAATGGAGGAATTGCTGCTATCATTGATGCAGAGCACGCCTTTGACAGAACTTATGCTGAAAAATTAGGCGTAGATACAGAGAGTTTATTGATTTCTCAACCCGATAATGGCGAACAAGCATTGGAAATTGCTGATAATTTAATTCGTTCAGGCGCCATAGATATTCTCGTAATTGACTCTGTTGCAGCCCTTACTCCAAAGGCAGAAATTGAAGGCGAAATGGGCGATAGTAAAATGGGCTTACAAGCACGATTGATGAGCCAGGCATTAAGAAAAATGACCGCTACTATCAATAAAACAGGTTGTTGTTGTATTTTTATCAATCAATTAAGAGAAAAAATTGGGGTAATGTTTGGAAACCCCGAAACCACAACAGGTGGAAATGCTTTGAAATTTTATGCTTCTGTTCGTTTAGATATTAGAAGAATTGCTCAAATTAAAGAAGGTGAAAATGTAATAGGGAACAGAGTAAGAGTAAAAGTAGTGAAAAATAAAGTAGCTCCACCATTCAGACAAGCAGAGTTTGATATTATTTTTGGAGAAGGAATTAGTAAAATTGGTGAAATTATTGATATTGGGGTTGAAAAAGGCATTATAAAAAAGAGCGGTTCGTGGTTTTCTTACAACGATACCAAATTAGGACAAGGTAGAGATGCACTCAAACAAATTCTCAAAGATAATCCTGATTTATTAGCAGAATTAGAAGAAAAAATAAGAGAAGCATTAAAAGAAGCACCGAGTGTATTTTAATTGATTTAGTCCTTATATTCATTATTGTCTTGCTTGTTTTTGTAATTTTTTAATTATTATTTATGTTTCCTATATCTGATACTATACCATCATCCCGTTTTCCGATAATGAACTACACTTTGATTTTTATCAATGTTGTATTATTTTTATTTGAAGTTATTTTGCCACCCCATACTCTGGAAATTTTTATGTATCACTTTGGTTTAGTGCCTGCCAGATACAGCAATGAATATTTTGCTGTAGAGTTTGGTTTAAATTCAAATGATTACTGGCCATTTTTTACCAATATGTTTTTACACGGCGGATGGGCTCATTTGATTGGCAATATGTGGACATTGTATATTTTTGGCGATAATGTAGAAGATAAAATGGGTCCCATTAAATACCTGATTTTTTATATTTTATGTGGATTATCTGCATCAATTATGCATTATTATATTAATACCCATTCACAATTGCCGGCAGTTGGAGCATCGGGTGCTATATCCGGTGTAATGGGTGCATATATGTTGATGTTCCCCAAATCCAGAATTATCTTTTTGTTTGTATTGTTTTTCTTTATTGATTTCATACAAATACCTGCTGTTATCTATTTATTTTTTTGGTTTTTGGGGCAATTGATGAGCGGGACTATCAGTTTATTTACTTTACCACAAAACGCGGGCGGAATAGCATTTTGGGCACACATAGGTGGATTTTTATCAGGTATGTTATTTTATAAATTTTTCCTTACAAAAGAAAAAGATAGTTATTACACAGAATACGAAGAAGTGTGATTAGGAAAAGGTTTTTGAGAGATTATTTTTATGTCAGTTAATCTAATACTAATTTTTTATTAAACCATCCCCAACGCAGTTGGGGACACAAAGATGCCACACAAAGAAGCACAAAAGTTATTTTTCAAGGCATTCAAGCGTTTCAAAATGCGCAACTATGAAATTTCTTTGTAATTTGTCCCCAACTTTGTTGGGGATGAAAATTGTGGAAGAATTTTTAAGTGAAAAAGTAGTATCGTATTTCATTTAAATATCCTATCGATACACAATTAAAATAAAAAAAGACCTTCAAATATTAATCAATTCACCTACACAAAATATTTTGTTTTTTTCTCAATGCACACCTTTTTCTGCAAGGTATCTTTCGGCATCTAATGCAGACATACAGCCACTTCCTGCTGCTGTAACTGCTTGTCTGTATATCTTATCCTGCACATCACCTGCTGCAAATACGCCTGGTATGTTTGTTTTAGTTGAACCAGGAATGGTTTTAATATATCCTTGTTCATCCATATCTAACCATCCTTTGAAAGGGTCGCTGTTGGGTTTATGTCCTATGGCTACAAAAAAACCTGTTACTTTTAGTTCTTTAATTTCGCCTGTTTTATTATTTTTTACACGCACACCTGATACACTATTTTCTCCTAATATTTCAACCGTTTCAGTGTTCCAGAGAATTTCAATGTTTGGTGTTTTAATTACTCTATCTTGCATGGCTTTGCTGGCACGCATTTTGTCGCTGCGAACTAACATATACACTTTGTTACACAATTTAGCCAGATAAGTGGCTTCTTCTGCAGCAGTATCGCCAGCACCGACAATCGCTACATCCTGCCCTTTGAAGAAAAAGCCATCACAAACAGCACAGGCAGATACACCCATTCCATTGAGTCGTTGCTCACTTTCTAAACCTAACCATTTTGCAGAAGCACCTGTTGCAATGACAATAGTATGTGCAGAAAATTCTTTATCGTCATCAGTATAAACTTTATGTATAGGTCCTGAAAAATCTACCTTTGTTACAGAAGCATAATGAAATCGGGTACCAAATCTTTCGGCTTGTTTTCTAAAATCTTCCATCATTTGTGGTCCCATAATTCCGTTGGGATAGCCAGGATAATTCTCTACTTCAGTTGTAGTAGTTAATTGTCCGCCTATTTGTAGTCCTGAAATCAGAAGAGGTTGCATTGCTGCACGTGCTGCATATATGGCTGCGGTGTAACCAGCAGGACCTGAACCTATAATGATACATTTTTCTACTTGATTGCTACTCATAATTTTTTTGGTGCAAAGGTAATCAATTAAACAATGGTTTTCTTAATGAAAAAATTTTATTGCATCATAGATTATTTTTATGCAATTTTGTTGTTTGAATGAAAGCGAGTATTCGTCCATTTATATTATTGTTATTAGGTGCATTATGCATTTATATATTAGATAGAATTAATCATAATTCTGAAGAACAAGCCATTCAAGAGGTTCAGGACAATATTCATCAATGCTTTAATAATATTATTCAAAACCATTTTAGTTCAGATGAAATTATTTATTTTGAAAAATACAACAAAACAATTGTCAATCAATTATCTGATTGGGGAATAATCAATATCAATGATATTATTGGAAAGAATTTTATTGTCAATAATACAGGTTGGTATTGGGTTATTCATTATCAAAATAAGCATTATGTTGTAAAGTTTAAGTATTTATATCCCGTTAATAATCAATATTTGAAAAATCATTACGCACGATGTTTGAATATATCTGATGATTACAAATTAGAATATTCTGAAAAAGCCCAGCAAATTCAAACTTCAGAAAAAATTTATTTACCTATAAAACTCGTTGAATATCCAAAATATAAACATAAAGCATTGGTTCATATCAATGCTGTTTTATTTATCTTGTGGTGGATAGTGTTTTTTTATTTTTTGATAAAAATACATTTTGAAAAAAATTGGTGGATAGGATTGAGTTTATGTTTGTTATTATTATTAAGATGGATAATACAAAAATCAGGTATTTTACCATTATTAAACGAGTCGCCATTATTTGATTTCAAACTTTATGCTTTTCCACAAATATATTTGTTAGATTCAATTGGGAATGTAATTATTAGTATTTTCAATTATTTCATACTATCGTATTTCTTATTGAAGCGATTTAATAAAGTAATTCATTTTCTCAATATCGTTATTAATATCATACTGCTCTTTGCTGTGATATATTTGTTTACCCATCACTCTTCATTTTCAATATTACCATCAGAAGTTTTTTTAGAATTTAATACAAATAATATTTTCACATTCATTGTAGCAATAATGATTCTACTGCTTTCAGCCCATTTATCTTATTTAATGGCAACATTCAGGTCATCAGTCAATTTATTTTTCAGAGTAATGATAGGAATGTTTTTTATTTTAATTTTTTCAACAGCACTTATTTATTATTACACTTTGCAATCTAATAAAAATAAAGTTGAATATATTTTTAATTGGTTTGAGAACAAAGAAGAAATAATATTGTTAGAACAGACACAAATTATAGATAAATATCTTCATCAACTAAAATCTATCAATGATAGTGAGTATTTTCATCTCATCAATGAAATTGAAAATGCTTCTATTTACCTGCAATTATCTAAAAGATTTTTATTTGAAGATTCAGCAAGTTTATTGAATTTCATAAAAGACAAGAAAAAAGTATTTGAAAATATTTTTACTTACAATATAAATATTCACGATAACACAAAATCTGCGAATGAAGTGCCTATAAATAATATCTATTATGTCAATAATATTGATAGAAAATATCTATTGAGTCATTTTGAATATACTTTACCATTCTCTAATAATATCTACTATTCATTTTTATCAGATAAAATTTTTCAACTTCCATCAGGATTTAAAAATTTTAATGTAGGAATATACGAACATCAATACCTCAAATTAAAATTGGGGAACATTGTATTTCCAAAGCATTTTGAAGACATCAATACATTTGAAAAATTATATCCGGAATACGAATTTAGTATCAGAAAAAATTCACATCAAAATGTGGTAGTGTGCAATGAAGTATTATCATTCAAACATTACATAGCATTGTTTTCAACTTATTTTATCTTGTTTCTGACATTGCTTTTGTTGTTTTTTTATTTTTATTTTTCAATCAAATACCTGCATTTATTTCCCATTAAGCATTTGTCTTACGCATATAAAATTACGGGTTTGGTGGTGTTTATTTCTGTTGTGTCATTTTACCTATTGTTTATTTTTTCATATCAATATATTTTACATTTATCTGAACAGCAAATAAAATCACAATTATTATCACAATCACAATCCGCTAACAATGAGCAGGTCATTTTATATAACACTGATGGAAGCATTTATTCTGAAAGTCAATTCAATATATTGATTAAATATAAGTTATTGCCTTCTTATCTTCCAGATGAATGGTTAAATAAATTATTCAAAGAAAAAATAATATTTGTAAAACGAAAGATAGGTGAATATCAATACACATCTTTATTTACACTTATGAAGTCAAACCATCAACATTCATATATTGCTGAATATCCATATTTTGAAGAAAAATATTTTTTTGAAAAAAATCTCAACAATATTCTTCAGCCATTGTTCAATATTTATGCATTGTTGTTTTTAATATCAATATTCACGGGAATTATTTTATCTAACTATATTGTATCACCTATTCAGCAAATTTCTAAACATTTAAGAGAAAATATCCAACCATTGAATTTACATCAGATTCAATATTTCAACAATGATGAATTGGGCGAGTTAGTGAAAAATTATAATCATTTAGTTTCACAATTGAAAGAAGCGTTAGAGCAATTAAAGAAAGAGCAACAAGAAAAAGCGTGGAAATTGATGGCACAGCAAATTGCTCATGATATAAAAAATTCTCTTACACCATTATTATTGAATATTGAGTATTTACAAAAGCAAAATGAGACATCAGTTCATTCTCAAAAAATTCTCAACTCTATTCAACAACAAATACAGATGCTTTCACGGATAGCAGATGATTTTTCAGTATTTGCAAAGGATATAAAAGTTCAAAAAGAAAACATTCATTTAATTGAATGGATTAAAAACATCATCATGCCCTATAAAAACAATGAAAACATCCACATTCGTTTTATATATCCTGAAAATACTGAAATTGTTGTATATACAGATGGACATTTATTATCAAGAGTGCTTCATAATCTCTTCAAAAATTCAATAGATGCAATAGAGCAACAAGGTATCATTGAAATTGAATTAAAAAATAACTCTGAAAATATAGTGCTTTCAATAAAAGACAATGGTTGTGGAATCCCTAAAGAAATTCAGGAAAAGATATTTGAACCAAAATTTTCTACAAAGACATCAGGAAAAGGATTAGGATTATCTATTGTGAAAAATATTTGTGATAAACTAAACATTCAAATTACTTTTGAATCAGACATCAACAAAGGCACTTGTTTTTATTTAATTATGGATAAAAAAATTAAATAAAATACTACAGCATCTTCAGATAATTAATTTCTTGTTGAGTTAAAAATCTCCATTTTCCTCTGGGTAAGTTTTTCTTTGTTAATCCTGCATACATTACTCTGTCTAATTTAATTACATCATATCCAAGATGTTCAAATATTCTTCTTACAATTCTATTTCTTCCACTATGAATTTGAATACCCAATTCATTTTTCTTACCCATTACATAACTCAATGCATCGGGCTGAATAAATCCATCTTCTAATTCTATACCATTTGACAACTTTTCAAAATCAGCACCTGAAAAATTTTTATTTAATGTAACATGATATAATTTTGGAATATTAGATTTTGGATGCATCAATTTATCAGCCAGTTCTCCATCATTAGTGAGCAACAATAATCCTGTTGTTTGTCTATCCAATCTTCCAACAGGAAAGATTCTTTCTTTACAAGCATCTTTTACAAGTTCCATTATGGTTTTTCTATTTTGTGGGTCTTTAGTAGTAGTCAGATAATCTTTTGGCTTGTTCAATAATATATAAACCTTTCTTTCATTTTTAATTTTTTGTCCTTCTACATCTACAACATCAGTAGGTGAAACTTTGTAACCTAATGTAGTAACAATTTGTCCATTAACTTTTACAACGCCTGCTTCTATTAGTTTATCGGCTTCTCTTCTTGAACAAATACCTGCATTAGCAATGTATTTATTCAATCGCACCAATCCATCATCATCTTTCTCTGTCTCTTTTTTACTTTTTGAAAAAGATTTGGATTTATTTTGTGAATATTTTTTTGTTGGAAATTTTTTATTTTGAAATTTCTTTTTTCCATTTGATTCATCTGATTTGTAAGATTTTTTTCTCATATAATTTAGGATTTAGTAATTAGATGTTTTATTGTGTAGAAATATTTTATTTTTATATTAATTGTTACCAATATCAATGATTTCGGTGGTATTTTTTATACCCTCCCCTTGAAGTCCCCTCCCTACTTGCGTAGGGAGGGGATTTAGGGGTGGGTTTTCGAACAATACAATTTTTCATTCAAACCAATCTCTTGCTTTTACATCAATATTTTGGTCTTGATTTTTATCGTATTTTGAGCAATCTAATTCTACATTGCCAAGATTTTTAGGTCTTTCAAAATCGCCTTGCGAAACTTTTAATGATTTATCGGCATAAACTTTTTGAAAAAACTTTGCCCAGATAGGTAATGCCATTGAAGCCCCCTGCCCCATTTCAAGAGTATTAAAGTGAATACTTCTTTCATCTCCTCCAACCCATGCACCTGCTACCAAATCAGGCGTTAATCCAATAAACCATCCATCAGAATTATTTTGCGTAGTTCCTGTTTTTCCTGCAATTGGATTTCTCAATCCATATTTATATCTTAATCTTACACCTGTTCCATAATCCACTACTCCACGCATTAATTGTAACATAATATATGCTTTATCTTCGCTAAATACTTCATTCATTTTAGGTGTAAATTGCTCTAATACTTTTCCATTCTTATCTTCAATTCTTGTAATAAAAATAGGTTGAATATAAGTGCCTTTGTTAGCAAAAGTAGAGTTGGCTCCTACCATTTCGTATAAAGAAATATCTGCTGTTCCCAAACACAACGATGGCACTTCGGGCAAATCTGATGTAATACCTAATCTTCTTGCTAATTGAACAACAGCATGTGGTCCAAATTGTTTCATCAACCACGCCGAAATATAATTGATAGAATTAGCCAGTGCATAACGCAGTGTTACTAATTTTCCTGTGCCCTTTTCTCCATCAGAATTATCAGGGCACCACTCATTGCCCATATCATCTGTAATGCAGGTTCTCACATTCGGCACTTGATAACAAGGTGAATATCCTTCTTGAATTGCCAGTGCATATACAAATGGCTTGAATGTAGAACCCACCTGCCTTTTAGATAACTTCACATGGTCATATTTGAAATGTTTGTAATTAATTCCACCCACCCATGCTTTGACAAATCCTGTCTGCGGCTCCATTGCCATAAATCCGCATTGTAAAAATGTCTTGTAATAACGAATACTATCCCATGGTGTCATCACAGTGTCTTTTTCTCCGTTTAATGTGTATACACGCATAGATGTTTTTTGATGAAATGTTTTGAGAATATCTTCTTCTTTCCATCCTTGCTTTTTGAGTTCTCTGAATCTATCACTTCTTTTTGCGGAAGTCAGCATTATATCTTCAATTTCTTTTTTAGTCAAATTCCATGCAAAGGGTGCATTACGTTTATTTTTACATTCTTTGAAAAATGCTATTTGCAAATCTCTCATATGTTCAGCAACTGCCTGCTCTGCATAATATTGCATTCGGGAATCTATGGTAGTATAAATTTTTAAACCATCTTTGTATAAATTGTATGGCTCGCCTGTTTCAGGATTGATGTGGTTTTTGCACCAATCTTTTAATACAAATTCTCTAATATACTCTCTGAAATAAGTGGCCAAACCTTCATTGTGGCTTTCGGGATTGAATTTTAATCCTAACGGTAATTTTATTAACGAATCATACATCGCTGGTGTGATAAATTTGTATTTTTTCATTTGATACAAAACTACATTTCTTCTTTTTAAAGTTCTTTCTGGAAAACGAATAGGATTATACAATGATGGATTTTGTGCCATTCCAACCAACATTGCAGATTGTGGAATATTTAAACTATCGGGCGTAGTGCTGAAATATATTTTAGATGCTGACTTAATACCTACTGCCAGATTAAGAAAATCAAAACGATTTAAATACATTGTCAAAATTTCTTCTTTGGTATAATTTTTTTCTAATCGTAATGCAATAATCCATTCTTTAATTTTTCTTAATGCTAATTGTGGTTTTGATAATTTTTCTCGTGGAAACATCATTTTGGCTAATTGTTGAGTAAGTGTGCTTCCTCCACCTTTTGAGCTACCTGTAATTACTCCAAACGCAGAGCGAAATAACGCTTTTATATCAATGCCACTATGTTCATTAAATCGTATATCTTCCGTTGCTAATAATGCTTTGATTAACCAAGGGCTTAATTCTTTGTATTCTGCATTCACTCTATTTTCTGAATAATATTTACCAAGTATTTTTCCATCTTCACTTAATATTACGGTTGCAATATTACTTTTAGGATTTTGTAATTCTTCTACACCTGGCAATTTTCCAAAAATATTTCTTGATACTAAAAATGCTATTAAAAACAAAGTAATAAAAGGGAACCACACTATCACCCATATCCATATTGGCGAAAAGGGCAATTTGCTATTTGATTTTTTTTCTGACATAGGCAAAATATTAAACTAAAACCAAAATAGATAATACCGAAAATCAATATTACTCACCTTCTGCTGTTGAAATACTTCCTTCGCTGCTTTCATTGTTATCCTCAGATATTTCCTCGTGTTCAACAACTGTTACTGCTGCTATTTCATCGTTTTCTTCAAGATTGATCAATCGCACACCTTGTGTATTTCTGCCCATTACACGAACATCTTTTACACTTAAACGAATAGTAATACCATTTTTGGTGATAATCATTAAATCATCATTATCGGTTACTAATTTTATGCCCACTAAAAAACCTGTTTTATCTGTAATATTAATTGTTTTTACACCTTTTCCGCCTCTGTTAGTAATTCTATACTCATCTACTTCTGACCTTTTTCCATAACCTTTTTCACTTACTACCATCACATTTTTACTAATATCATCAATAGCAACCATTCCTATCACTTCATTTTCAACACCTGAAAAATCATCGTCTTCTAAATCAATACCTATTACACCGCTTGCATTTCTGCCCATTGCTCTCACTTTTTCTTCTTTGAAGCGACACACTTTTCCAAATTTAGATGCAATCATTATTTCACAATTACCATTGGTAAGTGCGGCTTCTATCAATTGATCACCTTCTCTGATATTCACTGCAATAATTCCATTAGTGCGTGGGCGAGAATATTCTTCTAATAATGTTTTTTTGATAATTCCCTTTTTAGTGCATAATACAATAAAATGATTGTTGATATATTGCTCTTCTGATAAATTATCAACATTAATATATGCTCTGATTTTATCATCCTGTTCAATAGCAATTAAATTCTGTATAGGTCTGCCTTTGCTTTGTTTATTACCTTCAGGAATGTCAAATACTCTTAACCAATAACATTTACCTTTTTCTGTAAATAGCAATAAATAATTATGATTAGTAGCAATGAACATGTGTTCTACAAAATCTTCTTCTCTTGTTGCCACGCCTTTGCTTCCTCTGCCACCGCGGTTTTGCTTGCGATATTCATCTAAATTTGTTCTCTTAATATATCCAAGATGTGAAATAGTGATAACTACTGCTTCATCGGGTATAATGTCTTCCATACGAATTTCATCGGCACTATATACTAATTCTGTTCTGCGATTATCTCCGTATTTTTCTTTTATTTCAAGAAGTTCGTCTGTTACAATTTGCTTTTGTAATTGTTTATCCGCTAAAACACTTTTGTAATACTCAATTTTCTTCATTAGTTCATCATATTCTTCTTTAAGTTTATCTCTTTCAAGTCCTGTTAGGGTTCTCAATCTCATATCTAAAATGGCTCTGGCTTGTACTTCTGTAAGTTGAAACTTACTCATCAATTCTTCTTTGGCTAAATCAGGTGTTTCGCTTTCTCTGATAATTTTAATCACTTCATCTAAATGGTCAATAGCAATCAGCAATCCCTGTAAAATATGGGCTCTTTTTTCTGCCTGATCTAATTCGTATTGTGTGCGTCTTACAACTACTTCTATTCTATGTAAAACAAAATATTTAATAAGATCTTTTAGATTTAATAATTTAGGACGACCATTCACTAATACAACATTATTGATATTGAAATAAGATTGCAAAGCAGAGTATTTGTAAAGATTGTTCAGCACCACTTGTGGGTTAGCATCCTTTTTAAGTTCATAAACCACACGAATTCCTTCACGATTACTTTCATCACGAATTTCGCTAATGCCTTCTATTTTCTTTTCTTCAACTAATTTCCATTGGGCTTCAATCATTTCTGCTTTATTAATTTGATAAGGCACTTCTGTTACTACAATTCTGAAACGGTCTTTCACTTCTTCAATTTCAGATTTGGCTCTAATCACTACTCTGCCTCTTCCTGTAAGATATGCTTCTTTAATTCCTTCGTAGCCGTAAATAATTCCTCCCGTAGGAAAATCGGGGGCTTTTACATATTTCATTAAATCTTCAACAGGAATATCTTCGTTTTTGATGTATTCCACAATAGCATCAATACATTCGCTTAAATTATGCGGTGCCATATTGGTAGCCATTCCCACTGCAATACCAGATGCACCATTAACTAATAAATTAGGAAATCGGGCTGGTAAAACTGTTGGTTCCTGCAATGAGTCATCAAAGTTAGGTTTAAAGTCAACTGTATTTTTATCTATATCTACTAATAACTCTTCGGCTAATTTAGTTAAGCGTGCCTCTGTATAACGCATAGCGGCAGGTGGATCACCATCCATACTTCCAAAATTTCCCTGTCCATCTACAAGAGTATAACGCAAACTCCAATCCTGTGCCATACGCACCATTGTATCATAAACACTGGCATCTCCATGTGGATGGTATTTACCAAGCACTTCACCTACTATACGAGCCGATTTTTTGTAGGGCTTATTGTGTTGTAGTCCCAATTCCATCATTCCATATAATACTCTGCGATGCACAGGTTTTAAGCCATCTCTTACATCTGGCAGAGCACGAGATACAATTACCGACATTGAATAATCAATGTAGGCGGTTTTCATTTCATCTTCTATGTTAATAGGGATAATGTGTTCTTTGCTATTTTCCATAACCTTAAAATATTTTTGTGTAAATTAAAATGAAGTGGCTAATATAGAAAACACAAGACAGAAATACAAATGGAAATGGAACTCTTAAAAATGGCTCAAATTCTATTTTAATAACCTGCAAATGTGAAATGTATTTTTTCAAGATTATTTTACTAGAATATATAACAAGTGTTACATCAATAGATGTTTTTTACTTACAACAAGATAACAAATAAGCCGTCATTTTGATGTTTCCTTTTAAAATTTTCAGAATCCTCTCTACCTTTGCAAAAAAATGTTTATGAAACATATTTTTAGTGTTCTCCTGCTTTTACTTTTAATCAAAACACCATCTCTTTCACAAAACAAAAAATTAGATTCTCTTTTTTATGTTATCAAAACTACACAATCTGATACTATAAAATTTAAAGCATATTTAACTATCGCTGACTACATTATGCAAACTAACACTGATAGTGCCATCTATTATCTGAATCTTGCAGAAGAAATATCTAAAAAGATTTCAAACTTTAATGAAGAACTATACAAAGGTGAGGTTATTCGCCAAAAAGCTTGGATATATTATTTAAAAGGTGATTACCTTAAATCAATGGAATTGCTTAGTAATGTTGAACAATTAACAAACAAATATATAATTTATCCTAATTCAAGCATAAAGAAACATGCTCTGAAATTAAAATCTGATGTTTTGGCAAACATTGGAATTGTATATCAAAACCAGTCCCAATATAACAAGGCATTAGAATACTATTTTAGTGCATTGAAAATCTGTGAAGAACTTAATAATAAAGAATCACAGGTTTCCATTCTCACTAATATAGGCATTGTGTATTCAAATTTTTCAAAATATCCAAAAGCATTAAAAGCATTCTTTAAAGCATTAAAAATAAATGAAGAAGTCGGGAATAAAAAAATAACGGCTAGTATTCTTGCAAACATTGGGAATATCTATTCAGATCAATCCCAAAATGATATGGCATTAGAATACTACCTCAAAGCACTAAATATTCTTGAAGAACTTGATAAAAAAAATGAAAAAGCAGCTATTCTTGGAAATATTGGGAATATTTATCAAGAAGAAAATGAATATAACAAAGCGCTGGAATACTATAACAAAGCATTAAAATTAAAAAAAGAAACTGATGATAAATTGGGTCAATCTATTATTTTGGGAAACATTGGAGAACTATATATGGAACAAAAAAGATATGGTTTGGCAGAAAAATACCTGAAACAAGCAGAACTTATCAATAGAGAAATGAAATCAATTTATTACTTATCATTTACTTGTCAACAGTTATCTGAACTTTATGCAAAACTTGGCAAATACAAAGATGCCTATTTTTATCAAAAAGAATATCTTGAAAACTATGATAGTGTAAATAGCATAAGTAACCGAAAAGCACTGCAAACAATAGAATTAAAATACTACTATGAAAAGAAACAATCCCTAATGAAAGCTGAACATGAAAAACAAATAGCAATTCAGAAAAAAGAGAAGGAAAAACAAAAATTAATTTCTTGGTCTGTGGGAGGTGGATTTGTATTAACATCTGTATTTTTTGTGTTGGTTTTCAACCGATTACAAGTTACCCGAAAGCAGAAGAAAATTATAGAAGAACAGAAGAAATTAGTTGAAGAACAAAAACAACTAGTTGAAGATAAGAACAGGGAAATTCTAGATAGTATTACCTATGCAAAACGGATACAACAAGCCATTTTACCAACCCGAGATAGATGGCAAACATTATTGCCAAAGAGTTTTGTATTGTATCTGCCAAAAGATATTATTGCCGGTGATTTCTACTGGTTAGAAGAAACAAATGATTTTGTATACTTTGCTGCAGCAGATAGCACTGGACACGGGGTGCCAGGAGCATTGGTAAGCGTAGTTTGTAGCGGTGCTCTTACCAAAGCAGTAAGAGAAGAAAAAATTGTTGATACTGGAAAAATACTAGATAGAGCCCGACAAATTGTTGTAGAAAGATTCAGTTCCAACGAACAACAATTAAGAGATGGAATGGATATTTGTTTAGTAAGAATGAATAAACATAACCATTTGAAAATTCAGTTCAGTGGAGCAAACCGACCATTAATCATTATCAATTCTGAAAAAGAAGTCGTGGAAATAAAAGGAGATAAACAACCTGTGGGATGGTATGAAGATAGCATTGCATTCTCACAACACGAAATTACTCTCACAAATGGTAGTAGAGTATATTTAAGCACAGATGGCTATGCAGACCAATTTGGTGGAGATAGGTGTAAAAAATTAGGTAGCAAAAAATTTATAGAATTCCTGAAAAACATACATGAATACCCCATATTAGAACAGGAAAAACATGTGTTAGATTTTTTCAATCATTGGAAAGGAGAGCAATTTCAGGTAGATGATGTAACTTTGATAGGCGTGGAAGTGTAATATTTATTTGTGGTCTTTGTAGTTTATTTAATCACTTGCCCACCATAGGCAAAGAAAATTGTCACGCTGAACCCAGTGAAGTCCCCAACTTCATTGGGGATAAACATCTTTTTGAGTTTCTTCGCTTCGCTCAGAACGACAAACATTTTTACTTTGTCACGCTGAACGCAGTGAAGCATCTTGTTCGCCGTAGGTGAATTTTATACGCTAAATAAATACGGAAAAATAGAAGAGGGGTATGTTTTTTAAAATATCACTTTTTAATTGTTCCCAACGCAGTTGGGGATTGATTGTTAAAAGGATTATTTACTTTAAAAAATTGTATTAGACAATAGTGAATTTAGTTATTTAAAAAATTTTGCTACTGAATATTTTATAGATTATTCTTTTTTTCTTCTTAAAATTCTTTTTCTTTTTTTAATTGGTTTGAAATATATATAATTATCACAACTGGAACCACTCTCAAAATGTATGCTTCCTTTTTTTAATTTTTCCATCAATAAATCTAATGTTGTCATTTGATTATATGGTATCCAGCTACGTTTTTTTTCACATAATACATTCAATTTATTTTTATCTGCAAGTTTAAGAATTTTTTTAATTGTTCTTTTCTTTAATTTATTTATTATTTCTCTTCTTAATGAAAGTGCTAAATGACTATGAACATCTGCATAAGCAATTTTAATGTTATCCAGACACGAATTATATAGAAAATTTGGTATTTTATTCTGTTTTAAGCAAGTTAATAATGTGTCTATATACTTTTGTTCAAATTCTGATCTTTTTTTGCTATTAAAATTATAATTATCTATAGTATCGTTAATTATCCATTCATAAAATTCTTGCTGAAGTAATTTAAGTTGTTCTTCAAAAAATAATGAGTCATGTATACGTAATGAATCCTTATTTATTTTATAAAATGTTTTTTTTATAGTATCTGTTTGAGAAAATAAATTGAACGGTATTAAGATGATAATAATAAAAGATTTTGCGTGTTTCATAAAATATTTTAATTTATTGACGCTAAAGCCCAGAATGCAGAAGATATCGTCTGCATTTAATTTTTAATTCTCAACAATCCCTTTACTTTTTTATCAAATACTTTACTGATATTCTGAAAGAATATTATTTTCACTCAATCCCCAATTTCTTAAGAATGATATTTAAATCTTCTTCGTTTTCAAAGTTCAAAATGATTTTTCCTCCGCCTTTACTGTTTTTTTTGAATTCTATAAACCTATCAAATTTTTCTTTTAACTGACCTAACCATAATTTTTCTTCAATAGACAATGGCACTTTTTCTCTTTTTACTTTTGGCTTATAGTTGAGTTTAGCACCTTTTGCTAATTCTTCTACTTCTCTTACAGATAAATCCTGTTCTATTATCAAAGCAAATAATGCCAGTTGTTTATCTTCGTTTTCTATATTGATAAGTGCACGAGCGTGTCCCATAGTGATAACGCCTTCCATCAATCCTTTTTGAATAGGTGCAGGCAACTTGAGTAATCGTAAATAATTAGTTACCGTACTTCTTTGCTTACCTACTCTGCGACTTAATTCTTCTTGAGTTAGTTTGCATTCATCAATCAGTCGTTGATAAGATAAAGCAATTTCAATAGGATTTAAATCTTCTCTCTGGATATTTTCAATCAGTGCCATTTCCAGCATTTGTTGGTCGTTTGCTACACGAATGTAAGCAGGCACCTCCTTTAATCCAGCCAACTGTGCCGCTCTGAATCTTCTTTCGCCTGATATTATCTGATATTTATCATAGCCCAATTTTCTCACTGTAATGGGTTGAATGATACCGTGTTCTTTAATTGATTGAGTTAATTCATCTAATGCTACTTCTTCAAATTCTGTACGAGGTTGAAAAGGATTAGTTTCAATAGCAGAAATAGGAATCATACTTACGCTTCCTAATACTGGTGCGTTCTCGTTAGATTTAGTGGTTATATCAGTTTTAGCATTTTCCAATAATGCACTTAATCCTCTTCCTAATGCAGGTTTTTTATTATTGCTCATAAAAAAATTGGTTTTTCTGGTTATTCATCTATTTTAATTTGTCTTTGTTCATCACTGATGCGGGTCATATTGTTTCTTTGCAGAATTTCACGAGCAAGATTGAGATAGTTGATAGTTCCTTTTCCTGTCGCATCGTGCATAATAATAGTTTTTCCAAAACTGGGGGCTTCAGCCAATTTAGTATTTCTTTGAATAATGGTATTGAACACCATATTTTGAAAATGCATTTTTACATCTTCTACTACCTGATTAGCAAGGCGGGTGCGAGAGTCATACATTGTAAGCAATACACCTTCAATTTCTAATTCAGTATTCAAATGGGTTTGCACAATTTTAATAGTTTGTAAAAGTTTTCCCATACCTTCTAATGCAAAGTATTCACACTGCACGGGAATGAGCACACTATCTGCTGCACAAAGAGCATTGATAACACTTAATCCCAATGAAGGTGTGCAATCTATGATGATAAAATCGTAATCATTTTTAATTTTATCTAATGCTTTTTTCATCATATACTCTCTGCCACTCAAATTCACTAATTCTATTTCAATACCAATTAAATCAGCATTTGTAGGTAATAGATATAGATTGGGTGTTTCAGTGGGTAAGATAACATCATTAGGATGCTTGCTTTGAATGATACATTCATAAAGACCTGCTTCAATAGAATGAGGGTCAATACCTACACCTGATGTAGCATTGGCTTGTGAATCAGCATCTACTAAAAGTGTTTTGTATTCAAGTACGGCTAATGAAGCAGCCAGATTAATAGCGGTGGTTGTTTTTCCAACTCCTCCTTTTTGATTTGCTATTGCAATTATTTTTCCCATAATAGTTTAGGTGTGTTTGTGTTTTGATTGAGTATAGAGTAGATTTTCACTAACCCCTCCCCTTGACGTCCCGTCCCTACTGTGTAGAGGGGATTTAGGGATGAGTGTTTGGCGACTATTTCATCAAATCTCAATCGTTTTACCGATTGGAATTAAAATTAATTCCTTTCCTGTTCTTTGAAATTTTTCTATTGCTTCTTTTTCATCAATTTTGATAAGGTCAAAAGTATTGTAGTGCATTCCAATTACTTTATTGCATTTAAGAAAATCTGTTGCAATAATGGCATTATCTACGCTCATTGTGAAATTATCTCCAATAGGCAAGAAAGAAAAATCTATTTGACGATAATCGCCGATTAATTTCATATCTAATGTAAGGGCTGTGTCTCCTGCATAGTAAAAGTTTTTATCAGATGTTTCAACTACAAAACCCATTGGATTTCCTCCATAAGATCCATCAGGAAAACTACTGCTGTGAATAGCATTGACAATTTTGACATTTCCAAAATCTAATTTTACTTTTCCACCTATGTTCATTGGATGAAAATTGCTGATACCATTTTTATTTGCCCACATACAAATTTCCCAATTACTGATAATTTTAGCACCCGTTCTTTTAGCAATGCTTAAAGCATCAGCAATATGATCTTCGTGGGCGTGACTCAATAAAATATAATCTGCCTGAATTGAATTAACATCAATGTGTTTGGCTAATGGATTGGGCGAAATGAAAGGATCAAAGAGAATTTTTTTGTTATTTACTTCTACTAAAAAGCAGGAATGTCCAAAATAAGTGATTTTCATAGTAGTAATTTTTGCAAATTTGCCTGCAAATTTAATATCATTGATATTAACTTTTGTAATTATTTATTCACAAAATTCTGAAAATGAGTAAAATTACCATTATTAGCGGCACGAACAGAGATGATAGTTATACTTTTAAGGTAGCCAATTATTATTTTGAGATAGTAAAAGAATTAAATAAAAATGGTGAAACATTATTGGCTGATTTTAGAGAATTGCCAAGAGACATTGCCTTTGAAGAAGTGTATGGAAAAAGAACACAAAAATTTGATGTGTTTATTGAGAAGTATATCACTACTGCTGAAAAATTTTTCTGGATAGTGCCTGAATACAATGGCAGTTTTGCAGGTATTTCTAAATTATTTATAGATGCTGTGCATCCCAAAAATTTTTATTACAAAAAAGTATGTTTAACAGGCGTAGCATCGGGCAGAGCAGGAAATTTAAGAGGAATGGATCATTTAGCAATGATATTGCAGTATTTGAGAATGAGTGTTTATTGGAATAAATTACCAATCTCTAAAATTGAAGATGTTTGGGATGACAATGCACCTAAAACAGATAGTCAGGCACAAGCCATTAAAGAGCAAATAGAAGGATTTTTGAAGTATTGAAAAAATCCACTATTGTCCAAAAAACCCACCCCTAAATCCCCTCCCTACTTGTGTAGGGAGGGGACTTCAAGGGGAGGGTTAAAAATAGGGGGGGGATGTTTTTGCAGGGGGAAAAAATAACC
>JBFLVH010000002.1:0-191024 GCA_040758575.1 Bacteroidota bacterium | reverse complement strand
GGGATCTTTTGCCTGCGGCAAAAGATCCCCCTGAATCCATTGATAATACAGAAATTTTAAAGTCAGATAAAAATATTTTGGACAATAGTGGAAAAAAACACTTCTTAAATTCTACTTCTCAATAATCAAAAGTATTGATTAAATCGCTTACTTCTTGATTGCTTACTTTGAATTTCTTTTGTTTTTGATAATTATCTGTGCTTTGAAATATCTGTAAATTCTCATCACCCACACCCATTTGATGATGTAGTTGAATTTGCTCATCAATATTTTTTCGGTAATAATAACTTTTCGTTTTTCCAAAATAACCAACAATTCCAAGATTAATAAAAGGTGTGCGACCAGGCATACTTTGAAAAAAATGCCCATAACTAAAAGTCCTTTTTTTATTGAACTGCAAGGAATACAAAGCCAGATAATTATTGATACTCTGTCCTGCTGATAAATAAATCCCCAACCATTTGAATGGTTTTACATCTATTCTTAATCCACTTAAAAATTCATATCTTCCTAAATAAATAACCTGATTCTTTTCAAAAAATTTGGGATATAAAGTATCTTTATTACTCATACTAAACAAGCCACCTTGTGGTTTGGTATATAAAGATATTTGCAAATAATTAGTAATCGGAAAATTTAAAGCAATAATTCTTGGAAATTGAAAACTAAAATTAATTTTATTCATCTTACCAATACGAATACCAACAAATGGCAAATAATATCTGTTTCCCCACATAAATGATTTTGTCAATCCTAAACGAAAATTCAACTTTTCTGAAATGCTGTAACTCCACAATAATAATGAAGCCATTCGTATTACTCTTGTATCCTGATAACCTTTATCTAATGTAGAAAATGGTGAAAAATCAACAAAAAATATGGACTTTTTGCCATTGTTGTAAATCCATCTGATGCCAATACCATTTTTCATTAAAATGTGTTCATTTTTCAAACCTTCAAAATTAGGGCGATACCTTAAAAAATATCCTGTTATCAAAAAATTAGATGTAGCAATTGAAGAATCTTTTTTTTTAATATCTTTGGTGAATACAGGAATGCTGAATGCAAAAGTGCTTTGCTGAATTTGATAGGATTTAATTTTTTGACTGATATAATCGGGCTGATTTAAACTAACTTGTGGTTTTTGATAATAATCTAATAATATAATTGTCTGAAAATAATGTTTTGGTAATTTTAATATAATACTATCTTTTTGAGAAAATACAACCAATGAGCAGAATGATATAAGTATAAAAATATTTTGCCATTTCATTTAATCAGGTTTCTCTGTTTTAAGTATTTTTATTAACTCTGTTCTAAACTCTTCTTCGGCACGAATTAAGTGAGCCGTTTTGACAACTCCAATAATTTGCTTAAACTTATTATAATATTCTGTGCGAATTTGATTTTCAAGGTTTTCTAACTGAATGCTTTTATTTACAAATGCTTCGGCTTCGGCAGGATTATTAGAATAATTGTAAGATAACATCATTTTTTTTCTCTCTTTTCTAATAGATTTCATTTTGTCTGTAAATTCATTATACACAGACCAAAAATTCTTATTTTCAGCAGGTGAAAGTTGTAATTTTTGACCAATAAAATTCACTCTTGCTTCATCTATTTTAGATTGTTGAGCAAATATCTTCCCACAAAAAATTAGAATAATAAATATGCTAATATATGTCCTAAAATGTTTCATTTAATTTTTGAGATGAGTTTGAATCAGGGGTTGATTGAGATGAGTTGATATTTTGAAAATGCGAATCAATGAGTTCATCGCTGATATTATCTTCAATGATTTCTTCATCTAATACATTTTCATTAGATAAGATATCTTGTTTAGTAAGACAGGCAATGGTTTTACAATCATTTTGAAGTATTGGTTGATGATTAATATCTTGTTTGAATAATTGAATACTCCAAATAATACCAACTATAATGGCTGCTGCAGATACATATTTAGCAAAAAGTATAATTCTTGTTTTAGTATTTTTATTTGATGAAGTGTTTGTTATAGAATGGATTAAATGACTTTTGTTTGTTTCAAAATAATTTTCTGGAATTGACAAAGAATGGCTTTCAGTAGAGGTAATTGTTTCAAAAAGTTTTAATTTGTTGGTTTCAAAATAATCTTCGGGTGTATCAAAATTTTTTGAGTTGGATAATATCTTTTCTTTCAACTTTAATGCAGATGTTTCAAAATAATCTTCAGGCACAGAAAATGGATTATTTTTCATTTCAGAATTGTATATGTCAATATTTTGTTTCATATTATTTAGATGCGATTTATTCAATTTGGTTTAATAGATATTCTTCAATTTTTTTTACTGCATGATGATAGGATGCTTTTAATGCACCTTCTGATGTATCTAATATTTTAGCCATTTCTTCATAACTCATTTCTTCATAATACCGCATATTAAATACTATTCTTTGTTTTTCAGGCAATTTTAATATTGCTTCCTGAAACTTTTTTTGAATTTCATCTCCTTTGAAATAAGGGTCTGTTTTTAGTGTGTTACTTAAATAATTACTAATATCATCGTAACGAATATTTTTTTCCTGTGCTTTTTTCCTTAAAATTTGAAGTGCTTCATTAGTAGCAATTCTATACAGCCATGTGAATAAACTGCTGTTTTCATTGAAATTATTTAAATTCTGCCATGCTTTAATGAATGTATTTTGTAAAGCATCATCAGCATCATCATGAGAGATGACAATTCTACGAATTTGCCAATACAATTTTTTTTGATAAGTGTCAATTAAAAGTGATAAAGCCCGATTTTGGGTATCAGCATTTTTGAATAAACTAATGATATTTTTTTCAATATCGTTGAGCATAGTAAAATAATACAAAACAGGGTTATTCGCTGTGTACGAATAACCCTGCTATTGTATGAATGTTTTTAAATTATGGAAGTGTAATAACTGTGCAGTAATTATATGTTGGGATACAAACCTGTGCCTGAAAATCACATCCACCGCCGTAACTATAATCTATCACTCTTGCTGGTTTTCCAGATGGTGTAAAAGTGATAGTACCCGATGTAAATGGATGTCTGAATGGTCTCAATATATCTGGCGTGCAGGTAGCACTCCACACAAGATTGCTTAATGTAACGCTATATGATGTTCCATTAGCAGTAGTACCGTTAGCACTGCCATTGAGTTTCAATTGGGCTTTATGCCATGCAATAGGGTAATTTCCTGAAGGATGGTAAACAGTGGTATCAGAAGTATTGGTTAATTCAATAGTTCTAGTGCAAGTCCAGCTAATAGTTCCACCATTGTTGGGTTTTACAATATTAATGTTAGCGTTAATTTGCCATTGTAAGTTAGTAGTAGCAGGATTAAAGCCAACGGGTGTGATATTAGTGTGTGTTCTGTTAATGATGTTCACAGTGTAACTATCTACTACATAATTTTGAGAAGTACAAGTAATAGACCAACCAGGTTGGCGTGGAAAAATAGCCCCATTAGTAGAAGCAGAATAATTGTAAATTAATTTTCCTGAACGATATCTGCCATCTTTACAGAGACAGGGCGTTGTACCAAAATCAACAGTAAATTGTTTAGCAGTAAGGTCAATAGTAACAGTAGCGCAGGGTGCTGATTGAATACTACCGACTAACACATTGCCTTCCATTCGGTAATTATTTACTGTATATGTTTCACCAGCTTCTGTTCCGATATTGCCCAAATCGTTGTTATGCGTTTCCGCAATGTTTTGATCTTGTACATAAGAAGTTTCTGTGTCAGGTTGTTCTTCGTTTTTGTCTTTCTTTTTGCAGCCCGTGATAGCAAACATTGCTATTAAGCTGAGGGCTGTGCCGCCGATGAGGATTTTGCTGGTTGTTTTCATAGTTGTAAGTTTTTGTATTTGTCTTTTTGATGCAAATAAAACGAAAAGGTTTAAAAGTTGGTAAAAAATATTTAATTCAACAATATTTTAATCATTTTTGCACCCTAAAATAAAAATATGGGTAATATTATTTTTTTAATTGTAACATTTACTTCATTTATAGGAATAGCAAGAATTTTCAAAGTTTGTAACATACCTATATGGAATGCTTTTATTCCCATTCATAACTTTTATAAACTGGCTCAATTACTTAAAAAGCCATGGTGGTGGTCTTTAATAATGATTGTTCCAGGAGTTAATTTAATCATGTGGGGGGTCTTTGGATTTAACACTGCAAGAGCTTTAGATAAAACAAAAACTTCTGAATTATTAATTGCATCTCTGCTTCCACCTTTATTTTTTATTCAATTGATTTTTGATAAAAATATCAAATTTGTTGGTTTGGATAAATATCAACCAGAACCATCTAAATTTATCAAAGAATGGGTAGACCCAATTGTGTTTGCTACCATTGCAGCATCTATTATTCGTACATTTTTTATTGAAGCATTTACTATTCCAACTTCTTCACTTGAAAAAACATTAATGGTTGGAGATTTTTTATTTGTCAATAAACTGGCGTATGGTCCAAGAATACCGCAAACTGTAATTGCTTTTCCTTTTTCACATCATACACTCATTGGTACAGAAAGAATACCTGCTTATGTAGATTGGGTGAAACTTCCATATATGCGTATTCCAGTTGGTGGAAAAGTTGAAAGAAATGAAATTGTTGTTTTTAATTATCCTGACGGTGATACAGTGATTCAAAATATGCAGGACATCAGTTATTATCAAGCAGTTCGGCTGATTGCAATGCTAATGAAAAATGAAGATTTAAGAGCAGGTAAATCAACCACAGATGATAATTACTATCACAAACTGGCTTATGAATATGTGCATCAACCTAATAACATTAACCCTTTGAATGAAAAACCGTTTGGAAAAATTGTATCAAGACCTGTAGATAAAAGAGAACATTATGTAAAAAGATGTGTGGCTATTGCAGGAGATACACTGGAAATAAAAGACGGTATAATTTATATCAATGGTAAAGAACAACCTGCGCCTGAACACGCACAATTTAAATACTATGTTACTACCAAAGGTGCATTATTTGGAGAGAGAATGGAAATGAATGGAAGAGTAGTATTGAGCAACTTTAAATTATTAGATGATTTAGATATTTACATTGGTGAAGCAGATTTAATAAAAACTAATTATGATACCTGTGTGTATTTGCTTACAATGCCTCGTCAAACAGTGGAGAAAGTGAAACAACTGGACGGTGTTATTAAAGTAGAAAGAAAAATTGATTCCAAAGGACAAAGAGATATTACAATTTTTCCTCATCATGAAAAATTTCCCTGGAACAATGATAATTTCGGACCTCTTATTATTCCCAAAAAAGGGATGACTATTAAAATGGATAGCAATAATTATATTTTGTATCGTACTATACTTACTACTTATGATGATTTTGGCAAAGTGCATCAAGTAGAAATGAAAAATGGAAAAGTTTATTACGATGGGCAAACCATTGATACATATACATTCAAACAAGATTATTATTGGATGATGGGCGATAACAGGCACAATAGTGCTGATTCAAGAAGTTGGGGCTTTGTGCCTTTTGACCATATTGTTGGAGAGCCGTTCTTTATTTGGTTTAGTATGAAGTATTCTGATAACAATCCAGTGAGTGGAAGTTCTATATTGGGTTCATTGTTCAAAAATTCTCACGATGGCAAATTCAGATGGGAAAGATTTTTGTGCTATGTTGGTCATAATGGTTTAGTATCTTTGAAAATACCTGTATTATCAATTATTTTGGGTATATGGGCATATAACAAATGGATTAACAGAAAGAGAAGGAATACTAAAGTTCAACAAAAGAAAAAATAAAGCAAAAGTTTTAGGTGTTTTGAAGTTTTTGTATTTTTGCAATAAATGAAAAGAGTTTTAAAATATTCATTAGTTGCTGTATTGATATTTTGGTTTACTTATTCTACAATAGGTATAATTAAAATGCCAGCAATGGATATGAAAGATAGTATTCAAAAAAGTGATGTGATATTGTATAGAAAATTTTTGCTTTATCCCAATCACAATGATATAGTGATATATAAAAGTGATTATTTTGCAGAAGAAGATTCAACTGAAAGTTCAAGATATCTATTTATTCAAAGAGTAATTGGTCTGCCAGGAGATACCATACAAATTGATAGTGGAAAAGTTTATATCAATCATCAATTAGAAAGGACTAATGAATTATATCAAAAAAATTATATTGTTCAGTTGATTGACTCTATTGAAAAATTTCCACACATCAATTCTTTAATCAATGAAAAAAATATTATTTCAAAAAAGTTTGAATATGCAATGAGTTTATCTGAAAAAAAATATTTTCAATTAAAAAATGACACCTGCGTAACAGGCATTTATTATGAAACAGAATCGCCAATATTCTTTGAAAACGACATTTATCCCTACAATGAAAAAATTAAATGGAACAAACATTTTTGGGGACCTTTGTATCTGCCAAAAAAGAACGATATATTAAAACTCAATGCGCAATATATTTATATTTATTTCCCAATTATTCAGGAAGAAGAAAAGTTAAGTGAAATAAGAAATGACAGTTTGTTTATTGAAGGGAAGTTTGTTAGTGAATACAAGTTCAAAAATGACTATTATTTTGTGATGGGGGATAACAGAGATAATGCTATTGATAGTCGCTATATTGGACCTATTAAAGGAAAAGATATTATCGGAATTGCTTTTTACAAATTTGGCAACTAAATCATTATGTTATCTCCTGTGCTTTCAATACAATACTTTGGCAATATTTATTTTTATCACATAATAAATCACAATCAAAACATTTTATTTGAAAATTCAGAATACTTTATCAAACAAACATTAAGAAACAGAACTTATATTCTTACTGCAAATGGCGTAATGCCTTTAATTGTGCCAGTAAAACATTATTCCCACAAAGAAATTATTTCTCAAAAAGAAATTTGCTACAAAGAAAAGTGGTACAAAAAACATTGCACTGCCATCTACTCTGCCTATAAAAATGCCCCTTATTTTGAATACTACGCTGATGAAATTCTTAATTTTCTGAAACATCCTACACAACAATATCTCTTTGAGTTTAATTTGCAAATTATGCAAACCATCATTAAAATTTTAGATTTGAATATCTCTATGAATTTTACTCATCAATATCAAAAATTTTATGAAAATGATCTTAGATTTATATCAAATAAATACCTGATAGATAATTTACCAGATGCTCTGGAAAAGCCATATTTACAGGTGTTTTCAGATAGATTTAGTTTTCAAAAAAATTTATCTGTTTTAGATTTAATTTTCAATTTAGGCCCTGATACCAAAAATTATTTATTGGGAAAATTTCACTTATGAAGAATAATCCTTATCATTCACACAAAAAATAATTTATGCAAAAAGTGGCAGATTTGTTATTTCAACCTGATTTAATGAAAAAGCAAAATATTCTAAATTATAAAGCAAATAAACAATGGATTTCTTTTTCTGGAAGGGACTTTTATTCTAATGTATTTCGCCTTGCAGAATTTTTGTTGCAAAAAGGATTACAAAAAGGTGATAAAGTTTTATTAATCTCAGAAAACCGCCCCGAATGGAACTTTGCAGATTATGCTTCTCAACTGATTGGAGTAATTACTGTGCCTGTATTTCCAAATATTTCTGAACACGATTTACAGTTTATTCTAAATGATGCTCAACCAAAATTTCTGTTTGTATCCAATGAAAAATTATTTAAGAGATATCAAAATATATTCACACAACATTTTCAAAACAATATTCTCTCTTTCTCTGAAATTCACAATATCAAATATCTGTATAATGAAATCAATAATATTCAATTAAATGACATTGAAGAAAAAATTAAATCAATTTACAACACCATAAAACCATCGGACTGGCTAACAATTTTGTATACATCAGGTACATCAGGAAATCCCAAAGGTGTTATACTAACTCATTCAAATTTAGTTTCAAACATTCTAAATTGCCAACACATTGCACCTTTTCAAACACACTGGAAAGCATTGAGTTTTTTGCCATTAAACCATGTTTATGAAAGAATGGTTAATTCTTTGCTATTGTATAAATTAGTCAGTATTTATTATGCAGAAGGCGTAGAAACTGTTGTGCAAAACATTCAAGAAATAAAGCCGCATTTATTTGTTTCTGTGCCCAGATTATTAGAAAGAGTTTATCAAAAAATTATTTTCACAAGAGATGAAATGAAAGGACTAAAAAAGCACATTTTGTCCTGGGCAATTCAATTAGCAGAACAATATGAACTACATCGCAAAAATGGTTGGTGGTATGAATTTCAAAGAAGTATAGCAGATAAATTGGTGTATAAAAAATGGCGTAATGCATTAGGTGGAAATTTGCAATGTATGATTTCGGGCGGTGCTGCTTTAAATCCCAAAATGGAAAGAATGTTTTTATGTGCTAAAATCAACTGTATGCAAGGTTATGGACTTACCGAGACATCGCCTGTTGTGTCTGTAAATGAATTTTCAGATAAAGGAAAATGTATTGGCACTGTTGGTAAAGTCATTCCTAATACGCAAGTCAAAATTGCAGAAGATGGTGAAATACTGGTAAAAGGTCCAGGTGTTATGGTGGGTTATTTTAATAATGAACATGCCACCAAAGAAGCCATTGATGAAGAAGGTTGGTTTCATACCGGTGATATTGGAGAGTTTGTAGATGGCGTATTCTTAAAAATCACTGATAGGAAAAAAGAAATATTCAAAACATCGTCTGGCAAATACATTTCTCCTGCATATATTGAAAACAAACTTAAAGAAAGCCCACTGATTGAACATGCTATGGTAATTGGCGCAAATGAAAAATTCCCCTCTGCATTGATTACATTGAATATTCAGAACATCCATCAAAAATTTCCTGAAAAGAAACATTTAAAATTAAAGGAATTATCTTCTGATAAAAATATACAATCTCATTTACATCAGTTTATACATCAAGTCAATAAAGAACTAGCCCCCTATGAACAAATTAGAAATCCCCATATTTTAGATACCACATGGAGTGTAGAAACTGGAGAACTTACACCTAAAATGAGTTTGAAAAGAAAATTTATCATTCAAAAATATCAACATATTATTGATAAAATTTACAGAAAAGATGAAAGTGCAGAGTAGAACATTTATTTTACTAATTTAGCGGCGATGAAAAAAATATTGATTCTTATTTTCTTCTCTTGGTGTCAAATGTTGTTGGCACAACTTACTTATGATTCATCATTGGCATTCCCTTATTTTCAAGTGCATGGCTCTTTACAAATGCCCGGTGGTGATTTGAGCAAAAGATTTGGAAATAATGCCAATGTTGGTGGAGCTATTACCTACAAATTACAAAATAATTTTTTGTTGAGTATTGATGGTAATTATTTTTTTAGTAAAAATGTAAAAGAAAATGTTTTATCACAATTACAAACTTCTACAAGTGAAGCAACTTTTGTAATTGACAACGAGGGCTATCCAGCCGATTTGCGAGTTAATGAAAGAGGTTGGAATTTAACTCTCAACATTGGTAAAATATTTTACATTGGAGGAAATAATAAAAACAGAGGTATTCATTATCAAATAGGTGCAGGTTATTTTCAGCATAAAATAAAATTATACGATGCACAAAAAAGAGTGGCTGCCATCAAAGGTGATTGGATAAAAGGATACGATAGATTAAGCATTGGACCTTGTATTTATCAGTATTTAGGATATACTTACTTATCATCAAATAGATTAGTCAATTTTACGATTGGATTAGAAATGTATTATGCTATCACCAAAAATGTTAGATATTACAATTATGCCACCGCATCTGTTGATGATAAAGTTCGGCATGATTTTTTATTCGGCATAAAATTCGGTTGGATTTTACCTATTTATCGTCGTGCTGATGGAATGTTCTTTTACGATTGATGTTTAATTAGTGGATATGAAATTTCTTTATGATTTATCTATATACTTTTTGGTTGCAGGTATTAAAATTGCGTCTTTATTTAATAAAAAAGCCAATGATTCAATTAGTGGAAGAAAAAATTGGAGGAACAAATTAAAAGAAGCATTAAAAAATAATCATCAAAAAATTATTTGGTTTCACATCTCATCATTGGGAGAATTTGAACAGGCACGACCTTTAATTATTCAAATAAAAACGCATTACCCACAATATAAAATACTCATTACATTTTTTTCTCCATCAGGTTACAATGCTCAAAAAAATTTTCAGTACGCTGATTTTGTTTTTTATCTACCATTTGATACTCCTCAAAATGCTTCTGACTTTTTAGATATTGTTCAGCCATCATTTGTGTTCTTTGTCAAATACGAATTCTGGATTAATTTTTTAATACAATTACAAAAAAGAAAATCACACAACTTAAAATGCTTTTTAATTTCTTCTATCTTTCGCAAACATCAACCTTTCTTCAAATGGTATGGAAAAATATTTATCAATGCTCTCAAAACTTTTGATATAATTTTTGTTCAGGATAATTTATCCATTCGTTTACTAAAAAAAATAGGTTTTGAAAAAAATATTTATTTATCAGGAGACACAAGAGTTGACAGAGTTGTAGAAATTGCTCAACAACACTTTTCATCTGCAGTAATAGATAATTTTGTTCAACAACATAAAACCATTATTGCTGGCAGCACATGGTTGAATGATGAAAAAATTTTGATTCCAACATTAGCCCAACTAAAAAATCATTTTTCCTTGAAAACCATTATTGCTCCTCATCAACCCGATGATAAAAATATTTCTAACTTAATTCATTTATTAAACAAATATCAACTTTCTCACTGCAAATACACAGAAGTTCAAAATTCGTCCAACATTTCTGTTACTCAATATGATGTAATGATAATTGATACCATTGGTATTTTAAATAAAATTTATAGGTATGGTTACATTGCATACATTGGCGGTGGCTTTTCAGATGGTATTCATAATATATTAGAACCTGCTGCTTATGGGCTTCCCGTTGTGTTTGGAAAAAAATATCAAAAATTTTATGAAGCCACTGAATTGATAAAAAATAAAGGGGCTTTTACAATTTCTAATGAAAATGAATTGTTAGAAAAACTGTATCAATTATTTAACGATGAAAAAATTTATTTTGAAACACAAAAGTCAGTAAAAGAATTTATCTACACTCATCAAGGTGGCGTTAAAAAAACAATGCAAGTATTGGAAAAATATTTGAAATAGTGAAGTATTTTGTCCGTCGTAGGTTAAACGCAGTAAATATTTTTGTCCGCCATAGGCGGAACGCAGTGAAACATCTATAACATTAAATAGAAGTATTAGTTTCTTCGCTTCGCTCAGAATGACAATGCCATTATCATGCTGAACGCAGTGAAGCCCCCAACTGCGTTGGGGATAAACATCTCAAATTTACTTCGCGTCCTTTGCGTCTTTGCGTGATAAATTTTTGTCCACCATAGGCGGAACGAAGTAAAAAAATCTCTTTTTTGTAATCATTCAAAATATACAACCTACACTAAAAACTAGGCACACCGTTTACAGTAGTATATTTCATAGTATACTTAATACCCGGATTTATGTACTTATATGCACTATGGCTCATCAATGCCGCTTCATGAAACCCACATAAAATCAATTTCAATTTATTTGGATAGGTATTAATATCTCCAATGGCATAGACACCTGGGATATTAGTAGAATAATCCTCTACATTTACTTTAATAGCATTTTTCTCTATTTCTAATCCCCAGTTTTCAATAGGACCTAATTTTGGCGACAATCCAAATAATGGAATAAAATAATCTGTCTCTATTTCAGTTCTTTCATTTGTTTTAATATTAGTAACTACTAATTTTTCTAAATGCCCGTTGCCATATAGTTCTGTAACCTGTGCATTCAGCAACATATTTATTCTTCCATCTTTCACTCTTTTTGTTACTTTAGCAACGCTATCAGGCGCACCTCTAAAATTTTCACTACGATGAACCAAAGTCAATTCCTTCACTATATCTGATAAATAAATCGTCCAATCCAATGCACTGTCTCCCCCACCTGCTATCACCACTCTTTTATTTCTGTACACTTCAGGATTAGGAATAATGTACTCAATGCCCTTCCCATTTTCAAAATCCGTAATATTAGATATTTCTGGTTTTCTTGGCTCAAATACACCTAATCCTCCTGCAATCACAACCACTTTGCTTTGTATCTTAGTTCCCATATTGGTTTCTAAAATAAAATCTCGTTCAGAAACTTTTGTTAGTTTCTCTACTCTTTCTCCCAAAGTAAATGTGGGCTTAAATGGTTCTATCTGTTTCATTAAATTATTGACCAAATCCTGTGCTAATACAATTGGATAACCCGGTATATCATAAATCGGCTTCTTGGGATATATTTCAGATAACTGCCCACCGGGCTGTGGTAAATAATCAATTAAATGACATCTCATTTTTAATAAGCCACACTCAAATACAGCAAACAATCCAACAGGACCTGCACCAATAATAGCAACATCAGTAGTAATCATCTTTAAAAAATTTGGCGGCAAAGATACATAAGCAATTTGGATTTACACTAAAATTATCTGTAAATTTGTTCAAAAAAATAATGAGTGAGTTTAATCAATTAATCTACCAGCTAAAAAATATCCCATTAGAAGATTTATCTGATAGTGAATTAGATGCCTTGAAAGAAACTATTATCAAATTATTAGTGGATATTCAAATACAGAAAGATATTAATCAAAAAGTCGCTCAACATCACACTTCAACAGATGATGTGCAATTAAAAATCCTTCAAAAAGAAGAAGGCAAAAATGAAGAAGAACACACTGAACCTACTATTTCAAGTGCGTCTAATATTTCAGAAACAACTTCTCAACAAAATATTGAATATCCAATTTTTCAAGAAACTATCAAGGAAGAAATTATTTCCATTTACTCTACTACACCCGATAAAAATTCAGAAATTCAGCCATCATCAGCATCTCCATTAGAATCAAAAATTCCATCGGCAACTAATTCTTCGCCTGCCAAAAAAATTATTTTTACCATCAATGATAAATTCAGAATATTGAAAAAATTATTTGGTAATAATTCATCTGACTTTGAAAAATTCATCAATGAACTCAATCAGTCAACTGACAGAACCCATTCTGAACAAATCATCAAAAATTGGACAGACCAAAAAAATTGGGATACTGATTCCGCAGAATTTCAAATCTTGATAAAACAAAATCAAAACAGATTTAAATAATAAAAATGCTGCTGTGGTTATTTGTAATATTCTCATTTTATTGTAATGCACAAGATATATCTTATGTAAAAAACATTGCATCTCAATTATCTTCAAAAGAATATGCGGGCAGATTTGTTACGCACTATTCAAATGATAAACTATCAGGTATTTCAAAAGCAGAATTATTCATCAAAAAAGAAATTGAAAAAATAGGTGCTTACGATTTAGAAAAATATATTCTAAAAAGTAAAAACTTTTCCAACACAATCCACTTCAATAAAATTCTTTTTACTACAAAATCAAAAACATTCCCGGTTACATATACTTCCAATATCATTTCTAAATGCCAATTAAAAATCAACAATACTCCTCTCATTTTAGGAAAAGATTTTATACCCGAACCCTCTAATCCATCTATTCAATTTTCAGGAAAATTATTTCGCTACGACTCCACTCATTTCATCAATAAAGAACATAAAATTATTTTTCAATCAGATAAAAAACTCACCTACTCTGCTGCTCAAACACAAGAAGATTTTACACTCATTCATATAAAAGACAATGTTTTCAAAAATTACAATACCGACACCATTTCAATAGATTTAATCACACAAGCCCATCAACAAAAAGTGCAGTCCAATAATATCTATAGCTTTATTCCCGGCACTCAATATCCCGATAGTTTTATTGTGTTTTCTGCCCATTACGACCATCTTGGAAACATTGATACTACTTATTTTCCAGGGGCAAATGACAATGCATCTGGCGTATCAGTATTACTGAATTTAATGCAATATTGCAAAACACATCCATTAAAGTATTCAGTTGCATTTTATTTCTTTACAGCAGAAGAAATAGGATTGCTCGGCTCTGAATACTATGTTAAACATCCATTATTTCCATTAAGCAGAATCAAGTTTTTAATCAATCTTGATTTAATGGGCGGAGGTAGTGAAGGAATAATGGTAGTGAATGGGAAAATTTTTGAAAAAGAATTTGAACTACTCAAGAAAATTAATGAAGACAAATCATTACAACTCAATATAAAAGCTAGAAGCAAAGCCCAAAATAGTGACCATTATTGGTTTTCAGAAAACGGAGTAAAATGTTTCTTTATATACACTCTCGGAGATATCCACGCTTATCATGATATTGATGACAAAGCAGAGAAATTAAAATTTTCAAATTACGACCATATTTTTCTTTTACTAATCAATTTTACGACAAACCTATAATATTTTTTTGTATAATCAGAATTATTATTTATATTTGCCAAAAAATATAAAAAAGCATTTAAAGGAACTAATAACAGAAAAGTATTGTATAAATGAATAAAATTTCTTATATTTGAAAAAAATTTTATGTCAAAAATATACTACATACTCCATTTTAGTTTTTTAAGCATAATCATCTATGCCCAAAATCCAGATATTAAAAGAACCTGGCATTGGTATTTCGGAAATGGAGCAGGATTAGATTTCAGTAGCGGAACGGCTGTAGCCGATACTACTGGTGCGTTGTATGCAAAAGAAGGATGTGCATCTATTTCTGACACCGCTGGTAATTTATTGTTTTATACAGATGGTGATACAATATGGGATAGACGACATTTACCTATGCCTAATGGTACTCATCTATCTTCTTATCTATGTTCTTTAGAAAATAGCTCCATACAAGGAGTAATAATTCTACCCAATCCTGCCGATATTAATCAATACTATGTAATTACATCTGACTGTTTTGAAAATTTTAATACAGACGGTTATAGATACTCAATAGTAGATATGAGATTAAATGGAGGATATGGAGATATTTTACCAAATAAAAAAAGAATATTATTATACTCTCCTTCAACAGAAGCAATAACAGCTACCCGCAGAACTGACTATAGTTGGTGGATAATAACCCATGAACTAGAAAGCAATAAGTTTATTGTTTATTTATTAGATAGTTCAGGAATTAATTTTTATAGAGACATTTCAATTGGCCCATTTGTGGATAATAATTTTAGTATTGGCAAAATTATCATAAGTAATAACCAGGAATATTTGTGTACCACTTTTTTTATACAAAATAACACATTATGTTTATATGGATGTAACGAAATTTTTTTATTTAATAAAATAAATTGTGATATTACACATTACTGCTTTGTCCCAAGTTTTGGCGGAAGTTTTGACGCATGTTTTTCACCACAAGATAAATATATTTATTTTACAAATAGTGGTTATTTGCTATTTAGATTTAATTTATGTCAGAATGATACAATTATGATACAACAATCTTTGGACACATGTTATGAGGGTGATGATAATAGTGGAATGATTGGAATAAGTATCAGCCCTATAAATCAATTGCTAATAAGCGGAGATTTTCACGATCACATTAGTGTATTAGATAACCCAGATAGTAACATTGTAAATTTTAATTATATGAATTTTTACTTAAATGGTAAGTTGTCGCGTCAACAATTTCCTAACATAAATTATTTTTATTCAAATAATAAACATTGTAAGACAACTTTGTTAGTCAATAATTTAGTTAACATATACATACCCAACATCTTCACGCCCAACAAAGATAATATCAACGACTTCTTTTCCATACAAATTTCCGGCTATCAATACATAGAGTATTTTATTTACAACAGATGGGGTAATTTAATCCATTCAGGAAAACAGGAAGTTAACCCCGAAATAAGATCAGAACTGCCTTTGTGGAACGGATACTATAATGACAACGAAGTGCCTACAGGTGTATATTTTTATCTCATCAAAGCATATACCGCAAAAGGAGAAGAAGAAATAAAAAAAGGATTTATTCATCTATTACGATGAATAAATATAACATCATCTATTAACCCTTAAAACTTAAAATTATGAAAACAAAAAATGCAAAGAGCAAAATGCTCACGGGCATCCAAACAGCAGCCCAAATGCTGCTCACATCTGCTACACTTATCACAATAAGCATGCAGGAAATTAAAGGACAATTTCAAAATCAAGTAACTTATGGGAGAACACTCCCACTTATCCAAAAAATCGGAATAGGTAATTTTCCCATCAATGCAAGCGTGCAATCTAAGTTACATATCAATCAGTTTTTACTGGCACCTAACGCTGCTACAGATGGATTTTTATTCCGAACCGATGGCAACAGTGCTCAAAATACAATGTGGCAATTGTTCACCGGCACATCAGCCACCAACCAAACAGAAAAATTTAGAATAATGATTCCCTCCAACAGCAATGATGTGCTTTTAAGAGCAGTACAAATAAATGCAAATATGCAATTTCAAACTACAGGTCCCTTTATTGGCGGAGGCATTCCAATTACAAGAATGACGATTACAGATGGTCTGTTGAATGGGTATATAGGAATAGGCGAAAATTTTACTACTCCACAATCACGGGTTCATCAACATGAAATCACCGCAGTGGATAATTTTCATCAATTCACTAACAGCAATACCGGTAATGCTAATACTGATGGTTTGAAAATAGGCATAGATGCTAATGGTAGTGCATCTTATAATCTTTTTGAAAACCAGCCTCAAATTTGGAGAATAGGTACCACTCTTACAGAATGGATGCGTATTCAACATGGCAATGTATTTAATAACTTTGCTGCTACCGTTACCAATGGATATGTAGGTTTGAACCAACCCAATCCATTTTTCCATCTTATGATAACTACCCCCGCTGTACCAGGTGGAGAACTGATGATAGGTACTCAACCCTCTGATGTAATCAATAGTCAGATGGGTTTAGCTAATGCAACATCTGTTAGTAGTAGATTTTTACCAACATTCTTTGGTCGCTTAGACAATACACAACCAGGCCCTGCTGTACAAACAATGGGGTCTATTGATAATGCACAAGATATAAGCCCCAATTTAAATAATAATCCTGTACATAGATTTGTAGTTGGTAAAAATTGGAATTACAACCAGGGTGGAATATTACAATTAGATACTATTAGAAACAGAGTGGCTTTTACATGGCAAAATGCAAATAACATTAAAATGATGATGAATGCCGATGGACAATTGCGCATAGGTGCAGGATTAACAATACCAGGCACCCTTCCTAATAACAGAGTAGAAATTACAGCTTCCATTAATGACCCATATAATTCTGTAATACCTGTTAATGGTGCAAGTGGCTTGAGATTTACCCATCTTACATCTCTTAAAACGCCCCTGAACAATGGTGTAAACGGTATTGATACCACCAAAGTTTTAAGTGTAGATCAAAATGGAGATGTAGTGTTGATAAGAGCAGGCGGGGGCACAGCAATAGGTAACTGTTCTTCTCCTACTACCTTTGCTGCAGGTGTAAATGGAGCTATTGATTTATCTGCAAACAACAATAATTTTTATTTTACAGGCCAAGGACCCCAAAATACTAATAGCATATATATGGGATATGTTTGTAATACCAATGTGCCTTTTGCTAAACTCAATGTATTACAAAGACAAACCACCTTTCCTGCCACACATAGCTTTGCTGGTTTTTTTGATAATCAAAATGCACCGCTTCTTTCATTAAAAAGACATATTGGTATTGTTGGTCAAACAATACAAATGGAAACTATTGATGCCTATCATATTGGCGGCGCTTTTAGGGGATATGGAACTCAACAAAATGTGGGTGTTGTTGGTGTAACAGACAACTCTACCTCTTTTGTGCCAACACTTTTTCCATTCAACGGAAATATCGGTGGGGCTTTTTTGGCCATAAGAAAACCTACACCACCTGCTACTGGTTTAGCTCCTAATTATGGTGTATGGGCAAAGGCAGATAGTGCCGCTTTCAATTATGGTATCTATGCAGAAGCACCAATAGTTACTACCCAAACCCCAGGTGGAGCCCCTGCAGGTACTAGTTGGGCAGGTTTTTTTAATGGAGATGTGGTTCGTACAGGTACAGATAATTTTACTTCTGATATTTCCCTTAAAACTAATATAGATACAATACCTAATATACTAAATATCGTATCCCAATTAAAGCCAAGAACTTTTTATTTTACTAATGTCAACCATCCTCAAATGCATCTTACTAATATCAAACAATATGGTTTTATTGCACAAGATGTTGAAACTATTTTACCCGAATTAGTTATGACTACTACTTTTCCTGCTCAATATGATACAGCAGGCAATATTGTTTATCCATCATTTAATTACAAAAATTTAAACTATCAGGCATTTCATGCTTTATCTATTAGAGCCATTCAAGAATTAATAAAAAAAATTAACCAACAAGATTCTATTATTCAAATCCTCTCTAATACCATCAACTCCTGTTGCTCTAATAACAATAATAAACTTAATAACAATACAGATATTTCATTGACCAATAATGATGTTATCGTGCTTAATCAAAATGCACCTAATCCTTTTGCTGAAAAAACTATTATCACTTATCACATCCCTGAACAATATAATTCTGCTCAAATTATTTTTACTACTATTAACGGGCAGGTGCTTAAAACAATAGATATTTCTAACAAAAAATCTCACGGTCAAATTACAGTATATGCAGAAGATTTGAGTAGTGGTGTTTACCTCTATTATCTTGTAATAGATGGCAAAACTATTGAAGCCAAACGCATGCAAAAACAATAATGAGCATCTTGTTTTTTTTATTCAGTATTAGAAATATCTTTTACGTACACAATTTTTATTTTATTAAAACAAGCAATGTGAATTTTTATTTTACTACAAAGAACATAATCCGTACCCAACTTTGTTGGGGATTGGAGACACAAAGAATACAAAGGTTTAAAGTAAAAATAATCTTTGTGCTTCTCTGTGTTTTTATTCGTGTTCTCTGTGGTTATAATTAGATAATATTTTAGACAATAGTGATTTTTTATAGATAAGTGCATAGATATAGATTGGAGACATCATTCAATCAGTTTTGCTTCAACATTTTTTAGGTATTAAAACAACAATAATTTCGTGAAATTATTTTTTGCACAATCAGAAAATTATTATTTATATTTGCCAAAAATAAAAATATGAAAACAACATCTTTTTATACTGGCCTAACAGTTGCAATGCTTATAGTGCTTGCAATTTCCTGCAAAAAATCGGACTCCACAGCACAAGCCACAGACACAGAATCTCAAACCGCTATTGATTATTCTATTTGCGAAAGAGAATTCGCACAAGTAGGTCCCACCGCTACTAATTTGACTATTAAAACAAAAAGCTGCCCCCCAAGATTAATGCAAGGATTTTCAGGTGTGCTCTCTACTTGCGATACTTTAACCTGGATTTCTGGCGATACAGCATGGACATCCCCTACCCATCAAGACCCTGTTTATGAATACGACTTTGGCACCTGCGGTGGCTATGTCTTTGATGGCATTCCAAGAACCGGTAAATGGAGAATAACTTTCAGAAATGGAGGTATTAAAAAACCCGGTGCTTCTATGCTCGTACAATTATTAAATTACAAACTATCTACTGTAACTTATTCTGCTGATAGTATTGTTTTCAAAAATGGTGGTATGAACAATGGAATTTATACTTATACAATCAGCGTATATAATGCTGTATGCACTGCTCCTACCTGGACTATTACTTACAATTCCACACGCTCTGTAATGGTAGACACCAAAAATACTACCGACCCATCAGATGATGAAATGACTATTGTGAGCGGAACTGCCAACGGAAAGAACAGAGAAAACAGAACATATTCAGTTAATATCACTAATCTTACTAAACCTGCTTCCTGCAAATATATTACAAAAGGCACTGTGGAAATAACCCCATACCAATTAACACCACGAACCATCAATTACGGCAACGGCACTTGCGATAACAAAGCCACTGTAACGGTCAATGGGAATACCTTTGAAATTACACTCAACTAAAGATGGCATTACTGATGAAATTAGATAATATCTTTTCTATTTATCAATCAATGGAAGAGTCAGGAATTATCCTGTCTTTCAAAGGAGATGTTACTTCCGATTTGCTGACTTCTGTATTACAAATTATGGAAAATAAGATGGACAGCATTCAGGAAGAGCCCAAAATCAAAAAAAAGGTATACCATGTATTGGTAGAATGCTTACAAAACCTGTATCACCACATGGATGAAATACCATCTCACATTAATGGAAAAGATAGATCAGCTATTTTTATGATTGGTAAAACAGATGAAGGATATTCAATCATTACAGGCAACTATATTCTAAACGAAAATGTATCAGGATTAAAAAAACGAATTGATGAAATTAATTCACTTACAAAAGATGAACTAAAGGAGTATTACAAACAAGTATTGAATAATGGAGAAATGTCGCTAAAGGGCGGCGGCGGACTTGGAATTATAGATATAGCCCGTAAATCAGGAGAAAAACTTACTTATGAATTTTTACCTCTTTCAAATAATGTATCTTTCTTTATACTAAAAATTAAAATCAATAACAAATAAATCTAAAAACCCATCAACTATGGAAAAAATAGAAGTAGAACCAACCCCCAAAACACCTTATTTAATGTTGGATCCCAAAACAAAAACAATCATCATCAAAGGACGCTCTATTCCTGAAAATTCAGTGCAATTCTACACACCCGTTTTGAATGCATTAGATAAGTGGATTGCTGAAAAAACCAAAGACAAAATTACCGTAACCGTAAAATTAGAATACTTCAATACCAGCTCATCAAAATGCATTTTAGACATCTTTAAAAAACTAAATGAATTAATTAAAAACGGTGCTAATGTAGATGTAACCTGGATGTATGAAAAAGATGATGAAGATATGATGGAAGCAGGACAAGATTATCAAACCATTGTGGGCATTCAGTTCAAAATGGTAGAAGTAGAAGAATAAAATTTATTTTTTCAATACATTTAAAGCAAGGTTTTCCTAATATGGAATGCCTTGCTTTTTTATTTTATTCAATCTATGCAATGGCAAATTATTCATCTAACTGAAACAGAAAGCACTAATACTTACGCACGGGAAAATATCCTTCAACTTCAATTGCCCTGCTTTATCTACGCCGACTATCAAACAAAAGGTAGAGGACAAGGCAATACATCGTGGTACAGCGACTCTCAAAAAAATTTACTCTGTTCTATTGTTTTACCAATCTACTTGCCTATCAATAAAAACAACTACATCAGCAGATGGATTTCTATTGTGCTTTCAGAATTGTTAATCTCATTACAAATTCCACCTCAACAAATTAAAATCAAATGGCCTAACGATATTTTAGTTCATTCAACTAATGGCTTTAAAAAAATAGCAGGAATTTTAATTGAAAACATCATTGAAAAAAATAATGTTACTAAAAGCATTTTAGGCATAGGACTGAATATCAATCAAACTGACTTTCAACAACTTAATAAAACTGCCACTTCACTTGCTCTGATAACCAATCAAAACTACCATATCCATAATATTACAGAAAAATTAATGTACCATATAAATAAATACTATCCTTTAATTGAACTTCAACAATTTTCTGCTATTAATCAAAAATATCTTGAGTATCTTTATGGCTGGCAAAGTGATTTTATTTTCAAGTATCAACAAGAAATACTTAAAGGACAAATCATTGACCTGAATGACGATGGAACAATTCACTTAAAATGCAATGATAAAACCTATCGTTTTGCTAATAAAGATATTGAATTTTTATATTAAACCCTCTCTATGAAATA
Organism: Bacteroidota bacterium; assembly: GCA_040758575.1. Lineage (GTDB taxonomy): Bacteria > Bacteroidota > Bacteroidia > B-17B0 > Aurantibacillaceae > BPGX01. Next base: position 169,112 of record JBFLVH010000002.1, on the reverse strand, counting down.
TGCTTATTTATTAGGACTTTTGCTTGTATATATTCATTCTTTCAGTCAATTCTCCATTACACTCAAATACAAAAAGCCACATTGTGGTGGAAAACATCATTCAGATACTGCAACATACTTCTTATTGGCTAATCAAAAATGGATTTTAATATCTCCCAACAATACAATAGATACTGTATTCACAGACATACAGGGCAAGGTCAAAATTCCTAATAAAAAAGGAAAATACTTCTTATATCAACCATGGAAATACTATAAAACATCTCCATCTGATTTTCCTGTTATTCTATATGATAAACAATGCCTGCAAGAAAATTGGCAAATCCCTGATTTTACTATCAATGTTATATCTAATAAAAAATACAAAACTTCTCCTTTATACTACACGCCTTATTGTCCTGATAAACACCCCTGTTTAAGAAAAGATACTGTTATACCAAGAATTCCACATTATTAATATTGGAAACTCTGAAAACGAAAATCGTTTCTAAAGTGTTAATTATTTCAAAATATTTTTTTGGAAACTTGGAAAATGAAAATAGTTTCCATAGTTTTGCCGCAAATTTTTAATGATGGAAGAACAAATATTAGAATCATTTAAAATACTTGTTTTTCGTAAAGGTATCAAATCTATAAGTATAGATGAATTAGCACAAGAAATGAGAGTGTCTAAAAAAACTATTTACCAATACTTTAAAAGTAAAGAAGATTTAGTAAACAATTTATTAAAAAAACACTTAAAGACACATCAACAGATTATCGAAAAAATTCATAACGAAAGTGAAGATATGATTCAGGAAATTTTGCTGATTATGCAATGTTCAACTCACATGTTGACTCAAATTAACCCAATTGTTTTTGAAGATTTAAAAATTCACTACAAAAAAATATGGCACAATTTTGAACAATTTAAAAAAGAATATGTTATAGACAGATTAATGAAAACCCTTGAAAAGGGACAAAAGCAAGGGCTCATTAGAAAAAACATACCGCTAGAACTAATGGCTCATCTTCGCTTAAAAGAAATTGAGTTATTGATGGATTACAATTTTGTTAAAACCTTTAAGATGTCTATGCAGGAAATGCAACAATCTATTACCGAATATTTTATCCTTGGTGTTGGTACCCAAAAAGGAATTGATAAAATGTATGAATATCTCAAACATCCCGAAAAAATTAAGTTTAACTTAAATTGCTAAATAAAACATTATGAAAAAATTTTACACCATCATTTTAATTACTTCACAAACCATCTTGTGGGCACAAAACAATTCTAAATCCTTTACTCTAAAAGAAGCCGTTGATTATGCACTCAATCACAATGACAATTATTTATCTGCTCAAATGGATGTAAAAATAGCCAAAGCCCGTAACTGGGAATATACAGGCATTGGATTGCCACAAGTATCTGCTTCTTTTGATTTAAAGGATTATTTAGAATTACCAACTTCTTTATTACCAGGTCAATTTTTTGGAGCGCCTCCAGGTACTTATGTTCCTGTAAAATTTGGCACACAATACAATGCTACTGCGGGTGTTTCTTTCTCTCAAATTATCTTCAGTTCTGATTATATCTCTGCCCTACAAGCATCAAGAAATCTGGTAGAATTATCTCAAAAAAATTTACAACGAACTAAAATTGAAACACAAGTTCAGGTTACAAAAGCATACTACAATGCCTTAATAACCCGAGAAAAATTTAATATCATACAAACTAATATACAAAAATTAGAAAAATTATTGAAAGACACCAAAGCGTTACACGACAATGGACTTATAGAAAAAATTGATGTAGACAGATTGCAAATTGCTTACAACAACTTAATAACAGAAAAAGAAAAATTTACTCGTCTGATAGGATTATCTCTCACATTATTAAAATATCAAATGAACTATCCGCTCACAGATTCCATCTCTCTTACTGATTCAATAGGTATTTTCAAAGACAAAGTGAATACTATTTCTAATACACAATTCCAACCCGAAAAAAGAATAGAATATCAATTTTTTGAACAACAAAAAAAATTAAATGAAATTGATTTAAATAGATATAGAATGCAATTCCTTCCATCTATTGTAGCATACGGCTCATATTCTAAAAACGCCCAACGCACTAAATTTGATGTCTTTGATTTTTCAGAAAACAAGCAATGGTTTAATATCGGTTTAATTGGTGTTACACTCAACTGGAACTTATTTACTTCAGGTCAAAGATATTTTAGAATTCAACAAGCTAAATACAATGTGCTGAAATCAAAATACAATTTAGAACAAATTAAACAATCTGTTACACTTGAATATCAAACCGCCTGGATTAACTACCTAAATGCTTTATCATCATTAAAAACACAAGAAAATAATTTAAAACTCGCCGAAGAAGTATTTGATACCTCTATAAAAAAATACGAAGCAGGCGTGGGTTCTAATATAGAAGTCATCAATGCAGAAGCATCACTTAAAGAAGCACAAACGAATTACTTAACTGCTTTATTAGATGTTCTCTCTGCACAAATTGATTTAGATAAAGCAACAGGTAATATTCAATAAAATTAAAACTACAACAAAACAAAAATGTTTATGAAAAACAAAATCTCTTATCTATCGCTTATAGTTCTTGCATCTTGTGGAAATCAAAAGCAGGAAGATTTAAATACACTTCTTAAAAGAGAAGCAGAACTTCAGAAACAATTAGCAGAAGTGCAGGCAAAAATAAAATCATTACGAAAAGATACAGCACAAGCCATACTTGTATCTGTACAAAAAATTACACCACAAATATTTCATTCCTACCTGACTTTGCAAGCCAAAGTAGATGCCGATGATAATATTTCAGTTTCATCTGAAATGCCTGGCACAATAACTAAAATTTATGTCAAACCCGGTGATGAAGTAAAAGCAGGTCAAATATTGGCTGAAACGGACGCACGCAGCATTCAGCAGTCCATTCAAGCATTACAAAGCAATTTGGACTTTGTCAATGAATTGTATGAAAAACAAAAAAAATTATGGGAACAAAAAATTGGCACAGAAGTTCAGTATTTACAGGTAAAATCACAAAAAGAAAATCTTGAAAAAACATTAGCTTCTTTGCAGGAACAATTACGAATGACAAAAATTATCACACCTATTGATGGCACTGTAGATGCCGTAGATATTAAAGTAGGACAAATGGTAGCACCAGGTATGCCCGCCATTCGTGTTGTTAACTTTAATCATCTGAAAGTAAAAGCAGATGTGCCTGAAAATTATATCAGCGAAGTAAAAATTGGTAACCCTGTAAAAATCATTGCAGGTACAGATACTATTATTAGCAAAGTGTCTTATGTAGCAAGAACTATCAATAATATCACAAGAACTTTTAATGTTGAAGTTTTTGTTGGTAACAATACTAAATTACACACTAATCAAATGGTTGTGCTAAAAATAAACAATTATACTTCTGAAAAGCCCGTTATTGCAGTACCTATCGCTTATGTACACACTGATACCGATGGTGCATCTTTTGTATATGTTGTAGAAAACAATAGAATCAAAAAGAAAATAATTAAAACAGGAAAAATGTCTGATGAAAAAGTAGAAGTTATTTCTGGTTTAAATGAAAACGATTTGCTTATCAAAGCAGGTGTCAATCTCACAGAAAATGCCCCTGTTATCATTCAGGAAAATTCAGTACTATAATTTTTTTCAATCTAAAAATATTTTGCTATGAACTCATCATTCAAAGAATTTAAACTCAGTTCGTGGGCAATAGACAATCGTATTGCCATTTATATGTTCACTATTTTCATCACCATCGCAGGCATTCTCACATACATCAGTTTGCCCAAAGAAAGTTTTCCCGATATTGTTTTACCAAAATACATTATCACAACTGTATATGGTGGCAACTCACCCGAAAACATTGAAAATACTATTACAAAACCATTAGAGAAAAAATTAAAATCTATTCCCGGAATTAAAAAAATTACCAGCACATCACTGCAAGATGTATCATTGATAATTGTTGAATTTAACTCTGATATAAAGCCCGATAAAGCCCGCCAGGATGTAAATGATAAAGTAGATGAAGCCAAATCGGACTTGCCCGCTGATTTAACCAAAGACCCATACATTAAAGAAATTGCTTTTTCTGATATTCCCATTATGTTCATCAATATGGCGGGCAATATGGATTTAATCAAATTGAAAAAATATGCCGACCGACTAAAAGATGAAATTGAAAGCATGAAAGAAATCACAGAAGTAAGAATGGTAGGCGCACCTGACAGAGAAATTCAGATTAATGTAGATATGTACAAAATGCAAGCCGCTAACCTTACAATGGGCGATTTAGAAAGAGTTATTCAATCTGAAAACCTAACTATATCTGCAGGAAATGTGCCCATCAACACTCAAAAAAGAACTATCAACATCAAAAAAGAATTTAAATCTATTGATGACATAAAAAATTTACTCATTACTTCTCAAAGTGGTGCAAGAATGTATTTGAAAGATATTGCAGAAGTAAAAGATACCATTGCAGATATGGAAAGCTACGCCAAAATGAATGGTAAAAATGTAATTACGCTTCAAGTAATTAAAAGACCCGGAGAAAATTTAATTGAAGCATCAGATAAAATTTATACTACTATTGAAAAATTAAAAGCCACTGAATTTCCCGAAGGAATAGATGTTGTTATCACTGGTGACCAATCAGATAGAACAAGAGTTACATTAGAAGATTTAATCAACACTATCGTTATTGGATTTTTATTAGTAACATTTATTCTAATGTTCTTTATGGGCGTTACTAATGCTTTGTTTGTTGCTTTATCCGTGCCACTTTCTATGTTTATAGCTTTTTTAATAATGCCATCACTTGGATTTAGTATGAATATGGTTGTATTATTTGCTTTCCTATTAGCATTAGGCATTGTAGTGGATGATGCTATTGTTGTAATTGAAAACACGCATCGTATATTTGATAATGGAAAAGTGCCTATTGTAACCGCTGCTAAAAGAGCCGCAGGAGAAGTATTTTTACCCGTATTAAGTGGAACGCTCACAACTATTGCACCATTTGTGCCATTAGCTTTTTGGAAAGGTGTTATTGGAAAATTTATGATTTTCTTACCTATTACACTTATTATATCTTTGTTCGCATCATTATTTGTAGCGTATGTAATCAATCCCGTATTTGCAGTTGATTTTATGAAGCCACATCACGAAGAAAGAAAAAATTATGGCAAAATTACACGCAATGGTTGGCTACAATTAGGTGTATATGTTTTAGTAATACTTTATTCTTACATCAAAGGATACACGGCTATTGCCAATATTGTAATGACTATGGCTGTGTTTATGTTGATTCACAGATTGTGGCTATATAAACTCATAGAAAAATGGCAGGAAATATATTGGCCAAAAATTAAAAATGCCTATGGAAAATTGTTACACTGGGCATTACAAAGACCTGTTACAATGCTCTGGAGCACAGTGGCATTACTCATATTCAGTATTATGTTCTTCGCAATGAGAAAACCACCTATTTTATTTTTTCCAAGCGGAGATCCTAATAATGTATATGTTTATATTGAACTACCCGAAGGCACAGCCGCAGAATTCACAGACAAAGTTGCTGCACAAGTAGCACAAAAAGTTGATTCAGTACTTGGAAAAAATAATCCTGTTGTAAAATCAGTTATTACCAATGTAGCCATTGCTGTTACAGACCCACGCGATGATGACCAAAATAATTATCCCAATAAAGCTAAAATTAGTATCAACTTTGTAGAATACGGAAAACGAAATGGTATCAGCACTTCAATGTATTTAGAAAAACTTCAAAATATTAAGTGGAATATTCCCGGTGCAAGAATTGTAGTTTCAAAAGAACAAATGGGACCACCTTTGCCAAAGCCCATTGTTATTGAAATTCAAGGCGATGACTTTAAAGAAATAAAATATTATGCTGATTTAATTAAAAAGAAAATTGATGATTTACACAACCCAGGAATCGTAGAATTAAAAAGTGATTTTATAGATACCAAACCAGAAATATGGCTGGAAATAGACAGAGAAAAAGCCAACAGAGAAGGATTGTCTACTGCTCAACTTGCCTTAGAAATCAGAAAAGCAGTATACGGCATTGATAGATACTCAAAATTCAAAGATGTAGATGATGAATATCCTATTCAAATCAGATATTTACCATATCAAAGAAAAGATATTGAAGCATTGAAAAATTTAAAAATTACATTCAGAGATATGAATATGGGCGGAATCATTCGCAGTTTGCCTCTTTCAGCATTTGCAGAAATTAAATTTGTCAATACTTATGGTGGTATTAAACATAAAAATAATCAAAGAATCATTACGCTTTCTTCTGATGTAAAACAAGGATTTAATGCCAACGAAATTGTTGCACAAATTCGCGATGTATTAAAAACCGTTCAGCCACCTAAAACCGTTACAATAAAAATTGGTGGTGAGCAAGAAGAACAAGCCGAAACAAGTGGATTTTTAGGCAAAGCAATGCTCGCTTCAGTTGGTTTGATATTATTAGTTTTGATGCTACAATTTAATTCAGTAGGCAAAACAGTTATTATATTATCTGAAATTATTTTAAGTTTAATTGGTGTATTAATCGGCTTTGCATTATTCAAAATTCCTATGAGTATTGTAATGACGGGAGTTGGTTTATTTGCGCTTGCAGGCATTGTTGTGCGTAATGGAATTTTACTAATTGAATTTGCAGAGTATAGTTTAAAAGAAGGTAAAACATTGATGATTGCTGCTTATCAAGCAGGTTATGTAAGAATGACACCTGTTATTCTTACCGCCACTGCTGCTATATTGGGCTTGATTCCTCTGGCAGTAGGACTAAATATGAACTTCTGGACACTCTTTGAATCCTTTGAACCACATTTATATTTTGGTGGTGATAATAATATATTTTGGGGACCATTAAGCTGGACGATGATATTTGGCTTAATCTTTGGAACATTTCTAACTTTAATTTTAGTGCCTTGTATGTTCTTAATTTCAGAAAGATTAAAAAGAAAGTCAGACATTATACTTGAATACTTTGATTTACCTAAATCTTTGAAATATGTTCCTTTTCTGATTGCTATTTTACAATTAATCCTCAAAATTCAAGGCAAGTCATTAGATTTTAGTAGGATTAACGATTAGGATTTTTTAACAAAAAATGGTGATAATAATTACATACATATACATATAGATATTTGTATGTTTGCATTGAAAAAAATTAATATGAAAAGAATCTGGCAAGTGCTTTATTCTTCATTTGGTAATAAGTGCCCAAGATGTCACAAAGGCAATGTATTTAAGTACAATAACCCATACAATTTAAAGCATTTTGATGAAATGAATTCTGAATGTCCATGCTGTGGAGAAGTATTTGAAAAAGAAACAGGTTTTTATTACGGGGCAATGTATGTCAGTTATGCATGGATGGCAGGATGGTTTATAGTTACATATACTATTAATTCATTTTTCATAGGAGCAGGCATCTTTAATTATATGATATTTTTTGTTTTGTCTATTTTAGTTTTATCGCCTATGACCTTCAGAGTATCTCGTATAACCTGGCTTAATTTTTTTGTAAAATATAAACCCGAAAAAGCCAATTGTATTAAGAATTCTGCAAATTAAACAGGTAATATTTTTCAAATATTTTTTGGACTAATTTATTTCCCCTTGTCTTTAATTTTTAATTTACATTTGCCTCTCATTTTAAAATTATGAACAGCAAAGAAGTAAGACAACAATTTCTCAATTTTTTTCAATCAAAAGGACATCAAATATTGCCTTCTGCACCAATGGTGGTTAAAAACGACCCTACCCTAATGTTCATCAATAGCGGAATGGCACCATTCAAAGATTGGTTTTTAGGCAATGCAGAAATTAAATTTCCAAGAGTAGCAGATACTCAAAAATGCTTGCGCGTAAGCGGCAAACACAATGATTTAGAAGATGTAGGATTGGATACTTATCATCACACTTTTTTTGAAATGCTTGGCAATTGGAGTTTTGGAGATTATTTCAAAAAAGAAGCCATTCAATGGGCATGGGAATTATTAACCGAAGTATATAAAATACCCAAAGACAGATTGTATGTAACAGTTTTTGAAGGAGACGAAAAAGAAAATATTCCTTTTGATAAAGAAAGTTTTGAAATATGGAAACAATATGTTCCTGAAAACCGCATTTTGAAAGGGAATAAAAAAGATAATTTCTGGGAAATGGGCGATACTGGCCCCTGCGGGCCTTGTACAGAAATACATTGCGATATTCGTAATGAAGATGAAAGAAAAAAAATTGATGGCTATTCATTAGTAAATACAGGGCATCCGCAAGTTATAGAAATTTGGAATCTGGTATTTATGCAATATGAACGCAAAGCCAATGGGAGTTTAGTGCCATTACCCAAAAATCATGTAGATACTGGTATGGGCTTTGAACGTTTATGTATGGTTTTGCAGGGCAAACAAAGCACTTATGATACTGATGTATTCACGCCCATGATTCAAAAAATAGAAGAACTTACTCAAAAAAAATATGATTTTTCAAAAGAACATTTACCTGAACAGAGAAAAATTAATATCGCTATTCGTGTCATTGCAGACCATATTCGTGCTATTGCCTTTGCTATTGCCGATGGACAATTACCTTCCAATACAGGTGCGGGCTATGTGATTCGTCGTATTTTACGCAGAGCTATTCGCTATGCTTTTCAATACCTTCATCAAAAAGAACCTGTTATTTACAAAATTGTCCCAACACTTGTCCATCAAATGGGCGAAGCATTTCCAGAACTCAAACATCAGCAAACTCTAATAGAATCCATCATTCAAGAAGAAGAACAGAACTTTTTAAGAACATTAGAAAATGGTTTGAGAAAATTAGATAACATTATCAATGAATTACAATCAAAAAAAGAAAATATTATTTCTGGAAAAATTGCATTTGAATTGTATGATACTTATGGCTTTCCATTTGATTTAACGCAGTTAATTGCAAGAGAAAATAATTTATCAGTAGATGAAAAAGAATTTCAAAAATATTTAGAAGAACAAAGAGAAAGAGCCAGAAGTGCCACCAGCATTGAAACTCAAGATTGGATAATTTTATCAGATAAAGAAAATAAATTTGTTGGTTACGACCATTTAGAAACAGAAACCCAAGTCATCAAGTATAGAAGTATCAAACAAAAAAATAAACAACTCTATCAAATTGTTTTAGAAGAAACACCCTTTTATCCCGAAGGGGGCGGACAGATAGGAGATACAGGCGTTTTAATATTTGGTGAAGAAAAAATAAGAGTCATTGATACAAAAAAAGAAACAGGGAACATCATTCACTTTGTTGAAAAATTACCACAAAATATTGAAAGTAAAGTAATAGCACGAGTAGATAATGAAAAACGACTTTCTGCTGCAAGGAATCACTCTGCTACACATTTGCTACAAGCCGCATTAAGAACAATCATTGGCAAACATATTGAACAAAAAGGAAGCTTAGTGCATCCCGATTATTTAAGATTTGATTTTTCACACTTTTCTAAACTAACGGATGAACAAATTGCAGAAGTAGAAAAATTAGTCAATAAAAAAATTCTTGAAAACATTGAAGTTGAAATAAAATATATGCCTATTGAAGATGCTAAAAAAATTGGCGCAATGGCATTGTTTGGGGAAAAATATGATGATATTGTTCGTGTAGTAATATTTGATAAAGAATATTCTATTGAATTATGTGGCGGCACGCATATAAGAAGAACAGGAGATATTGGATTATTTAAAATTATTTCAGAAGAAGCCGTGAGTGCAGGTATTAGAAGGATTGAAGCCATTACCGGCATTGCGGCATTAGAGTATGTTCAAAAATTACATTCGCAAATCAAAAATATTAATGACGCATTGAAAATCAATAAAGATACCGATAAGAGAATATTACAATTATTAGATGAAAACAAAGAATTGAAAAAACAACTGGCAGATGCCATTAAACAACAAGCACAGGCACTAAAACAACAATTGAAAAATAAAATTATTCAACATCAGAATAAAAATATTTTAATTGAACACATTGATTTAGAAAGTGCAGATGAAGTGAAAAATATTTTATTTGAACTGAATAATGAATATCCCAATTTTATTGGATTGCTTGCCCATTCTCAAAAAGAAAAAGTGTATTTATCACTCATTATTTCTCAAGATGTAGTAAAACAAGAAGGATGGAATGCATCTAAAATCATTCGTGAAATTTCTAAATACATCAAAGGCGGTGGTGGCGGGCAGCCCCATTTTGCTCAAGCAGGCGGTAGTGATAAATCAGCCGTTTCACAAGCATTTCAAGAGTTTAAGAAGATACTGAAGATGGAGAACTAATACTGCGGCAATACAGGTTTATTTTGCAAAATACTTTCAATTTTTTGCATTACTTCATCAGTAAGCAAAGGTAAAACTTCAAGGGCTTTTAGATTATCTTCTAATTGTTCTACTCGGGATGCCCCTAATATAGCCGTACTTACATTAGGATTTTTCAAAGTCCATGCAATAGCCAGTTTATTTAAGGTAGTGCCTAAATCAAGAGCTAACTGAAATAATTGTTTAGTTTTTTCTAATTTAGTGTTATCTCCAAGTGTTCGTTCTTTCAACCATTCTAAACCTTCAATACTTAATCTTGTTTGACCAACATCATTTTGAAGATATTTTCCACTTAATAATCCCGAAGCCAGCGGACTCCATATAGTAGTGCCTAATCCGTGTTCTCTAAATAACAACAAGTAATCTTTTTCCATTTTTGTTCTTTCAAACATATTGTATTGTGGTTGTTCCATTCTGGGTCCAATCAAATGATTTTCTCTGGCAATGTGAATGGCTTCTAAAATTTCATCATTAGCCCATTCGCTTGTTCCCCAATATAAAATCTTTCCTTGTTGAATTAACACATTCATTACCCATACAACTTCTTCAATAGGTGTTTGCTTATCTGGCCTGTGACAAAAGAATAAATCAATGTAATCAGTTTGCAATCTTTTAAGTGCGGCATTGCAACCTTCTATAATGTGCTTGTGTGATAAACCTTTCTGATTGGGCTTATCCTGTTCATAGCCAAAAAATACTTTTGATGAAATTAAATACGAACTTCTTGGCCAATCACGCTTTTTCAGGATATTGCCTAAAACAATTTCAGCTTTGCCACGAGCATAAATCTCAGCCGAATCAAAAAAATTGACACCATTATTATATGCTACATCTATCAATTTTTCAGCAGTAGCATCATCAATTTGTTTTCCAAATGTAATCCATGTGCCAAAAGACAAGGCACTCACCTGAATGCCCCATTTGCCTAATTTTCTGTATTGCATAGTTCTATTTTTTTATGTCATGAATAATTTCTCCATCTTTAAGTTGTATGATTCTATCTGTTTTTTCAGCAAAATTCAAATCGTGAGTAACAATTAAAAATGTTTGATGAAAAGATTTGTTTAAATTTCTGAAAATATCATAAACCGCTTCAGAGTTTTTAGAATCCAGATTACCAGTAGGTTCGTCACCCATAATAATTTTAGGATGATTGATAAGTGCTCTTGCAATAGCCACTCTTTGTTGCTGTCCGCCAGATAGTTTACTAGCTTTATTATGTGCTAATTTTTCAATATCCAACAATTTGAGTTTTTCCATTGCCTGCAAATATATTTCATCTCTTGAATATTTATTGAGTTTCAAAGCAGGCATCATTACATTTTCTATTACAGAAAATTCAGGCAAGAGATAATGAAACTGAAAAACAAATCCTATTTTTTCATTCCGAACTTCTGCCAGTTGGTCTTTACTTTTATTTTTCAGCAACTCTCCATCAAAATAAATTTCACCTGAATAATCACTATCCATAGTGCTCAATACATACAGCATTGTAGATTTTCCGCTTCCTGACGCACCTACTATTGACACAAACTCTCCTTCTTTAATATCAAGATTAATATTCTTTAAAGCATGAAATTCAACAGGGTCGTGATAAAACTTGTTCAAATTCTTGGTAATGATGATAGATGAAGAATTCATTTTATTTGGCTCTTAAAATATCTATTGGGTCTGTTTTAGCGGCTTTTCTTGCAGGAATATATCCCGCAATGGCAGTTACAATAATGGCAAAGAAAAATGCAAAAAGATAAAAACCAATAGATGAATTAAATTGCAAATATTCTAATGTTACAAATCCTTTTACATTCATTCTAATAGACCCGATAATTTTTTGTAATGCAAATCCTAATCCTAAACCTAATATCCCGCCTGATATTCCAATAATAAGCGATTCCGTTAAGAATATCCTTACAATGTCTTTATCTTTGAATCCAATGGCTTTTAATATGGCAATATCAGGAAGTTTTTCATAAATAATCATCATTAAAATATTAAATATTCCAAATCCTGAAACAATTAGAATAGTAGTAATGATGAGATAAGTAACCATGTTTTGAATTTTAAATATACTAAAAATATTGGCATTGGCTTCTTTCCAATCTAATGCCTTATATCCCAATAATTTTTGAAGATTTTCTGCTAATTCCTGCGATTCATTGATGTCTTTTAATTTGATATTAATATCTGTAATGTAGTCGTTTTCTGCCATCAATAATTTTTGTGCATTTCTAATATTTATGTATGCTCTTGTTTTATCTAACTCTGTAATGCCAGATTTGTTGATGCCCACTACTTTCATTTCCAATGCTACGCCCAATGAAGATAAAATGGTAATGTTATCATTGAGTTTTACATTCAACAATTCTGCAAGTCCTTCACCTAAAATAATACCATTAGGAATAGTTTGCAACTTTACTATACTTCCTTGAATATTATATTTTTCAACATTAAATAAAATATTTTCTTTCATAATATCTACGCCTAATGCTCTGCCGCTAACCTGTGTAATGCCAGATCTGAATATCACCTGTGCAGATAAATTGGGCGAAACACCTTCTACATTTGGATGTTTTTGAAGATATTGAATGATTTCATTGGCTCTTTTAATTTTTGGCGATTCATCTTTTGGTTTGGGATTTCTCAAAAAAACAATAGCATTTTGATATTGATTTAATTGCGACAAAATACTTGCAAGATTTTTTTTAGATTCATTGTAAATTCTGATGTTTGCACTGGTATTAATAGTTTGCTCAATAAAAGTTTTTTGAAAGCCCGTCATTAATCCACCTTGAAAGATAAATATAGCAATACCAAATGTTACGCCCATCATTGCAACAATAGTTTGCCTTTTTTTAGAAATTAAATGTCTATAAGAAATTTGAAAAAGGTTATCTTTTTTCAACAGGTTTTTCATGGTCTTATTATTTCAGTAGTTTCATTAACACCATCAGTAATTTCAACATATTCAAGGTCTTCAACACCCTTTTTAATTTTGATAGTATCATTTTTTGAAGTAATTACATATTGATTGTTGTATAAATAATTTTTTGGAATTACCAATGCCTGTTTTTTTTCTGAAACAATTATATTGGCTTCTACAGACATACCTGAAAAGAAAGCATAATTATCAGATTGAATACTTCCAATGGCTCGGCAGGTCTTATTTACAGGATTGATTCTTTGAAATATTTTTTTAACTTCACCTGAAAAAATTTTATCTGGATAAGCATCTGTTTGATAAACAATTTTTTGATTTAATTTCAAATAATTAATATCTGTTTCATCTATTTGCAACTCAACTTCAAACTGATGAGCATCTCCTATAACCATCAACAGAGCCGTGCTATTTACCAATTCACCTTCTTTGGGCAATATATCATAAACCTTTCCTTCAATAGCAGATACAATCTGATATTCACTCCAATTACTTTGCAATGCTTCAAATTGTAATCGGGCATTTTCATACTCAATTTTTAATTGATTTTTAGTTTGTTGAAAATTATTGAGTGCTTTAAAATAATTTTGTTTTGAAATATCTGCTTGTGATTTGGCTTGTTCATAAAGCAATTGTGTGGTTGCATTATTTTTCCATAATTGTTGATATTTTTGAAAAGTGGATGAATCCAATGAGTATTTAGTGTAAGCATTTTTTACTTCTTCTTGTAATGATTTAAGAATAGGGGAATTATCAGAAATGTTGATACTGGCTAATTTGAATTGATTGCGGGCAATTTCTAAATTTTTTTCAGTGGCTTCACTTCGTATGGTTATCAAGACCTGTCCTGCTTTTACATTATCACCTGCCTGCACATGAATTTTAGCAATATAACCAGGCAATTTAGAATAAACATTGTATACATTCACTGGATAAATTTTTCCTGATGCATACACTGCCTGCACAATATCTTTTTTAATTGGATGTGTAATATCTTTATTTTTTGAACAATAAAAAAGAAAAACAGAAATGAGAGGGACAACATAAATTTTTCGCATACAAAACTTTTGTGGCAAAGGTAGAGATTTATTAGTATTTAATTTATTATTGTTCAAGAAAAACCTCACTCCTTTAATTCCCCTCTCCATACAAAGGAGAAGGGCTGGGGGAGAGGTTTTTTCTTGGACAATATGTATAAAAAATAATATTTTAGACAATAGTGAATTAAAATAATTAAGTTTGCCCAAAATGAAAATGTATGGATACCGATACCAAAATTCTGGTGATTGGTGCTGGTGGTCAAATAGGCATTGAATTGTGTGAGTTATTAAATAAAACTTACGGTGTGCAAAATGTGATTGTATCTGATATTAAAGCAATTCCATCGTTACCTGATAATATTTATGAACAATTAGATGTGCTTGATAAAAACAAATTGTATGAAATTGTAAAAAAACATCAGATAAAAGAAGTGTATTTATTAGCCGCGTTACTTTCAGCCACAGCAGAAAAAAATCCAGAGTTTGGTTGGAAATTAAATATGGAAGGACTTTTCAATGTATTGGATTTAGCAAAAGAAAAGCATATTCAAAAAGTTTTCTGGCCCAGTTCTATTGCAGTATTTGGTCCCAACACCCCAAAAGTGAATACTCCGCAATATACAATAATGGACCCCAATACAGTTTATGGAATCAGCAAATTAGCAGGTGAAAGGTGGTGTGAGTGGTATTACAATAAATTTAATGTAGATGTTAGAAGCATTCGTTATCCTGGCTTGATTGGATGGAAATCACAACCTGGTGGAGGTACAACAGATTATGCAGTGCATATACTTTATGAAGCAATTAAGAATAAGTATTATAAATGTTTTCTAAAACCTGATACTACCTTACCAATGATGCACATTGAAGATGCAGTGCGTGCAACATTAGAATTGATGAGTGTTTCGGCTGATAGAGTGAAAATTAGAAGTAGTTATAATTTATCAGGTATTAGTTTTTCTCCACAAGAATTAGCAAATAAGATAAGAGAATACATTCCAGATTTTAGAATAGATTACGAACCAGATTTTCGCCAGGCAATAGCTGATTCCTGGCCACAAAGTATAGACGATTCAAATGCTCGCCATGACTGGGGCTGGCAACATTTTTATGATTTAGATAGGTTAGTAAAAAATATGCTAGAGAATATTGAGAAGAGATTATCTAACCAAAATTCTCATTAGAAGAAGTAGCGATAGCGTATTCAGATACAGAACCGTATCCTGCCTCTCTGCCTTTGGAACCCGCTTCTACAGCCAATCTAAATGCATCTGCCATTAGAGCAGGATTTTTAGCCACTGCAATGGCAGTATTTACAAGCACGGCATCAGCACCTATTTCCATAGCCAGAGATGCGTGCGAAGGCAAGCCCAGTCCAGCATCTACAATAACGGGTAAATTAGATTGTTCTATAATTATTTTCAAAAAGTCAAATGTTTTTAATCCTTTATTTGTGCCAATTGGGGCACCTAATGGCATAACTGCAGCAGCACCTGCATCTTCTAAATGTTTGCAAAGTACAGGATCAGCGTGTATATATGGCAAAACAACAAATCCTTCTTTTGCAAGAATTTCAGTGGCTTTCAGGGTTTCAATTGGATCTGGCATTAAATATTTAGGGTCAGGATGAATTTCTAATTTTATCCAGTTTGTTTCTAATGCTTCTCGTGCTAATTGTGCAGCAAGCACAGCGCCTTTTGCAGTGCGGGCACCAGAAGTATTGGGTAATACAAGTATATTGTGTTTGTGAAGAACTTTTAACCATTTATCTTCTTGCGCATTTCTATCTAATCTCTTTAAAGCTAATGTTACCATTTCAGTTTTAGATGCCAGAATAGCAGATTCAAATTCTTCAACATTTCCAAACTTTCCCGAACCAAGAATTAAACGAGAATGAAATTCTTTATCAGCAATTTTAAGCGGTTCCATATAAATATTGATTTATTTGTTGAACGAGTTGAGTTTTATTTTTTGATTGATTGATCAAAGAAGAAACAGCAATGCCATACAATCCTATGTTCCTCAAAACTGAAATATCATCTAATTGAATACCACCAATAGCGTAAATAGGAATTTTATTATCAGGTAATTGTGATAATATCTTTTGATAACCTTCAAAACCAAGTATAGGGCTTAATTGAGATTTTGTAGTAGTAAATCGTAATGGACCTAATCCAATGTAAGTAACATTTTCAAGTATTCTTTGTTTTACATCATCAAGATTATTAGCTGTCCCGCCAATCCATTGATGTGTATGCAATATTTTTCTTGCTTCGGATATAGATAGATCTTTTAATCCTAAATGAACTCCATGGGCATTCACAGATTGAGCAATATCGGGATAATCATTGATGATTAAAATAGATTGATACTGATCACAAATTGGTTTGATTTTTTCAGCCAGTGTAAGTATTTCACTTCTGGAAGCATTTTTCCATCTTAATTGTATCCATTTTATTCCAGCATCAAGTGCGGATAAAATATTTTTATACTGATCATCAAAAGTAGCACCATCAGATATGTATTGTAATTTAGGTAGACGCATATTTCAAGAATGATAACCAAGTAGAGTTTTATTAGATGCTAAAAATTTTTCAGTGTATTGT
This sequence comes from Bacteroidota bacterium, assembly GCA_040758575.1. Lineage (GTDB taxonomy): Bacteria > Bacteroidota > Bacteroidia > B-17B0 > Aurantibacillaceae > BPGX01. The sequence continues at coordinate 152,098 of JBFLVH010000002.1, read as the reverse complement.
TTGGCTAATTGAGTGGCTTGGGTCAAAGAATAATTTTTTGCTAAATAAGAAGTTAAAGCAGTAGAAAACACACATCCAGATCCGTGTTTGGAAAATATTTTTAATTTTTTATTAGGAAAAAATTCTATGGGTTTATTTTTATTCTTCAAATACAAACTATCAATTCCTTTTTTGGTTGAACGATGTCCGCCTTTGATAATCAAATTGCAATATTGAGATAAATGCTGCCCTGCTATTTCAACATTATTATATGATGTTAGTTCTAATACTTCATTAGCATTGGGGGTTATGCAATAAATTTTGTTTATTATATCATATACTTTTGATAAATTTTTTCTATCAAAAAAAACTTGATTTGTAGAACTTTTTAGGATAGGATCCCAGATAATTTTAACTTGATGTTGATATAAAAGTTGAACAATTTTTTTCAGCATTTGCAAATTTTGGACGATTCCAATTTTTGCATATTGTACAGGATAATGTTGAATTAAAAATTGAATTTCATAAATTATATCAGAAATATTTCTCCATTGAAGTTTTTCAAAAACATTTTCTGTTTGTACAGTCATAGAAGTAACCACACCTATGCCATAAACCCCAATAGATTCAGTAGTTTTAATGTCTGCAAGAATGCCTGCTCCACCAGAAGGATCAAAACCAGCAATGCAGAGTATTATTGGTCTTTTATCTTTTGCCATTGATCAGTAAATTTTTTTAATGTTTCTAATGGATGCGAACTTTCCCAAATAAATCCTCTTAATGCTATGCCTTCAAATCCTGCCTGAATAAGTTCATTAAAATTATTTGTTGTAATTCCTCCAATTGCAATAACTGGAATTTCAATACTCTCAGCAATATGTTTTAATTTGTTTTTCATTTCTTGCATAGATAACTTGGGATGATAATTTGCCTTTGAAATACTTGGAAAAACAGGCCCATATAAAACATAGGAAAAATGATTGTGATGTTCTAAAAAATCTAAATGATGTAAAGAAACACTTACATTGAATTGATGATATAATTCAGGTGAGATGATACTTCCATACACATCATAAAAATTTTCAGAAAAGTGAAGATTGTGAATATCAAAATTCCTTTGCAAATACTTTAATGCGTCTTCAATGTGGGAAATTTGTTGATTAGCAAATAATTTCTCATTGATATGAATGGCTAATTGATTTCTTTGTCCTTCATTTAGTAATGGATTAATGTTTTCAAGGTGTAAAATGAGTGTTTCCCAATTTTCATCCAGCTTAATATGTAATTTATCTATATAATTCAAAGTATCTTTCAATATAGAGTAATGCGAATGATTAATTTTATCAGGCGTAATGAGTATTAACTTCATAATTTAAATATAAATTTCTCCACCTTGTTGTTTGAACTCTTCAGATTTTTTTCTTAATGCTTCTTCATAATCACGAATATCCTGTGTGATTTGCATGGAGCAGAATTTAGGCCCACACATTGAACAGAAGTGAGCGATTTTAGCACCTTCAGCGGGTAAGGTTTCATCATGAAATGATTTGGCTGTTTCAGGATCTAATGATAAATTAAATTGGTCTTCCCATCTGAATTCAAATCGTGCTTTACTTAAAGCATTATCTCTGTATTGAGCACCTGGATGTCCTTTTGCAAGGTCAGCAGCGTGTGCAGCAATTTTATATGCTATTACACCATCTTTCACATCTTTTTTATTAGGCAAACCAAGATGTTCTTTCGGAGTAACATAGCAAAGCATTGAAGTTCCAAACCAACCAATCATGGCTGCACCAATTGCTGATGTGATGTGATCATATCCAGGTGCAATGTCTGTAACTAATGGTCCTAATGTATAGAATGGGGCTTCAAAACAATAATGCAACTCTTTATCCATATTTTCTTTTATCAGCTGCATTGGAATATGTCCAGGTCCTTCTATCATTACTTGCACATCGTGTTTCCATGCAATTTGAGTAAGTTCTCCTAATGTTTTTAATTCAGAAAATTGAGCTTCGTCATTGGCATCATAAATGCTTCCAGGTCTTAGTCCATCGCCAAGAGAAAATGCTACATTGTATGCTTTCATAATTTCGCATATTTCTTCAAAATGCGTGTAAAGAAAATTTTCTTTGTGATGCGATAAACACCATTTTGCCATAATACTTCCTCCACGAGATACAATGCCCGTCATTCGTTTAGCAGTTAAAGGAATGTAGCGAAGCAATACACCCGCGTGAATCGTAAAATAATCCACACCTTGCTCTGCTTGTTCTATAAGCGTATCTCTGAAAATTTCCCAGGTTAATTCTTCTGGTTTTCCACCAACTTTTTCTAATGCTTGATAGATGGGCACTGTTCCAATAGGTACTGGAGAATTACGAATAATCCACTCTCTTGTTTCGTGTATATTTTTTCCAGTAGATAAATCCATAATAGTATCTGCGCCCCATCTACAAGCCCAAACCATTTTTTCTACTTCTTCTTCTATGCTGGAAGTAACAGCACTATTTCCAATGTTTGCATTAATTTTTACAAGAAAATTTCTTCCGATAATCATTGGTTCAGCTTCGGGGTGATTGATATTAGAAGGAATAATAGCACGACCTGCGGCTACTTCCTGCCTTACAAATTCGGGAGTGATTTCTTTTGGAATGTTAGCACCAAATGCCTGACCAGGATGTTGTTTAAATAAAATATCATATTGACCATTTAATTTTTCTTTCATTATTTCCAGCATTTGATTTTCGCGAATAGCAACATATTCCATTTCAGGGGTAATAATTCCTTTTCGGGCATAATGCATTTGAGATACATTACTTCCTGCTTTGGCTTTAAATGGCTTGGGAATATTGGGAAAGCGAATGCTGTCCAAAGTTATATCATTGTTTCTTTGGCGAGTATATTCTGATGTAAAATCTGAGAGTTGTTCTACATCGTTTCGTTCAATAATCCATTTTTCACGAATGCGTTCCAAACCTTTGTAAATGTCTTTTGAAACATTTGTATCTGTATAAACTCCACTGGTGTCATATACATAAACATCTGGATTTTCCTGAATATTATTATTTGATACTTTGGTAGTAGAAAGTTTTATTTTTCTCATTGGAACTTTAATAAATGGATAAAGTTTACCGCTTACATATACTTTTTCAGAGTTAGGAAATGGTTCAGTGGTGATGATAGATGGAGATGGAATTTTTTCTGCTTTTTTCATAGATTTATTTTTTGATGGTTTGATTATAATTTTATATAAAGTTAAATTCGTGTTTATTTGTGTTATTCGTGGCTAATTATTATTGATTTATTTTAAGTTAAATTCGTGCATATTCGTGCCATTCGTGGCTAAATTACAGTAGTATTCTTTTATAATTTAATTTTAATTCTCCAAAGTTGACTAACAGAGCCAGTTTATTGCCTGATACTTTCAAATAATTAATACATTGTGCTGTAAATTCTTCTGTTAGAATAGAAACACTTTTTACTTCAAGAATTATTTTATCAAAGACAACAAAATCTGCATAAAATTTATGAGGTAGAATAAAACCTTTGTAATTAATCTCATACATTTTTTCTCTTTCAAAAGGAATACCTGCTTTATTAAATTCATATTCAAGAGCATCTTTATATACAATTTCTAAAAATCCAGCACCTAAATTATTATGCACTTCCATACATATTCCTATTATTCTATAACTTTCATCTTTGTATAAGATATTTGACATATTAATTTTTTTTGCCACGAATGCACGAATGTTTTCCGAATATTTTTAATTTTTAATTCTTAATTTTTAATTCTTAATTTTTAATTCTTAATTTTTAATTCTTAATAATTCATCCTCCCTGTGCAGCAATGATAACAAGGATTTCATCTTTGTCATTAATTTTCAAATTTTTCCAATCATTTTTTGGAATAATGTTATCATTCACTGCTACTGCTACTCCCTTTTTGTCAGGTGATAAGTTGATTTCTTTTAATAATAATTCTTCTAATGTAATGGAATGAGAAATTTCTAATTCTTTATCATTTAATTTAATTTTCATAGTTTCAATTATTATCGCATTAGGAGAAACCTGAACAGGACAATGAATAAAAGAGAATTAAACATTGTCGCTTTTCCCTTCGTCGGTATTATCCGCATCAGGTATTGAGGGTATGTTCTCAGCCGAACAGGCACCCCTAAAGCGTGTGTGCAAATATAGGAAATTTTTATTAGATATTAGTAGATTTGTTTAATCCTAAACTCAAACCGCCATCCATTTTAATAAATGTGCCCGTTATCCATTTAGAAGCATCAGATAGTAAGAAAGCAGAAATATTAGCAATATCTTCTGGTTCGCCAATTCCAAGCGGATATTGAGATTCATATTTTTTCATTTCTTCCTGCGATACAGCGGCTTCAATGGTCATGTAATAAATTTCTGTTTTTACCAGTGCTGGTTGTAATACATTTACTCTGATTTTTTTATTCAACAACTCCAGTGCTAAATTTTTAGCAAATGCTTCTAATGCTGCTTTTGAAGAAACATACAAAGCCCCGCCAAAATAAGGATGTAATGTTGAGATAGAAGAAATAAAAACAATTGAACCTTGTGATTTAATTTTATTGTGTTGTAATAAATGAGTTGTCAATTTCACGGCTGATAAATAATTCACGGCAAACACATCATCTAAATGTTTTTGTTGAATAAATTTAATCGGCATTGGAAAAACTTTGCCCGTGCAATGGAGCCAACCATCAATTGGAGGTAGAGATGAAACGAGTTGTTTAATTTCTTCATCTTTTGTTGCATCACAAGGAATTAGCAAATGCTCATTTTTCTTCATTAATGATAGGGTGTTTTTCAATTCATTTTCTCTTCGGGCAGTGAGAATGACTTTTGCATCTAATTGACTAAAAAGTATAGCAGATGCTCTACCTATGCCTGATGAAGCTCCTGTTACTAATATAGTTTTATCTTTTAATGAAATCATTTTATTCAATTTCAAGTAATGGGAGCACTTGAATATTTTTAGATTGAAATACACAACTTGCCCACGAGAAACCTACACCAAATCCAGAAAATAAAAGCGTTTGAAGAGATTGAAGTTGGTCTTTTAATTCTGTTACGATAGTTAATGGTATGGAAGCAGAGCTGGTATTTCCAAATTTATGGATGGAATAAGGAACTTTTGATTTATCCACTTTCATTTTTTTTCGCACTGACTCATTCATTAAATAATTGGCCTGATGAAAAATAAAAAAATTAATTTCATCTTTTGAAATACCCGAAAATTCAAGTAATTTATCAATATTTGGACTTACTTCTCTTAAAGCAAAATTAAAAATATCTGCACCTAATAATTGAAGATGTCTTTTACTGCGAATAATTCCTGGCTCTATTTCTACTTCATCAAAAGTATCAGGTTGAATGTGATAACGACTTCCACCATGTGGAATTTTAATAGCATCTTCGCCACTTCCATCACTTTGTAAGTTGAAAAAAATGGGGGAAGCATTAGGATTATATTCCAATGCTGTGGCACTACCTGCATCACCAAATAAGGGGTAAGTGCTTTTGTCTTTGTAACAAGTTGAAAGTGTAGATTTATCGCCTGCTAATAAGATGGCTCTTTTAATTTGTCCATTTTGAAGCATAGAGCCCAACACATACAGACCATATACATAACCACTGCAACCAAGATTGATATCAAAGGCAATGGTATTTTTAGATAAGCCAAGTTTATGCTGTAAAATAATTGACGAAGCAGGAAGAAAATAATCAGGTGATTGTGTAACAAAAATAATTGCATCAATAGAATTTTTATCCCATTGAAGCGTGTTGATAATTTGTAAAGCCGAATGGTAGCACAGGTCTGCTGCGGTGAGATGTGGTGGTGCTACTCTTCTTTCTTCAATACCCACTGTTTTAATAAACATGTCTCTTTCTTGTTCAGATATATAGTCATAATCTTTTGTAAATACTTTATTTTTGGGAACAGCAGCAGAGATGGAAAGGAGGGAGATGTTATTAACTTGAACCAGAGCCATTATTGATTGGTGATTTTAGATTGAATGATGTTATACAAATCTCTGATAGTTTGAGTGCTTCTCAAATCAGAAGCAGTTAATTCTACACCAAAATTGGCATCAGCGAAGGCGATAATAATAAGAGCGTGCATGCTGCTCCAATTAGGAATATCTCTATAATTAGTATCTGGTGTAAGCGTGTTTGGTGGAAGTTCTTCAAATTCTTTTTCAAGTAACTGTGTAAATTCTTCAATTGAAATCATGGTGGTAAGTTTATTTGGAATGAGAAATCTAAGTGTATAAACTGCAAAAGTAATAAAAAATTATTTGATTGTTACTTTCAAAATAACACCTTTAAAGTTTACTCTCCAAATAAAAAATACAATTTACTCTAAATTATTTCGTAAATTTCCAACAAAAAATAATCAATATGATAATAGCACCTCCTATTAATTTCCAAAAATGGATAGAAGAAAATAAAGAATATCTGAAACCGCCTGTAAATAACAGAGTGGTGTATAAAGACACTGAATTTATAATTATGGTAGTAGGCGGTCCTAACTCCCGAAAAGATTATCATTACAATGAAGGCGAAGAGTTCTTTTATCAGTTGAAAGGCGACATTATTGTCAAAATACAGGAAAATGGAAAAGCACGCGAAGTGCCTATTAAAGAAGGTGAAATATTTTTATTACCTCCAAAAGTTCCACACAATCCTATCAGATTCAAAGATACTATTGGGCTTGTAATAGAAAGAAAAAGAAGAGAAAATGAAAAAGATGGTTTGCTGTGGTTTTGTGAAAAATGTAATCACAAATTATATGAAGAGTATTTTCATTTGACTGATATTACCAAACAATTTCAAACTGTATTTGAAAAGTTTTACAACTCATTAGAATTAAGAACCTGTAAGAATTGTGGGGCAGTATTAGAACCACCACCAGTTATTGCATAAAAAGTATATGAAAAAAATTCTAACTTATTTTATACAAGGGCTTGCAGTATTGGTGCCTGTTGTTATTACATTGTATATCATTTTGAAAATTATTTCCATCTTTATTGATTTTTTTTCCTGGATTGGATTAACAGGTCATCCATTGTTAGATGTGGTATTAGGTTTTATAGCAATGATTGTGATGGTAGTAGGAACGGGTATTATGGCATCTAATTATTTTTTTAGCAATCTGATGCATTTATTTGAAACAAGATTTGAAAAATTACCATTTATCCGCCATATTTATTCACCTATTAAGGACTTCACAGAAGCATTTGTTGGCAATAAAAAGAAATTCAAATATCCTGTATTAGTAAAATTATCTGAAAAAAATGAGTATAAAGAAATTGGATTTATTACACAACAAGATTTATCCAATATAGGAATGAATGAGTATATTGCAGTATATCTGCCTTTTTCATATTCATTTGCAGGAAAAATGATTTTAGTTAAACGAGCATTGGTAGAACCATTTCATCAAAATCCTACTGATACTATGAAGTTTGTGATTTCAGGAGGCATTTATGATTTTGAAAAAAAGAAAGATGATAATATTGAGAAATAATAATTATTTTTTAATTATTAGATAAAACTGGCTTTACATAGATGAAGATATTTTTGCCAAAAAATTTTGTATATTGATGACTGTTATGTATATTTGCATAAAAATCTATAAATATTAATGTCTTTCACAAAAAAGAAAATAGTTGTTACCGTTTTATTGATTCTTATTGTTTTTTTTTGACTATACTTGTCAAACAATATGGACAGAATCATTTTCTAATGGGTGTGTCAGTGGTTGCCTTGCTACATCTTATGGTGGTTGGACAGAAACAGCAACGGGAACAAATGGTACAGGCGCTAATCGTTGGTATGTAAGTGGTGCTGAATGTGGTAATGCCGTTGGCACATGTGGCAGTTCTTGTGGTGGAACAGACCCATCATTGCACATCGGAGCTAATCAAAACTCAGAATGTACTTGTTTAATTTGTTTTGACCCAATTGGCGATTGTGGTGCTGCTTACGATGCTTCCTCCGCTGGTACTTGTATTGGACTTTGTGGAGGTGGAGGAGTTACTACCAATAAAAGAATAGAGTCACCCGTTATTAACTGCACTGGTTATTCTAATATCATGTTATCTTTCAATTTCATTCATAATGGCAATGATGGAAGTAATGATGAATGCTCTGTTTGGTATTATGATGGCACTACATGGAATAATCTTGGTGTTCTTCCAAGAACTGTTGGAATATGTTCTCCACAAGGATACTGGACAAATTATACTATACCATTACCTGTCTCTGCCAACAATAACCCTAACATCAAAATAGGTTTTAACTGGAAAAATAATGCTAATAATGCCGGAACAGATCCATCAGTTGCTATTGATGATATTATTTTATATGTAAAGCCAGTCAGTTGTTATAATTCTGGGTTTGCAACATATACTGGAGGCGGATGTACGTCTAATTGTAATTTAGCTGAATTTACAGGATTTAGTAGTATGTGTAATGGTACTTTAATTGGTTGTACAGGTTGCCCCACAACTGGTCCTACATTGTCCCAAAATTTTACTATTACACCAGGTTGTACAGCTACTTTAACTGCTTCTTTTCAAAGAAGGTGTAATGGTGTTGGATGTGCCGCCTGTTCTAATACTTGTAATATTATGTCTTCATCTAATGGTTGTTGTAATAGTGGAATGGATGCAAATGATTATTTAAAAGTAGGAGGAAGTTTATCACCAGTTTCTGTTGTTACTATTAATTTATCTGATGGTTATACTTCTGTATGTGGTGGTGGTGCAGCAACCACGGCGTTTTCCACATCAGGAAACACAATTACAGCTACTGGGAGTAATAATGGTGGTGCAATCATTCAATACGTACAAACGGGTGGTGTACTATTTGTAGAAGGCCGTGCCAATAGAATGGACGAGATCGTTACTTTTACAGTAAATATTCAATCAGGTTGTACTTGTTCAGACATTGTTCTTCCCGTAGATATTTTCTCATTCTTTGTTACACCTAAAAAAGGACTGATAGAACTTCAATGGATTACAAAAAATGAAAAACATCTATCACATTACAAAATTGATAAAAGTACAGATGGAATTACTTTCTACCCACTCACTATAATTCCATCAGAAAATGTTGTATATGAAAAAACTTACACCGCTTATGATGATAACCCAACAATAGGCTTGTCTTATTACAAACTTACGCCCGTTAATATAGGCGGAAATGATGAAAATTCAATCATCAGAGACGCTGTGTATCAATTAGATTATCAACCTTTTAATTACTCTGTTCAAAATGATGAACTAACATTAACCTTTTCGGATTTTGAAATACCTACCTCTTTTACAATTACTAATTTAAATGGACAAATTATTTATCAAATACCTGAAATTAACAACAACATCTATGTTGTTAATACAAGTTCAATTTCAAAAGGTGTTTACATTGGCGTTTTGAAAAATAGATATCAAACACTTGTTTACAAAATAATTATACTTTGAACCTATACTTTTTGTGGAGCATATCGGACTCGAACCGATGACCTCTACAATGCCATTGTAGCGCTCTAGCCAGCTGAGCTAATGCCCCTTCATCATAAAATGCAGCCGCTAATGTAATAAATTTTTTATCCATTAATATTTTTTTGAAAGTGATAAGAAATTATTTTTTAAATTTGCGATTTTAAAAAATGTATATGAAAAAAATTCATTTAATTTTTTTGGGATTGATTTATTTTCTTGCAGGTAATTCGTTTGCTCAATCTACATTTAGAATTAGTTATGACATTGCCAGTTTTGATTTAGCAGGTGGAATGGTAGTAACACCCGCCAATGAATATGTATTTGCAGGAACCAATGCTTCATTTATTCCTTACTTTGGAAATATTGTAAAATTAGATAATACCGGAAGTGTTTTATGGGCAAAAGCATATACTGGCGGAATAGCCACTGCATTTAATGATATTAAAAATGTAAGTACTGGTGGATTTATTGTTTGTGGTCAATCTTCAAGCGGTGGAGCAGTATTAGTAAAAGTAGATAATAATGGAAATATCGTGTGGGCAAAAAGATACTTGCTCCCTGATTTAAGTGGAAAATCATCCAATGAATTTTTTAATGCAGTGATTGAAACTTCAGATGGTGGTTTTTTAGCAGTGGGGGGAGTAGATTATTTTTGGGATGGTGTAAGTGCATCTACAGTTGATACCGCCAGTTTTTTTGCTGTTAAGGTTAATTCTACAGGAACCCTTCAATGGAGCAGAGTTTGGACAATTGGAACCGGAAATACAGATGAAAATTATTTTACTGCTTGTGCAGAATCGTCTAATGGTTATTTACTCGTAGGATTATCTTCTGATTTGTCGCAAGCACCTTCTAATGGTGATTATCCAAGAGATGCTTTCTTAGTAAAAGTAGATAAAACCACAGGTGCAAATATTTATATCAACCGATTTGGTAATGGGAATAGCTCTTCTCAAATGATTAATGGCGTTATTACATTATCTTCAGGGCATTTTTTAATTGGTGGCGCCGATGATGTCAATGCTTTTGTAGCAAGATTAGATGGAAATGCAGGCAGTGCTTCTCAATTATTTGGCAGAAGAATTAATGGGTCTGCTTTTCCTCCCACTCAATATGTTATACAAAACCTGATGGAAAATTCTGATGGAAATTATTCTTTCATTGGCTGGAGAATTGCAGGACTTATTCCAACTTTAAATTCTGCAATTATTAAAATGAATAGTTCTACTGGTGCTATCATTTTTGGTAAAGCGTACGCTCCTATCGGACTTTCTTCTATCTTACCAGAAGGTGGCATTGTTCCTTCTGACCAGGGATACTTTTTTGTAGCCACAGACCAGCAGGTTTCAGGATTTAATTACAATGCTATAAGAACAAATAATAATGGCGATATAGGTGTCAGTGTTTCAGGATGTACCAACACTTCTATTGCACCCGGCACAGGTGCCTATAATATCACTTTTCAATCCATTACCACTACATCTTATGCACCTGCTACTGAATCTAGTTTTGCTCCTACTGTTACCAATTTAACTCCCACCAATAATGTACATTGCCTGAATTGCAATATCTCTATAACGCCAACTCTTAATGCTACTCCCAATCCTATTTGTGCAGGTCAAACTTCTACAATTGTAGTTACTAATACTGTCAGTGGGTATAATTATAATGTTTTTACCTCTCCATCTGGTGGAACATCAATCGGTTCAGCCCCTTTATCAGTTTCTCCTTCCACAACTACTACTTATTATGTTGAAGTTCAATCGCAAAGCAACCCATCTTGTTTAAGCACCACTCGTACGCCGGTAACTATCACTGTCAATCCAACACCTACACTCTCTATATCTGCTAATCCTAACCCTGTATGTGCAGGGAACACGTTGTCTTTATCAGTAAGCGGTGCAAGTTCTTATACATGGAATGGTCCATCTGGATTTACTTCTAATTCATCTAATACAACTATCACAAATGTAAATACTTCTAACAGTGGTACATATTCAGTTACAGGTAGCACATCAGGTTGTTCTACTACTTCTGTTCTTACTGTTACAGTTAATCCCACTCCATCTCCCTCTGCTTCTGCTAATTCACCACTTTGTGCAGGTTCAACTTTATCTCTTACAGCATCTCCAAATGGTATGAGTAGTTATACATGGTCAGGTCCATCATCCTTTACTTCTTCTGTTCAAAATCCTACGATTGGTAATGTTTCTTCTGCCCAATCAGGAACTTATACTTTAAGTGTTACTAATTCTCAAGGATGTTCTGCTTCTACTACTATTAATGTTACTGTTAATACAGGACCATCTGTATCAGTTACTGCCGCGGGCACTATCACCTGTATCAATCCAACCACTCAAGTTATTGGGACTACTACCACTTCTCCTGCTAACTATACATGGAGTGGAACAGGTATTGTCAGTGGTTTTAACTCTGCTACGGCTACAGTTAATCAACCAGGTACTTATACCTTAGTTGTTGCGGGTTTATCAGGATGCCCAACTGTTACAACAATTAATGTTTCTTCAAACACATCTACACCAAATATTTCAGCAGCAGTATCTGGTAGCATCACCTGCTCTAATACAACACTTCAGGTAGTAGGTTCATCTACCACTTCACCTGTATCTTATTCATGGACAGGTAGCGGAGTAATTAGTGGTGCTAACAGTGCTACCGCTATTGTCAATACAGGTGGAAGTTATACATTAATCGTTACCAATACTTCTAACGGTTGCGTTTCAAATACGGTTATTTCTGTGCCTACCAATACCACACCTCCAACAGTGAGTGCAGGTAGTAATCAAACGCTTACCTGTTCTTCTTCATCGGTTAGTTTAATTGGCTCTGCCAGTCCATCAACTGTTACACCCACTTGGTTGGGTGGTGTATGCGGAAGCACCAATTCTTTCACGACATCTGCTTGTTCGCCGGGTGTGTATACTCTGAGTGTTACTAATCCTGCTAACGGATGTACTAATCAATCCACCGTTCAGGTGTTAGCCGATGTAAATGTACCGTCCGTAACAGTTAATAATACAGGAACAATAAATTGTAGCACATCTTCTGTACAAATTATTGCAACCACAACCTCTTCTCCTGTTTCATACACATGGAGTGGTCCTGGAATTGTAAGTGGAAATGGCACTGCCACTATTACAGTTAATGCTGGTGGGAATTATTCTGTAACTGTAACCAACACTTCTAACGGATGTTCATCTACTATTACTAACAGTGTCATTTTGGATAATACTTCACCAAGTGTAACTTTAACTGTGTCTAATACCATCACTTGTTTAAATCCCAATGCAGGAATTAGTGCCACTACCGGCAGTGGAAGTTATAGCTATACATGGACAGGCAGTGGAATTGTATCAGGGCAAAACACCTCGTCCATAACAGTGAATCAGGGAGGTAATTATTCAGTAACCGTTATGAATAATGCGAATGGTTGTACAACATCTATAGGCACAAGTGTATCAACAGATACTAATCCTCCTGTTATCAGCATTACTCCTTCAAGTCAGACCTTATCCTGTTCAAATCCTACTGCTCAAATAATTGCAAGTGGCTCTTCAATAAATTATTCATGGTCAGGAACAGGTATTACTAGTGGTTCTAATTCTGCAACAGTTACAATCAATAACCCAGGCACCTATACTGTTACTGGCACTGCGTCTAATGGATGTACAGCATCGGCCACTTCTACTATTTATCCTGATGCTAATGCACCTGTTATTACATTATCTTCTGGTAATGCTACCATTACCTGTTCTAATACTTCTCCAACCATTTCTGCTAATACAGGAACTTTGAGTAATGTTTCATTTTCATGGTCGCCAACTTCTGGCATTGCATCAGGCGCCAACTCTTCTACCGCTACTTTTACATCTTCTGGTACATATACTTTGACTGTTACCAATTTAAACAACGGATGTTCTAGTTTTACAACTGTAAGTATTGTTTCTAACACCAATACACCCAATATATCAACTTCCGTATCAAACTCTATCACCTGTACTACCAATACTGCACAAGTTACAGCATTTACAACAGATTCACCTGTTTCGTATGTATGGAGTGGTACGGGCATTGTGAGTGGGCTTGGAACAGGGACTATCATTGTTAATCAGGGCGGTATTTATTCTGTAACTATTACTAATACTTCCAATGGATGTTCATCTTCTGCTACTGTGAATGTTCCCTCTAATATGATATTGTCCATTAATATTACAGGTAACTCGGTATTGTGCAGCGGTCAAACTACTACACTTAATGCAAATGGTGCTAATACTTATACATGGAGCACAGGAGATAATACCCCTTCAATTATTATTACTCCTACATCCAGCACTACATATACAGTAACTGGTATCAGTGGAGTTTGTTCTGGTTCTGCATTAATTAATATCACAGTAAATGCTAATCCAAATGTATCCGTAACGCCCACTTCTGCTACTATCCAAATAACCGGAGAAGTTTCGCTGCAAGCAAGTGGAGCTAATACTTATTCATGGACACCTTCTAATAATTTAAATAATCCTTTTGTATTTAATCCGGTAGCTACTCCTACCGTTACTACTGATTATTGTGTGTGGGGATTTGATACTAATGGTTGTTCCGATAGTGCTTGTGTAAAAATATATGTAGATGCTAATTGCGGGGATTTGTTTGTTCCTAATATTTTTAGTCCTAATGGCGATAATAATAATGATGAGTTATGTGTATATGGAACATTATGTATAGTTAAAGATTATTTATTCGTCATTTATGATAGGTGGGGAGAAAAAGTATTTGAAACAACAGATAAAAATGCTTGCTGGGATGGAACCTATAAAGGAAAATTGTTGAACAATGCAACTTTTGTTTATTATATCAAAGGTATTAAATATGATAATACAACAATTGACAAAAAAGGCAACATTACACTTGTAAGATAATCAATTAACTATAAAAACTATATCTATGAAAAAAATAATTTTTGGATTATTGATAATTAACTATGTATATTCGCAAGATATACATTTTACACAGATACAATTTTTTCCCTTAATATTAAATCCAGCTATGAGTGGAGCTAATTACGCACTTTCTGCTAATGCAATATACAGAAATCAATGGAAAAGTGTTGCTGCCCCTTATACTACAATGGGAATATCGGTAGATGGAAGAATGAAAAAAAGCCCACAAGGACACTTATTAGCAGGGGGATTGAAATTTTTTAATGATAATACAGGGGACTTACAATTAAAAACTAATGATATAAGTTTGAATGTAGCGTATCATTTAAATCTTCAAAAAGGTCATAAACTGGGATTAGGAATGTGCGCAGGCATTATTCAAAAATCTATCAATTATGGAAATGCACAATGGGGAAACCAATACAATACGACTACAGGTATGTATGACAATTCATTATCAAGTAATGAGCCCTTGAATTCTAATAACTATATTGTACCTGATGCAGGAGTTGGTTTTCTATATTCTTTTTCAAAAAATGAAAAATATATGCGGGGAAATGACAATATCAGATTGAATATCGGATACAGTGCATTTCATTTAAATCAACCTTCATCTAATTACCTCAAAAGTTCAAAAGACAAACTTTACATTCGTCACTCTGTTTTTTTTAATGGAGAATTTGGCATTCCTAATAGCAATTTTAGCATTGTACCTTTACTATCTGTACAACTGCAAGGTCCTTCAACTGAAATTTTATCGGGTGCCTATATTAAATATTTAATTCAAGATAATTCTCATTACACTGGATTAAAAAAAGGAACATCTTTTAGTATAGGAAGTATATACAGAAACAGGGATGCTGTTACTACTAATTTTATTGCCGAATATGATTCTTATGCTATTGGCGCAAGTTATGATTTTAATATTTCTCAGTTAAAAACAGTTAGCAAAAGCAGAGGCGCCTTTGAAATCTTTTTAAGATATGTATTGCCTAATCCATTTGGACCTAATAACAGTAAATCAAGAATTTAAAAATCAAAATGTATGATAAAACAAACACTCATCACACTATCAGCATTCAGTTTATTAAGCATTTCAACATCACTTTTTGCTCAAAAAAAATCTGATGATAAACTAAAGAAAACCGTTACCAAAGCAGAGAGCGATGTAAACAATAATAAACCTAATCAGGATGTTCCAATTATTGATAGTATAAAAGTTACTATCAATAAGCTAGGGTCTAATATTAACACTCCATACGATGAATATGCCCCTAATATCAGCGCTGATGGTTTAGCATTGTTCTTTACTTCTAAAAAACCTTTCACCGAAAAAGAAAAATCAAAAAACAAAGCATCTAAAGAAAAAATTTATGTAAGCAAGAGAAACAGCCCTAATGATGAATGGGGACCTGCTATTCCTTTATCAGATTCTATTAACATCCCTTCAAAGAATGTCTCTAATATTGCTATCTCAAATGATGGACAAAGATTGCTCATTTATTTTGATGACAAAGGAAATGGAGAAATTTATGAAAGTGTATTAAGAGGAACTGAATGGTCTGCTCCAAAATCATTGGGCGCCCCTATCAATACAATTTATCACGAATCATCTGCTAGCTTTTCACCAGACGGAAAAACTATTTACTTTGTTTCAAACAGAAAAGGCGGAAAGGGCGGAAGAGATATTTGGATGAGTACCCGAATGGATAATGGACAATGGACAGAACCTAAAAATCTTTCTGAGCTGAATACTAGTGAAGATGATGAAGCAGTATATATTGCACCAGATGGTAAAACATTATATTTTTCTTCTAAAGGGTATAAAGGGTTAGGAGGATATGATATCTTTGTTTCAAAATTTGAAGATGGAAAATGGAGTACACCCGAAAATATGGGACCACCTCTCAATACGCCTGGCGACGATTATTTTTTAGTTGTAAATGCTGATGGAACAAAAGGATATCTAGCTTCATCAGGCGGTGGCGACAACAGAGATATTTATGAAGTTACTTTTGAAAAGAAAAAAGCTAAAGTCAATTTGGTTAAAGGCGTTGTAAGAGATGCTGATACCAAACAACCATTAGAATCTCAAATAACAAGTAAAATAATGCCAAATAGCGAAGTATATGGCAATTATACTTCAAATAAAGCAACAGGAGATTATTTAGTTGCTCTTCCTGCGGGGAAACAATACCAAATGGTTTGGGATGCCAATGATTATGCACCTTACGATGAAGATTTTGACCTCACTAATTTAACTGAATATAAAGAAGATATAAAAGACATTGAATTATTCAAGAAAGATACATTTGAAAAATATATGAACATTAGCGGCTATGTAACAGATGCTAATGGACAACCCATCAAACAAATTACTGTGATTTTAAAATCAAAAGATGGAATTATTGAAAAACAGACTTTAACTGCTGATAATGGCTACTTTATATTTAAAAGAGTGCCTCGTAATAAAGAATATGACATTATAATAAATTATGATTCTGAATACACTGTAAATGGAAAAGTACTTGACTTATACAATAAAAGAGGTATTAGAAATCAAAAAATACATGATCAAATTACTGATGATAATGGAGTATATCAATTCAAGAAAGAGTTAGATGGACTAGAAAAATACCTGATACCATTTAGTAAAGATAATCTTGCCAATGCTGTGCAATTTGATGACGCCTCCTTCAAAAAATTTTTAGATAAATATGGTAATTATAAACATCCTGACTTATCCTATAAAGTTCAGGTAGGGGCTTATGAAAATCCTCATAATTTTGGAAGGGCATATAAAAAACAATTTGAAAAATTAGACAAATTAGAAGATTTAAAATTAGAAGACAATCTTACAAGATTCAATTTATTTACAGGTATTCCAACCTACAATCAAGCTTTAGTAAAAAGAGATGAAGCTCGACAATTAGACCCAAGAGACGCTTTTGTTACTATTTATTTCAAAGGCGTTAGAATGCTTATCAGCAAAGAAATTCTAAAAGCATTAGGTAATTAAAACAAAGGTACTATGAAAAAAAAAATATCTTTCTTCTTTTTAGTACTTGTAAGCATAAATTTTTATCCATTATTCTCACAACAAAAAAAATTCAAAAAACAAGCCACCTCTGAATTCAATGATTCTGTCAAAATTGTAACAAAACGATTGGGCATCAACATCAACACTAAATTTGATGAATATGCCCCTGTGGTTACAGCCGATGGACTGCAAATGTTTTTTACTTCCAAAAGACCTTTTACTGAAACCGAAATAAAAAAGAACAAAGCATCCAAAGAAAAAATTTACATGTCCATTAGAAAATCAGATAAAGAAGAATGGAACCCAGCAACACCTCTTCCAGAAGTGATAAATCAAAAAATCAGAAATGTGTCAGACATTGCAGTTACCAATGATGGACAAAAATTACTTATCTACTTTGATGCTGAAGGTAACGGAGAAATTTATGAAAGCGAACTTAACGGCAATAACTGGTCAGAGCCCAAGTCGCTTGGTTTCCCTATCAATACTGAATATCACGAATCATCTGCCAGTTACGCACCTGATGGCAAAACTCTTTACTTTGTTTCCAATCGCAAAAATGGTTTAGGGGGAAGAGATATCTGGATGAGCACCCGAATGCCCGATGGAAAATGGACAACGCCTATAAATGTAGGCGAACCTATCAACACATCTGATGATGAAGAAGGAGTATTTATTCATCCCGATGGTAAAACTATGTTCTTCTCTTCCAAAGGACATGGTGGAAAAGGTGGCTATGATGTTTTTGTTTCAGTATTTGATGAAGGGCATTGGTCAGAGCCCATTAATTTAGGAGAGCCGGTAAATGGTCCGGGAGATGATATATTTTTAGTATTAACAGCTAATGGGAAGAAAGGTTACTTCAGTTCATCTGCCGAATCTGGCAAAGATAAAGATATTTACGAATTAGAATTTATTCCAAATTTTCAATTAAAAAACAAAGGACCAAAATTGGCACTTGTCAAAGGTATTGTAATTGATGCAGATACCAAACAACCCATTGGTGCTAACTTGCATATTACAGATAATCAAAAAAATGAAGCAGTTGGCGACTATAAATCTAATGCGGCTACTGGCAATTTTCTTATTTCTTTGCCATCAGGTAAAAATTATGGCTTGAGTGTGAATGCAGAAGGTTATATGTTTCACTCTGAAAATTTCAACCTACCCGATTCCGCACAATTCAAAGAATTTTACATAACCATTGAGCTCAAAAAACTCAAAGCAGGAACAAAAGTTGTTTTGAAAAATATTTTCTTTGATTATGACAAAGCTACACTTCGCTCGGAATCTTATCCTGAATTAGATAGAGTGGTTGCATTATTAAATGAAAATGCCAATATTAAAGTAGAAATATCCGGTCACACCGACAGCAAAGGTTCTGATGAGTATAATTTAAAATTATCTCAAGCAAGGGCTAAATCAGTAGTTGAATATATTATATCAAAAGGTATTGATGCAAAAAGATTAATAGCCAAGGGCTATGGAGAAACTCAACCTATAGACACCAACGATACAGAAGAAGGCAGACAAAATAATAGAAGAGTTGAGTTCAAAGTATTGTCGGTGGAATAATGTTTTAAATGAAATACTTTTTCCAGTAAGAGAATTAAAAAATTTAACCTATAAGTTACGTATTTGGTTAGTTTTTTTAGATTAATCTAAATAATACTCATTTAAAAGTATTTAGAGAATAAATTCGGAAAGTGATTCTTATTCCAAAAACAAATTTAGAAAAATCGTTTTATATTTGATAAATAAAAATTCAATACATACATTAGCCGCCTTAAAAAATTTTATGGCTATCTTTATTGCAGAAATAGATGTAATGCCTCACAAAGCACTTTTAGACCCACAAGGAAAAGCAGTACTAATGGGATTAAAAAACTTATCCATTACTTCTGTTCAAGATGTTAGAGTAGGCAGACATATTCAGCTAAATATTGAAGCTGGTAATGAACAAGAAGCATTTCAGATTGCAGATACTGCCTGCAAAAACCTATTACATAATCCAATTATGGAGACCTATCAAATCACCATTCACAAACAATAAATAAAAACAATACAACTATGGCTTATTTATTCACATCTGAGTCCGTTTCAGAAGGACATCCAGACAAAGTTGCAGACCAAATTTCTGATGCTATTATTGACCATTTTCTTGCTTTTGACCCTAATTCAAAAGTAGCTTGCGAAACACTTGTAACAACAGGACAGGTAGTTATTGCGGGCGAAGTCAAATCATCTGCTTATTTAGATTTACAAAAAATTGTAAGAAATGTCATTGACCGCATTGGTTACAATAAGTCTGAATACATGTTTGATGCCAATTCCTGTGGCATTTTTTCTGCTATTCATGAACAATCTGCAGACATCAATCGTGGAGTTGATAGAAAAGACCCCTGGCAACAAGGTGCTGGCGACCAGGGCATGATGTTTGGATACGCTACTAATGAAACCGATGATTTTATGCCCCTTACATTAGATTTATCACATAAATTACTCTATGAGTTGGCTCAAATCAGAAAAGAAGGCAAACAAATGAAATACCTTCGTCCTGATGCGAAATCGCAAGTAACACTTGAGTATGGAGATGATAGAAAACCTAAAGCCATTAAAACCATTGTGATTTCAACACAACACGATGAGTTTGACACTGATGAAAAAATGCAAAAAAGAATTTACAATGATATTCAAAAGATTCTAATACCAAGAATTCTCAAAAAATATCCTCAATACAAATCTGTGTTCAATAACAAAATTCAATATTTAGTTAATCCAACAGGTAAGTTTGTTATCGGCGGACCGCACGGAGATACAGGCCTTACAGGCAGAAAAATTATTGTAGATACTTACGGTGGAAAAGGTGCACACGGTGGTGGTGCTTTTTCTGGTAAAGATCCATCTAAAGTAGATAGAAGCGCTGCTTACGCCACCAGACACATTGCTAAAAACCTTGTAGCAGCAGGTGTAGCAGATGAAATATTGGTGCAAGTATCTTATGCTATCGGTGTAGTAGAGCCAGTAGGACTTTATGTCAATACATTTGGTACAGCTAAAGTCAATATGCCCGACTGGAAAATTGCTGAAATCGTAAAAGACCTGTTTGATTTAAGACCTTATGCTATTGAACAGACATACAAATTAAGAAATCCTATTTACAGTGAAACAGCCGCGTACGGACACATGGGAAGAAAAAATGAAGTAGTAGAAAAAGTATTTGAAAAAGCCGATGGCACCAAAATCAAAAAGAAAGTAGAGTTATTTACATGGGAAAAATTAGACCGGGTAAAAGATATTAAAAAGGCATTCAAATTAAAATAAAGCAAAAATAATTTTGATTTTAATTAAACTTTTGCATACATTTGCACCTCTTAAAAATTTAAGACAATGAAAAGAACATACCAACCATCCAGAAGAAAAAGAAAAAATAAACATGGTTTTAGAGAAAGAATGAGCACTGCTAATGGAAGAAGAGTATTGGCTGCTCGCAGAAAAAAAGGCAGAAAAAAACTTACCGTTTCTGACGAAAAAACACATAAGTAATATCAACTTCATTTGTCAGAATACCTCTGACCTTATTAAATAAATATTTATATGCCCTGATAATTATATCAGGGCTTTTTGTTTATATATATGGTATAATACCTTTATTTTATGGAAGTAACATTCTGTAAATCTACTTTATAATCATCTCATTCTATCTCCACATAATTCTTATACTCCCCTACTCTCCATCCCGTTAAGTTTTCTACATAATACAAAAGTTTTTCTCTCAATGATAACTTAATTTTGTTTTTATCATAATCAAAATGCCAATTATACTTTTTAATTCTCTCTTGCATCACTGATGGATGTGTGCCATTAAATTTTTCCAATATATCTTCTACTTCATATTTCAACACCTTTTGTTCGTCAATATTATCTTTGACCCATTCATCATCATGCCACATTTTATGAAAGTGTTTTTGCTTTTCTAATTGTGCTTGTGGATGCCTCACCCAACCATAATGATAAATATAAGCACCAGTATTTTTTACTTTTAATTTACTATTGTCTTTTTTTCTAAATCCCTGTGCATCTTTATAGGATAGAATATCTGAATAATTACGAACGATGCGAATTTCTTTTCTATACCATTTTCGGGAAACCGCTACATAATCATAGTTTCCAAAAAAATGATGATAATTAAATAATAAGCCCTCTACCCTGCTATCATTTAGATTCTTCTGCATTGATGCATAAATTTTTTCATAATCCTGTTCGTGTATTACTTCATCACTCTGAATATAAAAACACCAATCTACATCAGAAGGAATATGTGCTTTGGCTTTGTTGGTTTCTACAGACAATAATTTTCCTCCTTCTCTTAAACTATCATCCCAAACAGAATGGATAATTTGAATTTTATTTGAATGAATAGAACGAATGATGGCCTCAGTATTATCCTCACTTTGTCCAATAGAAACAATAAAAACATCTACCAATGGCAATACAGATAAAATAGATTCTTTTACAGGATAATCAAATTTTTCTGCATTGCGAATAATTGTAAATCCTGCTACTTTCATAATCAATCAGGATAAAACAAAGGATTAGTAGATGATGAATAAATGAGTGCCACTGCATAAGCATTGATACCTTGCTTATTTCCAACATAGCCCAATCCCTCATTTGTAGTGGCTTTGATAGAAATTTGATTTTCATTGATATGCAACGCTTTTGAAATATTCAATTTCATTTGAGGAATATATGGTTTAATCTTGGGTGATTCCATAACAAGCGTAGCATCAATATTTCCAACAGCATATTGATGTTCTATCAATAAATCTCTTACAGATTCTAAAAGATGTATGCTTGAGATGTTTTTATATTTTTCATCGGTGTTTGGAAAATGCCAGCCAATATCACCTAAATTGGCGGCTCCCAATAGAGCATCACAAATAGCATGCAATAATACATCTGCATCGCTGTGTCCATCTAATCCATAATCAGCATCAATTTTCACACCACCTAATATCAATGGTCTTCCCTGACATATAGCATGCACATCGTATCCAAATCCTATTCTGAATTTCATAACTAAAATTTTAATTGTTTATTTAAAATCACTTTTAATTTCAACGCCATATAATAATGCTTTCAATATTTCAATATCTTCGGGTTTTATTTTAGTGCCTCTGATATCAAGATATTCAAGATTTTTTAATTCTGAAATACTATCAGGAAGTTTATCAATATCGGTATTTCTAAAAGAAAGCACTCTTAATTTTTTAAGTTGATAAATATTCCATGGGACTTTTTTCAATGGATTGTTCTCAACAGCCAATACTTCAAGGTTTTCGGATGTTTGTATATTTTCAGGTAAATAAAATGTATTGGTTTTATTTAATACAAGTGTTTTGACATACGGATTCCTGAAAAGTATTTTTGGACAACTATCCAGCATAACATTTTCAAGCATTATATCAGATAATTTTTTCAGATACTTTAATGTTTTAGGTAAAAAGAGCGTATCTTCTGTATTAAAAATTTTCAGTGTTTTCAAATATTGGCAAGCAATAATGCTTTGTGAGATAGAATCTATTTGGCTATTACCTATTTCAAAATATTGAAGATTAGGAAAATTATAAAACGGACAATTCCATTGCTGAATAGGATTGTTCAGTGAAGAAAAATATACCAGATTGTGCAAATCGCAAAACGAAGCAGGTAAAACAGAAATGTTATTACTATTGAGTTGTAAATTCATCAAATTTTTTAATTGACCAATTTTATTGAACAATTTGGGCTCAATGTTTTGATAACTTAAATCTAATTTGTACACAACATCGGGTGTTTTTAATGCTTGCTTTAAATCTTTGTAAATTTCAGAATTAAAAGGTCCATAAATATCAAAGGCAGATTGAGAATAAACTGAAAATAAAAAAGAGAATAAAATAAAAATAAATACTAATCTCCTTCTTGAGCAAGAAAAAAATAAACAACGAAAAAGTATTGAGAAAATATTGTTTCTAAACATTCACTTCAAACTTGTTGTTGCAATGATTCTTCAACAACACTTTCTCCTATTAAAGTAGTAGTCGTGCAATGAGTAGCAAGAACTTTTACATATTCTCCTTTTTGATGATGTTTTTTAGGGAATACAACTACTACATTTTGAGAATTTCTGCCCATCCACATTTCATCAGATTTTCTTGATTCACCTTCAATTAAAACCTCGTGAATTTTACCTACCTGTAATTTTACTTTTTCTGCACTATGTTGTTGTTGCAAAGCAATAATTTCATTTAATCTTCTTTTCTTAACATCTTCAGGCACATCATCTTTATATTTTCTCTCTGCTAATGTTTTAGGTCTTTCGCTATACATAAACATATAAGCAAAATCAAATTTCACCCTCTCCATTATTCTCAAAGTATCTTCGTGGTCTTTTTCAGTTTCACCACAAAAACCAGCAATAATATCTGTTGAAATAGCACAATCAGGAATATAATGACGAATAGCATCAATTCTTTCAAGATACCATTCAGCAGTATATCCTCTGTTCATTCTTTCAAGCACAGCATTACTTCCACTTTGAATAGGCAAATGAATATACTTGCAAATATTGGAATATTTTGCAATGGTTTTCAATACATCATCTGTCATATCTTTAGGATGTGAAGTAGAAAATCTTATTCTTAAATCAGGATGAATTTGTGCAACCATTTCTAAAAGTTGGGCAAAAGTTTTAGCATTGGATTGGTCTTCATTTTTGAGCAATTCTTTTTTTACACCATCTCCATTCCAGTAATAAGAATCAACATTTTGTCCAAGCAAAGTAACTTCTCTATAACCTTGTTCAAATAATTCCTGGGCTTCTTTTACAATTGAAAATGGATTACGACTTCTTTCTCTTCCTCTTGTAAATGGCACTACACAAAAACTACACATATTATCACAACCACGCATAATACTAATGAATGCTGTAACACCATTGCTATTCAAACGAACAGGTGAAATATCAGCATAGGTTTCTTCCTTACTCAACAATACATTCACGGCTTTTTTTCCGTCTTCTGCTTCTTCAATAAGTTGCGGCAAAGAGCGATAGGCATCAGGTCCTGCTACTATATCTACTAATTGCTCTTCTTCTAATAATTGATTTTTTAAACGTTCTGCCATGCATCCTAATACACCAATAATGGAATGATTTTTTTGTTTGAATTGCTTTAATTCTTTCAAACGATAACGAATTTTTTGCTCAGCATTATCACGAATGGCGCAAGTATTGAGCAAAATAATATCCGCATTATCAATATTATCTGATAATTTTAATCCTTTCTCAACCAAAACTGCACTTAATATTTCGCTATCAGACACATTCATCTGACAGCCATAAGATTCTATATAAAATGTTTTTTTCTCCATAGTTATTATTTATTCAACAGTAACACTTTTAGCTAAATTTCTTGGTTGGTCTACATTGCAACCTCTTAATACTGCAATGTGATAAGCCAATAATTGCAATGGAATAACAGA
The DNA here is from genome assembly GCA_040758575.1 of Bacteroidota bacterium. GTDB lineage: Bacteria > Bacteroidota > Bacteroidia > B-17B0 > Aurantibacillaceae > BPGX01. The sequence goes on along the minus strand of JBFLVH010000002.1, from coordinate 127,046 downwards.
TACAAGCGGACTTAATGATTCATCAGTTTCAGGAATTTCAATAATATGGTCTGCAAATTGTTTGACATGCTTATCTCCTGCAGTAACAATAGCAATAATTTTTCCTTTTCGGGCTTTTACTTCCTGAATATTGCTTAATACCTTTTCGTAATTAGGCCCTTTATTAGCTAAAAACACAACAGGCATATTTTCATCAATCAAGGCAATAGGTCCATGTTTCATTTCAGCAGCTGGATAACCTTCTGCATGAATATAAGAAATCTCTTTAAGTTTTAGAGCCCCTTCTAATGCAATAGGATAACCATAACCTCTTCCTAAATATAAAAAGTTGCGGGCATCTTTATATATCTTTGAAACTTCTTGAAGGTAATTATCATTTTCCAATACCTCCTGAATCTTTTGCGGTATGGTTTCCAATTCGTAGAGTAAAGAACGGAAACGGTTAACAGGTAATGTTCTTTTGAGTTGAGCAATATGCAAAGCCATTAAAGTAAGAACTGTTACCTGTGCTGTAAATGCTTTGGTAGATGCTACACCAATTTCAGGTCCTGCGTGCGTATAACTGCCAGCATGCGTGGCTCTTGCAATAGATGAACCTACAACATTACAAATGCCTAATACAATAGCACCTTTTTGTTTGGCAATTTCAATAGCGGCTAATGTATCAGCAGTTTCTCCACTTTGAGAAATAGCAATTACAATATCATTAGGATAAATAATAGGATTTCTGTAACGAAATTCTGAACCATATTCAACTTCAACAGGAATGCGGGTAAATTCTTCAATTAAATACTCACCTACAAGTCCTGCATGATACGATGTGCCACAACCTACAATAATTACTCTGTTGGCTTTTGATAAAGCATCTTCATAATCTTTTATGCCCCCTAAAAATACCTTGCCTTCATCTGCATTAATCCTTCCACGCATACTATCTTTTACTGACTTGGGCTGTTCAAAAATTTCTTTCAACATAAAATGTTCATAACCACCTTTTTCTATGGCTTCTAATTCCATTGTCAATTCTTCAATATAAGGGGTTACTTCTTTTCTATCTTTTAGTTTAATAATTTTCAAGTCCTCTCCTTTGCGGATTACAGCCACTGTTTCATCTTCTAAATAAACAACATTTCTTGTATATTCAATGATGGGTGAAGCATCGGAAGCAATTACATATTCATCTTTACCAATGCCAATAACCATTGGGCTACTCTTTTTAGCCACAATTAATGTGTCAGGATTATCTTTATCCAAAATTACAATTGCATAAGCCCCAATCACTTGATTGAGTGCGGCTATTACAGCATCTTCTAAACTTAATTTATCGTGCTGCTGAATATCTTCAATTAGATGCACTAAAACTTCAGTATCTGTATCGGATAAAAATTGATGTCCTCTTTTTTTCAAACCTTCTTTTAATGAAGCATAATTTTCAATAATACCATTATGGATAATGGCTAATTTTCCATTTTGAGAAATATGAGGATGAGCATTTACATCGTTTGGCTCGCCGTGAGTAGCCCAGCGAGTGTGAGCAATACCAATTTTTCCAGATGTATCTTTATCTTTACAAAAAGCATCTAATTCAGATACTTTGCCTTTCTTTTTAAAGATATTGAGTTGATTATTGAAATTCAATAAAGCTACACCTGCACTATCATACCCTCTATATTCTAAACGATACAGACCCTTAATTAAAATAGGATAGGCGTCTTTATTTCCAACATAGCCAACAATTCCACACATAAAATTTTTGCTGTAAAGATACGAAAATTTGTTTTATCTGAATGAGATTTTTAATTGAGGAAGATGGGATGTTTCGAATATCTGTTTGTTTTTATATTCGCCTATGGGACTGAATTGAAAAAGGGTTCAGAGTTATGACAAATCAATTCACTTTCTAACCAATAATACAATATTTTCAATATGTGTAGTGTGGGGAAACATATCAACGGGTTGCACATATTTTACTTCATACAGGTCTGACAAAAAACTAATATCTCGGGCTTGGGAAGGCGGACTACAACTTACATAGACAATTTTTTGGGGTAATATTGTTCTTAATTGCTGAATAACATTTTTGTGCATACCTGCACGAGGGGGGTCTGTGATAATAACATCGGGATGAGAATGTAATTTTACAAAGTCATCATTGAGTATTTGTTCCATATTACCTGCAAAAAATTGTGCATTAGTAATATTATTTAATTGAGCATTTTCATTTGCATCCTGCACAGCGGCAGATACATATTCTACACCAATCACTTTTCTGGCTTTGTCTGATACATATAATCCTATTGTTCCTGTTCCACAATAAAGGTCATATACTACCTCATTACCAGTTAAGCCCGCCAGTTCTTTTGTTACATCATACATTCTTTTGGCTTGCAGAGAGTTTGTTTGAAAAAAAGAATTAGGGCTAATTTTGAACTTCAAGTGTCCTAATTGTTCTAAAATGTAATCTCTTCCTTTATACAAATAAATTTTACCATTACTCAAACTTTCATTTGCCATAAAAAGATGAGCATACAACAAAGATGTGATAAATGGAAATTGCTCTACAAATGCATCTAACAATGGAAAGATAATTTTTTCATTAATTTCATAAACACCTAAAATCACCATCCATTCATTTAATGTTGTATTGCGAATGGTGAGCGTTCTCAAAATGCCTTGATGATTTTTTATATCAAAAAAAGGGATATTGTGTTGAACAGCGTATGTTTTTATAAAATTTCTGATAGCATTAGATTTTTCATCTTGCAAAAAGCACTCCTGAATATCCAACACTTTATCATAAGCACCTGATTTATGAAATCCAAGTGCGGGTAAGATTTGTTTATTTTCTTTTGAAAATAATTCAGGTTCAATCCATCTATTATTAGAAAAGGTAAATTCTAATTTATTTCTGTAATGCTGAATTAATGGGCTTTTTAGCGGTTCTTCAATCTCGGGAAGAGTCAAATTTCCTATTCTTGTCAGAGCATCGGATATAAATTTCTTTTTGAATGTTAGTTGAGCATCATAGTTTAAATTTTGCCATTTACATCCACCACAATAGCCAAAGTGTTTGCAAAAAGAATTACTTCTATATTCTGAATAATGAATGAATTCAGATATTTCTGCAAGTATATAACTACCTTTTACTTTAATAATTTTGACATTCGCAATATCACCAGGCACAGCCCCTTCACAAAAAACTACAATGTTATCAGAAGTTCTGCCAATACCTGTGCCTTCTGCAGATATATCGTGAAATTTTACTTGTTCAAGAATTTGCCCTTTGCGAAGTTTTTCTTTTAAATGCATATTAAAAATGTTTCCAACCTTGTGCCTGAATAGGGTGCACAGTGCCTGATTTTGAGATAAGATTGCATTTTTTAGATGGTTCTGTTATGTAACCAATCACTGTAAAATCAGGATGATTTTTAATTTTTTCATAATCTTTCAATGGAATGGTAAATAGAAGTTCGTAATCTTCTCCGCCATTCATTGCACAAGTAGTAGGGTCAAGATTAAATTCTCTTGCTCTTTGATATGTTTGTGGGTCTATTGGAATTTTCTCTTCGTAGATTTCGCAACCTTTGTTTGATTGTTTGCAAATATGTAAAATTTCAGATGCTAATCCATCGCTAATATCAATCATTGAAGTGGGTTGAATTTCTAATTTAGTGAATTCTTCTATAATATCTTTTCGGGCTTCGGGTTTAAGTTGTCTTTCTAAAATATAATCATTACCTTCTAAATCGGGCTGTATTTTAGGGTTTTCAAGGAATACAGATTTTTCTCTTTCTAAAATTTGCAAACCCATATATGCACCGCCTAAATCTCCTGTTACTACAATTAAGTCCTTTTCATTTGCACCATTGCGATATACTACTTTATTTTTTTCTACTTCTCCGATGGCTGTAACACTAATAACTAAACCTTTTGGAATAGTAGAAGTATCACCACCTATTAAATCAACTTTATATTTTTCACAAGCCAATAAAATTCCGCTATATAGTTCTTCCACTGCTTCTAAAGTAAAACGATTGGATACTGCAATAGATATTAAAATTTGTTTTGCGATTCCATTCATAGCATAAATATCACTTAAATTCACCACCACTGATTTGTAGCCAAGATGTTTTAATGGTGTGTAAATTAAATCAAAGTGAATGCCTTCAATTAAAATATCAGCGCTAATGAGTGTGTAGTGTTTGTCATCTTTTTCAATGACTGCCGCATCATCACCAATTCCTTTAATGGTTTGCTGGTGATAGGTTTTGACAGATTTTTGTATGTGTTCAATCAATCCAAATTCACCTAATTTTGAAAGTGGTGTTAATTCTTTATTTTGAAAAAAGTCAGACATAGGTTGTTGATTAAAATAATTTCAGATAAATTTTTGTTTAATTTTTTTCGCAAAGTTAGTGATTATTTAGAAGTGTTTATTGTAAAGTGTAAATACAATAATTATCATTATCAAGTATTTTTTTATATTCATTCAAAACGACTTTGGTTCCAAAACTTTTTTTCAAAATTACAATATATTTTAATCCTTTATCTTTTAACAAACTTATATGCTTCTTATCAAGAATTTTCTCATTAAACTCAATCCATCCTTTTCTATGAGCAAAATACATTGGAGTTGGGCAAGAACCACTATTAATTAAAATTAAGTCATTTTTCAGAGATATTTTATTCAGGTCTTCTTCAAGATTAATAATACTTAAATTTTCTTTCTTAATCGTAAAATCATCAAATTGATTGGCTATATTTTCAATAGATATTGCTATCAAAAATAATATGGAAATTTTTGAATACTTAATGTTATTTAATCCATAACCCGTGATTAAAGCCATAATAGGCACAAAAGGTATGATATAATAACTATGATGCGGGAAATTAAAACCTGCTTTTAATATTACAATAGAAAAAGACAGGAATGACAAAATGAACAATAAATATATTTTTATATCTTTATTTATAATTGAAGTAATTAGTCCATACATAAAAATTACAAAGCCAGTGTATTTTAATGCTGTATCATAAAATCTGCTTGCAGTTAAATTGAGATGTTGCATTATTTCGTGGATACCTTGAAAGATATTTTTTCCCATAAAAAAATGCCAAAATCCAAAATTATCAACTAAATAAGGTACCCAATAAAAATACCAAAATATAATTGGTATTATTCCTAAAAAGGTTACAGATGTAAAAAGTATTTTTTTAGTTAATGGCACTTGGTTATCTAAATAAAAAAATAAAAATACTATAAGCAAATATCCACTAGGTAGTTTAGACAATATGCCTAACACCATAAATACAATATATGCAAATAAATTTATCAAATCATATTTTTTGCGATTAGTATGTAAGTATTTTGTCCCATAATAAATGCTTATAATAATTAAAGTCATTGAAAATGTATCAGGCATAATTTTTCTTGCAAATTGAAACCAAATAGAAACATTTAATAAAACACTAGAATATAATGCAATAGTTTCATTGTAATAATTACGAATTAATTTATAATAGTACCAGATACCAATACTTGTAATAATTAAGTTGATTAGCCGACCATACCAGTGTTGATAACCAAAAACTTCAGATACCAAATATATTAAATAATTTAATAAAGGGAATTCCATTCCTGTTATACCAGATTTCTCGCCTGCAAAATCTACTCGGGGAAAAAAGATATTATTATTTACTTCTAAAAAATTTCTTGCCACCATTGTAACAGTAGTTTGTCGCCAATTATGACTGACTTCTAATGGTGGATTAGTAATTCCAACCAACCTGACAACGAAAAAAAATATAATCCAGAAACGAATATTTTTACATAAATGAATCATTATGAGAATTATATACACTCAAAAAAAATCAAAGTGTAATATAGTATATAATTATCTATACTTCTACTTCTGTAACGATGCTTGGGAAGATTCTCACGCTGCCATCTTCATCTTTTTTGAATTGATAAGTGTATTTGTAATGGCTTTCTAATCCACTCTTGTTAGGCAATCCGTTAATCATCACAATATCTCTTGATTTAGCAAAACGAAGTAATTCTCGTAAGTAATGTGCTGAAATTTGTCCCACTTCATCAATGATACAATGCACTTTGAATGATTTGTTGGTTTTAACCGAACTTTCTTTAATAAACACATGCAAGAGTGTAATATAAATAATGGCTTTTACAAGAATATCTGTTCCTGTAGAGCCAATGCTATCTATACGATGTGTCCAGCCCGTTTCGTTTAATCCTTCTTTAATATTGAATTTGAGTTCAAATAAATCCTGCAGGCGAATTTCCTGTTGTTCTTGTTCTTTAATAGCGGAGCGAAGTTGGTCAAGCATTCTGATGATTTGCAGAGATAAAGATTTTTTGGGCGTATTATTTTCGGTATTAAACAAGCCATCATTAAATACTATACCATGTTCATCTCTAAATTCCTGAATTTTTTTAAGTATCTTGTAGATTTTATTATCTGATTCTTCTAAACGGATTTTAATGTATTCAATAAGTTTAGATTCTTCAAATTCTGCTTTTTTGAAGTCATCGGCAAGTAGTGAAACAATGTGTTGTATTTTATCTTTTTGACCTGATAATTCTTTCACTTTAATGGCAATGCTATCAATAATCATAGTAGCAAGAGCAGATGTTTCTGTAATAGATACATCTATGCGATTTTCATTGATAAATGAACGCAGGTTTTGAGCAAATTTTTCGTATTCCTGAAAGGTAGCATCATTGCGGATGTAAAAACCAAAGTGATTGTCCTGACGAAATTTACCTGCAAATTCATTGATGTATCTTTGAAAATGTGTGGCTTCTTCATTGAAGTATGATTCGTTTTTAAGTAATTGTGTGCAAAGATCTGTGATGTTATATTGAGATGGCTTGGGTTCAGCATTTTCAATGATAGAAGCGTAATGCTTATATACAGGTGTTTCCTTGAAATTGTTTTGAAAGAAGAGAATTCCTTGATTGAATTGATAAAGATTATCTTCTAATTCTTTCTTTTGCTTTTGAATTTCTAATCTTTCAAGGTTGTATTTTTTAGTAGCATCTTCAATTTGTTGCAAGATATTTTTATTTTCTGTTACATATTCTTCTTTCTTTTGTTTATATACAGGTATGTTGTCAAATAAATCTCTTTTATCTTTCAGGTAATCATTGATAAGATTTTGGTATTGCTGAATTTCTGCGAGTTGTTCTTGAAGTTCAGAGATTTGTTTTTGAATTTCCTGAATTTTTTTATTATCAACACCTTTGTTTTGGAAAATATTTTGTTTTTCAGCAATGAGTTTTTCTTCTTTTTCTTTTAATTCTATAATGGTATTTTTTCTTTGGACTTCTAATTGTTCAATTTCTTTTTGTTGTTGTTGTTTAAGGTGTTGAATTTGTTGATTTGATTTTGCAATGTTATTTTGAATTTGAGTATCAAATTCTGCTTCGGTAATTTGTTTTCTTTTTTTGAGAATAGATAATTCTTCTTCAATCATTGCAATTTTCTCACGAATGTTTTGCAAGGAAGCGTCAGTTTCTTTGGCGGCTTTACTTTTCCATTCTTCTAATTCTATTAAAAGTTTTCTTTCTTTTTTTTCTGCCAGTTCAATAGCGTATTGTGTAACTTTTATATCTTCTTTTATTTCAGCAATTTGCTTGCCGTATTTATCAGCATTTAGTAATTTTTCATTTTGAATATTTTGTTGTTCTTGTAGATACTGATTTTCAAGTTCTTTAATTTGATTGAGTTTATTGATTTTGTCGGTTTGATATTGTTCTATGGATTTTGAAACAATTTGTAATTTATCTAAATCTACCTGCACGCCAAAAATTGTATTATCATTTGGATTAACAAGTTGAGGATTTAGGTCATTTTTAAATAAAATATCTTCATTCAGAATTTTTCCAAAAGTAAGATGCCAATTAGGAACATTTTTTTCAAGGAATCCATAGAAGGCATTTTCTTGAATATTGAGTTTTTCATCTATTTGAGCAATTTCTTTTTTGAGTTGATCAATTTGTTTTTGAATATTTTGTGTGATGTTTTCAAACTTTTGTTGCAGTTGCTTTTCAATGTTTTGCCATTCTTTTTGTAAAGTATCAACCTGATTTTGTCGTATGGCTAATTCACTTTTTCCAGTATAAATTTTGGTTTTAAGTTCTGTAATTTCTAACTCAAGTTGTTTGATTTCTTTTTCATAAGGTTGAATATTAGAAGAAATTTTTTCTTCTGATTTTAATTGTGCAAGTTCTATTTGTTTTTGATTGATGTCATTATCAATAGATGAGATAGCAGATTGTAATTGTTGCTTTAATGCTGATTCTCGTTTATTTTGTTCTTCTTTTTGAAGAAGAATTAATTCGTTGTAATGGTTAACAACTTCGGTAATTTGAGCGTTTATTTTGTTGGTAACAGATTGAATTTCGTTTCTAATTTCATTGAGTAATGATTGATATTGCACTTCTACATTTTGCACATCGGAGGTAAGAGCATCGTATTCTTTTTGCAATACTTGTAATCTTGATTCTAATTGTTGTTTTTCCTGATATTTTTCAAGGATTTCATCAATATTTTTTTCTTTGTAAATATCTAATTTGCGTTGTGCTTCACGAAGCATTCCATCATAAAATCCAATTTGTTCACGAATATCTTTTTGTCTTTCTTCTAATGAATATTTGAGTGCTTCGTATTCTTCTTTAATGTGTTTTAATTGATTTTCTTTTTCTTGAATAGAATTCATCAAGATGTTGTGTTGAGTATCAGCATAACGAAGTGTAGAACCTAATTTTTCAGCGGCTTCTAATTGAGCAGTTTTTAGCACTTGAACCTGGTCGTATTTTTGTTCGGCTAACTCAATAAGTTGTTGTGTTTCTTTTTTAAGAAAGGTTTCAATATCCTGATGTTTTTCTGAAAACTGGCGAAGTTGTCTTTCAATATTTTCTAATTGAATAACATCACTTTCGTTAGAAATAGCACTGGCAATGAAATCTTTGATAAAGCGAGAGTCAATGCTATTTTTAGAACTTAAGAAAACATTGGTAATAGATTTAGGGATATTTTGGTATTTTTCATTACCACGCAGTAAGAAGAATTTATTGAGTTTAGGGTCAGTTTCTGTGCCGTATAAGATATTTCTGTATTTCTCAAAAGTATCAATTTGATTAGAATAGAAAATATTTCTCTTGTCTAAATTAGCAAGGACTTCACGGAATTTGAGTGCTTCATTGTTTTCATTAAAGAAAAATTCTGGATTGTATTCGCTATTGACAAAACGAAATACTAATTTATTATGGCGATAAACCATTACAAAGAATGGCGATGTTTCAGTGGCAACTTCATAAATGATATAAGAGTTATCGTATCTAAAATAGTGTTCTTCAAATGGTTTTTGAGAACTGCTGATTCCGAGTGCACGGGAATTAGCACTATAAAAGAAAAGTATGGCTCTTTGAAGTGATGTTTTGCCATAATTATTAGCACCTACAAAGCAAGTGTTTCCATTTAATTCAATATCAGTATATTTTACATTAGCAATATTGATAAGAACGATTCTGTTTAGAATTCTATAATTGCTCATAGTTGAAATTTTAATTTGGGTTAATGTTTATGTCAATGTTTTCATTATTTGAATTTTCTGAATTATCAGAATATTGAGGTTGTCCAAAAATGGTGATGGCATTTATAACATCTAATAAATAGGTATAAGCATCTAATACTTTGTATGTTTCAGAAATTTCATCTTCTAATTCTAAAAAAGAATCTCTGGCAAGCATATTGCATATTTCACGAATCTTATTGAGAAAATTTTCAGATCGGTAAAGAGGTATTTTATTTAATTTTTGTTTGAGTCGCACATTGGCATTGCATTCTTCGGCAATTTCAGATGGACGAAAGCGAGAGCCAATGGTAATTTTATTATCCAAACTTGCAAACAAATCAATGATATCAATGTATTTTTCAAATGTTTCTAATTTTTTTTCAGTGATGCTGGGTGGTTCATTGAGTTTAGAGAAATAAAAGTAATTATTGCCTTTTTCAATTTTGTATCTTAATACACTGAAATAATCTTGTAGTTTTTCAAAATTTTGTGGGTCATTGAGAATGTCATATAATCTGCCCATTCCTTCTTTAGTGCCATTGCTTGAAATAAAATGCCCACGAGCAAGAATATTAAATATTTCGTGAGTTTGTTTGGGTAGTTCTAAATCTTCTACTTTCATAAATTTGGGGTTTAAGATTCTGCTGTTTGTTTAACTTTTTGTTTAGAAGGCAATATGATAGTGTAACCAATTTTTTTAGGTTGATTATTTTCATCCATAATTTCAATGTATTTGAGGCGATAAGAAAAATTCAGTTGTTTTTCATATTGGATAAGAATTTCTACAAAGAGTGAAAGTTTTTGTTCTAACGATAGTTCGCCAATTTGTTTGGGGAATTTGTAATGAAGGATAAATTCAAACAGGTCTTTTTCTTTTTGTTTAAGGAATTTATCTACAAGTGCCTGCGTATCTATTAAAATTTGATGGTCTAATAATTTTTCATTGATATTAAAACTTAATTGACCTGCGGTAGTTCTGTGGCGAAGTTGTGTAACTTTGTATTTTTCTGCTATTTTCTGGCAAAGTTGTTGACCAATATCTGTGTATAATGTATCAATAGCAATTTTGGTGCGTGGTGATTTATGTCCATTAAAACGAATAGGATTGAGTTTTTCAATAACTTCGTGAAAGTTAGTAGAGAAATTGAGAATCCCCTGGTCTTTGAGTTCTTTGAGTTGTTGGGCTTTTTGGTAAACATCTAATTGATATTGTATTTTATTGATATAATCGGTAATGTCTGTTTGGATTTCTATGAGATAATCTAAATTTTCTAATAAAGTTTGTTTGAGTGTTTGAATAATCTGGAAAAGTTGAGCATCACCACTAATAGAAAGCGTGTGGCGATTTTCTGATAAAACATTTTGTAAAGAATAAATATTATTGATAAGCGTATCTCTTTTATCTCTATATTCTTCAAGGCGGCGAAGTTTAATGCGGTAATTACTTTCATTTTTGTAAGTATCATCTATACTCTTTTGAAGTTTGATAATTTCACGAGTAATGGCTTTATCTAATCTTCTTAAATATTTTTTCAATGGGCTGATAAATCTGTAATGATTAGTTTCCTGATAAAAAGAAATGTATCGCCTTACTTCTGCAACATATTCGGAAATAATACCTGGTGTAGATTCGCCAATTTGAAGAATATCTTCCATCATATTGATAACAGAATCGTTCAGCACAACAGTATTTTCATATTCGTAAATGATTTCCATTGATTTCATTCGTTGATACATTTCTTCGCTGATGTTGACTTCGCTTTTCAATTGGCTAATGCTGATGTTATCTTTTTTAGCAAAGAGATATTCAATGGCTTCACGGGAATAGTAAAGTGTAGAAATTATATCGTTAATGCTGATTTGCATATTTTAATTGAATTAAATTATTTTCAGGTTGTAAAAATAGGAACAAATAAGTGGAATGCGAGCAATTTAATATCAACAATTAAAAAGAATAATCAACAATAAGAAAAACAAAACTTTATAGCAAAATCATTAATATAACCACAGAGAGCACGAAGAAAACACACAGAGAAACACAAAGGTTATTTTCTTTGAGCCCCCAACTTCGTTGGGGTTGTGTTCTTTTTGGTAAAATAATATTATTGAAAACAGTGGATATCTTTTTTAATATTAGTTTTTCTTTCTTAAAGATTCCTTAATCACACTAATAATAATTGGCAAGACAGAAATAAATATTATACCGAGAACTACTTTTTCAAAATTATTTTTGACAATTGGAATATTGCCAAAAAAATATCCTGCAAGAGATATAGAAGTTACCCAAAGAACAGCGCCTGTAATGCAGAATAGAATATACCTGGAATAAGACATTTTGCCTAATCCTGCTGCAAAAGGGGCAAAGGTGCGGACAATAGGCACGAAGCGGGCAATAATGATGGTTTTTCCACCGTGTTTTTCATAAAATTCGTGTGTTTTATCAAGATATTCTCGTTTAATAATTTTTTTTAAGAAAGGAATATCAAAAACTTTTTCACCGATAAATTTTCCAACAAAATAATTGACATTATCTCCTGAAAGAGCGGCTAAAATTAATAATGGAATTAAAATTTTTATATCTAAAATGCCTGTAGAAGCCGTAAGCATACCCGCCGCAAACAGTAATGAATCACCAGGCAAAAATGGTGTGGCTACTAATCCTGTTTCGCAAAAGATGATGAGTGCTAAAATAAAATAAGTGCTGGTTTGATATTGTAATAAAATATCTGCTAAATTTTTATCTAAATGTAAAAAGAAATCTATGAAAGAATGCATAGGTGAATATTTGCTGTAAAGGTATAGAATATATTGTTAATTATAATCAATACGAAAAATATTTTATTTTAAAATTAATCCTCCTTTTTTCCTGCTAAAAGATACATTACAGCCATTCTTACTGCTACACCGTTTTCAACTTGTTCTAAAATAATAGAGTGCTTGCTATCTGCTACATCGCTTGTAATTTCAACACCTCTGTTAATAGGTCCAGGATGCATTATTACTATATCTTTTTTGATTTTATTCAGCATTTCTTGATTCAATTGATAAAGCAAAGAATATTCTCTTAAAGATGGAAAGTATTTGGTATCCTGTCTTTCTAATTGTATCCGAAGCATATTAGCCACATCACACCATTCAAGGGCTTTTTGTAAGTTGGTTTCTACTTCTACATTTAATGAAGTAATATATTTGGGAATTAATGTTAGTGGCCCACACACTTTTACTTTTGCGCCCATTTTGTTTAAGAGCAATATATTTGATAAAGCCACTCTTGAATGCAAAATATCACCGACAATAGCTACTTTTATATCTTTTAATTTTCCAAATTTTTCTCTGACAGAGAAAGCATCTAATAATGCCTGCGTAGGATGTTCGTGTGTTCCATCACCAGCGTTAATGATATGAGCATTAACTTTTTTAGACAAAAATACACAAGCACCAGGCGATGAATGTCGCATCACAATCATATCTACTTTCATTGCCAGAATATTGTTGGCTGTGTCTACTAATGTTTCACCTTTTTTTACTGATGATGAAGAAGCAGAAAAATTAATAATATCAGCACCTAATCTTTTTTGAGCCAATTCAAATGAAATTCGTGTGCGTGTAGAATTTTCAAAAAACAAGTTAGCAACGGTAATGTCTCTTAAAGATGGAACTTTTTTAATAGGGCGATTGATAACTTCTTTGAAGGATTGAGCGGTATCTAAAATAAGTTCAATATCCTGTTTATTCAAATCTTTAATACCTAATAAATGTTTTGTAGAGAGTTGATGAGCCATTTTATTTTGAATTTACAATATATTCCAGATAAACTTTGCTTTTTTTCCAGTCATTTGCCCAATTAATTTGCACTTTTTGATTATCAAAAGAATCAATATTAATACCTACATAATTGGCTTCAATAGGTAATTGTCTTGAAAATCTGCGATTCACCAACACTAATAACTCAACACTTGATGGTCTTCCATAATTTTGAATAGCATCTAATGCAGCCCTGATAGTTCTACCAGTATACAAAACATCATCAATAAGAATTATATTTTTATTTTCAACAGAAAAATCAGGACTTATTTTTTGTGGGGAAGGCGCAAGTGGTTTAATTTTGAAATCATCTCTGTAAAAGGTAACATCTAGTTCAGCATATTGAAGTCCTTTAATTTTTTTAGATTCTACTAAAAGTGAATGAATAATTCTTGATAGATAAATACCTCTGGGCTGAACTCCAATAATTACAAGGTTTTCGGAAGAATAATATTGTTCAATAATTTGTCTGGATAATCGTAAAATAACTACTTCCAGATATTTTTTTTCAAGTAAAGTAATTTGAGATAATTTTGGCTTGCTTAACACTTGAGCCATAATTTTTGGTGTAATAATACATAATTTTTTATTGTAGAAGATGAGATATTATTTTTAATTTAAGCTACGAATCCGTCCGTCCGCCAAAGGCGAACAAGTTGCACGAATAATTTTTAATTTGAATATTATTTTCTCTCGCAAAGACGCAAAGAACACAAAGATTTTTAATTTTTAATTTTTAATTAAATCCACGAATTTGTGTGTGATAAACAATATATCCGAATTGATTTTTTACTTTATCACTCCTAATTCTTTTCCAACTTTTTCAAAAGCAGCAAGGGCTTTATCTAAATGTTCTTTTTCGTGAGCAGCCGATATTTGCACTCTAATTCTTGCCTGTCCCTTAGGCACTACGGGATAAAAGAAACCAATAGCATAAACACCTTCTTCTAACAATTTATCAGCAAATACTTGAGATAATTTAGCATCATATAACATAATAGGCACTATTGCACTTTCTCCATCTTTAATATCAAAACCTAATTTTTTAATTCCTTCCTTGAAGTATTTGACATTCCATTCTAATTTATCTCTCAAAGCAGTTGTTTCACTTAATAAATCAATAACAGCAATGCTGGCTCCAACAATATGCGGTGCTAATGAATTGCTGAAAAGATAAGGACGAGACCGCTGGCGAAGCATTTCAATAATTTCTTTTCTTCCAGAAGTAAAACCGCCCATTGCACCTCCTAATGCCTTGCCCAATGTGCCTGTAATAATATCAACTCTACCCATTACATTTTTGAGTTCAATGGTTCCTCTTCCAGTTTTTCCTATAAATCCAGTAGCATGGCTATCATCTACCATCACAAGGGCATTGTATTTTTCTGCTAAATCACATATTTTATCTAATGGGGCTACATAGCCATCCATACTAAATACACCATCTGTAACTATAATGCGAAATCTTTGTGCATGTGCTTTTTTTAGTTGCTCTTCAAGGTCGTTCATATCGCAATTTTTATAGCGATATCTTTGGGCTTTGCACAAACGCACGCCATCAATGATGGAAGCATGATTCAATTCATCTGAAATAATCGCATCTTCTTCTGTAAATAAAGGTTCAAATACACCTCCGTTGGCATCAAAAGCAGCAGCGTATAAAATAGTATCATCTGTTTGCAAGAATTCTGAAATTTTTCTTTCTAGTTCTTTGTGAATATCTTGTGTGCCACAAATAAAACGAACACTGCTCATTCCATAACCTCTTGAATCAATTGTTTTTTTAGCGGCTTCTTTTACTCTTGGATGTGATGATAATCCTAAATAATTATTAGCACACATTATGATGACTTCTTTTCCATCTGAAAGTTTAACTACTGCCCCTTGTTCAGAAGCAATAATTCTTTCTCTTTTAAATAATCCACTTGCTTCAATTTCTTGTAATTGATTTTTAAGATGTTCCTGAAATTTGCCATACATAGTAGTAAGATTTAAATTGGTTGATGATAGAATTGTTGTTTGAAAAATTCTATTGTTTTGATAATACCTTCTTCAAAAAAAATATTAGGTGTGTAATTTAAAAAATTTCTGGCTTTAGAAATATCTGCTAATGATTGAAAAATATCGCCTTTTCTGGGTTCGGTATAAATAGGTTTTTGATGATAATTTAATTTTTCTGCTAAAGTTTTAAATATTTCATTGATGCTAATGCTTTGATGACAGCCAATATTAAACACTTCTCCAAAAGTATTGATTTTTTGACGAATAATAGAATTAACCGCTAATAAATTCGCATTAACCACATTTTCAACATAAGTAAAATCTCTTTTTTGTTCACCTGTTCCATGAATATAAATGGGTTCGTTATTGAGCATTTTTTGAATAAATATAGGAATAGCAGCAGCATAAGGCCCATTAGGGTTTTGGCGGGGACCAAATACATTAAAATATCTTAAGCCAATAATGGGCAAACCATATAATCTATAAAACACTTTGGCATATAATTCGTTGGTCATTTTGGTAACTGCGTAAGGCGATAAAGGTTGCCCTGTTATATTTTCAACTTTGGGTAGATGCTCATCATCGCCATAAATTGATGATGATGATGAATAGACAATGCCTTTAATACGATATTTTACTGCTAATTGTAGTATATTTAAAAAACCTGTTGAATTAACAAGGTGTGTAGCCATTGAATTTTCAATACTTCTATTCACAGAACCTAATGCTGCCAAATGAAAAATATAATCTACTTGTGGTAAAATTTTTTCTAACTTTTCAGAATCATTAATATCGGATTGAATAAATTCAATGTTGCTTAAATGTTTGATATTATTCAAACTTCCCGTAGATAAATTGTCCAATACAATGACTTTTGCAGTAGGAATGGACGAGAGCGTTTCAACTAAATGAGAACCAATAAAGCCCGCGCCTCCTGTTACTAAATATGTGAATGAATACATAAAATTTTTTGAATTATCTTTTGATGTATTGTTCTTCGTAGTATTTTTGATAATTTCCAGAAGTTACATTTTTGAGCCATTCAGCATTATTCAAATACCAATCAATCGTTTTTTCAATACCTTCTTCAAAAGTTACA
Organism: Bacteroidota bacterium; assembly: GCA_040758575.1. GTDB lineage: Bacteria > Bacteroidota > Bacteroidia > B-17B0 > Aurantibacillaceae > BPGX01. The sequence goes on along the minus strand of JBFLVH010000002.1, from coordinate 110,542 downwards.
GAAGGTTGCCAGCCGAGTTGTGTTTTTAATTTTGTAAAATCAATGGCATATCTCAAATCGTGTCCTGCTCTGTCTTTGACAAAAGTGATAAGTTTTTCATAATATCCATCGGGCTTATTCATTTTTTTATTCATCAAACGGCAAAGTGTAGTTACTACTTCAATATTTTTCTTTTCGCTATTTCCGCCAATGTTATAGGTTTCGCCTATTTTTCCTTTATGAAAAATTAAATCAATGGCTTTGGCATGGTCTTCTACATATAGCCAATCACGTACATTTTCGCCTTTTCCATAAATAGGAAGTGGTTTTTCATTGATAATATTATTGATACACAGTGGAATTAATTTTTCAGGAAATTGATAAGGTCCATAATTATTAGAACAATTAGAAATTTTTACAGGCAAATGGTAAGTGTGATAATATGCTCTTACAAAATGGTCGGAAGATGCTTTGGAAGCACTATATGGACTGCGTGGGTCATAAGGTGTGGTTTCTGTAAAATAACCTGTTTCGCCCAAAGAACCATAAACTTCATCAGTGCTAATATGATAAAGCTGCTGAAAATTTTTTATTTGACGAGCTGCATTCAACAAGTTAATAGTGCCCAATACATTTGTAATCACAAATTGATTGGGATTCATAATACTTCTATCTACATGGCTTTCGGCAGCAAGGTGAATAACGGCATCAGGTTGTATTTCATTAAAAATTTGAAAAATATTTTTTTCATCTGTAATATCTGCTTTGATAAAATTATAATTAGGCAAATGTTCAATATCTTTCAAATTTTCAAGGTTCCCAGCATAAGTCAATGCATCTAAATTGAATATTTGATATTGAGGATATTTTCTAACAAATAATTTTACAACATGAGTGCCTATAAATCCTGCACCGCCCGTGATTATTATTTTCATATTTTTTTGAGCAAGTATAGGGAAATTTTTAATTTGATTTTGGAGAAAAATTTATCCTTTTTTTAGACAATATTTCATTAACAAAATAAAACAATAGTTAAAAGTAGTAGGGTGGCAATATTTGTTTATTATCCAAACATTTATTTATTTTGTGCAAGTAAAAATAAAGAATTATGGAACCATTAAATATTAATCAAATGAAAGAAACACTTGAATTAGCAGAAAAAATGATTAAAGGTGCTGAAACCTTGAAAGAAATTAACGAAATAGACATTGCTACAACTCCTAAAACGGCTGTATACAAAGAAGACAAACTGGTTTTATATCATTATGATAGAGAAACACCGCCAAAAATTAAAACACCAATACTCATTGTTTATGCACTTGTTAATACTTATAAAATGTTGGATTTACAGCCCGACAGGTCTTACATCAAAAATCTGTTGAATGGTGGTTGTGATTTGTATCTTATAGATTGGGGCTTTCCAACAAAAGCCGATAGATACTTAACTTGTGATGATTATATTGATTATATTGACCATTGTGTGAACTTCATTCGCAAAGAAACAGGTCATGATAAAATTAATATTTTAAGCATCTGTCAGGGCGGAACATTATCTGTTATCTATACTGCATTGTATCCAGAAAAGGTAAAGAATTTAATTCCACATGTTACACCTATTGATTTTTCTACTAATGATGGATTATTATTCAAATGGAGCAAGGATATGGACTTTGACAAATTAGTAGATGGTTATCATGGTTTAATTCCCGGTGATTTTTTAAATATAGGTTTTGAAATATTAAAGCCAATGATGAAACTACAAAAGCAACAAAATTTAATGAGCATTATTCATGATAAAGAAAAATTACTGAACTTTTTAAGAATGGAAAAATGGATTAATGAAAGCCCCGACCAGGCAGGAGAATGTTTTAGACAATTTATGAAGGATTTATATCAACAAAATAAATTAGTGAAAGGTGAATTGATAATTAAAGGCAGAAAAGTGAATTTAAAAAATATTACATGTCCGTTATTAAATATTTATGCCACAGAAGACCACCTTGTGCCTCCCGCATCTACTATACCATTAAATGATTTAGTTGGTAGTAAAGACAAAACACTTTACAGTTTCAAAGGCGGACACATTGGGGTATTTGTAGGTTCAAAATCACAAAACGAATTAGCGCCAGCAGTTATTGAATGGTTGAAAAAGCACGACTAAAAAAAAATTTTTCAAAAACACTTTTAGTTGTGCAAAATTTCATCTACATTTGCGCCGTCAAATTTGGTGAGGTGGGAGAGTGGCTTAATCCAGCGGTTTGCTAAACCGCCGTACGGCTAAAACCGTACCGGGGGTTCGAATCCCCCCCTCACCGCTTCAAGTAATTTGTTATTTTACTCTTTCTCACAGGTGATGACGTTCACCTCTAACCGCCTCTCTTAAAGGGCTGATAACGTCTACCAATTTTCAATCTCAATTATATGATAAAAAATTTAATTTTGGTAGGCACAGGTGGTTTTATTGGAAGTGTTGCAAGGTATTATCTATCGCTTATTGTCACAAAAATTTTTCCTCTTACCTTTCCAGTTGGAACCTTTACTGTCAATATATTGGGTTCTTTTTTAATTGGTTTAATTTATGAGACGACAGAACAATATCCACCATTAGTTGGAGCCAGATTATTTTTGGCAACAGGATTTTGTGGGGGTTTTACAACTTTTTCAGCACTTTCATTAGAAAGTTTATCTTTACTGGAAAAAAATGAATACTTGCTATTTATAGGTTATGTATTATCCAGTATCATAATAGGAATCATTTCAGTTGTGTTAGGAATACAAGTAGGTAAATGGTTAGGATAATTTTATTTAATACGCCCTAGCAAATAAAACTCTTTGTTTGCTTGGTTGGCCTGAATAAATACATTTACCTTCTTCTTGTGGGTTATCCAAAGGTATGCAACGAATGGTAGCTTTGGTTTCTTCTTTTATTCTTTCTTCTGTTTCTGAAGTTCCATCCCAGTGAGCATAAATAAAACCGCCTTTTTGGTCTAATACTTCTTTGAATTCATTCCAATTATCTACACGAGTAATGTAATTATCCAATCTCCGTTTGGCTTTTGTAAAAAGATTTTTTTGTATCTCTTGCAATAAATTTAAAACATATTCCACTGCATTATCTAATGAAATCGTTTGTTTTTCTAATGTATCTCTTCTTGCTATTTCTATTTGATGATTTTGCAAGTCCCTTTTTCCAACAGCCATTCTCACAGGAACGCCCTGCATTTCATACTGAGCAAATTTCCATCCTGGTCTTTGCTTATCATCATCATCAAATTTTACAGAGATATTATTTTGTTTTAATTGAGTAACTATTATATCCACTGATTTTTTTATTTCTTCCATTTCTTCAATGCCTTTGTAAATTGGAACTATTACAACCTGTAATGGTGCAATACGGGGCGGCAATACCAAACCCAAATCATCACTATGACTCATAACTAATGCGCCCATTAATCGTGTAGAAACACCCCAGGATGTAGCCCACACATATTCTAATTCTCCATTTTTATTGGCAAATTTTACATCAAATGCTTTGGCAAAATTTTGTCCTAAAAAGTGAGAAGTCCCTGCCTGCAATGCTTTTCCATCTTGCATTAAAGCTTCAATGCAATAGGTTTCAACAGCGCCAGCAAATCGTTCATTAGGCGTTTTAATGCCTTTGATAACTGGTATAGCCAAAGTATTTTCAGCAAAATCAGCATACACATTCAACATTCTTTCCGCTTCTTCAATGGCTTCTTGGGCAGTAGCGTGTGCTGTATGACCTTCTTGCCATAAAAATTCTGCCGTTCTTAAAAATAATCTCGTGCGCATTTCCCATCTTACCACATTAGCCCATTGGTTGATGAGCAAGGGCAAATCCCTATAAGATTGTATCCAATTTCTGTAAGTATTCCATATTATAGTTTCTGAAGTTGGACGAACAATTAATTCTTCTTCTAATTTAGCTTCTTCGTCTACAACAATTTCTTTATTTGTTTCATCATATTTTAAGCGATAATGCGTAACTACTGCACATTCTTTGGCAAAACCTTCTACATGACTGGCTTCTTTGGAGAAAAAGGACTTGGGAATAAACAAAGGAAAATAAGCATTGACATGCCCTGTATCTTTAAACATCTTATCTAAAGTTTGTTGCATTTTTTCCCATATAGTATAACCATAGGGTTTAATAATCATACAACCTCTTACATCACTATAATCTGCCAATCCTGCTTTTAATACGATATCATTATACCATTGGCTGTAATCTTTACTTCTTGGTGTAATGGCTTTATTGGTTAGAACCTGAGACATAATTTTTTGCTGGCAAATATCCAACAAATTTTTTAATTCTTTATTAATTAAATAGCACTAAGTATAAAAATAAATTTTCTTTTATTGAATTCTTAACCAATAAGAACCTCCGTGTTTTTCAACATTTTTATATTTCAATGAATTCCATATATCTGACAACACACCTGATAATTCTTTATCTTCGCTTATGAAAAAATTAGGTAAAATAGTTTTGTATCTTTCAGGATTACTCATAATAAATGCTGCCAACATATATTGCTCGCTATAATACCTATCGCACATAAATTGAGGATAATCATAAGGCAAATATATATCATGAATATGCACAATAACACCTTTCTTCAAATAAGGTAATATTTCCATAAAACATATCATAGCATCTGAATTAGGATACACGCCATGCGAATTGTCAATAAATAAGATATCATTTTCGTTTAATGAGTCAGTAATTATTTTTAAGTCAGATAATTCTTCAATGGGTTTTCTGATAACCTGATCAGACAAGTGATCTATATTTGTTCTTGGAAATGGATCAAGAGAGATAATTTTAGTGTTTAATTGATTATCAGCAATACATTTTCTGGCAACTTTAGTTGAATTACCTGAACCTATTTCAAAATACACAGAAGGTTTATGTTCTGCTATCATTCCATAAATGCCAATAATATCCAAACCCGGTAGAAAACCATTATTCCATGTAGGTAAGTTGGGGTTATTTTCTTCACCGCTGTCTTTTATAGAGCAAATGCTACTTTTATACTTTAAAAAAGATTTTAGTAAATTGTAATACTCACTGCGATTTTTATTAATAATATGATAAAGTAGAGAATGTGGTGGTTTACCATGCCCATACCTTGGTAATGGATTAACTTTGTATTCCAAAATTATTTTCTGATACTTTGGTGAAAAAAATCTATACCATTTTCTTAAAACATTCTTCATAATGACCGCAATAATAAGGAAAAATTAAAAATCAATGACTGCTGATGACATTGATACTTCCTTTGAATACCGTATTATTATCTTTAAATTTAATTACATAATAATATGCACCATCTGGAACTTTATTACCTTGATACGTACCGTCCCAAAATACTTTTTTATTGTCATAGTTATTTCCCTTGAATATTTCCTGTCCATATCGGTTAAATACAATCACTTCATTATTAGGATAATATTCAATCATACCTATCCAGAAGAAATCATTAAAGTTATCTCCATTCGGCGTTAAAGTATTAGCGATAACTAATTTGTAATCTTTTTGAACAAAAATTCTTACAGTATCAACATCTGTACATCCATATTTATCTACTACATAAACCATATACGAAGTATCTTTTGTTGGCCAAACAGACGGGTTATGAATTGTTGTATCAGAAATATTATAATTAGGTGACCATGCATAAAAATAACCACCCATAGCATTCAATTGCACTGTAAATCCTACACTTATAGTGGTGTCAGGAGATGGTATTACTTGAGCACTATTAAAATACCTTACCCATACGGTTGTAAATGGCGCATTAGATGTGTCAGGTGGACATATACCATTTTGTACAATCACTGCAAATTGTGTGGTATCTAACAGATTGGCAAATGTGTAAGTTGGAGAAGTATTGCCCAATGCTGTCCATGTTACTCCATTATCATTTGAACTATACCAATCTACAATTGAACCAGTGTAATTCGTTAATGTCAAAGTGCCTTGATTAGGTGGCGAACAAATTAATGTATCTCTTCTGACAAAACCTGCATTAGAAGCGGCATCTACAGTAATAGTTGCATTTGGAGAAGTAGTTGCACTTGGGCAAGAACCACTTTGAACCACAGCTCCAAAAATGGTAGTTTGTTGTAAATTAGTATAAACATAAGAAGTATTAGTATTTACAATAGGCAACCATGTAAGTCCATTATCAGTTGAATACATCCATGAAATCACATTGCCATTATTTCCATTTAAATTCAATGTGCCTGTGTTACTAACCGCACACACAGTCGCATTACTGGTAACATTACCTGCTACAGTTAATGGAGAAACATTAACCACTTTATACAAAGTGTCATCACAACCAAAATCAGAAGTAGCTACTAAATATACTGTATAGGTTCCACCACTGGCATATAAATGCGATGGTTGAAATGCAGTAGAATTGTTTCCATCACCAAAATCCCAATACCATGAAGCAATAGTGGCGCTTCCACCTATCCACGAATAGTTATTAAAGTATACAGTATCTGTTACGCAATTAGGTGATGAAGCAGAGAAATTGACAAATGGTAAATCTTCAATGGTTACCTGATGAACAATAGAATCTTTACATCCTGATGATAAATTATTAACCACTAAACTCACATATTTTATACCACTATAAGCATAATTGACAGAAGCACTTAAAGTAGTAGCAGTAGATGGAGACGAACCATTTCCAAAATACCATTGATAAGCATAAGGACCACTTCCACTCACAGTAGCAGAAAAAGTATAAGGTTGATTATCTACACAAGGATGATTAGGATAAGTAAAATCAGCAAAACTAAATCCTGGCATAACTGTTACATAACCGACTGCTGATGCTGAACATCCACCAGGTTCAGTATAAGTAACGGTATAACCAGTAGAAGAAGTTGGAGACACAACCACAATAGGTCCCCCACCTCCAATAGGAGACCACGTAAAGGTGCCTCCCGAAGGGCTAACAGTAGCCGTAAGAATAACACTCGCACCCGGTGCAGAACACAAGGTAGCATTATTTACAGCAACTGTAGGCAAATTACTAACATACACAATTCCTACCGCTGTATTTGAACACCCAGTGGGCGCAATATATTGTAAATTATAGGTAGTTGTAGAAACAGGAGAAACAACCACAGTTGGTGTTGTCATTCCACCGGGTGACCACAAATATAATCCCCCTGTTGGGTTAACATTGGCTACTAATGTTGCACTTCCAGAACCGCATATTGTAGCATTATTGACAGCCACTGTTGGTATAGGATTAACTACTACTGTGGAAACAGCCGTTCCGCTACAACCTGAACCAGTAGTATATTGCACTGTATAAGTTGTAGTGGATGATGGAGATACTACCTCTGTATTGGAAGTATTACCACTTGGAGACCATAAATAAGTTCCACCGCCTGGTACACCATTAGCAGTTAAGGTTGTAGTTTGACCAACACAAATAGTAGGACTATTCACGGTAATAACAGGTGAAGTATTAACAAAAACAGTACCACTGGCCGTTCCTGTGCAACCATTTGGATCTGTGTAAGTTAAGTTGTATGCTTGGGTTGAAGGAGGAGATACAACGATGCTTGGTGTTGTCATTCCTCCCGGTGTCCAGCTATAAGAGCCCCCAACAGGATTTACAACACTTGTTAAAGTAGCGCTCTGACCTGCGCAGATAGTGGCACTGGATACAGATACAGAAGGTGGAGAATTTACTGTGATACAAACCACATTAGAAGTATTATTACCTCCGCAAGTAACTAATGCTCTGTAACAAATATTAGAAGAGAGAGGACCTGATGCATAAGTTGCAGCAGTAGCACCGGGTATATTTGTCCATGGTCCACCAGATGTAGGCGCAGATTGCCATTGTATAGAAGCTCCTGTTTGATAACCTGTAAGTGTAAGATTAACTGATTGACCTGAACAAATAGATGAAGCACTAGAAGATGCGGTACCTGCATTAGGTGTAGAAGAACGATAACAAAGAACTACTTCTATACGATCTATACATTCAAAACCAGAAACATTACCCGAAACTGTATTGTTACCTCCATAATTATATGAGGGGATACCACAATTAAAAGGAGTATTTGGAGTAGAAGTGAAAAAACAAGAACCACAAGAACAGTTATTCACGGAAAAATTAGCATTTCCAATAGGAATACCATTGAGTAAAGTAGCCATAGTGCCTGCACCTCCGCTACAACCGCTATAATAATAATTTACCTGCACTCCCACAACAATATTTCCGGGCGGAACGGGGTCAACAAAAGTATTACTAAATGATGCTCCAAAAGTACACGCCGTAGCAGAGCCATTGGTATAGCACCTATAATCATTTCCACAAACATTACAACAACCATTAGCTTGTGCTCCTGCAAAGTCAATATTAACTGTTGTTGTTGTACATTGTGAATAAGTCTGATTTAATGTACCAAAAATCAATATTAAATTGAATTTAAATGATTTTAATAATGTTTTTTTCATATTAAATAATTTTGTGTGCAAAAATAAAGAAAAAAAAATAAACTAACCAAAAAAATAAAAAATTTTTTTTAAGATAGAAACTTTCTATAAATCTTATTGGTAGAAATAATGGCAAATAACACCACAGATATACTGCTTAATGGCATAAAAATGGCTGCAACAATGGGCTTTAAATAACCCATAAATGCCAAAGTAAGCCCAATAGCATTATACATAAATGAAAAAATATAACTTATTATTAGTAATTGATATGATTTTTTTGAAAAATGAAGAATATGTGGTAAATACTTTAATGAATCGCCACTCATAATGGCATCGCCCGATGGGGCAAAATAACTACTATCGTCCGTGATGCACACACCAAAATCAGCAGTTTTTAATGCAGGTATATCATTTAGTCCATCACCTACCATCATCACTATATTGCCTTTCTTTTGTAAATCTTCAATATATCTTTTCTTATCTTCAGGTTTTTGACCTGTTAGAATTATGCAATTGGTATCTTTAAATAAATTTTTGATTTGTTCTGTTCTTTCAGATGTATCTCCTGTGAGTATATGAACATAATAACCATTTTTTATAAGTTTTACTAACTCTTCTAATCCTTCTCTTACTTCATTTTGAATTAAAAAATATCCTTTGTATTGATTATCCAATTCAACACCTACTATAGTAGAATTTTGATTTTGTTGCGAATGAATGTTCAACCAATTCAGATGTCCTGCCCTTATATAATGATGCTTGATGCGGGCTTCAATGCCTTTTCCTGTATATTCTTTGAAATACTCACAATCATATTCTTCTGTTACTTCATCTTTCAAATATTCAGTTATTTTTCTACTTAATGGATGAAAAGAGTTTTGAAACAATGAATATAACAAGTTTTTTTCATCTTGACTTAATTCTTTATCTCCTGTCCATTGGGCTTTGAATCCTTTTTCTGTTAATGTACCCGTCTTATCTAACACAATGTGATTCACTTTTGCTAATGTAGAAACACTATCAGCGTTTTTCAAAAAGAAATGTATTTTAGATAACCATCGGCTTACATTTCCAAATAAGAATGGAGCACTTAATGCAAAGGCACAGGAACAACCAATAATTAAAACCGCAGTTACATTTTTAATCATTACTTCAACACCTGCATCTTTCCAGTAAATAGCAGCAATAATGGCTACGCTTAAAACCAACATTGTAATTAACTTTCCTAAAAATGACGATATTTTTTTAAACTCAAAATTTTTACGGGCAGTGTTCTCACTCCATAATTGCACAAAATATTTTTGTTCAAATGGCTTCAATACTCTTGCAAGAATTTTTTTCCCATACAATTTTCCTCCTGCATATAGCACATCTCCTTTTTGTTTGTGAAAAATATCTGCTTCACCTGTTACAAAACTATAATCAACTTCTGCATCTGAACTCATTAATACAACATCAAACGGAATCAATTCTCCATTTCTCAACTTCACTATATCATCTTTTTGTATATTTTTTACTTCTGTAACTACTTCATTCAGGTTTTCAATTTTAATCACACTAATAGGGAAAAAAGAATGAAATGTTTTATCAAAATCTAAAAATTGGTAGGTCTTATGCTGATACCATCTACCTATTAACAAGAAAAAAATAAATCCACTTAAAGAATCTAAATATCCCGATTCATTTAAAAATACAATATCATAAATACTTCTTAAAAACAAAGTAAGTATGCCCATAGCAACAGGAATATCCATATTAAGTTCTCTTGTTTTTATAGCACTTTTGGCTGAATTAAAATAGGGCGATGCAGAAAAAAATATTACAGGTATAGATAAAAACAAACTTACATAATGAAACAAGTATTTGTATTGTAATTCTAATGTATTTAAGGTATCTAAGTAATCTGGAAAACTTAAAAGCATTATATTTCCAAATGCAAAACCTGCCACACCTAACCTTACTAAAATTTTTTTCCCTTCTATATCCTTTTGTTGTTGTTCATTAGTATTGAAGTGTGGTTTATATCCAATTTGAGTGAGCAGTACAGATAACTCTTTAAGTGAAATTTTACTTTTATCAAAAATGATAGAAATTTTTTTTGAATGAAAATTAACTTGCGATTGTAAAATTCCATTATGAAGTTTGGGCAAATGCTCTAATAGCCATATACAAGATGCACAATGAATTTCAGGAGCAAATAATAATACCTTGCCAATATTTCCTTCCTGAAAGGAAATAATTTTATTCTGAATAACCTCATTATCTAAAAAATCAAACTCGTTTTCAGACGAATCTACGGGCTTTGAAAAATTACCAAATGTATTATTGACATATATACTATCTAATCCTGACGATTGTATTATAGAATACACATTTACACATCCTTTACAACAAAATAAGTGCTCATCTTTTGAATAGGGCTTTGCAGGAAGTATTCCCCCACAATGGAAACATTTAGCTTCTCTATTAATAGATGTATTTATTTGTTTGGCAAGTGACATTCTATTACAGTTGATTTTTTTGACATTTGAATATTTGGACTAATAAATGGAATACCCAAGTTCATTGTTCTTAAAATTAATAAAATACCTATGATTAAAGACATAACGGGCATTGTATATTTGAACCATTTGAAATAAGAAACCTGTTGTGCCAATAATGTTACCAATAATAAAGCAGGTATAGTCCCCATACCAAAGGACAACATAAATAACATTCCTTTTTGTAAAGAATAAGTTGTCATTGCATAAATAGCAGCCATCAAAGAAAAACCACAAGGTAAAAAAGCATTAGCTATTCCTGAAACTGCATAACGGTAAAAACGATTAGAAGAAAAAGAAAAACACTCACTAATTATGGATGTGAAATTAATATTTTTGAAAATATCTATACCAATCGGCAAGAAATAAGATAATGCTAAATATATCAAAATCATTCCCGATATAATGGATAATAATTTTTGCCATCCAATTAAACTACCTATAAATCCTAATTGTCCAAACATTAAACCCAATAAACCATAGCCCAACATTCTTGATGAATGATAAATCAAAAAACGAAAAAAAACATTTCTGTTATTTGAAAAATGATACAACATCAACCCTCCACACATTCCTGCACAATGCCAACTTCCAAGCATTCCCATTATTAACCCTTGTAGCATTATCGCAAACATAATCAATAAATGAAAAGTTCTTTTTCAAAGTAATATGCTTTACCTTTATCATCTTCCCATTCTAATTTTAAAATACTCCTACCCTTGTGTAGTTGATTTTTAGACATTTTCCAATAATTATCTGATAATTTATTTTTTATAGAAAATACTTTATCAAAAGCATTATTAGATGGATAATAAAACCACAATTGCCCCTTGATAGGAAAGGATTTTTTCCACTCAACGATAATCTCATTTTCATATTGATAAACCATCACAGCACTATCTCCTAATGCAGACAAATTCTGTGATTGATTAATTTTATCCTGAAATGCTAATTCTTTAGCATAATAATCTTCTTCCACTAAATCAACTTTAGTTTGCATCATTTTACTGACCATATACAGAATAAATACAGCAAACAAAATAAATGCCAATGTTATTTTATGTCCCCAGTTCATTATTGAAAAGATAAAAAGTTAGTAGTATATTTCTTTATGAGTTGATGTTGTTCATCAAAAACGCCAATCACAATAGGTGTTTTCAGTCCCTTAATACTTGATTTATCTAATATCACAAAAAATGAACCTTCAATATACCCTTCTTTTTCAATAACTGGTAAATGTCCAATTATTTGAATTTCACCTTTGGGTTCAATCAATTCAATGCTCACTTTTTGTGGTTGATTAGATTTGTTGAGTAATTTATAAGTATACAGATTTTTAATTTTACCATCTTTAGTGGTTTCTGTCAAATAGCCGTATGAACGCAAAATAGTGCCATCTACGGGAGGACGCTTCATTAATAATAATGCAATAATTCCTGTTAGAACAAGCAATACAAGAATATATCCCTTTGCTCTTGTCGTAAGGCGATAAGGTAAATTTTCTTTGATTTGATATTCTGTTGCGTATTTTATGAGCCCTTTTGGTAACCCTACGCTTTCCATCATAAAATTACAGGCATCAATACACAATGCACAATTGATACATTCTAATTGTGTACCATTTCGGATATCTATGCCCGTAGGACATACATTAACACATTGTTTACAATCAATACAATCCCCTTTATCTGCACTTTTTCTGTCTTCATTTTTTTTGAATTTGCCTCTTGGCTCTCCTCTTATGTAATCATAAGCTATAACCAAAGTATCTTTTCCTAACAACACACCTTGTAATCTTCCATACGGACAAATATTCGTGCAAACTTGTTCTCTTAAAAAAGCAAATACTCCATAAAACGCCAAACTAAATGCAACTAAAGTAGAAAAACCTGCTAAATGCTCTGTAATACCCTCTGTTGCTAACTTTTTTAATTCATCAATACCAATTAAATAACTCAAAAACAAATTAGAAATAACAAAAGCAACTAATAAAAATAAAAAATGCTTTAAAGTTTTCTTCCAAAACTTTGTGAAATTCATTGGTTGTTTGTTCAAAGCCATTTGTTCTTTCCAATCACCTTCAATCCAGTATTCAATTTTACGATAAAGCAATTCCATAAAAATAGTTTGCGGACAAGCATATCCACAAAACAATCTTCCAAATACCACTGTGAATAAGGCAATAAAAATGACAAACGCAATCATTAATAAACCAAAATAGAAAAAATCTTGCGGATAAAACACTCTTGTAAAAATGATAAATTTACGATGCACTACATCTAATAAAAATATGGGCTCTTCGTTGACTTTGATGAAGGGAGTAATAAACAAAATAGTTAATAATGCATAACCCAATATATTGCGAATCAAGTAAAATTTACCCGTTTGTTTTTTAGGATACATCCATTTTCTGCGTCCTTTCTCATCAACAGTACTGATGCGGTCTCTGAAAGATTCATCTTTTTTGATAATTGTTTTATCAATAAGTTCAGGCATAAAAAATTTTATTTGGATGCAGTGCTATCTTTTACTGCAGGAGTTGTAGTAGTATTGTTGTCACATTTCTCTCCTTGTGGTTCTTTGGCACCAGAAGGATTAGTTCCTTTCAATGAAATAACAAACGATGCTACTTGTTGAATTTGAAGTGGAGATAATTGAGATTCCCATGCAATCATACCTTTTGCAGGCACGCCATATTTGATAGTTTTAAATACCTCTTTAATATCACAGCCATAAATCCAGTATTCATCGGTCAAATTAGGTCCTGCCCCACCCTGCCCTTGATTACCATGACACACAACACAATTAGTGGTAAATATTTCTTTACCTTTCGCTAATTCATTAGCATCAGTTAATAAAGTAACATTTTCTTCATTGATTTTAGATGCTGCTTGGGATAAGTATGCTTGTTTTTGTTTTTCTGCTTCTTCCATTTCCATTTTATATAATTCTTCTTGTCCTACACCTGGTCCTACAAATCCAATTTTTTCCAGTGCTTTTATTGGTGAAATGTGATAGTGTATTAAATAAATAATTGAAAAAGCAATTGTAGCATAAAACATCCATAACCACCATGGTGGTAATACATTATCTAATTCTCTAATTCCATCATATTCGTGTTCAAATTGAATGGATGCTTCTTTATCAACAGGCACAGCACGAGTTAGCCAATTCTCAATATTCCAAAATGCAGAGGTGTTTTCTTCTTCTTTAATTAAATTAGTGAATTTTAATATTTGTCTGAATTGATAATACATCCATAATACTACCAAAGATAAAAGTATGTTTAATGTAATTAAAATATTAATGTCTGTTTCGCTAAAATCAACTAAAGAATTATTTTCTGAAGTATTTTGTCCAAATGCATTTATTGAAAAAAACAATCCAATTAAAAATATTAAAGTAGATAAGCCACGATTGTTGTTTTTTTGAATAGCATCTGATTTACTAACATTTTTTATAGCATCAGAAATAGCTTTAACAACAAGAATTTGAATTAGTAACAATATTATTAGAGCCCAACCCGTTGTGTTGTGACTTGTAGTAGTTATAACTTGTGGAACATTTTCAGCCACATTATTTGCTTGTGCTATTGCACTTCCATTGAGTAAAATCAATGGTAATAAATTTCTGAAATGCTTTGTTTTTTTCATAATTAATGATTTAATGGGTTATTTTATTCAAATGGTATATTTTTAACTTTGTTGATATGATTTTTATCCACTTTAATGAGCCATATTATTACAGCGATAAAGAATAAGAAGAAAATAGTAAAAGAAATAAGTGGATAAATTTCAATTCCTAAAATGTTGGTAAGATGATGTTTAATAAATCGTAACATATTTTTTTATTTTTGAGCGGTTGATTTTTGTAAGCTTACATCTTTTCCTAATCTTTGTAGATAGGCAATCAATGCAATAATTTCTCTATCTTCAGAAGCATTGATATTATTCTTCTTCAGGTCATCTGCAATTTCCTTAGCTTGCTTTTTCAAATCGTCTAATGCTTGATTTTCATAACCATCAGGATATGGCACACCTAATTTTTTCATTGCTTTGATTTTTTCTGATAATAATGACACATCTAATTTATTTTCAATTAGCCATGGGTATGGTGGCATTATTGAATTTGGTGAAGTTAATCTTGGATCTAACATGTGTGTGTAATGCCATGCGTTGGGCTTGCGAAGTTTATCTGTACCTTCTCTTGCTAAATCAGGACCTGTTCTCTTTGAACCCCACTGAAATGGATGGTCATACACAAACTCACCTGCTTTAGAATAATCTCCATATCGTTCTGTTTCGCTTCTGAAAGGTCTTATCAATTGTGAGTGACATACATAACAACCTTCACGAATGTAAATATCTCTTCCCTCTAATTCCAAAGGTGTATATGGTTTTACAGAAGATATGGTTGGAATATTAGATTTAATTAAAAATGTAGGTACCATTTCAACAATACCACCAATTGCTACTAAAACAAAAGAAAGGATAAGCATTTGAACTGGTCTTTTTTCAATCCATCTATGCCAGTATTCATTAGATTCTTCATGAAACTTGATAAGTGCTGGCGCTTCTGCAGGTTCATTCGCCAAGAAATTTCCAGCATTAGCAGTTTTAATTAAATTATACACCATTACTAAAACACCAGTAAAATATAATGTTCCACCTATACCTCTTAATAAGTAGAGATTTTTCAGTGCTGTTACAGTTTCCAAAAAGTTTGGATATTTCAAAAATCCTTCTTGTGTAAATTCTTTCCACATAAAGCTTTGAGTAAAACCAGCCCAATACATCGGCAATGCATAAAATACAATACCAAGAGTACCAATCCAGAAATGAAAATCAGCCAATTTTTTAGAATACAATTGCGTTCTCCACATTCGGGGCACTAACCAATAGAGCATTCCAAAAGTTAAGAATCCGTTCCACGCCAATCCTCCTACATGCACATGGGCAATGGTCCAATCTGTAAAGTGCGAAATAGCATTTACATTTTTTAATGAAAGCATAGGCCCTTCAAATGTAGCCATACCATAACCTGTAAGTGCTACCACCATAAATTTTAATACAGGTTCAACTTTCACTTTATCCCACACACCCCTTAATGTTAGTAAGCCATTCAACATCCCTCCCCAAGAAGGTGCTATAAGCATCACAGAAAACACTGCACCAAGCGATTGAGCCCAATCAGGCAATGCAGAATATAATAAGTGATGAGGACCTGCCCAAATGTAAATAAATATCAGTGCCCAGAAGTGAACAATTGAAAGTTTATAGGAATAAACAGGTCTTTCTGCTGCTTTAGGAACAAAGTAATACATCAAACCTAAATATGGCGTAGTGAGAAAGAAAGCCACTGCGTTATGTCCATACCACCATTGCACCAATGCATCCTGAACACCTGCATACCATGAATAACTTTTTAAGAAACTAACAGGTAATTCAAAAGAATTAACTACATGCAACATTGCCACTGTGATAAATGTTGCAATATAAAACCATATTGCAACATACAAATGTTCCACTCTTCTTTTCAAAATAGTTCCAAACATATTCCAACCAAATATTACCCAAATAATTGTAATAGCAATATCAATAGGCCATTCTAATTCTGCATATTCTTTACTAGTTGTATAACCTAATGGTAAAGTGATGGCTGCTGATAAGATAATAAGTTGCCAACCCCAAAAATGTATTTTAGAAAGGATATCACTATACATTCTGGTTTTAAGCAATCTCTGTAATGAATAATAAACACCAGCAAAAATGCCATTACCCACAAATGCAAATATCACAGCGTTCGTGTGCAGAGGTCGCAACCGACCAAATGAAGTAATAGGTATCCCAAAATTGAGTTCAGGAAATACCAGTTGAAATGCAATGAGCAGCCCAACCAACATTCCTATAACCCCAAATGTAACTGTTGCTATCAGAAAATTTCTGACAATAGCGTTGTCGTACTCAAAGTGTTCAAGATTCCTGTTTTCCATAGTTATTCAGTTTTTGTTGTTTTTGATTCATTGTCTAAATAATTATTATTGTTGTTATTGTTATTATTATCAAATAAAATTCTTATAGATGGAGACACTACATCGTCATATTGACCTTTTTTTACCGACCATATAAAAGCCCCTAAAAATGCAAGGGCTATGAGAACACTTATACTTAATAGGAGATAAATTACTTCCATAAATTCCGGGCACAAAGTTAGTGCGGTATATCAGCAAGATAAATGATTTAAATCAGCATTGATAATATTTTTTGATTGATTTTTCAATTTACTTTATCACATCTAATTTAATTATTTCATAAACATGCATTATATTTACTGCCTAAAATTTATTCAAGATGAAAAGATATTTTGTTTTTAATGTTTTAGTAATTTCAATACTTTTATTTTATTCTTGTAAAAATAAATTGAATATTCTTGCTCCATACAAAGAACTGGTAAGTGTTTATGCTATATTAAATCCACAAGAACAATATCAATTTATACGAATTAACAAAGTATTTGCAGGTGAAGGCAATGCTTATGATATGGCTCAAAATAAAGATAGTATTAATTTTCCTGCAGGACAATTATTAGTATCACTTAAAAGAAAAATCAATGGAACTTATGCACCTGTTTCAATGTCATCATCTGCAACAGAATTATTTTTAAGAGATACTGTCTTATACACTCAAACAGGCACTTTTAATAATGAACAACGATTTTATTATACCAACCAAAAAATTTATCCTTCTGGCGTTTATGAACTTTATATTAAGGACACAAAGACAAATGTTACATTTACAGCATCTACTAATATGATTGACAGTGTTAAACCCGGTTATACTCAGCCTCTTGCACCACCTTATTATCCTGTAACGCCCAGCCCCAGTAACCCGCCTTATGCTTATTTAGATTTGAGCAACTTGATAATTGATAGGAGTGTCCGGTTTAAGAGTGAACCCAACGCTTATATGTATGAACTTTACATTCGTATGCATTATGTAGATTCATTGATAGATCACAGCACTGTCTCTAAATATGTAGATGTAAAATACACACCAATTTTTTCTACATCATTAACAGGTGGTGAAGATATGAAATTTAGTTACACTTCGCAGCAATTGCTCAATAGTATGTATTTATACATCTTAAATAATGATAATGACAATAATATACTTTATCGTCGTATCGTTAAGTTTGATTATATTATTTGTGCAGCAAGTTATGATTACTATGTTTTTTTACAATCCAATATGCCTTCAACTTCAATAATACAAGACAGACCTATTTACTCTAATATATCAAATGGCGCAGTTGGTATTTTTGCCGCTCGTTCCAGAATTCATGTAAGCAAACATCCCGCTAATTCATTTATTGATTTTATGGCTACAACCAAACCCTTTTGTAATTTACGATTTCTAAAATCAGATGGAACTGTATCTTCTGTTTGTAATTGAATTGATTGATTAAAACACTGCTGGTAGTAGATTTTATGTAAATAATATTGTATAAACTTAAAAAGATTTTTTTTTATTTTTTACTTGCACTTTGCATCTTCAATATCACCTTCTTATTTCGGCAACTTCTCTATCATAGCAAAGGTAATAGGTGCCTTTAGGGATATTACTAATATCCGCATTGATTCCAAAACCTCTTTTGATGATATTTCCATAAATATCATAAATTTCAAACATTGTTTCATCTGAAAATTGAATTTCTTTTTTGTCCTGACTCATTTTGAAAGTGGGCTTGGGCTTTCCCGATTGAATAATAATTTCATTAGAATAACGAACTGTATTATTAAACCCAACTTGTTTGATACGAAATTTATTTTCTCCACTTGTAAGAAAAGCTTTGAAAGTATAAGTATGTCTTTCTGGAGTACCTTTACCAATCACTTCTCCAACTGGTATCCACTTATTCCATTTAAACTGTTCTATAATATAAGGCAGTGCACCATTTTCATCTTCAGTTATCCATGTGATTAATCCATCACTGGTACCATGTGCAGCTAATATTACAAAGGTAGGCATTGGTCTGACATCTTCTATATTGAGAATTTTGGGAGTACAATCTTTTTTGTGGTAAATCTCTACTAAAATTTTGTCTCCATATTTTAAGTTTAAAGCAGACAGGTCTATTTCAAAAGCACTGGAATTAATTTCATCAGTAGTAATATTACCATTCACTTTGACTTCAATAGCACAGAAGCCAACGCTTCCTGAATAATAATTTTGAACATACAAATTTTTTTGTTGATAAACACCATCAATCACTAATTTTTTTACTTCATCACTTCTTGATGAATAAGTGATGGAGCAAATTATCATAATTAAAAATAGTCGTTTCATTTTTAATTTTTGTCTGCAAATTTAGTAAATTTATCTTATACAAAAAAATTTATGTTAAAATATATGATTAGCTACCCATAGACACCAAAAATTCTTCATTTGATTTTGTTCTGCTCATTTGGTTAATAAGAAATTCCATAGCTTCATCTGGTTTCATATCACTCAAATGTTTTCTTAATATCCACATTTTGTTTAAGGTATTTTTATCTAATAATAAATCCTCTCTTCTTGTAGAAGATGCCAATAAGTCAATGGCTGGGAAAATTCTTTTATTGGCTAATTTTCTGTCTAATTGTAGTTCCATATTGCCAGTACCTTTGAATTCCTCAAAAATAACCTCATCCATTTTTGAACCTGTATCAATGAGGGCAGTTGCAATAATAGTTAATGAGCCACCATTTTCAATTTTTCTTGCGGCACCAAAGAATCTTTTAGGTTTTTGCAAAGCCGCTGCTTCTACTCCACCTGAAAGAACTTTTCCACTGGCGGGCATTACTGTATTGTAGGCACGAGCCATACGAGTAATACTATCTAATAATATTACAACATCGTGTCCGCATTCCACTAATCTTTTGGCTTTTTCCAACACTATATTTGAGACACGCACATGTCTTTCGGCGGGCTCGTCAAAAGTAGATGCAATCACTTCGGCTCTTACGCTTCTTTGCATATCAGTTACTTCTTCAGGTCTTTCATCTATCAATAATATGATTAAATATACTTCTGGATGATTGTATGAAATAGCATTAGCGATTTCTTTTAATAAAACTGTTTTTCCTGTTTTAGGTTGTGCTACTATTAATCCTCTCTGTCCTTTACCAATAGGTGCAAACAAATCTACAATTCTGGTACTTAAAGTTTCATATTGCCCTCCCGCTAATTTTAATTTTTCATAAGGAAATAAAGGTGTCAAATAATCAAAAGTGACTCTATCTCTGATGTAAGACAAATCACGACCATTGACTTTTTCAATGTTGATGATAGGAAAATATTTCTCGCCTTCTTTGGGTGGTCTTATAGAACCACGCACCACATCGCCGGTTTTCAATCCAAATGTTTTAATTTGTTGTGGGGAAATGTATATATCATCTGGTGAACTGAGGTAATTATAATCTGCACTTCTTAAAAAGCCATAACCTTCCTGCAGCACTTCTAAAACACCCTCTGCTTGTATTAGTCCATCAAAATTAAAAGTAAAATTGATTTCTTTTTTTCCCGCAGGTTCTATTTCTGTGATAGTATTTTTTTCATCACTTTCATCGTCAGCATTTTCAATATATGTGTCTTCTGAATTGGCAGGTTCTTCGGGCATTAAGGTAGTTTCATCAGGATTAAAATTATCCTCTGATGAATTAAAAAGAGTTTCGTCTTTTATTACATCTTCATTTTTTGATGTGATATTTTGTTCAACATTTAAATTATCATTATTATTATTTTGTGAAACTTCAGATATTGAATTATTTGATTGCTTAGCAGAATTGTTAGATATTCTTCTCCTGCGTGTTTTATTATTTTGTGATGTAATTTGACTTTGGAGATCTTCTTTTATTTTTTGTATAAGTCCTGGATTTTTTGACTGTTCATTGATGATGTTTATTACTACATCGGCTTTTGATAATCCTTTGTAATTGATACCTAATTTTTCAGCCACTTGTTTTAATTCACTGGCTTTTAGTTCTGTTAATTCTTTTGCAGTAAACATATTTTATTTATTTTGACATTACATTTTTAAGCAGATTGTTTTAAAACACTAACAATATTTAGATTTTGAATATACATTTTTATTTAAGATGGATAAGTAACAAATTAGAATAATTAATTAGGGAAAAGTATAATTGAATGAACTTTAATAAATACTATATGCGGCAAATTTAAGCAAATTATTATGAATATACAAAATTTAAACTGAAAAAATCTTTTAGATTTTATTCCTCCTATAAACTCCAATAATTCAATTTTTTAATCTTATCTTTATAAATACCTTTTACATCTACTAAAATACCTTTGGGTTTTAATAATTTCATAAAATCCTCTTCTTTCAAAGATAAATACTCTTTATGATTGACAGCAACAATTACTGCATCATAAGATTTGTTTTTGGGCTTTTTAATTAGTGATAAGCCGTATTCATGTTGAACTTCTTCGTTATCTGCATGTGGGTCAATGATATCTACCTTTACAGAATATGATGCTAATTCTTTTACTATATCTGCTACTTTGCTATTTCTAATATCGGATACATTTTCTTTGAAAGTAAAGCCCATTACTAATACTTTCGCATTTCGTGGATTTTTACCTGCGGCAATAATTTTCTTCACGGTATTTTTAGCCACATAAAATCCCATGCTATCATTCACATATCTGCCACTATTAATAACTCTGGCATGATAGCCCAATGATTCGGCTTTGTATGTAAGATAATAAGGGTCTACACCAATACAATGTCCGCCTACTAAACCTGGATAAAATTTGAGAAAATTCCATTTAGTACCTGCCGCTTCTAATACATCATAAGTATTGATTCCCATGCGAGAAAAAATAATTGACAGCTCATTCATCAACGCAATATTCACATCTCTTTGAGTATTTTCAATGATTTTAGCTGCTTCAGCAACCTTTATGCTTTTAGCTTTGAATACACCGGGTTCTACAATAATTTCATATACTTTTGAAATTTCATCTAAACTTTCTTTATCACATCCAGATACTACTTTGATGATTTTAGTGATAGTATGTTCTTTATCACCAGGATTAATTCTTTCTGGTGAATACCCTACTTTGAAATCCTTGCAAAATTTTAATCCTGACTCTTTCTCTAATACAGGCACGCAATCTTCTTCTGTACATCCGGGATAAACTGTAGATTCAAAAACAACATAATCACCTTTCTTTAATGCCTTACCAACCGTATGACAAGCAGAAAGTAATGGTTTTAAATCAGGTAAATTATGTTCGTCTATTGGAGTAGGCACTGCAACAATAAAGAAATTGGCTTTCTTTAAATCAGCAGGATTAGAAGTAAATTCAATATCTGAATTTTCAAACTCTTGTGGTGGTAATTCATTGCTTGGATCAATTTTTTTCCTCATCAACTTCACTCTTTCGTCATTAATATCAAAGCCAATCACTTTGACTTTTTTTGCAAATGCTAATGCTATTGGTAATCCTACATACCCTAATCCAATTACCGCAATACTTTTTTTCTTATTCAAAATATCCTTTGATATGCTCATAATTTTATATGTTTAGTTTTAAAGATATGATTTTTCATTGATAGAAAGTGGATGAACTTTTTTTAAAACTTCCTTTGGTCTTAACTCGTAAATTCTTTCTATAATATTTACTACTTTTAATCCTTCTAATGCGTTAGTTGTAGCACTATGTAAACCCTTTAATGTCTCCACCACATTTTGAATCACATAATGATGATTATTAGCCGAACCTTTGTATGGTCCATAATCATTCGCAGGATTTGTAGGTGCTAATTCTGGCATTGTATATCCTTTAATATGACAATACTCTACCTTATCCATATATTGTCCCCCTACTTTTACTGCACCATTACTGCCTACTACTGTAATAGATGATTCCATATTCTTATCCCAAACAGCAGTAGAGTAATTGATACATCCTATTCCGCCATTCACAAATTCAAATTGCACTAAGCCACTATCTTCAAAATCGGTTAAATGCTGGTGATTAAAATCAGCAAAAGTTGCCTGAATATTTTTAATATCTCCAAAAATCCAATAAAGTAAATCAACCCAATGAGAGAATTGAGTAAAAAGCGTGCCACCATCTAATGCTTGCGAACCTTTCCAATTTTTTCCAGTATAATATCTTTCATCTCTATTCCAATAACAATTTAATTGCATCATATAAACATCTCCAATAATATTCTTCTCAACAATTTCTTTCAGCCAAACGGATGGTGGCGAGTAACGATTTTGCATCACACAAAAAACCTGTTTGTGATACTTTAATGCTGTAAAAATAATTTTTTCTGCATCTGCAGTAGATAGAGCCAGTGGCTTTTCTACAACCACATGTTTTTTATGAGTTAAACAATCAATGGCTTGTAATGCGTGCAATCCATTTGGCGTGCAGATATTTACTACTTCAATTTCAGGATGAGATTTAAGCATTTCAATATAATCATTGTAAAAAGGTTCCTTTAAGTCATCCAAACCTAATTTTGATTTATCTAAAATATCACAAACGGCTATCAATTCACACGCAGAGTTTCGTCTTATCATTTCTGCATGTCGCTTGCCAATGTGACCCTGACCTATTACTGCAAATTTTATTTTTTTCTCCATTACATTAAAATTTTATTCAATTCTTGTAACCTTTCCATCTTTCAATAAATACTTTTGACCTGTTTCTGGGCAAATGGCAATATTATTTTCATCAAAATGTAAGCGATGTCCATATTCACTTACCCACCCTATTTGACGAGCAGGATTGCCTACTACCAGAGCGTAATCAGGCACTTCTTTTGTAACAACAGCCCCTGCTCCTATAAATGCGTATTTTCCTATATTATGTCCACAAACAATAGTAGCATTAGCACCAATAGATGCTCCTTTTCTAACAATCGTCTGCATATATTGGTCTCTGCGTGGCACAGCACTCCTTGGATTGATAACATTTGTAAAAACCATTGATGGACCTAAAAAAACATCATCTTCACAAATCACACCTGTATAAATAGATACATTATTCTGCACTTTTACATTATTACCCAATATAACCTTTGGCGATACAACAACATTCTGACCAATATTACAATTTTCACCAATCACACAATCAGGCATTATATGAGAAAAATGCCATATTTTAGTTCCTTTACCAATCTTACATCCCTCATCAATCACGGCCGTTGGATGAGCAAAATATTCTTTATCTTGATTCATATCATATTTAAATGAGCGGCAAATGTAACATTTTTTTCGTTATAAACCGCTTTCATAAAAGAATAATTAAATTAGCCCCAATAACTTGATAAAAGTTATTCACCTATGAAAATACTCAACTCTCAACAAATAAAAGATGTAGATAAATGCTCCATCATCTCACAAAACATCTCTTCGTGGGACTTAATGGAAAGAGCATCTTCTGTATTTGTAGAAAAATTTTTAAACTATATTCATTATCAAAACATTATTCACATCTTTTGTGGTAAAGGTAATAACGGCGGCGATGGATTAGCCATTGCCCGAATGCTTATACAAAAAGGTTTTCAGGTGCAAGTGATGATTGTAGAACATTCTGAAAATGCTTCACAAGATTTTTTAATTAATTTGAATAAACTTGAATCATTCAACTCAAATATTCACCATATCAAATTTTTAGATGATTTAAATAATATTGAAATAAATGAAAACAATGTTTGCATAGATGCTATACTTGGAAGTGGCGTAAATAAGCCCACTCAAGGCATTATTAAAAACTGCATAGAATTTATCAATCAAAAATATAAAAAAATATTTAGCGTAGATGTTCCTTCTGGTTTGTATTTAGATGCTCTCAATCTTTCCAGTGATACAATTATCAAAGCCCATTATACATTCACTTTTCAATTACCTAAATTAAGTTTTTTATTTCCTGAAAATGCTGTATTCACGGGTGAATGGGAAATTTTAGACATCGGACTTTCAGAAAAATGTATTGCACAACATCCTACAACTTGTTTCGGAATTGATAAAGAATTAATTCAAAATTTATATCATCCAAGAAATAACATTAGTGCTAAATGGGATTATGGACATTGCTTGATTATTGCAGGAAGTAATACTATGCGTGGGGCGGCTATGATGTGTGTTGCCAGTGCATTACGCAGTGGTTGTGGATTAGTAAGTATTCATAGTATTGAAAAAGTAATTTCACAAATATCTCAAAAATATCCTGAATGTCTTTTAAGCATTGACATTAACGAAAACGAATGCACACAATTGCCAGAAAATTTAAGCAAATATAATACCATTGCTTTTGGCAGTGGAATGGGCATTAGCAAGGATGTTGCTAACTTGTTGAAACAATTATTAACTCATCTGGATAATAAAAAATTAGTGATTGATGCAGATGGATTAAACATTTTATCACAACATCAAGAATATTGGGATTTAATACTACCTTATCAAGTTATAATCACTCCACACATAAAAGAATTTGAAAGATTATTTGGAAAATTTTCAAACCATTTAGATAGATTAAATAAAGCCAGAGAAATTGCACAAACCAAAAAAATTGTAATTGTTTTAAAATCACCTTACACAGCCGTTGTTACAACAAAAGGCGAAATATATTTTAATATTGTTGCAAACAGCGGACTTGCTAAAGGTGGCAGTGGTGATGTGCTTACAGGATTAATAGCAGGATTATGTGCTCGTGGTTATGATATTGAAAAAGCCGCCTTGTTAGGCGTTTATATTCATTCTACCGCAGGAAAATTAGCCATACAAAAAATTCATCCTGAATGTTTGTTACCAACTGACTTAATATCATTTTATTCCGAAGTTTTAAATTCAATACACAATGCTTAAAAAAATTATACATATCAATTTAATAATCATATTTCATAACATCCTATTTGCTCAATCTGTGTCTAAATTATTAGAAAGCATTCAAAATTATGATTATTACCATACAAAAAAATATGCTTACAAAATGCTGAAATCCAGAAAAAAATTATCAGCAGGGGCTTATGCTTTGAGTTATGTGTGTTATCAAAATTTTCAACCATTTCATAATTTAGATAGTGCTGATAAATACATACATTTAGCAATCATCAATTATCCACATCGTCCTTATGTAACAAAGTTTGGGAATATTGATAGCACAAAAATTTATCAATTATACGATAGTATCTCATTTTATCAATTTAAAAAAATTCAACACAATATTTTCCCAAAAATTTACGATGTATTTTTAAGTCATCATCCTTTTGTAAGCAAAGAACTGAAAGAATTAATTAAAACTCATCAATATCAGAAAATCATTGAGTATGTTCAAACTATCAACAAAAGCGATACAACTTTTTACTACATAACTTATTACAATTCACATCCACAATTAAATATATTAAAGCAAATTTTGGATAAGCAAATTTTTCAAGAACTCACCAAGCATCACACCGCTGCAGAATATTTATTGTTTTTGAGAAATTATCCTCAAAATTCTTTCAAAGATGTGGCTTTACAAAGTTTATTAAGTATATACATCAACGAAAAAAACACAGCAGGTCTAAAAAATTTTATAAAAGAATTTTCACAAGAAAAATACTATACAGAACAAGCGTGGAAATGGCTCTTTACATTTTCAGTAAAAAAATTTAATAATGAAGAATTAGAAAAGTTTATACAGGAATATCCCGAGTTTCCTTTCAAAAAGGAAATATTGCAAGAGATGGAAATGAATACTCAAATACTAATTCCACTTGCAGATACAACAGGTTTAATAGGATTTATTGATACTTCAGGTCAATATAAAATTTTACCAGTACATGATGCTGTTACGCCATTTAAAGAAAATATTTCTGTTGTATTCAAAAATGATTCTGCTTATTTCATCAATAAAAATGGACAAAAGGTAATTGCTCGTGGATTTAAAGATGCTTATCCATTTTACAATGGTTATGCCCCCGTGTTTGACGGAAATCGTTGGTATTTTATCAATAGATTAGGATTCAAACAATCAGATGATTTTGAATGGATAAGTGAACTGTCTAATGATTTTAATTACATCTTCAAAAAAGAAAATAAATACGGATTATGTGATTACAAAGGACAAATTATTTTGCCCGCAACATTTGAAAAATTAGGTGATTTTGAAAATCACAGAGCATATTATATTGAAAATAATTTGTATGGTATAGTATTAGATAATGGAAATAAATATCCCGCTAAATATCAATGGATTTCGACATTTACAAATGATTATGCGATTGTAAAACTAAATAATTTATACGGCATTATTAATGCCAATGATGAAATCATTCTGAATCCAGAATATGATTTGATTTTTCATTGCACAAATGATATTTACTTAATTGTAAAAAATAAAAAATATGGCTATTTAAAGGCATCAGAAAAGTGTTTTATTTATAATATTCAATGGGATTACAATAACAATTTAAATTCTAAATTGATGACCAATGGACAATACTTTAAACTTATCAATCAAAACAAAACATTTATTGGTAATCAAAATGGAATTATACTAAACAAAATACAATTTCAAGATGTTTTAATAAATAATGACTTTGTCATTGCCAAAAATAAAAATAAATGGGGAATTGTCAATACCAATAATATCAATAATCCCAATATATTTCAATATACTAATGCTTACATTTGTAATAATCAAACACTCATCGTTCAAAATCAAAAAGAGTATTTAATTATTGATAATAAAGGAAATATTCAATACAAGAGCGAAAACAAAATAACACACATTTCAAATAAATATTATTTAGAAGAAAGCGATGATGACAGCCGACTAATAGATATTAAGGGGAATGTCATTATCTCATCAGTAGATAACTATGAGATATTTCAAAACTTTTTAATTGTTGTAAAAGCCGATAAGTCCATTAAAGTTATTCATTTAAGATAAATAAAAGATAAAATATCCTATAAAAATTGCGTCATTATATTGACGCAATTTCATAAAATTCTGTCAGTATATTGACGGAATTTTTTTGTATATTTGCACAAAAATAATTTTATGAAATATATTGAAAGGTATATTGAAAAAGAAGTCATCAGGAAAATAAAGCAAGGCAAAGTTCTATTACTGCTTGGAGCACGAAGAGTTGGAAAAACATTTTTTTTAAATACCATTCAAAAGAAATTAAGTGAAAAAACTTTACGATTAAATGGTGAAGACATTTATACAACCGATGTATTATCTGTAAGAACTAAAAAAAACTATGAAGATTTAATAAACGATAATAAAGTTCTTATTATAGATGAAGCACAAAAAATACCTAACATTGGTGCTATATTAAAATTTATTGCTGATGAATTTCCTAAACTAAAGATTATTACAACTGGTTCATCTATGTTTGATTTAAAGAATACACTTGGCGAACCATTAACAGGTAGAAAACACACTATAATGTTATTTCCTATATCACAATTAGAATTGAAGAAGCATTACTCTGTGACAGAATTGAAATATATGCTGCCAGAAAGATTAATTTTTGGTTCTTATCCAGAAGTATTTAAAATAAAATCCAAACAAGATAAAATAGATTATCTTAAAGAGTTAGCCAGCGATTATTTATTAAAAGATATCTTATCTATTGATGGAATAAGGCATTCATCACAAATGTTGAATTTGTTGAAATTATTAGCGTTTCAAGTTGGTAAAGAAGTGTCTTATCAAGAATTAGGCACTCAATTAAATATGAGTAAGAACACCGTAGAGAAATATATGGATTTGTTATCCAAAGTATTTATTATTCATAAAGTAAGTGGTTTTAGCAGAAATATACGAAAAGAAGTAACCAAAAACAGCAAATGGTATTTTTATGATAATGGTATTCTTAATGTGTTCCTTAATAATTTCAATAATATTAATTTGAGACAGGATATTGGTATTCTATGGGAAAATTTTATTATTTCAGAAAGGGTAAAATATCAATACTACAAAAGAATGAATGTCAATAATTATTTTTGGAGAACATATACTCAACAAGAAATTGATTGGATTGAAGAAAGAAATGGCAAATTATATGCTTATGAATTTAAATGGACACCACCCAATAAAAAAATAAAACCACCAACATTGTGGAAAGAAAATTATTCTTCTAACTTTAAAGTCATTCATAAAGATAATTTTCAGGAATTTATACTTTGAAATTGCGTCAATATATTGACGCAATTTCATTAAATTCCGTCAGTATATTGACGGAATTTCAAATGACTTTTTTTTGATTATCAAAGAGTTACAAAAAATTTTTGGGAATTTTGAATTAAAAATCTTGTGTTAATTGATTAGTTGCTTTTTGCAGTATTTCAAATGCATTTTCTGCCATTAAATTTTCTCTATCTAATGTTGGATTAATTTCTACCATTTCAAAACAAACAATTTTCTTACTACGCATTAAATAATAAATCAAATTGCCTGCTTCTTTTTCTGTAATACCATTTGGAACAGGTGTTCCTGTGCCACTGCTAATGCGAGAATCCATACTATCTACATCAAAACTGACATAAATTAAATCACAATGCTCAAGATAATTTAATGCTTCAATAGCAATTCTTTCTACTGCCTTTTTTCTAATTTCTGCAACAGTAAATACTCTTACTTTATTTTTCTTAATTAAATATTCTTCCTGTGGTTCAAAATCACGAAGAGCAATAAACACAAGGTCAGAATAATATATTTTCGGCTTGATTCCGCCCAGATTTTTCAACTTTTCCCAATATTCAATAGTTTCATCATCGGGCTTATTTTGTTGTCTATCCTTATTATCTTCTGCAAGTGAGCAAGCCAAAGGCATTCCGTGCATATTTCCACTTGGTGTAGTATAAGGCGAATGCAAATCGACGTGAGCATCTATCCATATTACGCCCAATCGTTTATCAGGATAAGCCATTTTAATTCCTGCAATAGTTCCAATAGCAGAACTATGGTCGCCTGCTAACACAATGGGCAATTCATCTTCTAAAAGAATTTTTTTGATTTGATTAGCCAATCGCTCATTCAAATTGTAAACGCCTTTAATTCTTTTGGCATAGTCATTCACAACGGGCTCTAATAAGAGATGATTTTCATTAGGTATTTCAATAGATTTGTATTTTTTGAAGAATGGGCTTCCAAAATCTAATGCTGCTATTTTTATTGCATCTATACCTAAACTGGCGCCTCTTGTTCCTGCACCTATTTCACTTTTTACTTCTACAATTTTGATTGGTTTTATTTGAATTTTTGCCATAAAAAGATTTTTTAATATAAAGGATTATTCAATGTTCTTTTTACTACTTTTGCAGCGTAAATATACAAAACAATAACAAAATGTCACTCACTTATTACGATTTGATTACTCAAACACACCATTTTCCACAAGAAGGTTTTGATGTAAAAGACAATGAGTTGTATTTCAATGACATTCCAATGATGGATATTATCAAGCAATACGGAACGCCTACGAAGTTAAGTTATTTACCTAAAATAGGGCAGCAGATTCAGAAAGCCCGTAGAATGTTCAATGTAGCAATGGCAAAAACAGATTACAAAGGGAATTATTATTATTGCTATTGCACCAAAAGTTCGCATTTTTCTTTTGTGTTAGATGAAGTTTTAAAAAACGGAGCACATATTGAAACATCATCTGCGTATGATATTTACATTGTAAAAAAATTATTTGAGCAAAATAAAATTACAAAAGAAACCTACATTGTTTGCAATGGCTATAAACCGCAAAAATACAAGAGTTTAATTACTGAACTAGCGAATGAAGGATTTAATATTATTCCCGTATTAGACCATCTGGATGAAATTGATTATTACAAAAAACATTTGAAAACAGATAAATGTCAGATAGGCATACGCATTGCTACAGAAGAAGAGCCATCATTTCCATTTTATACTTCAAGATTAGGTATTAGATACAGCGATATTATTAATTTATACAAAAATAAGATTCAAAATGATTCTCGCTTTGAATTGAAAATGTTGCATTTCTTTATCAATACTGGAATTAAAGATACTATTTATTATTGGACAGAATTGAATAAATGTTTGAATGTCTATCTGGAACTTAAAAAAATTTGCCCTACGCTGAATGCTTTGAATATAGGCGGTGGAATGCCTATCCGCACTTCTTTATCTTTTGAATATGATTACGATTATATCATTGAAGAAATTATTTCTCAAATCAAATTATTTTGCGAACAAAATGAAATACCTGAACCTGATATTTTTACAGAATTTGGTTCTTTTACAGTTGGGGAAAGTGGTGCTGCCTTGTATTCCATTATTGACCAAAAAATGCAAAATGATAGAGAGCGTTGGTATATGATTGATAGTTCTTTCATTACATCACTTCCAGATACTTGGGGCATTAGTCAAAAATTTATTTTGTTGGCCATTAATTATTGGGATAGACCTTATGTGCCCGTAAATTTAGGAGGTCTTACCTGCGATAGTATGGATTATTACAATAGTGAAGCCCATATCAATCAAGTGTTTTTACCACTGGTTACCAAAGAAGATAAAGAACCTTTATACATTGGATTTTTTCATACAGGGGCTTATCAGGAAGAATTAAGTGGTTATGGTGGCATTCAACATTGTTTAATTCCTGCACCTAAACATATTCTTGTTGACAGAGATGAAGAGGGGCAATTAACTACCAAATTATTTGCAAAAGAACAATCTTACAAGTCAATGCTTAATATTCTTGGATATTAATGAATGCACGTTTAATTATTATTTTTCTCACTGTTTTTATTGATTTATTAGGTTTTGGAATAATCATTCCAATTCTTCCAAATTATGTAATTGATTTAGGAGGTAACTCTTTTCTAACGGGTATTATTGCTGGTTCATTTTCATTAATGAATTTTTTAATGACTTCATATCTTGGGCAATGGAGCGATAAAGTAGGTCGCAGACCTGTATTGTTACTTACAATTGCAATGAATGCATTGAGTTATTTAGTATTAGCAATTGCCAATAATATATGGTTAGTATTATTAAGTAGAATTATTGCTGGTATTGGTTCTGCCAACATTTCGGTAGCACAAGCATACATAGCCGACATAACACCACCTGAACATAGAACAAGAAAAATGGGCTTAATAGGAATGGCTTTTGGATTAGGTTTTATTTTAGGACCGCCCATTGGTGGATTTCTAAAGCATATTGATGAACACAGCGGGATGATGTATGTTGGTTTATTTACTTTTTCTTTATGCTTTATCAATTTAATTTCTGTTTATTTTCTATTAAAAGAATCTAACCAACACATCAATGCACAAATGAAAGTAAGCATTGAACCTGTAAGAAATATCAATAAGTTTATTAATTTGCCTATTATCAAAAATTATTTATGGTATGGATTTGTGTTTATTAGTGCTTTCAGTATTTTTCAGGTATTATCTACTATTTTTTGGAATGAACATTGTTTAATGAATGATAAAGAAATTGGTTTATTATTTGGATTTGTAGGAATAATGAGTATTTTCTGGCAAGCTGTTGGGCTGAAATTTATTTTGAAAATATTAGATGAACATAAAATCATCATTCTTGCTTCAATATTGATGAGTATTGCTTTATTATCATTGGTCTTTATCAATCATCAAAATTTATTTCCATACATATACATTATATT
The DNA here is from genome assembly GCA_040758575.1 of Bacteroidota bacterium. GTDB lineage: Bacteria > Bacteroidota > Bacteroidia > B-17B0 > Aurantibacillaceae > BPGX01. The sequence goes on along the minus strand of JBFLVH010000002.1, from coordinate 77,836 downwards.
GTTTTTTATATCAATGGGAAATGGTTTGATTTCGCCGTGTATTACTTCTTTGCTTTCGCAGAAATCAAACAAGTCACAAACGGGTGCATTATTGGGTGTTTTTCAAAGCTTGAACTCATTGGCAAGAGCCATTGCACCTGTTATTGGAGGATTTTTATATGATATACACTTTGCTTATCCTTTTGTATTATCTTTTTTAATAATGATTAGTTCTGTATATTTGATTAAATCTCTAATCAGATAAAATATTCAGAAGGTTTTAATCCATTCTCATAAATATTTACTTCACTATACTACCATTATTTATATTTTTAATTGGAGAAACTGGTATTAACTTGCCTTCTGTATTTTCGGCATATAAAATCATTCCTTTGCTTTCAATGCCTTTTATTTTTCTGGGCTTTAGATTGGCTAATACTATCACTTGTTTATTGATTATTTCTTCGGGAGAAATACAATGAGCTACACCACTAACAATTGTTCTGATTTCAAATCCTAAATCTACTTCTAACTTCAATAATTTATCAGTGTTAGGAACTTTTTCTGCTTTCAAAACTTTTCCAATTCTTAAATCACATTTATCAAAATCCTCAATATTAATTTCAGGTTTCAATGGATGTATATTTTGAGATAATGTTTGTGATTTACTTTGATGTAATTTATCAATTTGTTTTTGAATAATGCTATCGTCAATTTTTTCAAACAAAATCAAAGCTTCTTTTTGAATTTGATGTCCTGCGTTTAAGATGTTGATGCTTCCTGCTGCATTCCATTTCATTATGGGCAATTTAAGTGCATTAAATATTTTTTGAGAAGTATTAGGCATAAAAGGTTCGGAGAGGATAGCAAGATTAGCAGCAATTTGTGCTGAAAGATTCATCACTGTGGCAACTAAATCGGGGTCTGTTTTAATTTTTTTCCATGGTTCATTATCAGCAAGATATTTATTTCCCATGCGGGCTAATTGCATGAGTTCAAACAATGCTTCTCTGAATTTATATTGCAAAATTTTCTCTTCAATTTTTGAAGGCACTTGTGCGATTTCATTTATCAATAACATATCTTGTTTAGAAAAGGTGCCTGCATGAGGAATTTTTCCATCATAAAATTTGTTGATTAATACCACTACCCTATTGAGAAAATTGCCCAGCACATCTGCTAATTCGCTATTGTTACGAGTTTGAAATTCTTTCCATGTAAAGTCATTATCTTTTGTTTCAGGTGCTGTGGCACACAATACATATCGCAATACATCTTCTTTCTCTGGAAACTCTTTCAAATATTCATCTACCCACACAGCCCAATTGCGAGAAGTTGAAATTTTATCACCTTCTAAATTCAAGAATTCATTGGCAGGCACATCATAAGGTAAAACATAATCGCCGTGTTCCATCAACATTGCAGGAAATATTATGCAATGAAATACAATGTTATCTTTGCCAATAAAATGAACAAGTTTAGTATCTTCATTTTTCCAGTAAAGTTCCCATTTATCGGGTAATAATTCTTTAGTAGCAGAGATGTAGCCGATAGGAGCATCAAACCAAACATACAATACTTTTCCTTTGGAATCAGGAATTTCAGGGGGTACAGGTACACCCCAATTCAAATCTCTTGTCATAGCACGAGGTTGTAAGCCCCCTGTGCTTTCCAGCCAACTTTTACATTGCCCATAAACATTAGGTTTCCAATGCTTGTGTTGTTCAATATACTCTGCAATTTTGGGTTGTAATTTATCTAATGGTAAGAACCAGTTTTTAGTTTTCTTTTTGATAGGTGTAGCATTAGTTAGTGATGATTTAGGATTAATCAATTCTTCAGGGCTTAAAGTAGAACCACATTTTTCACATTGATCGCCGTATGCTTTGTCATATCCACATTTTGGGCAGGTGCCAACGATGTATCTATCTGCCAGAAATTGTTGTGCTTCGTGGTCGTAGAATTGTTCAGTTTCTTTTTCAATAAAAACCTTTTTATTGTATAATGTTCTGAAAAAATCCTGTGCTGTTTGATAATGAATAGGATGAGTTGTTCGTGAATAAATGTCAAAAGAGATGTTTAAACCTTTGAAAGAATCTTGAAGAATTTGATGATATTTATCTACTACTTGTTGTGGTGAGATGTTTTCTTTTTGAGCACGGATAGTAATGGGTACGCCGTGTTCATCGCTTCCACAAATAAAAATAACATCATCGCCTTTACTTCTTAAAAAACGCACATAAATATCGGCAGGTAAATAACATCCTGCAATATGACCAATATGTAAAGGTCCATTAGCATAAGGAAGAGCCGCTGTTACAAGAGTTCTTTTGAATTTTTTCATAGGTGCAATTTATCTCAATAAGCGTTCAAATGTAGTGAAGTTTTAGGGATATTTGAAATACTGGATAAAATGTATTATCTTTGCAGAAAAAGTGCTATATGAAAACAATCTTAATCGCAGCTTTTACAGGATTGATATTTTTACTTGGTAACGATAAAATGCCCAATGTGGTTGTAAAAAAATTAAATGGAGAAAAGGTGAATACTACTGATATTATTCAAAACAATGGGAAGCCCGTAGTGATAAGTTTTTGGGCAACATGGTGTAAGCCCTGTAAAAAAGAATTAGATGCAATGGCTGAAAACTTTGAAGAATGGCAAAAAGAAACAGGTGTAAAAATTATTGCTATTTCAATTGATGATTCCAGAAGTTCTGCAAAAGTAGTTACCGATGTAAAAGCAAAAGCATGGCCATTTGAGGTATATTTAGATGAAAATCAAGATTTAAAGAGAGCATTAAATGTAATTAATGTGCCACACACATTTTTGTTAGATGGACAAGGGAATATTGTTTGGTCACACAACTCTTATGTTGAAGGTGATGAAGATATTTTATTTGAGAATATTAAAAAAGTAATTAAAGGGGAAAAAATAAACTAAAACTTTTGGTGATATTTAATTAAACCATCCATTGGTTTTTGTATAATTTGTTGAATTAATAAATCATATTGTATAGCAACATCTTGCAGTTCATTAGATAGTGCAAAAGCCACGCTTCCTACAAAGTGCATTGGATATTTTTCATCAATAATTGGTAATACCTGAATTTCAAAATATTTTTTTAATGAATTATAAATCAAATTTTTTACGAATGGATGTTCCTTGTGTTTTAGAGCAAAAGGAAATATAGATGCTAAAAACCTTGATGGCATTGGGTTTTTATATACTCCATCTAAAATTTTTTCAGGTGAATAACCATTTTTTTCAAATTCTATTTTCAGTTCTTTGGGAAGAGTGTTATCGCAATAATGTTGCACAAGCATTTTTCCAATATTAGCACCACTACCATAATCTCCAAATAAATAACCATAAGAAAAAGCGGTATTAATTATACTCATTCCACCATACAGGCACACATTGCTACCCGTGCCTAAAATACCTACTATGCCCTTTTCTCTCATACAGGTAGCCCTTGCTGCTCCTAATATATCGTGCCAGATATGTATTTCTTCAATATCCAGAATTTTTCTTATGCTATGTTTCAGTTTGATTTGGTTTTCTTTACTACTACATCCTGCACCATAAAAATATACTGCTTGAATCAGTGGTAAATATTTTTGAACATAAGGCAATATTTCTTTATACAATAAATGTTCTATTTGTGGTTCATTCAAAAAATATGGATTTATTCCAATGCTTTCAAACTTCAAAAAAACATTGTCTTTGCTTATTAAAGCCCATTCTGTTTTAGTAGAGCCACTATCGGCTATTAAAAAATAAGTCATAAATAAAATAATTTATCTGATGAGTGCTATTTTCCCAGTTCTTGAATTTTTTTTATCTGAATTTTTTTCAATGGTTTCTAATTTGTAAACATACACATCTTCGGGTAGGGGATTACCTTTATATTTGCCGTCCCATCTGGCATTGGGATTATTAGTAGAAAAAACAACATTATTCCATTTGTCATAAATAGTTAAATTATAGTAAGAATATTCGCAAGATAGAACTGGTGCAAAAAAATCATTTTTTCCATCTTCATTAGGTGAAAAAGCATTTGGAATCACCACTTCACAATTACAAGGTTTGAATTTGACATTGATAGTATCTGTTTTTGTGCCGCAATACTTATCAGAAATTTTTACCCAGTATTCGCCTTCTTTATCTACATTGATTGATTTTTGTGTAGAGCCATTGCTCCACAAAATAGACGAAATTCCATTATGTTTTACAGAAATTTTTTTGTTTTCATCACTGATGCAAAATACATACTCATCATGTTCAGGAATAGTTGGGAAAATATTTTTTACTTCAAATTGTTTTGAAATCATACAACCACGATTAGAAACTTTAATTGTATATTTTCCTGAATGATTGATTAATAATTGTTGAACAGGATTTTTATTATCGTTCAAATAAAATTGATATTGAGGATGTTTAAGAGGTAAAATAATGCTTTTGCCAGAGCAGATAATTGTATCATTCAACTCAATTTTAGGTACATCACTTTTGACAATAACCACAGAATCTAATATTTCAGATTGTTTAGTTTTTAATTTTAAAATGTATTTACCTTCATTAAATACAGATATTTCAGAAGAATGATAAATAATAGAATAGGGGGTAATCCATTGAATATTCACAGATTTAGAAAGTATATCTTTTGGAATAGACAAACGAACACTATCTGATTTACAAGTATAAATAGTATCAGGAAAAAAACTGATATTTTGTGAATAAAATATTTCTATCAAAAAATAAAAGAATAATAAATATATGTATCGTAAAAATTTCATAGTTCAATTAAAATTTTGACTATAGTTCCTGTTTGATTGTTGTTGAGTGTAGATTTATCAATAATTTCAACTGATTGATGTTTATTATAAAGTTGAGTATTTATTGAAAGTATTTCAGCAATAGTTTGCGTAGCAATGGATTTATGATGTTTGGGTTTTCGTTCTTCTCCTTTAATGATTCCAACGCCATTATCTTCAATAATAATTTCAAGCCAATTCTTTTCATTTAATCTAAAAGATAAAATTACTTTACCTTTTTCTTTCTTTGGTAAAATGCCGTGTAATATAGCATTTTCAATATATGGCTGAATTATCATATTAGGAATGTGAGTATTTTCCAAATCAATTTTTTCATCTACTATGATTTCATACTCAAACTTATCATGGAAACGTTCTTTTTCTAAATCAAGATAAAATTGTAATCGCTTTAATTCATCTTGTAAATTAATATTAGATTGTGATGCTTTTTCAATTATCATCCGAATTAAACGAGAGAATTTAGATAGGTATTCGCTTGCTTTCTCGGCTTCATTATTTAGAATGTAGTTCTGAATCCCTGTGAGTGAATTAAAAATAAAATGTGGGCTTAATATGGCGTTCATTGCCTGATGCTTTAGTAAATTCATTTGTTGAATGTTCTTTAATCGCTCTGCATTTTTCTTTTTCTCAAAATAACGAACTATCCATATAGATAGCAATATCAAAGCAATAGATGAAATAATAATAAACTCCCAAAACCAATTTTTTTCGTGCAAAAGATGTTCTTTATTCAATTGTATAACAACAGGTTCAGTAAAATATTTTCCATCGGTAGTGGCACGAATTTTCAAAGTATGTAATCCTCCTGAAAGTGCAGAAATATGTAAAGGGGAATTGTCAAAATTAATCCATTCGGAATTATCTAATGAATACTGAAAAGTAGTTTTAGTTAATGGATTGTAATTAGGGCATACTAAATGAAAAAATATATCGTGATGATTTTTATTGATTTGAGCAGATGGATAAAAATTCCATAAAGTGTCATTATCTGCTACTATAAAGCGAATATTAGGTGTATTTAATGAAACAGATGTGTTGAACAAATTTTCTATTCGGCTGAAAGATATGCCTCTATCTGTAGCAACTATAATTTTATTGTTTAAAATTAATACATCATTAATAACATTTGAAATCAATCCATTTTTTCTTCCAAAGTGATTGATAAATTGAAGTTGATTATCTAACAAGAGTAATCCTTCTTCTGATGCAATCAAATATTTATCATTATATTTTTCAATATCTGTTATGGTTACAATATGATATGGCTCTGCATCAAAAAATATTTTGTTTGATTTGTAATTTAAAATTTTATTTTCAAACAATACATAAATTTGATTGTCTAATAACAACACATTTTGAACCTCTTTATCTTCAAGCAATACAGAAGTGTTTTTTTGAGATAGATTGATAATTATTAAACCTTTATTAGTTGACAGAAATAATTCATTATTCCAATAAAAAATATGCTTGATATTTAACTTGTAATCAATAGGTTTATATATAGTATCTGATACTTTGTTTTTTCTATAATCATACAACATTACATTATTTGTGATGTCAGTGATAAAACAATATTGATTATCTTTTACAGATAAATATTTAAATGGCAATGTATAAACGATGGATGAGTTGAGTTTAATTTGTTGTGGCTCAAATGCTGTTATGTTAGAAGCAAAGATGTTTGATGACACTTTTTGTAAAGAATAAATTTCATTATTGAAAAAATTATCAGGTGATATGATTTCTTTTAGTTGCATTAAATGAGAAGTGTCTGAATAAAAGAATCCATTGTTGGTAGCAAAAAATAAAAACGGATTATTATGCTCAATTGCTTTTACATTAAAAATTTTATCAAATGATTTTATTCTGAATGATTGCCAGAAAGTAGATGCTATTTGGTAAACACCATCATTAAAAGTAGCCAACCATACATTATTAAAGTTATCTAAATAAATATCATTAATCAAAACAGGCAAAATATTCATAATGTCAAACACATCATATATCTGCTGATTTTCCATTAAATAAAGGTTATCATCAGGTTGAGTGCTAAACCAAATTCTATTCAAATTATCTACTAATATCTTACTGATATTTTTCTCCATCTTAAACAAAAACTGATTGGATTTACTTGGTGAATGAATTTCTACAAGAATAATTTTTTGTATTTTAAACAATGAATCATCTGTTACAATTATTTTTCCTGATGAACCTAAATAAACTAAGTGCTGTTTTTTTTGATGATACAATGAATACACGGGTGTGTTGATAAATGTTGAAAGTGGAAAAATTTTATTACCTTCTATAAAATAAACTCCTTTTCTTCTTATTTGAATAATTTTATTATTGACTTGATAAACACCGAACGCCTGATTAGTATTATCTTTTAGCAATATAGAATCGTTGTAGTATATTTTGCTTTTGTAATCGTAAAACTCAACAGAAATTTGGTCAGTAAAATTAAAACAATATTGTGTGGTTAAAATAATTTTATCACTTGGTCTTTTAAATGGATTCTGTGGAAATAATGGTTTAATATTTTTCTTTGATAAATAAAAAACACCTTTATCTCTTTGCACTAAAAAAACAGATGTATCATTAAAAAAAATATTTCGGATGTTTTTCAATGACGAATATTCTTGATTTTTTACAAATAATTTGCCATCAAATTCATACACGCCTCCTTGCGTAACAAAGTTTAATACATTGTTTTTATCTTGCTGAATAGACAATACATTCAAATGCACCAATCCATTTTCAGTTTCATAATGATAATAAGGAAAATAAATATTTTGAGATGAAATATTTAAAACAAGTAAGAAAAAGAAAATAAAAAAACTTCTACATAACATTTTCTCTAAAAAACAATTCACAATCAGTATCAATTTTTTTGTGGATTGATAGTTTTATTACGAATAATTTCTGAAAATTCAGCCCAATTAGAACGAGTAATTCTGATTTGATGATTTTCTGTCAAAATTAAATTTTCTTTAGAATTATTATATTCTTTGATATGTATTAAATTTACAATAGCACTTCTGCTTACTCTATAAAAGATATTTTTATCTAAAATTTCTTCATAACTCTTTAATGTTCTTGATGAAATAATTTTTCTATTGCCTGTTAAATAAAAATCAGTGTAATTGCCTGCTGCTTCCAACATAATAATTTCATTAAAATCAATCAATGTAAAGCCCTTACTATGCGAAACCATTAACTTGCTACTTTGTTGTTGAGCCGAAGAATGCTTCTTTTCATCAATAAACTTACTCACTCTTTTAATGGCTTGCATCAATTCTTCCTTCATTAATGGTTTCATTAAATAATCTACTGCACCTGCTCTGATGGCTTGAATAGTATAATCTCCATAAGCAGTTAAAAATATCACATAAAAATTTTTATCCTTTTCAGGAATGCTTTCCAGCATCTCTAATCCTGTCATTTCAGGCATATTCACATCTAAAAAAACTAAATCTGGATGTAATTGTGCAATTAAATTTCTGCCTTCAATTCCATTCTCTGCTTCGCCAATAATTTCAATCTCTGTAAAATACTTCGTCAGCATCTGTTTGGTATTATTCCTGCTATTTTTTTCATCATCAATAATAATGGTGCGAATTTTTTCCATACACAAAAATTTTTACCAAATATACAAAACTTATTACTAATAAAACTTTAAAAAATCATTGCTTAATACATCCAATAAATAACAATCAAAGACGAAACAGATATAAATATCCATAATAACAATGACATTAAAAATGGTCTTGATAAAAAATGTTTAAAATTTTTTACCTTAAAAGAAGTGCCAATAAAAAATATGGCTAAATCTAACATCTCTTTTGACCCTGCTTTAATGAAATGCTTAATATTATCGGGAATTAAATAGTTTCCAATCAACACAGCCACGATAAACATCACTATAAATAAAGGAATAGAGAATTTTTCATTTTTACTTTTAAAGTAATATGATGCCACAAAAACTAATGGAATAATATATAATGTTCTTACTAACTTTGTAATAGTGGCTACCTGAAACGCATTATCAGAAAACGCTGCAGACGCCCCTGCTACCGAACTTGTATCGTGAATAGCAATTGCCGACCACAATCCAAATTGAAAATCTGAAAGATGAAATATTTTTCCTAATACAGGAAAAATCAATAATGCTACACCATTTAATAAAAATATAGATAAAATAGCATTAGAAATGTCTTTACTCTTGGCACGAATTACTGGCGATACCGCCGCAATGGCACTTCCTCCGCATATAGCAGTTCCACTTGCAATTAAAAAACACATTTTTGGGCTTAACTTCAACTTTATGCTTAATAAATAAGCAAAACCAAATGTGAGTAAAATACTTATCAATGTAATAAAAATACTTTGTGAGGATACATCTAAAACCTCTTTAATACTTAATGTAAAACCTAAACCTACAATGGATATTTTCAACAATTGCTTTGCAAACTTATCATTTTGTTTTTGTTCATAAAACCCTTCTAATACATAACCAACAACAATACCAAAAAGCAATGCTGCTGCAGAATTGATAAAGGGGGTAAGTGTGATTATCGCTAACCAATAAAATAAAATTTTTCTAAACTTCATTTTTGTTGAATTAAAAATTCTTTCATTTTTTCTAATGCCTTATTTCTGTGTGAAATTTTATTTTTCAAATCATTATCCATTTCTGCAAATGTAATATTATATCCATCAGGAATAAACACAGGGTCATATCCAAATCCATTGCTCCCACGCATTTCATCAATAATATGTCCATTTACTCTTCCTTCAAAATAATACTCTTTACCTTGGTAAATCAAACAAATAACAGAAATGAAATATGCACTTCTATCTGAAATGCCCTGCATTTTTTGAAGTAATAACTGAATATTCTTTAAATCATTTTTAGGATAACCTGCATAAATAGCCGAATGAACGCCGGGCTCACCATTCAATGCATTAACCACTAAACCACTATCATCTGCAAACACATTACAACCACATTTTTGATACACATAGTTTGCTTTCTGAAAAGCATTATCAAAAAATGTTTGACCCGTTTCAGGAATCTCTTCATTTATACCTACATCTCTCAAACCTTTGATAACAAAACCATCCAATATCTTATGAATCTCTTTTATCTTACCTTGATTAGCAGAAGCAAAAACAAGTTCAAACATAATTACAATGTGTGCAATTTACAAATTAAATCTACTAATCTATTGCTATAACCCCATTCATTATCATACCAGCCAATAATTTTAATCATATTTCCAATCACACTTGTAAATTCTGAATCAAATATCACGCTATGCGGATTGCCAACAATGTCGCTGGATACAAGGGGCTCATCGGAATATTCCATAATACCTTTGAGTTCTTCCTCTGCGGCTTTCTTAAACAAATCATTTACTTCCTTTGCATCTTTTGGTGGATGTTTTACAAACAAAGTAATATCTGTGAGCGAACCATCTGCAACAGGCACTCTGATACCACAACCTCCTAATTTACCTTTGAGTTCAGGAAAAATTTTTGTAACTGCTTTGGCAGCACCTGTTGATGTAGGCACGATATTAACAGCCGCTGCACGGGCTCTGCGTAGATCCTTATGTGGGGCGTCGTGCAACCTCTGGTCGGCTGTATAAGCGTGAATGGTGCTTATGTAGCCACTTTCAATTTCATAAGGCAGTACTACCTTAATCATTGGTGCAGCACAATTTGTAGTACAGGATGCGTTAGATACAATCACATCATTTTTTGTAAGAATATGCTCATTTACGCCCATTACAATGGCTTTGATATTATCAGATTTCGGCGGTGCACTCAATACTACTTTTTTGGCTCCCGCTTTCAAATGTTTTTCTGCACTTTCTATATCTAAAAAATGCCCTGTACTTTCAAGCACAATATCTACACCAAGTTGTTTCCAGGGTAATTGTTCTACTTCTTTGATAGCAGTTACAGGGATTTTCTTTCCATTGATAATTAAATGTTTTTCATCATAAGCAATATCAAAATTTGCTTTGCCATGTATGCTATCATATTTCAACAAATGTGCAAGTGTGTATGTATCTGTAAGGTCGTTTATAGCCACAATTTCAATATCTTTTTTTTGAATGGCTGCTTTGAAAAAGCCACGCCCTATTCTTCCAAAGCCATTAATAGCAACTTTCATAGATTTATTTTTTGTGCAAAAATACTTAACTTATTTAATATTCATCTAATTTGAAATTTTTACTTTTACCTAAACTTTCTATAAACTTTCTAAAAAACGAAAATAATGTAAAAAGGAAAATCAGTTATTAGTAATAATTATTTTTAAAATTCTATCTCCAACCACCGCCCAGTGCTCTGTATAAATTGATGGATGCCTGTAATTGTTGTTTTTTGATTTCAATAAGTTCGTATTTTGCTTCCAGAGCATCACGTTGGGTAAGCAATACTTCCATATAATCTGCACGGGCATTCTTAAATAAGTTAACAGAAATATCCACGCATTCTGTCAATGCGTCTACTTGTTGTTTTTTCAATTCATAAGCACTTTGTAAATTTTGAATATTGCTGATTTGATTGGCGGCTTCCACATAAGCATTAATCACTTTTTGTTCATATTCATAAGCGGCTTTGTTTTGCTGTGCTATGGCAGAAAAATAATTGGCTTTCAATGCATTTCGGTTAACCAATGGCGTTATGAGTTCTCCTGCAATGCCTAAAATCAAAGATTGGGGAGATTGGAATAAATACTGCGGATGAAATGCATTGTAACCGGCTATACCATCTAATTTTAATGAAGGATAAAACTCTGCACGTGCTGATTTTACTTCTAATTGTGTGGAAAAAAGTTCCATTTCGGCAGCACGAATATCAGGACGATGGCGTAATAATTGAGAAGGCACACCTGACAATACTTGTGGGGGCAACATATCAGCAAAATATTTTGAATTTCTTTGGATGGGCTGAGGAAATTTACCGGTGAGAAAATTAATTTTATTTTCTGTTTCAACAATTTGCTGTTTGATGTAATAAATTTTACTTTGGTTTTTCAGAACTTCTGCTTCAAATCTTTTTACTGCGAGTTCAGTGGTACGGGCATACATTTTTTCCTGTTTTACAATTTCAAGTGCGTTTTGTAATATCTGAATATAATTTTGAGTGATTTCTAATTGATTATCTAATGCCAACAATTCATAATACAGATTAGCGATTTCACACACTATTCTTGACACTAAAAAATTTCTTCCTTCTATGGTAGAAAAATATTTATACATCGCTGCTTTTTTGCTGTTGCGTAATTTTTTCCAAATATCTACTTCCCATGAAAAAGTGCCGCCTAACAATAAGTTGGGCAAAGGGTCAGGAAATTTTTTATCATCAGCAATATTTAAATTGTCTTCTACTGCTCCGTTAAAGGTATATTTTCCGGGCTTTTCTAATCCTGCACCTGCCGTAATTCCAATGAAAGGAAGGTATTGTGCTTTTTTAAATAAAACATTACTTTGTGCAATTCTTACTTCCTGTAAAAATATATTCAATTCCTGATTATGTGCTAATGCCGTATCAATAAGAGCCACTAAAGTTTTGTCTTTAAAAAATTCTTTCCATTGAATGGAAGCAGAAGAAGTGGTATCGGAAGAAGTATTATTTGAGAATTTTTCAGGTGTTTTTCTGTTTTCACTTCTTTGGGTGTAAGGTGGAATTACACAAGAATGTGCAATGAGTAATAAAATTATCAGAACTGATATTTTTTTCATAAATATAATTTTAATGAGTTGTATTAGAATTATCCTCTTCATCTTCATCAACAGGAAAAGAATCTACACTATGAACAAAGGATTCAGAAAGTGAAGTATCTTCTTCTTTTTTGATTAATTGTTTATCTTTTGCCAGATTACCAAAAATATAATATAATCCAGGGATGATAAACACTCCAAAAATAGTACCAAAAATCATTCCTCCTAATGATGCAATACCAATAGTTTTATTTCCAATAGCACCTGCACCTTTTGCCAAAGCCAATGGAATAAGTCCAGCTACAAATGCAAAAGAGGTCATCATAATTGGGCGGAAACGAATTCTTGCACCTTCTAAAGTTGCTTCTAAAATAGAAACTTTTTCTTTTCTGAATTTTTGATTAGCAAATTCTACGATTAAAACAGCATTTTTTCCGAGTAAGCCAATCAACATAATGAGCGCTACTTGAGTATAAATATCATTTTCAAGACCCATAGATTTCACAAACAAAAATGTTCCAAACATCCCCGGAATAATTGAAATCAAAACGGCAAATGGAAGAATAAAACTTTCATATTGTGCAGATAAAACCAGATATACAAATAAAATAACCACAAGGAATATGTATATTGCTTCATTGCCTCTGTCCACTTCATCTTTTGAAAGAAAAGCCCAATCTATATCATACCCTCTTGGTAATGTCTTTTCTGCAATTTCTTTGACAATTTGAATGACTTCACCACTACTATAACCTCTTGCTGGCTCACCACGAATAGAAGCAGTAGGATATAAATTGTATCGGTTAATTTCATTAGCATCCTGTAGTTTTCTTATTTTTACCATTGAAGAAATTGGTACCATTTTATCATATTTGTTTTTAACCCATATATCTTTCAGATTTTCTGGGATAGCACGGTATTTCGGATGTGCCTGCACAAATACTTTGAAATACCATTGATATTTAATAAAGCCGAGTTCATAAGTACTTCCAATAAATATAGATAGTGTATTCATAATATCATTGATAGACACGCCTTTTTGCATAGCCAAATTATTATCAATGATAATTTCATATTGAGGATAATTGGCACTGTAAAATGTAAACAATCCGGTAATTTCTTTTCTTTCTTTAAGTTCTTCCATAAAATCATTAGTAACTTTTTCTAATTGTTTATAATCCCCTGTATTAGTTTTATCTAATAATTGAAGTGCAAAGCCACCTGCATTTCCATATCCCGGCACAGAAGGAGGTTCAAAAAACTCAATAGTTGCTCCAGGAAAATCTTTAACATATTCTTTTAATTCTTCTATGATGTCTTTTACTGTTTTGCTTCTTTCTTCCCATGGTTTTAAGTTAATCATAATAGTACCTGCATTAGAACCTCTTCCTTCTGTAAGGATTTCGTATCCTGCATAGGATGCCACAGATTGTATTTCTGGAATTTTAGAGATTTTATCTTGTAATTTTCTTGTTAAATCATAAGTTCTCTCTAAAGTAGAACCGGGCGGTGTTTGAATTATGGTATAAATTGTTCCTTGATCTTCCGATGGAATAAATCCCGATGGCATCTTTGATGTGATGATAATTATTCCAATTCCAAATACCAACAAAAATGTAATAGTGAACCACTGTTTATCCACTATTCTTTTGAGAATATCAATGTATTTGTTAGTTAACCACGAAAATTTTTGATTGAAAGCATCAATAAATTTTTCAAAAATGTTTTTATGCTTTTTATGATGATCTAATTTTTTCAATATCATAGCAGATAGAACAGGCGTAAGTGTTAGTGCTATTAAAGCTGATAGAGATATAGATGAAGCCATGGATACGGAAAATTGTTTATAGAACAAACCAGTAGGACCAGATAAAAATCCAATTGGAATAAACACAGATGCCATCACCAATGTAATGGATATAATAGCGCCGGAAATTTCTCCTAGTACCATCTGAACGGCTTTATATACTGAAATATTAGGATATTGCTCTAATTTTGCGTGAACAGCTTCTATAACTACAATAGCATCATCTACCACAATTCCTATTGCTAATACTATGGAAAACAAGGTAATCATATTTATGGTCAATCCAAATGCTTTTACAAACAGAAATGCTCCAATCAATGAAACAGGCACAGCTAAAATGGGAATAAGCGTAGAACGCCATTCTCCTAAAAATAACAGTACTACCAAAGCTACTAAAATAAAGGCATCACGCAAGGTGTGCATCACGCTTTCAATGGAAGCGTCCAGAAATCTGGATACATCATAAGTAATTTCATAATGCATACCGGGTGGCAGGTCTTTTTCCAATTCTTTAAGTTTTTCTTTTACTCTTTTAATAGTTTCGCTGGCATTACTTCCATAAGATTGTTTTAAAGCAATAGTAGCACAGGGATAATTTTTTCCTCCAATACTTAAACTAGAATAAATATCGTAATACTCACTGCCCAGCTCTACCTCTGCAATATCTTTTAATCTTAAAATTTCTCCGTTAGTATTGGATTTTATAACCACATCTTTATATTGCTCGGGTTTATTAAACCTACCAATATAGGTTAAAACATATTCTAATGATTGCGATTGATAGCCATCTGCCCGCCCTAATCTTCCCGGTGTTCCGATGATACTTTGTGCAGCCAATGCCTCCATAACTTCTTCAGGTGAAATATTGTAAGCACGCATTCTGTCGGGCTTAAGCCATACACGCATAGCATATTGACGGCTTCCCAGCATATATCCTTGTCCAATCCCGTTAATCCGTTGTAATTCTGGCAACATTTTCACATAGGCATAATTAAACAAATAACGCATATTGGCATTGGGGTCGGTGCTATAAACATTGATATTCATCAACATACTTGGAATAAGTGGCGTTACAATAACACCTTCTCTTTGAACCAGAATAGGCAAACGGTTTAATACAGCCATCACACGGTTATTTACATTTACCACTGCATCACCGGGATCTACACCCAGATTAAATATCACACGAATGTTGGCTTCCCCTGCACTGGTGGCATCCGAAAGCATATAACGCATTCCCGGTACGCCGTTAATTGCTTGCTCCAAAGGCACTAACACTGACTCCGTTAATACCTTGGCACTGGCGCCCGGATAAGATGCTCTTACAATTACCATAGGTGGTGCAATGTCGGGGAACTGCGAAGTAGGTGTAGTTTTGATGGATAATAGTCCAACAAACACTATCAATACTGAAATCACAATAGCCAGAACAGGCCTGTGAAGTAATTTACTAAACATAATTCGTTTGTTTTAATTTTTATTCAGCATAAGTTTTTAATTGATGAAGCACTTCATCGGACTTTATATACTTAAATTCTTTAATTATATCCCCATCTTTTACTTTTCTGATTCCTTCTAAAATTATTCTTTCATTTTCATTAACCCCGCTTTTTACAATGTATAAATCTTGCATTTCACCTGCTATTTGAATCTCTCTTTGATGAACTTTATTATTTTTGTCTACCACAAAAACAAATTTTTTTTCCAAAATTTCAAATGTTGCTTTTTGAGGAATGAGAATGGCGTTTTTGTAGGGATAAGTGAGTAAAATATTTCCTGTTTCTCCGTGTCGCAATAATCTTTCAGGATTGGGAAATCCAGCACGAAAAGCGATATTACCTGTTTCGTTGTCAAAGTCCGCTTCAATAGTTTCAATAACACCTTCATAAGGGAATAATTGTCCGTTAGCCATTTGCAAACGGACTTTAATTAAAGAGTCCGATTTATAGTGTTGCTTAAATTCAAGATACTCTGCTTCGGGGACATTGAAATACACCCACAATTTAGAAATATCTGAAAGTGTGGTAAGCATTTCTCCTTCATCCAGCAATGCTCCTAATCGTACATTGAATTTATCCATTAATCCATCAAAAGGGGCTCTGATTTCAGTAAATTTCAAATGTGCTTCGGCAAGTGCAAGTTCGGCTTTTGCCTTTTCTAATTTAGCTTTAGCTAAGGCAAGTTCATTTGGAGAAATTACATTTTTTTCTGCCAGTTGTTTGGCATTTTGATACTCTACTTCTGCGTAATTCACTTCTGCGGCTGCTTTTTCCTTTTCAGCCATATATACAATTGGAAGAATTTGAAACATCAATTGACCTGCTTTTACGGGCTTACCTTCATCTACATATATTTTTTCCAAATACCCTTTTTCTAATGCTCTTAATTCTGTGTGTTGATGGGCTTTAATTAAACATACATATTGTCGTATAATAGAGGTGTCTTTTTTAATAGGGTTGGTAAGTTGGAAAATGACATCTTCACTTTCTTCTTTTTCTGAATGGCAGGCGGTTAATCCTACTGCCAAAGCAATAGTGCTTAATGAATAAATTATGTATCTCATAATTAATTGTTTTTAATGAAACTTATTGGTTCCAATTTGATATGTTAACTAGGAAAATAAAATTAATACAACAAAACTCTGCTAATTCCTTAAGCAAAGATGTTTTAAATACAAATCAAAAGTAAAGTTAGACACTAAAAACTTTTGAATAAATAAATAAACAATATTTTTCAATATTGTTGAAATGGCTATAATAAAAGTTACTACTGCACCAACCAATTGAAAAGTCAAATCAAATTCGCTATCAGATTCATTTTCTTCTTCAAATACATTGAAGTTTTCTTCATCAATAATATTTTTCTTTTGAATATTGTAATGATATTGATATTTTAAATTAGTATTGTTTTGTAAAGAATAATAAAGATTTAAAAACAACATTAATGTAAATGAAGACAAAATGGGATAAACAAAAAATAAACCAATATTTTTAATTTGACGATACATTGTTTTTACTGGGGCAAATGTATGTAATTTAATTATCAACAAAAAAGATTATTAACAAAATTTATTGTTGCAATCAGAAATTAATTTATTGACACGAGTAACTATGAATAGATTTGGTAGTAAGTAATATTATTTACTTTCAGATTTGAGTAATTCCATTAAGTCCTTACTTATCAACATTCTTTGTCCTTTATAGAAAATAACAACGAATGCATCGTGGTCTGGGTATTTACGGGCTTCCCATTGTCTTGTCCATGCTTGTCTGAATGTCTTGTATGGAGTAGAAAGTGTGAAGCGGGTGAGATTATCATCGTATAATTTTTTGTTGACTTTATCTAATGTTTCATATTTGAAATATTGGAAATTATTAGCATAGAGGTAAGCACCAATTTGAACTTTGAATACTAAATCTTTTGCAGAGTAATCTCCAAATTTAGCAAGGAATTCAGCCAA
This sequence comes from Bacteroidota bacterium, assembly GCA_040758575.1. Lineage (GTDB taxonomy): Bacteria > Bacteroidota > Bacteroidia > B-17B0 > Aurantibacillaceae > BPGX01. The sequence continues at coordinate 60,016 of JBFLVH010000002.1, read as the reverse complement.
CATAGCTTCGTCCATTTTAATTGCATTGTTGAGATTATCTTTACTAAATGGTATCAAATATTTTTCAAGTGTACCAGGAGGATATGGTGAAGTGGTGAGCATACCTTTGTTGCTGGTCAATAAACTAAACTTACCATCTTTGTCTGTGACTTGATCGCCAATTTTTTTGCCTTGAATACCTTTTCCTGTATGGTCTGTAACAATGCCATTTACAACCGAAGCAGTGGGATAATCTACGAAAATATCGTAGTCCTTATTTTTAGGTACTTTTTTGAAAATAAAATCTCCCTCGTGATTGGTTATAGTATTTCTAACAATAGTGCCATCTTTTGAGCGTAATTGGACTCTAACGCCGGGAATGGGTTTTTTAGTTTTAGGATGCACTACTTTTCCTGCTATATTCATATAAGCATCTTCTGCGCCAGTGCCATAAGCGTTGAATTTGAATGTACCATCTTCACCTGTAACCTGATCATTGATGCTTACACCTGCTATACCATTTTGCCCATACAAATCAGTGGCTTTACCTTCTACAAATACCTCTCCGGGATAATCTACATTGATCTCATATTCTTTGCCTTTTGGAACTTTGTTGAATACATAATTTCCATTTTCATCAGTAGTGGTGGTCATTATCACTTCTCCGTCTTTGCTTCTGAGTTCAACTTTTACGCCCGCTAATGGCTTGCCTGTTTTAGGATCATACACAGTGCCTGCAATGCGCATATATTTATCAAAATCAGATTGATTGTATAAATGAATATCTAATGTGCTGTCTCTAAATGAAAATATATTTTTCAAATTAAGTTTCATTTTGTAGGGAACATATCCATCGGCTTCAAAGCTTACATCATACTTAAAACTTAATGGAAAAACCAGTAAATATTTTCCAGTAGATGCATTAGAATTAAAATTAGAAGGTTCGGAATTTTGATCAGAGAATTTTACAGTAATATCCGAATAGCCGGGTGTTTCATTTAAATAAACAATGCCTTTTAATACAAATGCAGAAGTGTTATTAAAATGTCCGGGAGTAACTAAATAAATATCTTGCTGTCCATACCCGCCTTTTCGCATAGATGAGTAATAACCATGCGAGCCACTAGCATTGATAACATAAAATTTATCATCAAAAGGTGTATTGACTTTTGTACCAATATTTACAGGCGGTGACCATGTGCTATCTTGCTGAAGCGTTGAGTAAAAAACATCATACCCCCCCATTGAATTAGGGCTATTTGAACTATAATACAAAGTTACACCATCGTAAAATAAAAATGGAGAATCTTCATCATAAGGAGTATTTACATTAGGTCCTAAATTGACAGGCAAAGACCATTTGCCATTAGGTAATTTTACTGATCGCCACAGGTCTCTTCCACCAAATCCGCCCGGTCTTTCTGAAGAGAATATTATCATATTTTCATTAAAAGCTAAACAAGCACTTCCTTCCCAATATTCACTATTAATGCCACCAGGCAAGGCAGCAGGAGGAGACCATTGATTACCGTTTAATTTAGAATAATAAATATTCCCAGAAGAATCGGGGCGATTTCTATACATAAATAATGTTTGTCCATCAGCAGAGAGGGCTACGGCTCCATCATTTCTTTCTGTATTCAAAACATCTACTGGGTGCGAAATTCCCCAATCCCCTTCTAACGTTCGCAATGCTTCCCAAATATCTTCACCATAAAATGCTCCATTAGGGTCTGGGTCGCCATTTTCATTGAGCATTCCTCCTTTTGATTTTGGACCTCTGTATGTATAAAGAATTTTAGTTTCATCTGCATCTGTTACAGGCATGTATTCATCATAATCAGAGTTGATGTTTTGATTTTGTAATAAAACCTGCACTACATCATTTTTCTTTAATTCATTATCTCGTTTTATTACATTTTGAGCAGAAATAGTTTGTTGTAAAAAATATTTTCCTCTCAAGTACAAATCAGTAGTTGTATCCTTTTGTGAGGATAAAAATTTTATATAATAATTTTTTGCTTCTTCATAATTGGCTTTAATATGTTGTGCTCTACCTAAATAGAAAGTGAGATTTTCTAACTTTTTGTTTTTGCTATTTTCTAATGGAGACAGCAATTCCCAACTTTTTTCGGGCTCATCACTTTTGAATAAATAACAAATACCTAATCTATATTGTATAAATTCATCTTTGGGTTTTCTTTCGCGCAATACATAATAATATTTTAATGCTTCTCGTAAATTTCCGGAAGAATAAAATTTTTCTGCTTCTGAAGAAAGCCAAGAATCTTTTTTGTCTTTAAATTGATTAACCCAATCGGGTGAGGTTGTTTGTTGAGCATTTAAAATATTCCAAAATACATTGATTGCAATAATTACAATCCACTGATATTTTTTTATCATTAGTATAATGTTTGAGAGTTGTTACCTTTACCTGCAAAAGAGAATTTGTAAGAAACAAAAATTTCTGCTGCTGAACCTAAATAGGTCTTCACACTGTTAATATAAAAGAAATCATAACTTAATCCTGCTCTCAATTTTTTGGATACAATAGCACCAATGCCTCCGGTAATAGAATAACCATGTTTATATCCTACAAATACCCAACCAAATTTTTCTGACTCTGCTACTACTTGTGCATCTACTTGTACAGGTGCAGCCATAGAAAATCCACCAACAGGGGTTACATATCTTAAATAGATAGAAGGAATGACATTTAAGGGGAAATTACCACCTTCAATGGCTTTAATTATATAGGAGGCATTCCATGTAATGTGCCTGGTAGTAATATATTTTGTAAAATGTCCTGATGGGTCGTTAAATCTTACACGGCTATCTAACAATTGCCATGCAGTAAATCCGGTATTAAAGTCCTTCCACTTAAAATTAAATCCAAAAGACATATCAAAAGTAGCACGGCTAAATGAATTAGCGTACAATTCAGGATCATTATTGTCTTTTACAATCACGCGGTTAAAATCGTATCTTCTTTGAAATGCACCAACATTCACACCTGCACTAAAAATAGCATCTTTATTTAATTTAACAGCGTGTGAATAATTAGCATAGCCAGCCGTTTGATCCCAAAGTCCAGCTTTATCGTGAGTAATCACCAAACCAAAACCATTTTTATCTTTTTGTAAAGGGGCAGTAAAAACCAGCACTTGATTAACAGGGGCATCTGGCATACTTGTCCATTGAGAACGATGCAGAGCATATATATCGCCCATATCATTCTGATAGCTCATAGCTGGATTAGTCAATATTTTATTGAACATATACTGATTTAACAAAGGCACTTGTTGTGCTAAACTCACTAAAAAACCAGAGGAAATCACCACTAAAATTGTAAATTTTCTTTTCATAAAATAAATTTTTTGCAAAGTTATAGAAAAAAATCCGAAGTATCAAAATTTTTTTTAATGAAAATCGATATTGTTCAAAATATTGCATTATCCTCCAACGAAGTTAAGGACAATTGGGAATTATGTTCTTTGTATGAAAAAATCTACCTCGCTTATTTGGTATTGATTTACCTTAAAAAATTTTGACGGTCAAAGGAAGAGAAGCATCTGAAATAAACATTTTGTATTCTTCGCATCTTTAAGAGATAATTTTTTTATCCGCCAAAAATGGAGAAACATTTTCATTGATAATTATATTTCTACCCTGCGAAGGAAAAAATTCTATGTTATATTTTCTCTCCTTAAATACCCATCATCATTATGTATTAACTACACTACACTTCAGCATATTCATTGATGGGTGGACAGGTGCAAATTAAATTTCTATCTCCATAAGCGTTATCAATTCTGGCAACTGATGGCCATACTTTATTTTGTTTTACCCACTGTGCTGGAAATGCAGCTTTTTCTCTGGAATAACTGAAATTCCATTGGTCTGATGCTATAATCTCTGCTGTGTGTGGAGCATTTTTCAGGGGGTTATTTTTTTTATCGTGCTTACCATTCTGTATATCTTCAATTTCTTTTTTGATTGTTATCATAGCATCAGCAAATTTATCTAACTCATGCTTGCTTTCACTTTCAGTGGGTTCAATCATTAATGTATTAGGCACAGGAAAAGCAACGGTAGGCGCATGATAACCAAAATCCATCAATCTTTTTGCAATATCCACCACTTCTACATCGGTTTGTAATTTGAATGAAGCACAATCTAAAATAAATTCATGTGCACATCTTCCATTATGATTGGTATAAAGTATTTTGTAATAATCTTTTAAAACATCTTTTAGATAATTAGCGTTGAGGATGGCTATTTTTGTAGCATTGGTAAGTCCATCTGGTCCAAGCATTCTAATATATCCATAAGTAATTAATAATATCAAAGCGCTTCCATAAGGAGCAGATGATACAGGATAAATATTTTTTGTATCATTTGAATTATCTAATGGATGTTTGGGCAAATAAGGTTTTAATTTATCATTCACTAATGTTGGTCCCATACCTGGTCCACCACCACCGTGTGGGATTGCAAATGTTTTATGCAAATTCAAATGACATACATCAGCGCCAATTAAAGCAGGATTGGTTAATCCCACCTGCGCATTCATATTAGCTCCATCCATATAAACTAACCCACCATTTTGATGGATAATATCTGTAATTTCTTTAATTCTTTCTTCAAATACGCCATGAGTACTGGGATAAGTAATCATTAAGCCAGCTAAATCATTTTTGTGTAATTCAGCTTTTTGTTTTAGGTCCTCTATATCAACATTTCCATTAGCATCACATTTTACAACTACAATTTTGAAACCCGCCATGGCTGCAGAAGCAGGATTGGTACCATGCGCAGAAGATGGAATAAGAATAACATTTCTATGTGCTTCACCTCTATCTTTGTGATATGCTCTAATTAATAGCAAGCCCGTATATTCACCTTGTGCACCAGAATTAGGTTGAAATGTAATACCTGTAAATCCAGTTATTTCGCATAAATACTCTGATAGTTCCTGAATAATCTGCATATAACCGCTGGCTTGTTCAACGGGTGCATAAGGATGAATGTCTGTAAATTCAGGCCAACTCAAAGGAATGAGTTCAGATGCGGCATTAAGTTTCATTGTACAAGAACCAAGAGAAATCATTGAATGTACTAATGAAATATCTTTATTTTCAAGGGATTTAATATATCTCATCATTTCAGTTTCTGTGTGATAAGTATTAAAAACTGGATGTGTAAGATATGATGAAGTTCTTTTCAACAAAGAATTTTCAATAACATTTAATGGTTGATTTGAAAAATCATATTTTTTATCAATGGCTTGAGCAAATATATTGATAATATTTTTCACATCTTCCAAAGTAGTTGTTTCATCCAGTGATATAGAAACACTGTCATTGTTATATCTGAGATTGATTTGATTTTTTTCTGCAAGTGATTTAATTTTTTTTACATCTGCCTGAATGGTAATAGTATCAAAAAACAATTTATTTAATACTTTATATCCAAGTTTTTCTAAATGATGTTTAAGTAAGCAAGTATTTTGATGAATGTTGGTTGCAATTTCTTTTAATCCATTTGGTCCATGATAAACAGCATACATACTACTCATTATAGCCAACAACGCCTGAGCTGTGCAGATATTAGAAGTGGCTTTTTCTCTTTTAATATGTTGTTCTCTTGTTTGCAATGCCATTCGTAATGCTCTATTACCTTGTGAATCAATAGATACACCAATTATTCTACCGGGCATGTATCTTTTGAAGTTTTCTGTTGAAGCGAAGAAAGCAGCATGAGGACCACCAAAATTCATTGGTACTCCAAATCTTTGAGCATTTCCAAAGGCACAATCTGCGCCCATTTCTGCGGGCGTTTTTAATAAAGTCAATGCCATTAAATCTGTAGCAATGGCTACAAAAATATTATGTTGTTTAGCGTAGTTTATAAATTCAGAATAATCCCGTGCTTCACCATCTACATTAGGATATTGAACCATTGCTCCAAAAAAACTATCATCTAGATAAATTTTACTATAATCATCTATTACTAATTCTATGTTAAAAGATAGTGCGCGATTTTTTAATGTATTGATAGTTTGAGGGAAGCATTTTTCATCAACAAAAAATTTAAGAGCATTTTGTTTATTTTTCTCTCTGGCATTAAAAAACATCATCATTGCTTCTACTGCTGCACTTGCCTCATCTAAAAGAGATGCATTAGCGATAGGTAATCTAGTTAAATCAGAAACCATTGTTTGAAAATTCAACAAAGCTTCTAATCTTCCCTGTGAAATTTCTGCTTGATAAGGTGTGTAAGCTGTATACCAACCGGGATTTTCAAAAATATTTCTCAATATAACCGAAGGTGTATAAGTATTGTAAAATCCAAGACCAATATAAGATTTGTAAATTTTATTTTGTTGAGCAATTTTTCGTATATGTTGTAAGTACTGTGGTTCAGATAAAGCAGCAGGAATATTTAATTTTTTATTCAATAAAATTTCTTGTGGAATAGTTTCCTTTATCAACTCATCTATATTATTGAGACCAATTTTTTCCAACATTTGTTGAACTTCTTCATTACTAACTCCTAAATGACGAGGGGCAAAAGAATGTGTTTGCATAAAAAATTTTTGTCGCAAATGTGCGAATTATTTTAGTAACAATAAATATTCACTTTGAAAAGTTCAATAAAACAAAAATTGTTATTAACAAATTGAGGCATTATCTTTGCACCGCTTTTTAATACCTAAAAAATTTTTTCTATGAAACTTCAAAAAAGTATTGTCAAATTATTTACAGGAATTGTAACAACAATTCAACTGTCTAATGCTCAACCTGGCTGTCCTAATATTATTACATCAGCCAGTTCTCCATCAGTAGGTTGTGGCAGTAGTCCGTGCGTTACCTTAACTGCCAATGCATTTAATATTGGGCAAACCACTACTTATAGTGTAACTTCTATTCCTTATGCTCCACCCTATCCTATTACTGGCAGTGGTACAGGTGTTTCGGTTGGCACAGATGATGTGTGGAGTCCACTCATTAATTTACCATTTCCATTTTGCTTTTTTGGCTCTACCTATAATCAATGTGTGATTGGTTCTAATGGTGTTATTTCATTTAATACCTCATACGCAAGTGGTTATTGTCCATGGAGCTACAGTGCTTCTCTTCCAAGTGCCAGTTTGCCTCTCAATGCTATTTTTGGTCCTTACCATGATATAGACCCAAGCGTTTGTGGTTCTGTTACTTATACTTTAATTGGTACTGCACCTTGTCGTATGCTTGTAGTTAATTTCAATAATGTATGCCATTACAGTTGTACAAGCTTAAAAAGCTCCTTTCAAATGGTATTATACGAAACTACGAATGTTATAGAAGTTTATGTTCAAAGCAAACCTACTTGCACTTCATGGAATAGTGGAAATGCATTGATAGGTATTCAAAACGCATCAGGTTCTACCGGGTATACTCCTCCTGGCAGAAATACAGGTCCATGGACAGTATCTACTCCCGAAGCATGGAGATTCGTTCCGACCGGTCCATCCATTTATGGACCTATTCAATGGTATGATGCATCAGGAATGTTTGCCACTGGAAATACTGCTTATGTATGTCCTACCAGCACCACTACTTACACGGCTGTAACTACTTATACCCGCTGCGATGGATTAAATATTACCGTATCTTCTCCTATTACTATTACTGCATTTAACTCTATGACTACCAATATTGCTTCTACCAACGCATCGTGCTCTTCTGGTACATTATCTACTGGTAGTGCAACTGTTACTGTAAATGGTGGCACTTCACCCATTACCTATTCATGGATACCGTCCGGTGGAACCAGTAATATAGCTACCAATTTAAGTCCCGGAACTTATACCTGCTATGTTTCAGATGCATCTAATTGTAATGCTGTTCTTACAGTAACCATCTCTGCTCCAAGTTTGCCTTCATTTTCCATTAGTTTAACAGATGATACTCTTACCTGTAATAACCCCACTATCTCTGCAACCGCTGTTAATACCAATTCCAATATCTCCTCTATGAATTATACTTTTACCAGCATTTCAAGTGGAACTTCAACATCTAATCCTCTTACCATCTCTACTCCCGGCTCTTACACCGTCTTTGGTCAAGACCCTTCTACTGGTTGTATTTCTACCAATACTTTTGCGGTGGGCATCTATACAACCATTCCAAGTGTAACCGTTTCTCCTAACACCTTAAATATACCCTGTACAGGATCTGCCGGCACTTTTACAGGTACTTCTACTCCTACTACCAATATCACTTACTCATGGATACAACCCGGCGGAGGCATTGTAACAGGTAATTTATTAACCCCAGGAAATGCCGGCACTTACACTTTTGTCGCTACCAATATCGCTAATGGTTGTAGCAATACCTTTACCGTTGCTGTTACCCAATCTACTAATGCCCCTACCATGACTATTACTGCTACCAATAACAATTACAATATCAAGTGCAATCCTAACACTGTAACTTTAACTATCAACGCTTCACAAGCAGGTGGAGGCGGGGCTCCTCAAGTTTATTGGACGGATGCTTCGGGAACAAGTACATTAAGCACTGCCAATACATGGACATTTACTAACCCCGGCAACTATGTAGGTTGTGCTTATGACCCTTCTCCCGGCGGATGTGTTGTGTGTCAAACGATTACAGTTGGGATGGATACCTTAAAGCCAACCGGAGGATACACTCTGAACATTCCTACTAATACTTTGAGTTGTAAATATCCTAATGCCATTGTTACGGGCACTTCACCTGTGAATGGGGCTACTTATGTTTGGTATACACCTGGTACAGTACCTCAACAAACACTGGCTATCAATAGCACATCTAATATCAGTCAAACAACAATTGGAACTTATACTGTTGAAATTACAGACCCCTCTAATGGATGTAAAAGAAAAATACCTGTAACATTTTATCAAGATAAACAGCCCTTGGGCTTAACAGCCAAAGCCACTCCAACTGCGCTCACCTGTAAGGATTTACAAACTACTTTACAATTTACTCCTAATCCTATTAGTGAACCCCTGACATTTACATGGACAACACCTGCACCCACTACTACTAACAATGTAAATAATCCGGTAACATTTTATAGTGCGGGCACCTATACATTATGCACTACCCGTACTTCAAATGGTTGTCAGACCTGTACCACTGTGCTTGTTGGAAGTAATACTACACCTCCACCGACTTTTGCAGTTGGACCATACACAATTGCCTGTGGTTATACTAACACTACAATAGAAGCAGGCACAACGCCCAGCACGAATATAACTTACTTGTGGAGTGGACCTAAAGATGCTACTTTATCTACACTTACTGGATATTCTACTTCTGTTAATATGCCCGGCAATTACTTTGTAACTATTACTAATACCGTAACAGGTTGCGTTGCATTTAATACGGTTGCTGTAGTAAATGGTAATATTAATGCTAACTTCACTCCTAATCCTTCTGAAGGTTTTGCCCCACTTTCTGTAAGTTTTTCCAATAATAGTAGTTATGGTAACCCTGCTAATCTAACTTACTACTGGTCGTTTGGCAATGGAAGTACATCTACAACTGTTGCTAATCCTACTGTTACTACGCCCGGAACTTCTACAACCTTTCAAGCACCAGGTACTTATACTGTAATAATGATAATGCAAAATGGAACTTGTATAGATACTGCATATAGAATTGTAAAAGTAGATATCCCTTCCGATTTAGAAATTCCAAATGTATTTACTCCAAATGGTGATGGGGTGAACGATTATTTCATTTTACACACTTCTAATCTCACCGAAATTGAGTGTACCATTATTGACAGATGGGGAGCAGAAATGTATAAAGTTACAACTGACAAAGGAAATATTCAATGGGATGGAAAAACAAAAGCAGGGAAAGATGCACCAACAGGTACATACTTCTATATTATCAAAGCAAAAGGAGCGGATGAAAAAGCGTATGAAGAAAAAGGATATATTACTTTACTAAGATAAACTTCTTAATGGTCTTAAGTATCTCAAAAAAGAAGCCGCTGACAAAGTCAGCGGCTTCTTTTTTAAACATATAATAAGTTGTATCTCTTTATACTCATCTAAAATAACTACATATTTCTTCTGTACTGCCCCCCTACTTCAAATAATGCACTTGTAATTTGTCCAAGCGTACAATATTTACTCACTTCCATTAGTTGTTCAAAAATATTTTGATTGTGAGTAACGGCTTGCTGAAGTTCTTTAATTTTTTGTGGTGCAATATTTTGATAAAATTGATGAACGCTTTTCACGGTATTAATTTGCTGCTCCTTCTCTTCGGTAGTACTTCTGATAACTTCTTTAGGAATTACAGTAGGCGATCCTTTGGAGCTTAAAAAAGTATTGACTCCAATAATTGGTAATTCACCTGTATGTTTTAATGTTTCATAATATAAACTTTCTTCTTGAATTTTATTTCGTTGATACATTGTTTCCATAGCACCCAGCACACCACCGCGTTCTGTTATTCTATCAAATTCCATAAGCACTGCTTCTTCCACTAAATCAGTTAATTCCTCAATAATGAAAGATCCTTGCAATGGGTTTTCATTTTTTGCTAAACCTAATTCTTTATTAATAATTAACTGAATAGCCACTGCTCTGCGAACAGATTCTTCGGTGGGCGTTGTAATAGCTTCATCATAGGCATTAGTATGCAAACTATTACAATTATCATAAATAGCGTATAAAGCTTGCAATGTGGTGCGAATATCATTAAAGTCAATTTCCTGTGCATGCAAAGAACGACCTGATGTTTGAATATGGTACTTCAGCATTTGAGATCGGTCATTGGCTCCATATTTATACTTCAATGCTTTTGCCCATATTCTACGAGCTACTCTTCCCATTACACTATATTCGGGATCCATGCCATTACTAAAAAAGTATGAAAAATTAGGTGCAAAATCATCTACTTTCATTCCACGACTTAAATAATATTCAAGATAAGTAAAGCCATTTGATAAAGTCAATGCTAACTGGGTAATGGGATTAGCACCAGCTTCTGCAATATGATAACCACTAATAGACACAGAGTAAAAATTACGAATATTATTCTTGATAAAATATTCCTGTACATCGCCCATTACTTTAAGAGAAAATTCAGTAGAAAATATACAAGTATTTTGTGCCTGATCTTCTTTTAATATATCTGCTTGTACAGTGCCTCTTACTTTAGACAATGTGTCTTTTTTAATGTTTTCATAAATTTCTCTTGACAATACTCTATCGCCAGTAGTACCAAGAAGCAATAACCCTAAGCCGTCATTACCTTGTGGTAATGGGGCATTATACTTGGGTGGTGTTAATCCTTTTGAACGATATTCTTCTTCAATTTTTTTCTTTACTTCTTCTTCTAATCCATTTTGACGAATGTAAATTTCACATTGCTGATCAATAGCAGTGTTCATAAAAAAAGCGGTAATGGTTGGCGCAGGCCCGTTAATAGTCATACTCACTGATGTCTTTGGATCTGCTAAATTAAATCCGCTATACAATTTTTTAGCATCATCCAAACAACATACTGAAACGCCTGAATTTCCAATTTTTCCGTAAATATCAGGACGATAATCAGGGTCTCTTCCATATAATGTAACACTATCAAACGCAGTGCTTAATCTTTTTGCTGGCATGTGATAAGATAAATAATGAAATCTTTTATTAGTTCTTTCCGGACAACCTTCACCTGCAAACATTCTGGTGGGGTCTTCTTCTTCTCTTTTGAATGGATAAATGCCAGCAGTGTAAGGAAAAGAACCTGGAAAATTTTCCTGCAAATTCCATCTCAATATTTCTCCCCAGTTTCTGAATTTAGGAACTGCTACTTTTGGTATTCTGGTGTGTGATAAGGATTCGTGATAGGTACGAACTTTTTTTACTTTATCTCTTACTTTAAATTCATAATAATCGTCAGTAAATTTTTTCTTGCGGTATTCCCATGTATCTAATAAATTTTTATTAGCAATTTCCAGCTGATTTTCTAATTCTTTGTATCGTTTATTTAAGTTGGATAAAATAATTTCTTTATCTTTTGTATCAATGTTTTCATCTTGTTCAATTTCTTGTATGGATTGTTTAAGTGCATACAATTTTTCGGCTAATAAAGATTGCTCTTCTGCTTTTTTATTGTAATTTCTGATGGTATCAGATATTTCACTTAAATATCTTGTTCTATGTGGTGGAATGATGTAAATCTTTTCACTCATTTCGTTAGAAGGCACAAATTTGGAAATAAGTGATGCTCCGGTTTTTTGATGAATAATATCCATTAAATTTTTATACAATGTATTCGTTCCGGGGTCATTAAACTGGGCTGCAATGGTTCCAAACACAGGTATTTTATCATCAGGGACATCAAATAATTTTTTATTTCTTTTGTATTGTTTTTTGACATCTCGTAAAGCATCCATTGCACCCTTCTTATCAAACTTATTGATGGCAATAATATCTGCAAATTCCAACATGTCAATCTTCTCTAATTGGGTAGCCGCTCCATATTCAGGTGTCATCACATACATACACACATCAGCATATTCTGTAATTTCAGTATCACTTTGTCCGATACCAGCCGTTTCTAATATAATTAAATCAAAATCAGCAATTTTAAGAACATTCAATGCTTCCTGCACGCTTTTAGATAAAGCCAGATTACTTTGACGAGTAGCCATACTTCTCATATACACACGGGGATTATTCACGCTATTCATTCTGATTCTATCACCTAATAATGCACCACCAGATTTTCTTTTAGTCGGGTCTACAGAGATAATTCCTAATTTTTTTTCAGGAAAATCAATTAAAAAGCGACGAATTATTTCATCAATTAAAGATGACTTTCCTGCTCCACCTGTGCCTGTAATGCCTAATACAGGTGTTTTAGATTGTTTGGCTAAATCTTCTATCTTCTTGATAATTTTAGAGATTTTTTTATCATCAGCAAAATTTTCAGCAGCAGAAACAAGTTGAGCAATGGCTTTAAAATCATTCTTTTGTGCTTCTACAATATGATTTTCATCTACATCTTTGCCAGTAGGAAAATCTGATTTTTCAATCACATCATTAATCATTCCTTGCAAAGACATTTTTCTTCCATCATCGGGGCTATAGATTCTTGTAATGCCATAAGCGTGTAATTCTTCAATTTCATTTGGCAAAATAACACCACCACCACCGCCAAAAATTCTAATATGCGTAGAATTATTTTCTTTAAGTAAATCATACATATACTTAAAAAATTCCATGTGTCCTCCTTGATAACTCGTAACAGCAATAGCATTAGCATCTTCCTGAATAGCAGTATTGACAATATCAAATGCACTTCTATCATGACCTAAATGGATAACCTCTGCACCTGTGCTTTGCATAATTCTTCGCATGATATTGATAGCCGCATCATGTCCATCAAACAAAGCAGCGGCTGTTACAATTCTTACTTTATTTTTGGGAGCATAAGGTGTGGGTTCTTTATGAACACTTTCGGTTTTTTCTTTTTTTTCTACAACTTCCATAGAGTTCATTTTTCAAATTCTTTGTGCAAAAATAATAAAAAATTACCGCTTCTTGTGTAACCATCAAATTTGTTTGTCGTAAATAAATTGCTAAAATTTCTGCACTATGTTTAAGTTATCAAAAAACTGGCTAACAGAAGGCACAATGGACGCCGAATACAAAGAATATCTGGTATTAGCATATTTAAGAGATGTGCATGAAGTATTTAAGAATAAAATTTTGTATCCACCATTAGCAGAGTTGATTGAACAATATCAATATTTAAAAAGCATAAAAGATAATTTAAACAACATTAAAACCTCTGAAAAAGTATTGACAGGTATTGACTGGAAAAACATGAAACTAATTTATGGACATCCTCATCAACCATCCATACAAGATAAAACAGAAATGGACATTATTGAAGAAGTGATTGATTTCAGTTTACCAAAAATTGAAAAAGAAATTCATCATGGTAAAAAAATTTATGAAGAAGTAGAAAACCAAATGAATTATAGTCAGGTGGGTTTAACACCTCTCAATAAAAATATAGGATATATATTCATTCAAAATTTTCCCACATCAGAAATATTGGTTTATCGTTATGAAATTTCTTCTCTATATGCTAAAATAGATGAACAACAAGTGCCTTTCAAAAGTTTGAAAACAGAATACATCTCCAGTTACACTTTAAGCATTCATAAAACATTAACTTCCATCAAGCAGGAAATTATTCAACAAATGCCCGATATTCCTAATCCCGCAGTGTTTAGTTTTTTCCCTAAAATATGTGTATCTATGGAATATACAATACTTCCAGTGGTTAAAAGAATGTTATTAAAAATTGCATCCTGAAATGTTCATACAACTTTTTTGAAAACATTATCCACATTTTTCCATTTAATATTTTAATTTGCTCAAAAACAAGTAATTAAATTTTTTGTGGATTAAATATTACAAGATGTGCATTACTTGACATTAAAATGTGCATACCTTTGTCCTCTCATTATTTCATTTTATCTTAAATTTTTACACATTCATACTATAAAATTAAAAACTAATACCTATGGCATACGAAAAAATTTTACAAGAAAACAAAGACAGGTTTGTGTTATTTCCCATTCAATACCATGATATTTGGGAAATGTATAAAAAAGCCGAATCCTCTTTTTGGACTGCAGAAGAAATTGACCTGATGCAGGATTTACAGGACTGGAATAATAAACTAAACGATGATGAAAAACATTTTATTAAACACGTGTTGGCTTTCTTTGCTGCCAGCGATGGTATTGTCAATGAAAACCTTGCAGTAAATTTTTTAAGAGAAGTGCAATTCCCCGAAGCTCGTTGTTTTTATGGATTTCAGGTAATGATTGAAAATATACACTCTGAAACTTATTCTTTACTTATAGACACCTACATTAAAGATAGCGACGAAAAAAATAAATTATTTCATGCTATTGAAACCGTACCCTGTGTTGGTAAAAAAGCAGAATGGGCTCTCAAATGGATAAATAATGGCAGTTTTGTTGAACGACTTATTGCCTTTGCTGCAGTAGAAGGCATTTTCTTTTCAGGTTCTTTCTGTTCAATATTCTGGCTAAAAAAGCGTGGGCTTATGCCAGGTTTAAGTTTTTCTAATGAACTTATTTCAAGAGATGAAGGATTACACTGTGATTTTGCCTGCTTGCTCTACACCAAATATATTCAAAATAAACTACCTGAATCTACAGTTCAACAAATTATCAAGGAAGCCGTGAGCATAGAACATGAATTTGTAAGAGATGCTATTCCTGTCAGATTAATTGGTATGAATGCGGACCTGATGTGTCAATACATTGAATTTGTAGCCGACAGATTATTGGTAGCTTTAGGTTGCAGTAAAATATACAATGTTACTAATCCTTTTGATTTTATGGAAATGATTTCTTTACAAGGAAAAACAAACTTCTTTGAGAAAAGAGTTTCTGAATATAAAAAAGCAGCCGTAGGAACTAAACAACAGGAAAACACTTTCAAGTTAGACGAAGATTTCTAAACTCAAAAAAACATTTTATTAATTTAATATTGATAGGTTGAGATAATCCAACCACATTTTCATATTCACTTCAAAAATGAGCAAGAGAAACAAAACTATACAAATAGAAAAAGTTGATAATTCATTATCCAAAAATCTGATTCGCTTATCAGAAAAAGCAAATGCTCATTTTTTAAAAAATAAAATCATTCATCAGGATTTATTTGAAACATTGCCCTTTTTACCCGAAAATTTTGTAGATTTATTATTCATTGACCCGCCATACAATCTGAACAAAAACTTTAATGGGCAGGTATTTAAATCAATGAACAATAAAGAATATGAAAACTGGATGGATTCTTGGTTTAACCCTTTATTGAAAACTCTCAAACCCACTGCCTCTGTTTATGTATGCAGTGATTGGAAAACCTCTATTCCTGTATATAATGTGCTGTCTAAATATCTTAAAATCCGCAATCGTATCACCTGGGAAAGGGAAAAAGGAAGAGGTGCAACAAAAAATTGGAAAAATTGCCACGAAGATATCTGGTTTGCAACTGTTTCTGATGATTATTATTTTAATGCAGATACTGTAAAAACTATGCGTAAAGTGCTGGCACCCTATAAATTACCCGATGGACAAGCCAAAGATTGGTTTATCAATCCTAATGGTCAAGCGTATCGGCTCACTTATCCATCTAATTTATGGACAGATATCACAATACCTTTTTGGTCTATGCCTGAAAATACCGAACATCCTACCCAAAAACCTGAAAAATTGTTAGCCAAAATTATTCTGGCCAGCAGTAAAGAAAATGATTTAGTATTTGACCCATTTTTAGGTTCAGGAACTACCGCAGTTACAGCAAAAAAATTAAACAGAAATTATTGTGGAATAGAAATTAACCATACTTACTGCCTATTGGCTGAAAAAAGATTAAAAATGGCTGAAACAAATAAAAATATTCAAGGATACGAAAATGGAATCTTTTTAGAAAGAAATACTTCACTTACATCTCAATCATCAAAAAAATTATTCACATTGAACGGTGAATAAATTTTTTATTTTTAATAAATTACCTAACAATATAACACCTAACTTTGAATTAAAATTTTACAACTATGTTTGTCATAAAAAGAAATGGAACCAAAGAGCCCGTGCAATTTGATAAAATAACTGCACGCATTAAAAAATTATGCTACGGACTGGATATGAATTACATAGACCCAGTTCAGGTAGCAATGAAAGTTATCAGCGGCATATATGATGGTATTACAACCACTGAGTTGGACAATTTAGCCGCAGAAACTGCTGCCACTATGACTACCCGTCACCCAGATTATGCTATATTAGCATCCAGAATTGCTGTGAGCAATTTGCACAAAAATACACTGAAAAGTTTTTCTCAAACTATCCACAATTTATATCACTACAAAGATCCTAAAACTGGGCAAAGAGCGCAACTCATTGCCGACGATGTATATGAAATTATTATGAACAACAAACAAAAGTTAGATTCATCTATTATATATGATAGGGACTTTGGTTACGATTATTTCGGATTTAAAACATTAGAAAGATCATACTTATTAAAAATGAATGGTCGCGTAGCCGAAAGACCTCAACACATGCTAATGCGTGTAGCCGTTGGTATTCACAAAAACGATATTGACGCCGCTATTGAAACATACAACTTAATGAGTGAAAAATGGTTCACACACGCTACACCCACATTATTTAATGCGGGCACACCCAAGCCACAAATGTCCTCTTGCTTTTTATTACAAATTAAAGAAGATAGTATTGATGGCATTTATGATACTTTGAAAGATTGTGCTAAAATATCTCAAAGTGCCGGTGGTATTGGACTAGCTATTCATAAAGTTAGAGCCACTGGTTCATACATCAAAGGAACTAATGGTACTAGCAATGGTATTATCCCAATGCTGAAAGTATTTAATGAAACTGCAAGATATGTTGACCAGGGCGGTGGCAAAAGAAAGGGCTCAATTGCTGTGTATTTAGAACCCTGGCATGCCGATATTTTTGAATTTTTAGATATTCGTAAAAATCATGGAAAAGAAGAATTAAGAGCACGCGATTTATTTACTGCACTTTGGATACCTGATTTATTTATGAAAAGAGTTGAAAATGACGAACATTGGACTTTAATGTGCCCTAATGAATGCCCAGGTTTATATGAAGTTTATGGACAAAAATTTGAAGAATTATATATATCTTATGAAAAAGCAGGGAAAGGTAGAAAAACCATCCGAGCCAGAGAACTGTGGGAAGCTATTATAGAAGCACAAATTGAAACAGGTAATCCTTATATGCTATACAAAGATGCCTGCAATGAAAAATCCAATCAAAAAAATTTAGGAACTATACAATCTTCCAACTTATGTACTGAAATTATTGAATATACAGCCCCCGATGAAATTGCTGTATGCAATTTGGCATCTATTGCCCTACCAAAATTTATAGATGAAAAAACAAAATCATTTGATTTTCAAAAACTTTTTGAAGTTACCAAAGTCGTTACTCGCAATTTAAATAAAATTATTGACCTCAATTACTATCCTGTACCAGAAGCCAGAAAATCTAATTTAAGACATCGCCCTATTGGTATTGGTGTTCAAGGATTAGCCGATGCTTTCATTTTAATGCGTTACCCCTTTGATAGTGAAGAAGCCAAGCAATTGAACAAAGATATTTTTGAAACCATTTATTTTGCTGCATTAACAGCCAGCAATGAATTAGCAAAAGAATTTGAACCTTATGAAACATACGAAGGCTCGCCTATTTCACAAGGTATATTTCAATTTGATATGTGGGGCGTAAAACCATCTAATAGATGGAACTGGGAAGAATTAAGAGAAAAAATAAAAAAATATGGTGTAAGAAATTCGTTACTATTAGCGCCAATGCCCACTGCTTCCACATCACAAATACTGGGCAACAATGAATGCTTTGAACCTTTCACATCAAACATTTATGTAAGAAGAGTGTTGTCAGGTGAATTTATTGTAGTGAATAAATACTTATTAAGGGACCTGGTAAAATTAGGACTGTGGAATGATACTTTGAAAAATAAAATCATTGCTCAAAATGGTAGTATTCAAAACATTCCTGAAATACCACAGGATTTAAAAGATTTATACAAAACAGTTTGGGAAATTAAACAAAGACATATTTTAGATATGGCAGCTGATAGGGGGGCTTTTATTGACCAATCTCAATCATTAAATTTATTTATGCAGGATGTCAATGTTGCCAAGCTATCCAGTGCCCATTTTTATGCATGGAAAAAAGGATTAAAAACAGGTATGTATTATTTAAGAACTAAAGCCGCGGCAGATGCTATCAAATTTACAGTAGAACAAAGTGCTGTGAAACCCCAACTGCTTAATAATGAAGATGCTTTGGTAGTAGAATTAAGTAATGCAGGAACGATTGATAAAAAATCTATGCACACTTTAGTTCCTGACACCGATCCTTCAAAAATTAATTTGCCAATAGAGCCAAGTGCATCAGACCAAATATCCTGCTCATTAGATAACCCTGATGGATGTATTATGTGCGGTTCATAAAATACATTAGCATCTTATCGGCAATAATTTTTTAAAATTGCTAAAACTCAGGCACTCTTAAATTTGTTACAAATAAGAGTGCCTTTTTTATTTTTTAATGTAATATTCATTCCAAAGGTGTCTATTATCATATCATAAAGCAGAAATAATTTATTAAAGCCACGAATCCGTCCGCCTATGGCGGAACAAGTTGTACGAATAGGTCTATTTATCTTAAAGCAGAAATAGTTTAAAAATCCCTACCTTTAATTGAAATTATCTTCCACTCATAAAATTTAACATTATGAATATATTGTATGTAAAAAATTATACCTAACTTTGTATCAAAATTTAAAGTTATGAGAAAATTTTATTTATTAGTTACAGCAGGCATCAGTGCAGGTATGATGTTTGCACAAACAGGGAGAAAAGCAACTTTTTCAAAAGCTGCTCAAGTAACACCTGCCTCTGAACAAACTACCATTAAAAGAACCTGTGGTACTATTGCACCACCAGAAGAATGGGAAGTGCAATTTCAGAAATTAATTGAACAATACATTAAAGACCATCCTGAAGTGCTTAATGGAAAGGTGTATGCTAACTACACAATTCCTATTGTATTTCACGTTGTGCATGGCGGACAAGCCGTAGGAACCTACCCCAACTTAGCTCAGGGGCAAATTAATTCTCAAGTACAAGTACTGAATGCTGACTATTCAGGTACAGGTTTAAATGTAGGGAATTATCCTGCTAATGCTTTTGTCAACTTTGCAGCTTCGCTTCCTGCTGCTAATAAAGATGGCAACGGAAGAGTAAAAATTGCTAATACAGGTGTTCAATTTTGTTTAGCCACAAAAGACCCCAATGGTAATACATTAGCAGAACCAGGTATTGATAGAATTAATTATGTATCCAAAGGTTGGAGCAATCCTGCATCTTTCACAAACATTTCATCATTTCAATCATTCATTGATGGAACAGTAAAGCCACAAACCATTTGGGATCCCAACAGGTATTTTAATGTATGGGTAACGGATGTAAATTCTAATGTTGGGTTATTAGGGTATGCTACTTTTCCTGCAGGAACTGGTTTGCCTGGGTTATCAGGAGTAGGCGGAGCCACCAATGACGGGGTATGGATCTGGGCAAGAACCTGTGGGTCAAATAGCATTTACCCAGGTGGCACATATGCAGCTCCCTTTAATAAAGGAAGAACACTCAGTCATGAAGCAGGCCACTGGCTTGGATTACGCCATATATGGGGAGACGGAACCTGTGCTACTGATTATTGTACAGATACACCTCCTGCTTCAGCAGCCAACAATGGATGTCCTACTTATCCAAATAGTGCAGGAAGTTGTACAGGTAACTCACCCGATGGAGAAATGTTTATGAACTTTATGGATTATACAGATGATGCTTGTATGTATATGTTTACCGTAGACCAGACCACTAGAATACAAACGGCTATGGCTAATGGAACTTACAGAAAGAATTTAACTGCATCCAGTGCTACATTATGTGCTTCATCTTCTCCGGCTGCTAATGCATGTTTTACTATGCCTTCTACAGGATGTATCAATACAGGAGTTGCCTTAACCAATTGTTCTACTGGTACTCCCACACCGACTTATACATGGACAGCGAATCCAAACACGGGAGTAACATTCAGTCCTAATCAAAGTGCCGCTAATCCAACTGTTACTTTTGCTAATACAGGTACCTACACAGTTACACTTACTGCTAATAATGGAACCGTAAGTACAATGTCAAATGTAATCAGTATCTCATCATGTATAACACCAACCGTTTGCAATGATACCATTACGAATGTAAGGAATACAGATACATTAACGGTTTATTTAACTGGCGCTCCTACAAGTACTTGTCCCGGTTATTTGTCAGGTAATAACTGTTATGGTGATTTAGAAAAAGCAGAATGGTTTGCCGCATCTACTTATTCTCATGTATCTCCTGCTCAATACATAACTAATGTAATTGTATTATTCTATAAAAATGGCACTACAGGTACAGGTGGTTCTTCAACTGCCCCTGTTAATTTGAAAATATACAGCGGAAACACTACCAGTGGGCCTGCAACGGTTGTTGGAACCGCTACTGCTAACTTGGGTACTATCACAGCCGGAGCAACCTACAGTAATGTTACTTATTGCGGCGATCCTAATTTAGCATTCTCTCAATCTATTATTTTACCCTACAAATATAATTTTACAGCACCTATAGGACCTTTATCTTCTTCTACACCAGGTGGATTCTTTGCCTCTGTTGTATTACCAACCACCAGCGGAGATACTGCTGTAATATTTAATAACACTATTGGTTCTAATCCAACCAATACAATGTGGGAAAAATGGAATGATAATACATGGTATCCTTATGATGATTCAAATAGTTGGGGTATTCCATTAAATGGAGCTATTCTACCAATTTTAACATGTAATACTGCTGTAGGTGAGGTAAATTCCTTTGCTAATAACATTTCAATAGTACCTAACCCATCTAATGGATTGTTTAATATCATCACTACATTTAATGAAAAACAAAACTTACAGTTTGAAGTCATTAATGCATTAGGTCAAGTACTTAATAAAGGAGAATTCCAAAATGTAATGAATAATTATTTAACACTGAACTTAAGCCATTACGAAAATGGAATTTACTTCCTGAAATTAACTAACGGAGGTGAAAAAGTAGTGAAGAGAATTATTATCAACAAGTAATTAGCACTGAACATATTGAAATTTGAAAACGGGGGACAAAGTCCCCCGTTTTTTTTTGTTAATATCCTTCTTATCCAAAAATATCCACATCTCTTGATGGAAGCAATAAATTATATTTATCTTTGTTTGCTCAAAATAAAAAATTATGTTCATAGTATTTGATGTTGAAACAACTGGATTTATTAAAGGAGAAAATAAAGATTTTTCTAATCTGGACAATTTCCCAAGAGTGGTGCAGTTGGCGTATCAACTACACGATGCACAAGGCAAACTTATCAAGCAGTTTGCACAAATTATTAAACCCGAAGGATTTGAAATTCCTTACAACGCTGAAAAAGTTCATAAAATATCTACAGCAAGAGCACTGAAAGAAGGTAAAGAACTGAATAGTGTATTAGATGAATTCATTCAGGATTTACAGCAAGTGCAGGTTATAGCAGGGCATAATATCATTAGTTATGATTTGCCTGTCATTACAGCAGAATTGATGCGTGCAGGAAAAGATTCCAATATTTTTTCAAACAAAATAATTAAAGATACTTGTTCATCTAAAGAAGTTATTGAATTCTGTCAATTACCAGGTGGAAAAGGTGGTGGCTATAAAATGCCGAATCTTGGCGAGTTATATGAAATATTATTTCAGGAACAATTTGAATTAGCGCATAACGCAGCATTTGATGTACAAGCCAACACACAAGTTTTCTTTGAACTATTGAAAAGAAAAATTATTTCTATACCTAATTTAAACATTAATATTGAACAAATAGAATACGAATCGCCTGATTTATCAGATATTTATGATACAGAAAAACACTTTCATAAAGAAAAGAAAAAATCAAAAGATGCCCATTCAACTGATAAAGATAAAAATATTGAACTCATTCCTTTTCATTTTGCTTACTTGCACAATCATACCACTTATTCTATTGGCAATAGCACTATCAATGTCAAGCAACTTATTAAACAAGCCCAAAAATATCAGGCATCTGCACTTGCTATTACCGACTTGGGCTATATGAGTGGTGTAATGGAATTTTATAGTAATCTAAAACCAGTCAATAAAGAAATCTTAGAAAAAAACGAACAATTAAAAAAAGAAGGCAAAAAAACATTACCACTTATTAAACCCATTATTGGCTGTGAATTTTATCTATGTGAAGATATATCCAAACAAAACCAAAAATCTCATAATTTTCAAATACCAGTATTAGCAAAAAATGAAACAGGTTATTCTAACTTATGTAAATTGTCTTCTATATCATTCATAGATGGTTTCTATTATGTGCCAAGAATTGATAGAAAAAATTTATTAAAATACAAAGAAGGTCTCATTGTATTAAGTGGATGGATTTATGGAGAAATACCACAAACACTGCTCAATTATGGCGAACAAAAAGCAGAAGAAGTTGTTTTGTGGTACAAAGAACATTTTGGAGAAAATTTTTATCTTGAACTGAACAATCATTTTTTAGATGAAGAAAAATTTGTCAATGACTTTCTTATCAAAATGGCAGAAAAGCACAATATCAAAGCCATTGCAGCGCAAAACAATTTTTATTTGAATCAAAATGATGCTGATTTTTTTGATACTCTGCTTTGCATCAGAAATGGAGAAGAAAAAAGCAAGCCCATTGGCAAAGGCAGTGGAAAAAGATATGGATTGCCCAACAATGAGTTTTATTTCAAATCACCTGCTCAAATTGAGCAACTTTTCTCTTTTTATCCACAAGCCATACAAAATGCCATAGAATTAGCAGAAAGCATTGAAAGTTATTCAGTAGAAAAAAATATTGTTCTTCCAAAATTTGACATTCCCAAAGAATTTGCACAACAATATTCTCATCTGTCAGAAAAAGATTTAGAAAATGAATATTTGAAATACTTATCTTATCAGGGAGCACAAAGAAAATATAAAAACATTACCACCGAAATAAAAGAGAGAATTGACTTTGAGTTGAGTATTATTAAAAATATGGGATTTCCGGGCTACTTCTTGATTGTGAGCGATATATTAAATGAAGCAAGAAAGAAAGGTATCCGCATTGGCCCAGGGCGTGGAAGTGCAGCAGGTTCTATTATTGCTTACTGTTTAGATATTACCAATGTAGATCCTATTCAGTATCAATTACTTTTTGAAAGATTTTTAAATCCAGATAGAGTTTCAATGCCTGATATTGATATTGATATTGCTGATGATAGAAGAGACGAGGTGATTGATTACATTGTTCAAAAATACGGCAGAGAAAAAGTAGCCAACATCATTACATTTTCTGAATTAGGTGGAAAATCAGCCATTAGAGATGCTGCAAGAACATTAGGACTCACACCAGAAGAAGTTGATAAACTGGCCAAAGCATATTCACCAATTGAAGAATTAGGTATATCATTGAAAAACTTGTTACAGCCCGAAAACATTGATTTTTCAAAGATTTCAGAAGGAAAATCTACCGAAAGTTTGAAAGAACAATTTAATAATACGTATGAATATTTTCTTTCTATCCATCGCAAAGCCAAAGAAGTTATTGAACACGCAGCCAATTTAGAAGGATGTTATCGTCACACAGGGAAACACGCTTGTGGTTTGATTATTGCACCAAAACCTTTAGATGAAATTGCACCGCTTGCCAAAGATTCTAAAAGTGGTCAGGTAATTACTCAATTAGATGTTGGAGTTGCAGAAAGTGCAGGATTGCTGAAAATGGATTTTTTAGGACTTACCACTTTGTCTATCATCACCAATACACTTCAATATATCAAAGAAAATAAAGGCATTGAGATTGATATTGATAATATTCCACTGAACGACGAAAAGACATTTGATGTATTTAGACAAGGACACACTGATGAGATATTCCAGTTTGAAAGTCCTGGAATGAAAAAATACTTACAGCAATTAAAACCAGATAGCATCAATGATTTGATTGCTATGAACGCATTGTATCGCCCTGGTCCAATGAAATATATTGATAGTTATATCAAAAGAAAACACGGATTAGAAAAAATTACTTATCCATTTCCAGAAATGGAAGAGATACTGAAAGAAACTTATGGTATTACAGTATATCAAGAGCAGGTTATGTTACTCAGTCAAAAATTAGCAGGATTTACCAAAGGACAAGCAGATGAGTTAAGAAAAGCAATGGGAAAGAAAAAATTGGATTTGTTACAAAAATTAGAGACCGCATTTTTTGAAGGGTGTAAGAAAAATGGTTTTGATTTGAATGTGGTTAAACAAATTTGGGAAGATTGGAAGGACTTTGCAAGTTATGCATTCAACAAATCACATTCAGTATGTTATGCATTATTAGCATATCAAACTGCTTATTTGAAAGCCCACTATCCATCGGAATTTATGTGTGCTGCCTTGAATACAAAATCCAGCGTAGAATCTATGTCTGTGGTGTTAGCAGAATGCAATAGAATGAATATAAAAATTCTTCCACCTGATATAAATGAAAGCGTGGAAAAATTTAATGTAATGAAAGATGGAAGCATCAGATTCGGGTTATCTTATATTAAAAATGTGGGAAAAAATTTTGCAGAAGAATTAATCAAAGCCAGAGCACAAAATAATAAGATTACAAACATTTTTCAATTAGCAGAAATTCTACCCCCAAAAGTTTTGAACAAAAAAAATATTGAAAACCTTGCAATGGCTGGTGCATTTGATTCATTGCCCGACATTACTCGTGCTATGTTTTTTATTCCCGCAAAAGATGGTATTACGCTCACAGATAAACTATCAAAATACGCAGAGTCAGTTCAAAAGAAACAAACACAAGGTAATTCATTATTTGATTTAGGTGGAAATCAAGATAATCTCATCAGTCAATATCCAGAAATACTACCCGTTCCCGAATGGGACAACATCACTAAATTATTAAAAGAAAAAGAAGTGTTAGGATTATTTATTTCCGGAAGTCCACTACAGGAATATCAAATGCTGATCAAGTCATTAAAACCTACCAATATAAAAACCATTAACGATGCTATTAATGACAACTTAAGTGAATATCAAAATAAAAACATAACCCTTGTAGGATGGTCTTCATCTGTAGAAGTAAGAACAATGAAAACAGGAAAAAATTATTACAAACTTATTTTAGAAGATGAATCAGGAAATATCAATTTATTTATCAATGATGAGTTGGCCGAAAAATCGCAATTAAAATATCATCTTAATAATATTAAATGTTATTACATCAACGGAAAAATTGAAAACAGAAATTATTCTAATGAACCCAATAAAGATCGTTGGGAATTTCGTGTATATGATTGTATTCCATTAGAAGATTTGTTATCTCAGAAAGCAGAATTAAAAATTTTGTTGAATATTAATGACATTCAATTAAACCTGATAAAAGATTTTGAAAAGGTATTTAAAACCAATGGTGGTATATCTATTCCTGTAACACTTGTTATTACGGATAAAGAAAGGAAAAATTTTGTAAGCACTACTAATCCATTAAAAATAAATTTTGATGAGCAAAACTTAAAACTTTTGGAAAATTATGGATTAGAATATAAATTAGTGATTAAGTAATTATTTGCTTTTGTAAATTAATAATCATTATTGTCCAAAATGTTTTTAATAAGTTTAAATTATTTTGATTTTCAATGTATCTTCTAATTATGCACACATCTCGGAAAATAGCGTGTATCTTGAATTGATTGATATTAAAGATTTTAATCTTCAAACCACAGAGTGCACAAAGAAAACACCAAGAAACACAAAGATATTTTTCTTTGTGTCAACTTTGTGTTCTTTGTGGTTAAATAAAAATTTGCATGGACTACATATTATCGATTTTTTAATGAGATAAAAATTGTGTGCATAGAAGGGTCCGATGAATGAGTAGGATGAAAGAAGTGCTCTTTGAAAAGTATTGATTTAATAAGCTTAATAAAACATTTTCTACTCAGTTACAATGACTAAAAATTTAGACGCACTCCAAAACTCATCAGGATTAGTAATTTCAATTCTATCCACATGTTTTTTGTCGCCAATAATTTTGTAAGATGATGATGGATGTGTAGTAAGTATTTTGGCTGACTTAGCACTGATAGGTATAGATGTAACCTTTGTAATATCAATCTTTGTAAAATAATCTTTATTAAAATCATCTTTTAGTTTGGTAGCTTTTCCAATACCAATGAATCCGCCTTCTTTGGTAATTACCCCTTTTTCTTTCAGTTCTTTACTGCTGCCAATAGCATAATAAGCAGTATAAAGTTTTTCTGTTTTGATTTCATTTTCCTGAGACAACTCCTGATAAGATGTTTGTAAATTAGAAAGTTCTATATTTAATGATTCAATTTTATCTTTCAATGCTTCTATTTCTTTATCTTTTTCATCAATCATAGTTTGTAAATTCGCTATCATTTTTTCTAAACTTTCCATTTTAATATTCGAATCTTTCAATTTTTTGCTCAATGATGCTACTTTCATTTTATTTTTATTCAACAAATCATAAATCGCTTGAATATCTTCTTTGATAGTTTCTTCCTTACTTTTCACATCTCCACTTTGTGTAGAATTAGTTACAATTTTTTCCTTTTCTTTAATCACATTAATATTTTCCTGAATTTCATTAAAAGCATCTATAAACTCCTGTAATGCGGCCTCTTTTTCAGATAATTTTGTATTTAAACTTGTATTTACATTAGATAAACTATCTACTACAGGATTTCTTTCCTGCTCTTCATTCTTATTATTGCAAGAAAACAAAGCAATGCTTACTCCTAAAATAATTACAATTTTTTTCATAGTGATTAGTTTTTGAGTGATACAAAATAATTAGTTGACAGTTACATTATCAATATATATGTTAGAATCGTAAGTGCCTTTTTTACCATAATGTTTAAATCCAATTCTAAAAGTGCCCGTGTAACCCGGTGGTAATAAAGGTGCAATATTCACTGTACCAGCAGGTTGAAGATTAGTAGTATTACCAGAAGGAATTGTAAAACCAGGTACAGTAGTCCATGTAGATACACTACAATTGAATGGATCATAATTAGTAGAAATCATCACAGATAATAAATTAGGATGACCAACATCATAGAATTTTAAACCTACATCAAAACTCAAATTAATAGTCCCGCTGCCCGTAGCTTGAATAGGCGGTGTTACTAACCATAATGTATCTTGCGTACCAGTAGTTGATGCTCCATATAAACTAGCTTTTGCAACAGTATTACTTGAAAATGAAGTATTATCAGCTGTCCATAAAAGCGCACCCGTGCTACTACTGGCACCGAACACATTAAAATTAGACCACCCAGACAAAGCTATGTTAGAACCATTAGTTTGAGATGAAAATGATTCTGTAAGTGTGTTCGTGGCGGCAAATGAACAATGAGGACCATTCATATTCACTTCTGCATAATTGCGAATGTATAATTGATATACTCCACCGTATTTTCCAACAACTGCTACAATTGAGCCATTGCCAGATGGTGTTTTTTGATTAGCAAAATTAGCATATCCACTGGTTCTAACAATGATTTGATTGCCATTACAATCGGTTAGCACTCTGTTTAATGATTGCTGATTAGTAGCATCTGCAAAGTATTGGTTTTTATCAGCGCATATAAATTCTACATTGTTCAATTTAATCAATTGTGATAAATAGTTATCATTGATCTGAGTAATATTGACAGTTATAGGGGATGGATTTAATCCTGTTTTTTGTTTAACAACCATTTTATCTACATCAACCGAATCTAATTGTATTACGCCTTGATATTGTGTGAGTTTAGCTCCCTTCAAATTAATTCTTATAGAGTCCCCAACATACAAGCCACCTGATGCCAACAACCTAATATAAATGGCACCAGAAGCATCTCTAACATAACTTTCTTTGTAAATATTACCTGATGTCTCATCTGCAATTACAGTGCAATATAAATTAATATCTGATTTGAACACCGTATCTTTTCCTGCATACATCATTTTAAGTGCTGCTATAGTTACAGGATTTCCCGATGGTATTACTTGCTGTGGTGGAGCATCATATTTTTTCTTACACGAAAAAATTATTAAACCTGATACACCAACAGATATAATTCCTAATGCAATTTTTTTCATATAAATAAATTTGGTGCAAATGTAATGAAAATAAAGTTACTAATAATGAACTAAAACAACTAATTAACAAAAAAATAATTTTCAAACCAAGATGTCCAATAAATTGC
Organism: Bacteroidota bacterium; assembly: GCA_040758575.1. GTDB lineage: Bacteria > Bacteroidota > Bacteroidia > B-17B0 > Aurantibacillaceae > BPGX01. The sequence continues at coordinate 30,990 of JBFLVH010000002.1, read as the reverse complement.
CATTTTTCATTATTTACTTACACTTCTAAATCCTTCCCATCTTGTAATTGGCATAATATCTAATGATGCAAAATCTTTTTTCAAATACTTAAAATACCCTGCTATTCCTATCATTGCTGCATTATCCGTGCAATATTTTAATGGCAATGTAAACACTTCAATATTTTTCTCAGTAGATAATCTCTCCAATTCTTTTCTCAATTTTGTGTTGGCAGATACGCCCCCTGCAATGGCTATTTGTTTGATTTTAGTTTTTTCAATGGCTTGCTCTACTCCACCTATCAGCATTTCTACAATTACTTTTTGATATGATGCACACAAGTCATTCAAATTATCTTCAATAAAGTTTTTATTGCTCTGTTGTTCTTTTTGAATTAAATATAACAAAGATGTTTTAATACCACTAAAACTAAAATGCAATGATCTCACATTGGCTTTTGGAAAATGAAATTTATTTTCATTTCCCACTTGTGCTAATTTATCAATAATAGGACCTCCTGGAAATCCTAATCCTAATATTTTAGCGCCCTTGTCTAATGCCTCGCCAGCCGCATCATCCAAAGTTTCTCCTAATACCTCATAATCAAAAAAATTTTTGACCAACAACAACTGCGTATGACCACCACTTACAATTAAACCTAAAAAAGGAAATGATAATTGCTTTTCATTATGCACATCCTTAATAAAATGTGCTAATATATGTGCCTGAATATGATTGACTTCAATAAGCGGAATATTCAAGGCAAGTGATAAACTCTTAGCAGCAGAAATCCCTACAAGCAAACTTCCCATCAAACCAGGACCTCGTGTAACCGCCACAGCACTTATATCCTGCAAGTTACATTGTGCCTCCTTTAATGCAACATCAATAGATAAAATAATATTTTTCAAATGATCTCTGCTTGCTAATTCAGGCACTACCCCACCAAATTGATTGTGCACTGCTTGACTGCACACCACATTACTCAATACTTCATTTTCTTTCAAAACCGCTACCGAAGTATCATCACAACTACTTTCTATAGCCATTATAAATACAGACATAATTTTTGCAAAATAATTTGAATAATAAAGTGTATCACCAACAATTTCATTATTTTTAGCACTCAATAATATGCAAAACAAAGAAATAAATAAAATTCCTTTTTACATCCTGTTTTTTGTGTGGTTGAAAAGTATTTTTCAAACTTCAAAAAAATGGACTAAAAGATTGCTTCTCATTTTCTTTAATATCATTTTACTTATATTGATTATTACAATTCTACTAATGTATTCATCTACTTTTCAAACTATTGTTGGAAAAGTAGCAACTGCCTATTTGACCGAAAGTATTGGATTAGATGTAAGTATCAAAAAAGTGGATATAGATATTTTTCATAACATCAATTTAAATCAACTACTAATTAAAGACCATCATAAAGACACGCTTGTTTATTTAGATAAATTAAACATTCAAATTAAATACAATTCCATTTTACATAGCAAATTATATGTTCAAAAAATTACTCTTGAAAATCCTGTTATTAAAGCCATCAGATATAAAAATGAAAAAAAATTTAATTATCAAACCCTCATAGATTACTTTGATTCAAAAGATACTACATCTACAAAAGACAGTTCATCATTTGATTTCAAACTCTATTCTGCTGAATTAAAAAATGCTACGCTTATTTATAAAGATGAAAAATACAATACTCGTGTATCTGAACAAGTCAACTATGACCATCTTAAATTAAAGAATCTTAATTTACTGCTTACCAACATTCAACAAAAAAAAGATACTCTATATTGTCAGATAAAACAATTCAATGCTATTGAACAAAGTGGTTTGACATTAAAAAAATTCCATTCTAATTTGCGTATTACTTCTCAATCAATGTTTTTCAAAGATTTGTCTTTCAAAACTAACAGAAGCAATGCAAGTGGAGATGTGATGATTATATATCCATCATTTGATGATTTTATCAATGATGTAGAAAAAAATTTGTACATAGATGCTGACTTTCATTATCCCACTAAAATTTACTTTCAAGATTTATTTCATTTTGCAAAAGAATTAAAAGGTTGGAATAACTTTGTTGAAATATCAGGTAAAGTAAAAGGAAAAGTTAATGATTTAAAAATATCTAATGGACAACTCAATTATGCAGGCACCATCATCAGTGGGGATATTGAAATAAAAGGGCTTCCAGATATTGAAAAAACATTTTTTAATATCAACGCACAATCAATGATTACTACTGCAAAATCAATAGAACAAATTCCTTTATATCCGTTTGATAAAAATGAATTTATTGAACTTCCCAAACAATTTCATAACGCAGGTATTTGCAACTTCAAAGGTAATATCAAAGGATATTATCATCAATTCAAAGTGCAAGGCATATTAGTTACCGAAATTGGTGATTTGAAAATTAATTCAACATTAAAAATAGATAGCATCACTAATGACCTAAATTACAATGGGAATTTTACTTTTGTAGATTTTCATTTTGGAAAATTTTTCAAACAAAAAAATATCGGAACCTTTAATGCAGATGTATTGCTGAATGGTGAAGGCACTATTTTCAAAACAATGAAAACCAGCATTCAAGCCAATATCAAAAGATTCAACTTTAATAATTACACTTACAAAAATATAATCGTAGATTTAAATCTTGATAAAAAAATTTTTACTGGTGATTTATCTTCTGATGATGAAAATGCTCAATTAATGTTCAGTGGTCAAATTAATTTTGATAACAAAATTCCTGATATGAACTTTATTACATCCATTCAAAAATTAAATTTAAATCAACTTCATTTTATCAATGACCCTCAAAATGGCGAATTATCGGGCACTACCAATATTCAACTATCTGGCGAAAATATTGATGATATTACAGGACAGATAAACATTAACAACCTCATCTACTCTACTAAAAATGCCATCTATAATTTTTCCAATCCTAAAATTAGCTTAAAACAAGATAATGAATTCCACAAAACATTTTACCTTCATACTGATTTTATTGACCTGGATATACAAGGTAAATTTAAATTATCAGAAATCAATAATTACACTGCTCATTTTATTAAGGCATTTTATCCATCTTTTTCAAAAGATAAATACAACTTCAAAGAAATTAGTAAAGATACCTTCCAACTATATTTAAAAATTAAAAACTTTGAACCTTTCAGCCAATTATTCACCAAAAATCAATTATACATTCAACCTAATACCGAACTAAAAATCAATTATCATCCAAAAGATTTAGAGCTTAATGTTCATTTTAATTCCAAAAAAATCGCCTATAACAAATATGAACTTCTAAACAATGAGCTGCAACTTAATTCCAATAATCAACAACTCAATATTTTACTAAACATAGATAAAATAATACTTTCTGATAGTTTATATCTGAACAAAGTTACTGCCTGCTCACACTCAAAAGACAATATTGCACGCACCAATATAGAATGGAAAACTTTTAGAGATAGTATCCCCTATACCTATAACGGACAAATTGGATTCAGCACTGTTTTTTATCCACACGCCATTTACATTACACCTGATGCTTTTGAAATTCCTGTTGGAAAAGACAAATGGACGGCTACCGAACTACATCCTGTTGTCATTGATACTGCAGGAAATTTAGATTTTTTTCCACTTGAATTTTCTCGCCAGCAACAATCTATAAAAATATCAGGATTTTTACATAATAATGAACAAGATGAACTGACCATTCATTTCAAAAATTTTGAATTACATCAACTCAACCCCTTATTAGCCGATAATCATATTCAATTATCAGGTGAATTAAATGGCTCACTTAAATGGCATCAAACCATCAAAAAATCACTTATCTCTTCTGATGTTGCTATCAAAAATTTTTATCTCAATAAGAATTTTATTGGCAACATTACTACACACACGGCTTATCAACCCCTCAATAAATCATTATTTCTTCGTGGATATTTATCTTACGATTATTCTGATGTGCTTGAAACTGACAACTCCACTCAACTCAAATATCTTACTTTTGAAGGCATTTATTATACAGATAAAAAAGATAGTGCATTAGATATAGACATTGAAGCCAAGCCACTTAATCTTTCATTATTAAATCCTATTCTAAAAGATTTAATGACCATTGATTATGCTTTCGTGTATGGAAAAGGGAATATCAAAGGAACGCCTGAAAAACCACTTATTTCAGGCAATTTTAAATTAACTGATTCTAAAATTAAAACAGATTATCTTAATACCTATCACAAAATTACTGGCAATATTGAAGTATTTCCTGACCAAATCAGATTTGACGAAATGAAAATATTGAATGAAGGAAGTAAAGAATTGGCAGGTTTTCTAAATGGGAATATTTTTCACAACAACTTCACTAATATGCGGTTGGACTTTGATATTTCTGCCAAAAATTTACTGGTATTAAATACCAATCCTCTACTCAATAAAGATTACTACGGAAAAATTTATGCTTCTGGAACCATTGGTATTTACGGATTTATCAATAATATGAACATTGAAGCCAATCTTACACCTAAAAAACATTCAAAATTTACCTTGTCATTTAGCCATGCAGAAGAAGTAGGTGAAAATAGTTTTGTAAAATTTGTAAACCCCAATGATACTACACAAAAAAAGCCCAAGGACAATTCTATAACAGGGCTTCAAATGAACTTTATTCTCAATGCAACCCCCGACCTTGAAACAGAAGTCATTCTCAATGACAAAACAGGCGATGGCGTAAAAGCCCGTGGCGATGGCGTGATTGAAATGAAAATCAATTCTTTTGGAAAATTTGAAATGAATGGAGAATACACCATTCACTCTGGAACTTATTTATTTACGCTTGAAAGTATTATCAATAAAAAATTTGAAATTGATGATGGAAGTAAAATCACTTTTGTTGGCAATCCATACAATACATTACTAAACATTAGTGCAAGTTACATTCAAAAAGCATCGGTAGCACCGTTATTCCCTTATGATTCATCAGGCACATACAAAAGAAGATATCCTGTAGTTTCAAAAATTAATTTAAAAGGTAAAATGACTTCACCAGAAATCAATTTCAGTGTAGATGTGCCACAAATAGATGCTGCAACCAAATCTAAAATACAATTATTATTATCTGATGAAAACGAACTCAACCGACAATTCTTTTCTTTATTATTACTAAAAAGTTTTGTTACACCGCTTCAATATGCTTCTGCTGGTGGTGTATCTGCTGGTAGTGCTCTGGCAGCCAATAGCAGTGAAATGCTTTCTAATAGATTAAGCAGTGCATTAAAAGGCATTACAGACCTTGTGGATATTGGCGTTAATTACAATCCGGGCTCTCAAACCAGCAGCCAACAAATGGAACTGACAATGTCTAAACAATTATTCAATAATCGTTTGTCCATTGATGGTAGTTTTGGTGTAAATAATAATCAGGCACAAAATACTTCTCAAATTATTGGTGATGTAAACATTGAATACAAACTAACAGAATCTGGCAAATATGTATTAAAAGCATTTAACCGAACTAATAACAATACTCAAATGACCATCAGTGGAGGTCCCTACACACAAGGTGTGGGCATAGGATATAAATATGAATTTAATAATCTATTCAGACGAAAAGAGAAAAAAGAAAAAAAATCTGAATAATTTGTATTTGTTTAATTTTTATTCACTATTGTCCAAGAAAAAACCTCACCCCCAGCCCCTCTCCTACGTAAGGAGAGGAGAATTGAAGGGGTGAGGAATTAAAATGGGGGTATCTTTTGCATGCGGCAAAAGATACCCCCTGATCCCCAACTCCGTTGGGGAAAAAATACAGGTATTTTAAAGTCATCCAAAAATATTTGGACAATAGTGTAGTTTAATAAAATAATGAATAATCTCTATCTCACTTCTTCACTTTACTTCTGATGATATTCAATGCACCACCTGCCTTAAACCATTCTATTTGTTGAGCATTATAAGAATGGTTAGCAAGGATAGTATCTGTACTTCCATCTTTGTGATGTATTACAATCGTTAATGGCTTGCCAGGTGTAAATTCTGTAAGTCCAATAATATCAAATGTATCGTCTTCCTGAATTTTATCGTAATCTTCTTTATTGGCAAATGTCAACGCGAGCATACCTTGCTTCTTCAAATTTGTTTCATGAATTCTTGCAAATGATTTTACCAACACAGCTTTTACTCCTAAATATCGGGGCTCCATTGCTGCATGCTCTCTGGAAGAACCTTCTCCATAATTTTCATCACCTACAATTATGGAACCAATGCCTGCTGACTTGTATGATCTCTGTACTTTTGCAACTTCATCATATTGCCCTGTCAATTGATTCTTTGTCTTTCCTGCTTCTCCTTTGAAAGCATTAATTGCACCTAACAATAAGTTATTAGATATGTTATCTAAATGACCTCTGTAAATCAACCATTTTCCTGCTGGTGAAATATGATCAGTAGTACATTTTCCTTTTACTTTAATCAATAATTTCAAACCATACCAATCTGTTCCTTCCCAAGCAGGAAATGGATCTAATAATTGTAATCTTTGGCTATCAGGTTTTACCTTAACTTCTATAGCTGCACCATTTTCTGCTGGTGCTTGATAACCAGGATCTTCTACTTTAAATCCATTAGGTGGTAATTCAAATCCTGTTGGAGGATCTAATTTCACTTCTTTGCCTTCTTCGTTAATTAAAGTATCTTTCGTTGGATTAAAATCTAATCTACCCGCAATGGCCAGTGCTGTTACCATTTCAGGTGAAGCAACAAAAGCGTGTGTATTAGGATTGCCATCCTGTCTGCCTGCAAAGTTTCTATTGAACGAATGTACGATTGTGTTTTTCTCTTTTTTATCAGCACCCGGTCTATCCCACATTCCAATACAAGGTCCACAAGCATTGGCAAATACCTTGGCGCCTATTTGGTTAAATATATCAATTAAACCATCTTTTTCAATAGTATATCTTACTTGCTCTGAACCGGGTGTAATGGTAAATTCTGCTTTTGCTTTTAGTTTCTTTTCTTTGGCTTGCTTAGCAACAGATGCCGCACGGCTAATATCTTCATAAGAAGAATTAGTGCAAGAACCTATTAAGCCCGCACTTACTTCTAATGGCCAGCCATTTTTTTCTGCTACTTCTTTGATTTTGCTAATAGGCGTTGCTAAATCTGGTGTAAATGGTCCATTCAAATGTGGTTCTAATTCTGAAAGATTAATTTCTATAACCTGATCAAAATATTTTTCAGGATTTTGATAAACTTCTGGATCGGCAGTTAAATGTTCTTTGATTTTTTCTGCAAACTCTGCAACTTCTTTTCTACCTGTAGCTTCTAAATAGCGATACATTGAAGCATCATAAGCAAAAATAGAAGTAGTAGCACCAACTTCGGCACCCATATTGCAAATAGTACCCTTTCCTGTAGCACTTAAAGATAATGCGCCTTCTCCAAAATATTCTATAATTTTATCTGTACCTCCTTTTACTGTGAGAATACCTGCTACTTTTAGTATCACATCTTTTGCAGATGTCCAACCGTTCAATTTTCCGGTTAGTTTAACCCCAATTAATTGCGGCCATTTGAGTTCCCATGGCAAGCCAGCCATTACATCACAAGCATCTGCTCCACCTACACCAATAGCAATCATTCCTAATCCGCCTGCATTAACGGTATGACTATCTGTACCAATCATCATTCCGCCCGGAAAAGCATAATTTTCTAATAAAACCTGATGAATAATGCCTCCTCCGGGTTTCCAAAAACCTATGCCATATTTTGCAGATACAGAAGAAAGAAAATCATAAACTTCTTGATTGGTTTTAATGGCTCTATCAAGGTCTTCCTTTGAATTTGATTTTGCTACAATTAAATGGTCGCAATGCACAGTAGATGGAACAGCTACCTTAGGGCGACCTGCCTGCATAAATTGTAATAAAGCCATTTGTGCAGTGGCATCCTGCATAGCCACTCTATCTGGTGCAAATTCTACATAATCTTTTCCTCTGGTAAAGTCCTTTAATTCTTGTTGTGGATGCAAGTGAGCGAATAAAACTTTTTCTGCAAAAGTTAATGGTCTTCCAATTTTCTTTTTTACTTGATTAATTTTTTCTGGATAGTTCTGATAAACTTTTTTAATCATTTCAAAGTCAAATAACATAACAATAAATTTTAGAGCCCCAAATGTAGGAATTTTTTTATTAGATGTAAAAGACCCATTACCTTTTAGGCACCCAAGGGATTTCTCTGGCATTCAATTTTTGGGTAAAATATCTGGCTAATACAAATAAATAATCCGATAATCTATTCATAAATGGCAAAATGTGTGGTTCGATTTCCTTGGATTCACGAGCATAAGCAATAATACTTCTTTCTGCTCTTCTACACACACATCGGCAAATGTGACAATAAGAAACTATTAAATGTCCACCTGGTAAAATAAAGCTTTTCATAGGTTCTAATTCTTCTTCCATTTTATCTATTGCCGTTTCTAATGCTTTAATATCCTCATCATATAAAGGTGGTAACATTTCCTTTACCTTGTCTATCTTTTCAATATCTGTGGCCAAGTGAGCACCTATGCTAAATAATCTATCTTGAATAAATATAAGTTGTTCAGAAATATCTGATGCATTGCCTGATTCGTTTATCAAATCTCTTAATAATCCAATAAAAGAATTCAGTTCATCTACATTGCCGTATGCTTCTATTTGCACATCATCTTTTGACACTCTTTTTCCTCCAAATAATCCAGTTGTGCCTTTATCACCTGTTTTAGTATATACTTTATTGCTCATAAAATTTTTGTGTGCAATTTAATCATTTTTACAACCAGAAATAACATTAAATTACCTACATTTACACCAAAAAAAACAATGATTTCAGCACAACAAAAAATTATTAATCCTTTAACTGATAAAAATACTGCCAAACAACTTGGATTGCTTGAAGAAGAGTTTGATAGAATTGTCAATATACTTGGACGAGTGCCGAATTTTACTGAACTTTCAATGTTTGCCGCAATGTGGAGCGAACATTGCTCTTACAAAAATTCATTGCATTGGCTAAAAAAATTGCCGAAGGAAGGCAAACATTTACTTGCTAAAGCAGGTGAAGAAAATGCGGGATTGGTAGATATTGGTGATAATCTGGCCTGTGCTTTCAAAATAGAATCGCATAATCACCCCAGTGCTATTGAGCCATATCAAGGTGCTGCAACTGGCGTTGGTGGTATTAACAGAGATATTTTTACAATGGGAGCAAGACCTATTGCACAATTAAATTCATTGAGATTTGGAAATATTAAAGATAAAAAAACACAATGGCTTATTAAAGGAGTAGTCAAAGGTATAGGTGATTATGGCAATGCTTTTGGCGTTCCAACAGTAGCAGGTGAAGTATTCTTTGATGAGAGTTTTTCTACCAATCCGCTTGTGAATGCAATGAGCGTTGGCATTGTAGAAAAAAATAAAACCGTAAGAGCCATTGCAGAAGGAGAAGGCAATCCTGTAATTATTGTAGGATCTGCTACTGGAAAGGATGGTATTCACGGAGCAGCTTTTGCATCAAAAGATATAACTAAAAATTCTGTTGATGACTTGCCCGCTGTGCAGGTGGGTGACCCTTTTCAAGAAAAACTTTTGTTAGAAGCAACACTTGAAGTTATAGAAACAGGTGCTGTTGTAGGAATGCAAGATATGGGTGCAGCTGGAATTACCTGTTCTACATCTGAAATGAGTGCCAAAGGCAATCACGGAATGATTATTTGGCTGGATAAAGTACCCTTACGACAAAAAGATATGCAGGCATTTGAAATACTTTTAAGCGAATCGCAAGAAAGAATGCTTGTTGTAGTAAAAAAAGGCAGAGAAGATGAAGTAAAAAAGATATTTGATAAATGGGATTTGAATTGTGTGCAAATTGGTGTAGTTACCAAAGAACCTGTTTTAAAATACTATTTCAAAGATGAATTAGTTGCAGCAATTCCGTCCGATGCATTAGTACTGGGCGGTGGAGCACCAGTTTATATTCGTGAATATAAAGAGCCATCATATTATGCTGAAAATAAAAAATTTGATATTAATCAAGTCCCAGATATTTCTGATATAAATGAATTCAAACAAGTATGTGAGCTTATTATTTCACATCCTAATATTGCATCCAAACAATGGGTTTATGAGCAATACGATAGTATGGTGCGAATCAATAATATGAGCACTAACTATCCTTCTGATGTGGCGGTAGTGAATATACACAATACCAATAGGGCATTAGCATTGACAGTAGATTGCAACAGCAGATATATTTATGCTGACCCTGAAATAGGCACAGCCATTGCTGTAAGCGAAGCCGCCAGAAACATAGTATGTAGTGGTGGAGAACCTGTAGCAATCACAAATTGTCTAAACTTTGGTAATCCATATAATCCAGAAGTATATTGGCAATTTGTAGGCGCTATTAAAGGAATGAGTGCTGCCTGTTTAAAATTTGATACGCCTGTAACGGGTGGAAATGTTAGTTTTTATAATCAATCTGAAAGTGGTCCTGTATTTCCCACACCAACTATCGGTATGCTTGGAATATTAAAAGATAAAAAATTCCAGACCACTTTGGCTTTTCAAAATAAAGGAGATTTAATTGTTTTAATTGGAAAAGTAGTGAATGATATTGCAGCATCAGAGTATCTTTATTCTTATAGAAAAATAAAACATTTTCCAGCACCTTATTTTAATTTAGATGAAGAATACCAATTACATCAAGCCATTAAAAATGCTATTCAATCTGGAATTATTAAAAGTGCTCACGATGTAAGCGATGGTGGATTATTTACTACTCTTTGTGAAAGTGCTTTTGTCAATAATTTTGGTTTTGAAGTGAAGAAAACAGATAGTAATGTGCGAACTGATGCTTTTTATTTTGGTGAGTCACAAGGTCGTGTAGTTGTAAGTATAGATGAGAAAAATTATACTCAATTAGAAAAGATTTGTAAAGAAAACAATACTGAATGTAGAGTAATTGGAAAGGTTATAGATGAAAAAATTAAAATTGACAATTTTGAACTGGGAACAATTCAAAAAGTGAAAAAATTGTATTTTTCTACTTTTCCTGAAAATTTAGGCCAATAAAGTAATTACTTTACCTCACTCGAATTCACTGATAGTATGAAACTGTATTTCAGGATATTTTTCCTGTGCCATTTGTAACAACCAAGCAGATTCAGCTAAAAACACGGGTCTATCTTCTTTGTCGTAGGCAATGTATTGCGACCTTTCCTCAATAAATTGCTGAATTTTCTTTTTATCATCTGAAGATAACCACACCGCTTTGTATATGGGTATAGAATCAAAATCACATTTTGCAGAATATTCATTAGCTAATCTATGCTGTAAAACTTCAAATTGTAATTGTCCAACAGTACCAACAATTTTTCTATTATCTACTTTTTTATAGAATAATTGCACAACGCCTTCTTCTGTTAGTTGTTCCAAACCTTTTTGTAACTGTTTAGTTTTCATTGGATCTTTATTCACCACATACTTAAATATTTCAGGTGAAAAAGCAGGAATACCTTTGAAATTCAATATATCCCCCTCTGTCAGAGTATCACCAATTTTAAAATTTCCAGAATCATACAATCCAATCACATCACCCGGATATGCTTCATCAATAACAGATTTTTGTTGTGCCATAAAAGCGGTAGGATTACTAAATCTTAACCATTTTTGATGTCTTACATGAAAATAGTTCTTATTCCTTTCAAATTTACCTGAAACAATTCTCAGAAAAGCAATTCGATCTCTATGTTTAGGGTCTAAATTTGCGTGTATCTTAAAGACAAAACCTGTTAGTTTTTCATAATCTGAACTAATCCATCCTTTATCACTTTCTCTTCCTTTGGGGTACGGAGCAATTTCTACAAAAGTATCTAATAACTCTTGTATTCCAAAATTATTAACCGCACTACCAAAAAAAACAGGACTGATATTACCCTTTAAATATTCTTCTTTATCCAAATGATCATAAACTCCTTGAATTATTTCAACATCCTGACGAAGTTTATTAGCAAAATCAGTTCCAATATTTTTTTCTAAATCATCAGAATTTAAATCACTAATGCTAACAAAATGATCAAACGATTTTACAAATTTATTTTCACTACTAAATAAATTTAATCTTTTTTCAAATAAATTGTATACGCCTTTGAAGGACTTTCCTATTCCAATAGGCCAGGTCATTGGAAATACTTTAATTTTCAATTCTTTTTCAATTTCATCTAATAAATCAAAAGCGTCTTTTCCTTCTCTGTCCAGTTTATTGATAAATACAATCACGGGTGTATGTCGCATTCTACATACTTCCAGCAATTTTCTTGTTTGTGACTCAACGCCTTTTACACAATCTATAACTAATATCACACTATCTACAGCGGTGAGCGTTCTGTAAGTATCTTCTGCAAAATCTTCGTGACCTGGTGTATCCAAAATATTGATTTTGTATCCTTTATATTCAAAAGCCATTACAGATGTAGAAACTGAAATACCTCTTTGTTTTTCAATTTCCATAAAATCCGAAGTGGTGCTTTTATTGATTTTATTGGATTTGACAGCACCTGCTACCTGAATAGCACCTCCATACAATAACAACTTCTCTGTCAAAGTTGTTTTACCCGCATCGGGGTGAGCAATAATAGCAAATGTTCTTCTTCTTTTGATTTCTTCTAACCAACTAACCATATTGAAAAATAAAATTACAATACTATATTGTTACGAATTTGTGCTGCAATGCTTTCAAATTCTTCTTTAGACAGTTGAAGTTTTGGACGAGAAAAGTTACAATCAGCCATTGTGTTAATGGGTATTAAATGAATATGAGCATGGGGCACTTCCAGCCCAATCACTTGCATTGATATACGATTACAGGGAATCGTTTTTTTAATGCCAATTGAAACTTTTTTAGCAAAATCCATCAATCCTAAATATGTCTCATTATCTAAATCAAAAATGTAATCAACTTCTTTTTTGGGGATTACTAAAGTATGTCCTTTGGTTAATGGAAAAATATCCAGAAATGCCAGATAGTTTTCATTTTCTGCTACCATATATGCAGGAATTTCTCCATTAATTATTTTTGTAAAAACAGATGGCATAAGACAAGTTTTTACAATGAAATTTCTAAAATTTCAAGTTTTAAAACGCCCGCAGGAACTTTTACCTCTACTATTTCTCCAATTACTTTTCCCAATAAACACTTACCTATTGGAGATGTAACTGAAATTTTACCTTGTGAAATATTAGATTCATTTTCAGTAACAATTTGATATTCTACTACCGTCTTTGTATTATGATTTCTAATTTTTACTTTAGTAAATAGTGATACTTTATCTGTTGTAACTTGGCTATTATCTACTACTCGGGCATTTTGCAATAATTGTTCCAATTCTCCTATTCGGGCTTCCAAATGTGCTTGGGCTTCCAAAGCAGCAGTATATTCAGCATTTTCACTTAAATCGCCTTTCTCACGCGCTTCTGCAATTTGCTGTGCGATGTGTTTTCTTTCTTCGGTTTTTAAGCGATATAACTCATCTTTGAGTTTTTTTAAACCTTCTTCTGTATAAAATACAAAATTACTCATAGTGTTTTTAATTTTCAGTTGATTATCAAAAAGCAAAATCCCGAAAGGATTCGGGATTTTGCACTGCAAATATATGAATTATTTTAGATAATTACAAATTAACTCTTAATCCAAATGTATGAACCCCACTAAATGGATTGGTGGCTCTATACGAATAATCAAATCCAATAGTACTATTTTTTTCCTTATTCAAAGGCCACTCAATTGTAAAACCAGCAGTTGGGCCTGTTAATGCTGTCATTCTCTTAGTGCTGTCAAATATGTATTTTTCTGCCTGAAATCCTGCTCTTAACATAACTCTTTCTTTCCACGCATATTCAATACCAAGCAAATAATTATCATAAGTAAAGGAGTTAGACAAATAATTTGCTGCAATAGTTAAACGATGCTGTCTGATACCATTTACAATACTATCACCTGTCAGATTAAAATCATAGGATGCACCAATGTTTTCACACAATGGCATTTCAAAAAAAGCCGAACGATTTAAAACAGTTCTTTGGTATTCAGGTGGCACTTGAGTTAATGTCTGAAAGGTCAATAACTCTCCTCTGTATTGCATTTTAGGACCCCAGTTTTTTAATGATACTCCAAAATGAAATTGTTTATCTTTGCCCGTATGGTACTGAATACCAGCGTCAATGGCTATGCCCGTTGCTTGCACACCCGGTATTCTTTCATTCACTAATTTGACATTAATTCCGCCGTAAATATCATCAGAAAACATTCTCGCATAGGACAAACTAACATTTAAAAAATTAGGAGAGAAAGTTCCCATACCACCTTCAGGTTGGTCTTCAGTAGTACGGATTAATTTTCCACCATCTATATTTACAATACCAAATCCTAATACACTGGCTGACCCTACTTTTTGAGTAAAACCTAATGTATTAATATTGACACCTGAACCCACTAACCATTCAGTTCTTGCAAAATACAATTCTGTTTTTTTAGTAAAAACAGTACCTGCAATGTTCCAGAATTGGGCTTCAATACCACGCGTATTGGCCTGGTTAGCGCCTGCCCATCCTGAAGAACGGGCAAATGGATTGATGAGTAATTGAGTGGCGCCTGCCTGTCCTGCCCTTTCAGGGTTCCCAGCATAAACAATTGCAGAACATGCTATCATCAATGTTAATCCTGTAATTAATTGTTTTTTCATTTTAATCATAATTTCTTATTTTAATAAATTAGAAGCTTTGTAAATCATAAGGTCTCATAATGCCGAACCACTTGATTATTTTTTCTCCAAATTTAGGCGATTCAACATGAATAATATACATACCGCTTGAAACGAGTACCCCATTTTGATTTTTCAAATCCCATTCAATATAGGGTAGCCATTTTGCTTGTTTAAAATCATTAGTGTAAGTAAATTGGTCTTCCTGGTTTTCCATATTTCTGGTAAGCGTTCTAATCAAAGTACCATTCAAGGTATAAATTTTCACAGTACAATCACTCGGTAAGTTAGTAATTTTAATACGAGTGTCTAATCTATTTCCTTCATAAGTAGAGTATGCGTAGTAAGGATTAGGCACTACACGAATAATATCCAAAGCATTCTTAGCAATCTCATCTTTATTAGTAATAGTATAAATATCACTGGTTGAAAATTGATAAGTCGGGAAATTACCATTAGTTGGATTAGAAGAAACATTAACTAATGAACCAACATTAGCAGGTAATATATTAGACGCGTTAAAGAAACCACCTGAGCGCCAAGTTCTTTGTTCTGCATAATAAGGACTTACTTCAGGTGTTGTATTAGTGTAGAAAGTTGAATAACCATATCTGTATGGTTTTTTTACTCTGATCCTGATTTGTACTTCAGTAGGAATTTGAGATGGGTTATTAAAGGCATAATTACTACTTGACAATACAGGTAAATTCACCCACATCATATCAGTCAATATACTTCTAAAAAGACGTGCTACTTGATTTCTGTTAACTCCAGATACATTTGCATATGCTGCTTTCCATTGAGGATATAATTGTTTACATCCATCATATCTGCCTGCACCAATAGGAGTCCCATTTAAAGCAGCAATTTCAGGTATAGATGAGGTGCTTGTATTATATACTTCATATCTATTGTTTCCTAATACATAAATATAATGTCTACCACCAAATGGATAAGTATAAGCAGAACCCGTTACTCTTGCAGTTGGATTCCAAATTAAATCGGTACCATTATCATTATAATTCCAGCTATCTTCACCGAATACAATATTTAATCTTTCACCAGTTTCAACATTGATAGCATAACCGGGGAACCAGCTCATACCTTCTGCAGCAATGTAATCAGCATCGTTAGGGTCATTAGTAACCACTCCATCGCCCGGATTTCCATTTTTATCTACAGATGGATGTTTTCTAATTTCAAATTTAATAGCCCCACCTTCCGACAAATTAGGGTCATCTTGCATTTCTATCACAAAACATCTTGTCCATTTGGACTTATCAGGTGTAATGACTAAATCAATACTTGAAAGATAGGCAGGTTCTACTTTTGAAGGATTATCTTCAGTAATTGTACTAAAACCTGGCCTAATTCTAGAATCATAAGAAGGACCAGCAAAAATATCACATCCACCTGGCAAATTTTTACCAGAATAGGCAGTAATACAATAAGGTGCCCAGGTACCACCTAAAATATTTGCCATTACATTGTCTTTGTCTGTCCATGCTGAACAACCAACAAAACCAGAAATTGGTCCTCCACAATCTGCTTTCTCATTTGTAACTGGACACCCGCTACCAACATCTATAGAAGCCACACCACTTCTTATCCAGTTAAATGGAGATGGGTTAGGAGAGGTAATTTGATCTGTAACACCCGACAACCATGCCTTATGTGGCTCAGCAAATGTCATAGTTGCTTCAATGAAATCACCGTTAGTATATATATTACGTTGATATCTAAAACTCATTATTGTATCCCTTAATTGAGTAGCAGGGTCTAAAACTTGAAGCATGTTAATAGATAAACCAATTTCTGGTATCACATATTCTTTACCCATTCTAATTGTAGTGTCTAATTGATATGTCTGACCTGTGTTATTATCTACTAGTACCCATGTAGCACTATCTGGATTAATCAAGTTCATATTTAATACATCTCCATCTTTTGCTTCTAATGGAACAGCAGGTTTATTTAATCCTCTCCATTGCATCAACTTGAGTGTATAGGTTGTATTTTGAATTTTTAGAGGATCAATAACTTTGATATTAACCGGACCTCTACCATTGATATATGTTGGGTTAGGATCAAAACCATTAGCCAATATTTTATTGATACTCTCATCTGTTAAGTCCAAAACATTTCCTCCGTTACCTTGTCCTTCAATTCTGGTAATTTTTGGACCATAACCATAATAAGATTGAAGTGCTGTACCGTCTTTTTCAGGGTCATTGATGTGTGGGATACCCGCAGCTTTTTTAACTTTTCTACCTTCCAAATAAGGCCTTTTTTGTCCTAAATAATTTGCATCAGGACTGCTAACAGGGTCAGTATCTGGTTTATAGGTAAGAAAATTATTGTAAGCATAAGCCACTGCCATAAAATAATACTTTTTATGATTGATTAACCTATTATTCGCCGTTCCACCACTTGTACTAACAGCAAAAGCATCTGTTGTAATTTTAAATGACTTAATTATACCCTGATCCGCTCCTTCTACTTTTACTTTTGGTACTAATTGACCTGATAAGTTATCTGTTTCATAATTAATTAATCTTGCTACGCCATCTTTAATATCGCACTGAAATATTAACTTAGCTTTACTTTGATCTTCCAAGTCAGTTTGAGTAACAGTTTCATCTCTTAATTGATATACTTTGTAACCTTGAAAACGATATTTTTTGTCTGGATTAGCAAGAGCAGCAATAGTACTACCAGGTACGGGTAAAATAGTTACATCTGTTTCTTCATATCTTTCAGCATAATTATTAGAGGTAGGAGGATTAGTTAAGTAAATTATTAATTCCTGGTCTAATTCCTGTATAGTTAAATCAGGAGCATCAGGACCATTGAGAATTTTGAAGCAATTATCAAATAATGCTTGTGCTTTATCATCAGCTACTTTCATTAAAGGAATAGAATACAATTGTTGATTTTTAATAGGCGTTTGAGCCCATGGCAAACCAAAAATAACATTATTCACGGCACCTGGTTTTAATGTAAAAGGACCGGCAGTTTGTAAAAATCTTCTATCTCCGGCTGTGTTCCCAGCAGAAAACTCTGTCCATCCAGTTCCAGCAAATGGGTCTCCCGAATATACTAAAACCCTACCCTCTGGATTAGTAGTATTCAGAGGAGTAGAGCCACCATAGGCGTTCCCTCCAAAAGTGAATGGCGAACCATCTTTCCATTTTCCAATCATATAACCATAATAGTGTGCAGCAATTTCAGGATTTGTTGTTTGGGGAGGAAAGGAACCAATGTTATTGTTATAATAAGTAAAATTAGTCATTCCAATGGTCTCACAGGGTTCATCAATAATACCATTAAAATTATTATCAATTCCATCATTAGGGTCAGCCACAGGTCCACGGAAAAAATCGGCTCCTATCGCAGGAGGATAATCGCCGTAACCAGGAGTTCCACCCGTAATTTCGTCATAACTATCTGCATTATAAATATAACCCAAACCTCTACCAACATCACAACCTACATAATCATCAAGATAGTTACCCAAGTCCGCATCTGTCCAAACAGTAAAATACGTATTTTTTAATTCAAATGTTGAACGATTAATCACCTGATAACTATAAAATGTCATGTTATTAATTTCATCAGATGTTTTAAAGGCAAATGCCTGTGCCCTGATTTCCAAACCAATAGCAAGACCTTGTGTTTCAGTATGAGCATTACCTTTATCATTAAATACCCACCATAAACAAAAATCACCAAATAATCTGGCTTTACAATTTCCACAATTATCTTTTTCTGCTTTATTATATATGTCAAATGCAGGATAATCTCCATTAGAAGGATTGTAATAACCATCACCGTCAACATCTTCAAAAGGTGCCAAGAATTGGTCTTGATTATAGGTAGGATCACCATTTCCGGGCCATACTTGAGCATTATAGGGTATAGGTGAACCAGGATTCAAAACATAACTTTCTACTTCACTTCTACTAATTGAAAATAATTTATCATATTTTTGACAAACATCATCAGTAACAGAAGCATTGGTAATATCCAAGGGACCAGGCCAATAGTCATATCCGCTTTGTCTGTATGTCATAGCGGCTACTCTTAGCTGCCCACCTGCGTCATAACCACCAATCCAAATAGAACCAGCAAATAACGATGAAGGTGCCTTACTTCTATCTTTTTGAGCAGGAATAATATAGTAAGCATTGCTACTACCAAACAAATCCCACCACATATCACCCGCAGTAAAGATAATGGCTCTTACATTATTTACCCACAACTCTTTTGAGCCGTTAGCACCAACACACTGGGCTGCAACTTTATTAGTAGAAGCAGAAGTTGAAGTGCTTTTAAACCCATTGGCTTTGTTAATTTCTTTGGAATAAACTGAAAGCATTAGTGCTACCAAAGAAATGCTGGTTAAAATTTTTGTATTTGTTTTCATAGTAATATGTTTTTAAATTAGTATTTATTAAAAATCAAGTTGAATTCCTAATCTGATTTGTCTTGGTAAAGAGTAATTCGAATATCTATTTATGAAAATGTTATACATGTCTACAAAAGCAGCCGGGCTATTGGTAGATTGAATAGTAGATTGAGCAATAGGGGAAGCAAGAAAACCATCATCATCGGGCTGTCCGGTAAAGTTATACACATTCAATATATTTTTTTGATTCAATACATTCAATATTTGTAAATAAACATTCAGGTTAGCATTTCTTTTATTGTCATCTTTTCCAAAAGTTAATTCAAAGTTTTTATCTATTCTTAAATTACCACGTACTGTCCATGGTTTGTAAGATCCATTGATGGAACCTACAATACTGGCTCTTTGAGACCCGTTAGCTGCAACAGGATATGCCCATTTTGTATAAGGCGTGCCAGATCCAATGAAAAACTGTACATTCACTCCAATATCTTTTAATATTTGTATGGTCTTATCTTCTCCTCTTTTCCATACAGGTCCTTTATATTCACTTCCTTTTCCAAATCTATAGTCATAAGTTAATACAAGAGTATGTCTTTGGTCATAATCCAAAGGTTGTAAAATTCTTAAGTTAGGTTGTCCTGAACTTGCTAAATTAGCACCTGAATTGGCATTTGAACCAGAACCTTCTGCAAACTGTAATGTGTAATTTGCCTTAAAGCTCGCTCCTCCTGTTCTTCGTAGGTCAAACTCTAAAGTCATGCCTTTTACAGTACCAAAATCCTGATTAACATAAGTAAGATAGTTTCTTGGGAAAGCACCCACTATATTTTTTAATGTCAACATATCTCTTAATTCTCTGTAAAAAAACTCTATTTTAAGTACTGAATTTTTCCTTTCATTTAATATCTGAGAAAATCCCAATGAGTAATCAATTGTTTTTTCGGGTTTAAGGTTAGGATTCGCTAAAAATGGCAAGGAACTTTCATTAGGCAAGAAATAATAATCTCTTGGGTCAAATCTATTACCGCCATCAAAAGAAGTACTACCTGGTCTTTTTGTTAATATATCATAGTGGGCAAAGAAATTAGCCATATCAGATATTGGGAAAGAAAATGCTATACGAGGCATTACATTAACTTGTGCCTTGTAGTTTTGAAAAGCATCAGGAGAAAATGGCTGACCACTCTGATATTCTTGTGGATTTTTTAAATAAGGTGTTAATTTACCGGTAGAGCTCGCTAATGCATTAGGGTCAGACACTTCATTACCCTGCGCATCAAACCATTTGTCTCCATTTCTATAACCGATTACGCTTCCACCATTAATGTCAGTAGTATATACAACATAATTATCACCCATATTAGCAGGATGATTAAATTCTCCTTTAGTATCTGCTACTGTTTTAGCAGGATGAACCAAATAGGGGTCTTTTAGTACTTTTTGATTGGCATCATATCTATCAATTCTGACACCTACATTAAATTTCAAATCTTTGTAGTCAAATCTGTCCTGAATGTAACCAGCCATATAGATAGGACGAAATGCTCCTACATTAAAGGTCTTTTTGCCATATTCATCGGTTTTAGTTAGAAAATCAGAAAGATTAGTAGTTCCATTATATCTTTTTCCGGTATGATCATAACCAAAATAATCAACCAAGGCATTTCCACTATTATTTCCAAGTAAATCTTCTGCACTGAACATATCAATAGAGAATACGGATGGGTCTAAAGCATCAATGTCTATTTGCTCAGTAGAATTAATAGGTTTTCCTAATGCTTGTAATAACTTGATTGAGAATTCTGTTTGCTGTGATGGATTGTATAAATTATCATAATAATAAGCAGGATATGTGTAGGACAAGTCAGGATTGTAAATAGGATTGGACTTATCTAATTGAGTAACATGTTGATTCACAATTTGACGCATTCTGGTCCATAGAGAAGCAGGAGATAGTGACCATCCTCTTTGTTCCCTTTGATCATACTCAAAACCTGCAGTAATAGCATGCGTAGAGTGATTAATATTAAGGTCAGTATTGATAGATGCTGCTACCCTGAATTGTCTGTAATTCACTTTGGAATAACCATTATATATGATACCTGGATATGCCCACATACCATACACAGTACCTCCACCGGCAAAATTACCGCCTGAATTATCTCCATTACGCATACCACCAAATGCAGGCAGGAAATCTAATGTTGGTAAAGTAAAAGGAGAATTATTTAATACATACTGGGTAAATGCTACAGCTTCAGGATTTTGTGATCCTGCTTGAAAATCAAATCCAATAGGGCTTTGTCCTTGATATTCGTATGCTTTAATAGTGTCATTACCAATAACAAATTTAGGATTAAATACATAGTTATTAATATTTTCTTTGCCTGAATATTTTTGAGTAAATTTACCTACATAACCATAATCAAAAAATTTATCTTTGAATTTTGGCACCTGTGTAAGATTATCAACACCTTCATAACTTGCTAAAATATTAAAGAAGGTATTAGTAAGTAATTGATTGCTTTTTTCTTTTTCTTCTTTACTGGTGATATGTTTACCGAACTTTTGAGTAACTCTTACTGTAAAACGCCATGTTTTAGATATAGTTTGAGGATTAGCATCAGAGTTCAAAAGTGAATAGCTATATATAAAATTTCTTGAATTATTCAGTTCATACGCACCACCAACAGAAATGTTAGTATTTTCAGCAGGTTTAATATCAATTTTTCCGTTCAAAGCTAAATAGTATTGTGCAATGTTTTGATGTGCTTTTCTCTTATCTAATTGATCCATTGTTACATAGTCATATCTTTTTACAAAACCTACCCCACTAGGTGATGGTTGTAATGGATTGGCTATTAAATCATTTTTCACATCTTCATTAAGTACATAAACAGGCACAAAAGATGGAATAGGGTCTTTTACATAGTTACCTTGACCGGCTAAAAAATAACCTACAATAGTTTTTTTGTTACCATTAGTATCTACTTTATTCCATATAGGGCCACCGATACTGAAACCTAATGAATTGAACCCATAAGGGTCTAGTCCAAGTACTTTTCCTTTTTTATTTTCACCTAATCCAGATGAATAAAATTCTATACCTCCAAAGAATTTAGATTGAGGTCCTCTGGTAGATACTGAAATTACACCTGATGTTACATCTCCATACATAGCAGGCACACCACCGGTAATTACATTGATTTGCTCAACTGCTTGCTGAGGAAGTGCAAGGCCCCCGATTACTTTTACGCCATCAACAAAATAAGTATTTTGTGTATTTCTACCTCCTCTTACATTTAATGATTTTCCTTCATCTGCCTGAAAGATACCTGCATTGCTGGCAGCAGCAGTATTAATATCTTTTGTTGCCATATTTTGATACTCCTCTCTGGTAACAGTTCCTCCTGATTTTGTATCAGGGTCTACAAGAGGTACCTGGTATGTTTCAATTACCACTTCGTCTAATTTAATACCTTCTCCTGTTTCCATTAATAAAGTAATGTAAGCTGTTTTACCTTCTCCAACCAAAATACCTTTCATTTCTTTAGGTTGATACCCTACATATACTGCTTTTACATCATATGTACCCGGGGGTAAGGGCTTTAAGAAACACTCTCCGTTCATATCAGTAGTAGTTCCTGCTATCTGAACACCTTTGGAGTAAGCCACCACACTGGCAAACGGCAATGTCTCTCCGGTTGTTTTATCCTTGATAGTTACTTTAATAGCACCTGTGTTATTTTGTGCTTTAATACCTAAAAAGGCAGTGATTAACAATACAGACATTAAACTTCTTATCATAAACTTTAGATTAAAATATATTAAAATTAGTTTTGGGCGTAAATTTATGAAATTTTATATTAAATATCCAAAAAATTATTTAATCAAATATATTTTTTTAATGAAATAGGTTAATCTAATGTAAATAAATTATTATTTCATTATCAATACTGACCAAAAAAGTGTTCTTCTATATCAAAAGTTGAGTTGGTACCTAATTTATGAAAATTTTCTTTTAACCATTTATCAGCCACTTTTCTCCCTTCTTCTTTTAATTTCTTTAAGAATTGATAAGATGTATTTAATTTACTACTATATCCTAATTGGCTCAAAACATTATAACCAGAAATTACATGTATAAATATTTCTCTATTGGTTTTTCCATCGGGCTTAATGATATTGTTTCTTATCAATTCATTGCGATAATGTATAAACTTCATTTCATTTATTAAACTGCTATTAAATGAAATTTCATTTACTCTGTCTGCTATATCTCTTGCAGAAGTTGGCAAATGATGAATATTGATAGAATTAATTTTTATCAGCACTACATCTTGGGAAGTGGTATTATTAATCATTGGAGATAATGGCGGATTGCCCATATAGCCACCATCCCAATAATAATCATCGCCAATTTTTACTGCTTGAAATAAAAATGGTAAACAGGATGAAGCTAACACTGCATCAACAGTGATTTCTTTATTGGTGAATATTTTTGCACGATTGGTCTTTACATTTGTAGCACAAATAAATAATTTCTTCTTACTATATTTATGTAATTCTTCAAAATCTACTAACTCGTTTAATATACTTCTTAATGGATTATAGTTAAATGGATTGAAAGTATAAGGTGAAATATATTGTGTGAAAGTATTGAAAAAAATATATCCCGGTGAATTATATATATCTCCATTATTGAATAATGCATCTAATGGTGATGGTTTTAGAAAAAAACTACCGTTAAGAGAAATTTTTTCCCATAATTTTTCTAACAATTCTTTTGCTTTTTTAGGTCCTCCAATATGCAAGCCGTATGCACATACAACAGTATTAATAGCACCTGCACTTGTTCCAGACATAGCTTCCACTTCAATTTCATCCACTTCCAACAATCTATCTAACACGCCCCAAGTAAATGCCCCATGCGCACCTCCACCCTGTAAAGCTAATGTAATTTTCTTTATTTCTTTTGTATTTCCTTCTGACATATTTAAAATACTTTTGCCTCAAATAAAATGATTATTTCTAACTTTAAATAATAAAATTTAGACCAATTAAATATTTTCATATACAAAACAGAATTATATCCTCGGATATTACTAATAATAATAAGCAGAAAAAACTGTCTGATTTTTCAAATTAAAAAACAAATATAATTTTTTGTATAAACATAAAAGGCATAAAACAAAAAATACTCATAATTTATTAATGGTGCTGTACAGCTGCAAAACAAAATGCAACATCTCTTTTTGCTCACTAAATCTCAAAATGAGAAATTCAATTACTTAAATGTATTTCCTTTTATCTCTAATTCCACTTGCGCAACTCAAAGAAGTGAATAAGTTTTCATTTCTTACCAGCAGCCAATCTTTTTAATTTTGGATGCTCTTGTTTATATACATTATCAATGAATTTACTTCTTGGCTGTCCATAACATTCTGGATGTAAATAATACCCTTTTTCTTCGGGCTTCTTTTCTACTTCGGGTATAATTCTATACATATTAGCAAAAGGGTCTTGTCTTACTCCTGTTACCTGCCAACTTACTTTCACATTGGGCTTATCTGTTTTAATCACAAACTGATTGTTTTCAATTTCTTTTAATACAATACATTGTGCAAATTGTCCAATGGGTGTAAGTTGATAACGATAATCTTTGTTTAATGCCTGGAAATATTCTGGCAATTTCACTATTGCCTCACCATTAGCGTCAGTTACTACATTACCGTTGTAAATATTCATCATATCAGGGCTTTCAACAAAACTATGATATAAGTATTTATTTTCAGGGTCCAAAGGATGGTCAATTAAAAAACTACCTCCACCTTTTGAAACCAATCCTACTACGCTCAAATCGCTTAAAACTCTTACATATCCTGCATTAGCAACAGAAGCCAGTCCAAAATATCCGGCGTAACCGTTGGTATTTGTATAACCATCAATGTTGGGACTTCCTCTCATACTTACACCCCAAATACCTAATGGGAATGCAGTTCCATTAGAACATTCACCAAATACACCATTTCCATTTAATCCATCACTATAACCCAACATACCTGTTGTAGCAGAAGAGGAACCACTATTCCATGCATACCCTTCTACACCATTATTTCCGCTACCACTACCATTAGTTTCTCCACTAATACCAGCACCACTTGGAACATGAGCATACAACGCCATGCTATTAGCAGCACCTTCAATATGCGTTTTTGCAGCAGTTCCTCCTGGTAAAGAGAGTGGAGCAACTGTTCCAACACATACTGCACTATTAGTGCCTCCCATAGCTGTTTGCAATATTAATGGTGCCGCGGCACTCCCCGTATTATCAAATGCCTGAATGGAACCAACCACATTAAATGGTGCGTTACTCATTGAGCCCAGAGCAATGCCATACCCTGTTGAATTTTTAAAGGATGCTGTATGTACACCATTTCCAGAACCAACAACCAATAATGCTCTGCCATTTACAGGATTAATACTTCCTATCTCTACACCACCAGCATTGGCTGGCCCATTCAATACCCTCATTCTTTCAAAATTATTAGTTTTAATAATTAAATTTTGATTATCAGTAGTGCCTAAAAAATTTACTGCTGAATTAGTTCCTGCATTTCCATTGGTTAACCAAGCTAACGATCCACCTCCACCACTTCCTGGAGATGTCAGAAAACAAACCCATTGAGTTCCATTCCAGTAATAATAACCCGTACCACAGCCACCAGTAATACCGGCATTTGTATTATACACCAGTAATGAATTGGCTGCACCTGGTATTGTAACAACATCTGTGATGCTGGTGAGTGCCACACGGGGAATTAATACTCCCTTGTTGGAATAGCTCACATCCAAGCCGGCAGAAGCGTGTGGCAAGGCACCCGTTGCATTAATACCCACATTTTGTGATTTCAACAAACCAGTAAACCCCAAAGTACCTGCTAATAATAACCACTTTTTCATATTTTTTTTCGGCAAAACTATAAAAATTTATTCAAATAAACAAAATGCCGTTCATAAAAATTTAAAGCAATAAAAAAGAAACGTTATTTTACACTCTAAAGGACATTTAATTCACTTATTTTTTTCATTCTTTCACTTATCTTTTTTTTCAGTTCATCAGGGGCTTCTATTTTAATATAATGCATGTATGGCATTAAAGTATTTACCAGTTCTTCATTGATGATTAAATTCAGCTCTATTTGTCTCCAACCGTTTTTGTCTAATAACTTATTTTTCTGTGAAGGATGAAAAGGACGAGTGGTGATGTATTTTTCAAACGTCGGGTCTACTTTTAATAAAATTTTTTGAGGAGTTTTGTTTTCTTCCCTCGTGACACCAATGATGTCATAAAAGTAATCTTTTATGTTTTCATCGATGGGGATATAAGTTTTGTCTATTAGTTCCTTTACACTTTGAATTCGTTCTAAACCAAGCACCCAGTGGTATTTTTTTTCTGTTTCGTTATACCCAATCACATACCATCGATGAAGGTATTCTTTCAAGTAATGTGGATGAAAAATGTACTTGTATTTTTGATTCTGAATGAATGAAAAATATTCTATTTCTAATACCTTGTTGTTTAAGATGGCAAAGAATATTTCACTGAAATTTTTGAGACCTTCATAATCAAAATTGAAATCAAATTCTACAAATGGTTCCTTTTCCTGAATATCGTAATATTTCTTTAACTCTGGCAATCGGTTATATAATTCTTGCAAAGGGGCTAAACCATCAAATTGGGTCAAAAAACAAACCATCTCTTTGGACAGTTCAATAACATTGTGTGGCAATAATTTCTGATGAATAGTAAATTTCGGATCAGAATAACGATAATATTTTCTATTGTCATAGTAATACGCTTCTATGGGTGCACCAAAGCCATCCATGCTTCTCATATATTCTATATCGTATTGCACTTGTCTCTTTTTGACGCCTTTTGAATCGGAATCTATGTTGAGAAGTGCTTCATTACAAGCATCTACTAAATCTTCAATAAAATACATTCTTCCTGTGTTCCTAAAACACTTATCAAGGGTTAAATAGCGTGTAAGAGCATTTTTATTGATCGGCATTGGCGTTTTGAGGGCAAAAGTAAGGAATTTATCTGATATATTATTATTTATTTCCATAATCTATGCAAAAATAATGTATTATTATGAAGAATTTTACATTCAATCTCTTCCGAAAAAAGACAATAACATATCTTCATCTCCTCCGAATTCCTCGGGATCTACATCAAAAGCATCCCAGATATCAGGATAACAAAATTCGCTTTCATCATAATCCTCATATTCATCTATATAATCATCATAAGTATCATCATTGAGGTATTCTTCGTCATCCCATTGAGGATGGTTATCTTCTTCCCATTTATTTTTTAATCTTCTTCTGCTCATATTATTTATGTTTTTATTAGTTAAGCATTTATTGCTTATTAAATTGTCTTTTATTATTGTTATGAATTTTTGATATTAAATTTTTGTATGTAAATCATACTTTCATTTTTATCGGATAATTATCATGTAGGTGTACTTTTTGATTATCTCTACTTTATCCTGAACGGGCTTTTCTTTCAAAAGATTTACAGATGGCACAGATATGTTATTGTATTTTAATAAATTGATTAATGCTTCTTTTTTGATGGCATAAGAAACATTTTCACCTTTGGTAAACTTGGCATTGATAACTCCTATAATTTCTCCTTTATCATTGAATAATGGACTACCACTATTACCGGGATGTACAGGTGCTGTTATCTGCATAGTGGCATTGTCATCCTGAATACCTGTCAATGCACTGATTTTACCATCCACATACTTTGGTTCTTTTCCCAACAAATCTGCTTCCGGATATCCTATGACAAAAACATTATCACCCATTCTTGATGCAGCAGATGATATCAGATAAGGTACTGGTTCTTTGAGTTTAAAGTTGGGCTCATCAATTTTAATGATAGCTAAATCATTTTTAATGTCCTTCGCCACTACTATGGCAGGAATTTCTTTTTTAGTTTCATTGTGGTATATACTTATCTTGTTTGCTTTCTCAATAACATGATAATTTGTTACAATGTATCCTTCACTATTGATAGCGAAGCCAGTTCCCATGCCTAATATTTGATTAGGATCTTTGTATGAAGACGATTCATTTCGCTTGTTGCTTTGGTTTGAAGGTGTGTTGGTACACTGACATTCAAAAGTTACTCTGCGTTTGTAACAAACACCGTCTCTGTAATCAATACAATCGTCGTTGTATAATTCAAATGGTTCATATCCTGAATAGCCCCAGTCATTGCAACGTTGCATAACCTTTGCGTGCATCATTTCTCTATCTATTTCAAATACGTCATTATTGAATGGATCAGAAATCCTCTTTTCATAAGGAACTTTTACAAATCCATAATTGGGGCGATATTCATTTTTATATTCTACAATTGTATTATAATCAAATCCAACTTTTACTATACCGTCTGCTTTACTTCCCCCTATCACTGCCACTGGCATGATGTTTTTCGTTTTCACCTGATATTTACTCTCTGTGTAACAATTGGGCTTAAAGTCTCCTCTTTTTACTCTATCTACATCTATTCTCCACCATATAACATCTGGAATACCATAAAACAACAAGAAAATAATTGCTGCTGGTGGTGAAATGAACAAAGCCATCAAACCTACCACTACTCCCATGAAAATAAATGTATTCAAACATCCTAATAAGTACTTTCTTGCATACCAATAATGAGCACCTGCATAGCCAAATAACAATACTAACCTTAATACTGTTTCATACTTTAAACCGCATTTCTCCCATATTGCTTTAACACTATCATCAACCGGTTTAATTTTTTTTGTAGTAATTGATTTATTTCTAATGATATGTCTGCTGTTTTCCTCTATTATTTTTTTGTACCACTCGTCTATTTTAAGTGTATTGGTATATGGTTGGTTGTCATGGCTGGTATATTTTGATGCTGAATGCTGAGAGACATTGAGGGTAGTTAAACTTTCATATAATTCCATACCTGATTGTTTGGATGGCATATCTTTGTTTGAATTACTGTTCAGATTGCTTTCGATTGTTTTAGAATGAAGGGTATTTTCTTTTATCCATTTATCTTTTTGATTGGTATGACTGGCATGAGAAATGCTTTCAATATAAAGACCTGGTCTGTGTTTTCTTTTCATTACAATGCAACCATTCAACAAAGTTATTGCAGTGGTTATCAGAGCAGGATAGATGATTATTTTTTTCATAGTTTTTAGTTTTGAATTATGGCACAAATGTACTTTTCTTTTGTGCAGTGTATCTGCATTCTTTATTTTGCTATTTTTAATTGTTCAGGAAAGTTGACGATGATTTCTGGTTTTCCTTTATATTGCTTAATGAAACCACTTACTTGTACAACTCTATTCAAGTATTGTTTTTCATTAAAATAACCACCAAAATTTTTCATTGCGCTGGAAAAGATGACTACCGTAAAGCACTGATTGGGATAAGGTTGCTCAAAGTTCAGGAAAACATGGCCTTTGGCAGATCTATATGTGCCCACTACCTTGCCTTCTACTATAACATTATTCCCGATATAATTATAGGCGTAACACGCTTTGATGATTTTAAGTTCATCATCTTGTTGAAATTCAAAATCCATTTGAGATTTATCTCTGGCATGAAATCCATACTGTTCATTACTTTGATGATATTTAAGCCCTCTTTGAAAAGATCGGTATTGATCATATATTCTCTTTAGAGGGATCAGCATGGTGAAGAGAATGACAACAATTATTTTTATTTTAGTTGGGTATTTATCTTCTGTGTATTCATCCATAGTATTTAGATTTTAATACAAATTAAGTGAGGACTTGCGCATTGTATTTGCAAATGATAAACCTGTTCTACGTATTTAGAAATAGATACTACACGCATATTAATGATGAATCAATTATATGAATTGTGGATTTAAGTTACTTATCCTTTATTTTATACTTCTTCTTTATTTGATTATATTCAGTATACAATGCGTCGTATGCTTTTTTGTATCTCTCCAATTCATTGTCTTTTTCAATTATAATAGAATCTTTTTGTTTTAATTGCAGCGCACATTCATCTGCCGTTAGATGAACTTTTGCTAATTCTACACTATCCTCCTTCAACTTTTCCTTACAATAATTAAGTTTTTTCAATAACTTAATAGCACCATTTCTACTAAGCACAAATACTGTATCGCCGTCAGCCATATCTTTTGATATATACTCATAATGATAATTCTGAGAGATAGAAACATGCACAGTTATTATTAGAAAAATAAAAGTTATGGCGATATTTAATTTTTTCATATATTTTATTTTGAGACAAATTTAAACATGCTCATAGCAGTGTATTTGCATAAAGAAATAGAAGTTAGAGTGATTAACAAAATAAAATAGGTTAGTTTTTTTATTTGTTGATTTGGATAAGGTGCATCCCCAACAAGTTGGGGATTGTCCTTGTTGATTTGGATGTGGTGCATCCCCAACAAGTTGGGGATTGTCCTTGTTGATTTGGATAAGGTGCATCCCCAACAAAGTTGGGGATTGTCCTTGTTGATTTGGATAAGGTGCACACCCGAAAAAGGGTTATATGAAGTAACCCCCGAGTTGTTGTCCTTGTTGATTTGGATAAGGTGCATCCCCAACAAGTTGGGGATTGTCCTTGTTGATTTGGATAAGGTGCACACCTAAGAGATGGGGAAGGACGTATCATTGGATGGTTGTTGTCCTTGTTGAT
>JBFLVH010000001.1:161234-400695 GCA_040758575.1 Bacteroidota bacterium | reverse complement strand
ATGGATGTGATCGATGGTTTGTTGGAGGAATTGTTTGAGATTAGGGTGAATATAAGGGAGTTGCAGAAGGGCAGAATAGTTGTAGTTGTCAATGAGTTTTTCAATGAGTTTTAATTTGTATTTGATGGGGAATTTGAGGACTGTGTACTCTGCATTTTCGTTGATATAGAGTTGTTGAATGGAGGAGTAGTTTTCGTTGAGATAAAGCATGAGGGTGGTGTTGATGGCATCTATTCCTCCCTGCGGGAGGAAGAATATCTGAAAGGGTGGCTCAGGTGTGAACTCTTTTGCAAATTGTTCATGGAAGTATTCGTACATTTGGTCGTAGAGGTTAAGATGTGGATGTGAGATGAGGTGTTGCTGAATGTTGTGCAGGGGTATGTTGTATTTATAGTGAAGATAGTGTTGAATAATGTTGGGATAATAAACAGTATCGGAGTTGAAGTAGAATTCTTTGTCGATATCAGATGGTTTGGGTTGATTAGTAGCTATAAAGAGGTATTGAATGCTTTGAAGAGGAATTCGGATCTTTTGAATAAAATAGTGATGAAGCAGTGGTTCAATGATGGGTAAATGAATGTAAGGAAGGAATTGTTGGATATGCTCCAATATAACTTTTCCGGCTAAACGTGGGGCAACTGGATAGATGGAATTGTTTTGTTCTCTTGTTTTGACGAGGGAGAATAATTCATTGGGTGTATTTTTGGAGAGGGCTATGTCTCTGGTACCGAGTGTGATGATGAGATAGTGGTTTATTTTCATATAACATGCTTATTTTTGGATAAACGGGAAGATAATTGAAATTATGCTATGAATTATCTACCAACTTAAGTTCAACGAATCCGATTGGTTCGCCCTTTGAGGTACAGCGGCGAGATTTAGGGAAGAGTGAAATGTTGGTTTTACCGTTGAGTTGTTCTATGAGTTGGTTATATGCTTCAACTTCCATATAACCTTCCTGCCAGTTCCCTGTCAGGTTATTGAAACCAGTAAATTTACCTATTCGGAGGATGGCGGTATCGGGCGAATTGTTTTGATTTTCTTTTTCTAGTTTTTCTGATATTTCCGCCAGTTTGTTTTCATAGGTTTCGGAAAATGGTTCGTTGGTGGTTTCTAATATGGAAATTTCTTTTTCTATGAGTGCTTTCGTGTGCTGGTTAATAAGAGAGAAAAGATGGTGAATTTTAAGAGGAAAGTATTTTTGAAATGTATGGGGAAGGTGTTGTTTTATTTTCTCAGTGATAGTATGATGAAAGGGGGTCTTTTCATCGGGAATCTGAAGAGTGAGGTGAGATAATTCCCCTGATGGGATCAGTTCAGCGAGGTTCTGAAGGTTGGGTCTTTTTTCCCAGTCGTCTTCAGGGGTAAGTACATAAGTATTGATAATATCTACATAAGTAGTCCCGCTTTGGAAGTGAGCATCTGAAAATCTGTAAAAGCGGGAGAGGTGTGTTTGTTCGTTATTCATTTCACCAAGGATGTTCTTATCTTTGAAGTTATATTCTCTTTTTTGTTCTTTCTCACTCCACCTTGAATGGAATGAATTTAATCCTAATTTTTTTTCTTTATAGCGTGCCTTTACATACTCTCTAAATAAGACAGTATTGATATATCCTTTAATGGAGGAGCCGGGAATGTATGGTTGATGGATGGCATTGGTAATAAATTCGTGAAAGTCCAATACAGATGTATTGGTGTGAAGAGGGATTGTTTTTTTTGAATATCGTTCATAGGGCAAATCTTGTGGGAGTGCTTTGGTAATGGGCTCATCATTTTCAATATAAGAGGTCAGCAAATCAATTTGTTTTTTATTTAATATTTTTCCAAGTTTATTGTAATCTATGATATGTAATTTATTTTCTCTCTGAATAAAGTCCATGTTTTTTCTAAGAACAGCACCGCTGCCTATGTGAACGGGTGTAAGTGTGGTAATCTGTATTTTGTATTGCATAGATTGTTTTTTTTTAGATGATGATGGGTAAAAATATAGCGGTGCCGTCTCTATATATGGGATGGGGTGTATTTAAATGAGGCGGTGTGAGATCTACAATGGTACCTTTCAACTCTTGAGCAGGAAAGACAGATGCGTTCTGAAACATGTAAACGGCATTTTTACGGTAATTTTTGAGACGAAATTCGGGAGTGCTGGCGATATAGCCGGTTCGTTTAATGAGAGAATAATAAAGGGGTAAGGAGGTATTGAAGATGCTCTCTAACTCTTGTTTTTGTGGAAGAAATAAAGAGAGATTGATGAGATGAGAGGATTGCTCTGGTAGGTTGAGTGTGAGAGAAGAGAATTGGGGGGTAAATGTTCCATGACCAATGGTTTTGTATCCTCCTATTCCGTTGATGCCAAGTAACTCAAAGGCAGGATATAGATAATTATTCAGAAAATGTGTATCGTCGCATTCTATAAGTGTGAATAGCCCTGCCCTTTCATGAAAGTGATAGCGGATTACATCAAATGGTTCATTGTCTTCCAATACATGATAGCGAACACGGGAGAGTATTTCTTCTTTTATTATGTAAGGGGGAACACTGTCTGTGTTGAAAACAAACAAATTGTCGGATGATAATTGATGAAGTGGAATCTGAGATGGTTGATTGTTGATTTCTTTTTCAAAGATGGACTTTTCTAACCATTGAATTTTCTTTCTTTTCTTTCGGATCTTGGATTCTTCGGCTATATGAGCATTTTCAGTAAACTGAATGAGAAGATTCTTGTACGGCCTTGGAAAAAAGAGATGTGCTCCATAGAAAGGGAAAGCAGAGGATATTTTGAATTTTCCGAAGAACTCCAGTGGATCCTGAATGGCATTTAACAGATTGAGGTTTTCAACGAATAGAGCGCTTTTGAGTGTATCTGAGTATAAATTAAAGGTAGTTTTTGTGTAATCAAATATGCCTTTAGAAAATAAAATGGGAGA
This sequence comes from Bacteroidota bacterium, assembly GCA_040758575.1. Lineage (GTDB taxonomy): Bacteria > Bacteroidota > Bacteroidia > B-17B0 > Aurantibacillaceae > BPGX01. Next base: position 397,768 of record JBFLVH010000001.1, on the reverse strand, counting down.
GGAGAAATGGAGCTTGACAATATGATATGTTTTTTGCATAGATGATTTGATTTGAGATGTTACACTGTATTTTCGGGATGGTAATTTAATTTTTCAAGTAAGTCCTGTATATCTCTGTTTGAATTGGAATATGGCTGGGAAACAATATGACTCTGCTCAAAAGATATCTGCTGAAGTTCTTCAATGTGGATTTGTACGTTGCCATAACCACGCGAGCCGTTTCCACCGAGATAATCGTTTTGAAGGAGGTAAAGGGACTTAAGCAACTCTGAGAGAAGAGTAGTTTCTTCTTCCTGTATTTTCTGAGCATCCAACTCTTTTACCTGATTATTTTCAATTTTAAAATTGAAGATGTTAAGCAATATTTCCATACTGAATTTTGCGCCTGCAGGCACTCTTTCAATGGTTCTGGGATTGGCTTTGGAGGTTATTCGATCTATAACCACTTCTGTTTTAAGTTCAGCAAAAGGAACAATGGCGTTTTGGAAGTCGGCTTCTTCATTCAGAATATGACCATCTCGTACAATGACACGAGAAGGTAATTTGAGTGCATCTTTTTTGTCGGTGGAGGCACCGAATAATTTTACAGCAATGTGTTCAGGATTATCCGATGGTCCATATTTAATGGGGTGAGATTTTTCGGAATCACTGATAGTACCATTTGATATTTCAGTAAGGTAACGCAATTTACCTTTGAGTGAACTACCCGGAATATAGGGTTTGTTATCTTTTGGATTTCTGATGATAATGCTATCTACCCCACCAATGGAGAGAGATGAGACAGAACCACCTATCCGCATGCCGCTGAGGCACTCAATGTTTCCTTTGATTTTGATTTTTTTGATGAGTTTTAAGTTAGTAGTCATAGTTGTTGTTTTTTATAGAGTTTGTCAGATGAATTTCAATAGTTTTTTGAATGTATTTTTTTCTTTTTGCCGATTATATGTTTTTTTTGTCTTTAAATGGCTTGGAATAGAGAAGATTTCCTATAATGGTTTTATCTTCTCTAGCACATTTTCTATACATTTTTATCATCTGGATCTGGGTGCCTTTTTTGTTTTTCATATAATATGTGTATTTTCTCTACTTTCCTCCATGTACTTTATGATATGCTAAAATGGCCTCAAAGAGAGCATGAAAATTTTTAAATCGTTCCTGTAATTTCTGATCGTTTTCTGCTTCATAGGTAAGTTCAATGGCTTTTGTCATGATTTTCTGAAAGACAAACGCCCCCTCTTCTCCTGCTCTCTTTGCAGCATAGGCAATTTTAGGTTTGAGCATAAGGAATTCTGTACGGTTTTTAAGTATTCCATTTTCCTTGATTCTTACAACTTCACTGAAGAAGTTTCGGATTTGATTGGTGGTCAGTTTCTTCTCTTTCAAGTATTTCGCTATTTTATCACAGAAAGTTATCATTTTATCATCTGGCGCATGAGTTATCCACTCATTTCTCCATTCTCTTTCCCAATCTAATTTTTGTTGCTTCTCTGATGAATTTTTAGTTGATGGTGTAGTTTTGCCATAATTTTTCATAGTGATATTTTTTTATTGTTTATCTGTTTTCAAACTCTGCCCATCTTGCTGCGAGGCAGAGAAGATCTAAGTAATGATAAGAAGAGCCACTGTTTTGATTTTGAATTGCATCATTGAGTATTTTATCCAGGAAATCTTTGTTTTCGTTTTTCTTGTTTCTGGAAAAGTCGTAAGCCATGAGCCATTTCCACTGATGTTTCTGAATAGTATCCTCGTGTTTATCTTTCATCATTTTAAATGAGTAGAGTTTGTAAATAGTAGAGGAAGAGATGTTTTTTTTTCTGATATGGTCTGATAAATGTTCTTTAAGACGCCTCACTAAATCGTACTCGGTATCAAATGAAAGAGGGAATGAAAGAAAGGAAATAGAGTTTTTTGAGGTATTACTGAATTGATGAGATTTGGCAAGTTCTTCCTCTTCCCCCGCCATAAGGGCTGCTTTGAGTATGGGAAATTTTGGACGAACAATGGCAACGCCGGCAGAAAGAGTCAGCGAATTATTTACCCATTCTCTGAATTGAGAATATATTTTATGAGCAAGTTCTATGATTTTATTCCATCTGCCCACTATAAATAAATCGTCTCCTCCACTATAAATGATGGTCGTTGAATTTCTGTATTGTGGGTTTGAGCCCCATAAATGATTGAGGTAATACTTGAAAAACATATCCAGAAAATAACTGAGTGTGGAATAATGAGAAAAAGATGGTAAACCGGAGGAAAAGACAGAGCCCAGATTATCAACATCCATTCGCAAGATACCTAATCGTTTCAGCCCACTTTGTTGGTCTTCTGCAAGTTCTGAAAAATCAGTTATAATGTTATTTTGTTCGTTTCTCGGATAATCATTTCCTCCATAAAAGTATATAGTATTTACAACCGAAGGGTGAAAGATAAATGGCTGAACTTTTTGAAAACTGGGATTGATAATGAGTATTTCAGTGGCATCATCTAAGTCGTTTTCGTGAATATGATTGGCTAACTTAATATGAAGCAGATTGCAGATACTCAGCGTTTCCTTTGTGGGATGATTGTATTTGATGATGTATTTTGCCTCACGTAGATTTTTCGCCAGAAGCAAAATATCTTTATTGTATTCGGAAATGATAAGAACATCATCCGAATAGTCACGATTGGGATTGTATGGAGCAATATCATTATTTTCTTTTAACACAAAAGCTTTCTTCGTATCAAGTGTTTCTCCTGAGAAATCATCCAAAACAACATAACCACCATTTTCAGTTTTTTTGAAAAATTCCTCGTATTTTTCTGATAATAACTGTCTGAAGGGGGCACGTTTCAATTTAGATAGTTCATCCATCAAGGATCTCCAGTGAGAAGAAGTATTGGTATCTGATGAAAGTGGAGAAAAAGAGGTATAGGTAACAGGGATGGAAAATTGTGTTTTATGATAATGATAAATTTGTCTTTGAATATAAGGAATGATTTGAGTAGATAGTTTTTCTTTGATGTCTGTTGTGTCAGGAAGAAAAAGGAAAAACGAACCACCGGATGAATAAATAATATTAGCTCTGAAAGGGTATGTGTTCTGCAATATGTAATGAACAATGGCATCTACAATGAGCTGAAGATAAAAAGAACGACCTTTAAGGTTTTTAGATGCCTGTTTATTTACAATGTCATATATAAAATTTTGTATGCCTGAGACGTCTCCTCCTACTATCAAAACAGATTGATTTTCAGAAATGGTGTAGGAAGTAAATAAACCAGCTGTTATTTTAGTATGGTTATATAGAGATAGATTGTTCTGACCCTGCAGGTATGTAGAAGTAAATGAAAAATAGTATTGTATGAGAGAGAGTATGTTTTCAGCCAATATAATTGGTTGGTCGGAGGTATTCTGAGATAAGGTCTGCAACTGCTGCATGAATTGCTCCCATAATGTGTCAAGTTTGGTATCAGATTCTCTAAGGAGATCAATAGTTAATGTTTTGTGTGAAAAATAAGAGGTTGCAATAGATGGTTTTAGGGATGAGAATATGTTTTGTAAGCGTAAATTTTGTTTTTGCTTCAATGATGGCTCTTTTGAGAGGATGCCAGCGGCGTAATTGGATATTTGTACAAATGATGTGGCATTCATCTGATCTATTCTGTCAAGAACATCAGATAAGTTTTTACTTAGAGATATGCTCTGCAGAAAATCGGAAAAGGGGGAATATGGTCGTTCAGAGAGAATGTTGCGAAAATAGTGCAATGACTTTAATACTGAATATAAATAAACTGTTTCAGAAGTTTGATTCATAGGTGTATTTTTTAATTCTTTTTACTCATTTGATGATGAGGAATTTTTTTGATAATTCCGAAGCCCTTACTGGAGGACTTTCCAAGACCTATCAAATCCGGAAGAATAACATTTGTATAAAAAATGGCGTCAAAATTAATGACATCAATTCCTTTGAATTTGTTGAAATATACTTTGTCAATAGAGTGTATGCAAAGTTGAATGTGTTTCTCTATCGTCCAATCAATTCCTTTTGCGAAGGATAGAATATTGGCCTTTAAGATATTTTCTAACAACTGAACCTTTTCAGATAAGGAAATAATGGAATTGTATTTTTCGTAGTTATCACTATTTAATGCAAACCAGTTGTATATTTTGTATGGGATAATGGTATTTACTACGAATAATTTTTTTGTTTCAAGTTTTAAGTAGGGTTTTTCTTTTATTTCAAAATATTTTGAAGTAAAGACAAAATCTTTTTTTTCCATGATAGATAATATAGCATCTGCGCCTTTATTTATACCAATCAGATAATGGTAGTTATTGATGGACTTGAACTGAACTAAAGGGTAACGATAAACAAAATTATCTTTATTATGATTATGAAAATCTGTAAACTGGTTGCCAACATAGTTTAAGATTTCACTTCTGAAGGTATCTATTGAAACATCAGAATCTGAGAATAAATTAAATCGAAGATGTAAGCAATTAATAGTTGTCATAGATATTTTGGGGCGAAAGTTAAAAAAAAAAAATCATATATCAAAATTTTTATATTTCATGCTGTTTATCGAAAAATGTATTACAAGCGTTGGTATATTTTTGAATCAGAGCTATCATCCCTTCTATACTTTCCTTAAATTTAATTTTTTCCTTATCTATTTCCATTTGATGTAGTAATTGCTCTTTCTCACTCATTCTCTTATTTTGTGCTTCTATACCCTCTAATTGGTGTTTTGTTTTAATTTCTTCTATGATAGCATCTTTATTATTCAATAAATATTCTCTTTTCATAGTTTCTATCTCCTGCTCGTTTCTGATTTTTTCCTGATTCATCTTATTTTCTTCGTTCAATTTTTTAAGTTCCATTTCGGTCTGAAAGGATATCTCTCTTTCTTTATTTTCTCTTTCATAATTTTCTTTTTCAGTGATATATTGATGCTCCATCATTAGTTTTTTTAAGTTATAGGCATGATTTGATTCTTCCATTTTTGTTTTATAGTCATTGATTCTGGTAATTGTGTCGTACCCACTTTGAATATTTTGTAGTTCAAATTCTTTCTTTTTACGGTTTAGTTCTAACTGGCTATTGATTTTGTTTAATTCCATTTCAGTTTTTAATTTATTCAAATTATTGACGTAATTGGTATACAGAATTAAATCATATTCCCCTTTAGAAGTGAGTTTAGCTAAAACCGGAATTAAATCTAACATAATAAAGAACACCATCACAATAATACGAATTAAACTTGATCCAGCTACTCTCATTAAATATTGATGTTTTTCCAACAATCCATATCTCTTTTCATTTTCGAGAGCATAGTACTTATTTTTATCATTATTAGATTTGCTAATCAATAACATATTTAAACTATCTCTATTTTTCTGATGCATTCCAAGCAAATGCGTTGTGCGGAGCGTTTGAACTCTTAATTGATCAATTGCTTCACTGGCTATTTTTCCCCTTGGTGTTATTACTTTTTTTATAATATCATTTCCCTGTTCATCTTTAAGTTTAATGTTAGTATAACCTATCCCTTTTTTATTCAATATGTTTGCTTCTCTTTCTTCCATTTTATACAATGAGTCCATTTCTCTCTTCAGTTGACTGATGATTTTGTCCTGTTCTATAATTTGCATATGTAAATTCCTGTCTATGAAAGATTTATCATTTAATTCCTGAAGTGCTCTTTTTTTGTTTTCATTAATTGAATTCATGATTTTATCCTCAAACAGCTTTATTTCAATGGGCGTAGATATTATTAAACCAATTAAAATAGAAAGTAAAAGACGGGTAACAGTAGAAATCTTAGATAATTTTTTCCAAAAATTTAATTCTGGATCGAGAATAAAAGATGATACGATGAATCTATCTATATTAAATATAATCATAGCAATAAGAACTGCGAATATAATTTGTAACCATAAATTGTCATTAAATAAATGTGCTTCACTGACTGCATAAAAAGATGAGAAACAAGATAATAAAGACAATAAGAGTAATAAAAGTCCTATCACCACATATCTTTTCTTATCAGATTGAGGACACATATCTAAAATATCCATGTCTACATTAGAAATCCAGAGAAAAAATTTTTCAAAATCTGTATAGATCTGTTTTTCCTGTCTTTGAGGGTAATGAGAAAGAGTTGAATGATTAGTAATAGTAAAACTATTCTTTTCATTTAATTTATTTGTATTAGCATCTTTTATTATAATTTGATTACTCATGATTATATGTTTTAATTGATTATTTCAGATTTTTCAAACATTTGATATAAATATTTCTCAAAATTCCTGGTAATTTTTTGAGTAGCATCAAAAAATATTTCAAATGCTTGAGTAGATAATATGTTTTTCTTATCTATATGTATGAATTTTTCTATTTTGACAACTTCTCCATTCCATCCAAGAAAATATATTTCTAACTTGCCGGAGCTATCCATAGATAGTAAATGTTCCAAAGGCGAACTTAAAGGAATTTCTGTTATTTTTCCCTCATTATTCGGGTATCTTAATACTATCTTGAATACAAAGTCGCCAGATGCTCTTAATAAAATTTTAATTGGATACACATAATAAATAGTGTCTTCATTATTTAATATCTTAACTTTACTATTAACGAGAATAGCCGGATAACATTCCACTGAACAATTGGCTAGTGAGGGATATTTTCTATCTATGGCCATTATGTGGAAAAATTCATTTATAATCTTCTTAAATATGTCTGGGTTCTCATAAGATGTTATGAATACAAAAGATTCATAATTGTAATTATGAGCATTAAACGAAAAATTATATGAACCCATTCCTAATAAACATCTATCTATAATAATAAACTTATGATGCATAATCGCGTCATGGTGTGAAATGATTTTATAAAACACTCGGTCTGGATACTTATTTTGTAGTTTTATCAATCTTTCTATTACTTCACTACCCTCCCTATATACCTGTTCTTCATCTAATAATATAGATAAAAATGTATTTCTTTTATTCTCAATAAACTTCTCAATAGCATCAAATATATCCGTATCTGTAAATATATACAGTGCTATTAGTATCTCATAATGAGCATCATTAATTGCACGAATAATAGCATCCTTAATTTCAGATTGTTTAGGATTATTGATAAATAAATTTGTCATTTTCATTCCATTTTATTTTTCTGCAACAAACATATTCTACTTTTGTGCAAAGAATTTGCATAACTAATAATTAAGCTTATCTAGTCATACTTTCATACAAAATAGCGTCTCTCTAACTCTCTATGTATATCAATTATAAACCTAATACTTATTTTTCCCTATCTTTGCCCAAAAATTCTATGCCTATTAAATTTGGTATTATTGTCTTTCCCGGCTCTAATTGCGATGATGATACAGTATATGTATTATCAAAAAAATTACACCAGAATGTCGTTAAACTCTGGCACAAACAAACTTCACTGGAAGGTTGCACCCATATCATCCTTCCTGGTGGCTTCTCTTACGGCGATTATTTGCGTAGTGGTGCTATTGCCAGATTTTCCCCCATTATGAAAAGCGTTATTGAACATGCTAATAAAGGTGGTTTTGTATTAGGCATTTGTAATGGTTTTCAAATTCTCACAGAATCTCATCTTTTGCCAGGTGCTTTATTACATAATACAAATAGAAAATTTATTTGTAAAAATGTGCACATAAAACCATCAAATTATTCTACCATTATTACACAAAATTTACCTAAAGATAAGAAAGCATTTAAGATTCCTATTGCCCACGGTGAAGGTAATTATTATGCAGATACTGATACTTTGAAATTGTTACAAGATAACGAACAAATTATTTTTCAATACTGCGATGAAAATGGCAATGTATCTCCTGAAAGTAATCCTAATGGTTCGCTACTAAATATCGCAGGTATTTGCAATAAAAATAAAAATGTTTTTGGTATGATGCCACACCCAGAAAGAGCGGCTGATGAAGAGTTAAGAAATACAGATGGTTTATTCATCTTTCAAAGCATTATTGAAAGTTTTCTTGTAACTGTTTAATAATTTATGTCATTCATCGCTACTTCAAATATTTTGTCCATTCTTAAAAAAGAATTAGATAAACGTATTCTTGTGATTGACGGTGCTATGGGAACAATGATTCAAAAACACCGTCTTTCAGAAGAAGATTATCGTGGAAAAGAATTTCAAAACTGGCACAAAGAAATTAAAGGCAACAATGATATATTGGTCATCACACAACCACAGATAATACAGAACATACATCTGCAATATCTTCAAGCAGGTGCAGATATTATTGAAACCAATACTTTCAATGCACAAAAAATTTCACTGGCTGATTATGATATGCAAGATTATGCCTATGAAATCAACTTCAAAGCCGCTCAATTAGCCAGAAATGCTATTACACAATACTATTTACAAAATCATCTCAACTTTGAAAAAGCACCCAAATTTGTAGCAGGTGCAATAGGACCCACTAATAGAACATTATCTATTTCTCCTGATGTTGCTCGTCCCGAATACCGTGCTATTACATTCACAGAACTTGCAGATGCTTATGCTGAACAAATCAGCGGTCTCATAGACGGTGGTGCAGATATTCTACTCATTGAAACTATCTTTGACACACTCAATGCCAAAGCCGCTATTTATGCTGCTCTCAATGTGTTTGAAAAAAAAGGCATTCATCTACCCATTATGATTTCAGGCACCATTACTGATGCCAGTGGCAGAACCTTATCAGGTCAAACCGTAGAAGCATTTTTGATTTCTGTTTCTCACGCTCCTATTTTAAGTATTGGTTTGAACTGCGCACTGGGCGCCAAAGAAATGCGTCCTTATATTGAAGAACTGGCTAATAAATCTGAATTCTACATCAGTGCTTATCCTAATGCAGGATTGCCTAATCAGTTTGGTGAATATGACGAAACGCCCGAAACAATGTCTCATTACATCTGCGATTTTATTGAAAGCGGATTAGTAAATATAGTAGGTGGATGTTGCGGTACTACTCCTGACCACATTGCACATATTGCACAACACGCAAAAAAAGGACAACCCAGAAAAATATCTAAACAACCCAAATATCTTCGTTTATCTGGTTTAGAAGCCGTTACACTTCGCCCCGACAGTAATTTTATGAATGTAGGCGAACGAACTAATGTAACGGGCTCAAAAAAATTTTTACGATTAATTAAAGAAGAAAATTATCAAGAAGCATTGAATATAGCCCGAGAGCAAGTAGAAGGCGGAGCACAGGTAATAGATATTTGTATGGACGAAGCCATGATTGATGGCGTTAAAGCAATGACCACATTTTTGAATTTCATCGCATCAGAACCCGATATTGCCAGAGTGCCTATAATGATTGACTCTTCAAAATTTGAAATCATTGAAGCAGCATTACAACACATTCAAGGTAAAAGTATTGTAAATTCTATATCACTTAAAAATGGAGAAGAAGAATTTATTCGTCAGGCACAAGTCATCAGAAAGTATGGTGCAGCAGTTATAGTGATGGCTTTTGACGAAAAAGGTCAGGCAGATACTCTTCCTCGCAGAATAGAAATATGTAAAAGGGCTTATGATATTTTAGTAAACAAATTGGGCTTTCCTCCAGAAGATATTATTTTTGACCCTAATATTTTTCCTGTGGCAACAGGAATGGAAGAACACCGCAGAAACGCATTAGATTTTTTTGAAGCCACCCAATGGATTAAAGAAAATTTGCCTTATGCCAAAGTAAGTGGTGGAGTAAGCAATGTTTCATTTTCTTTTCGAGGTAATGATACTGTAAGAGAAGCTATTCACGCTGCATTTTTGTATCATGCCATTCGCTACGGAATGGATATGGGCATTGTCAATCCATCTCAATTAATCGTTTATGAAGAAATTGACAAAGAATTATTACAACTTATAGAAGATGTTTTATTTGACAGAAGCGATGATGCCGCTGAAAAATTAATTGCCAAAGCAGAAGAAATAAAAGAACAACAAAGTAAAGACCCTTCAACAAAAAGCAAAGGCAAAGAATTAGAATGGAGAAACTTACCTGTAGAAGAACGGCTCAAACACGGATTGGTAAAAGGAATTGATGAGTTTATTGAAAAAGATACAGAAGAAGCAAGAGTAAAATTAGGTGACCCACTCAAAGTCATTGAAGGACCACTGATGGAAGGTATGAACATTGTTGGAGATTTATTTGGCAGTGGAAAAATGTTTTTACCTCAGGTAGTAAAAAGTGCCCGTGTAATGAAAAAAGCAGTGGCTTACTTACAACCATATTTACTAGCCCAACAAAGTAAAGGAGAAAAAAAAGGGAAAATACTTTTAGCAACTGTAAAAGGCGATGTGCACGACATTGGAAAGAATATTGTAGGTGTTGTTTTGGCTTGTAATAATTATGAGATAGTAGATTTAGGTGTAATGGTACCCGCAGAAAAAATCATTCAAAGAGCACAGGAGGAAAACGCTGATATCATTGGATTAAGTGGATTAATCACGCCATCATTAGATGAAATGATTCATGTAGCTAAGGAAATGGAAAGAATAGGATTAAACAAGCCATTACTCATTGGAGGTGCTACTACTTCTAAAATTCATACTGCATTAAAAATTGCACCTCATTACTCTCAACCTGTAATTCATGTCAATGATGCTTCTAAATCTGTTCCTGTTGTATCATCACTTTTATCCAAAGAACACAAAACAAATTTTATACAAAAAATAAAAAACGAATATGAACAATTAAGGCAAACATTTAACAAAGAAAAAAACTTATCCATTTTCATTTCTCTTGAAGAGGCAAGGAAAAACAAATTCAAAACAGATTGGGATAATTATTCTATTCCAGTTCCAAAACATTTAGGTGTTTTTACTTTAAAAAACATTGCCCTTGAAACCATTGCAGCATATATTGATTGGACACCATTTTTCCACGCATGGGAAATGAAAGGCGTATATCCCAAAATTTTAGAAGACCCCATAAAAAAAGATGAAGCACAAAAATTATTTGCTGATGGACAAAAGTTATTGAGCGATATTATTAAAAGACAATGGCTTTCTGCTAACGCTGTATTTGGCTTATTTCCTGCAAAAGTTAAAAATGTTGATGATATTGAAGTGGATTATTTAAATAAAAAATATTATCTCCACACTTTACGACAACAAACTAAAAAGCCCGAAGGTCAATATAACATAGCACTGTCAGATTTCTTACACCCTACTCAAATAGATTACATTGGAGCATTTGCTGTTACTGCTGGTATTGGAACAGATGAATTAGTGCAACATTTTGAAAAAAAGAATGATGCTTATCAATCTATTATGGCAAAAGTGTTGGCAGACCGATTAGCAGAAGCATTAGCAGAGTATTTGCATTTACAGGTAAGAAAAAAATATTGGGGCTATGCACCTAATGAAAATTTCACTAATGAAGAATTAATTCAGGAAAAATACATTGGTATTCGTCCTGCTCCGGGTTACCCTGCTCAGCCCGACCATACTGAAAAACTAACTATCTGGAAATTATTGAATGTAGAAAAAAATGCTGGTATTTCATTAACAGAAAGTATAGCAATGTATCCCACCGCATCTGTCAGTGGATTATACTTTGCTCATCCATTATCTCATTATTTCAGTATCGGAAAAATCAATAAAGACCAAGTAGAAAATTATGCTCAAAGAAAAAATATTAGTATAGAAGAAGCAGAAAAGTGGTTAATGCCTATTTTGGGATATAAGTAATTAAAAAATAATTGTCTCAAAATCAAACACTTAATTAAAAAAACACAAAATACTACATTTGTAGTATTTGATAATTTAAATTAAATTTTGTTAATTTGCACCTACTAACCAATAAAAACACAAAACTATGAAAAAAATCGTATCAATCATCGGTGCAGTAGCATTAATAGCTACATTAACTTCATGCAAAAAAAAACTGGACTTGTGAATGTTGTACAAATTGCAGTGGGACTACTACTTGAGCAAGTGGCACATCAGGAAAAATGAAAAAGAAAGACGCTGAAGCATGGTGCAGCCAAGGAAACACCACTTATGGTAGCTGCTCTGCATCTTGCAAACTTAAATAATTATTTTTTACATAAAAAGAGGGCCCAATAGCCCTCTTTTTTATTTTTAAATCTCAAAATGTATTTTTGCACAAAACATAAAAAACTTATGAAATATCAACATTGTGTAACTTTAATATTTTGTATTTTCATTTTCTTTGCCTGTAAAAAAAACTGGACTTGTGAATGTTGTACAACTTGCAGTGGAACCAATGCGCGTTCAACTTCACAAACTGAAAAATTGACTAAAAAGAAAGCCATTGACAAGTGTAATCAAGGCGATAAGGAATTCTCTTTTGGTTTTTATTCCTGTAAAGTAGATTGTAGTATTAAAAAAATTTAATTAATTATGAAAAAATTATCTACTATTTTCTTGCTTATTCTTATTGCAGTATTTTTTGCTATTAGTGCATTTGTCAAATTAGAACCATTAGAGCCATTCAAATTCATTTTATCTGAACAACTGCACATCAAAAGTTGGTGGTTAGTAGAAATATTATCAAGATTAATTATTAGCATAGAACTTTTTATTGCACTGGGATTATTGACTTTTATTCACACTAAAAAAATCATCCAGTTTTCTATTCTATTTCTTATTGTTTTGAGTTTGCATTTATTATATGTTTGGATATTTTTTGGAGCCAGCGAAGATTGCGGATGCTTTGGCGACTACTTACATTTATCTGTAAAAGAAAGTTTACTAAAAAACATCATATTGATTATCCTCCTTGTCATTACTTACAAATGGCTTCCTTTTGAATTATCTTTCAAATTTAAAAACACTGTATTACTCTCCTCACTTATAATATCACTTGCTTTGCCATATCTTTTCAATAGTCCTGATAAATTTTATGAAAACCCTTACACTGACCAAACAGGAAAATATTTAAATGTTGAAATTCTCGGTAAATTCAATAACGGACACCCTGCTGATTCATTAAAATCAGGAAAAAAAATAGTATGTTTTTTCAGCACTACCTGTAAGTTCTGTGCGTTTACTGCTAAAAAAATTACTCTGTTTCAAAAAAATTATAACATGCAATTACCCGTTTATTATGTTTTTTGGGGAGATGAAAAAACACTCAAAATATTTTGGGAAAAATCGGAATCATATCAATTTCCATATCAAATTGTGTATCCCGATGTGTTTTTTACTTTAAGTGGCAATCAATTACCTGCTGTTTATTTTTTAGAAAATGGCATTATTAAAGCCAAGCACGGCTATCGCACAATGGATGACAAAGATATACTTCAATTCATTCAGTCCAAATAAAATACAAACCGAAATTTTTTATCTTTTCAAACTACACTTTGAATAAGTTAAAGAGCAATCAACATATATGTTTTCTTGAAAAAATATTTTGATAATATAAAATTCATTATTTTTCGGCAATTAAATTAATAATGAACCTATCAGAAATATATCAAAAAGCCCTTGCCCTTGAGTTTTTATCTTTTGAAGAAGGATTGTTTCTTTATCATCACGCCCCTTTGCCTGAATTAATGAACATTGCCCACCAAATTCGTAATATTAAAAAAAACAATTCTCCTTATGTAACCTGGATCATTGATAGAAATGTCAATACCACTAATGTTTGCGTAGCCAACTGCAAATTCTGTAATTTCTATCGTATTCCCGGACATCCTGAATCTTATGTTACAGACATAGAAACATACAAAAGAAAAATTCAGGAAACTTTTGACCTGGGCGGAGAGCAATTACTTTTACAAGGCGGCCATCATCCTGAATTAGGTTTAGATTATTATTGCAATCTATTTAAGGAACTCAAGCAATTATTTCCTAACCTAAAACTTCACGCTCTTGGTCCTCCTGAAATAGTTCATATTGCACATTTAGGCAATTATTCTTATGAATATGTTTTAGAAAAACTCATTGAATCAGGAATGGATAGTATGCCAGGCCCAGGTGCTGAAATACTAAATGATAGAGTAAGAAGAATTATCTCTAACGGAAAATGTTCTGCAAAAGAATGGTTAGATGTAATGCGTGCTGCACATAGGTTGGGCTTGACAACTACTGCCACAATGATGTTTGGACACATTGAAACATTAGAAGAAAGAATAGAGCATCTTATTTTAATCAGACAGGTTCAATCTGAAAAACCTAATCAATCCAAAGGATTTATTGCATTTATCCCCTGGCCATTTCAAGATGAAGGTACATTGCTGAATAAAGTCAGAAAAATAAAAAATCAAACTACTGCTGATGAATATGTACGAATGATTGCTTTATCAAGAATCATGCTCCCAAATGTTGAAAATATTCAGGCATCCTGGCTCACAGTTGGTAAACAAACGGCTCAACTTTGTTTATATGCAGGTGCTAATGATTTTGGAAGCATTATGATTGAAGAGAATGTAGTCAGTGCTGCTGGTGCAGATTATCACTTTGACGCCCATTCTATTCAACAAGCCATTCGTGAAGCAGGTTTTATTCCACAACTAAGAAATCAGCAATATGAAAAACGAGAACTACCTCCATCTCTTTCTATAAATTTATCATTATCAGAACAACTACAATGAATCTTTTATCGTATAATAAAAAAATAAATTTAAATAAATTTTGCATAAAAGAATTTTATCCCTTACTTTTGTAACTCAAAAATTAAATATGAGTCAAACTTCTATGAAAATTTTTCTGCTCGGAGCCCTTATCTGTTGGGCAGAAATGGGTTATTCACAAGACCCACAGTTTACACAATTTTATGCTAATCCCTTGTATCTCAATCCTGCATTTGCTGGCACGGCAAGATGTGCCCGTATTACTTTTAATTACAGGAATCAATGGCCTAATTTGAGCGGTACTTATGTTACTTATTCGGCAGGATATGACCAGCACTTTGATGTATTAGCCGGTGGAATTGGTATTTTAGTATTAACTGATGACCAGGCAAAAGGCACATTGAAAACAGTATCGGCAAGTGGTATTTATTCCTATCATTTACCTGTTAACAGACATTTTTCTATTAAAATGGGTTTGCAAGCTACCTATTTTCAAAAGCAATTAGATAAAACAAAACTTCACTTTGGAGATATGATAGATCCACGCAGAGGATTTGTATGGAACACGATGGAAGCCGTACCTAATCAAAATAAAAGCAATTTGGATTTTGCTGCGGGCATTCTTGGTTATAGTAAAAATTACTTCATCGGTTTCGCTGCCCATCACCTTACTCAACCAGATGAAGGGCTTTTAGGCGTTGCTAAATTACCTATGAAATTTACAGGTCACGCGGGTGCTATCATTAATCTTGAAAAAGGTGGAGGTAGTTATATTTCACCCAATGTATTATTTCAGGCACAACAAAAATTTCAACAGCTTAATCTTGGTTTATATTATGTAAATGATGTGTTTGTAGCCGGATTGTGGTACAGAAATTCTGATGCAGTAATTGCACTCATTGGTATTCAAAATAAAAATTTTAAATTTGGTTACAGTTATGATGTTACCATATCAAAATTAGCCAGCAATACTGCAGGTTCTCACGAAATTTCTTTACAGATACAATTTGAATGTAAACCAAAGAAAAAGAAGTACAGAACCATTAGCTGTCCTTCATTCTAAAATTCAGTGTAACATTATTAAAATAATTGCATTATATTATTGAAAAAATCTCTATATTTACCCCGCTTTAAATTTACATTTATGAGAAAAATAAAAAACAAAAAACAGTGGTTGTCAGTTGCACTTACTTTAATATTTCTATCTTGTGCAAAAGAAAGATCTCCAGTAACCGGATGGGCATACAACGACCCGAGCAACGGCGGCTTTGAAAAAGTACCTTATGAAGAACAAGAAACAGGACCAGGACTTGTTCTTATTGAAGGTGGTACTTTTACTATGGGACGCACTGAACAAGATGTGCCATTTGATTGGAACAATGTGCCACGCCGCGTTACCGTATCTTCATTTTATATGGACAAAACAGAAGTAAGCAATTTTTCATACCTTGAATATTTATATTGGACAGCAAGAGTTTTTGGCCCTACTTTTCCCGATATTTATTACAAAGCATTACCTGATACTTTAGTATGGAGAGAAAAATTGGCATACAACGAACCTTATGTAGAATACTATTTAAGACATCCTTCTTATAGAGATTATCCCGTAGTAGGTGTGAATTGGTTGCAAGCTAATGATTTTTGTGCCTGGCGTACTGATAGAGTAAATGAATTTATTTTAATTCGTGAAGGATTATTAGAGCACACACCTAATCCTACCGACCAAGATTACTTTAGTACAGAAGCTTATTTATCAGGAAAATGGCAAGGACAATTATTGCAAAAACTGCCATCTTATGATGAAAACAATCCTGAAAGAGATGTAAGAATGGAAGACGGAATATTTTTACCAAAATATCGCTTGCCCACAGAAGCAGAATGGGAATTTGCAGCTTATGGTTTAATAGGAAATACTATTGGGGAAAGAATTACTGACAGAAGAATCTATCCATGGAATGGACACGGTGTAAGAAATTCTGATGATAATTTCATTGGACAAATGATGGCCAACTTTGTAAGAGGTGCTGGTGATTATATGGGTGTTGCAGGATATTTAAACGACGCTGCCGATATTACAGCTCCAGTTTATTCTTACTGGCCAAATGATTATGGACTTTACAATATGGCTGGTAATGTTGCAGAATGGGTAATGGATGTATATCGTCCTAATACAATTCAAGATGCAGATGAGTTCAGACCTTTCAGAGGTAATGTATTTGTAACTCAACAAAGAGATAGCGCTACACTGGTAGGCGGTTTAGGAGGTGAGATATTAGTCAATACTGATGGTCCTATCTATCAAAAATTCAAACATAAAGTTAACCCTCCTACTCCACATGGTGGAAGTGGTGAAACACAGGAAGTAGAAGATAGTGTATTGACCGTTCTAACAAAAGATCCTTATGGCAATAGTAATGCTACTGCTGAAGGTAAATCAAACATACCTGGAAGAGTGCTGTGGAGAGAAGTATCTTCTGCCGTTCCATCTGATAATTTAGATGAAAGAAGAAACTACAAAACTGCTGATTACATCAATTATTTAGACGGGGATATGTATAGTTCTATTTATTGGGGTAATGATGATGTAGAGGGTACATTACAAGAAAAAGGAGATAAACTTATGTATGAATATGCAAAAATGTCTTTAATCAATGATAAAGCAAGAGTCATTAAAGGAGGTAGCTGGAGAGACAGAGCATATTATATGAGCCCCGGCGTGAGAAGATTTTTAGATCAAAGACAATCTACTGCATGGTTAGGATTTAGATGTGCAATGACCAGAGTGGGAAGTCCGAGAGGATTAGGTAAATAATACTTTTTAAATTTACTTCAAGAGAAAAAGGCATATTTGTAAAATATGCCTTTTTCTTTTTTATGCTTTCTTATCATGAAATATATTTATTAAATTTCCACAAAATTTTTAAAATTTATTTTTATGAAAAAAAGTAATTTATTTTCTGGTATCATTATCATTAGTTTGTCTTTATTTAATTTCATTATAGCACAAACTAATATTAATTATTTGCCTAATACTGTCATTATTAAAATAAAACCTGAGTATCAAAACCAATGTGATGCTCGTAGTATTCAAATTCCGCAGTTGATAGATATTTTTCAAAAGATTCAAGTGTCTTATGTAAAAAAGAAATTTCCTGAACAACAATCACCAAAAGAAAAATTGAATAGATGGGGACAACCTTTGGTGGATTTATCTACAATTTATGAAGTCAAATATTCATCTAATATTCCTATTCAAAAAGTTATTAACGCCCTTCTTTCTACTAATACACTTGTTTATGCTGAACCCTACTATATACCGGAAATTATTTATACTCCTAACGACCCTAATGTTTCTGCCCAATATGCGCTGACTAAAATACAGGCCTTTAATGCCTGGAATGTACATCAAGGAGATACTAACACCGTAGTTGGAATTACAGACACAGGAGTTGAACCTACCCACTCTGATTTGCAAAACAACATGAAAAAAAATTACAACGACCCTATTGATGGAATTGATAACGATGGTGATGGCTATATTGATAATTTTGCGGGTTGGGATTTAGGCACTAATGATAATGACCCCACCTGGCAAGGCAATGCACACGGCGTTCATGTTAGTGGAATTGCCGCAGCTTCTACCGATAATGGTACTGGCATAGCAGGTGTAGGATTTAAGTGTAAATTTCTACCTGTAAAGATTGCTGACGCTGGTGGAAATTTAGTAGCATCGTACGAAGGCATTAAATATGCTGCAGAACAAGGATGTAAAGTAATTAACTGTTCCTGGGGAGGAACCGCTGGTGGTCAATATGGTCAGGATATTATCAATTATGCTACATTTAATTATGATGCTTTGGTAGTAGCAGCTTGTGGAAATAATAGTGCAGATCAGGAATTTTTTCCTGCTGCTTATGATAATGTGTTAGCTGTTGCCAGCACAGATAATACTGATGTAAAAAGCAGTTTTTCTAATTATGGTTATTATGTTGGAATTTCAGCACCGGGAAGTGCTATATACTCTACATGGAATGGTAATTCATACTCATTTCAAAGTGGCACATCAATGGCATCTCCTTGTGTAGCAGGTGGTGCGGCATTAGTGCGTTCTTATTTTCCATCATACAATGCACTACAAATAATGTACAGATTGCGTCAAACTGCAGATAATATTTATGGGTTATCAGGCAATGCTTCTTATCAAAATAAATTAGGTAATGGCAGGTTAAATTTATATCGTGCTCTCACTGACCCCATTGCTCCTTATGTAGTGTATCAAAATATCAATGTAACAGACAATAATGATGGTTTGTTTTTAAGTGGCGATACTTTAAGAATATCAGGTAACTTTAAAAACTTTTTGGCTAATGCCACCAATCTCTCTGCTACATTAACTTGCTTATCTCCTACTGTACAAGTTACCCCTTTATCCAATACCTATAATATAGGCAATTTAAATACATTAGCATCAGTTAATCATTCACTCTCACCTTTTACATTTAAAGTCAATTTTAATTTTGCACCAAATACTCCTATTACCTTTAAAATCTATATCTCTGATGGTACTAATAATTGGACACAATTCTTTTATGTTTATATGAATTCTACATACATCAACATTACTGTTAATGATGTATTTTCAACTGGAACAAGCAATGGCAGAATTGGATACAATAATGCAAATCAATCGCAAGGATTGGGATTTACATATAATGGAAACAATTTATTATACGAAGCAGGATTGATGTTTGGTATTAATACTACCAGTGTTTCTAATTGTGTAAGAAATGCCAGTGGCGGAACTGATAATGAATTTACAACACTTGCTAACATCATTAAAATTGCTCCTACATCTGCATTAAGTGATATGGATACTTATGCTAAATTTAATGACGCCGCATCATCTACCCCAATGAATGTAGAAGTAGAACAAAGAACCTTTGCGTGGAGCAATATTCCTAACACAAAATTTATTATCTGGGATTATACATTTAAGAATAATCAATCTACAACACTGAATAATTTTTACGCAGGAATATTTGCTGATTTTGATATTGATGCTTCATCTTATAATGACAATAAATGTGCATACGATGCTGGTACCAAAATGGGTTACACTTATAGAACCACTGGCACACCTTTATTTGCAGGCATTAAATTACTTACGCATACTGTAACACCTGTGTTTTACGGTATTGATAATGTTAATGGCGGTGCTGGTGGTGTAAATATGTTTGATGGATATGACAAAGCAGAAAAATACACTACTCTTTCTACTAATAGATTAAATGCGGGACAGGGAGCAACTGGTAATGATGTAATAGAAGTAATGTCAGCAGGACCAATCACTATACCTGCAGGTCAAACTGTAAAAGTAGCATTTGCACTAATAGCAGGTGATAGTTTGCAAGACCTTATTAACTCTGCAAATCAGGCACAAATTATGTATGATAATTTACCATTAATTATCAAAAATTATTCTGAAAAAAATAATTATCTTATCTATCCTAATCCTGCAAAAGATTGGATTTACATTGTTGCTAATGATAAATTACATAAATCCATTGAAGTTACAGATGTATCAGGAAAAATGATTTACAACAATTCTTTTAATTCTGATGTATTTGCTATTTATACAAATAATTGGCAAAGTGGCGTTTATTTCATTAAAATTGTCAGCGATAAAAGTACCATCACACAAAAAATTATCAAAGAGTAAAAGAAACTATGAAAACAGCACAATTCAAAGGCACAGGCGTTGCCATAGTTACGCCATTTAATTCCTCTGGAAATATTGATGAAAAAGCATTAAGAAAATTAGTGCAACATCTTATCAAAGGAAAAGTAGAATACATTGTAGTGCTTGGAACAACAGGCGAAAGCGTTACACTTTCAAAAGATGAAAAAAAACAAGTTATTGAAATCATCAAAAATGAAAATAAAAACAAACTTCCATTGGTATTAGGCATTGGCGGAAATAATACACAACAAATTTTAGATGACCTGAAAACATACGATTTATCAGGATTTTCTGCTATACTATCTGTTTCACCTTATTACAATAAACCATCGCAAGAAGGTATTTATCAACATTACAAAGCCATTGCACAACATAGTCCATTACCTATTATTCTTTACAATGTTCCTGGCAGAACTTCTTCAAACATTCAATGGCAAACCACTATTCGTTTAGCACAGGATTTCAAAAACATCATTGGTATCAAAGAAGCATCAGGCAACATTGAGCAAATTATGAAAATCATTCATCATCGTCCCAAAAATTTTTTAGTGATTAGTGGAGACGATAATTTGACTTTGCCTATCATTGCTGCAGGTGGAGATGGCGTTATATCTGTTGTTGCTAATGCGTATCCCAAAAGATTCTCTGAAATGGTTAGACAGGCACTATCAGGAAATTTTGAAAAAGCAAGAAAACTACACTATTCATTAATGTTTTTTACAGAGCAACTTTTTGCCGATGGTAACCCTGGGGGCATTAAATTCGCATTAAGTGAATTAGGTATTATTCAGCCCTATTTACGATTGCCTTTGGTACTGCCTAACAAAAATGTGCAGGAAGAAATTAAAAAACAAATTCAACTGATTGGAAAAGATTAAAATATGAGCGAAAAAAAATTATTGCTGAACGAACAAGATATTGAACTTAAAATTCAGCGATTAAGTTATGAAGTAGCAGAAAGATATTTTGATAAAAAAGAATTGTATATCTTTGGAATAAAAGAGCAAGGATACAAATTAGCAGAAAGGATAATTAAAGAACTTCAAACTTTAAGTGATTGCAAGTTATATTTACATAGTATCAGTGTAAATAAACAAAATCCTATTGGTAGCATTCACACAGACATTCAGAATCTTAATCAATTGAAAAATAAAGATATTCTAATTATTGACGATGTACTGAATAGCGGTAAAACATTGTTTTATGCTTTACAGCCGTTTATTCAAGTGCCTATTGCTTCATTAAAAGTATTAGTGTTGGTTAATCGCAGTCATCAACAATTTCCTGTTTATCCTGAATTTGTAGGCACTACTCTTTCCACTACTTATCAAAATCATATTGAAGCAGATTTAAAAAACAAAAAGCAATCAAAAGTTTATTTACTCAACAAATAATGTTCTCGCACAAAGAAATAAAAGATTTAAAACTTAATCTTCTTTTACACATTACCAAAGCAATCAATAACAACGCATCTGTTAGCGAATTGTTAGAAATATATCAAAATTTTTTACAGCACACTTTATCCATTTCCAAAGCGTGTTTGTTTGTCAATAACAACACTAATACCAAAAATTTTACTTCTAACGATAATGATGTATGGGAATGTATTTTAAAATTTGGATTGAAAAAAAATAATAAAATAATTTTTGAAAAAGAATTGCTTGCTATAAGAGATATTGAAACACTCACTGCCTTCAAAGGTAGTTTTAGCAAAGAATTTGATGTAGTTGTGCCTGTATATCACAAAGAAATTCCATTAGCATATTTATTGATGGGAGATGTTAATCCTCACAAGATTGGTATGAGTCCTGTTATTCAACACCTTCCATTTGTGCAGACACTTACCAATATCATTGTTGTTGCTATTGAAAACAAAAAGTTATACAAACAAGCCATTCAGCAAACTGAAATCAACAAAGAAATTGCATTAGCACGAGAAGTGCAATCTATGTTGCTGCCACAACATTTGCCATATAATAAGAACATTAAAATGGCGGCAGATTATATTCCATTCGCTTTAATAGGCGGAGATTATTATGATGTAATTAAATTAAATAATCACGAATATATCTTTTGCATTGCCGATGTATCTGGCAAAGGTATTTCTGCTGCACTTCTAATGAGCAACATACAGGCCGTATTAAGAAGTGTTACAGAATTTACACACAACTTAAAAGACATTATTATTCAACTCAACAAAAGAATTATTGAAAATGCCAAAAGAGAAAAATTTGTTTCCTTATTTTTAGGAAAAATCAACTTGATGAGTAAACAAATAACTTATATCAATGCAGGACATAATCCACCTTTGATGTGGACAGATAATCAATTTCAATATCTTGAAAAAGGCACTACTCTACTGGGATTTTTGGAAGAACTACCTTTTATTGATGTGAATATATTAGAGTATAAAAAGAATCTGTTTTTATTTGCATATACTGATGGACTTACCGATTTCTTTGATGAATTTAATATTGATTTAAATGAAATAACAACATTCATTTCAAAACATAAAAACAAAGCACCACTACAAATTAAACAAGAAGTTATTAACCGGATTAGTCAACTTCAGTCCACTCAAAATGCCTTGAAAGATGACCTTGCTATTTTAATTGTTCAATGTGTTTGAAAAATTTTTACCACAAAATATAATTCATTGGATTAACAGGATTTTCTTTATACCACAATTCAAAATGTAAATGATAACCTGTGCTTTCAGTTCCAGTATTTCCTACATTACCAATCATCTCATTAGCATTTACTACATCACCTGTGCTTTTTAATAATACAGAAAGGTGTTTGTAAATACTCATTAACCCTGCTGAATGCGATATAACTATAAAATTCCCATCATTAATTGAATAACCTGAATATACAACTATTCCCTTTGCTATACTTCTCACAGATTCATCTTTTTTGCTTACAATATCTATTCCATAATGCCCTTTGGCAGGATTAAATTGACTAATCACTACACCTTGCACAGGCGGTAAAAACTGAATCACTTCTTCTACTTCAATATTATCTGAAATTTTATTTTCTGAAAGCCATTCATTTTCAATTTCTTTTCTAACAGATAGTTCTTGTTGCTCTGCTTTTAAATGCGATGGATTGCTTGTATTATTGATTTGTCGGGGCTTTGGAATGATTGAATCTTTCTCATCTTTAAAAACTTTAAGCACTGATTGTAAATAAACATTTTTTTTCTGAATAGCATCTTCTAAAGAATCTATTTTTGAAGCAAGCCGAAGGATTTGAATTTTCTCTTCAGTAGAACCATATCCTGGTATATATTCTTTTAATGATGTTTTAGCAATGATAATAGTGGTGATAATTATTATTAAAGTAGCAAAACCAATTATCCATAGTATTAATGAAAACAAAGTAAATCTTAAAGAAAAAACAGGTTTAAAATCATCGTGAAAGAAAGTAATTCTAAATCTTTCCTTAATTAATCTTTGAAAAAAATTTCTTATTCCACTGCTCATATTGCGAGCAGCAAGTTACTTAAAAATACATCAATATACTATAATCAAATAAGATATTATTGCCCTTACTCTTTCACAAAATTACTATTTAATACCCTACCCTGTTTATCCATTAAACGAATAAAATAAACACCATTTGCAAATGGCTTAATATCTACACTTACCTTATTACTACAATTCTTTTTCTCAAAAATCTTACTACCTGTTACATCATAAACTTCAATATCAAAATTCTGATGGTATTCAATATTGATTTTTTCTTTGGCAGGATTAGGATAAACAAAAGCATTCAAATGATTGAATAATTGAGAAATACCCGTTGAAACACAGGTAGTATCTACCGTTTGTCCATTACTACTCATAACAGGGCTCATCAATCCTGCCCCGTTTTCTGCTTTCACATTGAAATAATAAGAAGTGCCGTGCGAAATGGAAGGAATATTCACTGTGATAATATTATTAGCCCACGCATTAGTCCAACCAATAACATTAGTGCTACCCGGTGCAGTTCCTACTGAATACCAATATTGAGTTAAACCAGAATTAGGATCGGTAGATACTCCCCAGTTAGCACTCAAACTATCTTTTGTACAAGCCACATTAATATCAGTTGTTTTTCCATCATTAACAGGCGTTGGATTAGTAGGTGGTGTCCAATCTACATTCACATCTTGCCATACAATAGAAGAAATATTATCTGCATTATCTTGTGATATAGATTTTATTTTTCCAGCAGGTTGCGATGGATTGGGATTTTGATAGCGAATATCATTAGCATTTCCACTTCCAACAGATACAGGAATATTACCACTGATTCTTGAACGATAAATTTTTAATTGATTAATTTTCATAATAGCATTTCCACTTCTAAATGAAACATATCTTCCATTGTTAGAATTATGCGGAGAAGGATCTTGCCATTTATTAATCAATTGATTGTTCCAGTAGGTCCATATTTCACCAGTAGTTCTATCATAAATCACTTTCACATTATACCATGTATTAGCACTAAAAGTCAAAGGTATATCAACAACAGGTGATCCAAATGTATTATTCACAGTTTTATATAATTGAAACTTTTGATTATCTAATCTGAACCACACAAAGTAAGAATTACTTCTGTTTAATGTGCTTCCCGTATCACAAAAGAAATGAAAGCCACCTCTTCTATTAGTACCTGTGCCATCTAATAAAATATCAAATTCATACAAATATCTGTTAGATAAAGTTTGAGTTACTGCTGCATAAATGTTGGTATTACCAGCCACAGAAGATGTTTCATCAGTTTGATTGAGATAGCCACTGCTCTCATTCCATGTACCACTTACAATACTCCAATCAGAATGTATGGTGCCATCATCAAAATTATCAGAGAAAAAGCCGTGAGTATCATTAGCTCGCCATTCTGTTCCGTTGTAATCAATTACTTGATAATATCCTTTTTGAACACCTGAACCACCTGTATTATCAGCATCTGTGATGGTTGCAGTAAAGCTACCTGTTACCCACCCCGAGGGTGCACTTACCGCAGTAGTAGGCGCAATATTATCAGTGGCACTACCAGTGGCTGTAATGGTATAATTAGCCACCCATCCAATATCTGTAGTAGCACAATCACTTCTAAATTCTACCAATACAGAATCATTATTGATAGAAACCACTCCGGGAGAATTAGTGCCCGTATAAACCCCTATCTGTGGAGACCATACAGAACCTCCATTATAAATATACATGTAATCCCATGTGTTTTCTAAACTAAATGCAGTAAAATTGAGTTGAATATTAGTAGCACCAGATTGGGTAAACAAATAAATTTTTCTTTCATCATTAGAATAATTAGCAGATGCTCCACCACTATCATAAAAACTTCCTGATGATGCAGTATAAGTGGCAGTGATTGTATAAGGAGAATTTATAAGTTTATAATACCTGTTCCAATCCCAATACTGTCCTGGATCAGTATGTGTTTGATTAGGATAATGCTGATGTCCCTTGATTTTTGTGCAAGAACCAGGTATTCCCGCAGAATTATAATTTGTAGTTGGCAACCATGGCCAAAAACCTGTTCTTAATGGACTAATCCCATACCCACTATTACATATATCTTTTACCAATGCAGATGATGAATTATACATTGCTGTAGTATACCAATTATATCCTGTTGCCAAATAACCCTCATGTTCTAAACCTATTGTGTATGGATTTTCCGTCCCCACATGCCACGCCTTATCTGCCTCCAATACCATTTGTGTTACCTGACCATCTGAACTCCTTAATACATAATGAGCTGACACAGATGCAGAACAATTTTTAAACCAAGATATACACCCTGCATAAGAGCCCTCTACATCATGAATTGTTACAGCAGAAACAGATGTCCCACCTCTTGAAGAGTAATTACAACTTGCGGCAGGGTCCCATATTGCTGGCGAATAATCTGGAGACAATACCTGTTGTGTAGATGAATTTTTGTACATTGTTCCGTTATCAGTATATATTGCCTCTTCTGTTACTGTAACTCTACCTGCACTTAATACCGCAAAATTCTCAGCAAATATTTTTTTCAAATCTATTCCATAATCAGGAAAATGATATGCTACTTGAAATTCTTTTCTTGATAAAAACCAATACAATTGATACAAATGACTCTGCATCGCAAAATCATTAATTAAATCATTACTCAATGGCAATTCACTTAATTCTATAAATATCTCTTTATATCTCTCTAAATTTTCTGTTCCAAAAATATTTTTCTGTTGTTGTAATTTTTGAAATGCTGATGCATACGCTAATATAGATGTCTCAGGATAATTTTTTATGTCTTCTATTGAAAATCCTGATAGTTGTGATACTTTTAATAAATTTTCTCTGAAATAATTTTTTCCATCTTCTATCAATCCCATTACGGTTAATGCTTTGGGCAATCCAACACAACTATTTTGAGTGCCATCTAAATGATAAAACCTTGTCTGAGTATAAGCAATAGCTTCTAAAAAACCTCTTGGAATTGATGAATAAATACTATATGCTTTATTAAACGATGATTGATAAGGATTTTCAGGTGTTTCAACATAAGCTGATGTTGAAAACATATTATTACATAATCCCGAAATTAAAATTATTATACCCATCTTTCTCATAACTAAAAATTTTTGTTACAAATATACATATAATCTTTTAATTACATTAAACCATTACATTCAATATTTTTCAATGTCCTTTTAGGAAATACCACCTATTCACTAAAACACTGATGTAATACTAATAGCCAATCCATTGGATGCAGGAACATTTCGGCATACTCCTCCTACACAAAAAACACCTGCTCTTTGCTTACCATAAGTAATACTAATTCTGTGAGCATCTTTTACAAAACCAATCCCTGCTGTATAATAATGTATTTGTAATTTGGAATCTGGATTATCATAGTTGTATTGGTCGATTAAAGTGATGTAAAAATGTGATGATGGTGTCCATTCTACCAACCCTACTGCCCAACTTCCACCATTAATATCTCTGTGATAGGCAAATCTGCCTTGCATTTCTACACGAATAGCAGAATGTGTCTTGTATTTATGTGTTATATCTATCACTCCAATATGTGCTTGCATATTGGGAAAACCCGCATTAGGTGAATTAAATTGGACAATGTTTTTATTGTAAAACTGATTGGAATATAGTGCCGTTAATTTCCATTTTTTATTTATTTTTCTATTAATTTCAATAAAAAAATCATGATAATATTGTTCGCCAATCTCATCCCAGCGGGTGCTGTATAAATTCATTGAAGTTGCAGAATCGCTTAAAGGGTGTGTTTTCAAACCATTAGCAAATGAAAAATTGATGGTAACATCTGTTCCATATTTTCCACCTAAAAAACTTTCTTTGGGCAATTTAAATTGCACCTCGCCCATTCCGCCAACTTCCCCGTTAGGTTGAGTAGCATAAGGATAAAATGCAGGCATCAAATAAGTATGTTGTTTAGTAGTAGCAGGCATATAATTGATTAATAATTGTTGTAATGTTGCATCTCTCTCGCTGCGAAAATTCATATTGTCAATTCTTTTTCCCTGAATGATAAAAGAAAATCCTTTTTGTGCGTAAGAAAAGGACATAAATAATCCTTCGCCAAATTTGTAACTATAATTATTCACATAAGAAGGGTCGTTAATTTTGTACGCATATTCAGCAAAAAAATTAATACTTTCATTGATAATATTTATTCTTCCTCCATAGCATCCTACATTTTCAGGAAGATTCAAATCAGGGTCTTTATCGGCTTGATATTTACTTACAAAACTTCCACCAAGAATTATTTTAGTTTTCATTTTAAGAGAATCAAATAAATCATTGATATTTATTTCACCATCAAATGCTCTTACTATACCTTCTCCAAGTGTAAAGAAATTTCTTTGTCTTCCTATCATTCCTTTAAAGGTGATGGCTTTATGCGGTGTGGCAATGGCTCTGAAACCATCTAATGAATTATCATATAGCAATCCTGGCTCGTAATAAGTTCTGAATATTAATCCACTTCCAAATTGCTCATAGATATTCCCAACAGTAATGTCTAAAAAATCGGTTTTATATCTTGCAAAGCGATAAGTAATCCCCTGTCCTTTGTATCTCTTATCAAAGCCCTGCATCACATTATTATATGCTTCATAACGAAGCCCTGCAGAAAATTTATCTTTCTCATAAATAATATTACCATACGCATTAGATAAAACTTTTTCAGGCACGCGGGGCGCTCCTATCAACGAATCAGGTTCATAGTATTGAGCATCTATTTGAAAATTCCCATGCACAGTGGCATCAGAATTATTCTGTGCAAAATTTTGAAAGAGATAAAAACAAAGAAGTAAAGTAAAATATTTTTTCATTAAAAAATTTTTGCTCAAATTATTGAAAAAAATCACAAACACACAAATTTAATCTTTTATAAATTGAGCATAATACAATTCTGAATCTAATTTCAATATTATCCAATACTGCCCCTGTAAAATATCTGAAATATCAATACTTTCAGATGGATTAATATTCACACTTTTCACCTTTTGCATATTCACATTATATATTTCTACCTGCACTGTATGATTAGCATTTTTAGGGAATTGAATATGTATATTAGTTTGTGATGGATTAGGATAAACTTTCAACTCTCTGCTTGAATTTTTTATAATCTCTTTAATACTTGTAAATGTTCCGTTTTTATTGGCAAAAGTATATTCTCCTAATAACAAAGTATCAACAAATAACATTCCTGCTTTGCTGCCCGATGGATATTTTGTAAAACTCATCTCTCTCCAATCTGCTGCTGCATTCGGACGATACAATACTGTAATACTATCAGCATTAATAGATGCCAAACAGGTATCCATACATCCATAACCAGAATACACAATATTACCATTGTAGTATAATCTCAACTTGGCTCTGAAACCGTTACTTAACTTTCCTGTAACTTTCCAGAAATGCTGATTAGAAATTTTATATCTCTTGCCTGTTAGATTTTTTTGTGGGTCGGCTTCAGCAAAGTGATGTTCTATATAAATAAAAGACGAATCGCTACCCGCATTGATAACATTAATAGAGGTTTTGGCATCAGGAAAAGAAAAATTACCCGTGCTTTTGATTATCTGTTTGTTTCCAATAGAAGCATACGCTAATTTTCTATCATAATTTAGCATTTCAAAAACAGGTAAAAAATTTAATGTGTGAGACACTACTGATACACTGCCTGAAATACTTGTAGAATAAGTATAAGCATTCCAGTTATTATCAAAATAAGTGATATTGACAGGTAATTGATTAAAATATTGTGGTGCACCATGTAATTTTTGACGAACATACACTTGGCTTACATAACTACCGCCTGTATTATTATACTTTGCTGAATCTATTACTAATACAGGATATCCACCATTTAAAACCCATCCCTGAAAGAATGCAGATAAATTTTTTCCAGTATAATTTTCCAGCAATGTTTGAAATTCTACACTGTTCATATTCTTGAATGCTTTTTGAGATAAAACATATTTCAACCCATTGAAAAATAAACTATCTCCAAGATATGTTCTTAAATTGTGTGCAACAATAGCGCCTTTCTTATACACATGGTCTCCATAAGTATATTGAGCGGGCACCCCTGAAACAGGCCAGTATTGCTGTTCCTTAAAATTTCCAAACTGCACCATTTCACCAAGCATAGAATATAACTGATTTTGATATTGAGAATAGTTATACATATTTTCTAAAAATAACATTTCGCTATAAGTAGCCATACCTTCGTTAATCCACATATCTTCTTGTGTTTCGCAGGTAACTAAATCTCCCCACCAGTGATGAGACAATTCATGAGCCATTAATTGTGATTCATAAGTAGTCGTGCCAATAGCCGCTACAGGATAAGCAATATTGGTAGCGTGTTCCATTGCTCCACTACTGAATGGCACCATACAATATCCTATCCTTGGCCAAACATAATTGCCATAATGTGCCTCAAAAATATTAACCGCATTAGGTAAATGAACAAAAGCAGTTTTAACTGCATTAGTATCTGTAGCCCTTGAAGCAATGATGGCAGGTATGTTTCCAGAGATGGAATTGATATTATAATGAACTTCGGAATAATCAGCCACTGCAACAGATGCCAGATATGAAGGAATTTCTTGCATCAATTGCCAGTGGCGAGTTCGCTTTCCATTTGAAACATTTTCATTTATTAAAAAACCATTGCAATATGCTTTTTTAGTAGAATCCGTAGTGATAAAAAAATCATAAGTACTTTTTTCTACAAAATTGTCAAAGCAAGGGAACCACACTCTACCAAAGTTATGAGGCAATGAGGCAAAGCCCACACCTAAATTAAAAGCATAATTACCATTGTAATAAAATCCGCCCCAACCCGATGGATCCATTTGAGGCACGCCATGATAATATACCCTTACTGTAAATGTATCTGTTATATTTTTAGGTGAAGGCAATACAACACTTAAAAGAGTATCATTGTAAAAATAAGTGGTAAGAGAATTATCCACTTTAATAGAATCAATGAGTAATTTCAATAAGTCCAAACGAACTGATGCTTGATTATTCATTTTCGGATGAATTATTACATCGGTATAACCTGCAATTTGATTGGGAGAAAATTGTATTTCTAAATGAATATCATAATGTAAAACATCAAAAGTATCACTGCGCATATTTTCAGGAGAATAATATAAACTGCTGATGTTTTGAGATGATTTAATTTTTTGACAGGAAAAATCTTGAGCGTAATTATTCAAAATTAAACCACAAAATAAAACAGAAATAAAATTTTTCATATAAAAAATTTGATGTAAATATACTAATCATTTCGGATAATATATTCTAAAACACTCTTGTCCATGAAAAACCTCACCTCTAACCCCTCTCCTTTGTAAGGTGTAAGGAGAGGGGAATTGAAGGGGAGAGGTCTTATAGACAATATTGATTTAATAATCAAAATCTGATTTTAATCATATTTTATTCTGATAAAAAATTCCTTATCTTTGCAGGAAAAATTTAGAGTTATGGAAACACAAGTAAAATCTGCTTCCAATATTGCTAAAACAGGAGATTGGTTGCCCATCAATGGAACTGATTATGTAGAATTTTATGTTGGAAATGCCAAACAAGCGGCATATTATTACCAAACAGCATTTGGTTTTCAACCACTGGCTTACAGCGGTTTAGAAACAGGCAACAGAGAAGCGGCTTCTTATGTATTACAACAAGGTAAAGTGCGTTTGGTACTCACTACACCATTAAATTCTAAAAATCCTATCAATCAACATATTGTAAAACATGGAGATGGTGTAAAAGTGATTGCACTTTGGGTAGATGACGCCACCAAAGCATTTGAAGAAACTACGAAAAGAGGTGCTAAACCATTCTTAAAACCTACTAAATACGAAGACAAGGACGGTTATGTAATTCAAAGTGGTATTCATATTTATGGAGATACTGTGCATATTTTTACTGAAAGAAAAAATTACAATGGTGTATTTTTACCAGGTTATCAATCATGGAACCCTGAATATAAGCCCGCACCTGTTGGATTCAAGTACATTGACCACATGGTAGGAAATGTGAATTGGGGCGAAATGAATATATGGGCAAAATTTTATGAAGATGTAATGGGCTTTTACAATCTGCTAACTTTTGATGACAAAGATATTTCCACCGAATATTCTGCTTTGATGAGTAAGGTAATGTCAAATGGAAATGGTTATATTAAGTTTCCTATCAATGAACCTGCTGAAGGTAAAAAGAAATCACAAATAGAAGAGTACATTATTTTCTATGAAGGACAAGGCGTGCAACACATTGCATTGGCAACAGATAATATTATTGAAACCGTTACCGAAATGAGAAAAAGAGGAGTTGAATTTTTAGATACACCTGATTCTTACTATGAAACAGTTTTAGAAAGAGTAGGAAAAATTGATGAGAATTTAGAAGTGTTGAAAAAATTAAAAATACTCATTGACAGAGATGATGAAGGATATTTGTTACAAATTTTTACAAAGCCCGTAGAAGACCGCCCTACCCTGTTTTATGAAATTATTCAAAGAAAGGGTGCTAAATCTTTTGGAAAGGGTAACTTTAAAGCATTATTTGAAAGTATAGAAAGAGAACAAGCCAGAAGAGGAAATTTGTAATGATATTTTAAAATAATTATCAGAAAAAGGGGAAACTAACTTTCCCCTTTTTTTATTTTATATAACTATTACCTAAGAAAAAACTACACCTTCTACAAAAACGCTTCTCACAAATAAAATATCTCTCACTTAAAAGAAAAAACAATATTTATACTACCTTTCTGTTCTTCGTATTGATTATTGGGGCTGAATTTTAATTGCAATGCAAATTGGCGGGCTTTAGCTTTTAATATAGGGCTGGTGGTAGTGGTGCCTCTGCCATTAGGGTCGGCTTCTATTACATTACCTTGTTTATCTACTTTAATTTCTACTACTACTATCCCTTCTTCTTTGGTATCAGATGGTAAGGGTGGATGATATTGCAATGACCTGCCTTTTAAGTCAAAACCGAATGGTGCTTTACCACTGCCAGCACTGTTGCCATTTCCTGTGCCATCAGGATTATTTCCTGTTCCCCCTTTGCCGTGTGAGAATGGATTTCCATCAGGGTCACCTTCATTACCAGCATTACCAGAACTTCCATCTCCACCA
This sequence comes from Bacteroidota bacterium, assembly GCA_040758575.1. Classification (GTDB taxonomy): domain Bacteria; phylum Bacteroidota; class Bacteroidia; order B-17B0; family Aurantibacillaceae; genus BPGX01. Next base: position 364,735 of record JBFLVH010000001.1, on the reverse strand, counting down.
CCTTTTCCTTTGTTTTTATTAAACTTTTCTGCTAATAACTCGGCTGCTGTTTTCTCCTTGGGCTTTTCTTTGATTTCAGTAGGATGTATCACTGTGGTTTGTTCTTTGATTTCAATTTTTTTATCAGATACAGGCACTTCTTCTCCACTTTCAGAAGTATAAATATCTTCAGAAGATTTTTCTTGTTGGGCTGTTACTGTTTCTTTTACAATCACATCTGTTGCTTCACCTAAATTATTTTCCTCTACATTACCAGTTCCCGGATTATACACGCCATAATTAATTTCCATTCCTCCACTGGCTGCGGACTCTGGAAATGGTGGAATAGGTGTGATTAATTTTATCAACATTAAAATAGCAATAACAATCAATAATGCTACAATAGCACTCATCAATGCAAGGGGCTCAAATGGTTTATCTCTTGAAATAATATTACTCATCTTTTACTTGGTATTAGATGGTGCTGTAGCAATAATCATTTTACATTTGGCTCTATCGCCTATTTGCATCACATCAATAAAATCCTGATATTTCAAATCTTTATCAATATGCAATACCACTGTTGGTTCCGTCATTCCTTTTGTTTTTTCTACAATTACATTTTCTAATTCTGAAAAATCTACTTCTTTTGTATCAATAAAATATCTTCTATCTTTTGTTACAGATAAATGAATAGGTTTCTTGCTGTTATCAATAGGCCTGTTGGCTTTGGAATTGGGCAAATTTACTTTAATAGCATTAGGACTGACCATTGTAGAAAGTATCAAGAAAAACAAAAGTAAAAAAAACATAATATCATTTAGCGAGTCGGTGCTCACTTCTGCTTCTTTGTGTAATCTTTTTCTTAATCTGCTCATTGGTTTTCAGTTTGATTAAGTATTTCTAAAAATTGTAATTGAGATTCTTCTAATTGGCGGGCGGCTTTATCTACTCTTGCATTCAGCCAATGATAAAATATAAATGAAATAATACCAATAGCCAATCCCGTAGCAGATGAAATCATTTTTTGATACAGACCAGTAGAGATAACTTCTATTTCTACTGTTTTAGCCAATGAGATGTCGTAGAAAATAACTATTACTCCGATGATAGTTCCAATAAATCCAAACATAGGTGCTACTCTTCCAATGATATTTAATACATTCAGATTTTTTTCCATATAACTCAAAGATAAGGCAGCAGACAAATCCATTGCTTCTTTGATTTCTGTTTCGGGTTTGCCAATTCTTTCCAATCCTTGTTTAATCATTAATGCCTGTGGGGTTCCAGTTTTTTCACATAAACTAATAGCAGAAGTAATATCTCCCTTTTTGATAAATTCATTGATAGTAAATAAAAATTGTTTATCAAATTTAGAAGTTTTAGATAAATACAAAATTCTTTCTACAGTGTAATAAATAACTATCAAAAAAAGCAATGCTAATGGAATAAGAATAGGTCCGCCTTTGAGTAACATTTCAAATAAAGAAATTTCATCTTGTTGTTGTGGCATCATAGATGCAATGGTTGTGGCGGCTTGTGTAGTATCAGTGGGTGTTTGTGCAATCAATAAAAACATATCTAAAAATTTTTGCGTAAATTTAATGGGGATACAATGAATTTTTATAGATGAATAAGAATAAATTTCAACAGAATAATGTGGATAAATAGGTGGATAATAAATATAATGTAATAACAATAATAATGTTACGACATTCTCTCCACTACCACGAGCATTTGCAGGGTGGGGAAAAATAAATTTTGGTGTCAGGCAAAAGTGATTGAATGTAATTTTGTTGTTCCTGATTTAATAAGATACTTCTCACATCCATTTTTTTCAATGATTCTAATTCTCTCATTGAATCAGGAAAGTAGGATAAATTATTATCCCATAAATCTAATATTTGTAATCGCTTTAATTGTCCTATTTCATTGGGTAATGAATCAATATTATTTTGATTAAGATTGAGATAATACAAATACTCTAATTGCCCGATACTATGCGGAATTTTTTGTAAGTTACATTTACTACAAGCAAAGTATTGAAGATATTTTAAATCACCTATATTCTCTGGCAATTCTTTAATATCATTTTTACTCAAATCAAGATATTGCAAATTTTTGAATTGAAAAATTTCTTTAGGAAATGACTTTAATTTTTTTCTTCGCAAAATTAATTTGTAAACTTTATCTGGATTTTTCAACGCAGAATCTATACTGGTAAAAGCGGGCATTCGGGCTAATTCAGCAGAATCTAAAATATTTTTTTCCTGTGCATAATTAGTAAAAATCATTAAACATAAACACCCCAAAATTAACTGCTTCATAAACTTTGTATTTATTCAATCACTGCAATGACTTTTAGTTCTATTGCAATAGGTGTAGGTAAGCAATTCACCTCTACTGTGGTTCTGCAAGGCGGATTATTCTTAAAATACTCTGCCCATATTTTGTTGAATACAGGAAAATCATCTTTCATATTGGTAAGAAAAACTGTAACATCCACAATTTTATCCCAACTGCTACCTGCTTCTTCCAACACGGCTTTTACATTGGCAAATACGCTGTGACATTGAGTAGCAATGTCGTAACTAATGATATTTCCCTGTTCATTCAATGTAACACCTGGAATTTTTTTACTACCTCTTTCTCTGGGTCCTATGCCGCTTAAAAAAAGCAAATTGCCTACTCTTTTGGCGTGTGGATACAAGCCCACAGGTTCAGGGGCTTTTTGAGAGTGAATGTTTTGGCTACTCATAGATTGATAATTTTATCTTTTGGATATTTGACAGAAAATTTGAATTGAATTTTTTTCTCTTCATCAGGGTGTAAAGATAGTTTCCACTGCAATTTTCCAGTTGTTTTATCATAATTAGCATTGCTGCTTTCAAGTAGTTCTACTTCTATTTCCTGCAAAGATGAAAGTGGAATTTGGTCTTCAATTATAATATCTGTTGGGTATTTCTTTTTATTTCTAACAATAATTTCATAACCTCTTGTTTCTTTGCGATTGAGACCAATAATTTTTTTCTCGTTATATTTTTTCATTAATTGTCTTTTTACAGAAATATTTTTATCAATACCTAATGAAATTTGCAAAGTATCTTTAGTAATATCAGCATTGATTTCAGATTGACCAATATAAGAATTTTCAATAAAAATATACAAAGGTGCAGACATTAAATTATATTTTTCCCAATCGGTAAGTTGAGCAATGAGATAAGCATAGTCGCTTAATTTTGGTGCAGTGTAATAAGTATAACGGGCATCTATATTCTGGTTTTGAACATCTATGCGAGCAGGTTTGTTGTTGGCTGGAATATTGACAGGAATTTGAATTTGGTATTGTTGAGTAGTAGATTTTTCAGATGATTGGGTATATTCATAAGCATTTTCAGCAGATTTTGTAATTGCAATTTCGTCTCCTGCAACTGCGGGGGCTTCGGAATATGCAACAGATTGTTTTTGCTCCTCTTTAAATCTGCCTTTAGATTTATATGTTGGTTTAGGATAATATTCATAATTGAGCCACCAGGGCATTAATTCTGGTTTATTATGACTCATATTGGGTGCAGAAGTAGAAAGTGAAAGTTGAATATTATTCCAATCAATGCCTGTATTTTGCACCACTTGTGCTTTCAATAATAATTGTGCAGGTTGTTTTAAATCATTCACTCGTATTTCATATTCAGGATACCAATAAGCATTATTGCAAATATATTCAACATTTAAAACAGCATTATTTACATTGTCATTGGCATATATTTCAACTTGAATTTCTCCAACAGGTTTATTTTTTTGTGCATTCAATTCGTTTAATTGGTGTTGCATATTATCTATTTGTTCTTTTAATTTTTTAATTTTAGGTAATAATTCTGCTTTTTTATTTCTAACATCATTCAGACGATTTCTATAAAAATTAGCCATTTTTTCTAATTCTGTTACCGATACACCTGTATTTTGCCCACCAATACTTTTATTGGATAATAACATATTTTCTTCATCATCAAATGTTTTAATTTGAATATCTAATGTGGATTTTTTGTTTTGTAAAATTTCAAGTGTGTCTTCTAATTGCTGAATTTTTTTAGAAACATTTTTAGAAGTAATGTAGTTAAGTTGAAATTGAGAAGATAATATTACAAAATTACCTTTTCCACTGATTTGTATAGTATTAGGAATCACTGATGTGGCAATATCTTCAACGATAACTACCTGATGCCCTTTAGTCAAATTGAAATTATTACTTTGATGTTTTAATGATGCTTGAGATAAATACACTTCTGCACTTTGGATTTTGCTTTTTACTCTGATTTCCTGTGCCTGTGTCTGCACATTCAACAAAATGAATGTAAGAATGAAAGTTGGAAAGAATGATTTCATATATTTTTTTTGCAAATGTAATGAAAAATACAAAGTATCTTTGCGGATTATTTTTGTTTTCAATGAAAAAAACAATCTATCAATATTTTACCAAATGGCTATGGCTGTTTCAGGAAACTTTTGTATTGTCTCAACAAACTTTGTTATCCAATAAAATCAGGTCTTTTTTAAGTTTGCTGGGTGTAACTATAGGTATATTTTCAGTTATTTTAGTTTTCACTTTTATTGATGGATTAGAAAGAAGCATCAGAGATAGTGTGCAAAGCATAGGTGGTAATGTAATTTATATTCAAAAATGGCCATGGGCTTTTGGCGAAGATTATCCATGGTGGAAGTATTTGGAGCGTCCGTTGCCTAAATATGAAGAATGGATAGAATTAAAAAAACAAATGGATGAAGAAAAATATACAGTAACTTTTTGTGTGAATATATTTTCTACAGCACCTTTGAAATACGAAAAAAATTCTGTTTCTGATTTTAGAATAATTGGTTGCACTTATGAATATGCAAGAGTTAGGGGAATTAATTTTTATTCGGGTAGATATTTTTCAAATTCAGAATTTAATCAGGGTAAAAATGTTATTATATTAGGATACACTATTGCTAAGAATTTATTTGGTAATCCTGATGCAGCATTAAATAAAGAAATTGTTTTGAACGGAAGAAAATTAGAAGTCATAGGTGTGCTAAATCAGGAAGGCAAAAATATTTTCAATTCCAGTATGGACGAAGTTATATTACTTCCTTATTTATTTGCAGAAAAATTTTTAAGTGTAAAGGGCGAAAGTGCTAATCCTTACATTGCAGTAAAGCCACTGGTTGATAATTATGATGAAAATGAACTTTTGAGTTACTTAAAAATTCAGATGAGAAAAATCAGAAAATTAAAACCTACCGAAAATGATAATTTTGCACTGAATCAAAGTTCTCTTATTGAAAAGAATACAGAAGGATTATTTTCAGTATTATCTGTAGCAGGGTGGATAATAGGTGGATTTGCCATATTAGTAAGTGCTTTTGGTATTGCAAACATTATGTTTGTATCTGTGAAAGAAAGAGTGCCAATTATTGGAATTCAAAAAGCATTAGGTGCTACCAAATTATTTATACTTATTCAGTTTTTAATTGAAGCCATTATTCTTACTTTATTAGGTGGTATTTTAGGATTATTGATTACAGACATAACAATTTATCTCATTCAACCTTATATTGACTTAAAAATTCAATTATCGGCATCTAATGTATTATTAGCCATTAATATTTCGGTTCTTACAGGTATTATTAGCGGCTTTGTACCTGCTTATTCTGCTTCACAATTAGACCCTGTGGAATCAATGAGAGAGGCATAAGAGAGAAAAAAGATTCATCATTAAAATTATCCCAAAAGAAAAATTTTTGTTGGAGTAAAATAATTTTCGTAATATTGCACCCCTTAAAAAAACAAAACTATGGAAAAAAGGTATGAGACGGTCTTCATTTTAACTCCCGTTTTGTCTGAAGAACAGGCAAAGGAGACCGCAAAGAAATTTACACAATTTCTAAAGCAACAAAAAGCAAAAGTACTTCACGAAGAAGTATGGGGATTAAGAAAATTAGCTTATCCCATTCAAAAGAAATCTACTGGATTTTACTTTTTAGTAGAATTTAGCACTGAAATCCCTTCAATTGTTAAGGATTTAGAAACGGCTTTCAAAAGAGATGAGAGAGTACTTCGTTATCTTACAGTTGCAATGGATAAATATGCCATTGAATATGCAGAAAAAAGAAAGGCCAAACTAAAAGCATCTGGAACCATCGCATCTTCTAAAAAGAAAAGACCAGCAACTAAAAAAGTAAAAGAAGAAGATGTAGAATAATTTCTCTTTCAATAACTAAAAAAATTAAAAATATGAGCACAGATTCAGAAATCAGATATTTAAATCCCCTCAATATTGAGGTTAAAGAAAAAAAGAAAAAATTTTGTTGGTTTACCAAAAATGGCATTAAATACATTGACTACAAAGACCCTGATTTTTTATTAAGATTTGTCAACGAGCAAGGTAAAATATTACCAAGAAGAATTACAGGCACTTCATTAAAGTATCAAAAGCGTCTTGCACAAGCTATTAAGAGAGCAAGACATTTAGCATTATTGCCATTTACAACCGATTTATTAAAATAAATTCATCATTTAAAAAATTACAACTATGGAAATAATTTTGCAACAAGATGTTCCAAATTTAGGATACAAATATGATGTTGTTAATGTAAAGCCCGGTTACGCTCGCAATTTTCTTATTCCCAAAGGGCTTGCTATTGAAGCTACTGCCAGTGCTAAAAAAATGAATGCCGAACTCATTAAACAAAAACAACATAAAGAAGAAAAAATCAGAAAAGAAGCACAAGAAAATGCAACAAAATTGGCTGGCGTTGTGCTTAAAATTGTTACAAAAGCCGGAGAAAACGGTAAAATATTCGGTTCTGTAACAACCATACAAATAGCTCAAGCATTGAACGAACAAGGATTTACAGTAGATAGAAAATCAATTATTCTGGCAGAAGATAATATCAAAACATTAGGTACTTATAAAGCAAAAGTAAAACTCTACAAAGACATTGCAACTGATGTTACATTTGAAGTAGTATCTGAGTAATTTCTTTACAAAACAAACATTCAAAAAAAGCCCAAAATTTTGGGCTTTTTTTGTTTTAAATGCTTGTCAATAATCTCAAATGGTTATCTTTTACCTCTATCACATTAAAATGAGATTTATAGTTCTTTTTTATAAACCCAAATTGTGCTTCAATACCTAATGCTTTCGCACCATTCAAAGTTGCCCATTTTAAAACATCTTCAATCTTTAGAAAATGAAAATTTTCTAATAACACATTCATTTCTTTAATAATACTCAAGTCATCATTAGATGCTAAACTATCTGTACCAATGCAAATTTGATTTGTAAATTCAAGAAGTAACTTAACATCTGGTAATTTTTGTTCAATGAATAGGTTAGCATTGGGACATAAACAAAAGTAAATTTTATCTCTATAATCATCAAGCCAGTTCAATTCCCTTTCTCCCACATAAGTATTATGCACCAAAATATTTCTTTCATTTTTATTGATAAATCTCTCAAAATAGATTTTATACCTATCTTTAATGTGCTTAAAATCATTTTCTTGAAACCCTAATTGTTCTTTAAAATATTTTCCCATTTCAGATTCTTCACCGTATAATAATTTTTTTTCTGCTAAACTTTCCAAAAAATGAATTGAACCTGTAGAAATCAGAAATTTAGAATCATTAGAAAAGTTAATATAATAATCCCATAATTCCTCAGATAAACTATACAAAGAATGTGGAACAATATTGGCTATTTGTTGAAATTGTATCAAACTATCAAAAACATTACTTGCTTTTAAAAAATTCTTCTTTGCTTTATCTTTACTTAAACCAAATGTCTCAATAAAATTGATATAATGTATGTTGGATTTTTTTTTGATTTCAAAAATATCATCATTCTGTTCATTTACAATATCTCCCACTGCCACAATGCCCTCCTGTCTCATTTTTTTATCCCATTCATCGGCTTTTTTTACAATCAGTTCTTCATTAAATAAATATCTTTTGGTAAGCATCTGATTTAAAAAACCTACCATTCCTGTATGTCTTTCAAACTGATTATGTAAATAATTTAATTCCAGATGACAATGGGCATTGACAAATCCCGGCACTATAATTCCATTATGTTTATTTATTTTCACATCTTCAGGAAAAGAAATATTATCATCACTTAAATAAATAATATCAATAATATTCCCATCTTTAATTACTATAGCATTTTCATCAATAAACTTTTCTCCATCAAAAATTTTAATGGCTTTATGTATTTGAAAAGTATTCTCTGTTGACATTAATACACAATAATTTAGCGGGCAATTTTACATATTATTATTTTCATGCTACGAAATAAAAAAGGTCATCCGCTATATGCGGATGACCTTTCAACATATTCATTAAAAGACACTTTATTTTTTAGTAGTTTTGATTTCGTGAACAGATGGTGAAATATTCTTTGTTTCTTTAGTTTTGCTTTCCATAATAATAGGAACTTGTTTTTGAGGTGCTGGAGAAAACCTTACATCTGCATTACGAGAAATAACCTTTCCATTTTCATCTACATCATCAGCACGATTGGCAACTACATGGTATACAAAAGAAACATTTGATTTTCCTCCATTTAGTTCAATAACATCAAAACCTGTTTGGGTTTTATTTGTAACAAATACCCCATTACAATCACCTTCTAATTGTATAAATACTCTTAAAGGATGCTTTTCATTGATAGTTACATTTTTAGCAAAAATCGGGTCTAAGTCAATATGTGCTTTACCATTTATGAGTTGTCCTTCCCCGTAATCTTCAAATAGTATTTCCGGTGCTTCAGGACAATTTAAAGCCACTAGATTACCTTTCATATCCTTTACAATTGTAGAAACAGTTCCGCCTCCTATCAACTTTCTAGCGGTTCCACCTGCGTCAGTACCGCCAATATAAGCAAATCCTGTTCCACTACCATTATCAAAATAACCTCCAAATGTATTATTAGCCGCAGAATTGGCATGTCCATATACACCAATAGTTTGGCCAACAAATGTTCCGCCACTACCAGTGGCATATGTAACAGCACCTAAATTATTTCCTGCTGCAACAATTCCATTACCTGCTCCTGCATTTTTTCCATAAGCCACAATAGCAATCGTAGCTCCATTAGCAGCAATTCCAGAACCATTAATTAAGTAAGTAGTACCAACTCCATTCCCTGCGGCGGCCAATGCTGTACCGTTAGGTGTAGTGGAGTTAGTGTGTAATGCCCAAACCCCAAAAGAGGTGTTTTCACCTGCTTGCCCTAGTACTCCATCAGATGTATTAGTTGATGTTCCAACTCCAATTACACCCGTTCCGTTAGCCCCAGTTGCAAAACCTAAAACTCCATTACCCGGTCCTTGTCCATATACAGCGGTACTAGTATTTGTTGTAATACCAACTATTGCATTCCCTGTTGTATTAGTATTCTGCCCATACACTGCTTCGCCACTACCAGAGGAATATCCATTAATGGCAGCGTCAGTTCCTGCCGCATAAGATGAAAAAACATCACCTGCAAAAGGCGTTGTATTGTTGATAACAACCTGTCCATTAGATTTTACTCTCATTCTTTCGGTATTATTGGTTTTAATAATCCAATCGGCATTATTCAAAGTTCCAATAAATTCATTAGGGGTATTAGGTAAGGTACCCGTAAGCGTATTGCCTGTAACTTGCCAGCCATCTGCTGCTCCACTCATTAATCTTTGCCATTGAGTACCATCCCAATAGTAATATCCGGGATAAACATTATTTGGGAAAGTTCCAGCTGTAGCCGTGTTATATACGAGCAAACTATTGGCAATACCTGCACCAATGGGTGCATTACTGTTTCGGGCAGTTAATGCAACGCGAGGTATTAGTACCCCTTTGTTTGTGAAATCCACATCCAACCCCGCAGAATTATTAGGTATTGCACCAGTAGGATTGATACCCACATTTTGAGATTGAAATGACCCACTTAAACTTAATAATAATGCTGCACTGGCTAATAACTTTTTCATAGTTGTATTTTTTTGCAAATTTAGTGAAAAAAATATATATTAATACAAACCGTTCATAAAAAAATATATCTTTCTGATTTTCAATATATTAAATTTTTTAACAATAACACAATTACTATAAACCCATATTTATTTCGTAAATTTGCCCGCTCTTTATTAAGGGTAAAGAGCAATTAAAAAACATATCATTAACCCCTCAGATATGCCCTTAACATATCTGATACAAATTCAAACATCATGTCTGAATTAACCAAAGAACAATCAAATGCGCTTGCTGACTTTGATTGGTCAAAAATTACAAAAAAGCAAGAAGGGTATTCTCCCGAAGAAAGAAAAAAACTGGACGAAATCTACCAGAAAAAACTCACCACTGTAAAAGCACATACAGTGGTAGAAGGCACAGTTGTAAGCATCAGCGACAAAGAAGTGGTAGTGAATATCGGCTACAAATCCGATGGTGTTATTCCTGCCAGCGAATTTCGCTATAACCCTGATTTAAAAGTAGGTGACAAAGTAGATGTATACATTGAAAAGGTAGAAGACAAGACAGGACAATTAGTTCTTTCTCATAAAAAAGCCCGTGCATCCAGCAGTTGGAGAAGAGTAGTACAAGCTCATGAATCCAACGAAACAGTTATCGGCTACATTAAATGCAGAACCAAAGGTGGTTTAATTGTAGATGTATTTGGATTAGAAGCATTTTTACCCGGTTCTCAAATAGATGTAAAACCTATAAAAGATTATGATGCTTTTGTAGGTAAAAACATGGAATTTAAAGTGGTAAAAATTAATGAAGAACTTAAGAATGTAGTTGTTTCCCATAAAGCACTTATTGAAGATGAAGTTGAAAAACAAAAATCTGAAATCATTTCTAAACTTGAAAAAGGTCAAATATTAGAAGGTGTGGTGAAAAATATTACCTCTTATGGTGTATTTGTAGATTTAGGTGGAATTGATGGATTGATTCATATCACCGATTTAGCTTGGGGTAGAATCAGCCATCCCGAAGATATCGTAAAATTAGACCAAAAAATACAAGTAGTAATATTGGATTTTGATGATGAAAAGAAAAGAATTCAACTGGGATATAAACAATTATTGCCTCATCCATGGGACAACTTAGATCCTAACTTAAAAGTGGGCGATAAAGTAAAAGGCAAAATTGTTGCTGTAGTAGATTATGGTGCTTTCCTTGAAATTGCTCCCGGCATTGAAGGGCTTATCCATGTTTCTGAAATGAGCTGGAACCAACATCTTCGCTCTGCACAGGACTTTGTAAAAGTAGGCGATGAAGTAGAAGCAGTAGTATTATCATTAGATAGAGATGAAAAGAAAATCAGTTTCGGAATGAAACAACTGACCCCTGACCCATGGGCTAACATTATGGAAAAATATGCTGTTGGCACTCGCCATAAAGGATTAGTGAGAAACATCACTGCCTTTGGAGTATTTGTTGAATTAGAACCCGGCATTGATGGATTAGTGCATATTTCCGACTTATCATGGGATAAAAAAATTAAACACCCATCTGAAGTCGCTAAAAAAGGTGAAGAATTAGAAGTAGTGGTATTAGAAGTAGATACTAACAATCGTCAGTTAAAATTAGGTCATAAGCAATTACAGGAAAATCCATGGGATGTGTATGAAACAGTATTTACCGTAGGAAGTATCCACAAAGGAACTATTGTCTCAAAAGATGATAAAAAAGCCATTGTAAGTTTAACTTATGGAGTAGAAGGCATTGCTCCTATTCGTCAATTAGTAAAAGAAGATGGTAAAATGGCTGAAGTAGATGAAACATTGGATTTCAAAGTAACCGAGTTTGATAAAGATGCTAAAAAGATTGTAGTTTCTCATACACGCACTTACAAAGATGAAAAAGCCAAAGAAAAAGAATCTGTAAAAGAAAATCTAAAGAAAATCAATGAAAGTGTTGAAAAAACAACATTAGGAGATATACTTAAAGAAAAAATGGATAAGAAAAACAATGAATAAATGAAGAACTTAAAGCTAAAAACTCGCCATGGTTTTTAGTTTTTAAGGTGACCCCCGACCAGCAAAGTCGGGGGTTTGTTTTTTAAATTTTACTAATTTGAAATTTAAAATTTTGAACAAAATTTTACTACTTTCACAATGGTAGCAAATATCATGAAGTGTTATTACTTATCCGCTATAAACAGAGAATTATCTTGTCGGCGGAATGCAGTAAAGCAATTTGTCATGTTGATCCGCCAAAGGCGGAGAAACATCTATAGAAGGAGAGTATTAGATTAGTTTCTTCTCCGCCTATGGCGGATCAGAACTACAAATATTTATTCAGTCTTGTTGATATAACTTTGGCGGAGAAGGATTTTAACTTTCACTAATACTCTAACTTATATCCTAATCCTTTAACTGTCTTAATATAATTATCACCAATTTTTTCTCTGATTTTCCTGATATGTACATCAATTGTTCTTTCACCTACTATTACATCTTCTCCCCATACTTTTTCAAGAATAAACTCTCTTGAAAAAACTTTGCCTGGCTTACTGGCTAATAGTTCCAAAAGCATAAACTCTTTCTTAGGCATTTCTATAACCTTATCATTTTTATATACAAGATGTTTTTCTTTATCAATTTTAATTTCACCTAAATCAATTATACTGCTGGTGTCTGTGAGTTGTATTCTTCTTAATAATGCTTTTATTCTTGAAATAAATAATTTAGGTTTAATGGGCTTTGTAATATAGTCATCTGCGCCGTTTTCAAATCCTGCTATTTGAGAATAATCTTCACTTCTGGCTGTTAGAAAAACAATGATTTTATCTTTTGTTTCAGGTAGCGATCTTAATTCTTTACAAGTTTCCATACCATCCATTACGGGCATCATAATATCCAATACTATTAAATCGGGCACTTCTTTTTGAGCCAACTTTATAGCATCTGCGCCATTAGTGGCAGTAATAACTTGATATCCTTCTTTTTGCAGATTATATGATAAAAATTGCAGAATATCTTCTTCATCATCTACTATTAAAATTTTTATAGCCATTTGCTCTAATTTTAATGCAAAATTAAGGTTTTAATTTTAATTTAATATTATTGTAATGTAAATAAATTATTAATTATCTTCGTAAATTATATCTGAATCAATATTTTATTCATCATTATCTGGCCAATAATTTTGAATGGAACTATGTAATCTTTTTATTATTTTTTTTGATTTCAAAAGAGAAACTGTTATTCCCAATTCATCTGATTTGATTAATTTTTTTATATCATCTAAATATTTTATTTCATTAGAATACAAAAGCATAATATACATTTGAGGCGGCATTAGTTCAACAAGGTATTCAAGTTCTTTTATCTCAAACAAAGTGTTTTGCTGAACATCTTTTTCAGAAAAATTTTTGATTAAAAATATTCTTGTATTGAAATATTCTAAATGAGCATAAAATAAAGCATATTGATTTGAATCACTATCTCTTGAATTGAAATAAGTAATAACTTCAAAAGGTGCATTGATGTTTTTACTGAATATATTTATCAATGAATAAGTGTTTCTGTATGCATCATTAAAAGTAATGATATTGAGATTATCTGGTATTTCTTCCATATAGATAAATGATGATTATCTTTTTAGAGGTATCAAAATAAGTAAAATACTGACTAATATAGAAACACATCCGCTTAATATAAATGGTAATGATGAATTAAAATTTTCCCACAAAAATCCCGCTAATGAATTGGAAATAATAAATGTAAAACTTTGCAGTGTAGTAAATAATCCAATGGCTGTAGCCGTGTATTCTTTTTCAGACAAATTACTCAACAATGCTTTAATGTTACCTTCAATAGCAGCAGAATAAATTCCATACAAAATAAATAAACTTATCAATGCTTCCCACGACTCAAAATAGGTAATCCCAATATAAGTAACTCCAAAAAATAACAAGCCAATAGCAATGGTATTTCTTAATCCAATTTTGTCGCCTATTATTCCAAAAGGAAATGCAAACAAAGCGTAAGAAATATTATAGATAATATACAGCAAAATAACTTGTGAATCCTGCACCGATGAATGGGTTTGGGCTTTTAATAACAACAGCATATCACTGCTATTAAATATGTAAAACAATATTAGAAGCACAGTTACTATCTTGTATGAGTAACTACTTATTTTCCAATATGCCAACAAATCCTGCCATTTAATTTTTCTGAATGAAAAATGATGTTGCTTTTTTTCTTTAATAAACAAAGAGATAATTATTGTAAGAATACCAGGTATGATAGCTAGTATAAATAATTCTGTGTAATGCCAATGATAGAAAGATAAAAGAATAAGCGTAATAGCAGGGCCTACTGCCGCTCCCAATGTATCTATGCTTCTATGGAATCCAAAAACTTTTCCCTTATTGCTTTCCACACTTTCGTCAGATAATAATGCATCTCTTGGGGCAGTGCGAATACCTTTGCCCAATCTATCAGAAAGCCGCATAAAAAGTATCCAAAAATAATTTGAAAAAACAATCATAAACGGCTTGCTGACAGTACTCAAACCATAACCTATAATAATGAATATTTTTCTTTTTTTTAACCTATCACTCATAATTCCAAAATAGGTCTTGCTTAATGCTGATAATGTTTCTGCAATACCTTCAATAATTCCAATACCTGAAACACTAATACCAATAGCACTTAAATATAATGGTATAACTGGATACAACATTTCAGATGCCACATCGGTAAAAAAACTAATCAAAGATAAATAAAAAATATTTCTAGTAATATACGAGAACCTCATTGGCACAAAATTGAGAATAAAGATAGTGTTTATCAAATAAAACATCTCAAAAACAATAATTAGTTAAAAATAAAAAATATTTTCCTAAATTCCATTTTATATTCATTATTTTGCACAAAAATTTTAGATATGAAAAAAATAATCATCAGTATTTCGGCCATCACATCTACAATGCTTTGGGCTCAAAAACCTGCGCAAGATTGGTTTTTATTAGACCCTGAACAAGATAAGGTCAATGGCATTAGCGTAGAAAGAACATACAAAGAATTATTAAAAGATAAAAAATCTACCACAGTAATTGTTGGAGTATTAGATAGTGGTGTAGATTATTTCCATGAGGATTTAAAAGATGTAATGTGGGTAAATCCAAAGGAAATTCCTAATAATGGAATTGATGATGATAAAAATGGCTACATAGATGATATTCACGGATGGAATTTCATTGGTGGAAAAGACGGAAAAAATATTGATAAAGATAATCTGGAACTAACCCGATTATACCGAAAATACAAAGCCAAATACGATGGCAAAACAGAAGCAGATTTAAAAACTAAACAAGAAAAAGAAGAATGGTCTTATTACAATAAATTAAAATCTGATTACGAAGCAGAATATCAAGAGGCACAAATGAACTATAATCAAATTAAAGCATTAAAAGAAGGTATTGACTCTGTATTATATTATATTGGTGGAAAAGAAGGTTTTTCTTATGAAAAACTAAAATCATTTGACCCACCTACCAAAAAAACCAAACAAGGAAAGTTTATGTTATTATCCATTCTTGCTCAATCAGACGACCCTAAAAAAATTGATGAAAAGAAAGATGAAATTTTTGAACAATTAAACAAACAGCTTGGTAGAGGGCTTGAACATTATGAAAACACATTAAAATATCATCTTAATTTGGACTTTGATCCTCGTGCAGAAATTGTAGGTGATAATTATGAAAATACTGATGAGAAGTTTTATGGTAATAATGATTGTAAAGGTCCTGATAGTTTTCATGGCACTCATGTAGCGGGCATTATAGGTGCTAATAGAAATAATAACACTGGAATAAAAGGTATTGCTGATAATGTAAGAATAATGAGTGTGCGCTGTGTGCCTGATGGAGATGAAAGAGACAAAGATGTTGCCAACGCTATTATTTATGCAGTAGATAATGGAGCACAAATTATCAATATGAGTTTTGGGAAAAAATATTCCTGGAATAAAAAAGCAGTAGATAAAGCAGTAAAGTATGCTGAAAAGAAAGGCGTATTACTCATTCATGCAGCAGGTAACGAAAGTTTAAATATTGATGAAATAACACACTACCCCACCAAAAAATTTGAAAATTCTAAAAAAGAAGCCACTAACTTCATTGATGTGGGAGCACTCAGCTGGAAAGATTCACTACACATTGCCGCTCCCTTCAGTAACTATGGTAAAAAAACAGTAGATTTTTTTTCTCCTGGTGTTGATATATATTCTACTGTTCCTGAAGGAAAGTACGATTGGGCAAGTGGTACATCAATGGCTGCACCCACCGTGGCAGGAGTAGCTGCTGTTTTGAAATCTTATTTTCCTGATTTAAAACCTCAGCAAATTAAAAAAATCCTTACTGAAACCGTAAGAACAAAATACAAAAATAAAAAAGTAATTAAACCCGGCACCAAAGATAATTTAATTGAATTTTCTGAATTAAGTAGAACTGGTGGAATAGTAAATATGTACGATGCAGTAAAAATGGCAATGAAAATCAGCAAAAGAAAATAATAGAAATTTAATACCATTGAGTACTCAATAAATAATATTTCAATTGATGACAATATTTTGTTCAATGAAGAAATATGCGTGGTTTATCATCATAGCAAATATTTTATTTCATTGGAGTTGTCAACGCAATAAGGAAAAAATTAAATCTCTAATACTACCTGCTGAACGACCTACTCAAAAATCAAAAAATGTAACTATCTTATACAGCGATTCTACTCAACTAAAAGCAATGCTCTATGCTCATCAAATGATTGCTTACGAAAAAAATCAAACAGACCCTTTTATCTTTTTCCCTGATAGCATTAAAATAATATTCTACAATCAACAACAAATTCCCACATCTACACTTACAGCACTGCAAGCCGTTTATTTTACCAAAACACAAAAAGCATATCTCAAATACAATGTCAATTTTATTAATGATAAACAAGAACATCTTATCACAGAAAATATTGTCTGGAATCAAAGCACTGGAAAAATTACAACTGATAAGCCCATAAAAATTATCACACCTACACAAATCATTAATGGTAATGGGATAGAATGCGAAGAAGATTTTTCAAGTTATACCATTAAAAACATTACAGGCATTATTCAAATTAATCAAGAAAAAGATAGTTTATGAACCCAATTAAATTTTTAAGAATATCACAAATAATGTGGCTGATTGCTGCATTATTCAGCATTTTTGTAGTAATATGGATACAAATCAAAACACCCGGAAATACGGCGTGGTTTTTTGTTATTAGTTTTGTAGTATCTGCACTAATGTTTGCATGGCGTACTCATCAAATCAAAAAACTACAATCCAAACATGGAAAATAATCCCATTATACAATTAGTACATATTTACAAAAGTTACTTTTTGGGTAAAGAAGAAATACCTGTATTGAAAGATATTAATTTGAAAGTACACAAAAATGAATATGTTGCCTTGATGGGACCTTCTGGCAGTGGGAAATCAACTTTGATGAATATATTAGGATGTTTAGACCAACCTACCAAAGGACAATATTTTCTCAATGGCATAGATGTTTCTACAATGAATGATAATGAACTGGCTCAAATCAGAAACAAATTCATAGGATTTGTTTTTCAAACTTTTCATTTGCTTCCGAGAAACACTGCACTTGAAAATGTAGAAATGCCCCTTATCTATGCAGGATTGCCCAAAAAAGAAAGAACCGAAAAAGCCAAAATAGCATTAGAAAAAGTAGGGCTTAAAGACAGAATGCATCATAAGCCCAACGAACTATCAGGCGGACAAAGGCAAAGAGTTGCTATTGCAAGAGCATTAGTTAATAATCCTTCTCTCATTCTTGCTGATGAACCAACAGGAAATTTAGATAGTAAAACTTCTATTGAAATTATGCAACTACTTGAAGATATTTATCAACAAGGAAATACAATAGTTTTAGTTACTCACGAAGAAGATATATCTCGTTATGCCCGCAGAATTGTAAGATTAAAAGATGGACAAATATTTGCTGATGAGCCAATACAATCTATTTTGAGTAAGTAATTGTATTTTGTAGAATAATTCATCACATAAGTTACTGCCACTCAAAAACTTTACAAATAACTATTCTTTCCCCTTAATTTTTTTATCCATATTTTCACAAACAACGGCAATCGGTAATAAAATTGAAGATACCATTCTCTGTTTATTTTTGCTTTCAATAATTGCCAGTTATCCAATAAATTCAATGATTTTTGCCCGTGTTGATTCAAATCGTAATTAAGATACTTTGCTGTGTTCCCACAAATAGCAGCAATTTTCTGTAATTGCTCTTGACTTAATTCTTTTTTCCACAAACCAATTTTATCTTTGCTAATAGGTTGAAATAAACTACTTTGAAAATTCTTTGTCCATTGATAATATTCTTCACCAATAATAGGACGCTTCAATTCAAGAAACTTTTCAAAATTGCTTTGAAAATTCAACATTTCAGGAAAATAATTTACACCCACAAAATCACAAACCTGCTTGACAACCTCTTCAGTGTTCAAAATTAAATCTTCATAATGTATAATTAAAATATTTTTTCTATCCACTTTCTCAAAAATATATCTCACATATTTATATGTATCATTCCATATTGCAGCCAAATACAATATATCAGAAGTGTGATGCAGATTTCTTCGCTTTCTTATTAGCACATTATCTCTTACATCTCTTGTAAGAATAATATATTTTGAATCTGGAAAAATTTTCAACACATCATTGATGTAATACAAATACTTAATTTGCTTATCAATAATCACTTTCAGTTGCGACTTATCTTTTAAATCCAAAAAATGCCAATAAATCAAACGAATGAGTGTATCGTATGGCAAGCAATGTCTGAACTGCATCAAATGATTTTCAAATACTTTCAAATCACTAAAAAACATCTTCAAATTTTTCTCTGATGAATAAGCAAAATCGTGAACAAGTTCTTTAATTTCTTTTTCGGTATAACTTATTTTATTATGATATTTACGATATAAATACAATGCAAATAATTCTTCAGAATTAGCCAATATTTCAGGCGATTGATTGAGTATAGCGTTCAATAAACTACTGCCTGTTCTTTCAGTGCATAAAATCAAGTGAATAGGCAACGACTTTATTTTTTCAATATCAAGAGACATTCTTTTCAGTTTTCATTGCATACCAACCATACAATAAAAGATATAAAAAACAAATAATGCCAATAATGTAACTTCCGCTAATGCCCAATGGAATAGATAAATATCCTTGCAATAAACTTATCCATCCACCACCCATTATCATCATTATCAATAAACTGGATATTAAACCTGATTGTTGTTGATTTCCTTTTAATGCAATTTCAAAAATACAGGGCCAAAGAGTAGAGCAAAACAATCCAACAGCAGTAATACTAAATACAGACACTATGCCATTGCTCAACATTCCTGCTAAAATTAATACTGCACCTGATAAAGAATATAGCACAAGTTGTCTGGCAGCATCACCTTTTGAAAGAAAATCCATCAATATCAATAATGCTATGTATAAAAATAAATATTCAAGATGAGGAATATTTTTTTGATTGACCACTAAAATCAAGTAAAATAAAGCAAAAGCTAATAATGGAAATGCCACTTTAAATAAATATTTAATCCATTTTTTTTGAGCAAATATATCAGATGCAGATGCCCATCTGCCAATCATCAAACAAGCCCAATACAATGAAATAAATGGTGCTATTTGTGATGTGGAAATATTGGACTTGTGTTTTGCAAATTCTGCAAGGTTTGCCGCTGATGAAACTTCTACACCCACATAAAGAAATATGGCTAACATAGATAAAACAACTTTCTTATTTTTTACAACAGACAACAATTCACTGAATTGATGAACATTAGATGTTTCAGTATGAGAAAAATTAAATTTCATAAAATAAAAAAATATTGCAATGAGTATAAACAAAAACCCGAGTATTAAATATGGATACATCAAATGGCTTAAATTATTGATTTGATGGGCATTTCCAAACACTGCATAAGAAACCAAAATAGGCCCAATAGTAGTGCCAATGTTATTAATACCACCTGCTAAACTTAATCTTTGAGAGCCCAATGATTCATCACCTGCAAGAATAACTAGTGGATTAGCAGCAGTTTGTTGTAATGAAAATCCTAATCCAATAATAAATAATCCTAAAATCAATGTGACAAATGAAGCATTGATAGATGCTGGTATAAATAATAATGTTCCTAAAAATGAAATGAATAAACCAATACTTAAACCTTTGGTATATCCAATTTTTGTCAGCCAATCTTTTTTAATTCTAATGCTAATCAATAAATACAAAATGCTACCAATTGTATATGCCACATAAAACACAAATGAAATCATTTGAGATTGCCATTGTTCAATTTTCAAATAATCTTTGAATACAGGAATAAGCACATCATTGCTGGCAGCAACAAATCCCCAAAAGAAAAATAATCCAACAATGTAATAAAATATACCTGATGTATGTTTCATTTTAGTAAGGAATATAAGTAAAACCAACCATTAAATTAAACCTTTGTGATGGATAGTTATACCATCTATAATATCTCAAATTCGCAATGTTTGAAAAAGTAGCAAATACACTCAACTTTTTATTTCTTTTATACTCGGCAGTAAAATTAATATCAAGCACAGCAGGTAATAATTTGTTTTGAATATTCACACCATCTGTTACAACCTTTGCCCATCTTTCACCTAATAAAAATCCATCTAATTTAAAATTAAAATTATCGTTCAAAATATATTGTGCTGTGAGTTGGGCTTTGTAAATGGGCTTATGATAGGGCTTGGCAAAATTTTTTAATTGATAATAAAAGTATGTGCCCGATGCTAAAAGAAAAAATTTGTTGTTTGCGTTATATCTTACCTGTGCATTCAAAGTGTATAATGAAGTGTTATCATATTCTACTAAAAACTGATTATTCATCGTTAAAAGTTTATCAAAATAAATATTATAGAAATACAAACTATCCCATCTTTCATAACTTCCTTGAATAATATAATCGGTTTTAGAACTTAATCTACCTTTGAAACCTGCATAGATATTGATAGAGCGATTAGAGTTAGAAAAGTGCAAGTTTTTAATATTCGCTGTTGAAGTATAAATTAAAGTATTGATAAATGGATTTTCATCTGATAATGA
Source organism: Bacteroidota bacterium (assembly GCA_040758575.1). Classification (GTDB taxonomy): domain Bacteria; phylum Bacteroidota; class Bacteroidia; order B-17B0; family Aurantibacillaceae; genus BPGX01. The sequence continues at coordinate 343,531 of JBFLVH010000001.1, read as the reverse complement.
TTTGATACTATTTTTATATAATCCACCATCAACACCTGCAAACATTTCAATGATGTGATGATATAAATTGTAATTACCAAAAAATATGGGATAAAAATAAAATTTAGATGAATACATTGCATCAAGTGTGGTTTTAATTCCCACACGGATTTCCACATTTTCATTTTTGGATAGAAAATACGGAGACAATGTAAAAATATGATTGTTAATAGTATCACGATTCAATTTGTGGTTGTAATAATCATAAGATAAGTTCACAAAAAAGTTTTCCTGATGAATAAATTTATTGAATGTCGTATTAATTTTGATATTATTTTCTCGGGCATCCTGATAATTTTGTAAATTGTAATAGGACACTAATATTTCGTGATGTAATTTAGATGAGTCGGTATAATTACTTTTAATTTTAATAGAAGGAGACCAATAATAATATTGTTGACGATAGAAATTTTTATCAGCAATTTTATTGACAGATGTATCAAATCCATAATTGTAAAGTTTGTTATTAGAATAATCTAAATTAAATTTCAGAAAATGTTTGGCAATATATTTTTCAGCAAAAGCACTGGCTAAATGGTCAGTAAATCCGCTATATCCTACACCTGATAATTGCTTATTAGAAGCCAATAGATTGTAATAGACACCATATCTTAAATCCTTATCATTTTTATTTCCAAAATATAATTCCAACAAAGGCATATTATACATAAAGCCATATCCGCCTTTGATGTATGAACGACTACCATTCCACAAATATTTTTCTTTATACTTTGCAAATGTCAATGGCTGTAACTGGTATTTTTTATATAAAGGAAAACTATTGATAGAATAATTGAATTGCTTGATCTTTCTTATAGTATCTACTACTTCAGGATTGTCTGTAATTTTATTACTGGCTTTTATGATAGGTTGAAAATGTGATTGAACATTAAAACTAATATCCTGAACCTGTGAATGCAGTATTTGTATAACAAACAAGTAAGAACAGAGTAATGTGATGTGTTTCATAGTTGTTGTTTTTTACCAATAATTATCAGATAATGGTCATTCTTTTGATTGTTGATATTCTTCAAACATTCTGTCAAATAAATCTTTATTTTGTTCTTTATTTTCATTTTGATTCAATGCTTTGTTGATTTCATTTAATTTATTTTGTGCTGATTGAATAATCATTTCATTTTTGAGTTGAGCATTCAAGATAGTTTCTACAATTACTTTAGCATTTGCAAAATCATTTTGTTGAATATAAGCATCAGCCAGAATGAGCATTCCTTCTGCATTAGTTTCATCATTAGTATATTGATACGATAACAAATCATTCACGGCTTTTTCGCATTGTTTAAAATCCCCTTGACCTAAATAAATTTTTGCCATATAAACATAACTCATTGCACCATTAGAGTTTTTAAGCAATTTAGGCAGTGTAGCAAATTCTTTTAATGCTTCATTATATTGTTGTAATTCATACATTGACACTGCTCTGTAATACTTTGCTTCCTTAATTTGAGATTCATTAGATTGTTTATTATTATTGATAATATAATTACTTAATTCTAATGTCTTGGTATAATCTTTAATTTGATATGCACATTTTAGAGACAACCACCTGGCTTGAAATTGATTAGCAGGTTCTTCGGTCATTTCAGCATATTGGAGTAAAATAGGCAACGCTTCATTGTATTTTTTTTGCTTGTATAAATAATATGCTACTTTTGAATATGCATCTTCTGTAAATAAAAATCGGTTAGGATAATTTACTATCACCATATAATGTTCTATTGCTTTTTTAATATTGATAGAATCATTAGTATTATACAAACATTCAGCAATGCAATAATGTGCTTCTAATTGATATTTTCCATCAGGGAATTTTTGAAGATATTCTGAAAACAATGTTTTGGCTTTCTCGCAATTTTTTTGATTGTAAAAATAATCTTTTGCTGACTCATACAATGAAACTTCTACCTGACTTACAGACAAAGGATTTCCAATGTTTTCAAAATATTTTTCCATCTCTGCAATTTGACCTTTACTTTCAAATATTTTTTTGATGATAGGTAATACTTCCTGTGCTTCATCGCTTTTAGGATTATTCTTTACTACTTTATCAAAGTATTCAAATGCTTTATCATCCTGTTTTTGAGCATAATAAATCAATCCAAGTGAAACCATTGCTTTAGTTGCAGAAGGGCTGTTAGAATTTTCATTTAGATATTGCGTGTAATATTGCGTGGCTAATGAATAATTCTTTAAATCATTATTGTAAGTATCTGCTATTTCAAGTAATGCTAATCCTTTATATTCTGATTTTGGATATTCCTGAATAATATTTTTAAGTGTAGAAATTTTCTCATCAAATTTTTTCAATAATCCCAAACAAAGTGCTTTTTGATACATTGCATAATCTACATCTGATTTTTGTAACTGAATGGCTTTATTATAGTATTCAATAGCATAAGGATAATTTTGTTGCATAAAAAAACAATCGCCTGCTCTTACACAAGCATCGGATTTTTTAATATAATCTGTTGAAGAACTATTAGCAAACTTGGCAAAGAAAACCCCTGATTCTGCCACATCACCTTCACTTTGTCTTTTCAAATACGCATAAGCAATATTATAATTACTAATTTCGTATTCTTTCATAGATGGTGCAAATGGCAAAAGTTGAAATTTTTTCCACGCATTAATAGCATTACTATAATCTTTATTTTGATAATAAATTTCACCTAACCAATAATGTGCTAATGTTGTAAATACCGATTCATTGCCTGTTTTAATTGTCTTATTAAAATACATTTCTGCTAATGGAAAATTTTTATCATTAAAATATTTTACAGCAAGATTGTATAGTAATCTTTGTTGTATAGCAATAATTTGTGGCGTTTTATCTTTTATTTCATCAATGCTTTGCAATGCCTTGTCATAATTTTTAGTTGTAACATAAGCATTAATTAAATATTGCAATGCCTCATCTTTTCTTGGCGATTCAGGATATTGATTGATATAATTAGTAAATGCTTTAATTGTTTCATTAAATGGACTATATTCCAATTCATAAGATAATTTAGCAAAATTAAACAACGCATCTTCTTTAATAGAAAGAATAAAAGACAATTGTGATGCAGCCCAAAAAGCATTTTTGGCTTTTTCTTTTTGATTCAATTTCAAATAACAATCTGCTAAATGATACCACGCATTTTGTGCCAATGAATCTTCTTTTCCTACTGCTTTTTCAAAATATTTCGCAGCGTTAGAATAATCATTCAACTGATAATAAGCATATCCTAATATGTAATTGCCTTGATTATCCAATGCACTCAATTGATTGGCTTTTTCCATTGCTTCAGTGCATTGAGAATATTGTTTTAAATTAAAATACGACTCGCCCACCATTCTTTGTATTTCAGGTAATTTTTGGTAAAACACAGAATCCTTAACTAATTGTTGAGTAGTGCTAATAACTTCATTAAATTTATTTTGTGTGAAATAAATATGTGCTATATAATAAGGCACAATAGCACCATACAATTTATCATTTTGAAGTTTTAGAAAATTTTCAAGAGCAGTTTCATAATTCTTTTGCTGATAAGCAATATGTGCGTAATAATAAGTAGAGTGATTGTAATAAGGATTATCGGTATCTTTTATTTCATAAAATTCAGCAGATGCCTGTGCTAATTGATTTTTTTCAAGTAAGGCATATCCCTTTTTGAAATGATATTCTGCTTGTTGGTTTTTAGATAGATTATCTAATTCAATTTTATTAAGCGTGTTCAATACATTATCCCATTTTTTCTTTTTGAAATACAGGTCTGATAGATAAAACAAAGCATCATTAATTTTAGTATTTTCAGGATATTTTTCTGTAAATGTTTTGAGTTGTAGTTCAGCATCTTTGTTATCTAAATAATACGCACACATTGCTTTGTAAAACTCTGCATCAGTAGCCAGCAATTGTTCTTTATTTTTTTGTTTTAAGTATTGTTCAAACAATTGATAAGCATTAGAGTAATCTTTGGCTTCATATATTGTATATGCTTTTTTGAATAAAGCATTTTCATCATTAAAATAAAAAGTTTTCTGTCCAAAATATTGAAAAGTCAATAGAAAAAATCCACACAGCAATATCCAATTTTTCATCTCAAAAAAATTTTGGTAAAATTACTGACATAAACAATGATATGAGTGTGATAAAAAATATTTTTATCAACTTTTTAATGTTAGTAATTTTCATTTAAGAGTATTTATATTCATCAATAATCGGCATAACTTTGTGCAATAATTTTAAGCAATGAGCCCTGTTTTAATTTATGAGAATGTAGATATTTACTATGATAATCACCTTGTATTAAAGAACATTAATTTGAATATTAATAAAGGCGATTTTGTTTATTTATTAGGAAAAAGCGGCAGTGGAAAATCCAGTTTGATTAAAAGTATTTATGCCGATATACCAATCAATAAAGGCGATGCAAGAGTATGTGGTTATCATTTGAATAAAATAAAAAAAAGTGAGATTCCATATTTAAGAAGAAAAATTGGTATAGTGTTTCAAGATTTTCAATTATTGCCCGACAGAGATGTTTTTGATAACTTATTGTTTGTAATGAAAGCCACGGGTTGGGATAATCCCAATAAAATTAATGAGCGAATTACAGAAGTATTGAGCAGTGTAGGATTGAAAGATAAGTATAAAAAAATGCCCTATGAACTTTCAGGTGGTGAACAACAAAGAGTGTGTATAGCAAGGGCATTGGTGAATCACCCTGAATTGATTATAGCAGATGAACCTACGGGCAATTTAGACCCGCAAACATCACTTGAAATTGTGCAATTATTAAAAAACCTATCAGAACAAGGCACAGCCGTATTATTAGCCACACACGATATTTTAGTATATCAAAAAATCAAAGGCAGAACCTTGATTTGCGAAAATCAGGAAATAAAGGAAATGTGAGGGATTATGTTGATTGAGTTGCACTGCACTATATTGTTAGTTTAATAATTATCCCTTACCTTTGCAATGATGAAAAAATATTCACAGCCATATATTATTGAATTCCACAAAATTGGCAATAGTGTTGTGGGATATATTTCTGTAGCAGAAAATTTGAAGAATGTGCCATTTGAAATCAAACGAGTGTTTTGGACATACTTTACACCTGAAGAATTAACCAGGGGACATCACGCACATTACAAAACCGAACAAATTCTCATTGCTGCTGCGGGAAAAATTATTGTGCATACAGAAATGCCTGATGGCGAAAAAAAAGCATTTACATTAGATAAGCCACATTTGGGTTTATATCTTCCGCCACATTGCTGGCATTATATGGAATACACACATACCGCTGTGCAATTAGTTTTAGCCAGCGAAATTTATGATGAAAAAGATTATATTCGTGATTACAATCAATACAAAGCCATTTATTTATGAGTAAAAAAAACAAAGAACTCACATTTGAAGATTTTCAATATCTTGCTCAAAAGAAAAATCTTTCCTTGCCTGAAAAAATTGGCTTTCCAACATCTTATCGTGAAGGTTATTATGATGTTATATTAAAAGATATTTTATCTAAACTACCATTGGATAAATTTGAAAAAAAAGTAGTTCTGGATATTGGTTGTGGCTGTGATGTGCTTACACATCAATTAATTGCATTATGCAAAAAACAAAAACATACTTTGTTATTAAACGACTCGCAAGAAATGTTAGATAATTTGCCAAAAGATAATTATCCAAAATACATTGCAGGAAAGTTTCCATTAGAACATCCAATACTAAAAAGATACAAAGGTAAAGTTGATTTTATTTTGTGCTATAGTGTTTTGTTTTATGTATTTGCAAATGACAATATTTATCAATTCATACACGAAGCCATTGACTTATTAAAACCAGGTGGAAAAATGCTGGTGGGCGATATACCAAATTTTGATAAACGAAATAGATTTTTACAATCTGCCGAAGGTAAAGCATTTTTGAAAAATCAAAAAAATATTAAAGGTTCAACAGCACACGAAAATTTGAATCAAAAAATGGACGATAGTATTATTTTTTCAATAATGATGCGATTGAGAAAATTTGGTTGCGAAACTTACTTGTTGCCTCAAAACCCTGACTTACCAATGTCTAACAGAAGAGAAGATATTTTGATTGTAAAAAGGTAAAAAATTTTTGTGATTTCTAAAACTTAAAAGCATCATTTGTTTTGAAAAATTAAAACCTATTTCTATTTAATTTTTCCTAAACACTTTTTGCTACATTGAACATCCAGCGAATGCCAAATTTATCTTTACAAACGCCCCAATAACCCCAAAATTCATCGTGTGGGGCTACACAATCACTTCCACCTTCTGAAAGTTTTTGATACAATTTATCTGCTTGTTCTCTTGAATCCAAATTCAAATTGATGGTAATATTATTGCCTTGAATAAGTTGATGCCCCATACTTTCCAGCATATCAGTGCCCATTAAAAGTGTTCCTCCTACAATAGGCAATGCCACATGCATCACTTTATTTTTATCTGACTCTGAAAGGGTATTCACAAAATTAGAATCTGGAATATCTCTCATTCGCATAATGGGTGTAGTAAATTCGGATTGAAAGACCTTTTTGTAGAAATCAAAAGCTTCCTCACAATTGCCCATAAAATTTAAGTAAATAGATACACTTGCCATAAATGATTTTTTTTTAATTGTTATTATCGCTTAAAGTTACCAAAATTTTATCTTCCTTCCAACTTCTTTATTCTCTCCTCTGTAACAGGATGCGTAGATAAAAATTCAGGTATTTCACTTTCATTATTTAATTGACTGATTTTTTGCAATAAATGGGCTAATGGCTTTGTAGATATTTGAGATTGATAAAGAACATTGATAGCAAAATCATCTGCCTGTTCTTCATAATTTCTTGAATAAGATAATGACAACAACTGATGCGTAACAGTGGCTACAAATGATGAAAAATCACCGATAAAATATCCTACAATAGCCCCCGTCAAACCTGCTTTTATCATTAATTTCAAACTGTGTTTGTAATGCAAATGACCTGCCTCGTGTGCTAACACGCCCATTACATCTGCATAATGCAGAGTATCTTCACTCATTTTCACTAATGAATCTAATATTACAATATAATTTCCTGGCAAAGCAAAAGCATTTGGGTAAGATGCATTTCTAAATAACAAATGAACATCGTTGCTATCTTTTTGAAATATTTTATAAAACTGATTTTTGATTTTATTTTGAGTAAATACTGGTAATGATGAGTGCTCAAAAGATTGTGCATCCATTGACTCTAATGTGCTTGCACCTAATGATTTTTCTACTTCATAAGGAATCACATCTGCCACTACTCCACTTAACCATTCTGTGCCATAAGTAAAGACAAAATAAATTAATGCTGCAAATACAAGTGTAATAGTAATTACAACAACAAAAAATTTTTTCATTTATTTTCTTTCTCTTTTAATCAACTTACCTGACTGATAATACTCCAACATTGTTATTTTACCTGAAGTATCATAATATGTCCAGATACTATCTTTCACATCATTTTTATATAATGAAACATAATATAATTTTCCGTTTGGGTGATATACTTTGTGATAGCCATTAATTTTTCCCCTGTTATAATTAGTTTCTGTCCATAAACTTCCATTCGGATAAAAATACAACCATTCTCCGTGTCTTTTACCAAATCTGTAAAATCCTTTATATTTAACTACTCCATTTGGATACCTTTCCTCTGCATCACCAGTGTAAGAAGAATCAGCAGGAGGTGTAATGTATAAATCGGATAGATTGTTTTGCTGTTTATTTTTTTGAGAAGATGTAGAATCCTTAATAAATAATTCATCTGTAGAATTCTGATTCTTTTCTGAATGATTGCAAGACAGAATGAGCATTTCAAAAAATAAAATTAAAATTATGTTCAACCATTTCATAGTTTAATAAAATTATAAGTCCTTTAAATTGTATTCATGAATTTTTCTGTAAAGTGTTCTTTCACTAATGCCTAATTCTTTTGCGGCATGTTTTCTTTTACCTTTGTGTTTTATCAATGCTTTTTTAATCAGTTCTTTTTCTTTGTCCTGAATAGATAAAGTTTCTTCAATAGGAATAACTTGCTTTTCAGAATGTGTGTCTTTTGATATAGATGGTAATTTATTAGAATCTCTGTGGATAATAGCAGGCATATTTTGTGAAGCGATAACAGGCAAATTATTTTCGGGTTCAGTAGCATTTAAAATTTCGGGCTGAACAACTTGAACAAGATTATACACTACTTTTTTCAATTGGTCAACTTCTTTTTTCAATTCAAATAAAGCAGATTTTAAGATTGATTCTTCATATTGAATATCCGCTATTTTCATAGGTGCAGCAGAAATATTAGAATGATAATCTTTTAAGTAGTTTGATAATATTTCAGGTGTAATTAATCTTTCTTTTTCAATAATAGAAATTTGTTCTGTTACATTTTTTAATTGACGAATATTTCCTGGCCAATAATAATTTAAGAATATTTGTTCTGATTCAGGAGTTAATTGAATAGCAGGCATTCTGTATTTTACAGCGAAGTCGGCAGCAAATTTTTTAAACAACAAAATAATATCTTCCTTTCTTTCTCTTAATGGTGGTAAATAAATGGGAACAGTATTCAATCTATAATATAAGTCCTCTCTGAATTTTCCTTTTTGTATAGCTACATCAAAGTTGATATTAGTGGCTGCTACTACTCTCACATTGGTTTTTTGCACTTTACTGCTTCCTACTCTAATATATTCGCCTGTTTCAAGTATTCTTAATAATCGGGCTTGTGTGGCAAGTGGTAGTTCTCCTACTTCATCTAAAAATATTGTTCCGCCATTAGCTACTTCAAAGTAACCTTTACGACTATCAGTAGCACCAGTAAATGCACCTTTTTCGTGTCCAAATAATTCGCTATCAATAGTTCCTTCGGGAATAGCACCGCAATTCACAGCAATGTATGGTCCGTGCTTTCTGCTACTAAATTGATGAATAATTTGTGGAAAAACTTCTTTTCCCGTTCCGCTTTCTCCTAATATTAGTACGGTTAAATCAGTAGACGCAACTTTCACGGCAATATCTATCGCACGGTTCAACAATGGATGATTGCCAATAATTCCAAATCTGTTTTTTATTTCTTGTATTGAAAACATAAAAATAAATTATCCAAAGTACTCTTTCATTCGTTCAAAGAATGATTTTTCTTTTTTATTTTGCGATGGTTGAAAGTTTTTGGAATTTCTTAATTGCTCTAAAATTCTTTTTTCTTCAGAAGATAATTGAGTAGGTGTATAAACATTTACATCTATAATTAAGTCACCTTTACCATAGCCATTGATAGATGGCAATCCTTTACCTTTTAATCTTAACAATTTACCTGATTGAATGCCAGGTTCTATTTTTACTCTGGCTTTTCCATCTAATGTTGGAATTTCTACCTGTGTGCCTAATGCCGCATCTGGAAAACTTAAAAATAAATGATATATCAAATTATTACCTTCTCTTTCAAATTGTGGATGTGGTTGCACTTCAATATGTATAATTAAATCGCCAGGAATTCCGCCATTAGGAGCAGCATGTCCTTTACCTCTTAAAGAAAGTTCCATTCCATCTTCTACTCCTGCAGGAATATTAAATGAAACCAGTTCCTCACCTAAAGTAGTGCCCACACCATTGCAAACATTACATCTTTCGGAAGGTATGCTCCCTGTTCCACCGCAAGTAGGACAAGTAGAACGAGTTTGCATGGTGCCTAAAATAGTTTGTTGAACTTTTACAATGACACCACTTCCTTTACAAGTTGGACAAGTTGTAACTTTGGCATTTTTGGCACCTGTGCCATGGCAAGCATTGCAAGGAACTTGTTTTTTAATTTTGATTTTTTTGGTAACGCCAGTAGCTATTTCTTCTAATGTTAGTTTTACAGTAATTCTAATATCTCCACCTCTTTGAGTGTGTCTTCCAGCACGGGAACTGCCGCCAAATCCGCCTCCAAAAATATCTTCAAAATGAGAAAAAATATCATCCATGTTAAATCCTGCTCCTCCATAAAAACCACCAGCACCACCATCAGAGGCGGCAGATGAACCAACTCCCGCATGACCAAAGCGGTCATAACGAGCACGTTTTTCTTTATCACTTAAAACTTCATAAGCTTCATTAATTTCTTTAAATTTTTCTTCTGCTTCTTTATTGCCTGGGTTTTTATCAGGGTGATATTTGACGGCTAATTTTCTATATGCCTTTTTAATTTCTTCTTCGCTCGCATTTTTAGGAACACCTAATATTTCGTAATAATCTTTTTTCATAGTTACCATAGTTAATATTTTTATTCAGCCACAACTACTTTTGCATAACGAATAATCTTATCATTGAGTTGATATGCTTTTTCTAATTCATCAATTACTTTTCCTTTCATATCTTCTGATGGCGCAGGTACCTTAGTAATGGCTTCCATTATTTCTGCATCAAAATTTTTATGTAGAGAATCTACTGCTACAAGATTATTTTTAGACGCAGTGTTTTTCATTTTATTGTAAATAATTTCAAAACCTTTTTTAATATTTTCAACATCATTAGTATTTTGGTTTTCCTTTATGGCTCTTTCAAAATCATCTAATATAGGCAGTATTTGTTTCCAAACTTCTTCTCCTGCATATTTAAGAAGGTCTTCTTTTTCTTTACGAGTTCGTTTTCTGAAATTATCAAATTCAGCTAATAAGCGAATATGCTTATCGTTTAATTCGTTGAGTTGTTGTTGTAGTTCTGCATTTTTTTTCATGAGTAATTCTATTTCTGAAAGTGGTTGTTCTGATTGATTATTATTGGCTTCAGCTGTGTTTTCTGAAGAAGTAGTGTTGTTTTGATTGTTATTCGTTATTTCGTTTTGAATATCTGAAACATTGATATTTTCTGATGTATTATTATCTGAAATATTTTGATTGGATTCAGAAAATTCTTGTTGTTGTTCAGTTATTTTTTTGTCTTCCATAGGAATATTTTTTATGACAAAATGTATCTCAATTGTTTTGCCAAAGCGCAAAAGTATGCAATAATGTCATACTTTTTTGGCGAAGGTTAATTTTTTGATAGTTTGTAAAATTTTTTTAACTTTAATAAGGCATTCATCGTATTCTTTTTGAGCATCGGTATAAATGGTTATAGCACTGCCCGCCCATATTTTCATTTCATTTTTTTCTGTATCATAAAAGATACTTCTTATAAGCACTGACAGGTCAAAATCTCCATTTTGATAAATACCTAAACACCCACTATAAAATTCTCTGGGCATTTTTTCTAACTCATCGGCAATTTGCATAGCTCTTATTTTGGGGGCTCCTGTCATACTTGCCATTGGAAAAGTAGCATGAATAATATCTTTGAAGTGAACATTGCTTTTTACCCCACAAGATATTTTACTTATCATTTGATGAACTGTTGGATAGGATTTGATGGTAAAAAGTTCTTCTACAGAAACAGTTCCTTTTTGAGCAATTCGGGATAAATCATTTCTACACACATCTACAATCATGGCATTTTCTGTCTTCTCTTTTTGAGAATTTTTTAATGCTTTTACTAATTGTTCATCTTCTTCTTTGGTTTTTCCTCTTGGGGCAGTTCCTTTGATGGGCTCTGTGTAAAGATATTCTCCTTCTTTTTTCAAAAATCTTTCAGGTGAAAAACTTAATATAAAAAATTTATCTATTTTCATCAAAGCAGTGAATGGGCTTTGCATTTTTCTTGCCAATTCAAAAAATAATTGATAGGGATTTAAGCGAATATTTTTTAGAATAAACGGAATGCAATAATTCATTTCGTAAATATCTCCCTTGTGTAAGTACTCCTGTATCTTCAAAAAATTTTCTTGGTATTCTTCAAAACTAACAAAATCAAATTCTATATTTTCATTATTAGGTTGTAAATCTTTGTTGTAAAAAATAAAACTTTCTAATTCATCTAAATCATGGAAATCTTTTTGAATCAAAACAGGTATGATGATAGGATAATTGTGAGTTGTTTGATTTTGAAAGCAAGATGGCTCAATGATTTCTTTGTAATTGTAAGGAATTAGCACGGCAGATTGCGAATAATTATCTATTTCAGATATATCAATAGGTTCATCATGTAGAATGTAAAGATTATTAGCAAAGCCATCATCAGAATATTTTGAGTATGTAATAAGTGTATTGAGCATACTAAACAATTTTTAATATTATAGATGCTTTTAAGATAGCAGCCATACTGATAGAATCAGTAATTTGATTGTTCATCACCATTTGTAATGCTTCTTTGATGTGGACTTTTTTTACTGCAATATCTTCAGTTTCTTCTGGCATAGATTGTTGTTGTTCTAATTCAGTAGCCAAATATACTATAGAAAGTTCATTTGTTACAGAATTGCTGGTATGCAAACGTAATAATTCTTCATAATGATGGGCAATTAATCCTGTTTCTTCTAATAATTCTCTTTTTGCACTTTCTAATGGAGGAACATCTAATTTTCCTCCACCTTCGGGTATTTCCCAACTGTATTGATTTAGTGGATATCTCCACTGCCCTACAAGGTAAGTATAACCATCTTTATCTATTGGTAAAATGCCTATTGCAAGATGTTTAAATTTGACAACATTGTAAATTCCCTTATTTCCAGCGGGATTAAGCACATCATGAAGTTCTAATTCTATCCAAGGTGATTCAAAAATTTTTTTGATTGATAAGGTTTTCCATGGATTTGAATACATCATTTTAATTTTGCCGAAAGATAGTAGAAAAAATTGACTGCATTAACATCAAATCTCAATCGGTGTTTATCAAAATTATATCTTTGACAACAAATTCACTATTTTTGCAAAACACATAATTATATGTCTTACATCAAATTAAAAACGAGAACAATTAATATTGGAGATTTGAAAATGGGGGGAAATTATCCTATTCGTGTGCAAAGTATGACCACAGCAGATACAATGAATACAAAAACAGTGGTAGATGAATGTATTCGTTTAATTAATGCAGGATGCGAACTTATAAGAATTACTGCTCCTAGTTTGAAAGACGCGGAAAATTTATCTAACATAAAAAATGAACTTAAAAAAAGGGGGTACAATATTCCTATATGTGCCGATATTCATTACACTCCAAATGCCGCTGAATTAGCCGCCAGAATTGTAGAAAAAGTAAGAGTAAATCCAGGTAACTATGCCGATAAAAAGAAATTTGAATATAAAGAATATACCGATGCAGAATATAATGCGGAAATAGAAAGAATACGGGAAAAATTTTTGCCATTGATAAAAGTTTGTAAAGAATATGGCACAGCATTGCGAATAGGAACTAATCACGGTTCTTTGAGTGATAGAATTTTAAGTCGCTATGGTGATACGCCCCTTGGAATGGTAGAAAGTGCAATGGAGTTTGTGAGATTTTGTGAAGAAGAAAATTTTTACAACATTGTAATATCAATGAAAGCCAGCAATCCATTGGTAATGATAGATGCCTATCGCCTGCTTGTAAAAACAATGATAGAAAGGAATACACTTTATCCATTGCATTTGGGTGTAACCGAAGCAGGTGATGGAGAAGATGGTAGAATAAAATCTGCTATTGGAATAGGAGCACTATTAGAAGATGGTATTGGAGATACAGTAAGAGTTTCACTTACTGAACCACCTGAAAATGAAATTCCTGCTGCTCAAAAATTAGTTCAACCATACAATGAATTTTTTGAAAAACATCAGCATTCTATCAATGAATGGTTGTTGGATTCTCACGAGAAATGGAAAAATCCAATTTTTATATCTACTGAATCTTCTGATGAAAAAAAATCTTATACTTATTTTTCTCATTCTGTGCCTGTTGTTATCAATTCCATATCTCACCAAGAGATTAAACCATCGCATTTTTTTGCGGCAGGATATATCTATAATGTTTCTTCAGATAAATGGCATTTGAATGATTTTGCTTGTGATTATATTTACATCAAAGATAAAGTTATTAATTTTGAAATACCTGGGAATCTCAACTTTATACAGGATTTCAACACTTGGAAAAATAATCCTAAAACACAACACTATCCATTGCTTAATGTCCATCAAATCAGTGAAATTAAAGACATTACTTCCGAAAAAATTTTTGTTGTTGTAGAAAATAAAAATGAATTAAATGCATTAAACGATTATTCAGGACAGAATATAATTATTGTATTAAAAGTAAATAACTCTTTTTACTCAAGTGGAGAATGGGTAGAGTATTTGCAACAATATTTTAGAGATAAAAAATTTCCTATCATTTTAAAATACACAACGGCGTTTAAAGATGCTGAAACAACTCTTCTTCATATTTCATCATCTGCGGGATATTTCGCAAATTATGGATTTTTAGATGGTTTGATGATTGAACAGGATGAAAATAAAATTTTATCATTACAACAAATCAATCAATTGATGTTTAATATTTTACAGGGATTAAGAAAAAGAATTAGCAAAACGGAATATATTGCCTGTCCAAGTTGCGGAAGAACATTGTTTGACTTGCAGGAGACCACTCAAAAAATTAAAGAAAAAACATCTCATCTAAAAGGAGTCAAAATTGGTATTATGGGTTGCATTGTAAATGGGCCAGGAGAAATGGCTGATGCAGATTTTGGATATGTTGGCACTGGTCCTGGTAAAATTTCGCTGTACAAAGGTCATCAGGTAGTAAAAAAGAATGTTCCCGAAGACAAAGCAGTAGAAGAACTTATTGGGTTAATCAAAGAATATGGTATGTGGATAGAGCCCAAAGAACGCATTGAAAACTTATAAGTAGTTGATTTATGTTGAAATCACGCAAAGTTGAAAAGAATGCAATGATTTTTAATTTGCCACGAATGCACGAATATACTGCGAATAATTATGGATTCTTAATTTTTAATTTTAATATCATGAACTTTTCCCCAACAAATTGGGGACAAAGTACACGAAAAATTAGTTATGAGAATATTCAAAACCATTGAAGAATTTAAGGCATCGCCCAAGCATTCTATCATTATTGTGTTAGACAACATTCGGAGTTTGAACAATGTGGGTTCATTTTTTCGAACGGCTGATAGTTTTTTATTAGAAGGCATTTATTTATGTGGAATAACAGGCCAGCCGCCACACCGGGAAATTGAAAAAACCGCATTAGGAGCAACACTTTCAGTAGATTGGAAGTATTTTCAAAATACAATGGATGCTCTAATTGATTTGAAAGAAAAGAATTACAAAATTTTTGGGATAGAACAGCACGATAAAAGTATTAGTTTGCAAAATATAAAAATCACTCAAAGTGATAGAATTGCCGTTATTTTTGGGAATGAAGTTACAGGTATATCACAGGATATTTTACAAGCGTGCGATTCCATCATAGAAATTCCGCAAATGGGAACCAAACATTCTTTGAATGTGGCAGTATGTGGCGGAATAGTTTGTTGGGAGATACTGAGAAAAATGGGAGTGTTTTAAGTTTCACTTGGGTTGATACACAGGTTTCTGTTTTTTTGGATCTGGTTTTTTTGAATTGCTATAATTTCCTTCTGGATTGCGAACATCAATATCTTCAACATATTTCCACTTATCTCTATCCTTTACAAAGGCATCAAAACTTCCATCAGGTCCATAAAATTGATATTGATCTTTTAAATAAGGGTCGTCAGATTCAGGAGATAAATGTGCAAATACGATAGCATTTTTCTTTTCTTCATATCTCAATGGCATCACAATTTCACTGCTATATTGAAACATTATTCTCTTGGGATTTTTTTTAGGTATTTTAAATACATCTTTTCCAAACACAGGTGTGCCGTCAGATTTAAAATATAACACATCAATAAATTTTCTTTGGACTAATTTTTCATTCCCGTCCCATGCTAATAATAAATAATAATTTTTACAATCAATTATATGATAGTATAACATTCCAAACCATTTTTGTGATGAGCCCACATAAGTTTCAGGATTATTTTTGATAGTAGAAGACACATCGTTCAAAATCCACAATTGATATTCAGAAATGTCATCTTTTTTCTTTTTATGCCATCTTTGAATAAACCCATAATAAATATGTGTGCCATCATTTTTAGGCAAGTTCCAAGTTATCAAACGAAATGTTTTTTCTTTATCATTCAATATAGAAATATCATTTTTCAAACTATCAAAAGGATAATGAAATGATGCTGAATTTTGAAGTAATTCTTTCAACACATTCCAAAATACTTTATTAGAGTCAATTCTTTGCTGTTCATTTTTTACTCTAAAAGCAAAATGCGAAAGGTATTGGAGATGTTTTTCTTTTTTTTGAAAATAGGATTGCAAAGTATCTTGATTTTGTGCGAATAGCGAAAAAGAATAAATTATCAAATTAATGATAGTTATATTAAAGAAGATGTATTTTAGTTCAATATTCTTGCAGGAAACCTCACCCCTACCCCCTCTCCTTGTTGAAGGAGAGGGGAATTGAAGGGGTGAGGTTTTTATTAGAGAGGTATCTTTTGCCTGCGGCAAAAGATACCTCCCTCTTTTTAACTCTCCCCTTGAATTCCCCTTCCGCCAAAGGCGGATGGTTTTTTTAAACAATATTGATTTTAATTTTAATATCATTTTTAAGCATCAATTTTTTCAATCAATTGAATAGTTTTGTCAGCAAAATTTTCCCATGAAAATTGTTGTTTAAATAAACGTATATTATTTTCAAATGTTTCAATATTTGTAGTATTTAAGAATTTTTGAATGGCATGAGAAACGCTTTGAGCATTAGGTTCGCAGAGCCAACCTGTTTTTTCATCTATTACAATTTCTTTTAATCCGCCAACATTTGTAGAAATAATGGGCTTATCATAAAAATAACTGACCATACTTACACCACTATTTGTGGCAGATTTGTATGGTTGTATTACAACATCAGCTGCACTAAAATAAAAGCCCACTTCTTCATCAGGAATATATTTATCGTGTAAAATAATTTTATCTTGAATATTAAGTTGTTGAATCAATTGTAAATATTTATCTTTATCGTCATAAAATTCGCCTGCTATAAGCACATAAAATTTTTTGTTTTTCAAATTTTCTTTAGCAATGGCTTCCAATAAAATATCCAAACCTTTGTAAGACCTTATTAGCCCAAAGAATAATAATATTTTTTCATTCTCAGGCAAATTCAGTTTTTTTCTTGCATCAACTTTTGATAAAGCACGCGGATAATTTTCATACAAGGGATGTGGAATCAAAATTTTATTTTCAGTATGAACAAATTGATTTAAGTCATTCATCACTTTATCTGACATCGTGATAAAACCATCACACACAGACAAAAAATATCGGGTTAAAAATTTATCACCTATTCTTTTTTCGTGAGGAATGATATTATCTGTTAAGGCAATGATTTTGATAGATGAATGTAATAATCTACTTATAGTGCCAAATGCAGGTGCAAAAAAAGGTAACCAATATCTGAATATAACAGCATCAGGTTGATGTTGATTAATATATCTGGCTGTTTTCCACCAGGAAACAGGAGATATAGTATTTATCATTCTAATAATCTTAAATGGAAAATGTGGCGTAACATCCGAAGTTTCATATTGAGAAGTGCCCGGAAACAATAAAGATGGGTATTGCAGTGTGAATGAAATAATTTGTGTCTCAATATTTTTTTTACAAAGGGCTTTACATAAAGATTCATTAAATCTGGCAGGACCACCTCTGTATGGGTAAGCGGGACCAACAACAAATATTTTCTTTATTTGACTTGAACTTTTCATAATGATTAAGCAACAAAGGTATTGTAAGTTTTGAATATTTGCAATTTGCAGGTAGATATTTACTGAAAAGATTTGTCTCATTAACTTGTAAATTGTCAAAACTTCACATACATTTGCAATGAATACAAAGGGCTCCGTAGTTCAACTGGATAGAACATCAGATTCCGGATCTGAAAATAGGGGTTCGAGTCCCTTCGGAGCTACTAAACTGAATGAAAAATGCCCATTAGCATTGTCAATTCCATAGCATCGTGGTTGATTAAAAAACGACTGCACGAAATAGAACTGTTTATTAAATATCCAATAGAAGTTCAAAATGAGTGGTTAATGGAAATGCTACATACAGCAGAAAGCACAGAGTTTGGTTTAAAGTATAACTTCAAGGATATAACCAATTACAAAACATTTACAGAACAAGTTCCCTTGCAAGATTACGAATCATTAAAACCTTATATTGAAAGAAACAGACGGGGCGAACAAAATTTATTATGGCCTACTGAAATTGTATGGTTTGCTAAAAGTAGCGGAACTACTGATAAAAGCAAGTTTATTCCTGTCAGTGAGCAAACATTAGAAGAATGCCATTACAATGGTGGCAAAGATATGATTGCCTTGTATATCAACAACAATGAAAACAGTAAATTATTTACGGGAAAAAACCTGGCATTAGGTGGAACATGGAAAACTTTTGAGACAGAAAATCATCAATCCTATTATGGAGATGTAAGTGCTATTATTATTCAAAACTTACCAATGTGGGCTGAATTTTTTCGTGCCCCTCAAACAGAAATTGCATTGTTAGATGAATGGGAAGCCAAATTAGAACTTCTTGCTGAAACTACAAAAGATGAAAATATTGTGAGTTTAGCAGGTGTACCAAGTTGGATGTTAGTGTTGTTGAATAAAATTATTGAAAAGAAAAAAACTAAATACATTACAGATGTATGGCCTCATTTAGAAGTATATTTTCACGGAGGAATTAGTTATGAACCTTATAGAGAAAATTTCAATCAATTATTTAATCAAAAGAAAATTCATTTGGTTCAAATATATAATGCTTCCGAAGGATTTTTTGCTATTCAGGATAGACCCGATGCTACTGATATGCTGTTAATGTTAGATTACGGGATTTTTTACGAGTTCATTCCAGAAGAATATTTTGATAGTGAAGATAAGAAGACAATTACTTTGGAAGATGTTGAATTAAACAAAACCTATGCAATGGTAATAACAACTACATCGGGACTTTGGCGTTATCAATTAGGAGATACAATACAATTTACATCACTTCATCCATTTAGAATTAAAATTGCAGGAAGAACTAAACACTTTATCAATGCTTTTGGAGAAGAGCTGATGGTGCATAATGCAGATGAGGCAATATCAGAAGCGTGTAAAATGAGTGGTGCAATTATTAATGACTATACAGTTGCTCCCATTTATATGAATGAACATTCTGGTGCTCATCAATGGATAATAGAATTTGAAAAAATTCCTGATGATTTAAATTACTTTGCATATATTTTAGACAATACACTCAAAGAAAAAAATTCAGATTACGAAGCCAAAAGATATAATAATTATGTAATTTCTCCACCTCAAATTGTAGTAGCACCAAAAAACACTTTTTATCAATGGCTTAAAAAAAATAACAAATTAGGGGGACAAAATAAAGTGCCACGCTTATCTAATGATAGAAAAATAGCCGATGAAATACTTCAAATCATTAAAGAGAACAAGTGAGTGATAATGCTATGATAATAAATTTTAATATCAATAAATTCAAGGTACACTCAATTTTCAGAGATGGGTTTATAGAGGAGTTTTTTTGGAGTGGAAATATTGGTGAGATTTTCCCAAAAAGAAAATTCATTTTTTTCAAATATGTATTACAATCTATATGGATATTATTTGCACTCTTCAATATAAATTTCAATTTTGCAAATGCACAAGATTCTTTGCTCAATATCAAAGCAGATAAAATATATGTAGATAATATTGGAAATATTTTTTGTGTTCAAAAAGATGTTATCACCAAATACTTTGTCAATAATCAAATCAAAACATTTAGTATCAAAACCTTTGGCACTCTTAAAAACATTGATGTTAGCAACTCATTACGAGTGTTACTTTATTTCAATGATTTTCAAAGAATACTCTTTTTAGATAGCCAACTTTCTCAAAATGGAGATGTAATAGAACTTATCAATTTAGGTTATGAGCAAACTTCATTAGTATGTTCTTCATTCAATAATGGTTTCTGGATTTATCATCAAGGCAATAATGAACTGATTCGCTTTAATCAAAATCTTGAAATATCTGTAAAAACAGGAAATTTGAAAAGATTATTAAATATAAATATTCAACCTGTTTATATGATAGAACATAATGGGAAACTTTATTTAAATTCACCTGAAAATGGCATTTTGGTGTTTGATATTTATGGAGCATACATTAAATTACTTCCCCTATTAAACATTTCAGAATTTCAAATTCAATATCCCTATATTTTTTACAATCAAAGTGGAAAATTTTATTCTTTTCATATCAATACCTTTGAAAGCATTGAGATTCCTACTGATTCAGAAAATTGCAAACAAATTATTTTTAATGGAAAATACTGCTACAAACATTGCGAGAACTCTATCAAAATTTTAGATTGCATAAAATAATTCTATGAGCAGATTAGAAGATGAAATTAAACAAAAACAATTTAAATCATTAGAAGAAAAAACATTGGTGAATATTTTATTTACCTATAATTTTTTTCAATCTGCATTTGAAAATATTCTCAAACCATTTGATATTACTTCTCAACAATACAATATCTTACGAATACTTAAAGGGCAATATCCAAATTCTATTACTCTTAATGAAATAAAAAACAGAATGTTAGATAGAAATTCTGATGTATCAAGAATTGTTGAAAGAATGCGAAAAAAAAATTTATTGACAAGAAAAATTAATCCAAAAAACAGAAGAGCCGTAGAAATTGTTATTACTTCCAAAGGCATTGAACTACTCAAAAACATTGAACCACATCTAAAAAAATATCATCAAAATATTCAACATTTATCAGAACAAGAACTTCAAACACTCAATAATTTATTAGATAAATTAAGAGATATAAAATAACCCACCCCCCTCCCCTCCCTACACAAGTAGGGAGGGGAGGGTAAATTAAACCCCATCTTATGGAAGATTTTATTGACTTCTTATCACCTGTGCCTTCATCGGCTTTTGAATTAGTAAATGATGATTACCAATTTGGTAATAAATGGGAAATTTATACTGAAAAACATATCCCTGATTTAAGCGATTGTAAAATTGTGATTATTGGTATTGAAGAAGACAGACAGGCAATTATCAATAAAGGCACGGCTCAATCCCCTAATGCTATTAGAAAATATCTGTATTCTTTTTTTCCCAGCATTAGTAAATACAATGTAGCAGATATTGGAAACATTAAACAGGGCAATACCATCAAAGACACTTATTTTGCCATTAAAAACATTGGAGAAAATTTATTGAAACAAGATAAAACACTCATACTCATTGGAGGTAGTAATGACCTTGCTTATGCTCAATTTTTAATGTATGAAAAATTAGAAAGAATTATCAATATCTGCAATGTAGATGCTTATGTAGATTTTAATAGAAATATTGAAGAAACTATCAATAACAAAAATTATATTGGTAAAATTATCCTTCACGAGCCCAACTATTTGTTTAACTATGCTCATCTTGGTTATCAAAGTTATTTTGTAGGTGCACATAATGTGCAATTTATGGAAGATTTGTATTTTGAATATTATCGTTTGGGACTTATTAGAGGAAACATTGGAGAAACAGAGCCCATTATTCGCAATTCAGATGTTTTATTTTTTGATTTTTCTGCTATTAAAAGAAATGATGGTGGAATTGTTGAACATTTTTCACCAAATGGAATTAGTGCAGATGAAGCGTGTCAAATGATGTGGTATGCAGGTATGAATGATAAACTATCCAGTGTAGGAATTTATGAAGTTAATACAATGTTGGATAAGTCAAATGTTTCAACACATCTTGCGGCACAAATGATTTGGTCTTTTATTGAAGGATACTTTAATAGAAAAGATGATACGCCTTTGAAAAATCATCCTGATTATGAAGTTTTCAAAGTAGGTTTACATAACGGAAAATATCATATCAACTTTATTAGAAGTCACAAAACAGGAAGATGGTGGATGGAAGTGCCATATCCGCCGCATTTGACACAGAATTATGAAAGACACACAATGGTGCCCTGCTCTCAAAGAGATTATGAAACAGCACTGAATGATGAACTACCTGATAAATGGTGGCAAACCTATGTAAGAATATCTAACCTGTAAAAATTATCACTATGTATACTAAAACAAAAGATGGTTTAAATATTTATTATGAACTAAAAGGGAAACAAGATGCCAAAGAAACCATTATTTTTTTGAATGGGCTCTCACAATCCACTATTTCCTGGTATTTTATGTTGCCTTGTTTTGAAGATAAATACAGAATTATTTTAATGGATTTTATATTTCAAGGGCAAAGCGATAAAACAGGAGAATGGAGAACATTTGACCAACATGCAGAAGATGTTATTCAAGTATTCAATGCTACTCAAACTTCAAAAGCCATTGTAATTGGAATTTCTTACGGCAGTTTAGTTGCTCAACATTTGGCAGTTAATCATCCTGAATATGTGAGTAAATTAGTTTTACTATCTACCTTTGCTCACAAAACGCCCTATTTTGAAGTGATTGAACACGCATGGTGGAACGCATTGGAAATTGGCGGCTATCCATTGATGTTTGATATTATGCTACCTTCTGTATTAAGCGAAGAGTATTTCAAAAATCCACTCATTCCTGTTGATACATTAAGACAATTAAGACAGGAAAGCAATCAAAGTAAAGAAGCATTATTCAAACTTATGACCGCTACAAAAAATAGAGGAGATTATAGACAGGAGTTAAAAAAAATTAAAGTACCTACATTAGTTATTCATGCAGAAAGAGATACTTTGATTACATTAAGTATGGGCGTTGAAGTAGCCAATCATATTCCTGATGCTCAATTAAAAATTATTCCTAACGCAGGGCACACATTAAATATGGAAAAAGTTAAAGAAGTGTGCATTGAAATTTTGAAGTTTTTGAATGGGTGAAAGAAAATTCCCTTCTTCATCTTTTCTGGACTAATGTAATTCCATCTCTGATTGGTAATATTGATACAAATAAATTTTTTTGCTGTGCAAGATATTGATTAAATTGTTGAATCTTTTCTGTAACGGGTTCTTTAGGAGTTTCAGATACCAAGCCCTTCCACAGAGTATTATCAATCAAGAGCCATCCTTTATCAGATAAGATTGGAATAAGCATTTCAAAATACTCTGAATATTTTTCTTTATCTGCATCTAAATAAATTAAATCAAATTTTTGGTTAGAAAATTGTTGTATAATTTCTAATGCATTGCCTTGAATGATTTGAATTTGCCTGTAATTGAACTTGTCAAAAAATTTTTGGGCTATTTCAACAAATTCGTTCTTTTTCTCAATTGTAATAATTTGTCCATCATCTTGTAATCCTTGTGCTAGGCAAATAGCGGAATATCCTGTAAATGTTCCAATTTCCAATACCAATTTAGGTTGAATCATTTTAGAAATAGCCATTAAAAAATGTGCCTGAATGTGATTACTCATCATTCTATGTGCCAGAATATTTTGTTGAGTAAATTGTTCAATTTCAAACAACTCTATTGGCAAATCAGATGAATGCTTAAAACAATACTCTTCAATAGAAGGATTGGTGATAGTAATTGGAAAAATTCTTTGACCTTTTGGCATATTTAAAATAAAAAAGCCCTTTTGCAATCACAAAAGGGCTATTCATTGATAGATGATTATTTTTTTCTTGAAGTTCTTTTTTTGGCTTTAGTTTCTTCTAATACTTCATCAACAGTAGGGGGAACATAATCGGGGTCAATAGATGCATCTACTAAAATTCTTCCGCAGTGTTCACACACAATAATTTTGTTGTGTGCTTTAATATCTAAAATTCTTTGAGGTGGAATTTTACTAAAGCATCCGCCACAAGCACCTCTTTCTACTACTGCTACTGCGATTCCATTTTTTACATTCTCTCTAATTTTTTTGTAAGCATTTACAAGGCGTGGCTCAATTTGTGCAATGGCTTTTTCAGATTGTTTAAGCAACTCTTTTTCTTCGTGTTCTGTTTCAGAAACAATTTCTTCTAATTCTTTTTTCTTCACTTCTAAATCTTTCAATCGCTCATTGTATTCTCTTTCTGCAAATTCAAGAAATTTTTTCTTTTCTTCAATAGCATTTTTGGCATCTTTAATATTCTTTTCTGCCAGCTGAATTTCAAGATTTAAGTATTCTATTTCTTTGGCAATTGCTTCGTATTCTCTGTTATTGCGAATTTTATTTTGTTGTTGTTCTAATTTTTTTATTTCTGCCTGATAATCTTTAATGGCATTTTTCTTTTCGTTGATTTTGTCTTCTAATGATTTAATATCATTTTGAAGTTTTTGCACACGAGTTTGCAAGCCCGCACAGGTGTCTTCCAAATCTTTTACTTCTAAAGGCAATTCCCCTCTGATAAAACGGATTTTGTCTATTTTAGAATCAATTTGTTGCAAGTGAAATAATGCTCTTAATTTGGCTTCTATTGAGGCATCTAATTTTTCTTTGAATGTTGCCATAGTTATAGGTATTTAATTGGATTGGTATTAATTTTTGATAAAAGGGTGGCAAAGTTAGGAAATTTATTTTTAATAATCCTATAAAAAATTTCGGGGGTAAATTGTTCGGCTTCAAAATGCCCTATATCCACTATCATTATCTTGTTTTCAGCATCAAAAAACTGATGGTATTTAAAATCTGATGAAATAAACGCATCTGCCTGCTGACGAATAGCCGCATTCAATAAAAACGAGCCACTACCGCCGCACAATGCTACCTTTTGAATGGGTTTATCATAAGATGTAAATCTGATAAGGGGTTGATGAAATACTTGTTTTATCAACTGAAGAAATGTCTTAACATCCATTGGCTCTTTGAATTCGCCTATCATTCCACTGCCTACACGAGGGTGATAATTTTCTAATAAATAAACATCATACGCTACTTCTTCATAAGGGTGAGCGGATAGTAAAGCCGATATTACCTTTGCTTCCTTATATGCTTCAAAGATAGTTTCAATTCTGATTTCGGGTTCAACACTTAATTTTTGTTTTTCACCAATAAATGGATTGGTATGCTCATTGCCTCTAAAAGTGCCCTTGCCTTCGGTATAAAAACTACAGGAATCATAATTACCAATATGCCCGCAGCCAGCGGCAAACAATGCTTCCTGCACCTGTTGTAAATGCGACGCGGGAACAAATGTTACTAACTTTTTGAGAATTTTATTTTTAGGTAAAAGAATTTTGGTATTGATAAGTCCGAGCCGATTGGATATTTCCTGATTGACGCCTGTATGAACATTATCAGCATTTGTATGAGCCGCATAAATACTGATGTTATGCTTAATGGCTTTAATAATACATTTTTCTACATAATTCTTTCCAGTTAGTTGCTTGATAGGGATAAATATCAAGGGGTGATGAGCAATGATTAAATTACAATTATTTTGAATAGCTTCGTTGATAACATCTTCAGTTACATCTAAAGTTAATAAAGCCCCAGTGCATACATCCGAAGGATTGCCTATTATCAATCCTGCATTGTCATAAGTTTCCTGAAAAGCAGGCGGAGCAAAGTGTTCAAGTTCATTTAATATATCTTGAATACGGATAGGGCTCATTTTTTAATGGGATAATAATTGTTTTACTAATGCAGATATTCGGGAATTATCGGCTTTACCTGCCAATTCTTTGGTGGCTTTGCCCATCACTTTTCCCATATCGGCAGGAGAGGAGGCATTAACTTCCTGTATGATTTTTTGTAATACTGATTTCAATTCATCATCGCTTAATTGTTTAGGTAAAAATTCTTCCATTACGGCTGCCTGATAAAGTTCTACTTCTGCAAGGTCGGGACGATTTTGTTGCTGATAAATTTCAGCTGTGTCTTTTCTTTTCTTGACTTCTTTTTGAAGGGTTTTTATTACATTTTCTTCGGTGAAGCCATCGGGAGATGTTTTTACCAGAATTATCACATTTTTAATAGCCCTTAATGCTTCTAATCTTTTGCTATCTTTATTCAGCATAGCGGTTTTAATTTCCGCCATAATTTTTTCTTCTAACTGCATACAATTATTTTTTGGCAAATGTATAGTATGATTTTGAAAATTGCAAGATAGAGAGGTGAGTGATTAAAAGATAAAAATTACTCACTCTATTTTTGTGCAACTACTACAATGCTATTTCCAAAAGGTAAAGAGATGTTGCATTTTATGAAAAATTTATCTACTTGCATTAAGGTGTAAAACAAATGGTTCATCCAATCAGGTATTTGAAATTCCTGAATAACATCGTCAATACTCACTTCTTCAATGGGCTTGTTTTTCTTCATCCATCTTGAAATTAAAACAATAGGAAATAAAATTGTTACAAAAGAAGAGATGTATTGAACTTTAAAGCCACATTGTTTTAATTTTGTTGTAAGTTCTTTTTGAGTGTATCTTCTTTTATGTTTGGCATAATCATCTAAATAACTCCACATAAATTGATATTGAGGTACGGTAATAAAGAAAACTCCACCGGGTTTTAATGCCTGATATACTTGTTGCATTACTTTTATATCATCTTCAATATGTTCAATAACATCAAAAGCACCAATCGCATTCCATTCATTTTTGAAGGGCATATTCAGTGCATCTAACTGAATGAGTTCAACATCAGGTAATCTTTTCCACACATTTTTTAAGCCATCTAAATAAATTTCTGAACCTGTTAATTGATAACCTAAAGTTTGTAATCCTCTTAAAACATAGCCATTTCCACATCCTATTTCTAATACTTTTTTATCATTACCTTTACCAAGATATTTTTGAAATAAATGTATTAGTATTTGATTTCTTGCTTTGAACCAAAAACTTTTTTCTTCCAATTGGGCTAATAAATCAAACATATCAGGCGGAAAGCCATCATTGCCATAAGCCAACTCGGGTGCATAGCATTTGAAGTTATCAATAATAGTAGGTTGCATTTCTATTATTTTTCAAAACATTTTTTTATTTCTTCACAAATAAAATCCACATCTTCATTAGTTAAATCATAATACATTGGTAATCTTACCAAACAATCTGAAAATTTATCGGAATTAGGTAATGCTCTGCCATCGTGTTTATCTTTGTAAAAAGGAGATGTATGCAATGACAAATAGTGAAACACTGCCTGAATGCCTTTATTTTTCAAGTGTTGAATTAGTTTAGTTCTTTCCTCTAATGAATGGCAAACCAAATAAAACATATGTGCGTTATTAGTAGCATATTGCGGAATATATGGTAACTCAAAATATCCAACATCAGATAATGGCTTTAATTGCTGATAATACCTTTGCCAAATGTGCAATCGTTTGTTTTGAATATCTTCTAAATGCTCCAACTGTGCATATAAAAATGCAGCCACAATTTCTGAAGGTAAAAAAGAAGAACCTATATCTACCCAGCCATATTTATCTACCTCTCCTCTGAAAAATGCTGAACGATTAGTACCTTTTTCCCATATTATCTCTGCTCTTTTATCAAATTGCGAATCATTCACTACCAACATCCCCCCTTCACCAGAAATGATATTTTTTGTTTCGTGAAAAGAAAATGCTGATAAATGTCCTAATGAACCTAATGGAATTTTTTTGTTATCCTGAATGTAAAAACTATCTATACATTGTGCGGCATCTTCAATCACATACAAGTTATATTTTTGAGCAATAGATAAAATTTTAGCCATATCATTTGCAATGCCTGCATAGTGCATCACTACAATGGCTTTGGTTTTTGGGGTAATGAGTTCTTCCATTAAATCTGCATTCATATTAGGATGATGAGAGTAACTATCTGCAAACACAATTTTTGCATCTCTTAAAATAAAAGCATTGGCAGTAGAAACAAAAGTATATGATGGCATTATGACTTCATCACCAGATTGAATATTGAGTAGTAATGCACACATTTCTAAAGCATCGGTGCAAGATGAAGTAAGTAATACTTTATCAAAGCCATATTTGTTTTGAAAAAATTGATGGCAAAGTTTGGTATATTTTCCATTACCAGAAATGTGTTTATTAAACACGGCATCATACATATAATGCACTTCTTTTCCGGTAAGGTGGGGTTTGTTGAAGGTTAATTTCATAAAATGTAATTTTTAATTTCATAAAGATTATTTATAATTTTGATTCTATTAGAATAACTTTCAAAACCATCAACAGAGATAGAAGGAATGTAATTAAATTGTCGTACAAGATAAAATTTTAATAATATATTTGTTTGTAATGCTGGAAAAATATCATCAATTAAATTATCGCCAATAGTGATAGTTTCTTTTTCATTTAAATGATTTTCGTCAATGATCAACCTATAAGCATTAAAATTATTAACTTTATCAAATTTGTTTTGAAGAAGATATTTTTTTTTTAAATATCTTTGAATTGGCTTTATTTTATGTTCTTGAGTTGTATAATTTGTAGTTTTACTCAATAAATATACTTTAATATTTTTCTCATTAAAATAATTTAATAAATTAAAAGCGTCTTGATAAATTGGAACTTCTGGCAAGCAATTACGATATAAATTCATTAATATATCTTTTGGTATATCATACTTATTAGACAACACATCAATAGCGGTACTTAATTTTTGTGATGCTATTATATTGAATACTTCATATTGGTAATCATCTTTTTCAATAGAAAAACTATAATCTTTAATTAAAATATCATAAAGAAGTAAAAATCTTTTTATAGTAAAATTTAATGTATCTACGAGTGTACCATCTAAATCTATAATGGCATTTTTTATAATAAATCTTTCATTAGGAACTTCATATTGAGAAATGAACTTAACTGCTTTTTTACTTTGAGTTTGTTTTTGTTGGTTATACTCTTTACTTAAGACATTATCTATTATGTTATAACCTGATAAGAGTGAAAATGATGCTGATGTGCCTATTCTAGGATTAATATCATTAAAATAATATTTATTATTATTATCAAATAAAACCTGTATATTATAAATGCCAGAGTATTTTTTTGATGAGAATATTTTTTTTATCTTTTCTAAATCATGTCTTAAAATATTGTATTTTTCTTCATCATTAACTATTGAGATAATGGCAAATCCCAATGAAACATGAGCTCTTTTTCTCAAAACAAATTCTGAAACTTTGCCTTCATAACTAACAGAAAAATCTATTGAGTATTCCTCAAAATTCTCAATTAAAGGGTTGAAGATATAATCTGATGAATTAAAATCAGTATCATTTACCAATTTCTTTAATTCATAAAAATTACGAATATAAATGATATTTTTACTTCCAAATCCATAAATATGTTTAGCTATTATTGGTTTAAAATTTTCCTCTATTACCTCTTTTATATGATAATTTGGTAAAACCGATAATTGATGATAATTAAAAAAATCATTAGATAGTTTTTTATTTAAAAGTGCTTCTATAATCTCTTTATCGGGTACTATTACTCGAGTGTTATATTTATCAAAAAATAAATCCTTAATTTCTGATAAAATTTCAATATCTAATGAAGTTGAAGGAATTATAAAATTCACATAATGTCGTTTTACTAAATTCTCTATAAATTCAATGTATAAATTCTTATCAGCAATATTAGGTGGAATATAGAAATAATCAATACCATTGTAGATATTAATGTTGTCATTATTAGTATCAAGTAAAATAATTTGATTATTTGACTCAGATTTTTTAATTAAATCTATCAAAGTTTGTCCTTGAAATCCTCCACCGCATGTTATTAATATTTTATTCACTTTGTGACACATAAATACATACAATTAGCTATTTCAGGATAATTTTCTCCAACCTTTACAAGTGCTTCAATAATATTATCAGACCAATTCAATTTTTTCATTTGGTCATTCGTTATAGGTTTTAGCATTAAACCTGTTATACGCTCTATCTTCAAGTCAGCAGCATAAATATCTTTTTTTATCAGATCTAAATCATAATATCTTTTATGACCTAACATTAGGTCATGAGAACTTAATTTGTATAAATTATCAAGAATATTAGCATAATAACCAATTAAGCGATGTAAAGATCGGGCATTTGGCACAGCAATATGAATTTTTCCATTATCTGTCAACATTTCTTTATATTTCTTTAATATGAATACAGGATCATCAACATGTTCTAATATAAAACCCATTTCAATTCTATCAAATTTTAAACCCGTATTAAACTCTTCAAAGTACGAATGGTATAATTCTATTTGCTTTGTGCCTAATATCTCCTTACTTATTTCACTCTTGAATGATTCTATTATTTTATCAGAACCATCAATTATGAAATATTTTTTTATATTACCTTTTATAAGACCATATTCAATAATAGAATAACTAACAATTTTATGACCAATTCCTAGTGATAAAAAATTGGATGGTTTGAAATGTATTAAATCTTCTTTAATAATTTCAGCAAATTTTTTTAAATAAATTTCATTTTCATCTTTGAACTTAAACTCATTTCCATAAGCAGATAAATAAGCATTTAAATCTTCATTCTTCATATTATTATTATTTAAGTTTATATTAAATTTTTATATTCTTTCCTAACTATATATCTCGGTCTTTGTTTCACTTGATTGAAAATTTTCTCAATGTAAATTCCAATAAAACAAATAATAAATATAATTAAGGAACCGAAAAAAACCAACAATGCACCTATGCTTGCATACCCTAATAATATAGTTTCAGGATACAATATTTTTCTTATTATCAGATAAAAAAGATAAATTATAGATGCTACATTTAAATATAAACTTAATCTCAATATTAACCATATCGGATAAGAAGTAAATGAAGTCAATGCTTCAATAAAAAGATGTATCCTTTTAGTTAACACATAATTACTTTTTTTTCTATTGCTTATTCTTCTAACTTCTATTGATTTTTGGTGAAACCCTACCCAATAATAAAGACCACCTATGAAAAGATTAAAGTCATTTAAGCTTAATAATGCATTTACGTAATTTCTATTCATAATCCTTTCAGTTGTAATATTTAATGGTACTGGAACATCAGAAACATAATTAAAAAACTTCCAAAACAAGTTTGATGTTGTTTTGATTAACTTTCTATCTTTTAAAACACCATAAACCACATCAACATCTTCTTGATTTAAAATCTCGCTGTAAAAACTTTTTAGGTAAGAAGGATGAACATCCATATCACTATCAATCAAAAATACATATTCTCCAATAGATTTACTAATACCTGCCCAAAAAGCTTTATGGTGCCCAAAATTCCTTGAAAGTTCTAAAATAATTATATTTACATCTTTATATTTCTTTTTTTCTTCAAGTGCTACTTTTAAGGAATTATCAGGTGAGCCATCATCTACTAATATGATTTCATAATCTCTTTTATCAATCCCTATCTCTTCAACTACTTTAGTCAATTCTTCTATTAACTTGGGGATAAATTTTTCCGAATTATATAATGTAGATACTATACTCAATTTCATTGTTTAATATATTTCAAATAATTTCTACTTTCTTTTCCCATATTTAATAACAAATCAATAATGCTTACGCCGTGTTCAAATGGTGGATATAATTGCTCGTATTCTTTGTAACCACTATAATCTAACCAATGAACGCTTATATTATGTTGTTTAAATAGTTCTATATCCATATAATTTCTTGCAGCTGGCCCAGAGTAATAATCTGTGGCGCTTGCTAATTTACATAATTGTATCAATCGCATATTCTTGTCTGATTCTATATCATAAGGATATTCCCAGCAAAATTTAATAGGTGTTTTTATTTCTAAAAAATTCTTTATGTGCTGTAAAAATATAAAATTTATTTCTGATAAATATTCTAATTTTTCTGCCTGTAAATAAATTTGCTCTAAAAATGGAAATACTTCTTTAAAATGCTGTGCTTTAGCATAATTAAATTGTATGGTTTTCAAATGCTCTTTCACCCAGTTTTTATTGCTCACTTTTGTATCTCTGATTTTTTGATAATACTTTCCCTTCACTTCTACAGGTATAGTCAGCCATTGTAATCCTTGCGGTGTTTTAATTAAATTTCTATTACGCCAATCGCGTCGTGTATATTGCATATCATCATACAATACAAATTCATCTACAAGAGCCATGCTATCAAAATACCCTTTCCATGGAATATAATTAGATTGTGTGATAATAATTTTTTTCATATTAATAATATAATTTGCAAAAATAATGAATAACCTTTTACCAAAAAAAAGAGCCCTTCGCCCCCAACAAAGTTGGGGGCGAAGGGCTCTTTTATGTTATGAAATTATTATTCTTTTGTTACTTTACTAATAAACACCTCCCCATCTACATTCATCTTAATCACATAAATACCTGCATCTATATTACCTAAATTTAATTTGTAATCTGCAGCAGGATATACATTGGTAATATTTTCTTCATAAACAACTTGTCCTAAAGTATTGATAACCTGTAAATTCATTCCTCTTTTAGCAACCGGTAATTTAATATTAATCTCGCCTTTTGATGGATTGGGATAAACATTCAAATTTCTTGGAATAGATGCTACTACATTGAATCCAAGCGGAGTACCTGAATATTTATAAACGCCCCCATCTGCTTGCACTTGATCTTCAAAGCCACCAGCCCATCCATTCATATTATCCACAAAATCAATAGCCAGGTATTGCACATTACTTCCACCCCAGCTATTCCATGTAGTTCCATGGTCTGATGAATAGGATATAACTTGATTACCAGTGCCTGCACCAGCAGATGCAAACCATGTTGTTCCAGGTATTGCACACAAATCATTATGCCCTAAATTGGGGTCTAATGGTGTAATTTGTGTCCAGGTAGCACCTCCATTGGTTGTTTTAAATAAATAATAAGTAGCAGTAGTTCCACTTACAACAGAACCCATTGCCAGTCCATTCAACGTATCTGTAAATGCTAAATCATTTACAAACAAACCTGTTGGAGCACCAGTTAATACAGATACACTCCATGTTACACCTGCATTTTTAGTATAAAACACTCTTCTTTTATTGGTGCCAAACCACATGTGATAAGCATCTCCATCTACTTTAGTGTAAGAATTAGTTAATCCATATTCTCCTGCTAACGGTGCAGGTATGTTTGCACCAGGTACCATTGTCCATGTAGCACCAGCGTCAGTTGTTCTATAAATCTCATGTTTTCCGCCATTAGCAGATATAGGATCTCCCATTGCTATACCAACAGATGGTGTTAGGAAACATACTACATTAGCAAATGATTCTCCTGCATACGAGAACATTGTTGTGTCACTACCTTGTTGCCATGTATTTCCACCATTAGTAGTATAATACAACACACCTCTGTCTTGTGATGCTTTCATATAAGCAGATACCCATGCCACCGTGTCATTCACCCCTTCAATGTTAGAAATAATATAAGTATTAGTATCTGCAAATACATTGCCATTATTCCAGGTATTACCACCGTCAATAGTGCGGGCAAAAAAGTTATATGCCAAACCTGGTGCAAAACCGTCGTAACCAGTACACCACACCACATTGGGGTTTACAGCGTCCATATATCTGACACCGCCAGACACTACTGGCCACATAGGATTTTGGATAATGCTCCAAAAAGGAGAAGGCGTTTGAGCAAGTGCCAGCGCACTTAATCCTACTGATAAAATAGTTAATACTTGTTTTTTCATAATTATTTGTTTTTAAGATTTGCTGCAAAGGTAAATAATATTTTATTAAATAAAAAAGGGCAAATAAAAAATATTTGCCCTTTTTTATCTTTAAAATCCCATCAACTATTTTTCCATTACAACTTTTCCTTTGTAATATAATTTATTATCCATCCAGTAAGCACGATGATAAATATGTGCTTCACCTGTAACAGGATCTGTAGCAATGGTAAATTGTGGTGCTTTGTAAGTAGATCTTCTTTTATCCCTTCTTGATTTTGACATTTTTCGTTTAGGATTTGGCATAGTGGTAAGTTTTTATGGTTGAAATTTATTTTTAAAAAGTTCGGCAAATGTAGTGGATTTATTTTGTTCTTCCAAATGCTCTGAAATTTTTTTCAAAACTTCTTCATCACATTTGACATTTTCAAATATCTCGCAAGGCACAATTTTGTACGGCAATGCTAATGAAATACTTTCATATAAATATTGCGAAAAATTGATTTTGTTATCATTGTCTTCGGTCATTAAAATCTCATCCGTAGAGCTTTCCGGGCTACCCTTTTGAATCAACAAAGTTTGTTCTGAAAAAACCGGATATGAATATGGAATTAAGCATTTATCACACACTACCGAAATATTGCCACTTAATTTAACAACCACCTGCACAGAATGATTATATTTAATAATTTTAATTTCTGCATGAATATTAAATTGATTGTCAAGTGTTTCATCATGATATTGCTGCATAAAAGCATTGTCAATATTAAATTCAAATAAATGCTCTCCAATTGACAATCCTCCATATTCAATAATGTATTCAATGTTGTTATTTTGATGTTTATTTCTCATAATTCTTAATTTTTAATTATTGCCGCGAATCCGTCAAAGACGTAAAAGTACCTTGTCTGCCGTAGGTGAATATACCAAAGACGGAAACAAGTTGCACGATAGTTATTCTCTCGCAAAGACGCAACGTGCGCAAAGTTTAATTCCTAATTTTAATTAAAAAGTAAATCCTTAATAGCCGGTGGATATTGGCTTTTAAATGAAAAATAAGCAATGTACCCTAATAATAATCCTGATGCTCCACCAATAATAGAATAAATTCTTCTTTTACTTCGGGCTACTTTTTGATACCCCAAAATATACGCATCGTGCTGTAATAATTCTGGATTTGAAACCGATGAATGTCTGATTTTAACTTTGGTAATATCAGAAATAAGATAAAAACCAATTGGTAATGCAGGTGCTACATACATTCCTGTCATTCCTGCTGCTAATCCCAAAGTACCCCCAATTAACATAGTAGCAACAGGTTTGAAACCTTTTTGTGCATCTCTTTCACCTTGTGTAAAGTGCCACATTTCTTCACGAGTAAACCAATCGCCTCTCGTAGTATCTTGTGAATAATAATAAAAATTAGTGCCATCTTTATATCTGATGCAAAAAATATCATCTTTTTCAAAATTTCTTATTTTCTCTGGACTTTTAGATGCAGGCACTTTATACGTAACCAAAGCAAAAGAGGTGTCTACTACTACACTTCCTACCTTTTGCCCATTCATTAAATAAATAGTATCTAAAGTACTTTGTGCTAATGAATAAAAGTGAATACTCATATACATCCATAAGTATAAAAATACTCTCATTCTCAAATTTTCCTGCAAAATAACGGAAAAAGTTTTGAATTATATAAAAAACCCGTTTTGCAATACTTATTTTAACCATTTATCTCGCTCAAAAAAACATACAATTCACTCAAAAAGGATGTTGCTTCACTCAATATTTTTACAATTTACCCCATTTATACCAACGCAGGCATTGAAATTGCGTATAAATTAGCAAATCTACCACTATGAAATCATTTAAAATTACCCAAAAAATTACCAAAAGAGATGAAGCATCATTAGATAGATATTTGCAGGAAGTGAGTAAACAAGAAATGATTACCTATCATGAAGAAGTAGAACTGGCTAAAAGAATTAAAATGGGGGATAGTGATGCCCTCAATAAATTAGTTAAAGCCAACCTCCGTTTTGTTATTTCTGTGGCTAAACAATATCAAAATCAGGGCATTCCCCTGCAAGATTTAATTACCGAAGGAAATATTGGCTTAATAAAAGCTGCAAAAAGATTTGATGAAACCAAAGGATTTAAATTTATCTCTTATGCCGTTTGGTGGATAAGACAATCTATTTTGCAAGCCATTGCTGAACAATCCCGCATTGTTAGATTACCCCTCAATAGAATTTCTCATATTTCAAAAGTCAATAGAGTAATTTCTAAAATAGAACAGGAAAACGAAAGAGAAATGGATATACACGAAATAGCAATTGAATGTGATATGAGCCCTGAAGAAGTAATGGAAGCTATGATGTTCAATGTAAAATACAGCAGTTTAGATGCCCCCGTTTCTTCTTCAGATGATAGTGCCACTCTATTAGATTTATTATCAGACGAAGATAATCCCTCTCCTGATAATATTTTAGACAAAGAGAGTTTGAAAATGGACTTACAAAGAGTTATCAAAACCCTTCAACCCAGAGAAGCAGAAGTGATTACCGCAGCTTATGGTCTGAATGGTGCTCCCCCACTATCTCTTGATGAACTGGCTAAACAATTCCATTTAACCAAAGAAAGAGTCAGACAAATAAAAGATAAAGCATTATTAAAACTCAAATATTATTCCAAAAATAAAATATTAAAGCCATACATTGCATAATTGAGTTGAATTGTTGTTTTAATACTGTTTATAGTTCTACTTCATTTTCCTGATTTTCATCATATTTTGTTGTTTAAGATTTCTATTCATTTGCCGCCATAATAAAATCCACATCAATAGCATTATTTTTTATACTTTTGTGCCAAAAGTAATTTTTATGAGAGTTATAGAATTCAGAGAAGCATTAAGAGAAGCCATGAGCGAAGAAATGCGAAGAGATGAAAGAGTATTTTTAATGGGCGAAGAAGTGGCAGAATATAATGGTGCTTATAAGGTGAGTAAAGGCATGCTCGCAGAATTTGGACACAAAAGAGTCATAGATACACCTATTGCAGAATTAGGATTTGCTGGTATTGGAGTAGGCGCTGCTATGAACGGACTTCGTCCTATTATTGAATTTATGACCTTTAACTTTTCATTAGTGGCTATTGACCAGGTAATTAACTCTGCTGCTAAAATCAGACATATGAGCGGCGGGCAATTCAGTATACCTATCGTTTTCAGAGGGCCAACAGGAAACGCAGGGATGCTGGCTCAACAGCACTCTCAAAATTTTGAAAGTTGGTATGCTAATACGCCCGGACTTAAAGTAGTAGTGCCTTCCAACCCTTATGATGCTAAAGGATTACTCAAATCTGCCATCAGAGACGATGACCCTGTTATTTTTATGGAAAGTGAACTAATGTATGGAGACAAAGGAGAAGTGCCCGAAGAAGAATATCTCATTCCACTTGGAGTAGCAGATATAAAAAGACAGGGAAGCGATGTAACGATTGTTTCATTCGGAAAAATTATTAAAGTTGCATATAAAGCCGCAGAAGAATTGGAAAAAGAAGGTATATCTGCTGAAATTATTGACCTTCGCACAGTAAGACCTATTGATTATCAAACTATCATAGAATCAGTAAAGAAAACTAATCGCCTGGTAGTAGTTGAAGAGGCATGGCCTTTGGGAAATATTTCTACTGAAATTACATATATGGTACAAAAATTAGCATTTGATTATTTAGATGCTCCTGTAGTAAGAGTTGTTTCTGCCGATACTCCCCTACCCTATGCACCTACATTAATTCAAGAAGCATTACCAAACCCTGAAAAAGTAATTAAAGCCGTTAAAAAAGTAATGTATAAAGATTAATTTTCTGTATGCCTACAATTGACTTTTCTAATACACAAATTGCTTTTGAATACAAAACTAACAAGGAACTTCAACAAGCATATAAATTATTCAAACTGCTTTCTTATCCTGCACTAGTCAATGCAGGTGCAGTATTATCACCATTGCTTGTTAATTGCGGAGGAAAATTTTTAATTAAAAAAACACTTTATAAACAATTTGTTGGTGGAGAAACAAGAGAAGAATGTTTATCTATTCTCAATACACTTGCAAAGTATAACATTGGCTCTATATTAGATTATAGTGTAGAAGGAGAACAAAATGAAGAAAGTTTTGAGCAATGTAAAAATGAAATCATTGATAATATTTTGTTTTCAAAAGATAAGTCATACATTCCATTTTGTGTATTTAAGCCCACAGGAATGATTCGCTTTTCTATTCTTGAAAAAGTAAGTGCAAATGCTTCACTAAGCATCAATGAGAAAAACGAATGGGAAAGAGGAAAAAAAAGAGTATTTGAAGTTTGTCAAAAAGCTTATGAACATCATCAGCCCATTTTTATTGATGCCGAAGAAAGCTGGATTCAAAAAGCTATTGATGATATTGCCGATGAATGTATGCAAACATTTAATCAAAAAGAATGTATTGTATTAAATACCTATCAATTATATCGCACAGATAGGTTAGAGTTTCTCAGTCAAAGCATTGAAAAAGCCAGAAAGAATAAGTATCTATTAGGTGCTAAATTAGTCAGAGGTGCTTATATGGAAAAAGAAAGAGATAGAGCCCAAAAAATGAATTATCCATCACCTATTCATCCTGATAAAATATCCACCGACAGGGCATATAATAATGCACTGAAATTATGTATTGAAAATATTGATATTTTAACTACCTGTGCAGGCACACATAATGAAGAAAGTTCTCAATATCTTGTAAATTTGATGGAACAATATCAAATTGAAAAATCTGATAAAAGAGTATATTTTTCTCAACTACTTGGAATGAGTGATCACATTAGTTTTAATTTAGCCAAGGCAGGATATAATGTAGTAAAATATGTTCCCTACGGACCAGTAAAAAGCGTTTTGCCTTATTTAATTAGAAGAGCACAAGAAAATACCAGCGTTAAAGGACAAACAGGAAGAGAATTATCTTTAATTACCAAAGAATTAAAAAGAAGAAGGTTAGGTGAATAACATTAAATTTTTCTTCTTAAATTTTCAATCACGCTGTTTTTCCAACTAAGAAATTCTCCACTAATAATTTTTTCACGGGCGGTCTTGACCAGATGTAAATAAAATGCCAAATTGTGAACGCTGGCAATCATAGCACCTAAAATTTCATTCACACTAAATAAATGTCTTAAATATGCTTTTGTATATTCAGTATCTACAAAACTTATTCCCATTTCATCTATAGGTGAAAAATCATATTTCCATTTTTGATTTTTGATATTAATAATTCCATTGTAAGTATAAAGCAAGCCGTGTCTGGCATTGCGGGTAGGCATTACACAATCAAACATATCTACACCTAATGCAATGCTTTCTAAAATATTTTCAGGTGTGCCCACGCCCATTAAATAGCGTGGTTTTTCAACAGGTAAAATATCTGTAACTATATTCGTCATTTCATACATTTCTTCTGCGGGCTCACCTACACTTAATCCGCCGATGGCATAAGCAAACGTATTTTTAGAAACAACATACTCTGCACTTTGTTGCCGTAAATCTTTATATACACTGCCTTGCACAATAGGTAATAATTCCTGCTCATATCCATACAAATCTTGTGTATTTTTCCATCTATCTATACATCTATCAAGCCATTGATGGGTTATTTTCATGGAATTTTTTGCATAAGAATAATCACACGGGTAAGGCGTACATTCATCAAAAGCCATCATGAAATCGGCACCTATCATTCTTTGAATGTCCATTACATTTTCAGGGGTAAAAAAATGCTTACTGCCATCAATATGCGAATGAAACAAAGCACCTTCTTCTGAAATTTTTCTTATTTTTGATAAAGAGAAAATCTGAAAGCCCCCGCTATCCGTTAAAATGGGCTTATTCCATTTGATAAATTTGTGCAAGCCACCTGCCCGATACAAAACATCTGTACCTGGGCGTAAATAAAGATGATAAGTATTTCCTAAAATAATTTGTGCTTTTATATCATTGAATAATTCTCTTTGATGAACTGCTTTTACTGTGCCTAATGTACCAACAGGCATAAAAATAGGCGTTTCAATATTACCATGATAAGTGTGTATAATGCCTGCGCGGGCTTTGCTGCTATTATCTTTTTGAACAATCTCAAATTGCATCCTTAATGTTTGTGGGCAAAATAAAGTAATATATTTGACAAATAATTATTTTTGAAATTAAAAGAACAGTAAAAATTTTTCTCAAAAATTTGTTTAATTAAATAATCTTCCTTATATTTGCAGCAGTAACCAACTAAAACTTATTAGTTATCGTAGAAACATCTACCCAATAATCACTTGTAAAATCAACGGGTATGATGTATTTTCCAAATTCAGAACTGAAAAAAAAGTCAGATGCTGAACTATTGCAATTGTTTTACAATGGACATCAAAATGCCATTGCTACTTTATTTGCAAGGTATAAAGCAAAAATTTGTTTTCATATCTTTAGCTATGTGAAATCAAAAGAAACTACTGAAGATATTTATCAGGATATTATTTGCAAAGCATTAGTCACACTGCGGCAAAAGAATTATGAAGATAAAGGAAAATTTTATTCCTGGCTGATGCAAATTGCCAAAAATCATGTCATAGATTATTATCGTACTCATAAAAACAAAAAGCATATTTCTTACATCACTAATGACGATGATGAGGAAGTGAATATTTTTGATATATTAAGAACAGATAGCGTAAAAGAAACTGATGTTTCAAACGATATCATAAATGCAGAAATTAAAAGAAACAGTAAAAACATTATCAAAGAATTGATTAACCAATTGCCCGCAGAACAAAAAGAAGTGGTGATTTTAAGAATGTATTATGATATGAGTTTTAAGGAAATTGCAGAATATAGTAATGTCTCTATCAATACTTCCTTGGGAAGAATGCGTTATGCTTTGATGAATCTGGAAAAAATGATGAAAGAAAAGTCGCTGTCTAAGCAACTGTTGTGTGGGTAGGGTGGGAATTAAGAATTAAAAATTAAAAATTAAAAATTAAGAATCTTTGCAAACTTTGCGGTTTTGCGAGAGATATGTTATATTCTTAGTTAAAAATTCAGTATAAATATTTCTCCGCCTTTGGAAAAGAAGAATCTAATTTTCCTGTGTATTATTTCAGACACTTCTCCGCCAAAGGTGGATCCGCCTACGGCAGACAAAGTGAAAACCATTGTCATTCTGAGCGGAGCGAAGAAACTAAATAAGAGAGAGATGCTTCACTCCGTTCAGCATGACAAGAAAATATTTGTCATCCTATATTATTTAGCAATGGCTGATGCTCTTACTTCTCTGATAACGGTTACTTTTACCTGTCCGGGATAAGTCATTTCATTTTGAATCCTTTGAGACAAAGTAAATGCTAATTCTTCTGCTTGTTTATCACTCATTTTATCTGCGGCTACAATTACTCTTAATTCTCTACCTGCCTGAATAGCATAAGATTTTTCTACACCTTCATAACTTAGTGCTAAATTTTCCAGGTCGTGAAGTCGTTTAATATATTGTTCTGCAATTTCTCTGCGAGCACCGGGGCGAGCACCGCTGATGGCATCACACACTTGAACTATTGGGGCATAAAGCGTTGTCATTTCTATTTCGTCATGGTGAGCGCCTATTGCATTTATTACTTCGGGACGTTCTTTGTATTTTTCTGCTAATTTCATTCCTAAAATAGCGTGTGGTAATTCTGGTTCATCATCAGGCACTTTACCAATATCGTGAAGAAGCCCTGCTCTTTTAGCAATTTTTGGATTAAGTCCTAATTCGGCAGCCATAACAGCACATAGATTAGCCACCTCACGAGAGTGTTGTAAAAGATTTTGTCCATAAGAAGAGCGGTATTTCATTCTACCTACCATTCTAATTAATTCTGGATGTAATCCGTGAATACCGAGGTCTATGCAGGTTCTTTTACCTACTTCAATAATTTCTTCTTCAATGAGTTTTTTGGTTTTTTCAACTACTTCTTCAATTCTACCTGGGTGTATACGTCCATCGGTGATTAATTGGTGAAGTGCAAGACGGGCTATTTCTCTTCTTACTGGGTCAAAGCAAGAGAGTGTAATAGCATCAGGTGTATCATCAATAATTATTTCAACACCTGTAAGTGCTTCTATAGTTCTGA
Source organism: Bacteroidota bacterium (assembly GCA_040758575.1). GTDB lineage: Bacteria > Bacteroidota > Bacteroidia > B-17B0 > Aurantibacillaceae > BPGX01. Next base: position 301,653 of record JBFLVH010000001.1, on the reverse strand, counting down.
TATTTCTACCTTCACGACCTATAATTCTACCCTTGATTTCTTCGTTTTCAATGTGTAATACAGAGATGGAATTTTCAATGGCTGTTTCAGTAGCAATTCTTTGTATGGTTTGGATAACGATTTTCTTGGCTTCTTTGTTGGCGGTCATTTTGGCTTCTTCGGTAATTTCTTTGATATATGACATTGCCTGTGTTTTGGCTTCTTCTTTAATACTTTCAATAAGTTTTTGTTTGGCTTCATCTGCTTTCAGTCCCGCAATTTTTTCCAGCATTTCTATTTGCTGCTTTTGTTTTTTGTCAATGTCTTCTAATTTGTGATTGTATAATTCAATTTGTTGTCTGGCTTGATTTTTAAGTTGCTCTAATTCTTTCTCTTTTCGGTTATATTCTTCAATCTTCTTGGATAATTCGCTGTCTTTGGTTTTGAGTTTACTTTCTAATTGATGAATTTGCTGATTTCTTTCCTGAATTTTTTTGTCGTGTTCTTCTTTGAGTTGAAGGATTCTTTCTTTAGTTTCAAGGATTTTTTGTTGTTTAATGGCTTCTGCTTTTACTTCTGCTTCCTTGATGATGTTTTCTTTTTGAATTTGAAGGTTTTTGTTAAGTTTGGAATTAGCAATGTAAAAGCCCGTAATAATGCCTGCTATGAGTGCCACTATAATAAAGATAATGGCTAAAATAATGCTCATCATGGTTTGAATGTTTAATAGTTAATAGATAAATAAGAGGAAAAAATACTGGAACGAACAAACTAATCAATTATCCTCTTGCTTGGGAAGTGCCAACTGGATATAACAATAACTGAATATTGAAACACTTTATATTAAATATAGATGTGCAAGTTGGCATAATATTTATCCATTGATGGCGATTCATCAATGGGTGCTGATTAGCAAATGAAAAACCCTGCAATATTTTATTGAGAGAAAAAATAAGCCGAACAATAATATTGTAAGTATATTTAGTTGAGTTTTTCATTGAAGATAGAGAATAATTGATTGTTTAGTTCGCTCACCGATTGAAGTATTTCTTCCTGATGATTGGCTGCAAAAATAATGTTTTTTCTATCAGCATCCAAATTTGATATATCAATTTGCTGATTATCAGAAGAGTAGATGTTGGATAATAGTTGATGAATTTTTTGCAATGAATTGGTTAATTTATCCTGTATGTCTAAAACTTCAAGCAATTGTTGTTTCAAAAATTCATTTTGATTTTGGTATTGAGTAATTAATTCTTGTTTTTCATTGAGAAGAACTTTCCATTCTTCAACACGGGCACTTTGAGTGGCTTTTGTTTCTTCTAATTCATCAGATAATATTTTAATCTGTAATTGGGCGGCTTCAAGTTTTGAAATTAAATCTTCATTTTCTTGGGAAAGAATGGAATATTCTGTTTGTAGTTCTGAATAGGCAGTTTGATTTTTTTGGATATAATCGTTCATTTCATTTTTAATAAGCTCTATTTGAGATTGTAATTGTACAATTTGTTCCTCCAGATTTTGATTGATGGTTTCAATTTCCTGAAATTGAGATATTTGCTGCTTTAAGTTTTCGTTTTCAGATTTCAGAGATTGATATTCTTGTGATAGATTGGATTGCTCGTTGATAAGATTTTGGATTTGTTCGTAATAGGTTGATTTTTCTTTTTCGTAGGATTGAAGTTTTGAAGTAGCATTTTGTAATGCTTGCTTTTCAGACATTAGTTGAGCAATTGTTTGTTCAAGTTCAGAAATTTTTTCGTTCTGTGATTGAATAGTATTGATGAGTTTTTGGTTTTCATCTGTAAGTGATTGATTTTTGTTGAGCAATTCATTATAAACAGATTTTTCAATATAGTTTTCAGGTGATAAGTTGCTTTCAATTGGTGTATTTTTTTCAAATAATTCGTTTTTTGTAATCAAGGCATCTATTTCACTTTGCATTAGAGTATTTTCAGAAATAAGTGTCTGAACATTATTTTTTTCTTGTTCTAATAATTCCGTTAATTCCTGTATGATATCTTCTTTTTCATTGAGAATATTTTTGAGAGAGATGTTTTCATTTAAATATTCGTTGTATGCATTTTGATAATTTTCAACTTTATGTTGAAGTTCGTTAGTTTGAGAAATTAATTTTTGAATTTCATTATCTTTTAGTTGAATTTGTTGAGTAAGTTCGTTTTGCTTTTGTTCTAATGATTGAGTGAGTTGTTGAATATTCTCTTGATGTGAAATATTTATTTTTTCTATTTGTTGGCTTTGAGAACTGATTGTATTTTCAAGTTCTTTTATTTTGCTTTCATAGTGCGAACGAATATCTGATTCTTTTTTTTCTAACTGCTTTTCAAGTTGTTCAATGATATTTTGAAATTGACTTTTAATTTGATTTTCGTGATTTTCCTTTTCTAACTTTAATTGAATAAGTTTTTGTTCATTTTCATCTTTTAGATTGTCAAGTTGATTTTTTAGGTGTTGAAGTTGTTGTTGATGTTCCTCATTTATTTGAGAAATTCTTGATTGATACTCCTGATGAATAGCATCTGCTATACTTTTGATATTTTGTTCTAATGCAGATATTTTAGATTGATATTCTGAAATTTCTGCTTGATATTTTTCCTGTAATGATTTTTTTTCAGATTCAATTTGTTGTTCTAACTGATGGATTTTATTTTGAAGTTCATTGGTCAGAGATTGTTTTTCAGAATGATGTTGCTCTTTAATTTGTGCAAGTTCTTTTTTCAACAAATCATTTTCTACATATAATTCTTCTATTTTCAAAGTTTCAGAATCAAAATTTTGTTTAAGCAAATCAATTTCGTGTTTCAATTTGCTCACTTCTTTTGTGAGGTTTTCTTTTTCTTTTTTGAGTAATTGATTCTGTGAGTCAGCAAAACCATACTTTACTTTCAAACTATCTCTTTCATCTTCTAAAACTATACAATAATTTCTTAATTCAGCCAGTTGTCTTCTTAAATGAGAAACTTCTTTATTTAAATCATTAGTTTTATCCATAGTAAAAAATTTATGGCATAAAATTAAAGACAATATAAAGGCAATATTATGTGTTTAAGAAGAAAATATAAACAAGTAAATGTGGAAAAAATCAAATTATTTTTTTCTACCTAAAACAACGACCGATTGTTTATCAAATAATATTTTCCATTGAGCAGTATCTTGTAATAATTGATTAACTTTAATTTTATATCCTGCAGTATCTAATGGATAAGTATCATCTTTTGTATTCAGTATAATGTATTCTGCATCTTTAATGATAGGAAAGCAATAAATTTTATCACGCAAAGCCAAATGAGGGAGAATGGAAGTTTGAGCACTAACAATTGCATCATTGGGAATTATTGAAATTGCAGAATAAACATTTTTTATATCAAAATTTCTCTGATAATGTGATGACTGATAGATTCGTATTCTTGATTTATTAGTAAATAAAATGGTTCTATCCATTAATCTGATAGTAACTGAAAGATTAAGTAAAATGAGAATAATTGAAATTATTCGCTGTGTAATATAGTTTCGTTGATTAATAATAAATTCACCAGCACCGATTATTATTATTGGGGCAAATTCAACAGAATATTGGTGGTCAATTCCCCAAGTAAGATAATTGTCATGATACATTTTTTGAAAGTAAACAGGAAGTAACATTAATAAATAATTTGGTTTGAAAAACAAAAGCCACAATCCCGAGAGCAATACAAAAATATGAAGTTCTGCTTTTACAAAATCTGCTTTGGGATTGTTAGTGTGATTAATAAAGAGATATTTTAAAGTATCTAATGGATGTTGTAAAATATGAATGATTGCTGATGAAAAATTACTTCCCAAAATTGAATATTTGAACTGATAAAACTTTCCATCATTAGAAAAATAGGGCATCAGAAATTGCGTAACAATTAAAAAGTAACTTACACAAAATACTATAAACACAAACAAATACTTCCTTCTTAATGCGTCTTTAAAATACTCTAATAATAATCCTAAAATAACAAAACTCATTATTAAGGGCATACTTTCTTTGGCAATACAAATGAAAAATAAAATCAAAAAAGATAATAACCGTTTTTTTTCACGAATAAAAAGAAAGAAATACGGAATCAACATTGAAGCCACCACATTGCTATGATAATCGTAAGATAAAGCAGAGTATATCCCAAAGAATAACAAAAATGCGATAGTTAGGAGTATTGCAATATGCTGTGCATTGCTTGAAGAAATTTGTTTCATAAAATATAAATATACACCATAAGCACCAATTAAAACAGATATTATTTGAATGATTAAAAGTGTATATGTTTTGAACAAATAAATAAATGGTGAAAATAATATTAAGTATAAATCAAAATGGTCAGACAATAAGTTTTCAGGAACTTCTTTGAACACAGAACTATCATTCCATTGCAAATGAATATAATCATACAAAGCATTGGTATATGCACCTAAATCTAATGCATAAGTTCTAAAGCAATAATGATTAACAAGGGAAATAAGTGAGTAAATTATTCCAAAAAAGAATAAAACAAGAGTAAGTTTATTTCTAAAAAATTTCATAAGCATCTATCTTCTATTTAAAAAATTTAAGCCAACTAATACTTGTCCGATTGGCTTTTGATATTGCGGAAAATATGCTAATGCATATTCAATACGAGCAATGTAAAATAACTTATCTATTCCAAAAGACACTTCAAAAAAATTATTCAAATTAGGATTGTATAAATAATGTGCTGTAACAATTTCTTCCAACTTAAATTTTTTAATGAGCGGCAAACGACCAATTAATAATCCTCTCAAATTATATTCTGTGTGTGCTTCAATAAAATTCTGATTGGTGCTGTAATTAAAATAATTCAATAATCTAAAAGAATTCCACTGATTCAAAATAATTGTTTGATTGCCTGCAAAATGATAATAATCCATAAAATACATTTTTTGTGTATTAAAAAATTGCCCTGCACTCATTTCCCATTTTAAGTCCCCTAAATACTTTAAATCTACATTATCATTCATTTTGAATTTTACTAAATCATAATTTACCATAGAATTATTAAATGGAATGGCTTTAATGTAATCTAATGACAAAACAGGATATTTATTTCTCCAAACATATTTTTGGTCTGGATAAGTAGTATATCTTTGTTTAATGTTATATTTCAATGTTAGATGTATAATAAATGCTTGATGTGTATTAAAAGATAAACTATCAGAAAAGGGATTTAAGGGATTATTAGAAGTAAAATGATTTTCTTTTTGAAATATTTTTAATTGATATTGATTTCTTAATGCTGTTCTTTCTTCGGCAGATGCAGTAATATTACAATACAATCCATTGAAAATTTCCTGATGATAAAATACATCTATTGCTTTTCTTAAATATAGTTTCAAATAGTTGCGATAATCCAATAAAGTGTAAGCAGTATTTACAAGTTCAGAAATAGAATTTTGATGATTAAATGGCTCAACATAATATTGAAAACTAATTCCATAATGCCTGAAATTAAAAGGATTGTCATCATACTTCCATTTACTCTTAAATCCAAATAATTGATTAGCAATTCCATATCTAAAAGCATTTTGCAATGTCCATTTTTTTGTTTCATCTTGATTTTTCTTAATCATAGAAGTATTTAATGTAACATTAATACCTTCAATAGTATTATACTGCACACCTGCGTTTTGTAAGCCATCAATACTAAAATTGAATTTCTTTTGTGAGTTTTGATAACTATAACCAGTAATGATTTTTAAGATGTCAAAACGATTGTGTCGTTTGTCAATAGAGTCCAAATATTGTGGGGAACTTCTCACTTTCTCAATGCTGTCTTTTTTGATGTAATCTTTTTTCTCTTCAATTGATAAAGGCACAGGGCGAGTTTTTTCCCAATAATCTGAATCATTTTTAATAGCATCTCTTTCAAATTTTACGATTTCGTTCTTGAAAAATTTTGGTGATATTGAATCTAAATTGAATAAATATTCTGATGCAGATGCAATAAAATAACCACTACCTTTAATTCCAAAAACATTGAAATTAAAAATATATTGAATAGATACAGGATAAAATAAAGAATCCTGCACCCGTGTATTAACTTGCTTAAGCCACAAGGTATCTATAAAATTTAATTTAGATTCTTTTGTAATATAAAAATCAAAGCTATGCACTCGCCAGGTATTTTCTTCAATGTATATAAATCCTCTGAAACAGGGCTCTGTTGCTGATTTTGGAATAACTTCAATTTTGTTAATCATTTTATCACCTTCATAAAATGTTCCTTTCATTCTATATTTATAAAACAATAAAGCATTTTCACTTATAGGAGAAATAAACGGACGATTAGTAATAAAATAAAAATCTAATGTATTTTCATAAATGTTTTTCTGCATAGGAATAAATCTATTAAATGAAAAACCTTTGCTTTCGCCACTTACACGACTTGCCTTAATAATTTCTTTTTTCTTGTCAGGCGGCACAAAATAATATACACTTTTAGTTTCGGATAAATAAAAAATTCCTTTATCTTTTTCATCAATACTCACTTTCATTCCCATAATTTTATCAGGCACATTTTCAAACTTCTGCACACCTTTTATATATACATCACATTGATAAGACAATGAATTTAATTCTTTCAGATGCTTCTTTCTCGTTTTAATAGCATTACGAATTACTTGATAAGCAGGGTCTTCACTGGCATTTATACTTACTTCTTTCAATGTGTATTCTTCTGGTTGCATCTTTATTTTTATGAATTGATTTTGGTATAAATCAACTATCACTTCCTGTTTTTTATATCCCAAATATTGCACGATTAAACGATATTGACCTGATATTAATTTAAACTCAAATTCACCTTTTTCATTAGCACTTGTCCCTTTATTAGAATTGTAAATGCTGATAGATACAAAAGGCAAGCCCTGTTGATGCTCGTCATAAACAATACCTTTTAAAATATATTCTTGTTGTGAAAAAATAAAATGGACTAACAATAACATTAAAATGAAATAGTAACTTTTCATAAATTAAGCACAAAAGTAAAGAAAGTATTAATTAAATTTATTGCGATTTTTATTGTATGAATAAATTTTCGTTTTATATTTTTTCTGCTTTAATCATTTTCTCGTTTAGTGAGTGTTATCATAAGCAATATTGCATTTCACAAGATAGTGTTACAAAAGAACATTTTGTAATCAAAGAGCAAAAGACGGATTCTGCTTTTTACAAAACTATCTTGCCTTACAAAACAAAAATTGATAATGATTTAAATATCAAAATTGCTGACGCTCCCTATCCACTTGAAAAAAACAAGGAATGTAATAATCTTGCACAACTTGTTTTTGAAAGTTTGAAATGGTATGCAGATTCTGTTTTAAAAAATTCTGATTATTATGTGTTGTTGAACTACGGCGGATTACGTGCTAATTTGCCTCAAGGGGAAATATTAAAAAGAAATATCTTTGAATTGATGCCTTTTGATAATGCTATTATCATTCTTGAACTTAACGATGAACAATTTCAAATTTTATTAAATAAAACAAAAGAAAATTCCAAACTTTTGCTCAAATCAACTTCTTCTTCATCAACTAAAATATTGGTTACTTCAGATTATTTATATCAAGGTGGAGATGATTGCACATTTTTGAAAAATGCCAATAAAATTCATTACTCTAACTTCCTCATCCGAGACGCTATTATCAGATATTGTAAAGAAAAAAAAGTGCTCAACATCAATTGCTTTCATTAAAATTTTTAGAATGAAAACATTTTTAAATAGAAGAGAATTTATTAAATACTTTTTAGGAAGTGCTTATTTATTGAGCAACACATCTTATCTTGCACAGGTATTAGAAAAACAAGGCAAAAGCAAAACACTTGTTATACTATATACTAATGACCAACATAGTAGGATTGAACCATTTCCTGATAACGACCCTAAATATCCTGGTATGGGCGGCTTTGTAAAAAGAGCGTCACTCATTGAAAATATTCGTAAAGAATTTAATAACAATGTTTTATTATTAGATGCAGGCGATATTTTTCAAGGCACACCATACTTTAATTATTATCACGGAGAATTAGAATTCAAACTGATGAGCAAAATGGGCTATGATGCTTCTACATTAGGCAATCACGATTTTGATTTAGGCATAGATAATATCGTAAAGCAATTACCTCACGCCACTTTTGATTTCGTAAATTGTAATTATGGTTTCAATAATACTTCACTGAAAAACAAAATTCTCCCTTACAAAATCATTAAGAAAAACGGGATAAAAATTGGCATTACAGGTGTTGGCATTGAGTTAGAAGGTTTAGTATTAAAAGAAAATTATGGAGATATTGTATATCATCATCCAGTTGAAAAATTACAACAAACAGAAAAAATTTTGAAAGAAGAAAAACACTGCGATTACATTATTTGCTTGAGCCATTTAGGTTATCAATACAAAGAAAATAAAATCAGCGATGTATTGCTGGCACAACAACTTCACTACACTGATTTAATAATTGGTGGGCATACACATACATTTTTAGAGCAACCTGTATCCATTAAAAACATGAACAATTCTGAAACCCTTGTCACACAAGTAGGTTGGGCGGGTATATGGTTAGGGCAATTAGTAATAAATTTTTCCGAGTGTAACAAAAAAATTTTTCAATTTGCTGAAAATCAAAAGGTTTAAAAAATATTTTTATGGATAACATTGCACATCAAAATTTTTATACACAATTTTGCACTACCAATTTAATATAACAATAATATTCATCTAATAATATCTTAATAACATCTATTAAAAAAGAAATTGTGTATGGCAGAAACCAGTCATCTTAAAAAGCAAGCACAGGCAATATGGAAAGAATGCCTTGCATTTATTAAAGAAAATGTAAGTGAACAAAATTTTAAAACATGGTTCACAGCCATTAAGCCACTTGAAATTAATGATAATAAATTACTCATTCAGGTACCCTCTATGTTCTTCTATGAATATATTGAAGAACATTACATTGACTTAATTAAAAAATCATTACAACTTACTATTGGCAAAGACGCAGAACTGAACTATTTAATTGAAATGGACAATAGCGCTAACAATCAAAAAATAAAATTACCTAATGTTAGCGTGAATACTAAAAATCCGCCTGTCAGTATCAACACCAACAGTAATGAACAAAAACTAAATCCGTTTATTATTCCGGGTATTAAAAAAATTCAAATTGATTCGCATCTAAATCCAAATTATAGCTTTGAAAATTTTGCTGAGGGAGAATGTAATAGATTAGCCAGAAGTGCCGCTTATGCTGTAGCAGAAAAATTTGGCAAAACATCATTTAATCCGCTTTTCATTTTTGGTGGTGTTGGTTTAGGAAAAACACATTTAGCACAAGCCATTGGTATTGAAGTAAAGAAAAGATACCCCGATAAAATTGTTTTATATGTTCAAACTGATAGATTTATTTCTCAATATACTGAAGCCGTCAGAGAAAATAAACAGAATGATTTCATACACTTCTATCAAGCCATTGATTTACTCATTATAGACGATATTCAATTTTTAGCTGGAAAAGAAAAAACACAGGAAACATTTTTCCATATATTCAATCATTTACATCAACTTAATAAGCAGTTAGTAATTACATCAGACAGACCTGCTGTAGATTTGCCAGACATGATGGATAGATTAATTTCCCGCTTCAAATGGGGATTACAAGCAGACATCTTGGCTCCCGATTATGAAACCCGTAAAAAAATCCTTCAGAAAAAAATTGAAATTGAAGGCATTAATATCCCTGATGAAGTTATATCCTATATTGCACAAAGCATTACTACCAGTGTAAGAGAATTAGAAGGGGCACTCATCTCTATTATGGCTCATTCATCAATAAATAAAAGAGAAATTACTGTATCACTCGCCAAAGAAATTGTAGATAAATTTGCAAGAAATATCAATCGTGAAATTACTGTAGATATGATTCAAAAAATTGTATGTGAATACTTTAATCTAAAACCAGAAGAACTAAAAGCCAAAACCCGCAGAAGAGAAATTGTACAACCTCGTCAAATCATTATGTACTTTGCTAAAAAATACACTAAAGCATCTTTACAAACTATTGGTGCTATGTGTGGTGGCAAAGATCACTCTACGGTGTTACACGCTTGTAGAAATATTGAAGACCTCAAACAAACCGACAAACAAATCCGTGCCTATCTTGAAGATATAGACAAGAAACTTAATTTAAGTATAACAACTAAGCCATTGTAATAAAATTGTATTGTTTAAATCTCTAACACATTAAGACTGCACCTTTGTGCAGTCTTTTATTTTTTAAAACTCAATAGAAGTCTGTTTTTTCTCTTTTGCTTTTTCCTTCAACATCAACTACTTTTGCAACAAATGAATAAACACCCTCAAAAAATTCTGATTATTCAAACTGCTTTTCTCGGCGATGCTATACTTGCTACTTCTGTTGCTGAAGAACTTCATTACACCTTTCCTGATGCTCAAATTTTTTTTCTTATTAAAAAAGGAAATGAAAATATCTTTCAAAATCACCCCTATCTAAAAATCTGGATACACGATAAAAAAAATAAATATCAATCTTTATTTCATTTACTCAAAAAAATTCGTCAGGAAAAAATAGATGTTGTTGTGAATTTACATCGTTATTTTTCTTCTCATTTACTTACAATATTATCTGGATCAAAAATTAAATTGGGCTATTATTCAATATTCCACCCTTTTTACACACACACTTCAAAACATCAATTAAAAAAAGGCAATCACGAAATTCACCGCTATCATCAAATTATTCAGCCACTCACTCTTCAAGAAAAAATTTTTTTACCCAAACTATACCCATCAACAAATTCACCCAAAAATTTTTCATCAACAAAAGATTATATATGCCTTTTTCCTGGCTCTGTGTGGGCTACCAAACAACTTCCACCTTCTAAATGGATTGAGTTAGTTCATCGCTTTTCTGATAATATCAATATTTTTTTATGTGGATCTACATCTGAACATCAATTATGCGAATATATTTTATCAAAATCTAACCGAACTAATGTTTTTAATATTGCAGGAAAATACACTCTTTATGAATTATTAAGTATTATTCAAAAATCTAAACGAGTTTATAGCAATGATAGTGCCCCCTTACACATGGCATCTGCTCTGAATGTTCCCGTTACTGCATTTTTTTGCAGCACTGTTACTGATTTTGGTTTTTATCCATTATCACCAGAAAGTGAAGTTATTGAAGTACAGCAATTAGATTGTCGCCCCTGCGGCATTCACGGCTATAAACAATGCCCAAAACATCATTTCAGATGTGGCTTGGAAATAGACATTAACAAAGCCCATATTTTATGATATACAAAATTACCATTTATCAATAATTTTTTCGTAACTTTGTCGTATAAAATGAAAGTATAAATCATGTTTCGTTTTGTAATTATATTGTTATTGTTATCAAGTATTAATGTATTAGCACAAAGTGCATTGGAAGTAATGGAAAATGGTGGCGACTTGAATGTGTTATACAGAAATGAACAAACCTTTCATGGATTTATTGGTACCAGAGGATGGGGATTAGGATACAGAAGAGGCAAGCACATTACAGGAAAAATTAAAGCCCTATTTGAAATAGAAGGCGCTTACATAAAGCATCCCAAAGAAATAAAATTGCGTGGAGGTGCAGAAAGCAAAGGTAAATTTGTATATGGAAAATTAAACTCTACTTTTTTATTAAGAGGAGGAATTGGCACACAACATACTCTATTTAAGCGAACAGAACGCAAAGCAGTAGAAGTTAGATCTACTTATTTTTTAGAAGGCAATATTTCATTTGCAAAGCCATATTATGTTCAAATTTTAGGCGAAGGTTCCTTTAAAAATACTCAAGTAGTCAAATATGATCCGCTTAAAATTTCATTGGATAGTATTGTAGGCAGAGGTTCTTTTTTATATGGTTTTGATGAAATTAAAATTTACCCTGCTATTACAGGAAAATATTTAATGAGTATTGAATATGGTAATGCTTCTTACAAAATCAAAGCCATTGAAGTTGGCATAGTAGCAGATTATTACTTTAAAGGATTACCCATTATGGCATTTAATCCTGCTGAAAACTTAATTGTTACACTTCAATTAGGATTTGTATTTGGAAAAAAATGGTTCTAATTTTTAATTACTATGGAAACAAATGTTATTGAAAATAATCGCCCAAAATATAAAAAACCTGAATGGTTAAAAGTCAAATTACCATTAGGTGAAAATTATTTAAAAGTCAGAGAAATAGTAGATAAGCATAAATTACATACTATATGCCAAAGTGGAAATTGCCCTAATATGGGCGAATGCTGGGGAGCAGGAACAGCTACTTTTATGATACTGGGAAATATTTGTACAAGGTCTTGCGGATTTTGTGCAGTTGCCACTGGAAGACCCTTGCCTGTTGATTGGGATGAACCTATGAGAGTGGCTAATTCTGTAAAACTAATGGGAGTTAAACATTGCGTAATTACTTCTGTAGATAGAGATGACTTAAAAGATGGTGGTTCTATCATTTGGGCAGAAACCATCAAAGCCATTAGAGAGATTTCACCTGAAACAAAATTTGAATGCCTGATACCCGATTTTCAAGGCAAATGGGAAAATATTAAAAGAATTGTAGATGCTAAGCCCGATATTGTTTCGCACAATATAGAAACTGTAAGAAGATTAACCCAACAAGTAAGAATTCAAGCCAAATATGACAGAAGCTTAGAAGTGCTGAAAATGTTGAAAGATGCCGGTATGCGTACTAAGTCGGGCTTGATGGTTGGATTAGGTGAAACCAATGAAGAAGTGTATCAAACTATTGATGATTTAGCAAATGCAAAAGTAGATGTAATTACCATTGGACAATATTTGCAACCTACTGCCAAACATTTGCCAGTGCAGAGATTCATTCATCCCGATGAATTTAAAGCATTCAAGGAATATGCTCTTACAAAAGGATTTAAGCATGTAGAGAGCGGACCATTGGTTCGTTCATCCTATCATGCTGAAAAACATGTGGAGTAAATTATTCAATGATACCCTATGCATTCTATATCATCATAGAATAATCTTTAAAATTAAAGTATATGAAAACAGCCATTTATTTTTTGGGATTATTAATAACGAGCCAAATTCTGATGGCACAGGATATTATTTTTACTTTTCAGGGAAATGTTTATGAAGGGAAAGTAATAGAAATAACCGAAAATGCAGTAAAATATAAAAGTAAAAATAATCCTGATGGGCCAACTTATTCATTAGATAAGTCCAATGTTTCTAAAATTAAATATGAAAATGGCAAAACAGAAATCATTAACATCACTAAAGAAACCAATAACACAACATCAAACGAAACAGAAGAAGATAGAATATTTGACTCTATTATCAGAAAGAAAAAAAATATTATGGGTTTTGATGTAGCTCAATTTATCTATGTTTCAGCGGGGATGTCTTACGAAAGATTCTTTGGAAAATATTCACAATTTTCTATTCGCATTCCTTTTTCAGTTGGATTTAATTATATCGGTAATGAAGATAATTTGATTATAGATGATGTGAAATCATATAACTATTATGCCACCCCAAGTGCTAATTATTATATTTATGCTAATGGTAAAATAGCTGGGTTAACAATAGAATTTAATTATTATCCATTTAGAATGAAAAGAATGAACTATTATGTAGGTCCCTATTTTGAGTATGGCGTTTTTGCCTATAAAGTTAGTCAAGAATACTCATTCTACAATCAATATGGATATCTACAATATGAAACAAGAGTATCTCCTTTACGATATGATGGACAGCACCTGGCAGGTGGTATTATGAATGGATTTTTATATCATTTTAATCAGGTATTTACTTTGCAAGGCACATTTGGTCTGGGCTTAAAAAAAGATGAAACAGTAATTTCAGGTGATAGGGTTCTTACACAAGCCCGATTCAATTTTATTTTTGGAATAAAATTTTAAATATATGATGATGAACAATAAATTTTTATGTGCAATTATCAGCGGTATTTTTGTGAGTAATATTTTATTATCACAAAGCTTTAGCAATGGCTCTTTGATATTATCATTAAATACTGGCTTAGAAGTGTATAATACCGAATACAAGTACCAAATTAAAAACACTAATTTTGATACCATTATTAAAGACCACGCAGGTAATTCTAATTATTATCTGGGATTAGAATATGGCTTATTAAAATGGTTGGGCATTGGATTAAAAGCAAAAATTAATAACTACTTTACTGAAAAAGATAAATACACAGGCAATACACCTGATGCTCATTCTTTTGAAGTTGCTTTTACAATCAGAGCACATTTATTCAGATTAAAGCATTTTGACCTACCCCTTGGTGTATCAATAGGTGGCTCTTCACTTACCTACAACAACAATGACCCTAATTATCCAATAACAGTTACAGGCAAAGGAAGTTATTTTGACCTGCACCTACAACCAATGATTTATTTCAAAAGATTTGGTTTTAATTTATATATTGGTTTGCCTTCCGTAAATTATTCTAATATGACAACCAACAGAGATGCTATTAATGAACTTATTATTGCTAATTGGAAAGGAAAAGGAGTGCTATTAGGTATAGGTCTTCAATATAGATTTTTAAATTAAAAGTTACTTGCCTATACTTTCATTTAATTCTTCAATAGAGTTTTCAAACTGAAAAGCATCATTTACCACATAATAATTTTCTTTATCTACCACTCTTTTGTAAGCATATTTTGCAAAAGTTAATCTGGTCTCTTCAAAAGAAAATAATTTCATTATGTCTCTTACCTGAACACTGGTTAGGCATTTAGAATCGCTAATTTGTTTTGCAATGGTCAATTTACTATCTTCAAATGATTTAGAAGAAATATTTTTCTTGATAGATTCAAATTCCGTATTGCTTACTGCACATTTAATAGCAACAGGTTGTGAAGAAACCGGTGTAGAGACACTACCAGATGAAGCGTTAGTTGATGAGGAACTAATGACCGTTGTAGAAACTACAGAAGTAGTTGAAGACACATTTGTATTAGATGGTGAATTATCATGAATCTGAATACCCGCACTGTTTGGAGAAATATTAATATGAATATTGGATGATTGTGAGTTATTATTGGTAGGAACATTATTGGTAACAACTGTTGTAGTCGTAATTGTTTGACTAACTGGTGGAGACGTGTTAACAGAAGATACAGGAGCAACATTGGGTTGTGCATCTGTAGTCGTATAATTCACTATTGTTTGCCCATCAGGTTTTTCATTATTAACAGGTGCCGCACTATAGGGTTTTATTTTATACTTTCCTGTTTTATTAACAATCTGATAAACAAATTCCCAATTTTGCTTTTCTTCTGCACCCCATACAAATTGAACATTGGCATTTAAATCAGGAATTCTCTTATTATCCTCAAATACCACCCTTGCTTTTACCCACGGTTGTTTAATCCCAGTAACTCTTACATTCGTTTCAGGATTTGCATTTTGCTTAATTCCATTAACATATAAATAAAACCTTTCTCCTCCATTGCTGAATACAACCAAATCGTTTTGTGCTATTAAGGCAACAGATAATAAGATAAAAATGATTACTAACTGCAATTGAAATGTCTTCATAACTTAAAATTTTTGGCAAATATATGTATAATAAATTCACTATTGTCCAAAATATTTTTATCTGACTTTAAAATTTCTGTGTTTTCGAGGGATTCAGGGGTATCTTTTGCCTGCGGCAAAAGATACCCCCATTAAAAACCTCACCCCTTCAATTCCCCTCTCCTTTCAAAGGAGAGGGGCTGGGGGTGAGGTTTTTTCTTGGACAATAGTGGAAAATAAATTAAAAAAAACAAAGTAACAATAAATCTGACAGGAAGGCATAATTTACGTTCCATAATAATTAAAATTTTTAACTTACATACAAAACAATAAATTATCTGAAAAAAAATAACTATATTTGCAGTTCAAATCTAAAAATTAAAATCTATGAAAAAACAATTTTTTGTAATGGGTTTATTGGCATGTAGTATCTTAAATGCACAAACATTAAATCAAAATACGCATGCACCAGCAATAGGCGATGTATACACATTCCAATATGCAGACCCTACCTCATTACCCGCCAATTTAGGGAATCCTGGCCCTGGTAATGTATTTAACTTTAGTAGTTTATCTATCTATGCTGGCAGCAACACAAGTAATGGCGTAACGCCTGCATCTACAGGTAGTGCCAGTACTTATCCTTCTGCCAATGTAGCTGTTCAAACAGGAACAAACAACACTTTTTACGAATCACAAAGTAATTATTTAAAATTTTATGGAGGGGCTATGACATTAGGCGGTTATCCTGTTGTATTAAATTATACATCTCCTGCTACATACGGACTCTACCCAATGGGATTAGGAACAACTAATACATCTACTGTGAATGGAACTATCAATGCATTTAGCAATACAGGTAATTTTACTGGTATTAGCAGTTTTACTGCCAATGCTACAGGCACTTTAAATGTGCCAGGTGCCAGTTATACTAATGTACTGAGAGTACAAACACAACAAAATATAACATTTACTATTTCATTTATTCAAGGGACTTTAACTGTTAATCAATATGATTATTATGCACCTAATTATTCCAATTTCCCTAATGCCAATAACAACTGGCCTGTATTAACAGTTCAACAATCTACAATCTCATCTACCATTGGAGGTACTTCTATTCAAACCACTGTAACCATTAATGGTAATTATCAAACACTTGGTATCACAAATAATGCTTCATATTCCGAAACAATGATTTTGCCTAATCCTGCAAAAGATAATATCAAAATCATTTCTTCTAACAATGATGTTCAAAAAATTCAGATAATAGATGTAAATGGTAAGGTAATAAAAGAAACAAGAAATACAGATATAGATTGCAGCAATCTAAATAATGGAACTTACTTTATTAGAACTGAAGATAAACAAGGAAAAGTTCGTACTGAAAAAATAATTATTCAACATTAATTATTTGAAAACCTTAATTGATTTAACGGTAAAAGTCCTGATGAAAACATCAGGACTTTTTTATTTATTCCATTTTTCTAAATCTTTAAAACTTTTTTCTTGTATTAATTTTTCTTTAGGCAGTGATTGAAAATATTCTAATGTTTTTTTCAAACCCTCTTTTCTTGATATTTTAGGTTCCCAGTTCAGTATTTTTTTGGCTAATGAAATATCAGGTTTTCTTTGTTTGGGGTCGTCCTGCATTGGGGGCAAAGAAATCAACTTGCTTTTGCTTCCTGTTAGTTGCAATATTTCTTCTCCAAACTCTTTTATAGTAATCTCTTCAGGGTTTCCAATATTAACAGGTAAATGATAATTTGAAAACAATAATCTAAATATACCCTCAATTAAATCTTCAACATAGCAGAAGCTGCGGGTTTGAGAGCCATCTCCATACATAGTTAAATCCTCTCCTCTTAATGCTTGTGCAATAAAAGTAGGTAATACTCTTCCATCGTTTAAACGCATCCTTGGTCCATAAGTATTGAAAATTCTTACAATTCTTGTTTCTAAATGATGTGTGCGGTGATAAGCCATAGTAAGTGCTTCCATAAATCGCTTGGCTTCATCATAACATCCCCGCACGCCAATAGGATTAACATTGCCCCAATAGGATTCTGTTTGTGGATGTGCTAATGGGTCGCCGTACACTTCGCTGGTAGATGCCACCAACACTCTTGCTTTTTTCACTCTTGCAAGTCCCAGAATATTGTGCGTTCCTAATGAAGAAACTTTTAATGTCTGAATAGGAATTTTCAAATAATCAATAGGGCTGGCAGGAGAAGCGAAGTGTAAGATATAATGCAATTCTCCTGGCACAAAAACAAATTTCGTAACATCGTGATGATAAAACTCAAAATCCTTATGGCTAAACAAATGTTCAATGTTATGCAAATCACCTGTGATTAAATTATCCATTCCAATAACATGAAAACCTTCATTGATAAATCTGTCGCATAAATGAGAGCCCAAAAAACCCGCAGCTCCTGTAATTAATACTCTTTTTTTACTCATAAAAAATTTTGCTGAAAGTTAATGATTAATGTGCTGTTGTATAATATTTTTTAATTTTTCTTTTTCTACTTTCCAGTTTAATTCTTGTGATGCTTTAGAGGTATTCTCTTTCCATTGTTGATATGATGGATGATTTAGGGCATTTCTGATTTGTTCAGCGATATGTTGTGGTTGATGATTTTCAATAAACATTCCAATATTATAAGTAGTAATAATTTTTTCAATTTCTGGCAAACGGCTTGAAAGTATGGGAATATGCGCATTGATATAACTAAAAATTTTATTTGGCAAACTATATAAGTAGTTTAAATTATTTGGTTTATCAATGCTTATACCTAAATCTGAATTGCAAGTATAATGATAGAGTTCATTAGCGGGCATTCTATTTTTGAAAATTATTCTGTCATTTAAATTTAATTCATCGGTCATTTGAATTAATGCAGGCATTACATCACCACTTCCAATGATGAGTAACAAATAATTATCATTCATGTATTGCATAGATTGCACCAATTCTTCCGCTCCTCTATGTATATTGATACCTGTGCCTTGTAAAACAATAATTTTTTTATTTGCTGGTAAATCTAATTCTGTTCTGTTTTTTATGTTTTCAATTTGAAATGGTTCAGAAATATTTCTAATCACATAAAAAGGAATTTTATATTTTTTTTGATACCAATTAGCAATGCTTTCATTAACAGTAATAGCAAATGGTAAATCAGGAATTAATTTTTTTTCAAGCCATTCCCAAATACTTTTTTTGAATTTTCTATTTTGCAATTCTGGAACTTCTGTAAATAATTCATGTGAGTCGTAAATTAATTTCAAACGAAATATTTTGGATAAAATAAAATTAGGCAGAAGTGTATCTAAATCATTTGACCATAAAACAATATTGTTTTTTCTTTGATTGAAAATAAATCTCAACAATTTGAAAAATAAAAATAAATTAAAAAAAATATACATCCAAAAACCCTTGTAAAATAAGGGAAAAATGTGTGTTATTTTGAATGAATAATGATTAGTTTTGAATGACTCATTAAAAGATTTTGTTTTTCTTCCAATAATATAAACTTCATAATTGAGTTCAGCAAAAACACTTGCAGTTCTTAATACTCTTTGGTCAGTATAAACATCGGATATAACAGATATAACGCAAATGTTTTTTTTATTCATAACTCGCAAAGGTAATCACATTTTATTTCTTGGATGATAACTTAAAATATTTTCCCTTAAATATTCTCTATCAAGATGTGTGTATATTTCAGTAGTAGTAATGCTTGAATGACCTAATAATTCTTGAACTGCACGAATATTTGCACCACCTTCAATTAAGTGTGTAGCAAAAGAATGCCTTAATGTATGCGGACTGATTTTCTTTTGAATACCCGCTTTTTGTGCTAAATCTTTGATAATATAAAATATCATTATTCTACTTAATGGCTTTCCGAATTTGTTTAAGAATAATACATCTTCATATTTTTTATCAACATTTATTTGTTTTCTATAATGATTGTAATAATTGAGTATAGCGTTTTTGGCTATTTTTCCCAGAGGGACTAATCTTTCTTTGTTGCCTTTACCTATAATTTTTACAAAGTCCTCTTTGAAATTGATATGACTAATTTTAAGTTCAGTCAATTCAGATACTCGCAATCCGCACCCATAAAGCGTTTCAATGATAGCATAATTTCTTTCTCCTTCTGCAGTGCTTCTATCTATTTGTGCAATCATTTTTTCAATTTCATCAATAGATAAAACAGATGGTATTTTTCTTCTTGTTTTTGGTGTTTCAATATTTTCAGCAGGATTATTTTGAATGATTTCTGCATAGTTCAAATATGAATAAAACGCTTTAATTCCAGAGATTATTCTACTAATTGATGATGCTTCAAATCCTGACTCAAATAATATTTGAATAAAATTTTTTATTGATTGTGTATCTGTGCTTATTAAATCGTAAGATGTGGATGTCTTTAAATAATTATTCAATTTCATTATATCAGATAAATATGCTTCTGTTGAGAGCGTTGATAAGTTTTTTTCTAACATCAAATAGGACTTAAATGCTTTTAATATTTTATCTTCTTGTTCATTCTTCATAAATGTATTGTCCTTTGTCATTTGAATTGATTCTTGGCAGCCAATGATTTTCTTCAAAATACAAATAAGCATCTCGGATATTGAACCAATATTTTTTATCTTTTTTGGGATATTTCAATAATACCTCTTCATTTTCTTTTGTAAAATGACAGGGATAAATATCTATATAAATAGATTCTTTTCTGTTTCTGGCTTCTACACATAATAGATACAATTGTTCCATATCTTCTTTATCTAATACAATATCTCCCGTTGTTTCACAAGTGCCATGAATAAATATATTAGTTGTCAGTGGCTCTTCTGCCATCTCTCTATCTACTGCATTAGGAAAATTTGTTTTTAATGATAAGTATTTATATTTATCATTAGGATTAAACCTTACTACTTCATAAAAACCTTCCGGAATCTGTCCGTCTTTATTGTATTTTTTTGTGCCTAATTTTCCGCTTACTGCACATAATGGAAATGTTTTGAATAATTGATATTTCACATCGCCATTATTTTTTAACCACACTTCTAAAACTTGTTCCATCTTAAAAACTCTCAAGTAAATATTAAAACTATCAGGTCCAATTTTTTTTAGTCGCATACTATCTTCTATTATCTTCCAGTGCTTTTCGTATAATGACTTAACTACAGGATTGCCCAATTGCATTTGTTTAAATACATTTTTTCTTTGTTGGGCACAAAGTCCCAAACAAATGAATAGCAATGTATGGAATACAAAATATCCTGCTCTCACCGATTTAAATTATTTCTTTAGAGTATAGAACTAATATTTTTTTCAGTTCAAAAGATACTGATATTTTTGTTTAGTGAACTGTTTATTTACCCCACCTTTTTTCTGATGGTAATTTTTGTTGATTGAAAATACCAAATTCACTTCGTGTGTGCCTTTTTGTGCCGTCCTTAATTTAGAAGTCAATAAATCATAACTATAAGTAATTTGAAACTTGTCTAATACATTTAATCCTGCATGAAATGCCAATGCATTGCCCGGTCTGATGCTTGCACCAACTATCAAGGTTTTATGAATATGCAAACGAAGTGAGTAATCTAAAAATAATGGCATTGCTTTTCCACTCATTACCCAAAAAGTATTTTCCCATACATAATCAGGATTTTCACCAAAATTATATCCTGCACCAAAGACAATTTGATTTTCATTATTGTAATTACCTCTAAAAAAATTAGGATTAGAATAAGTGAACTTATAATCTGCATTAAACAAATTCAACATAGAAAGCGAGAGGAAAAATCTGTCGTTGTAATATAATACACCAAATGCCCCTTCTAATTTTTTTTGATTGACAGTTCCACTACTTAAATCTACCGAAGCATCAATTTGATTTCTCAATGTTATCAAAGAAGGATTAATTTGAAATATTGTATATGCCATAGAAAAACCAAACGACAGTTCAGTATCAGGCATTTTAATATGGTAAGCAATATTACCTGAAAAATAATTATTTACAAACGGACCAATTTTATCATTAAATACTAATAACCCACTGCCCATTTTTCCTTTGAAATATCTGATATTGAAACATAAAGCCGCAGTAGTGGGTGCACCAGTAAATCCCGTCCATTGTTGTCTGTAAAATGCTCTTGCATCTATCCATCTTTTAGTGCCACTAAATGCAGGGTTAAAAAAATATAAGTTGCCTCTATATTGCGTCATAAAAGGATATTGCTGTGCATAATTTACTGTTATCACAACACACGATAATATGAATGAATATAATATTTTTTTTATCACAACAATATTTTAGTTAAGACGATAATATTTTTTTGCTTCAGGTAAAAATTCCTGAAGAAGTTTAATTCTTGTTTCATCACTTGGGTGAGTACTTAAAAATTCAGGAACCTTTTGTCCGCCTTGAGCTGCCATTCTTTTCCAGAAATCTATTGCATATTCAGGATTATATCCAGCCATTGCCATAAATATTAAGCCCATTTTGTCTGCTTCTGCTTCCTGATTTCGGCTATATTTAAGTAATGTAAGTCCAGACCCTACACCGTATGCTGCCAGAAAAATATTTCTTGTTTCCTGTGGCTTTTGAGATAATGCTACGGCTAATGTTATTTCACCAAATTGTGCCAGCATTGCTTGCGACATTCTTTCATTGCCATGTTTTGCAAGAGCGTGAGAAATTTCGTGCCCCATCACCACTGCTAACCCTGCATCATCTTGTGTAATAGGTAAAATACCTGTATACACAACCACCTTTCCACCTGGCATACACCAGGCATTTACTATATTTTCATCTACAACATTAAATTCCCATTGATACATTTTGAGTTCAGACGATAAATTCTTTTGAGCATAAAATTGTTCTACTGCTTGCTTGATTTTTTCACCAACTTTTTTCACCTGAACTACCCTATTATCATAATCAGGTAACTTTTTATGTTGCTTTAAAAAATTATCGTATTCTGTTAAACTCATACTTATAAGTTCTCTTTCGGGTATCAGGTTTAATTGCTTTCTGCCTGTTACAGCATTTTTAGTACAGGAAAAGAATATAGATATAGAAAATATTCCTATAACTAATCTACCTACACATTTCATTTCTTCTCAATTTTGGTCTGAATATTATTTCTTTTTAGTTGTTCATGCAATTCTGTAAGTGTATGAATATTTCCACTCATAATATTATACTTTCCTTTTAAATGCGTCAGCAAAGTACATTGTTCAGCCCTTTCATAATCAAATCCACAAATTCTTACCAGGTTTTGAATAACATTATCAAACGAATTAACATTATCATTTAATAATATTAATTTATACTCTTCAGTTTTAGTTTCTGAAGATGATTTAAAATTTTTTTCATTCCACGATTCTTTCATAAAAATTATTTTGGCGAAAATGTATAGAAAATTTTAAAACACAATATATAAAATTTTTTTTATTAAATTATTTCAGTTACATTTAGCCCACTAAATAATATTCATTATGAATAAACAAATACTATATTCATTCCTCATTTTTGCGTTTATAGGCAAAATTTTCGCTCAGTCAGAAAAAGAAATGTATAAAGAAACCATTTATTACATAAACAACAAAGAATACGCCAAAGCATACGAAATAATGGATAAATTATATTCTAAAAAACCTAAAAATGAAGATTATCTTTTCACATTAGGTTTGGTTTGTTTAAATTATCCCGAAAGAAAAGAAAGGGCATTAGAAATATTTGAAGTGTTATCTAAAAAAAGAACGGATATGCTTGAAATGAAATATTATTTAGGTAAAGCGTATCATCTTAATTACAAATTTTCTGAAGCTATTCCACTCATCCAGGATTTTATCAATAACTTTGCTTCTATAAAAAAACCTACCGACGAACAGAACAATATGCTAAATGATGCTATGATGTTATTAGCTTATTCCGAAAATGGTAAGTCCATTATGGAAAATAAAGTGTTTTGCAAAATAGAAAATATTGGCTCTCCTATCAATACCGAAGACCAGGAATATGTGCCCGTTATTTCCGCAGACGAATCTATGATGATTTTTACTTATGTAGGCCCCAAAGTAACAGGCGGTCTTGTAAATGACGAACTTAAACCTGATAAAGAAGAAGGATATTATCATGAAGATATCATGATTTCCTTTAAAAGAGACGATGGTACCTGGATAGAACCCGTTGGTATTCCAGAACTTAATACACCCGGACACGACGCAGCTATTGCCCTCTCTCCAGATGGACAAACACTATTTATATTTAAATCCACTAATGAAGACAAAGGCGATATTTATATGTCTATTCTGGAAGGGAACAAATGGACGGAACCAGTAAGATTAAATTCCAATATCAATACAGAATACTGGGAAGGTAGTTGCTCTGTAAGTGCAGATGGTAAATATTTATTTTTTGCCTCTGAAAGACCCGGCGGATATGGCGGCAGGGACTTATGGATATCTGAAAAAGTTGGCGATGATTGGGGACCAGCTACTAACCTAGGCCCTATTATTAATACCAAGTTTGATGAAGACGCTCCTTTTATTCACCCAGATGGAATTACTTTATTTTTCAGTTCAAAAGGACATAAGAGTATAGGCGGCTATGATATTATGTATTCCATAAAAAAAGAAGGACAGTGGATAACTCCTAAAAATATGGGTGTGCCATTAAACACCACCGAAGATGATAGGTATTATGTTATCAACGCAAAAGGTGATAGGGGATATTTATCTTCTAATAGAGGTGGTTATGGAGGAAAGGGCAAGCAGGATATTTATACATCTACACCCGGCATTGTTGGAGAAAAACCCGTTCTGGCTGTTGTTACAGGTACAGTTTTTGGTAATGAAAAACCTATTGGAGCAGAAATTATTATTACAAAAATATCCGAAAACAAAGAGTTTAAATTGATATCTAATAAAGAAACAGGTAAGTACTACATTGCACTTTCTCCCGGAAATACATACAAAGTTAAAGTCAGTGCACCCGGCTTTGAATCCACTGAAGAAGTTTTTGATATTGAAAAAATTAAAGAATTTACACAAATCAATAAAAACTTCTTTTTGCTAACGCCTGAACAAGTAGCTAAGATTAATGAAGAGATTAAACAAGAAAATGAAAAATTAAAACAAGAAAAACCAGAAGAATATGCTAAGTCAGAAATTAAAACAACTGAATGTGAAACTAATTTGCCCGACTTTAAAGAAATAAAAAATAAATTAAACTCATACAAAGGTGGCTATGGAAAAAAATATGAAGAAGTCCTATCATTATTGGGTAAATATTGTAAAGACGGTTTGATATTCCGAGTTCAAATTGCAGCTTATCATTATCCCAAAAATTATAGTTACAAACACTTAATAGAATTTGGGCAACCACTAGTACAAGCAGGAGAAGATAAAATTACCCGATTCTATTTATCCAAAGATTGTAAAACGCTTAATGAAGCAGAAGCATGGAGACAAAAAGCTATTCTTAAAGGTCAAACTGACGCATGGATTGTAGTATTTTACAAATCTAAAAGATATACTCTTAAACAATTATTGGAAGT
Source organism: Bacteroidota bacterium (assembly GCA_040758575.1). Taxonomy (GTDB): domain Bacteria; phylum Bacteroidota; class Bacteroidia; order B-17B0; family Aurantibacillaceae; genus BPGX01. Next base: position 276,438 of record JBFLVH010000001.1, on the reverse strand, counting down.
CAATTTTTTTGCTAATAATTAATAAAACTTTGACTTAAATTTGCATTATCAAATGAATCGTATTAATTCATCTATAAATCAACATTTGAACATTAAAGCATTTATCGGTTTTATCCTATTTATTTATTCACTCTTTCTATCTCTACATACTACTGCTCAAATGAAAAACGATAAGCTCAATGAAAAGTTGAACAAAGCTGATGAATTATTTGATCATAAAAACTATTTGATGGCTATTCCCATCTACAAAGAATTACTTAAAAAAGAACCCGATAACAAATATATAAAACCTCGTTTGGCAGTATGTTATCTTAATACTAATCAAAACAGAACTGAACCTATCAAATTATTAGTAGAACTAAACAAGGATGAAAAAACTGATATTGAAAACTGGTATTATCTTGGAATAGCATATCATCTTAATAATCAAATTGATGAAGCTATTGAAGCATTTGAAAAATATATTTCTTTAAAACCAAAAAAATCTGATTTAGAAAAAGCCAAAAGAAAAATAACAGAATGTAACAATGCTAAAAAAATGATGGCCAATCCTATTAATGTTTCATTTATGAACTTAGGTCCAGAAGTGAATTCCCCAGACCCGGATTATTATCCTTATGTAAATGAAAACGAAACTTTTTTAGTATTTACTTCTCGCAGAAAAGAAAATCTAGGTGGTAATAAAATTGAAATTGATGGCTATCGTCCAAGTGATATTTGGTTTAGTAAGGTTGAAAATGGCAAGTGGATAAAAGCATACAACGCCGGCAAAGTCATCAATACCAATTATGATGAACAATGCGTTTCTCTCAGTCATGATGGAAAACAAATGGTAGTTTATTTTGATAACATTGAAAAATTTGGCGACCTTTATACTTCTGATAAAAATCCAAATGGTGACTTCACCAAAATAAAATTAATGCATCCCTTTATCAGCGACCCTAAAACTATTGAAACCAGCGGTTGTTTTTCTCCTGATGGAAATACTTTCTTTTTTGCTCGCAGACAAAGCATAGATGATCAAAGCGATATTTATATGATCAGAAAGTTACCCAATGGGCAGTGGGGAATGCCTCAAAAACTACCTGAACAAATCAATACTCCATTCAACGAAGATTTCCCTTTTATAGACGCTGATGGCGTATCCCTCTATTTCTCATCAGAAGGACACAATACAATGGGTGGGTACGATTTATTCAAAACTACCTGGAACCCCGATGAAAACACATGGACAGAAGCAGAAAACTTAGGTTATCCCGTTAATTCTACTGGAGATGATAGAAGTATTTGCATGACACCAGATAATAGGGTTGGTTACATTAGCACTTTCCGCCCTAATGGCTACGGTGATTTAGATATTTACCGAATCCGATTTGATGATAAAGAACAAATAATAAGAATTATTACAGGAATGGTATTCTTACAAGATACCACAAAAAAATCATTAGATACACCGGTGATGATTATCGCAAAAAATAAAAAAACCGAAGAAGAAAGGCAATTTGTACCTAACTCCAAAAATGCCAAATATGTTATAGCTCTACAAGCAGGGGAATATGAAATCAATATTTCAGCAGAAGGATATGAATCCTATACTGAAAATATTATTATATCTGATATTGGAAAAACAGAAATAGAAAGAAACAAAAATTATATTTTAAAGAAAAAACAATGAAAAAATTAATTTCTTTATTTTTAATCATCTGTACATACGCTCACCTTATTTCACAAGAATTAGATAACAAATTAATGCCCAAGTTTCTCAAAGCAGAAGATTATTTTGATGCAGGCAATTATTTGGCGGCTATTCCATTATATAAAGAAATTCAAAATAAAGCACCAGAGAACAAATTCGTTATGGCAAAATTATCTGTATGTTATATAAAAACCAGAACCAACCGAGAAGAATCTGTCAAACTACTTGAAAAATTAGTAGAAACAAAAGACATAGACCCTAAATTATGGTATTATTTAGGTAAAGCATATCATCTTACAAACAAACTTGATGATGCTATTTCTGCCTATGAAAATTACAAAACATTTAAACTTAAAAAGAAAGATTTAGATGAGGTCAATAGACAAATTGAAATGTGTAAAAATGCCAAAGAATTATTACAATATCCTGTCAATGCCTCTTTTACTAATTTAGGAAAAACTATCAATACAGAATTTCCTGAATATTATCCATTTGTAGATGAAAATGAAAATATTCTTGTTTTTACTTCACGCAGAAAAACTAACATTGGCGGCGGAACTGTTGAATCAGATGGCTATCGCCCCAGTGATGTATGGATAAGCACCGTAAAAAATAATGTATGGGATAAACCTATCAGTGCAGGAAAAAATATCAATACCAAGTTTGATGAAATGTGCGTATTTCTAAACGCATCTGGTAATACGATTTTAGTATATGTAGATAGAGGTGGAGATAAGTTTGGGGATTTATATACTACTTCTAAAGATAAAAAAAATCAATTTGGAAAATTACAAATGCTACCTGAAGTAATCAATGACCCCGAAAAGATTGAACTTTCAGGTTGTTTTAATAAAGACAGTTCTGTTTTTTTCTTTGTTAGAAAAGATAAACTAACTTCCACATCAGATATTTATACTATAAAAAAATTACCTAATGGTCAATGGGGCACACCACAAAAATTACCTGAACAAATTAATACACCATATAATGAAGATTTCCCTTATTTAGCCCCAGATGGAGTTACTTTCTATTTTGCATCAGAAGGGCACAACAGTATGGGAGGATTTGATATTTTCAAATCTATTTATGACCCTGAAACAGGAAAATTTACATCCGCTGAAAATTTGGGTTATCCAATCAACTCTACTGATGATGATATGGGCATTTGTGTAACCAAAAATAAAAAAATAGCTTATGTAAGTGCATACCGCCCTACTGGTTTAGGAGATTTAGATATCTATCGCATTAAATTTTTAGATGAAGAACAACCTTCTAAAATTTTCAGAGGTAAAATATTTTTAAACGACACATTAAATCCTGCCAAATTCCAAATCACAATTATTGCTACCAACAAACAAAACAATGAGGAATATACATTTACTACCAATAATCAAGGTCATTTTATTATGGCACTGGAAGAAGGGGAATATGCTTTGAACATTGATGCTGATGGATATCAACCATACAAAGCTGATATTAAAGTATCTGATATAGGCACAATAGAAGAAGAGGAAATGAAAATTGTTTTGAAGAAAAATTAGGCTTTAGTCCAAATAACTTTCACATTACACAATTATTATTTAACTGATGAGACAAAGAATTACTAAATTGTTTTATGAATTTACAGGTAGTGAAAAAAATTCTGGATTAGTACTCATTGTTTGCACTGTTATTTCTTTAATGCTTGCTAATTCTTCCTTTTCAGAATCCTATATTCATTTCTGGCATCAATCATTTAGTTTATCCTTTGGAAATTTAGATTTAAATTATCCATTAGAAGTATGGATTAATGATGGTTTGATGACCATTTTCTTTCTTTTAGTAGGATTAGAAATAGAAAGAGAATTATATGAAGGCGAATTGCACCCCATAAAAAATGCAATTGCACCAATTATAGCTGCTGTTGGTGGTATGCTAATGCCTGCGTTGATTTACATTGCATTCAATTTTAATTCACCACAGATTAAAGGATTTGGAATACCAATGGCTACTGACATTGCGTTTTCATTAGCAATTCTTTCTCTTGTAAGTAACAGAGTTCCAGTAAGTTTAAAGGTATTACTGACAGCACTCGCTATCATAGATGACTTGGGATCTATTCTTGTAATTGCCTTATTTTATGGAAAAAACATTCAGTGGTGGTATTTATTGTCCTCATTAGGAATTTACATAGTGTTATTGATTTTTAACCGATTAAAAATTTACCGCCTTACACCCTACATTTTGCTTGGCTTACCAATGTGGTATTGTATGTTGAAGTCAGGTATTCATGCTACATTATCGGGTGTGTTATTAGCGTTTGCTTTGCCATTTAATTATCGTGGAGAAAAAAATCCTTCTATCAGATTACAGGAAATGCTTCATTTACCAGTTGGTTTTATTATTTTACCGTTATTTACATTAGCTAATACTGCAATAAATATTAAAACTGAATACATAAATAGTTTATTGGATACACATGCACTAGGAATAGGATTAGGATTGTTTTTTGGAAAGCCGCTTGGAATTTTTTTGAGTATATATTTGCTAGTAAAATTAAAAATAATTCAACAGTATGAAAATGTGGGATGGTATAAAATATGGGCAATTGGTGTAGTGGCAGGTATTGGATTTACTATGTCAATATTTATCACACATCTGGCATTTAATGATGAAGTATTGATACAATCTTCAAAAATGATGATTCTAATTGGATCTGCATTGTCAGGCATTACTGCTTATGTTATGTTTGTATTGAGCAAGAAAAATATTACTGATTGATATCATTTTTTTAGATTTAATGATAAAAGTTCAAATGAAAAACTTCTTTCCTTCAATAGCTAATTCAGTATTGGGAAATATCGTTTTTACTTCTTCTAACAATTTTTCTAATTGCTCATAACGGGAAGAATAATGTCCGATAATCAATTTTTTGACATTCATTTTTTGCGCAGTAACAGCAGCGTCAATGGTAGTAGAATGCTTTGTGATTTCAGCTAATGAATAATGTTCTTTTAAAAAAGTTGTCTCGTGATACAAAATATCTGAATTAAAAGCTACTTCTGGAATTTCTTTTAATAATGCAGTATCTGAAAAGTAAGCGTATTTTCTTGGTGGTGGAGGATTTTCAGTAATCAATTCATTTTTAATAATATTTCCATTTTCATCTTCTACATCTAATCCTTTTTTTAAGCGATTTAATTGATGCACAGGAATATTATATTGCTTTAATTTTTCTTTAATGATTTTTTTATCGCCATCTTGTTCTTGAATAATAAAGCCCGTTGTATGAATTCTATGAATAAGAGGAACAGTATAAATTTTAAACTTATCGTTTTCATAAATTTTTTCTGTGGAATGATTTTGAGTAAAGATATATTGAATAGGATAATTCACTTTAGCTTCAGAATACTTAAAAATTGTATTTAATATTTCTTTTAATTCCTTTGGAGCAATAATAATGAGATCTTTCTGTCTTTGTAATAAACTTAATGATGTAATTAAACCTGGCAAGCCAAATATATGATCTCCGTGCAAATGGCTGATAAGAATAATATCAATTCTTCCAAATGGCAGTTTATACTTTCTCAATTGCATTTGTGTGCCTTCTCCGCAATCAATTAAAATATACGAACCATTAATTTGAATAAACTGTGATGATGGGAATCTATCAAACGCAGGAATAGCAGATGAAGTGCCTAATATATGAATTTCAAATGGAGAGCGGTACATAGTAAAAATAAAAATCCCCTTCTAAAATTTTAGAAGGGGATAATATAGAATGATGAATAATAATTATTTTTGAATGATAAGTTTGTTGCTAATAAAATCGTTATCGCTTTCAATGCTGTAAATATATATCCCATTATCAATATCAGAGGTATTGATAGACAATTTATTTTCACCTACATGAGCAGAAATTGTCTGACTTATTATTATTTTACCAGTAATATCACTTAATTTAAAATGAATAACATTATTCTTTAAACTATTAAATGTAATGTTGATTTCATTGGCAACAGGTTGTGGAAATACTGAAATATTTTGAATGCTTTGATATTCTTGCACATTAGAAGCAGGAGAAATATTAATAATGTAGTAATTTATATTCTGAGTAGTTATTTTACTACCGCTATTGGGATTAACTGGAGTTGGACAAGACATGGAAGAAAGAATGGTATTACCATAAGCATCTACCTGAAAATGTAATGTGTAGGTACCTGCAGTAGTTGGAGTACCAGAAATAATAGCACAACTATTAGCATTACCCGGAAATTTTAGTGTTGATGGGTTGCCAGTAAGAGTAAGTCCGGGAGGTAAATTATAGTTAGGATAACCAGTGGGAGCTAACAATTCAAAACGGGTAAAGCAAATTTTTACAGGCGGTTGGACAGTATCCAAAGGTACTTTTACTGTGATATTTTGAGCATAAGCTACACCTACTTGTCCTGATGCAAAATTAGTAGCACTATCAGGCCAAATCCCATACTTCGGAGATGCAATAAATACAGGATCTAATGTGCAGGTGGGTTGAGCCACAGTTGTAGCAACCATCATTACAATAATGGAGGTTGCTAATGTTTTGATGGTAGTAATTGTTTTTTTCATAGTAGTATGTTTTAAAGTTTGGGACAAAGATAGGAAATTATTTTTTATTTTAATTTATCTTCAATTGTTATTCTGTAAAAGAAAGTAGATATTTGCAAGCATTATGAAAAAAATAATTCTATTACTTTTTTTTACATCTAATTTTCTTTCTCAGAGCAATATTATTTTAAAAGATGAAGATGAAATTATTAAAGGAAATGAGCAAATTAATTTATACTTGCCTTATTTAAAGGATAAAAAAGTAGCAGTAGCTTGCAATGCTGCGTCAGTTGTAAAAAACAAGCATCTTGTAGATACTTTATTAAAACACAATGTTCAAATTCTAAAAATTTTTTCTCCTGAACATGGCTTCAGAGGCAAAGTAGATGCGGGCGAAAAAGTTAAAGACACAATAGATACTAAAACAGGATTGCCTGTCATTTCACTTTATGGAAAACATAAAGAGCCCACTGCAAAAGATTTAGAAAATATAGATGTTGTATTATTTGATTTGCAAGATGTTGGTGTTCGTTTTTATACTTATATTTCTACATTGTATTATGCAATTAAAGCATGTGCACAATTTCAAAAAGAATTGATTGTTCTAGATCGTCCTAATCCTAATGGATTTTATGTTGATGGTCCTGTATTGGATACATCTTATCGCTCCTTTGTTGGTATAATTCCCATACCTATTGTGTATGGTATGACTATTGGAGAATTATCTTTATTGATTAATAGCGAACCATCATTCAAACCCTGCACTCCATCTGCGTCTTTGAAAGTTATTCCACTTCAAAATTATTCACATAGTATGATGATAAAAATGCACACCATTCCTTCACCTAATTTAAATTCATGGCAATCTGTTATTTTATATCCATCATTAGGTTTATTTGAGGGAACTATTGTGAGTGTAGGCAGAGGAACTGACAAACCATTTCAAATATTGGGTCATCCAAAATATCCCGATAAAAAATTTTGCTTTGTCCCAAAAGCCAATAACATCAGTAAAAACCCAAAATATAAAGACATAGAATGCTGTGGTTTAGATTTAAGCAACGACGATTATTTACTTCATCATCCACAAAAAATTAATTTACAATGGCTTATACTTTTTTACAAAAAATTGAAAACAAAAAACTTTTTTGATAAAAATTTCAACTACCACGCAGGAAATTCTGAATTACAAAAAGATATTATCAAGGGCTTAAGTGAAGATAAAATCAGAGAAAAATGGAAGGAAGATATTGATAAATTTTTAGAAATTAGAAAAAAATATTTGATTTACGATTAAACTACATATCTTCATTCTTTTGAACAATCTCTATTGCTTTTTGAATAGTATTATCTGTTTTGTTGATGATAGGATAATATGCACTACTGCCATATAATATTCTTCCAATAGATGCTTTTATCAATGTTTTTAATTTTAATTTTTCTTTTTCATTAAGCGTAACGGAAGTATTGTTCTTCTTGCAATATTTTAGGAAATCAAATAAATCAGAATCATTGATAGCAAAATGTTCAATAAAATTATCTGCAGAAGGATATTGTTTCAGCAATTCTTTTCTTTGATTATCTATTTTATTGAAAGCAAATTGCTGAATACATCCACTCAAAATGAATGGGTTAATTTTAGAATTATGAACAGTAGTATCAGCAGGTATAAATATATCGGGTACAATGCCACCACCACCATATACAATTTTTCCTTTGGGTGTAACAAATTTTTTGCTTGTATCTAACTTAGTGCTGTCTAATTTTAATGTTTCTCCATTGATATACCTTTCATATTCTTCCATATAATACTCATCTGTATTCTTTTTATTATAGGGCTTTTGAATACACCTTCCTGTGGGTGTATAATATTTTGCCACCGTTAACCTTATAGCAGAACCATCAGGAAAATCTAATTGCTCTTGAACCAAACCTTTACCAAAACTTCTACGCCCTACAATGATTCCCCTGTCATTATCTTGAATAGCACCTGCTACAATTTCGCTGGCACTGGCACTGCCTTCATCTATCAAAACTACTAATGGTTGTGTTTCAAATAAACCTTTGGATGTGGCTTTGTAAATTTTTTTTGGATATTTTCTGCCCTGTGTATAAACAATTGTCATTCCATCAGGTAAAAAGTGGTCGGATATTTCAACAGCTGCATCCAGCACGCCACCGGGATTATCGCGTAAATCCAAAATCAATTTTTTCATTCCTTTTTGTAATAATTTTTGCATTGCGATTTCAAATTCTTTCACTGTATTTTGAGCGAATCTATCAATTCTAATATATCCAATATCTTTTTGAATCATATAATATGTATCTACACTATAAAGTGGTATTTCATCTCTTTCAATTGTAAAATAAAGAAAATCTTTTACCCCATTTCTTTGAATACCTACTTTTACTTTGGTTCCTTTTTTTCCACGAAGTTTTTTAAATACTTTTTCGTTTGTAATATGCACACCTGCTACCAAAGAGTCATCTACAAAAATAATTTTATCGCCAGCCATCAATCCAGCTTTTTCAGAAGGACCGTTGCTAATGGTCTGTATGACTCTTATTGTATCTTTAATGATGTTGAACTCAATACCAATGCCTTCAAAATTTCCTTCCATTTGTTCTTTAATCAAAGAAAAATCCTGTGGCGGTATAAAATCAGAATGCGGATCTAATTGATGCAACAATGCAGCAATAGCATCATTTTCCAGATTTTGAACATTTACAGTATCTACATAATTATCCTGAATATACCTTATTATCAAATTAATTTTATCATTAGATTCACTTTCAAAATCTAAATCACTACCTGCAATTTTTTTTTCATATAAATAAGAACCTGCATAAAAACCAAACAGCAAAGCAGATATAGTTATAACTACAAATAATATAGGTAAAAGTAATTCGTAAAGTTTGTTTTTGGGTTGTGATGATTCCATTCCAATTAAATTATTTGGCTCAAACTTATGAAATTTGTCAATACAACATTTGGGAAATATGCAATTTATTTGGACTTCAATTGCTTATACTTTTGATACAAGTTGTATAATCTATAAATACAATACATTGATAAAATAATAATAAGAAAATTTTTTTTAGTAGAAGATAAATAATCAAAATAAGAAGTAAAAGCAATTAAAATAACTAAACATATAGAAAAGACAACAACAAAGCCACCAGTGATAAAATATACAAACTGATTCAAAGGACGAATTAGATAGTGATTCCGGCAGGATTCGAACCTGCGACCCACAGCTTAGAAGGCTGTTGCTCTATCCAGCTGAGCTACGGAACCTTTTTATTTTGGGCGGCAATAATACAAAATAATTTACAAAGTTTCCAAATATATTTTGCATCTTTGCACCCGAAAATTATTCATTAATTACTTTTAATATGGACTATGATCAGAGCATTTGTACTTCCCGACTACTCTCAAATCAAGGTAGATTCATTTGATGAATTGCCTGAATGGGATAATTTTATATGGATTGACATACAAAACGGAAGTACTCAAGACATAGCATCTATAGAAGAAAAGTTCAAAATTACCTTTCCTACTAAACAGCAACAAGAAGAAATTGAATTAAGTTCAAGATACTCTGAAGAAGATGATGCTATTAAAATTATTACAAGGTTCATCAATTTTTTACCACAATCAGAGAAAATTGAAGACAGCGATGTAAGTATTATTGTAAAAAATAATGTTATTCTTACCAACCGAAGTTTTGAATCCAGGGTATTCCAAGAAATTGTCAAAAAAATAAAACAACAACCTTCACATTACAATCACGCACTCAAAATTTTAATAGCTATTTTAGAACAAGGTATTGAGAACGATGCCGATATTATTGAGTTTTTGTCCGCCAAAATTAATGCTATTAGCAAACATACTTCTTTTTCCAGTGCATTAGATGAAAAAGTAATTTACAAAATCAACTTCTATCAAGAAGCGATGATAAAAATTCGTGAAGATTTATTTGATACACAAAGAGTATTGTCATTATTAATTAGAAATGATGTAATTAAAGATGAAAACCTTGAAAAAATCAGAATGCTATTGAAGGATATAGCATCATTGATTGACCATACTTCATTTAATTTTACGCGCTTAGAATTTTTACAAAATTCATTTTTAGGTTTGATTAATATAGAACAAAATAAAATTATAAAAATCTTTACAGTAGTGTCAGTTATCTTTATGCCCCCTACTCTTATTGCCAGCATATATGGAATGAATTTCAAATTTCTTCCAGAATTGGAATGGAAATGGGGCTATCCATTTGCTTTATTTTTAATGGTGCTTTCTACACTCGTTATTCTATACATATTTAGAAAGAAAAAGTGGTTGTGATTAAACTATTTTAATGTTAGATAATTTAAAATCTCATTAGCACACTCTTCGGGTGATTTGTTGATTGTTGATATGGTTATTACATTTTCATTTTCAGGAATTTCAAAAACACTTTGAATACCTGTAAAATCTTTAATTTCATTACCTGTCGCTTTTTTATATAAACTTTTTACATCTCTTTTAATACACTCTTCTAATGGCGTGTCAATAAAAAATAAAATAACTTTATCATTTAATACTTGCTTTACTAAATCTCTCATTATTTTTCTCGGTGTAATGAAAGCCGCAATGACAAACATATTTTGCCCAATCAATAATTTTGCAAATTCTGCAGACCTTCTAATATTTTCCATTCTGTCTTCATCAGAAAATCCTAAATCCTTATTTACAGAACTTCTTACTTCATCACCATCTAATAAAACAATAGGATAATGATTACTCTTTAAATGTTTTACTAACTGTTGAGCAATAGTGCTTTTACCTGCACCAGAAAGACCAAATAACCAAATAACCTTTGACTGCATTTTGCTAATTATTTACTATTTTTGCGTAAAACTAATAAAAAATTTATGAAAACATTTTCATCTAATAAGGATTGGGAATTTTTGTATGATTTAAGAGTAGACCAAGTAGGCGTAGATGATAGATTAGCCCGAATTACTGCCAGAAGTATTAAAAAACAAAGCAAAGTAGAAGGATTAAAATTGATATTGAATATGATTGACCTTACTACATTAGAAGGCAAAGATACTGAAGGAAAAGTAAAACAACTTTGCTACAAAGCCCAATATCTTGCAGATGATATTCCTGATTTACCTACTGTTGCCGCTGTTTGTGTATATCCAATGTTTGTCAAAATCGCTAAAAAATATTTACAAGGAAGTCCTGTAAAAGTAGCATCTGTATCTACTGCTTTTCCTGCAGGTCAGGCACCATTAGAAGTAAAACTTTCTGATACAAAATTTGCACTGGATAATGGTGCTGATGAAGTAGATATGGTGATTAACAGAGGAGAATTTTTAAGAGGTAATTTTCAATTGGTTTATGAAGAAATTGTAGCCATTAAAGAACTCACGCATAGTTATAATGCCCGATTAAAAGTCATTTTAGAAACTGGAGAATTATCCACTCTGGACAATGTTCGCAGAGCATCTGAAATTGCGATATTAGCAGGGGCAGATTTTATTAAAACATCAACAGGAAAAATTCAACCTGCGGCTACATTGCCTGTTACTTATGTAATGTTACAAGCCATCAAAGATCATTATGATCAAACAGGCAAAATGATAGGAATGAAGCCAGCGGGCGGAATATCTAATGCTAAAACAGCATTGCAATATCTTGTAATGGTAAAAGAAGTATTAGGTGACGAATGGTTGAGTAATCAATGGTTTCGTTATGGAGCAAGTAGTTTGGCTAATGATGTATTAATGCAAATTAAAAAGGAACTTACAGGTGTTTATCAAAGTGCTGATTATTTTTCAAAAGATTAATACAAAAAACTTAATTAGCAATTTATGAGTAAAATTCAAAATGAAAGAAAAGCCAAATTAGAAATTTTAGCAGATTATATCAGCAAAAAATTAGAGAACGGAAGCGAAGTCAATTTAATATTTATTTGTGTGCAAAATAGTCGCCGTAGCCATTTAGCACAGGTAATAGCACAGCATCAGGCATTTTTGAATAATATTAAAAACATTCATTGTTATTCAGGCGGTGTAGAAGTTACCCGAATTCATCCCAATACATTGAAAACATTAGAAAAGTTAAACTACAAAATTTATCAAAAGTCAGGTGGAGAAAATCCAGTGTATGAATTATTTTATGATTCACAACAACCTCCAATTTTATTGTATAGTAAGGCATTTGAAGAAGTTACAAAACAATTAAAAGAGTTCGCAGCAGTAATGGTATGTTCAGAAACTGAAACGAATTGTCCCTACGTTCCAGAAGCAGAAAAGAAAATATTAATACCTTATGATGATCCAAAATCAGCAGATGCTTCTGCTAATCCTTTGGAAAAATATTTATCAGTTGCTCATCAAATTGAGAGTGAGATGAAGTATGTTTTTTCAAATATTAAATAGATTTCAATTTTAAGTGCTTGAAAATATCAAAAATAAAAAAATCTTTATATCAGCATTAGATTGGGGATGGGGGCATTGTATAAGAACAGCAGCCATTATTCAACAGTTAAAGTCCTATAATGAAATTATCATTTTCGCTTCTACCAATCAAATCAATTTTTTCTCTCCATTATTTCCAGACATCAGAATTGAAAAAATTTCATCTTACAATATCAATTTTCATCCTTACAATTTTCTTGATAATTTTTCTTTAATAAAAATTTTTCAAGCCATACAACAGGAACAACAAATATTAAAACAATTTATACATCAAAATTTTTTACCTGATGTTATTATTTCTGACCAAAGATATGGCTTTTATCATCCATCAGCATATAATATATTTATTACTCATCAAATCAATTTGCAAATCCCCTTTTACCTAAAATTTATCAACAACATTCATCATATCTTATTGAAAAAATTTAATGAAATCTGGATACCTGATTATGAAGATATCAATTCATCTCTTGCTGGAAAATTATCTCATTCTCAAAGCAAATATTTCAACAAAAAAATAAAATACATTCATCCACAATCATTGATGAAAAAAAAGACAAAAGAAAAAAAAATTGATTATTTATTCATCATCAGTGGAACAGGAACTGAAAAAAATTATTATGAAAAATATTTTACTGAAATTGCCCATCAATTATTAGATAAAAATACATCTTTAATTATCAAAATAATTGGTGGAAATAAATGCGATAACAATATTTATTTAGGTTGGAAAAATTTCATTGAAGTCAACGATTTAATTTCATCTACAAAAAATGTTGTAATTCGTCCTGGTTATTCAACACTAATGGATTGGCATTTAATAAAAGACGAAATACAAAAATTATTTTTGGTAGAGCCAAAGTTTCAATTTGAACAAAAATATCTTTATAGTTATTGGATAAGCAAAAACTGGGCATATCCCATTGATAACTTATTTAAGTAGTATCAAAGCATATTTGCATATTCCTGTTATTTTTCTGAACTTTACACGGCTATTTAAAGATTATGTTAATTGGAGTTTTAAAATCAAAAATACATTGTGTTGCTGTTACACAAGCAGAATTAGATTACATTGGAAGCATTACTATTGATGAAGATTTAATGGATGCAGCCGATTTAATTGAAAATGAACAGGTTCATGTATTAAATAAAAGAAATGGTGAAAGAATTATCACTTATGTAATTAAAGGAGAAAGAGGAAGTGGAATCATTTGTTTGAATGGGCCTGCTGCATTGAAATTTCAGCCAGGCGATGTAGTTATTATTATCTCTTACACATGGATGGACAAAAATGAAGCAAAAACCTTTCGTCCTAAAATTATTTTTCCAGATACCGCAACAAATAAATTAATCAAGTAGTGAATAAAAAAATTTCATCATTTATTCAATATCTTGTCCTGTTATTGCTTGGCGGTGGACTCATTTATTTATCTATTAAAAGAACAGATGTATCAAAAGAAGAAGTTGTCAATGCTTTCACAGAAAGCAATTGGCTCTGGATAATGTTTTCATTAATTATTAGTTTTTTCAGTCATTATGCAAGAGCATACAGGTGGAATTATTTATTAGAAAATTATGGACATCATTCTAAAATCAATATATCTTTATCATCAGTTTTAATTGGATATTTAGCCAATTACGGATTGCCAAGAATGGGAGAAATTTCAAGATGTGCAGTGGTAAATAAGTATCAAAAAATACCAATGGACATAGCACTCGGAACAGTCATAGCAGAGAGAGTGGTAGATATGTTGTTGTTGATAGTAATATTTATTTTAGTAGTGATATTTAATTACAGTGATTTATATGCTTTATTGAATCAATACATTTTTACACCATTTACTCAAAAACTTGAAGGTGTTAATTGGATTTATTTATTTATATTTTTGATAATTGGAATGTGCTTTATTTACTGGCTCTTTAAAAGAAAAACTTCCAACAATCAACCATCTTTAATGGATAAAATTTTATCTTTCATTCAAAATATAATTCGTCCGCTAATGGAAATACATAAAATAAAAAGACCATTGGGCTTTTGGATATGGAGTTTAATTATCTGGCTGATGTATTATTTATCCATGTATACTTGTGCTTTAGCAATGCCTTCTACTGAACAGTTGGGCATTCTAAAAATATTAGTTTTGTTTTTATTTGGAACTGTTGGAGTAATTGTAACACCCGGTGGGATTGGTGCTTATCATTTTTTACTAACAGAAATTTTATTGTATTATCAATTAGATAATGCATCGGCAGTAGCATTTCCATGGATTATATGGGGCACACAATTTATTTTAATTTTAATAAGTGGAGGATTATCATTTATTTTATTGCCTGTTTTTGCCAAAAATTTAAACAATGACTGATTTCAATATTATTGCTCAAAAAAAAATTATTTCAAAAGATGAACTCAAAAGAGTTGCATTCAGAGAACATTATTTTGGGAAGAAAATCATTTTTACTAATGGCTGCTTTGATATATTACATCCCGGACATGTGTATTATTTAAATAAAGCCAAATCATTTGGCGACATCTTAATTGTAGGATTAAATTCTGATTCTTCTGTAAAAAGATTAAAAGGTGAAAATCGTCCAATTCATACGCAAGATAAGAGAGCAGAAGTGTTAGCCAGTTTATTATGTGTCGATTATATTTGTATCTTTGATGAAGACACGCCATTGAATTTAATTCAATTAGTTCAACCTGATGTGCTTGTAAAAGGGGGAGATTACACTATAGATAAAATTGTAGGTGCTGATTTAGTTATTCAAAATGGGGGCAAAGTAGAAATTATTCCTTATTTAGAAGGCTTTTCTACAACTAAAATTATAGAAGGAAAATGAATAAAAAATTACCAATAGGCATACAAACACTTTCAAAGATTATTGAAGGCAATTATTATTATGTAGACAAAACGTCTTATGTTTATCAACTTGCTAATCAAGGTGGAGGATATTATTTTCTTTCTCGTCCCAGAAGATTTGGAAAAAGTTTATTTGTAGATACATTGAAGCAGGCATTTTCTGGGAATAAAGAACTATTCAAAGGATTATATTTAGAAAATAATTGGGATTGGAATAAGACATATCCAGTCATTCACATTGATTTTGGAATGGGTGTAAGTAACACTGAACAACTCATAAACAATATTAACTTTATCTTAAATCAACACATAAATAAATATCAATTGAATATAACCTCAACTGAGTATAATAACAAGTTTCAAGAAACAATTATAGAATTAAGCAAAAAGTTTAATGAAAAAGTAGTGATATTGATAGATGAGTATGATAAGCCGATATTAGATAAAATTGAAGATAAACCAATAGCAGAGGCGAATAGAGAAGTGTTGAGAACTTTTTATTCTGTTATTAAGGCTAGTGATAGTTATATTAAGTTTGTTTTCATTACAGGTGTAACGAAGTTTAATAAAGTGTCAATTTTTAGTGGATTAAATCAACTACAAGATATTACTTTACATTCCAGATATTCTGCGATATGTGGATATACTGAACAAGAGATGCAAAAAGTATTTGAAGATAGATTAAGCGAGGTAGATATAGAAAAAATGCGACATTGGTATAATGGCTATAATTGGTTAGGAGAGAGTGTGTATAATCCTTTTGATGTGTTGTTATATTTAGATGAAAAAAGATTTCATCCTTATTGGTTTCAGACAGGCACACCAACATTTCTAATGAAATTGATAAAAGAAAACAAATACTTTTTGCCCAAAATAGAAAACATTCAGATAGATGATAGCATCATTGATTCATTTGATATTGATAAAATAGAAATAGAAAATTTATTATTTCAAACGGGATACCTAACAATTAAAGCCACAGAAGAATTTAATGATATAAGAAAATACAAATTGGGCTATCCAAATTTTGAAGTGAAAGTAAGTTTGAATAATCATTTAATTAGATATTTAAGTGATGTAAGTGAAAGTAATAATATACAATGGAATATATTGGAGAGCATAAGAGATAATGATATTAAAAGATGGAAGAATGAGTTACATTCCTTTTATGCATCTATTCCTTACGAATGGTATATCAAAAATGAGTTAGATAAATATGAAGGATATTATGCGAGCATATTGTATGCATTGATGATGGGTACAGGATTGGATATAGTGGTAGAAGATAATACCAACAAAGGAAGAGTAGATATGGTGATAAAGTATAACCACAGAGCATACATAATGGAATTCAAAGTAATAAAAGATGAAAAAGAGAAGGGCAGTGCATTACAACAGATAAAATCAAAGAGGTATTTTGAGAAATATCAATCAGCGAGTGAAGAGATATATTTAATAGGAATAGAATTTAGTGAGCAAGAAAGGAATATCATTAACTTTGAGATTGAAAAAATGAAATAATGATGCGAAACCTAAAAAAAACTACAGACCCTACACAAATTAATTTCAAAGAATTATTTGATTTAAAGGGCAAAGTAATAATTATTTCAGGCGGTTGTGGTTTGATTGGTCGTGCCTTTTGTGAAGCAGTGGCTCAATTTGGTGGCAATGTTATCGTTGCTGATATTGAACAATCCAACCCACAAGAGTTCGCGAAGGAACTAGAAAAGAGACACTCTATTAAGTGCCTTGGAATTCCAGTAAATGTTGCATCAAAAGAAAGTGTAATCAATCTTAAAGAAAAAACATTAAAAAATTTTGGTAAAATAGATGGTTTAGTTTGTGCTCATCAAAATAAATCTCATTTAAAATTTGAACCATTTGAAGAAGTTTGTGAAGATAATTGGGATACAGTGATTGAAGTCAATTTAAAAGGCACATTTCTTCTGTGTCAGGTGATAGGCAGTTATATGGCTAAAAAAGGAACTGGATCTATTATTACTATGCCTTCAACTTATAGCAATGTTGCACCTAACCAAAATTTATACAAAGGCACTTCATTAGGATGTCCTGCTGCTTATTCAGCAAGCAAGGGGGGAATAGACGCTCTTTCTCGTTATCTGGCATCATATTGGGCAGATAAAGGTGTGCGAGTGAATATGATTACACCTCACGGCGTTTGGAATCAACACGAGGAACAATTTGAAAAAAACTTTGCTAACTTTTCGCCTATGCAAAGAATGAGTTACAACTATGAAGTAGCCCCTGCATTAATTTATCTATTAAGTGACGCATCTACTTATGTAACTGGATTAAACTTAAAAGTAGATGGCGGCTGGACAGTTTGGTAACTTATAAAATCTATGATATGAAACTAAAAGAGTTTATTAAAACTTACAATTTCAACACCATATCAAAACCTTACATTATAGCCGAAGCAGGTGTAAATCATGAAGGTTCTATGGAATTGGCTAAACGCCTTATAGATGAAGCCAAAGAAGGTGGTGCTGATGCTATTAAATTTCAATCTTACAAAGCAGAAACGCTTGCTTCCAAAAATAGCCCTTATTATTGGGATATTTCAAAAGAACCCACACGCTCTCAATATGAATTATTTAAGAAATACGACAGATTCTGGAAAAAGGAATATGAAGAACTAAAAAAATATTGTGACCAGGTAGGTATTGAATTTATGAGCACCCCTTTTGATATTGAATCTGCTACATTTTTGAATGATTTAATGGATGCCTTTAAAATCTCATCTTCTGATATTACCAATCTACCCTTTATTGAATATCAATGTCAATTTGGAAAACCAATCATTTTATCAACTGGTGCATCTTATTTATGGGAAATTCAAGAAGCCATAGATGTTATTGAGAAATATGGTAATCCACTAATACTTATGCATTGCGTATTGAACTATCCTACTCCAAACAAAAACGCTAATCTTGGAATGATATGGGGATTACGAAAACATTTCCCTGAATATATAATAGGATACAGTGATCATACCTTACCGCAAAATATGGAAGTAATCCATACTGCTGTATTACTTGGTGCATCAGTTATTGAAAAACATTTCACCTTTGATAAGACACTTCCTGGCAATGACCATTATCATGCTATGGACAAAGAAGATTTGAAATTATTTAGAAAAAAATGGGAATTTACAAGAGATCTGTTAGGCACATTCAATGTAACAGCATTACCTGATGAAGAACTTGCAAGAAAAAACGCCCGAAGAAGTTTAGTGGCCGCCAAATATATTCCAAAAGGTAAAGTCATAGAAATTTCTGACTTAACCTGGAAAAGACCTGCACATGGTATTAGTCCAAAATATATAAATGAAGTTATTGGAAAAAAAGCATTGATAGATATTCAGGAAGATGATATACTAAAGTGGAATATGCTGGATAATTAAAAATTATTTACTATGAGAGAATCAGAAAAGAAAAGATATGAAAATACTTTAAATGATTTGCTATCATTAGGAGTAAATTATTATTGTGAATTAGGTCCCGGCAGAGGGGAAATCTCTATTGCTTTAAAGAATGCAGGAAAGAATGTTTGTGCACTGGAAGCACCATGGGAATTTGAAAAAAGAACAGCATGGGCTAAACAACATAATATTTCGGTTTATCCAGGGGAATTTTTTTCAACCGATTTCTCAAAAGCTATTCCAGATAAAGTGGAGTGTTTTACTTTAATTCATTGTATTGCACACTTAAGGTTTCCACCTCATATTGTTCTTAAACAAGCTTTCAATAAGTTAGAAAAAGGAGGATATTTTTACTTATCCACAGTAAATGGAGGTTCTTTAGATAGAGTTTTAAAATTATTTCGTGGAGGCGCAATTACTGAAGAGGTTAAAGAATATGTAGAAATGAGTGAAGAATATAAATTATATTGTAATCCAACTGGAAGATATATGATTTGGGACAGTTGGATGCATGTGAAAGAATACAGAGATTTTGAACTTAAAAAAATTTTTGAAGATTGTGGATATAAAGTAGTTTCATTAAAACATCGTAATAATTTTAAACATTGGAAAAATGATCTTATTTGCAGGATTTGGCCACATTTAAGTGAAGAAATAATTATTATTGGACAAAAACAGTAACACCACCTAATATTTAATGAAATGAATCATTCAACAATATTCCTCACTCCCCCTTATACACCTTTCTCATAAATTCCGAAGAAAATACAAAATTTTCTAATGCCTCATTACCACTATTCAATACATTTTCTTTTGTGCCTTTCCATTCCGCTTTACCTTTGTGAATAAATAAAATATTTTCACCTATTTCAATTACAGAATTCATATCATGTGTAATGACTATCGTAGTCATATCAAATTCCTTGGTTAATTCATAAATCAACTCATCAATTACAATTGCTGTTTTAGGATCTAATCCAGAATTGGGCTCATCACAAAATAAATACTTTGGAAACGCAGATATAGCCCTTGCTAACCCTGCTCTTTTTTTCATACCACCACTTAATTCTGCAGGATATAATTTGTTTTTACCTTCTAATTTTACTCTTTTCAAAACAAAATTAACTCTTTCTTTTTTTTCTTCCTCACTCATTGTTGTAAACATATCCAGTGGAAACTGAACATTTTCTTCAAGGGTCAATGAATCAAATAATGCACCTGCTTGGAATAACATTCCAAGTTCTTTGCGAATGCTTTGTTGTTCTTCGGCATTCATTTGGATAAAATCTTTTCCCTCATACAAGACAGCCCCACTATCTGGTTTGTGTAATCCTACCATTACTTTTAATAATGTGGTCTTTCCACATCCGCTTTCGCCAATGATTAAATTGGTTTTTCCTTTTTCAAATACAAAATTAATATCTTCTATAATGGTACGACCATCAAATTTTTTGGTTATGTTTTTTACTTCTATCACAATAAATGTTTTTTAGTATTTAAGTAAAAAATAATTGAGTAATAATTAAATTAAAAATTAAAATCATAATACTGGACATCACTACTGCACTGGTACTGGATTTTCCTACTTCTAATGCTCCACCTCTTGTGTAATAGCCATAATATGCAGGTATTGAGGTAATGATAAAAGCAAATACAATTACTTTTGTAAAGGCATACCATATTTTCCACGTCTCAAAAAAAGTTTGTATACCAAAGATGTATTCATAAGAAGTAACTGCTCCCGCTGCAATTCCCATAACATAACCACCAACTAATCCCAAAAACATACTGATAGCAATCAAAAAAGGATTGATAAATACAGCGGCTAAAATCTTTGGTAAAATCAAGTAACAAGCCGAATTAACACCCATAATTTCTAATGCATCTATTTGTTCTGTAATCCGCATTGCTCCTATTTCAGAAGCGATGTTAGAACCTACTTTTCCTGCTAAAATTAAACTTACAATAGTTGGACTAAACTCTAATATAATGGACTCTCTTGTTGTAAATCCGACAGCATACAAAGGCACCCAAGGACTTGTAAATCCAAAGGCGGCTTGAATAGTAATGACACCACCCATAAATACTGAAATGATGGCTACAATAGGCAATGATGTAATGCCTATTTGATAAATTTCTTTGATAATTTGTTTCCTATAAACCCTCCAATTTTCGGGCTTCTTAAATACTCTACCCATCAGCAAAGCATATTCTCCTAATTGATACAATAAATTCATCAATTATTATTTTTAATTTTGCAGCAAAAATACAATACAACATGAACTTTAAAAAATATCTTTTTTACATTTTACTTATATCCACTTTTATACAACTTACTGCATGCTCTTCTCATAAAAAAACCAAAAAATCATCAGGTTGTGATTGCCCCAGTATTAGCCCTCACAAGAAAAGATAAGAATAAATCTGAAAATAGAAATCAATAAATTTTGTATCTTTGCATAAAAAAATACCTGTTTAGCGTATAAAAAATATTTCATTAAAAAATATTTACTACAAGTGACTTGGTATTTATTGTTGTATAAACAAATTATTTATTGCAGTTGGCTTTAGCCAACTGACTTAAGAAATAGAACAATCTTTGGCTTTAGCCACATTTTATGGTGCTCTTTACTACAATGATGTGGCTAAAGCCCGATACTATTACAAATTCTTGAAACACCCGACTGAAGTCGGGTGCTATTTTATATTAAAACGCTAAACAGATACTAAAAAATTTTTATGTCAATATTAGATATTCAAGTTTATGAAATATTGAAAAATAAATTTGGAGAGCAAGAAGCATCTAAAATAATAGAATATTTTGAAAATAAAGCAGAAGAAAAAATTAATCAAAAAAAAGATATTTTTCTTACAAAAGATGATAAAATTGACTTAATAAAATGGATGGTTGGTTTTTGGATTGCACAAATGATAGCCATTATCGGCTTGTATATAAGACATTAAGTATTAAACTAATACAATTTGTTTAACTTTTCTATACTCTACCTTTATTTATATCTGCTAACTAATTCCCCTCTTGAATTTTTTTTCTTACTTTCGCCCAATATTTTTTGGCAATGAAACACATCATCATTTATACACTTTTTTTGTCCTTACAATTATCTGCTCAAACTTTATTAGATAAAGTCGTTGCTATTGTCGGAAAGCATCCAGTTTTACTATCACAAGTAGAAGCCGCTTACAGAGAAAAACTTTCAGAAGATTCATCTGCTACAAAATGTCAGGTTTTAGAAGAACTAATGTTTCAAAAATTACTCTTAATTCAGGCAGATAAAGATAGTGTAACTGTTACAGATAATGAAGTAGATGCAGAAATAGGCAGAAGATTGGCATACTACATCAATATGTTTGGAAGTCAGGAAAAGTTTGAAGAATTTTATGGGAAAAAAGTCAATGTATTCAAAGATGAAGTTAGACCCGAAATCAAAGACCAATTGATTATCCAAAAAATGCAACAAAAAATTATTGGAGATATTAAAATTTCACCATCCGAAGTTAAATTATTCTATGAAAATATTCCAAAAGATAGTTTGCCCCTCATTCCTACTGAATACGAATGGTCTCAAATTGTAATCCAACCCAAAGTTTCCTCCGAAGCCAAACAATTAGCACGAGAACAATTAGAAAGTTATCGCAAAAGAGTATTAAACGGTGAAAGTATGAGCGTATTAGCCGCACTATATAGCGAAGACCCTGGCTCAGCCAAAAATGGCGGTAAATACGAAAATGTGGCACGCGGAATGATGGTGCCCGAATTTGAAGCCGTTGCTTTCAAACTCAAACCCGGCGAAGTATCCGAAGTGTTTGAAACACCTTATGGTTACCATTTTATACAACTCATTGCCCGTAAAGGAGAATTAGTAGATTTGAGACACATTTTAGTCATCCCAAAAATTCAAAATATTGATATATTCAAAGCCAAACAAAAAGCCGACAGCATTTACAATGCAATTACATCAGGAAATATCACCTTTGAAAAAGCAGCACAATTATTCAGCAATGATAAAGATACCAAACAAAACAATGGAACAATGATAAATCCTGCAACTGCTTCTGTTAAATGGGAAATTGAAGACATTGCCCATCTTGACCAAAATCTCGTTGTCATTTTTGAAAAATTATCTGTAGGAGAAATTACCAAACCCATTCAATACACTACTACAGATAACAAACCCGCATTTAGAATTATCAAACTAAATAACACTACCCCACCCCACCGTGCGAATATTAAAGATGATTATCAAAAACTTTCTCAACTCGCTCAATTAGATAAACAGAAAAAAATCATCAAAAAATGGATTACCCAAAAAACACCATCTACTTATATAAAAATTGATAATTCTCTTTATAATTGCAACTTTTCGTCTTATTGGAAAATTCAAAACAACTAAACTTCTTTTTATGAACAACACTTTATCTGAAAAAGAAATTGCACAACAACTGCATCTGAACTATAACCAATTAAAACAAGAAATTGCCAAAGTAATTGTTGGACAAAATGAAGTCATTAAACAAGCCATCATTTCTATTTTTTCAAAAGGACATTGTTTATTGATTGGTGTGCCAGGTTTGGCAAAAACCTTGTTGGTCAAAACCATTGCAGATGCTCTTGGATTAAAATTCAGCCGTATTCAATTTACACCTGACTTAATGCCCAGCGATATTATTGGTTCAGAAATCTTAAACGAACAAAAACAATTTCAATTTATTAAAGGTCCTGTATTTGCTAACATTATACTAGCTGATGAAATCAATCGTACGCCACCTAAAACTCAATCTGCATTATTAGAAGCAATGCAGGAACAACAGGTAACTGTCGCTGGAAAAATTTATCCACTTCCACAACCTTTCTTCGTTTTAGCTACTCAAAATCCTATTGAACAGGAAGGAACTTATCCATTGCCCGAAGCACAATTAGACAGATTTATGTTAAGCATTTGGTTAGATTATCCAAGCATTGAAGAAGAAAAACAAATTGTAAAACAAACCACATCTTCTCAACAAATTATTATCAACAAAATTCTTTCCGAAGAACAAATTAAATTGTATCAGGACATTGTTAGAAAAGTGCCTGTAACTGATTTTGTAATTGATTATGCTGTAAAATTAGTAGCCCTAACACGCGATAAAAATAATAATATCACTAACAATTACATTGAATGGGGAGCAGGTCCAAGAGCATCTCAAAATTTAATTTTAGGTGCCAAATGCCACGCCTTATTAAATGGCAAATTCAGCCCCGATATTGAAGATGTAAATGCTGTATCTATTGGAGTTCTTCAACATAGAATTGTATTAAACTACAAAGCCGAAGCCGAAGGAATAAAACCCAAAGATATTATTTTGCAACTAATTGAAAATTCAAAATTATAAGTTTAAATTATAGTTACTTAACTAATCATAAATAATACTTATATGAAAATCATGGATGAAAATTTTTATTTAAGTGATGATGAAAAAAATGAAGCATTGAATGAAGATGGTTTTGAATTAAATGATGATTTTTTATTTAATGAAAAAAATTTCAATACCATTATACTAACTCAAAAGAATGAACAAAATCAACCAAAGCAAATTTTGGATGTAGAAAAATTCATTGCTCAATATCAAAACCCTTCTGAAAAAAACGACTTATTATTATGGTTGAAAAAACATAATTACAAAAATCTTCTATTAGAACAAATACAGGAAAATCATTCTGATGAAATTCTTGCCAACTTAATATGCGCCTACTGGGAAGCTGGATTTACAGACCCAAATGATTTGCCTGTTTTTATACCTCATTTGCTTTCAAATAACTTTAATGTTGCTTTAGAAGCATATACATCTATCATTAGCTTAGATAATGCATTTAAAGAAGAAGACATTAACAACGCTATTCAATTGATTGAAGAATATTATCCAAATATACCCGCAGAAAATATTTTTATGGTAGATGAAGTTTTAGAATTATTAAAGTTACAAATCTCATCACAACAAGATAATAATGGTAACTGAAAAAAAAATTACTATTGCTATTGATGGATACTCTGCCACTGGTAAAAGCACACTGGCAAAAGGTTTAGCAAAAAAATTAAATTACATTTATATTGATTCAGGTGCTATGTACAGAGCAGTAGCACTTTATGCTTTAAGAAATAATTGGATAAAAAATAATGAATTAGTAGATAAAAATGCGCTTATTAAATCACTTAAAAATTTGGATATTCAGTTTATTTTTAATCCATCAACTTATTCGTCTGAAACTTATTTAAATGGAGAGAATGTTGAACGGGAAATCCGCACACCACTTGTTTCAGATATTGTTAGTAAAATCAGCAGCATTAAAGAAGTCAGACAATTTTTAGTTGAAAAACAAAAAGAATATGGTAAAAATAAAGGTATAGTAATGGATGGAAGAGACATAGGTACGAATGTTTTTCCCGATGCTGAATTAAAATTATTTGTCATTACCGATTTAGATGTTAGAGTAAAAAGAAGATTGGACGAATTACATAGCAAAGGCATTTATGCTTCTGAGGATGAAGTGAAAAAAAATTTAGAAGAACGAGATTATTTAGACATTCACCGAAAAGAAAATCCCCTCATTCAAGCCCACGACGCTATTGTATTAGATACTACCGACCTTGATAGAGACCAGCAATTAGAATATGTATTAAAATTAATTGATGACCTTAAATTATTGAAGTGAAATTAATCTCTCTTTGTTATAAAACTCTTCTATGCACACATCTTTGAAAATTGTCCGTACCTTGAATTTATTGATATTAAAGATTTTAATCTTTAAACTACAGAGGACACAAAGGAAGCACCAAGAAACACAAAGATTATTTTCTTTGTGTCTCCCCAACTGCGTTGGGGATTGTGTTCTTTGTGGTTTAATAAAAATTCGCATCGTTTATATTTTATTGATTTTCAATAAGATAAAAATTGTGCGCATAGAAGAGTACCCAAGTAGGGAGGGATTTAGGTTCAGACGCTAAAGGTCTGAATGCTGGTGCAGACGCTTTAGGTCTGCATTCTGACCGCTAGCGTCAGAACCGCAAGCGTTAGCAGGTGGGTTTTTTGCGAAACTAATAATGATAAATATCTTATCTATACCCCAAAACTTCTCTTACAATTTTTAATTTATTTTGTGCAATAAACCTTGCTTTATGCTCACCAATTTCAAGTATTTGTTCAATCTGTTCTTTTTTATTCATCAATTCAGAAAATATTTTTCTTTGTTCTTTAAATTTGTCTAATATCAACTCAAATAAAGCAGTTTTAGCATGTCCATATCCAAATCCTCCTTTCAAATAATTATTTCTCATAGTTTCCACAGAGGTTTTATCAGCCAACAATGAATAAATTTTAAACACATTACAAGTATCAGGATTTTTGGATTCTTCCAAAGGCGTGCTATCTGTAATAATAGACATTATTACTTTTTTCAATTCCTTTTCAGGTAAAAATATATTGATAAAATTATTGTATGATTTACTCATCTTTTGGCCATCAATACCAGGCACTATCATCACTTCTTCTTTAATTTTGGCTTGTGGTAATACAAACACTTCTTTACCCATTATTCTATTAAAAGCCGACGCAATATCTCTTGTTATTTCAAGGTGTTGAATTTGGTCTTTTCCCACAGGCACAATTTCCCCATCATAAAGTAAAATATCAGCCGCCATCAATACTGGATATGTAAATAATCCTGCATTCACTTCATTCAATCGGCTGCTCTTATCTTTAAACGAATGAGCATTTGCAAGCATTGGAAAGGGCGTAAAACAATTCAAATACCATGTTAATTCACACACCTCTGTTACTCTACTTTGTCTGTAAAAAAAATGTTTATTGTAGTCCAATCCAAATGCAATCCATGTAGCCGCCACTGCATAAGTGCTTTCTTTGATAAACTCTGCATTTTTAATAGAAGTTAATGAATGCAAATCGGCTATAAAATAAAACGCTTCATTACTGGGCACCTGACTTAGTTCAATTGCAGGTATTATTGCCCCTAAAATATTTCCTAAATGTGGAATGTTGGTACTTTGTATGCCCGTTAATATTCTTGCCATAGGCGGCAATTATACTTATTTTTCAGTAATGATATTAAATTTACTTCTATTACATTCCGAAATTTTAATGGATTTTGCTTAATGCATTAGTTTTCATTAGTTTTGTCAAAAAAATTCAATGCAGTTGTCAATTGTTGTTCCATTAAAAGATGAAGCAGAATCACTGAACGAATTATATGAATGGATAGTTAAAACCCTTCAACATCAATATACTTTTGAAATTATTTTCATAGATGATGGCAGTAAAGATAATTCATGGCAAGTTATACAATCTATCATTGAAAAAGATAAAAGAGTAAGAGCCATTCGCTTTATGCGTAACTATGGTAAATCTGCTGCATTACAAGTAGGATTTGAACACGCAAAAGGCGATGTTGTTATTACTATGGATGCCGACTTACAAGATAGCCCCGAAGAAATTCCTGAACTCTATCAAATGATTGTAGAGCAAAATTTTGACCTTGTTAGTGGTTGGAAAAAAATCAGATATGACAATGTTCTGACTAAAAATATTCCATCTAAAATTTATAATGCTGCTGTTAGGTTTTTTAGTGGTATTTATCTGCACGATTTTAATTGCGGATTAAAGGCATATAAAAATAAAGTTGTAAAAAGTATTGAAGTTTATGGAGAAATGCATAGGTTCATTCCAGTAATGGCTAAATATGCGGGCTTTGATAAGATTGGAGAAAAAATAGTCCAGCATCGCCCAAGAAAATACGGCAAAAGTAAATTTGGTTGGGAAAGATTTATCAATGGTTTTTTAGATTTATTGACCATTATGTTTATGTCAAAATTCGGAAAAAAACCTATGCACTTCTTTGGACTGATTGGGACTTTTATGTTTTTAATTGGATTCATTGCCAGCGTGTATTTAGGATTTGATAAATTGTATAGAGTATACCATCATTTACCTGCACGACTTATCACTCAGCGCCCTTCATTTTACATTGCACTTACCTGTATGATTTTAGGGACTTTGCTTTTTGTTGCAGGTTTCTTGGGCGAAATGATTAATCGTAATTCCAATATTCGCAATAAATATTTGATTGAAGAAAAAAAGAATTTTGATATCAATGATACAGAATGATAATGATTTTAATGAAAAAGACATCAGGCGTTTAAAAAGAGAACTCATCTTACTGAAAAGAAAACGACTTCAGGTTCAATTCAAAAATTCCCCGTTTTTCAAGGTTTTGAGCATCATCAATATTTTTATTCTCATTATCTACATACAATTTATCTTATCTTATATTTTAGATTTAAATACAACACTTATTAGTAATCAAAATATTGACTTTAAAACTTATCCTTATGAATCAGGTAATATAAAACTATATAACATCATTTTTCATTATAAAAATTATTTTTTCAGAGTAAAAATCAATAAAGAATTAGACCAAACAATTATGTATTCTGATGCTATTATTACAAGAGATAATTTTTTTCAAATTCCACAAAAATTAAAATTTATCAATCTCAATAACAAATGGTTTTTGGTCAATGAATCATTGGGTATTTTAACCATTTGTGCTATTATTGTATTCACACAATCTATCGCCTATTTTTACAAGCAAAATGAATATCTTTATCCATTGCTGGCTATATCGTTTTTAAGTATCATCTCTTTCATTGGCATTAGTATATTTTCCTTGTTTATTCATAATTTTATTTAAAAATTGCATTTTATTTTCAAATGACCAAAAAATTCTTTTGATTTGCTGCTTCAAATTACAAAACAATGAATAAGTTTTTTCTAATATTTCTATTATTTTTGGGAACCATTCATTCTACTTGGGCTCAAAAATCTGGATATGTAGATACCGATTATATACTCAATAATATTCCCGAATATAAAGACGCTCAACAAACATTAGATAAATTAGCCGCCGATTGGCAAAAAGAAATAGATGCTAAATATGCAGAAATTGACAAATTATATAAAGCATATCAGGCAGATGCTCTCTTGCTTACCGAAGATATGCGTAAAAAAAGAGAAAATGAAATTATTAACAAAGAAAAAGAAGTGAGAGAACTTCAAAAACAAAGATTTGGTGTAGATGGAGAATTATTCAAAAAAAGACAAGAACTTGTAAAACCTATTCAGGATAAAGTATATAACGCTATTAAAGCCGTAGCCGATAAAAAGGGCATAGCATTTGTATTTGACAAAGCAGGAGCAGTTACATTATTGTATGCTAATAGCAAATATGATTTAAGTGAAGAAGTTATAAAAGAACTTGGCATCAATAAAAATAAATCTAAAAAATAAAAACATCATCAACTCTAAAAAATCAACACTATGAAAATCCAAAAACTCATCGTAACAACAGGTATTTGTATCGGTATCGCAACATCTGCATTCGCACAAAAAATTGCTCATTTAAGTTTAGATTCTCTTGTAAGCGGAATGCCCGAAACCAAAATTGCAAGAGAACAAGCACAAAACTACCTTAAAGACCTTGAAAAAACCGTAATGTCAATGGAACAAGAATTGCAGACCAAATACAATGATTATCTTGCCAACGAAGCCACTATGAGCGATTTA
This sequence comes from Bacteroidota bacterium, assembly GCA_040758575.1. Classification (GTDB taxonomy): domain Bacteria; phylum Bacteroidota; class Bacteroidia; order B-17B0; family Aurantibacillaceae; genus BPGX01. The sequence continues at coordinate 246,758 of JBFLVH010000001.1, read as the reverse complement.
GTAAAAAAGACCAAACAAGAAGAGTTACAATCTCTTCAAAGAAGAATTGAAGATTTTAAATCACAGGCACAACAAGATTATCAGGCCAAATATCAATTACTCATCAATCCTATTTTAGATAAAGCCAAAAAAGCCATTGAAATTGTCGCAAAAGAAAGTGGATATAAATATGTATTAGATGCAAGCGCAGGTTTTATTTTATACTCCGAACCATCTGACGATATTTTACCACTTGTTAAGAAAAAACTAGATTCTATGCCACCCGCTAATTTACCCGGCACTAATAATAACGCTCAACAAGATAAAGGCGGAAGTAAACCCACACCCACTAACAATAAAGGCGGTTCAAACAAAGGAAAATAAAATACTTCTGACCTAATTTTTCATTCTCTTGATTCTTTCTATTTCATTTATTATTTTTGTAGAAAAATTACAATATGAAAACAATCCGTTTAAGTGTAATTTCACTACTCATTGTTATTAATATTATTACTGCCCAAACTTCAAAGCCATCTGATAATACAAAAAATAAAGACATTCCCATACCTTATACACTATCCGACAGAGAAAGATTAGTTAAACTTGAAACAAAAGTGGATGATATGCAACAGCAAATGATTTTAATGCGTGAAGAAATGCAACAACAAAATGCTTCTCTTCGTGAAGAAATACAACAACAAAACGCTTCCCTTCGTGAAGAAATGCACGATGAAATAAAAGAAATCCGCTCTGACATTAAATGGCTTGCAGGTATTTTTATATCAGGCATCATTGCCATTGTTGGCTTCATCCTTTGGGACAGAAGAACCTACCTTAAACCCTTTGAAGCCAAAGCCAAAGAAATTGAATCCACACTTGAAGATATTAAAAAAGATGAAATTTACTCTATAAACTTTTGGATATCCTAAAAGAAAAATCCAAAACAGATGAAGATATTGCTAGTTTATTAAGAAGACATCACTTGCTGTAAGTATTTTTTGGATAAAAATAAATTTCGTAATTTTGCAAAATGAAAAACTAAATCATACCACTATGGCAAATGTAAACAAAGTAATCCTCATCGGAAATGTAGGAAGAGACCCCGAAATCAGGTACATGAACAACAATGTACCAAAAACAACATTCGTAATGGCTACTCATGAATACTTTAAAGATAGCCAGGGGAAAAAAGTAGAACAAACAGAATGGCACAACATTGTGTGCTGGAGAGCATTAGCTGAAATCGCTCAAAAAATCCTCAAAAAAGGAATGAAAGTGTATGTTGAAGGCCGCTTACAAACCAGACATTGGGTAGACAAAAACGGCAACAAAAAACAAATCACTGAAATTGTAGCTGATAACTTCATCGTGATTAGAAAAATCTATAACAAACAAGAAGAACAAGAACTCAGTAATGAAACTATAACAAAAGAAATGATCAGCGATAACACTGAACCTGCTGAAAATAATTCTTTTGATGCTTCGTTGTAAAAAATAACGCCCCCTTTTTACAAAAGCCCTTCAGTTTTGAAGGGCTTTTTTATTTTTTATATCCCCTTTCAGTTTTGTTTTATTGAAAAATTGATAGGATATTTGCGAAAAATTATTGCTATGAAAACTGTTGACAATATTAACTTCAAAAATGAAAAAGCTCTGATTCGTGTAGATTTTAATGTCCCCCTTGATAAATCTACACTTCAAGTAACTGATGATACAAGAATAAAAGCCGCATTACCTACTATTAAAAAAATTCTCAACGATGGCGGTGCAGTGATTTTAATGTCTCACCTTGGCAGACCAAAGGGTACCAAAGAAAATAAATATTCTCTCTCGCACACCATTTCTAATATTGAAAAATTACTCGGACAAAAAATCAAATTTGCAGATGATTGCATTTCTGAAAAATCGTTTGAACTATCTCAATCTTTACAATCAGGGGAAGTTTTATTACTTGAAAATCTCCGCTTTTACCCCGAAGAAGAAAAAGGCGATAGAACTTTTGCAGAAAAACTTTCTAAACATGGTACTGTTTATGTCAACGATGCTTTTGGAACTGCTCATCGTGCTCACGCTTCTACTACCATCGTTGCAGAGTTTTTTCCTGACAATAAAAAATGTTTTGGCTATCTGATGGCAAAAGAAGTAGAAAATTTGCGAAAAATATTACAATCGCCCGAAAGACCATTTACTGCTATTGTAGGTGGCGCCAAAGTGAGCGATAAAATCAAAGTGTTAGAATCTTTACTCAATACCGCCGATAACATTATTATTGGAGGTGCAATGGCTTTTACATTCATTAAAGCACAAGGCGGTAATGTTGGAAAATCATTATGCGAAGAAGAACATTTACAAACAGCCATTGATTTCTTAAACAAAGTAGAAGTCATCAATGCAAAAAGTATTAAAAACATCAGAATATTTTTGCCTGTTGATGTAGTGTGTGCAAAAGAATTTATTGATACATCTGAGAAAACTGTTTGTGATATTATTCATATTCCATCTGACTTAATGGGATTGGATATTGGTCCTAAAAGCATAGCCATATTTGATGATGTGATTCAAAGCAGCAAAAGTATTTTGTGGAATGGACCTATGGGCGTGTTTGAATTTCAAAATTTTGAAGAAGGCACTAAACAAATGGCTTTTTCTATTGCAAAAGTAACTAAACAACAAAATGTATTTTCAGTAGTAGGCGGAGGCGATAGTGTTGCAGCAGTTAATAAATATCAATTAGATAATCAAATAAGTTTTATTAGCACAGGTGGAGGAGCAATGCTGGAGTTTATTGAAAATGGAACTTTGCCAGGCGTTGATGCTATTGAAAAAACTACAAGTAAAGTCAAATGAAAATTGGTTTAACCCTTTCGGGCGGCGGTACAAGAGGAATTGGGCATATAGGATTATTAAAAGTTTTAGAAGAGCATAATATCAAAATTAGTATTGTTTCTGGTACCAGTGCAGGAGCCCTTGTAGGAGCAATGTTTGCAAATGGTTACTCTGCTTCTGAAATATTAAAAATTTCCAAGCAAGTAAAATTATTTGATTGGAATACTTTATCTATTGGTAGTTTGGGCTTCTTAAAAATGCAAACCATTGAAAAATTTGTTCAGCAATATCTTCCTAAATATTTTGAAAATTTAAAATTGCCATTCTACGCCTGTGCTACCGATATTATTCATAACAATGAAGTTTTTTTCCATCAGGGCAATTTGCATTCTGCTGTATTGGCATCTGCTGCTATTCCCATTCTATATGAGCCCATTCAAATCAATAATACTTATTATGTTGATGGAGGGGTATTAAATAATCTTCCCATTGAGCCATTATTGAATCAATGTGATTTTTTAATTGCTATGCATGTTAATCATCTGGCTTCTAACAATACCAAAATTACCTGGAAAGATATTGTTGAAAAAAGTTTTACTCTCTCTATCAGTCAATCGGTATATCTTAAAAAAGATAAAGTAAATTTATTCATAGACCCGCCCAATATGAGTAAATTCAATATGTTTGATAACAAAAATGCTGATGAGATTTATCAATACTGTTACAATTATGCCAAAAAATTATTTTCAGAAAATAAACAATTAATAGAAATATTACCTCAATAAAATTTATGTCTCCGGTCAGGCAATTATTAAGAAATAAGGACTTTGTAAGTTTTGTTTTACTTCGTTTGTTTCTAACATTAGGTATTCAAATGCAAATGAGCACTATCAGTTTGCAGATTTATTATGAATACACCAAAGATGAACTAATGCTGGGATTAATTGGCTTGGCTGAAGCATTGCCATTTATTGTTGTGTCTTTTTATTCAGGTTATCTGGCAGATAAATTAAATAGAAAAAAAATTATATATGCAGGGGCTTTTACTTTGCTAACAACGGCTTTATTTTTAGTTGTATTTACTGAAAGACATTTTATGTTCTTTTTTCATAAACCAATGTGGGTGCTTTACTTAATAGTTGTTATTTTTGGAATTAACAGAGCATTTATGGCGGCGGCTATGCAACCATTTTTGACAGAGATATTACCAAGAGAATTGTACACTTACTCTTCTTCACTGAATAGCGGAGCGTGGCATTTGGGGGCAATTTTAGGACCTGTTTTGGCAGGACTGATTTATTCATCGGGAGAAAATGCGGCTTTGCTATCTTATTTTATTGTTGTGATTCTTTACACATTATCCATTTTATGTTTGTTAATAATTAAACACAAAGGCAATGAAAAGCACATTTCATCTGTTAGTGATAATATTTTTCAAAGTATTAAAGAAGGAGTTGTTTTTGTTAGAAAAAGTAAAATGTTGTTCAGTGCTATTACATTAGATTTATTTGCTGTATTATTTGGTGGTGTAAGTGCTATCATTCCAGCATTTACTGATAAAATACTTCATTTAGGTCCTGAATATTATGGTTTATTAAGAACTGCCCCTGCCATTGGAGCATTAGTAATGTCTTTAATTTTGACTTTTTATCTCCCCGCCAGATATGCTGGAAAAGCATTGTTATATTCAGTAACTTTATTTGGATTATTTACAATTTTATTTGGAATATCCCGAAATTATTGGTTAGCATTCTGGATGTTGTTTTTAACGGGAGTATTTGATAGTGTTAGTGTAGTTATCAGACATAGTATTTTGCAATTATACACGCCAGACCATTTGCGAGGAAGAGTAACGGCTATCAATGGAATATTCATTGGTTCAAGTAATGAGATAGGTGCGTTTGAATCAGGGCTGGCAGCCAGTTTGATGGGATTAACTGCTTCTATTATTTTTGGTGGCAGTATGACCATTTTAATTGTTTACATCATACACCGTATAAATCCTGATTTGATAAAATTAGATTTGACAAAGTTGTAATGTGAGTTATTACTTCACAATAGATAATGGGTTAGCAGGATTTTTAATATCTGTAATATCCATCTTTATACTACCTACTAAAATTTTGGCTTGTGCTCTTAATGGTATGTGATTTTTATCATCTGTAATCCATACTAACAAATCTTCTTCTTTTTTAAAAATTCTTCCTCTTTGAACAATTGGACAAAATTTGAGACATTTAAATTTTCCAATATCTGTTTTAATTTCATCTTTACCTAAATATTTCATTTTTAATGGCCACAATTCTTTATCAACAAAACTCATCACTGTAAATACATCACCCGGCTTGGCATTAGAAAAATCAATGTTTCTGGCAGCATAAAAAGCAGAAATCATATCATGCACTTCATCTGTAATTGGATACACCTGATTGTCTTCTGTTTTGACTTCTTTTTTATAGTGATTGAAAAAATAATTTTGAGAAAATTTAAATCCACCTTCATCTACTCTTCTGATAAACAGCCATGGTAATAATGCATCTTTGTCAATATAACTTTCATATCTATCTCTTACCTTAAAGAAAAAATCAAATGTGCCTTTTGAATAGCCATTTCCAACTACATGATATACTTTTCTCCCTCCAATTTCTTCTAACTCTGGTTTTACTTCAATAATAGCAACACCTGCATCTATAAATCCATAATGCACACGATAAGACAGCACTTCACCTTCTTTGAAAGCAAAATTTTGCTTGACAGGCAAAGAAGTTCTGTAATTACCATCATTGTAATTAATGTACTGTTCTGCTTTGAATTTCAAAGCAATAATATTTTGTTCATCTACATAACAAGCAATAAATACAAACAATACAAATACTGCTAATAATACTTTCCACTTATTAGTTTGAAGAATGTTTTTGTATGAAAATTGTTTTACAGATATTTCAGAAATTCCAATGGTGTTTTTAGAAACATTTTCCTTTTTTGTTAACCCTCCCCTCGAACTCCCCTCCCTACAAAGTAGGGAGGGGATATAGGGGTGGGTTATTTTAAACATCAACCATTTCCACTTATTAGTTTGAAGAAGATTTTTTGAGATATTCATATTCATTTAATATTTGCTCTAAATTTTTACTCAAATTTAAGGCAAATGTTTTATTTTTCAAAATTTTTAACATCGTATTAAAATAGATTCGGAACTCATTCCATCTGTGCATTAAAGGAATAAAGGACAAACTCACAATAAAAAACATTAAAACATAAAAAGGATGCAAAAATTGTATTAATGCAAAATAAATCAATAAATAATAAAATAAAAATATGAAAGTAGAAAAAGCAAGGAAAAATGATGCATAAAATTCTTTTCCATTTTTTGAAAAACGAAGTGCCAATCTATGTGATAAAATATATGGTAAATACATAAATGCACCTATGATTAAATAGATCAAATAATAGGCAGGATATATGATTGAATAGAGAAAGAATTTTAAGTAAAAAACAAATTTACTTTTGTATGTAAAATCAATAATACATTGGATTGATACAGAATATTGTTTGATAATAGAATAAAGTGAATTGATTTTTGCTTCAAATTGTATTAATTGCTCCTGATTATTTTTTGCAATGTAATTGATAAATTCAGATAATTCTTTTTCCACTATAAAAATGTGTTCTGGATCTTTGGAGTGTAAATTTCTTTTGTAGCAAATCATTTCATCAAGTAATGCTCTTGATTTTTCAAATAAATCATCGTTATTGGGATTTTCAATATGCACAATAAGTGGTAGCATTTTTTGATACAACTCATTCATCATTTGAAGCATTACTGGATTGGGATTTTGTTTATATTCCTGCATTTGGTTTTTAACCGAAAAGGGCTCGCCTACATATATAAATACATCAGAGCCAATTTGTGAAGCATTGGAATAATTCAAACAAACAGGTATTACTTGAATATCTTTATCGGACATTTGTTCCTGGGCTGAATAAATTAATCTTGGAACACCTTTTTTAATAGGTCTTAATCTTTTTTCTTGAATACAAATTCCTTCTGCAAAAATCATTACCTTTTTATTTCTTTTCAGCAAACTATACACTACTCTGTAACTTTCATTATTTTTCTTCAAGCCCTCTACACCTGCATCCTGCATACGAAAAATTGGAACAATTCCTATACTTTGTAACAAAGCAGAAACTACACCTGGTTTGAATGCATCGCCTCTTGCCATATATCTAACTCTGGGTGGATAAACCAGATAACTAAATAAAATAGGATCCATAAAAGCATTAGGATGATTAGATGTAATGATAGCAGGGAATTTATTTTTTAAGTAATGTACATTTTTAATTTTAACTCTTCTGTAAAATGCAGGAATAGAGAATGATAAAAGGTATTTTAGAATGTGCCAGAGCATAAATTAATATTATTTTTTAGGATTATTTTTATCCCACTCTAAAGTTTGTATTAAATGAATAACATCGTTTCGTAAAAATTGCAAGACAATTTTGACGGAATCAATATTGGGTCTTACATTGAAATACAAAGCCCCTCGTATAAAATGGTGTGTGCTATCAGTAATATAAAATTGCAAAGATGATGCTGTATTGCCTTCTATATCATAAACCAACCCATATACTTTTACACTATCTCTCAAAATCACAGTTTCTTCCATTCCCGTAGATTTGATTTGATGTTTAATGGCCAAGTCCCTACTATCTTCAATTAAGTTTGCAACATTTTTATCTTTTAAATCTTTATAACTGATGTGTAAAGTAGCTTTAAAGTAAGGAAATTGCACATTAATCCAACAGGGCTCTGCAAGCGGATGCGGGTCTTTTTCAATTTTTCCATACACAGGATATTCAAATTTGAAAGGACAAACAGAATCATACTTCCTATATTTTTTTTCTGGAAATTGAATACGATAATATCCCCTTGGCTTGGGCACATAACTCTCTTCTTCATCATCGGCACATTGATAAAAAGTTATGAGCAATAATAAAAAAACAAGCCATCTCAAATTTAAATAATTCAAAATTTTTAGATTAAATTTTACTTTGTTTCCTTCACAATATAATTGAGGATAAGCAACATCTTTCTTCTTCCACCGACTGTATTTTGAGAAAAACAGTAAAAGATGTTTTCTTAAAATTGACCCTCCCCTTAAAGTCCCCTCCCTACGCAAGTAGGTAGGGGATGTAGGGGTGGGTTTCTTTAATTTTAAATATCTCATATTTTAAAATTTTACAAACAAGATGTTCTTCCTCCATCTACTGGAATATTAGTTCCTGTAATGTACGCGGCATAAGGTGATGCAAGGAATGTAGCCAAGTAAGCGGGTTCTTCGGGCAATGCAAATCTTTTCATTGGAATTTCATTTTTCATTTCTTGTTCTACTTGTGAAATAGATAAGTTATTTTTCTGTGCTTTTTGTTGAATAATTTGCTCTAATCTTTGAGTGCGTGTAGCGCCGGGCAATATATTATTTACTGTAATGCCATCCTGGGCTACTTCATTAGCCAATGTTTTAGACCAGTTGGCAACTGCAGCACGGATGGTGTTAGACACACCTAAATTGGGCAATGGCTGCTTCACAGAAGTAGAAATAATATTAATAATTCGTCCGTATTGGCTTTTAATCATACCAGGCAAAAAATTTTGCACTAATATATGATTACAAATCAAGTGCATTTGAAAAGCATTTAAAAACTCTTGGGGCTGTGCATTTACAACAGGACCAGGGGCAGGACCTCCTGTGTTGTTAATTAAAATATTGACAACAGGAAAATTTCTATTATATGCTTCTAACAATTTTTTTAGTTCATCGGGCTTTGAAAAATCTGCACACAAATAAGAATGTTCCTGATGATACGATGTGTCTAATTCATTGATGGTTTGTTTTAATGCAAGCTCGTTCCGAGCACAAATAGTTACTGATGCTCCGCTTTTGGCTAATTGCAATGCTATGGCTTTTCCTATTCCTTGTGTAGCACCACAAACAAATGCTCTTTTACCTTGTAATTGTATAATCATAACATTAGATTTTTAATTGATTAATAACTTCAATAATAGATGAATAATCGTATCCCTTTGAAAGGGCAAAGTTGATGATTTTTTTCTTTAATATTATTCTATCCGATTCTTTTTTTTCTAATTGTTGCTTTTTTTTGATGACAAGGTCTTTCAGTTTTTGCAAATACTCTTCTTTACTAATCATTTGAGCATATTGATTTATCAGCGATTCTGCAATACGATGTTTTTGAATTAAATGATGTTTGATTTTTTCTAAGCCCCATTTTTTGTTATTAAATTTTCCATAAATAAAATTCTTGACAAATCTTTCTTCATTCAAATAATTCTCATTTTTTAGTAACTCAATTATTTCATTTATCTCATCGTCGTTAAGTTCTAACGACTTTAATTTTTGGCGAGTTTCAAATTCAGACCTATCCTGATAAGCACACCATCGCATAATGGAATATAGAATTTTATCGTCCATTTCTAAAAAATATTTAAAAATTTTGATATTAAAGAAAAAATCGTTTTTTTTGCGTCGCCAAAATAAGATAAAAATATGTATTGGACATTAGAATTAGCATCGTGGTTAGAAGATGCACCCTGGCCTGCAACAAAAGAAGAATTAATTGATTATGCAATGCGTAGCGGTGCACCGCTTGAAGTCATTGAAAACCTGCAGGAAATAGAAGATGAAACTGAAATCTTTGACTCTATTGAAGATTTATGGCCTGATTATCCATCAAAAGATGATTTCTTATTTAATGAAGAAGAGTATTAAAAAGTGAGTAGCATCTAAAAAAAAGATTACTTTTGCGGGGCGTTTAGCCCCTTTTTGTTTTTAAATTTTGATTATGAAAAAAATCTCTGATAAAAAAAAGATATTATCGCTGATTCAAAAAAGCCAGAATATTTCAATTTTATCGCATCACAACCCAGATGCAGATGCCGTCGGTTCATCACTTTCATTATATTTATTATTAAAAAAACTGCGTAAAAAAGTCAAAGTCATCTTACCTAACTCCTTTCCAGATTTTTTAAACTGGATGCCTGATACTAATAAAATTTTACTCTTTGAAAAAGATAAGCAATCATCTGCTCAATGGCTCCATCAATCCGATTTAATTTTTTTGTTAGATTGCAATTCCATCAAACGATTAGGCACTGATGGATTAGCAGAAATGACTTTTCAAAGCCAGGCCACTAAAGTATTGATTGACCATCATAAAATGCCTGAAAAATATTTTAATGCTTTTTATTTTGATGACAAAGCCAGCAGCACCTGTGAGTTAATTTACAAATTGTTGGAACACATTGGCTACACGAAACATATTGACAAAAAGATAGCCCAATGTATCTATACAGGTATTATGACTGATACGGGCTCATTCAAATTTGATTCTGTAACTCCACAAACTATGCGAATTGCTGCTCGTTTATTGGAATATAAAATTAATCATACTCAAATTCAACAAAATGTTTTTGATACCTATTCAATAGACCGATTAAGATTAGTGGGCTATGCTTTGTCTGAAAAATTAAAATATTTTCCTGAATATAAATCTGCTTACATTTCACTTTCTCAAAAAGAACTCAAAAAATTTAATTACAAAAAAGGTGATACAGAAGGTTTGGTCAATACGGCACTTTCTATAAAAGATGTGCTTTTATCTGCTTTAATTACCGAAACAGATAAAATGATTAGAATATCTTTAAGAAGCAAAGGGGATATTGATGTGAATGAAATAGCACGAAAGTATTTTAATGGTGGTGGTCATAAAAATGCTGCAGGCGGGCAAATGACCAATATTTCATTAAAAGAAGTAACAGAAAAATTTGAAAACATTATTCAATCATTAGATTTGTAATGGATAAAATTCATTCCATCATACTTGTTACAGACATCACTAATTTTCAAAAATATCATTCAGATATTCAAACATTTTTTGATAGTATAAAAATAATTCCACAGAAAGATATTCTTATTTATTCATCAGAACCTGTGTCTGATTACACGAGCATAAAAAAAATTTCTGCTGATGAAATAAACATTATTTATTCAAAAGATTTTTTCCCATTGAAAATTGCCTTAAAACCAAGTGTTAGAGATGCTCTGAAAAAAAAGAAATACAATATTGTTGTTCATTTTAGTGATGACAACAATTTCAAACCAACTTATTTATTATCCAAAATATTAAATGCTGACATTAAAATTTCTAATCACTTGAATTATCAGAAAAAATTTTCTGTAATTATTCATAATACTGAAAAATATTTTGAACAGGTAAAAAATTATTTGGATAAAGTAATAATATAGATTGATTTTGATAAATGAAATTTTAAATGTATCCAAATATGAAAAGCAATATTTACATTTTAACCTGCATTCTATTATCTGTATCAATTTTTGCACAACAAAACAATGATGTAAAAGTTGATATAATTACAAAATCACCAAAAAAATGGGATACTACCTGTTATACTTCATATTCACACAAACTCAATGTGTATGTCGGATTCAGCAGATTAGATTATAATTTAGACATTTCATCTACATTTAAACACAACTATAAATATTCAACCAATATCTCATATACCACTTACACCCCCTTAAATTATTCACTTGGTTTTTCTTACGATAAAATATCATTAGGCATTGGTTTCTCTAAAAAATATGATTACGACAGCACACAAAGCAAACCTAAAACTCAATATATATCCTATAATTTTTCTTTTGGTGGAAACAAATTTATCATAGAACCCTACTATGTAAAATTCAAAGGATTTTATGATAATAATACACCTCAAAATGATACTAACTTCAAAAAAATTAATCGCTATCACGCTGACCCATCAATGGAAATATCTTCATTAAAAGTCAATGGAATTTATTTTTTCAATAATAAAAAATTTGCTTACAGAGCATTATCGGGTTTTACTAATCGTCAACTAAAATCCAAAGGCAGTTGGCTATTAATTGCTAATGCATATTCTACTCGTATGAAATCAGACAGCATTATTTATCCAAAATCTGTAGAGATTGCTTATGATACAATAAAAAAATTAAACGGATTCAGCATTTATGGAGGATGTCTTGGCGGCGGTTATGGACATATCTTTGCATTTGGAAAAAAGAAAAGATTCTTTGTGGGCTTTACTGCGGGCTTAATGTTAAGCATTCAAAATCAAAAGGTTTATTTCAAAGATAGTATTTCAGTTACTAAAACACGAACTACTTCGGGATTTGATTTTAGATTTTCAACAGGATGGACAACTGATAAATTTTTCTGTGTTGTCTATGCCACTGCTGACAGAGTTCAAATGCATTATCTAAAAGCAACTTTTACACCTTATACTATACTTGCCAATTTTATGATTGGCTTTCGCTTTAATGTCAAACCACCTCAATTTTATCAATGGTTTATGAACACCAAAGTTTATCAGTGGTTGTAATCATCACTTTTTGGAATGTTCAAAAATTATGTAGACATTTGCAGAAAAATTAAAAAGAAAAAATAATTTTGAATTGAATGTGTTATTTATTACTAATTACAAAGAAGCCATCAATTATTTTCAAAAATCATCTATTCAAGTCAAAACATCAAAAGATTTTCTTATCAAAATATGAACTTATACTCTATTGCACGAAATATCTTGTTTTTACTGGATGCTGAAAAAGCACATCATTTAGGATTGAATTTGTTGAAATGGAATTATAAAATATTACCACCTTATTTATTTCGTCAATTATTAGGTATTCAGCCATTTGACTCTCATTTCAAGGAAAAAAAATTTGATGAAAATTTTTTCCGCACTTTTAAAATTGGTCTAGCCGCAGGATTAGATAAAAATGCCGAATTCATTGAGCCACTGGCGGCCTGCGGTTTTGATTTTATTGAAATAGGCACTGTTACACCTCGTCCGCAATCAGGTAATCCAAAACCAAGATTATTTCGCTTAATTAAAGATGAAGCCATTATTAATAGAATGGGCTTTAATAACGATGGAGCGGACATCATTAGAAATAGATTATTACAAAAGCCCAAAAATGTTATAGTAGGTGCTAACATTGGCAAGAATAAAGATACACCTAACGAGGACGCTGTGAATGATTATGTTTATTGCTATTCCACACTCTATGATGTAGTTGATTATTTTGTCATCAATGTTAGTTCGCCTAATACTCCGAATTTACGGGCATTGCAGGAAAAATCATCGCTGATAAAAATTTTTGATGCACTTAAAAATACTGAACAAAAAATACTATCTTCATCTCATCAAATTAAATATAAGCCCGTTTTTCTAAAAATTGCACCTGACCTTTCTGACGAACACTTAAAAGATATTGCCGATGTGGTGATTGAAACCAATATAGCAGGTGTTATTGCCACTAACACCACTATTTCCAGAGATAATTTGAAGTTTGAAAAACATCCCGAACAATATGGTGCTGGGGGCTTAAGCGGAAAACCTTTGTTTGAAAAAAGTTTACAAATTGTTCAAAAATTAAGAACACTATTACCTGATGAAAAAATTATCATTGGAGTAGGTGGCATTGATAGTGCTGAAAAAGCCCGTCTAATGCTGAATTCGGGGGCTAATGCTATTCAAATTTACACATCATTCATTTATTATGGACCCAAAATAATTTCCGATATTAAATCGCAAATTCAATAAATATGTCTCGCATATATATCACTGAATGTCCAAGAGATGCAATGCAGGGCATCAAAACATTTATACCAACAGAATTAAAATTAGAATATCTACAACAATTATTGAAAGTGGGTTTTGATTATCTGGATTACGGCAGTTTTGTTTCTCCCAAAGCCATTCCGCAAATGCAGGATACCCCACAAATTACTCCATTATTACAAAACCAACAAACTGCATTACTGGCTATTATTGCCAATTTGCGCGGTGCTGAAGATGCTGTGAAATTTGATAATGTAAAATATCTTGGTTTTCCATTGTCTGTTTCAGAGACATTTCAACATAGAAATACTAACGCATCTATTGAAGAAGCATATCAAAGAATTCAAGAAATTCAAACGCTTTGTAATCAACATCAAAAACATTTGCGAGTATATTTATCAATGGCATTTGGAAATCCTTACCATGAAGAATGGAATGCAGAAAAAGTGATTTCAATGGCTCAACGATTGCGTGATATGGGCATTAAAAACATTGCACTTGCAGACACGATTGGATGCTCTACAAAAGAAAATATTACTTACTTATTTTCTCGTCTTATTAAGGCATTGCCCGATGTGAAATGGATTGCACATTTACATTCCACACCTCATACGGCTTATGAAAAAATTGAAGCCGCTTATCAATCAGGTTGTCGTTATTTTGATACAGCATTGATGGGATTTGGTGGCTGCCCCATGGCAAAAGATGAATTAACTGGTAATATTGCTACAGAAACTTTAATTCTTTTTGCACAAAAAAATAATTTAGAACTAAATATAAATTTAGATGAATTGAACAATGCTCAATCAATAGCACAAAAAATTTTCAATCAATACCATTAATTTATGGATGAAAAAATTATTGAACAATACTTTGACCGATTATTTCCTATCTGCCGAAGCATTACTGGAAATGGTGTAAGAGAAACCTTGAAAATTATTTCAGAAATTGTTCCATTGAAAGTTTATGAAATTCCAAGTGGCACAAAAGTTTTTGATTGGATTGTTCCTAAAGAATGGAATATTCAAGATGCATATATCATCACGCCAGATGGCAGAAAAGTGGCTGATTTCAAGAAGCATAACTTACATATTGTCAATTATTCTATTCCCATTCATAAAAAAATATCATTTGATGAACTAAAATTACATCTCCATACTTTGCCCCATAAACCTAATGCTATACCTTATGTTACATCATATTACAAAGAAAATTGGGGCTTTTGCTTAACTTATGATGACTATAAAACATTACCCCAAAAAGGAGAATATGAAGTTGTAATTGATAGTTATTTAACCGAAGGTTCATTGACTTATGCTGATTGCATTTTAGAGGGAGAAACAAAAGATGAAATACTAATTTCAACCTATGTATGCCATCCAAGTATGGCCAATAATGAACTTTCAGGACCATTAGTAGCAATGTTTTTATATCAAAAGTTAGCACAACTAACTAAAAGAAAATATACTTATCGTTTTGTATTTATTCCTGAAACAATTGGTGCATTGGTGTATTTACATCAACACGGCGAATACTTGAAAAGACATTGCAAAGCAGGATTTGTAATTACCTGCATTGGAGATAGAGGGATATTTCATTACAAACAATCTAAATATGGTAATACATTGGCAGATAAAGCCGCTATTCACACCTTGAAATATTTAAAAAAATTATTCCGTGTATTACCGTTTTATCCTGGTGGAAGCGATGAAAGACAATATTGTTCCCCTGCTTTTAATCTTCCTGTTGGTTCATTGATGCGAACGCCTTACAGAGAATTTCCTGAATATCACACATCATTAGATAATAAAGATTTCATTTCATTTCGTTCTCTAAAAGAAAGTATTGAAGTATATTTTCAAATTATGCAAACATTAGAAGCGAATGAAAAATATATTAATCTTCAACCTTATGGCGAGCCGCAATTAAGCAAAAGAGGATTATACATTGGAGATTTAAGCAGAGAAAAAATTATGCAGATAATGTATTTACTTCAATATTCAGATGGACAAAATGATTTAATTGACATAGCAGAAAGAATCAAAGTAAAAGTAGATGAACTGAAACCATTAGTAGAGTTACTCCAAAAACATCAATTATTACAATAATGGCAGTTACCAAAATTTCCGAAAAATTTACTGATAAAAAAAAGAAATTTAATTCATACATCCATTCTCCTGAAGTTTTTGATTGTGATGATTTTAATATAATCAAATTGTTTCAATATGCTATTTTTCGTGAAGAAGGATTTAATGCAAAGCCCTATTGGAAATTACCTGTATTTGTTATATCTATTATTTTTTGGATAAGGAGATGGTTGAGAAAGTATAATACTCACACACCATTCAATATTTCTAATCATTCAGAAAAACAAATTTTAATTGCAGATTCTCACAGGGCTGTATTAGATGTGAAAGGACAATATCGTTCAAGATATTTTGAAAATGTGTTGCATCATTTAGATAGAGAAAAAATATTGTTTATCAATTCCACACAAATACCATCAGAAATTAAACACGATTTTTATCTGAATAATTTTTATTCATTCTATTCTATTTTGCCACTTACGGAAGATGATAAACGATTATTAAAACATCTTAAAAATACATACAAAAAAATTATCCGCACATTACAATTAGATAAAAACAAACAAATAATTCTGGAAGAAGTTATTCAAATTTTCTGGCAAGAATACAGAGCATACAGAGAATTTTTAAAGAGGTTTCCCAATTTAAAGATTGCATTTGTTTTTCCGCACTATCAAAAAGAACCATTAATTTATGCATTAAAAAGGAAGGGAGTAAAAGTTATTGAATTACAACATGGATTAATTGCAGAAGAGGATATGTTTTATGTGTATGATAAAAATATTTTACCTGTAAAAGATAAAGCATTATTTGCTGATGAAATGTGGGTATATGGAAAATACTGGAAAGAAGTGTTATTAAAAGGATATGAATATAACGAACAACAAATAAAAATTTTTGGTTATTATCTTTTTTATGAAAAAAATTTTTCTGATGAATTTGAAAAGTTTGCTAATGAAATCAAATCTCAATTTGATAAAATAATTTTTGCAACCGCTCAAAAAAATCTGGAACAACATATAGCAGAATACCTGAATTTTTTAATTAAAGACGCTCATTCAAAAAAACAAAATATTGCTATTATTGTAAAGCCCCATCCAAGCGCGGCAATGGATATAGAAAAGTTGCTCAATAATGAATTTCAAAATGTCTTTGTAAAAAATGATCCATTAGAATGGTTATTTCAAATCGCAGATATTCATTTGAGCATTTATTCTACAACATTGTTTGATGCTTTAATGTTTAATATAAAAAACAATTTCGCTATCAAACATCCATTGTTTGTAGATTATGTTGACAACATTGTAAAACAAGGCATTGCAAGAGAACTAAATCTCAACGAAAATGTATTAGATAAAGTTTATCAACAAGATAATACCAACCACCATTATTCAGATACTAAATATTTTTATGATGATGTAAACTGGCAATTATTGGAGGAGTTGTAAATTTAGAACTCAAAAATTAAAATTTTATTGAAAGTTTTTTAATGAGATTATTAAAATGGTTATCTGCCTGACGCGATTCAGTAATATTATATCATTATCATTTTCAGTGAAGCAAAAAATCTGAAAAACCGAGATACTTCACTGCGTTCCGCCTACGGCGGACAAAAATGTATTATGCCCTTTGAAATTCTGTGTCATTCTGAGCGTAGCGAAAGAACTAAAAAAGATGTTTATCCCCAACGAAGTTGGAGGACTTCACTGCGTTCAGCATGACAAGAACATTGTCATTCTGAGCGTAGCGAAGGAACTAAAAAACAGAATAGGAGCGTAGATGCTTCACTTCGTTCAGCATGACAACCTTTGTCATTTTGAGCGCAGCGAAGAATCTAATTTTCCTGTGTATTATTTCAGATGTTTCACTGCGTTCAACATGACAAGTTCGTTAATTTGTCCGCCTTCGGCAGCTCAGAATAAAAATTTATCCCGCCATCCCCAACTTCGTTGGGGACAAAGAACGCTAAGTAATTTAGATGTTTTACCTTTTCTATGTGACAATTATTTTATCTAACTCTTCCAACTCTGCACCCTAAATGCGTGATTAACATTACGATGATTAAAAAATACTACGCATTAAAAATCGTAAATACTTTTTTACACTTTTGCTTCTTTTATTTCACTTACAATTTCTTTTATACCTATCAGTTCTTTATGTATTAGGTCCAACTTGCTAATCATCCTGTTTTGATTTTGTTCATATACCTGACATTTTGTAACTGCATCAGAATCCGTTTCAGAAATTCCTGAATGATGTAATTCTTTTTCTATAACTTGATAAATGGACTTAGCAAAGTTTTCTTTTAATACAACAGAAATTCTAACCAACAAGTCGCTATCTACACTTTGTTTTTTAAATAATTGATATACTGCGGGGCGGGACAAACCAATCAAATCTGCAAACTCTGTAATAGTATACCCGCTTTTATTCACTTTTTCCTGAATTAAATGACCTAAATGAACTTTCATCTGTTTTGATTTCTTTTCCAATGTTTCCATTTTACGCTCAAATGTAATGTTTGTAT
Source organism: Bacteroidota bacterium (assembly GCA_040758575.1). Taxonomy (GTDB): domain Bacteria; phylum Bacteroidota; class Bacteroidia; order B-17B0; family Aurantibacillaceae; genus BPGX01. The sequence goes on along the minus strand of JBFLVH010000001.1, from coordinate 228,631 downwards.
TATAGTTTTCTTGTATCAATAAAAATATAATTTGTAAATTTTTTATTTCTATTTGTAAAATTTTTATTACCTTTGCAGCAAGATTTGTATATGCTATTTTACATTACTCTATACTCTATTTGCTCTGATACTAATTATGTCAATACTATATGGAATAAACCTATATTCAACCTAATTATTTTTAGCCGCAAAGATAATTCTGTTATAGTGCGCAATACAAGTTTTTGTGATAGATTAACAGGGCTAAATGTCTTATTTTCCAATTGTTTTTACAAGAGGAAACGGGTATTTTTTTTATTTATCTATCAAATAAACAAGTTTATCTCACATAAAATCTATTTTATCTAATTTATTGAAAAAAAAAAAAAAAAAAAAAAAAAAAATAAAAAATAAAAAATCATGACTTAAGTCACAAAAAAAAGCAACTCCTTTATATTAAATTTCCAACGATAAAAAATAAATAAACCATAATAACATGAGCACAAAAGTTAAACAATTTTATGCAGTGGTGTTGAGCATTATTATTTTGTTATCCATTATTCTTCTCATTCTTATCAACCCACTAAAAGCCGCTACTTATTATTACATCAGCGGTCCCATTAACTCACTTTCATCTTGGAAAACAGGGAGCAATGGCACGGGCACTTCACCCACATCATTTACTGGTGGAAATACTTTCATTATTTGGAACTCATTAAGTAGTAACATCTCTCCAACACTAACAGGTGTATGGAACTTTGGTGGTACAAGGACTACAGTTTTACAAATTGGGATGCCTACTGGCAGTGCTACATTAACTATTGCAGGCGGAACACTCAATTTGCAAGGTAATGCTATATTAAGAGTAGGTGCAACTACCGGTACAATATCTAAGCAACTTATCATTGCTTCAAATGGTATCTTAAATATTACTTCTGGTGCTACCACTCCATTAAGAGTGTACAACAATGCCACACTCACCATTGCCTCATCTACATTTCCCGTATCGGGTGATGTAGCATTAAATACAGGTTCTTATGTTGAATGGGCTCAAACCACTGGAACTACTACTATCTGGCAAAGAACTTATCAAAATATGATTATCAGTGGTGGTGGTGTCAAAAGACATAACGGTACGGGCACATTAAGAGTCGTTGGACAGTTGAGAATGCTTAGTGGAGCATTATTGATGAGTAATAATACAGGCGCTACCTTAAGATTAAGCGGTACTATCACGGGCTCTGCTCCTATCCAAACCAGCAATAGCAATCTTACTATTGATGGTGCAGGTGCTTTTGGTACCATTTATTTTGCTAATGGTAATACGGCTATGAGTATTCGCAACTTAACTATTAACCGTACTTCATTAGGACAAATTACTTTGGGAACTAATTTAACTGTAAATGGAACAACTAATTTCTCTAATGGCGTTATTAATCTAAACAATAATACACTCACTCTGAATGGTGCTATTACTTTACCTGCGACTACTACTAATGGATACTTCATAGGTAGTAGAAATTCTTCCATAGTAATTGGTGGTACAGGAAATATTACAAACAATTTATTAATGAGCACTACTACACTCACTACTTCGTCTCTGGCTAATCTTACTATGAATAGAAATAACAGAACTCTAACTATTGGAAATCCTTTAAGAATTTGGGGAGAATTATCGGCTACAACTGGAACCATCAATACCAACGGAAATGTAACTATCAAAGCAGACGCCACACAAAAAGGAAGAATTGCTCCTATTGGAACAAATGCGGATATAGCAGGAAATATCACAATGGAAGTATTTGCCAATGGTGGAAGCACGGGCTGGACTTTATTAGGCATTGCAGGGGTACAATCCCAATCTTTTACATCATGGTCAGATGACTTTCCTATAACCTGTCCTACCTGCCCTATTTCCAGCACCTTTACATCAATATATGAATATTGTGAGACCTGTGCTACCAATAATTACTCTGCATCTACACATTATGTGCCAATGAGTAGTATTAATAATTCTATTACGGTTGGAAAAGGATATTGGGTGTATTTGGGAAATACAACTTATACAACCAATAATATCATCATTGATGCAACAGGTGCACCCGTAAAGAAAAATTTTGGAACTATTTCATTGACAAGGACAGGACCTGCTACTATCCAAAACGGATGGAATTTAATTGCCAACCCATACCCTTCACCTATCAGTTTTGCTAAATTATTAAGTTCAATAGGTACGGGTTCAACTAGCATTGATAAAACAATTTATGTATGGAACCCTGATTTGAATGGTGGAAACGGTGACTACGCCATTTACAATACTACTACGGGCTCTATTCCTCTCGTAAGTAGTGGCGGAATCAATGATAATATTCCCACTGGTCAAGGATTTTTTGTTCACGTTTCTAATGCTATTACTTTATCTCCAAATGAAAATTGGAAAACAACTACCAATAATCAAAATAATTTATTGAGATCTATACAAAAAAATAATTCTACTCAAAGCGTCAATAATTATCCTCCGTCTATGTTTATTTTAGAAATGAAAGGACCAAACAATTATGATGTATGGACAGGCATTGCTCAAAACCTCAATGCTACTTCAAATTTTGATGATTTATATGATGCCATTCAGGTAGGAAGCGTTTATCCTGCTCCACAACTAATGACTGTGTTGAATGGTATGGAATATAAATTAAATAATATACCTATTGTAAATGGAACATTTACTATGGAAGTCAAAGCCATCACAGGCGTAAGTGGAACTTATTCTATAATACCCATCAATCTATCTTCATTTTCAAATGGTGCTTGTATAAGTTTATATGATAAATTTACGGGCAATACACACAATCTTTCCAATGGTGCTTATGTATTTAACTTATCAGATACTACCACTGTGCCAAGATTTATTTTATCTATTACTAATAATTCTATTACAACTTCTGCAAATATATTGCAACAACCTGTATGCACTAACGATTTAACTGGCATTGCTACTGTTAATATATCAGGAAGTAGTTTCCCATACATCTTAACATTCAAAGACAATAATGGTAATATTCTACAAACCGATACCATTAGTTCTAATTCCTTTACTTACACATCTCTATCTGCAGGTAATTATTTTGTAGAAGTGTCCAATTCATCTTCTTGTGCAAGTAGTGTTCAAAATATTTTGGTTACACCTACAAATTCTATTTTACCCATCAGTGCTTTTAATTTAATAACAAACGATACCTTACCACTTGATTTTTCTCAACCTATTGTAGCTACAAATCAATCCACCAATACTTCAAATATAGAATGGACATTAATAGGCGACGGATATACAACTACTTCCAATACATTTTCATATATGCCTGATGCAGAAGGAGATTATATCTTACAACTCACTGCCTACAATGCTTGTGGAGATACTTCAGTTCAACAAATACCTATCACCATCATACCCGGACCTAACTCACCATCTCCCTTTGGATATGGACCTAATGGCGTGCCTATGTTTACCTCAAAAACAACTAATGTATCAGAAAATACTTCAATAAAAGAACCTGAAATATTTATATCAAAAGATGATGTTGGATATTTTATTGAAACAAAAAATATTAATCAATTTGATGTGCAGGTATCAGATATTTTAGGTAGAATTCTTTTCAAAGAAAATAATATTTCTGGTACGGCTAAATATTACCTGAAAAATATCTCTGCTGATAATGAATGGATTTTAGTGAGCATTATTTATGATAATAAAATGACAAGCAGAAAAATATTTTTTACAAAATAAATACTAACCCCTAAAACTTACCACTATGAAAACAACATTACAAAAAAGAGGTACTTTTAGCAAGATACCAATTGCTACAATGTATCTTGCAATAATATGTTGTGCTTTTTCATATTATACAGCACAAACTACTTATTATACAAGGGGCGCAGGTGGAAACTGGAGCAATCCTGCTACATGGAGTACTGCAGGTTGTAACGGTGCTGCCGCTACCAGCATACCGGGACCATTGGATAATGTTATTATTTGTAACAGTAATGCTGGTGGTGCTGTTACAGTAGTAGTAGATGGTAATTATACCATTAATAATCTAACAATTGGTAATGGAAATAATGCTTGCTACTTAAATATTTCTGGTACTTACACACTTAATATCAATGGCGATTTAAAAATCAACAACACCTGCAATAACCAAACTTACCGATTAGATGTAGGAAGCGGGTGTGTTAATGTCAATGGAACTTTTTCTCAATGGTGCACTACTAATGGAAATAATCAGATATGGATTGGTACCGGCAGAATAAAATTTACACCTGCTGTCAATCAAACTACCAACAATCAGTTTATTCTCTTTTATGATGCAGGTATTATAGAGTTTAATAATGGTTTTTCTTCTACCCAAAATAACGTCCAATTTCAAACATTTACTAATGCTCAAATATGGTTCAAAGGAAATTATAATCAAACTGCTAATCCAATGGATTTCACTATGGGGCAAACACAATTTCCTATAGTGTATCTTGATTGCATTGGTTGTCAAATCAATAATACATCAAGAGTAGATTTTGGAGATGTGATTATATATGATAATGCGGTAGTGAGCACTGCCAGTGGAGGAAATTTAAATATTACCGGTAATCTTGTTCTCAATACCAATAGCACATTTAATGTAACTAAAAATATCCCTGGTAATGTTAGTGTGGTCAGAAGTATTAATGATATTATTTTAAATAGTGGTGCTACGCTCAATGTTGCGGCAGGAGTTACTTATCTGCAATCAGCCGGTAACTGGATTAATAATGGAGGCACATTGTCGGCTACTCCTCCTACTGCCATCCGCTTTGAAGGCATTGGCAATAGCATTGGTGGTACCTCTTCTACTACTTTTCCTAACTTGCAGTTCGGTAATACATTAAATAATGTGAAGTATAAACAAATCATTTATTGCAGTTAGTCCGCCATTGGCGGACAACTGACTTAAGAAATAGAATAATCTTTGGTTTTAGCCACATTTTATGGTGCCCTTTACTACAATGATGTGGCTAAAGCCCGATACTATTACAAATTCTTGAAACACCCGACTGAAGTCGGGTGCTATTTTATATTAAAACGCTAAACAGATACTTTAAAACAATAAAGCAATTTGATTTAATTAAAACCGAATCAGAAATACTTTTCACGATAAACACATACGAAGTCAGGTGCTATTTTATATTGAAACACTAAACAGATACATATTGATTGATTTTACTACATTTGTCCAAAAATATAAAATATGGAACAGGCATTTGTAAAAACTGAAATTAAAGACAATGTTGCTCATATTACTTTTTTTCATCCACAAAGCAATTCCTTGCCTGGTGATATATTAAGACAATTAGCCCAGCATATTGAAGAAGCAGGTAGGAATGAGCAAGTAAGAGTTATCTTATTGAAAAGTATAGGCGAAAAAGCATTTTGTGCAGGTGCTAGTTTTGATGAATTATTAAGCATTGCTAAAACAGCAAATACAAATATTGAAGAGGCCAGACAAAAAGGAAAAATATTCTTCTCTGGTTTTGCTTCTGTTATCAACGCTATAAGAAAGGCACCCAAATTTGTCATTGCCCGAGTACACTCAAAAGCCGTTGGTGGTGGTGTGGGCATTTCTGCCGCTGCTGACTACGCTTTTGCTACTAAAGACGCCTCAGTCAAATTAAGTGAATTAGCAGTTGGAATAGGTCCTTTTGTAGTAGGTCCTGCAGTGCAAAGAAAAATGGGCTTATCTGCATTTTCTCAAATGAGCATCAATGCTACAGAATGGTTTTCTGCCCACTGGGCAAGAGAAAAGGGCTTATTCTGTGAAGTTTTTGATTCTATTGATGAAATGGATAGTGCAATAGAAAAACTTTGCACACAACTTTCCAAAAGTAATCCCGATGCAATGAAAAATTTAAAACAAATATTCTGGGAAGGCACTGAAAATTGGGACACTTTACTTGTCAATAGAGCCGCTATTAGTGGGGAATTAGTATTATCAGAATATACAAGGAATTTTATTTTATCTTTTAAGAAGAAATAATCATCTCCTTTTTTTCTTCTTCTTTACTTCCTTTTGTGAATGCGCATCTTTCTTTGTTATTTTTTTTCTGTCGCTCAAAATTTCAAAATCTAATTGTTTCTTAAATAAATCGGCTGATTTTACTTTTACTAAAATTTCATCTCCCAGTGCATATATTTTTCTGTAATGTTTTCCTATGTATCTGAAATTTTCAGGATCATAAATATAAAAATCATCTTTCAAATCTTTTAACCTAATCATACCTTCACATAAATTTTCTGTAATCTCTGCATAAATGCCCCATTCTGTAATTCCAGTAATAATCGCAGGAAATATTTCATCTATTTTATCCATCATATACTCTACTTGCTTGTATTTTACAGAAGCCCTTTCTGCATCGGTGGCTACTCTCTCTCTTTCAGAAGATTGTTTGCAAAAATATTCTAACTCGTCTTTATTAGAATACATTCTTTGATTCAATCTTGCTTCTAATAAACGATGCACTAAAACATCGGGATAACGGCGAATGGGCGAAGTAAAATGTGTATAATAATCAAAGCCTAATCCATAGTGGCCAATATTATCAGTAGAATAAATGGCTTTTGCCATACTTCTAATGGCTAACATTTCAATCATATTGGCTTCTTTTTTTCCTTTCACTTCTTCTAATACCTTATTGATAGATTGAACTGTTTTTTGGGGATTTTTAATATCCAGCTTATATCCAAATCTTGCACATATTCTCGCAAACTCTTCCAATTTTTCTTCAGATGGTGCATCGTGCACACGATATACAGAAGCGTATTTCTTTTTGTCTTTTTTATCTAAATATTCAGGTGGTTCACTTAAAAATTTTGCCACTGACTTATTGGCTAATAACATAAAATCTTCAATTAATTTATGAGCATCTTTTTGAGTTTTAAAGTAAACTCCTGTGGGAATACCGCTTTCATCTAAATGAAATTTGACTTCTACTTTATCAAAAATAATAGAACCATTTTTTAATCTTTCTGCACGCATTTTTTTGGCTAATTGATCTAACAACAACAATTCTTCTGCATACTCGCCTTTCTTTCTTTCCAATATCTCTTGTACTTCTTCATAAGTAAATCTTCTATTGCTATGAATAATAGTTCTTCCAAACCATTGATGATGAACTCTTGCATTATCATCCATTAAAAATACTGCACTAAAACATAATCTATCTTCATTAGGTCGTAATGAACAAACATTATTACTTAATTTTTCAGGCAACATTGGGATAGTGCGATCTACAAGGTAAACGGAAGTACCTCTTAACAACGCTTCTCTATCTAATGCAGAATGTGGCTTTACATAATGAGATACATCTGCAATATGCACGCCTATTTCCCATAAGCCACTATGATGCTTTTGAATAGATATTGCATCATCAAAATCTTTCGCATCAATAGGATCTATTGTAAAAGTTAATACACCCCTAAAGTCCCTTCTTTTTCTAATTTCATCTTCTGGAATTTTTTCAGGAATACTCTCGGCTTCTTCAATAACATCATCAGGAAATTCGGCAGTCAATCCAAATTCAAACATGATAGCATGTATTTCAGTTTCATGTTTTCCTGGTTTGCCTAATACTTTTACAACTTTGCCTATTGGATTTTTATCATTATCTCTCCATTCAAGTAATTCAACTACAACCTTATCTCCATTTTTTGCACCATTGATAAAATTTAATGGAACAAAAAAATCGTTGTGCATTTTCACAAAGTCAGGAACCACAAAAGCATATTCATCATGAATTTGAATATTGCCTACAAATTGAGTTTTAGCTCTCTTTATGACATCAGTTACTTCACCACTTAATCTTTTTTTACCAGATTGAAAAATTTTTACTTTGACATAATCACCATGAAATGCTTTATTAGTGTTTTCTGGTGCGATATAAATATCTTCATGGCCGTCTTCTGTTAATAAATAAGCATCTCCTCTGTTAGTAAATTCTATAATTCCTGTAATATATTGATCTGGTTTTTTGAATGCAAATTTTCCTTTTTTAATTTCAGAAATAAGTCCTTTTTGATGTAACTCCTCCAAAGCATCTAATATTTCTTCTTTTGAATAAGGATTATTTTTGGCTTGTAACCTTCCTGCAATTTGTTTATAGTTCAATGCTTTCGGAAAAATTTCTTTTAATAAATTCAATATCAATTGATACTTATCGTTCTGATGGCTTTTTTTATTCATATATTCAACATATTTGTGTGCAAATGTAAGTGCTTTATTTTCAAGTAAAAAATTAAATAACTATAAGAGATATTACTTTAGTATATTTGTTGCAACCAACTCTTATACATGTTGAATAAACTTGTTGTTTTCTTTATATCATTAAATTTATTCTCTTACTCACAACTCCCTGTGGGCTTTGATACACTTACTTTTTTTGAAAATTCTAAACTACTCTGCTCTCCTGTATGTGGGGGGATTAATTATTCTAATGTCTTCAAGGGCGATATTAATAGTGATGGCAAACCAGATATTATCCTTTATGACCGTATTCATTTTTTTAATTACGGTGAAGTTAAATGCTTCTTAAATATTGGCAACGCAGGTGAAACCAAATACCGATACGATTACTATATTTCAAAGTCATTTCCAAAACTTGTTAATTGGGCTATTTTCAAGGATTTCAACAATGATGGTAAAATAGATATTTTTACATCTACAATAGGTGGAATAAAAGTATTCAAAAACATTTCCAGTGGAAACAATATTGCATTTCAATTATTTAAATTCATCTTGTATTCTAATTACAATCCTTCAGGAAGCCCTGTGAATGCTCCTATTTACGCATCTTCTGTTGGCATACCTGCCATTGAAGATATTGATAACGATGGCGATGTAGATATTCTCACTTTTACTTCTACGGGATTTTCAGTAGAATATCACATCAACAAAAGTAAAGAGTGGTTTGGACATTCAGATAGTTTAGTTTTTGAATTGCAGGATAATTGCTGGGGAAATTTTAGCGAAGGTAACTGCTCTGCAACCTTAAATAATTGTGGAAACAGAACAATGCCATTCATTGAAAAAGTTTATCATAGTGGTTCTTGTTTAACCTGCATAGATATTGACAATGACAATGATAAAGATATTTTACTCGGCGATGTAAGCTGCAATAATATTTTATTGCTTTACAATTCAGGCACTTCAACTAATGCCCATATTTCCGATACAACTAAATTATTTCCTAATTATCCTGCTAAAAATACTACTACTCAAATTAAACTCAACAACTTTCCTTGCACTTATTATGATGATTTTGATAATGATGGTAAAAAAGATTTAATTGCTTCTCCTAATTTAAGTGCGGGCGAAAATTATAATTGCCTTTGGTTTTACAGAAATATAGGCACTTTAAAAGATAGTTTTATTTTTGTCAAAAAAAATTTTTTAATTGAAAATGTTGTAGATGTAGGTGAAGGTTGTTATCCTCTGCTAATAGATATTAATCAAGATGGAAAAAAAGATTTATTATTAGGCAATACAGGTTATTACAACACTATCATACCTAATACTAATATATCTACACTCACCTATTATCAAAATATTGGCACTAATTCTACACCACAATTTTCTCTAATTACACGAGATTATTTAAATCTTTCATCATTGAGTAAATTGAACTTGACACCCACTTCGGGCGATATTGATAATGATGGCGATACTGATTTGCTCATTGGTGATAGTCAAGGAAAAATTCATTGGTTGGAAAATACAGCTGGCTCTGGAATACCCTGTAATTTCAGTATTATTCATCAAAATGCATTTGGAATTTCAGTAAGTAGCCCACCTGCATATCCTCAATTGTTTGATGTCAATGACGATGGAAAATTAGATTTAATTATTGGCAATAAACAGAATCGTATTGCTTATTATCAAAACATTGGCACATTTTCGTCTCCATCGTTTTCACTTATTACAAATAATTTAGGCAATGTGAATACAAATCTTAACCCCATACAATACGCAGGCGATGGCGGCTGCGTGCCTTTTATGTATCAAGACAATAATAAAAAATATTTATTGTGTGGAAGTGTAAACGGTAATTTATTTTTATATGACCAAATAGAAAATAACTTAACGGGAAATTTCAGATTATTAGACACAATGGTCAATGGCATCAAAGCAGGCATCAAATCTGCACCTCAATATGTAGATATCAATAATGATGGTGCAAGGGACTTGATTGTAGGTAATTATTCTGGTGGAATTTATTACTTTTCTTCAAAAGCAGTCAATGTAAATGAATATTTTAATCATTCATCTAATATTCAAATTTATCCTAATCCTAGTAATGATGTGCTGTTTATTAAAACAAATTATTTAGATGCTGTGAAAGAAATATCTTTATTTGATTTAGCAGGAAAAAAATTAAATGTACCTTCCGAAAAAATTTCCTCTACTCTTTGGAAGTTAGATATATCAATGCTTTCACAAGGTATTTATTTTATTTCTATTAATTATCAATTCTATAAAATTATGAAGTTATGATTAAGAAAATCATTTTTGGAATCATAATATCTTTAATGTTTTATCAATGTAGAAAAGACCAAGCAGAGCCCAACTATGGAAATTATCCTACTGAAATTGGAAAAATATTAGTTACCAAATGTACAAATGGTGCCTGCCACAACCCTGAAAATGCAGAAGCTTGCGAAGGATTAGATTTAACTACATGGGAAAGTTTATTTCAAAAAGGAAGTGAAAACGGCAGCCCTGTAATTCCATTCAGTAGTAAATTCTCTTCATTATGTTATTTCATCAATACTTACCCTGATTTAGGAAATATAAACACACCCACTATGCCACTTTATTCTGCCCCTTTAAGTAGAGACGAAGTAATAAAAATCAAACAATGGATTGATAATGGTGCTCCTGATTTACACGGCAATATCTTTGGAAATAATGTGCAAAGAAAAATTTATGTGGTCAATCAAGGATGCGATGTGATAACAATAATAGATGCCCAAACGCAATTGCCTATCAGAATGATTGAAGTAGGAAGCAATCCCGATATAATTGAAACGCCTCATTTCATCAATTTTTCACCTGATGGAAAATACTGGTATGTAGTATTTATCAATAGTCCTTACCTTGAAAAATATGATGCTACAACAGACAAACTTATTGCAAGGTGCAATTTAAATGGACAAATAGATTGGAATAGAATTATCATCACTAATGATGGAAAAAAAGGTTTTTGTGTTGCGTGGACATCAAATGGGAAAATTATTTCAGTAGATTTAGAAAAAATGCAGGTCATCAATGCTATGTATGGCTTGTATTTACCCCATGGTACAGCATTAAGCAAAAACAATGACACACTTTATGTTGCCGCACAAACAGGCAATTTCTTTATGAAAATTGATACTGCCCTTACTACTCACATTGACATTCCTATTGATAATTCATCCACCATCAATTATTCCAGTAGTTTAGATCCTCACGATATTTTTGTTTCGCCTGATGGAACAAAACTGTATTTCACTTGTCAGCAAAGCAATGAAATTCGTGAATTTGATTTGACTACAAATTCAGTTACGCATATTATACCTGTTGGAACATTTCCTCAAGCAATGGCGTATTCATCGCAATACAATACGCTTTATGTAAGTTGCGAATTGGATAACAATGGTACATCACTTGGAAGTATTGTGGCTATCAATTTGAATGATTATAGCACTCAAAAAGTATATATAGGTTATCAACCTCGCGGCATTGCAATAGATGAACAAGATAATGTGTTGTATGTGCCAAGCAGAAATTTAGTTGGAAATGGTATTCCGCCGCATCATTCTTCTGTTTGTAATGGAAAAAATGGTTTTATCACTACTCTAAAAATTCCATCATTAGAAATTTTGAAAGAACATATTGAATTATCAGTAGATACTTATTTTGCTAAAGTTCGCCCGTAGATGCAGGAAAATCCAACTATATTATTTTTTGATGGTGAATGTTTATTGTGTAATAAAACCGTGCAATGGATATTGAAGAATGAAAAGGATAATGCAATCCAATTCTGTTCATTGCAATCAAAATTTGCACAACAAAATACTCCACAAGAATTGAAATATGTTGATAGTGTCATTCTTTTGAAGAATGGTCAATTCTACACACATTTTGATGCTTTTATTAAAATCATTCCACATTTGAAATGGCAATGGAAATGGTTGTATCTATTAAAAATAATTCCACAATTTTTAAGAAATCAATTCTACAATTTCATTGCTCGTAATAGAAAGAAATGGTTTGGATATTCGGATAGTTGTTGGTTTAATAATGTTGAATATAAAAAAAGAATGATTGAATAAAATTTAGTTCAATTTACACTACCACATTCACAATCTTTCCTTCTACAAAAATAATTTTTTTAGGTTGTTTATCTCCTAAATATTTTTTCGTTTGTTCATTGGACAAAACTATTTGTTCTACTTGCTCTTTTGGAATATTTAAAGGTATTTCTAAATTAAACCTCATTTTTCCATTAAATGAAATGGGATAGTTAAAAGCATTATCTACCACATATTTTTCACTATGCTCTGGATAAGTTACATTTATTATACTTTCTTTATGTCCGCATTTATCCCATAAATATTCTGCAGTATGTGGAGCAAATGGCGAAATTAAAATCAGCAATGGTTCTAAAATTTCACGCTTGTTGCATTTTAATTCAGTTAGTTTATTCACTAAAATCATCAATGAACTTACGGCAGTATTAAATGAAAATCTCTCAATGTCTTCTCTAATTTTTTTAATGTTTTTATGTAATAACTTTAATTCTTCTTCTGTTGGTTTATCATTAGATAAATTGAATTCGCCTTTATCATTAAAATACAAACGATAAAGTTTTCTCAAAAAATTGTAAGTTCCAGTAATTCCATTGGTAATAAATGGTTTGTGTTGTTCTATCGGACCTAAAAACATTTCATATAATCTAAATGTATCAGCACCATATTTGTCAATTAAATCATCTGGATTTACTACATTGAATTTGGACTTACTCATTTTCTCAATTTCTCTGTAGCATTTAATTTTATTGGGCACATCAGAAATAAACTTTAAATTTTCTCCATACAACACAGAATTGGCTTGAATATCGCGAATGGCTATAAAATCATTTTCATCTACTAAATTTACATCCACATATACTTTTGACACCTTGTTCCAATCAGTAACTTTTTCAGCAGAAATATATGTATCGGGTTGGTCTTTTAATCTACAAATCATTGCGCTATTACCCAATATCATCCCTTGATTAATCAATTTTTTGAACGGTTCATCAAAACTGATAAATCCTAAATCGTACAAAAATTTAGTCCAAAATCTTGCATAAATCAAATGACCTGTTGCATGTTCACTTCCACCTACATATAAATCTACTTCTCTCCAATAATCTGTAATTGACCTGCCAGCAAACGCTTTATCATTATGCGGATCCATATATCTTAAAAAATACCAACTGCTTCCTGCCCATCCGGGCATAGTAGTTTTTTCAAATTCGTATTTACCTTTGTATTTCCATTGTGTTGCTCTTGCTAAAGGTGGTTCTCCTGTTTCTGTTGGTAAATACTTATCTATTTCAGGCAATTCTATTGGCAAATCATTTTCATCTACTGCTCTTGGAATGCCCTGTTCATCATAGTAAATGGGTATGGGCTCTCCCCAATATCTTTGTCTTCCAAACACAGCATCACGCAAACGATAATTCACCACTCTTTTCCCCAACTTTCTTTTTTCAATTTCTTGAATACTTTTTTGAATTGCATCTTTTACTTCTAAATTATTGAGAAAGTCAGAGTTAATGCAAATACCATTTTTTTCATCATAAGAACTTTGCGAAAAATCAAAATTTTCTTTTGGTTGAATAACCATTTTTATTGGCAAAGAAAAATGTTTGGCAAATTTAAAATCTCTTGAATCGTGAGCAGGCACGGCCATTACAGCACCTGTTCCATAATGATACAATACATAATCTGCAATCCAAACAGGCAGTTTTTCATTTGTAAATGGATGAATAGCATAAGCACCCGTAAATGTACCTGTTACTTTATTCACATCTGCCTGTCTTTCTCGTTCACTTCTATTTTTAGCATATTCTACATATTTTAATACATCATTTTTCCTATCATCAGTAGTAATTTTTTCCACTAATGGATGTTCTGGTGCTAATACCACATAGGTTACACCAAAGATAGTATCTGGGCGTGTAGTAAAAATTCGGATGGATTCAGTTGAATTATCAAGATTAAATACAATTTCTGCACCTTCACTTTTTCCAATCCAATTGCGTTGTGCTTCTTTAATACTTTCACTCCAATCTATTGTTTCTAATCCTTGTAATAACCTTTCTGCATAAGCAGTGATTCTCAAACTCCACTGGGGCATTAACCTTCTTTCTACAGGAAAACCACCTCGTTCTGATACTCCGTCTTTCACCTCATCATTAGCAAGCACTGTTCCTAATGCAGGGCACCAATTCACATACGCTTCTGAATGATAAGCCAATCTGTACTTCATTAAAATATCTGACCTTTGTTTTTCAGAAAAATTTTTCCATTCATCAGCAGTAAATTTTATTACATCATCATCGCAAGCAGCATTAACATTGATATTTCCATTGGTTTCAAATTCATTTATTAAAGTTTGAATAGGTTCTGCTTTATCAGATTTCAAATTATACCATGAATTAAAAAGTTGAATGAAAATCCACTGCGTCCATTTGTAATACTTGGAGTCGCAGGTGATAACTTCTCTATTCCAATCGTATGAAAGTCCTATTTTTTCTAATTGTTCTTTGTATCTTTTGATATTGTTTTTGGTTGTAACAGCAGGATGCTGGCCAGTTTGAATAGCATATTGTTCAGCAGGTAGCCCAAATGCATCAAATCCCATGGGATGCAATACATTATAGCCACAATGTTTTTTGTATCTTGCATAGATATCAGAAGCAATATATCCCAAAGGGTGTCCCACATGTAATCCTGCTCCCGATGGGTAAGGGAACATATCTAACACATAGAATTTCTCTTTATGAGAACTTAATTCTGTCGGTTGAGGTGTGTAATAAACATTTTGTTGTTGCCATTTTCTTTTTGCAAAAGATTCTATTTCATGAAAATTAAATTCCATTATTTTTTGGCAGCAAATATAAAGAAATACCTGTACTAAATTTTGATTACTAACAATTTCAATTATGAATGAAATAAAAGTTTAAAGTGCCTATCTATAAAACCCAACAAAATATTTATTATTTTATATTACTCTTTTATAAGTTTGTGAATAATCTTATCGCTTCCATTAACCATCACTTCAAACATATAAACGCCATTAGCCAGATTAGAGATATCTACTTTATATAAATTAACCCCGCCTAATAAATTGATATTCTTATTTAAAATCTTTTTTCCAAACATGTCATATACATTAACTACCGCTACACCTTCATTAGAAGTTAATCTTGACTCAACCATTAAATTAATTTCATTATTAGCAGGATTAGGGAATATTGAAGTTACAAGCACTTCATCCATTTGCGCAGAAAGGGCTACAATTTGTGTTTCACTTTGTTTACCAAAATTTTCAATAGTTCTAACTTTGTAGTAACTGATTTTTCCTAATGGTGCAGTTAAATCTTCAAATTTATATTTTGACGGATAATTATTAGGAATTACGATTCCAATCTTTTCAAAATTAACTCCATCAACACTTCTGAGAATCTCATATACTTTTAAATCGCTTTCTTCTGCTGTTTCCCAATATAGGTAATTAACTTTTTGTATTCTTTCTCCATAAAATGACTTATACCCGATAGGTAATACTACACAACCTGTGGCACACCCAGCAGATGGTGTAAACCTATATGCTGTATTAGTCATTGTCCACTGTGTAGGATAATTATGTGCTGTTGCATTAACAGGTGGGATATATAGAGTACCATCATAATTGTGTAAACCCATTACTGCATAGCCACCATTCCATGAAGTACATAAATGTTTATTCTTAATATGAATTTCAATATTTCCATTTTCAAAAATTTTAATCTGACCAGAAAAATACGGCGTTACCGACCCGTTACAGCTAAAATAAGGAATATCTTCCCAGGAAATAACAGTTCTTCTATTAGGAGCAGTCCCAAAAGTGGCATATTGTATTTTACTTGTAGATACAGTTGCTGTACTATTTGGATAAATATCGTGCCATGGCCCTAGTATAGCATTTCTAGGGATACTCGTGCCAAAAATAGGGGCAGCACCTGTAATTGACCAACCAGTAGACACATTAGGGGCAGCTATGGTAGAGCTTTGAATATTAGGAATATTACACACTGCATCAAATACAAATGAGGAATTGGAAGCAGGGTACCCTCCCCAATATGTCCCGCCATCCCAACAAGTAGAAAAACCAAACATAACTATTGTACTAAACAATATATCATCTGTCATCGGTAATGAAGTACCCATAAATGTTTCAAAGTTATATGTAACAGAAGAGGAAGTATAATTCATGTTACAAACACCAGATGTATTAACGGCAGAAATATATAAATCATAAGGATTGCAAGATGGAGCCGCATATGAATCTAAAATCAAATAATATACCTGACCAGCTATAACATTTACACAAGTAAGTGTTTTACTTCCTGCACTGCTTTGGGAATAATTTACACAAGTACCCCCACTGGAAGGACAACCTTTGTATAGCATTAACCCTGTATAAGAACCGGAAGAGTTTACAGTAATTGTAATTTGGCCTGTTGCTGTAGGTGTAAATGTATAAACCACATCTTCACCTGTGTAATAAGAGGTACTTCCACAAATATTAGTAACATTTGAGGAAGTAACATCATTTGTTTTTCCACAAGTAGTTTGTCCTGTATGTGAATAAGGTAACGAAGGTATAGAAATAATAGAACCTATACATGCACATCCCCCTGAAACAGGTGTTACTGCTGAAATGCTTAGATTGTAAGGATTACAACTAGGCGATGGAAATACATCTATAACCAGATAATATACCTGACCAGCGACCACAGAAACACAGCTTAAATTTTTATCTCCACTAGAACTTTGTGTATATGTAACACAAGTTCCACCACTTAATGGACAACCTTGATATAACATTAGACCTGTCCAACTACCAGTAGAGGTCATACTAATACTAATTTGCCCACTCGCGGTAGGTGTAAAACTATACACCACATCTTCACCACCATAATAACTACTGCTGCCGCAAATATTTGACACATTAGAAGATGTCAAATCATCTCCTTTTCCACAAGTGGTTTGAGCCCCACTGCTATAGGGTAAAGACGCTATTTGAATTAAATCGCAAACACAAGGCGTAGTGCCCAAATTGGCAGAAACTGTATTTGTATTCATTGCCCCCCCCCACTAATGGTACATGTAACAATTGTTCTAAAATAAGTGAGACCTGTAACATTAAAAGTGGTACTACTATTATTAGATATGGCAAATGTAGTCCATGGTCCAGAAGCAGAAGGTCCCGATTGAAAAGTATATTGAATACCACATCCCCCGGTACCCGATACATTTAAAGTAGCCGTGTACGCGGTACAAGTATTAGAAGGGATAGTAATAGATAAGGCATATCCGCTAGGTGTTCCAGAACAAGTAATAGGATCCCACCTGTAGATTTGGTTTGTGGCTGGTTTACTGGACAGTGTAGAAGTTTCTGTAATTTTTGAAACCGTTGGAGAAGCACTTACATCACCCAATGAATAAAAATCGCCACTAGTAGGACCAGAAATGCCTATTGAAGCATCTGCAGACACTAAATACTGGGTAGCATTACCATTTCTTTGATAAATAAATTCTATTCTATTACTAGTTTCGTATAATTTTACCTGAAAGCTTATACCCCATGTGGTTGCTGAATAATCCCATAACATTTGAAACCACTCTACTGTAAGCACCCTATTAGGTGCTGTTCCTGTCATATTATAACATACTCTCCCACCTCCGCTTGTTTTCAAATCATCCCATAATGGGGCAATAGCAGGTCTGTCAGTACTAGATGTTAAGTCATTAAATGCATTACTAAAAGCACCAGATGTTCCCAAAAACATTACACCATTTGTACTTGCCTGAAAGGTTGTATATGCCTGACATCCATAATAGAAAGTAAATCCAATATTGGTAGAAGCGCTTATGGCATCATCAACATTTGTACTATGAAGTGTAGTGTATGTAGTAAGAGAATTGTATGTACCTGTTGTAGAAGTGAAGTTATAGTTAATTTGAGAAAATAAACTTGTACATACAAACACAAATAATAGGATACAATTTTTTCTGTAAAAATGTAAATTTAAAATATTTCTCATATTTTTAATTTTTATTAAGTTCATTTTTAATATTGGTGGCACTAGTTTCATCAAAACTACAAAGATTAATAAATTCAAGAGCAACATTTTCATCATTAGCATTAAATTTTTGTACAAGTAGATTACTAATAGAGGCATCTACTGTAATCAATTCAGCATAAATATCACTTACTTTATTAAACACAGCTACATCAAATTTAAATAATACTAATTGATGGTCGGAACAATAGCCCATATATCTTATACCATTTGTTTGTTTAAGTTTTGTAATAACATATTCTTTACTATCCTGATGATTGATGGCCAAATACCCCCATTTTTCTGTCTGAGAAAAAACATTTAAACTCAATATAATTCCCATAAAAAACCATACATACTTTTTCATAATAATAATTTGCGGCTTAATTTTAAATAATTATTATTCAACATTGATAGATTTTAAATAAATAAACACTACCATTCACTCAAAAATCATGTCATTTCACTCAATAAAATGACATTTTTAAATTTTAGTTCAAAATTCTCACATCAAAATACCTGCAATAGTTGCTGATAAATAAGATGCTAATGTACCACATAAAAGCGCCTTCAAACCTAATTCTGCTAAGTCCTTTCTTCTTTCAGGTACTAATACCCCTATACCTCCTATTTGCATACCTACACTGCTAAAATTAGCAAAGCCACATATAGCTATACTTACAATCATCAATCCCTTTTCTGTTACCACAGGCACTTTGTGAGAAGTCAAATTACTAAATGCAACAAATTCATTAATAGTAAGTTTTTGACCCAACAAAGTCGCTACATTATTGACATCTTCTAATGGTGTGCCCATAGCCCAAGCCATAGGATAAAATAATTTGGCAAATAACCAGTTGAGTGAAAGATTTAAATCAGAGCTTATCCAATGCCCTATCTTAAATAGAATCCAATCTGTCATTGTAATTAAAGCTATAAACCCAATGAGCATAGCAATAACATTCATAGCAATTTTAAAGCCATCCCCCGCTCCGTGTGTAATGGCATCTATTAAATTGCTGTATTCGCTTTTTACTTCTAATTTTACTTTGCCCATAGTTACGGGCGTTTCAGTTTCAGGAAATACAATTTTAGAAATTACAAGTGCCCCAGGTGCTGCCATCAAACTGGCCATAATCAATTTGGGGGCTAAATTCATACCTGCCTGAGCGCCCATATTAGCATATACAATTAAAATTCCACCTGCTATACAAGCTAAACTCCCACTCATAGATGCTAACAATTCACTTTTGGTCATAGTAGGTAAATAAGGGCGAATCATCACCTGCGCTTCTACCTGTCCTACAAAAGCACTGGCTACATTGCTCAATGCTTCGGCTCCGCTTACATGCATTACTTTGTTCATTACCCATGCAATAGCAGAGATAATTCTTTGCATAATTCCCAAATGATATAATATTGCAACAAGCGTAGTTACTAAAATGATAGTAGCTGTTACATTAAAAGCGAATACAAATGTATGAGGTGCTCTATAATCTACCACCTCATTTCCTGAAAGTGCAGCTATACCACCATAAACAAAATCCACGCCGCTTTTGGCAAATTGTTCTATTTTTTGCATCCCTTTACCTAATTGCTCAAAAAATAATTGAACAAATTTTATTTTCATTATAGATATGGCTATGATAGCTTGTAATGCCAAACCACTTATTACAAGGCGATAATTTATTCTTTTTTTATTGTTAGAAAATAAATACGCTATTCCAAGAATCAGAATAATTCCAAGTAGTCCAGTCCATCTTTCCATATCCAATATTTTTTGCGTGAAAGGTAGTTAAAAAATGATTTGAAAAGAATTTTGTTTTAAAAGATACGGAAATTTTACATTTGAGATTCTTCTCCGCCTCTGATGGGCAAATGTTCTGGCTTTGTCATGCTGAACGGAATGAAGTCCCCAACTTCGCTGGGGATAAACATCTTATTTTAGATCCTTTGCTACGCTCAGAATGACAAGGATTTTCAATTTGTCCGCCGTAGGTGGATCTGCCAAAGGCGAATAAGTTGCACGATATTTATTCTCTCGCAAAGACGCAACGAACGCAAAGATTTTTAATTTTATTTTCTCTCGCAAAGACGCAACGGACGCAAAGATTTTTAAATGAATTAATATTTTATTCCTATTACCAATACATCATCTACTTGGTCATATTTACCTTTCCATTCATAGAAAAATCTTTCCAGAATTTCTTTTTGTTCATCTATTGGTTTTGAATGATTCTCACTGATTAATTGAAAAAATCTTTTGAGCATCATTTTCTTGCCCTTTTCTCCGCCAAATTGGTCGGCATAGCCATCAGAAAATAAGTAAATAGTATCACCTTTGTTTAATTGAGATGTATGTAGTGTATATTTTCTATCAGGATCCATTTGTACGCCGCCTATTGGATACTTATCTCCCTCTATTTTTTCCTGAGTTCCATCTGCTCTTACTATCAGCAATGGTCTATAAGCACCTGCCCACAATAATTTTCCATCAGCAAATAAATGAACAATAGATGCATCCATTCCATCATTAGTTTGAATTTCGCTCTGACCTTGTTTGAGTACTGTTTGAACACCTTTATTCATTTCATTTAAAATAATTTCAGGAGAAGTAATATTTTTTTCTATAACAATTTGATTCAATAAATTATTTCCAATCATGCTCATCAGTGCGCCAGGCACACCATGACCCGTACAATCAACTGCCGCTACTATAAGAGAAGGAGAAGTATTTGGATATTGAATTTGATAAGTCCAGTAAAAATCACCACTAACAATATCTTTTGGAATATAGAGAATAAAAGCATTGGGAAGAATTTGTTCAACATATTTATTGGTAGGCAAAATGGCTTGCTGAATTCTTTTCGCATATTCAATACTGCTTAGTATTTCATGATTTTTATTAGCCAATTCTTTTGTTCTTTCTTTGACTTTTTCTTCCAGTTCTTTGTTTCTTTTTTTAATTTGATATGTTCGGTATTGATTAAATCCAAAAATTCCTCCAAATAATAGCACAGAAGCAGATATGATAAACCACGGCGTTTTCCAGAATGGTGGTGTGATATCAATGTAAATATAATACGGTGTAGTATTCCATTCTCCATCGGCATTAGTTGCCAAAATTTCTAACTTGTAAGTTCCACCTGGCAATCCAGTATAAGAGATATAGCGAATATTAGTAGGGTTCGTATATTCATCATCATAACCTACCAATTTATATTTATACAGAATTTTTTCTGAATTAAGCGGATGAAGGGCTGTAAGTTCTATTTGGAAATTATTTTGCTTCCAGTTGAGTTGAAAAAACTTCTTTAAAATAACATTTGTATCTGTAATATAATCTTTTCCTGAAATTTTAAATGAAGTTATATAGATGGGTATATTAGAAAATGAAGATTTTATTTTAAGTGGGTTAAAAATATCCAGACCTGAAGCGCCTCCATATACTAAATAATTGTTTTTTAATACTGCAAATGCATTTTGGTCAAATTCATAATTGACAAGCCCTTCAATATAAGAGTAATTATAAAATAATTTCAGATGGGGATTATTTAGGTTAGAAATTTTCATTTTACTAATTCCTTTAAGTGTGCCTATCCACAAATTATTTTTAGAATCTTTATATACAGATAAAATTGTAGATGCCGGTAATCCATCATAATCATAAAAAAATCGGGAAGTAGAATCCTTTTTGTTGTAAAGTGTCAAACCATTATCAGTAGCAATGTAAAAATAAGTTGAATCTTCTGTAAAATGATACACCCAATCATTAGATAACTTATTATTTTTCGTAGAAAGATTAAAAATAATATTATACTTATCATTTAATTTATACAAACCATTGTCTGCTGTTGCAATATAGTAGTTATTTTTATCTTTTTTGATATAATTAATAGTTTGTTTATCAAATAACTTCCACTTGAAATATTTTTTTGAATAAGTAATATATTTTGTAATACCTTCACCTACTTCGCCAATCCACAAAGTATCATTGTCCAAAAACAAAGATAAAATATCTCCTTTTTCTTTTAAATGCTGTATTTTACCTGTCTCTATATTTAATAAATATAAACCTCTACCATAAGTACCTACAAAAACTTCATCTTGTTTGTTGGAAGGAATAATCTGTAACACAGAGGTGTTGTTGAATAAAGAATTAAAATTCTTTTCTATTCTTTCTGTAAGTATGTTATATAAATAAAGTTTATCAGTACCCCCAACAAGTATTCTTCCTGACCTATATTCACAAATAGCATAAATATCAGTAAATTGTTTATTGATTTCGTCGGGTATAGGATTGAAAATTTTTTGAACCGAGTAAGGAATGATATAAATACCATCAGTAACAGTTGCTAATACTAAATTATTATCTATATTAAACACTCTCTTTATCTGCATATCATTTACATTATCATTCAATATGAGAAACTTAAAGTCAGATTTAAGAGGATCAAATTCAATAATTCCATCTTTATGACCTATAATGTAAATTTTGTTATTCAAAGTTACCAGATCAAATTGAAATGTATTTTTCAATTTATTTTTTAGAAAAGTCCATTCATTAATTTTTTCTAATGACTGGGCATCCAATTGTATCAATCCATATTCAGAATACAAAACATATAGCATATTTCCATATTGAACTATATCTCTTGCTTTGGTATCTGAATATTTGATTATCTCATAAATCCCGTGATTGATAGTATCTATTTTTAGAATTCCCAAATTTATATCTACCAATAAAAAATGCTGATTATTCTTGAAAAATCTGGTATCAGAAACCAATTCAATTTCTGCTGTTGGGTTATTTTTCATTCTGTATTGAATCAACTTTCCCGTTTGAAAATTATATTCATACAATCCTTTTTGAGAAGCAAGGTACATCTTATTATTTGAGATCAAAACATTAAACACCTCTTTATTATTGAGTTCCTTTTTAATTGCTGGAATTTCTACAAACCTGTTTTTTATATAGTCATATAAACTCACTCCATTATTGTGTGAAATTACAATATAATTTTCATATTCATTGATGCAATAAATATTAATACCCTTCAAGGAATTAGTATCATTAGGATTATTTTTGAATACCTGAATTTTATAACCATCATATTTACATAGACCCGATTGGGTGCCTATCCAATAAAAACCTAATCTATCTTTAAAAACATAATTCACATTATTAGTAGGTAAACCATTCAAAGCATTAATATTGACACTGTAAAATGCCGAAACCTTTTGGAACTGGGAAAATATGGAATGAGAAAAAAATATTACACTGCCAGCATACAATGATATAAAATACCACAATCTCATTAATTCATCCTTAATTCAGCACAAATTTAGAGGAAGTTTTTTAATTAGACAATACCAATAAATTCTTATTGCTTAATAGAAAAAATATTTTTTTGTTTGATAAATATTTCATAACTTTGCATCAAAATATGAAAGTATGAGAATACTGTTAAACATTATATTAAGCTTGTTTATAGTGAATGTTATTGTATCCCAAAATAAATATAATGGCATTGATACAGATTGTGATAATAATTTAATGCCCGTAGCCGGAACCTATAAAATACAGGTAGATACCTCTTTGCATGAAATTAAAACATCTTCAAGTAATATTACATTGCCCTGTGATGTATTCTATCAAATTAAATTAAAACAAAAAGATTTTGAAACTGTAATATGGAAAACCAATGGAGTTATCATCACCATATATCCTAAAAAGAACATAGAAACAGAAAATCCAATAATGAATAAAAATGATTAAATATGAAACAATTACACTTATTGATATTATTCTGTTTATTAAACATTTTTCCTCCGCTTCTTAGGAGTGCTGCCCCACCCCCACCACCCGCAAATGATGGATGTGGAAGTGCTACAAATTTAACAACAGGTTCGCAATTATGTGGTCAAAACGCCAGCGGTGTAACGTTGCAGACAAATGAGTGCTATATTAGTTTTGTAGGTGCTACTCAAGGTTCAATGTGGTATAGTTTTAATGCTACTAGCTCCACTATGGTCTTGAATTTTTTACAAACAAATGCAACTAATTGTGCCCCTTATTACATAGTGTGGGGTCCATATAGCAGTGTATCTGCAGGTTGTAGTAATATTACCTCTACTTCCGTACCCTGTGCAAGTGCAGGTGGAACAGTATTATCTACCGCATCTCCTTCCTTATATGTGAGTAGTGTTGGCGGAATGTCTTATAATCTTCTGAATGGAGATCCAGGTAATTATATCACCTTAAATGGTTTATCTACTACAGCAGGAAATAATACTTATCTCATTCAAATGGTTAATAATCAATGTGGGGGCCCATTAGCAGATTATGCCACATTTTGTATTGGGGTAAACTCCCCTGCATCTAATAGTTCTCCATCAGGCGCATCTATAATTAATTCTTGTGGTACCCAGTACAATGGCACTACAGGAGGCGGTTACTCTCCTTCTAATTGCATGCAGGGAAATAATTCTTTCGGAAACATTGATTGTAATAGTTCTACATCTTGTCCAAGTTCATTTGGAGGGAATTGCAATGGAACCAATGGAAACAATGTTCCTTTTGTAGTCAACAACCCATCTTTCTTTACATTTTGTGCCACCGCTAATGGGACATATAACATTAATTTTGATGTGGGAACTTGTCAACAACCTCAATCAGGAGCTCAAGGTGCGCAAATGGCAATATTGATTGGTAGTACTTCAAGTATGACTTTGAATCAAGTAGCCCCTAACCCAATGCTACCAAGTTCAGCAGTATGGACATCTTCAAACTTCAGTTTAGCAGCTGGACAATGTGCTTATCTTGTAGTAGATGGTTTTGCAGGTGACCAATGTACTTATTCTTATACTTTAAATAATGTAGGCGGTGGGTGTTTATTGCCTATTGAACTAATTACATTTTCAGTAGATAAAAATTTCAACTATAACAAAATTTATTGGGCTACCGCTACCGAAAAGAACAATGCATATTTTACTTTAGAAAAATCTCCTGATGGAATCAATTATGCTGTGCTTGGAAAAATAACAGGAGCAGATGATTCTTATGTAAGAAGAAATTATGAATATATTGATGAACATCCTTTGGATGGTATTACCTATTATCAACTTTCTCAAACGGACTATGATGGTACTACTAAAAAACTTGGTATCGTAGCAGTTCAAAACGATATTAAATTAAAAGATATAGAAATTAAACCTAATCCCACATCAGAAACAGCCATCATTAGCATTCCTTCCCATAAACAAAAAGATGTAACTATACGGCTTACAGACATTGCAGGCAAAATTATTGAAGAAAAAAATGTGAGTTTGGAAAGTGGAGATAATTATTACGAAATTCGTTTATCACCTCTGGAAAAAGGCCTGTATTTTGTTCAAATAACTGGCAGAGATATTAATCAATCATTTAAGTTAGTAAAAGAATAATATGCTCTGTGGTTTTGATTTCTATCTCCCAGAAAAATAATATATTGAAGTTGAATTGTCCGCCATAGGCGGAACGCAGCGACAGATAAGTGAAGCACCCTGTCATGTTGAACAAAGCGCAGTCCCAACTTCGTTGGAGATAAATATCTTCTTATAGATTCTTCGCTTCGTTTATAATAACGCTACCCTTAATCTTATTGTAATCTTGATATTAAAGTAGCAACTATTTTTTCTTTCCTTTGGGTGGATGGTTTTTTATCATCACTTTTGTACCAGAAGGATTATTAATAACCTGAACTTTTGAATCTCCCGCTTTTACCTGTGTATGATTCGCTTTTGCAGGAGTTTCCTTTACTTTCACCTGCATACCGTTTTTTTTCGTTTGAATCTTTACATTTTGTGCATTTGCAACACTTGCAAAAACTACCATTCCTGCTATTAACCCAATTGCTCTCATATTTTTTTGACAAAAATACAAAATATTTAAGATATAATGTTTATATTTCCCACAAAATATTTAAATGCACAAAATTGCATTTTATTTATTAGGAATATTTTTTCTGATAAGTTGTAAAAAAACTTATCAACCTATTCAGTCGCCTTCAGGGAACGGAAACTATAATGTATTTAATATCATAAATACTCAAAATTCAAACTTACCATCAGATTCTATCAGAGATTTATTTGTTAACGGGCAAAAATTATTTGTTTGCACTTCTAATGGATTGGCTGTTTTTGAAAATAATAACTGGCAGGTATATAACACTTCTAACTCTGGACTCACTACTAATGACATTACTTGTTGCTGGGCAACCGATTCTGTCTGGTGGATAGGTAGCAAAAATGGTTTGATGAAATATAACACATCAACACAACAATGGAAATTTTGGAACACTTTCAATAGCCCATTACCTTCTAATAAAATTCGTTCTTTATGTTTAGATAAAAATAATTACTTGTGGATCGGTACATTTTCTGGCGGCGGATTAGCAAGGTTTGATGGTAACACCTGGCAAATATATACTCCATCTAATTCTCCATTACCATCTAATTCAGTATCCAAAATTTTTTGCACCGATAGTATATATTGGATAGCATCAGGTGGCGGACTTTCTAAATTTAATAGCATTCAATGGAAAAATTATAATCCTGGAAACTCGGGACTTAATAATGCATGGGTATATGATATAATACAAGGAACAAATGCTAATGAAATATGGATAGCCACCAATAACGGCATCAATTTATACAACTATATCAACGATATATGGCAAAGTTTTAATGCATCAAACTCTGGCTTAAGTTCTGACTTCACAAGAAGTTTGTATTATGATTCTAACAAAAATATACTTTTTGTAGCAACAGATGGCAATGGGCTATTTTTATATTACCTTACTACCGGAAAATGGCTACACTACGAGTATCCTCCATATAACATACCTTCCAACTTTTTAAAAGATATTGTTCCCTTTCAAAACCAAATTTGGATAGCTACTTCTGATAAAGGTATAGCAGTTCTAAAATAAGACAAGTATCCATAAAATATTTCTAAACCTATACAGAAATATTATACTCTCTTAATGCCTGATTGAGTGATGTTTTTAAATCGGTGCTCTCTTTCCTCTTACCTATAATTAAAGCACAAGTCACTTGATATTCACCAGCAGAAAATTTTTTAGTGTATGTTCCGGGTATTACTACACTTCTTGGTGGCACATATCCTTTGTATTCAATTGGTTCATCACCCGAAACATCAATAATTTTTGTTGATTGGGTAATCACCACGTTCGCTCCCAATACAGCTTCTTTTCCTATTCTGGTACCTTCTACAATAATACATCTTGAACCTATAAACGCACCATCTTCAATAATTACTGGCATTGCCTGTGGTGGTTCTAATACACCACCAATTCCAACACCTCCACTTAAATGCACATTTTTACCTATTTGTGCACAACTACCTACTGTTGCCCATGTATCTACCATTGTACCGCTATCTACATAAGCACCAATATTCACATAAGAAGGCATTAAAATCACACCTTTTGCAACATAACTACCATATCTGGCTATAGCAGAGGGCACAGATCTTACTCCTAATTCTTCATAATTTTTTTTAGTAGGTATTTTGTCATAAAACTTCAAGTCACCCGCATTGATGATTTTATTCTCAGTTATTTGAAAATACATTAAAATCGCTTTTTTAATCCACTCATTTACTATCCACACATCCTTTTCAATATCATAATCTGCTACACGAATATTTCCCTTATCTAATTGGTCAATGGTTTCAAGCACAATCTGTTTTACAGAAACATCTTTTAATAATTCTTTATTATCGTATGCTTTTTCTATGGTTTCTTTATTGTTCATTGTTGTTGAGTTTTGAGTTGTTGTAATAAAAACGCTTTAATAAATGGATCTATCTCACCATTTAATACTGCTTCTGCATCTGTTACTTTTAGTTCTGTTCTGTGATCATTCACCATTTTATATGGATGTAGTACATAACTGCGAATTTGCGATCCCCATTCTATTTTCATTTTACTGCTTTCTAATTTTTCCTTTGCTTCCATTCTTTTACGCATCTCCAATTCATACAATTGTGATTTCAACATTTGCATAGCGCGTTCTCTATTAGCTAACTGAGTTCTCTCTACCTGACACACAACAGTAATACCTGTTGGTTTATGATATATTTGCACCTTAGTTTCTACTTTATTGACATTCTGCCCACCTGCACCACCACTTCTTGATGTCGTAATTTCAATATCATTTGGATGAATTTGAATATCTATTGTATCATCTACCAATGGATATACAAACACCGAAGCAAAAGAAGTATGCCTTTTTGCATTAGCATCAAAAGGACTGATACGAACCAATCTATGTACTCCATTTTCCGATTTTAATAAACCATAAGCGTAAGTACCATCTATTTGAATAGACGCTGATTTAATGCCAGCCACATCACCCAGATTAATATCTAATTCTGTTACTTTGAAATTATGTTTATTGGCCCACATTTCATACATTCTCAAAAGCATTGAAGCCCAATCACAACTTTCTGTACCGCCTGCCCCTGCATTAATTTGCAAAACACAAGACAATGAATCTTCAGGTTGAGTAAGAGTATTTTTTATTTCAAAATCCTCAACCAGATTTTTGACTTTTTCATATTCGGCAATAAGCTCATTCTCAGTTAATTCCTCACTCTTGTAAAAATCATATAAAACTTCAATATCTTCAATGGCTTTCTCTAATTGACGAATAATATTGAGTTTATCTTTTAAAATTTCCAGTTCTTTTAATAAATTTTTTGCCTTTACACGATCATTCCACAAATCAGGAGCAGATGTTTTTTCTTCTAATTCATTAATTTTAGAAATCAATCTATCCTTGTCAAAGAAACCTCCTCAGAGCATCTGCTCTTTCTACTAACTCTTTAATGTTATCGTAAGCAAACATATTTTTTTTGCAGGCAAATATGATAGAAATAAATTAAATAGACAATACTAATGATACCACATAAACTTAATACATTAATTATCAATCAAGAACACATTAATATCCACTTTAATTTTGAACCATCACCTTGAGAATTTTTTCTTCACCATTGTCAAAAAACTTCACAAAGTAAATTCCATCTGACAAATGAGATATATTGATACTTTTATCATCAATGAAGTTTAATTTAATTTCATTACCTAAAATATCATACATTTTTATATTTTTGTAATGCTGCCCTTGTATGTAAAGAACATTTCTCGCAGGATTAGGATAAAATGAAATTATTTCTTGATTTGATTTTTCTTCAATAGAAGTTGTTCCAATAATTTTATACTTCACTACAAAAGTATTAGCATTAGCAGGTGCAAAATTAGCAGAAAGTGTTACTGTACAAGTATAAATGCTATTAGGAGCAGGATTATTTAATAAAATGGTATTAGTTGTAGCACCCGTATTCCATAAATAAGTGGATCCTGCCTCACTTCTGGCATTCAATAATACCGTGCTTTGTGCTGGTACTGTTAGAAATCCATCGCAATCCATATCTATATAACTATAAGCATAATGTCCCCCATAATAGCAATCAGAATTTATAGCAAATAAAACCACTTGCTGTCCCGCATAAGGCGCTAAATTAACGCCTCTTATTGTCCAAGGTTTAAAAAATAAGTATGGAAAGCACGCTGATGTATCAAAACCAGCCGTACTGGGTGTTCCTGTTTGATACATATAAAAGCTACCCGGTATTGTATCTCCATTTTGGTCTAACATTCCTATTACAAAATATGGATTATCAGTTGGACCATGTCCAGGTGCTTCTAGATAAGTAGAATATACAAACAAAAAATCAGTGTCATTTACGGTAGGAGTAAAAGAATAGGTTAAAATTTCCACTACCGAACCCACTGCGCCTTGTTGTCCTAAACGGGCAGAATATTGATCAAATCCAGGTGCTGCCAATGGTTCATATACGCCTGGATTAGAATTGGTATTACTACACGGAATCAATGTTGATGTTTCAATAGCAAAATTAGGTGATGGGGTTCCTAAACTGGTAATGGTTATACTATAATTTCCATTATTTTGTCCAATGGCACCAGTCCATCCCAAAAATGAATTGGTTTCAAAACCATCCTGACAGGTTTGAGATGGCATCATTATTGATAATAACACGCCTGCTACTACTAATAATTTTGTTTTCATAGTTTGGAGTTTTTAATTATGTTTTTTATCAAACAATATGCCATGCTCTGCAAAATCAATGCAATAAAGTAACATGCCCAATTTTTTGATGAGAATTCTTCATTGCATCTCTATATCGTATTTTGTAAACATAAACATCCTGTGGTAATTTAGCACCATTCTTAGTACCGTCCCAGCCCTTATCAATATCATTGGTTTTGAATATCAAATGTCCCCATCTGTCAAATATCATCATTTCATACCCTCCCTCTGTATCTATACCATAGGGAGAATAAATAGGTTTAAATTCTTCATTCAATCCGTCATCATTAAATGGTGTAAAGGCATTGGGCAAGTAAAAGCCATATTCATTTTTAACAACAATTGTTTTGGTTACAGAATCCTTACATCCATATATGTTTGTTGCCCATAGAGTAACTGGATAATTACCTGCCATTGTAAATGTAGTAGAAGTATTGACATCTGTAGTGCTATAAATATTAGCAACATTCCATGTGTAAGTGTTACCACTGACTGGTGATGAATTATTTAAGAACATTACATCTCCGTTAGCAACAGTTACTTCATAGCCAGGATCTGCAATAAAATCACTTACAGGTCTTGGATAAACAACTAATTGATTAGGCATAACAGAATAGGCGGTACATCCCACATCGTCAATATAACCAATTCCTACGCTATAAGTTCCCGGCTGAGTTAATACGGGATTATAACTAAACCCTTGTTTAGGAGGTAATCCCTGTACCATCCATGTAATAGTTCCCACACTTACAGAATTAACTGATAAATTAAATTCAGTTGGTGTACAACCTTTCAAGGGAGCAGCAGTTATATTCAGTGTTGGTTGCGGGCTCACTTTCACTACTATTGTAGAAGCATCTGGACACAGAGTAGCAGTAGGAGTAGAATGAGTAGAGTATTGTAATGTGAATAATCCTGGCCCTGATAATTGTGGGTTAAATATTCCTCCATTTACGCCTGCACCAGCCCATATTCCTCCCGGATATTGTGCAATTGAATTTAAATTAAATGGCTGTGCATTGAAGCAGAATGGACCAGCTGTGCCCGTAAGCGTAGCAGGAACAAATTGCTCAACCGAAACATTTGTTGTAGCCGTTTTTTGGCAAGCACCATTAGATGCATAAATCGTATAACTCAACACATTACTACCAATATTAGCAGCAGATGGATAAAACACGCCATTCGCTGTAAAATAATTAGTAGTTCCGAAAGTTCCTCCTATCGGTGTTACAGTTACCTGTTGTGCAGGAAAAGTATTACATAATGGTCCCATCGGTACAAAAGATGGAGTAGGTAATGAATCTATGCTCACTACCAAATATGAGGTGTCTGGACACAACGAAGTAGTAGGAACAGAGTGATTGAAGTAAGTCAAAGTATGTGTAGCTGGTCCCGCTGCACTTGGATTAAATATCCAACCACTCACTCCATTACCAGACCATGTTCCATTATTATCCTGAACTAATGATTGTAAATTAATAGTAGAGTTTGGCAAACACATAGGATTGATAGTTCCTGTTAAATTTGCAGAATGATATTGTTCAACATTGATGGTTACTGAAGAAGATGACGAACAAGTACCTGTGCCATTAGTAGCCAATATTGTATTAGCCCCAATACTAGCTAAAGAAGGAGTAAATACACCCGAGTTACTCAAATAGGATGTTGGCGTCCATGAAGAAGATGTGGGTGCAACAGTTAATTGAACTGGTGAAAAATTATCACATACTCTTTGTGGAGCAGAAATGGTAGGGGTAGTAGGAACAATAATTTGAACTGTAGAGGTTTGAGATTGAGCACAATTAGTTTGATTAATTGGATTAACGGTTACAGTATAAATCATTGTGGTGCTTACAGTTACATTTGGAATGCAGGTAGTAGATTGCGTATTGGTAGAAGAGAGAAATGTAGAAGGCGACCAGTTATATGTAAATTGAGAAGGATTAGCACCTGCACAATTACCAAATCTTGCATTGGGTCTGGTAGTACTTGTTGTACCAAGAGTTTGACCACACGCGGGTTGAGAATCACTGTAATAATACACACATCTCACAACCCCCGTATTTGTAGAGTTCATAATAGGATTATAAGTATATCCCACCATATTATAACAAACATCTACAATGATATTTGAAATACCATCCCAGTCATAATTCACTGTAAGGTTATGCGTATTCCAACCATTTACAGGGGTGTAATTAGCAGGTCCCCACACTGTAGTTAATCCTGTATTATCAAAAGAAGATGTGAGCTGAGTTGCGGAAGTACACTTTAATTTTATAGTCAATCCAGGTAGTGTTCCTATGTACCCTGACGGTATTGAAGACACAAAGAAAGCAATAGAACTCAATTTTCCTGGCTGAACACCTGCCGCTAATAATTCTGCAGCAGTAAATAACATTTGATGTCTTGCATTTCTATACCAATTACCATACACCGATGGCCATGTGTATTGAGTATTTTGTGATGTTCCATTTCCTACCTGTATAATACTTGGACTAGTACACATACCTGCTGCAGGACCACAGGAAGTAGGTGCCATAGTACCAAAGTTAACAGCCAGATTTACCGTTCCACTATAACATAATGATGTGGTGGTTGGTGTTAATGTATAACTAAAATTATATGGAGATACTGTAAAGGTTGTGGTATAAAAACAGGAACCATCAAATACTGTGGCAGTATAAGTTCCGATAGCCAAGCCCGTTAAACTATCTTTTTTACTATATGAAGTCAGTGTATGATTATAGGATGCTCCCGTTACTGAGTAAGAAAACGGACCCGTATTAGGTGTTTGTAAATTGACAGTAGCATATCCTACATTTCCACTGGAAGGACAAATAGAGGCAACGCTGCTCATCTGTACATTACCAATAGGTGATGTGGATTGCAGAGTATATTTTACTGAATCCTTACATCCCTGAGCAGTAATGTAAGACATATACATTATCATTCCATTAGAAGGAGGTGTTATAGTAGCCGAGGATTGTCCATTAAATGCAGTAGCAGGTAAAAAGTTACTCCACCACCATTGGTAATTACTTCCACCCGGTGGAGCATTAATAACAGCAAATGGATTACCACTACAATAATATACAGTTTGAGTTGAAAAAGTGGGTGGTTTAGTACCTACCTGAACTGTTGCAGTGGCTAATCCACATGACACAGCAGTTACAGAAACTGTATACACACCAGGTGGTAAGTTAATAGCAGTATTTGTAGTGCTCACCGTTGCACCACTGCTATTTACCCATGTATAATTGTATCCTTGATTACTACCTGTTACATTAACCCATGTAGAACCACTGGAACCACTAATACAACTAGGATTAGAGCCAATAGCAGTTATTTGAACATTAGATATTTTAATAGTATCATTTAAAGTAACTGTACAACCACTACCTGTAACCATTTGTACCTGATAAACCTGACCTGTTATAGCAGGACTCACAGTAATAGTTGGTGTATTTCCCCCTTGTGCGGCGGGAACGGGCGAACCAGAAGGTGTGTACCATTGATAAGCAACAAATCCTGGAGGCGCTGTTAATATAGCCGTATTGGTTCCTACACACATACTAGAGCTGGCGCCTCCCGATGAACATTCAGCATCTACATAAGCATAGGCCTCATGACCACCCCAACAACAACCGCCAACAGTAAATTCCAAATATACAGTTGTAACAGTAGAATACACTGGAGAGGTTAAGTCCACAGAATATAATCGCCATGGTCTGAATCTATACCAGCTGCTTCTGGACGATGTCTTAAAAGAAGTATCAGTAGCCGCTAATGTGGCATTAATATCATAATTACCACATGTCCCTCCAATTGGATTCATGTTTTGATCTAATACACGAGTTCTAAAATAAGGTTGCTCATTGGAAGCGTGCCCCCCATCATCAATTACTACCGCAAAAGCAAACTGAATATTTTTATTTCCCGGCGTAATATTAAAAGTATAAGTAAGACGGCATGCCCTATAATTGTACTGTGTATATCCATTTAATCTTACAGAATAAGGGTCATTAAAAAATGGGCATTTAAATGGTATTTGTGAGATATGATTACCCCCAACATTTAAAGTTGCAACAGAATCATATCCACCTTGAAAATATCCGGTAGGCCCATTTGGATTAGTAGGAGAGATATTTAATAAAGTATGATAATTAGTACTGTTTAAAGCCGCATTCATCCCTTGTGGAGAATTGATACCAGGAACGATATTTGAATATGTAGGTGACTGAGAACCAGCAGGCCCACAGGTTTGGCTACTTCCAGTACTGCCGCCCCAATTATTAAAATTACCTAATTCAAAACTAGCGTTTGAGCAATAAGCACTTTGTATGCTATTACCTCCTATTCCCTTTGCATTAAGATTGTCAGCATAAGGGTCATAATTCCCTTTTTGTAAATTTTTTAATTGATTTGGATTTATTAATCCATTTTTAATTTTGTATGCTAATTCTAATTCATAGATTCTTCTTTCAATATAAAATGCAATATCGTTTTCATTTTTAGCACCATTAGATATTGCTTCATGATATAATTGCTCCTTTGAAACACCCAATTGTTCTAATGCAATGGGTTGATTTGAGGGGTTATTATTTGTACCAATACTCTTATTGTATTGTGCATTTAATTGAAGCACAAAAATAAATGTTGAAATGAGCAAATAAGATAATTTTTTCATAAGTTTAATTTTTCGTTACAAATATATGAAAATTTCCGTTCATAAATCAAATTTTCCACTCAAAAAATGATACCATTCAATAAATAAATTGACCATTTCACTCAATAAAATGACATTTTATAAAAAATCAGGTTAAAAAATAAATGATTTTACTCAAAAAAATTAGTGTGAAATTATTACTTTTTTAATAACAATACTTCCATCTTTTAATTCAATTTTTACAAAATAAACTCCTTCCGATAATTGTACATTCATTTGAAATACTTTTTTATTTAATTGTTGATTTTGAGTCAATATTTTTCCACTGATATCGTAAATAAAAACACTCGCTATTTCTAAACTACTCATTATATTAATTTCTTGACTAGTAGGATTGGGGTAAATAATTATTTCATTGTTTTGGTGCGATAAATCGCTCACATCAGTAGTGTTCACAATTTTTCTAACCAAAAAATCATCAAAATAAAATCCATCTTCTGTGCTATATAAATCGGAGGTTAATACAAATTTAAATAATACATTATTCCCCACATAAGGCGTTAAGTCAATTTCTTCTTTTACCCAATCTACTTGTTTCCCGTCATATACTGGGGTAGTTCCACCAAAAGATGTAGGGGGCGTTTGATATTTACTACATAATGCTGTCCAGGTTGAGCCATTATTAGTGCTGATGTATATATTGACAAAATCATAATTTTTTTCAGTAGAAAATTTAGTGTAATACTGCAAATGAGCATAGGTAGCATTGGTGAGGTCTAATGAGTTTTTAAGTGAAATATATTTATTGGCATTATTAGCATAATTGCCTGATGGGCTATCAGTAATAGAAGATGGTGCAGAAACTGAAGAAGCATTGGTAATGCCCCATCCATTAGTATTCCAATTAGCGAGTGAATTGCCATTATCATATAATAGTGTAACAGGAGTACCATAAACTTTTTGGATAGTATCATAATGCGTATAATAACCGTTATTAACACCCAATAAATATTTTATTTTTTGCCCTGCTGTAAGCCCTGATGATAAAGTAAAAGCAATAGAATCTGTTTGACTTTGATTCACTGATAATGTGTAAGATTTTGCACTACCAACTGATGCAATACCAGATAGAGGCACTACTGAAACAGTGAATTGTCCATTGCCTGTTACACCTAATTTTTGAATGTTGTATTTAATAAAGCCATTGGAAGAAATGAAGTTATCATTCTTATCAGTAAGCACAGCATAATTGGTAGCTAGCATTGCAAAATGAATATTTTGAAATAATGTTGTTTTACAAATATCTATAATTCTATTAGATGCAGGCCAAAAGCCATCATTAGCAGAACCCGCTTCGGGTGTAGTGGACATGATTTTGTTTTTAGTAGATTGTTCGCCATACATCCAATCGTCGCTATCGCCGTTGGTTACATAATTTACGGTTTGGTCGCCAGTACCATATAAAAATCTATCTTCTCGGGTTAGATGTTTTCCCCAATTAATAAATGTAGTAGAATCAGGTGTTAAGTAGCTGGCAATATATCCCCAAGGATAAATATACAAGTTGCTATAAGTATGAGCATTAAGGGCATTGACAAACTGATGATTGATACAAAAATCTCTTACGGCTTGAGTTTCGGGTTCTGAAAAAGGACCTGTGCCACGATAAGTATCAGAACTGGTATTAGGTGAAGATCCTGTATTATCATATCCCCACATATAGCCATAATTACGATTTAAATCTACGCCATAAGTGCCATCTCCATTGTTTCTTCTGTTTTTTCTATGCATTCCACCACCATTAGGATTAGTAGTTTGATTATAAACATAGCCATCTGGATTCACACAAGGAATAAAATATATTACTGTATTATTGATAAGAAATTGGACATCAGGATCTGTATTGTAGTTTTCTAACAAGTACCACATAAAGAAAATAAGTTGCGATAATGAAGCGGGCTCACGGCTATGATGTAATGCAGTGAATAATACTTCTGGTTCGGGTTCATTGGTATTAGGATTATCGGAGATTTTCAAATAATAGATAGGTCTGCCTTCAATACTATTGGTAGTGCTAATTGGTTGTCTGGTAGAAATTAAATTGGGATACAACAATGCCATACTATCTAAAATCTGATACATTTCATTGAGTGTAAAAAAACCGCCCATACTTCCAAGATGAAAATGCGATGGTTTTTGAAAATTAAACTGCTCACAATTGCTGTAAAAATGAACTTTTTCAGCTGAAACCACTTCATTTCTTTGTTGATAATAACGAGTCATATCTTCAATCAATACATCAAATTTTACAGGTGATTGTTTAATTAAATTCAATTCGCCTTCTGATACTTCTATAATAATTCTTTCATTTGAAAAATGTGCGTGGTCAATACTTACGCCTACATTAGATAATTGCTGAATAATTTCTTGTGGAGAACCTAATAATTGAATGCGATAATATTTTTCAGGTGAATTTTGAGAATTACTGAAAAAACAAAATGTGAAACTTATTGAAATTAAAAGAACAAATTTTTTCATAAGAGTAAATTTTGCGGAAATTTAATTAAGAAAATGACAATAAAATTGCAAAATGTGATAAGTGGTATAAAAGATATGATAAATGGGAAATTTTTTAGATTGCATTATTTAATTGTATGCTATAATTTTGCGACAAATAAAAAGAAATGAGAAAATACTTAATGATTGGGCTCGGAGTGATTTTTAGTTGTATCACAAATGCACAAATTAGCATTCACTCTAAATTTTCAGGTGTAGCAAAATCTGGCAATAAAGGAGAATTGGAAGTGGAGATTCAAAAAAAGAGTATTAATAGTTTTGCAAAATATCAGGTGGAATTTCCAGATGGAGTAAGAATTGCAGAAGTGGATAGTAAAAATGGAAATTTTTCTATTGAAGGAGACAAAGCCAAAATTGTGTGGATTAACCTTCCTAATGAAGAAAAATTTAATATTAAGTTAAGTGTTATGTTTAAAGAAAATGTGCAATTTCCAGTTACATTATATCAAAAATTTTATTATTTAGAAAATAGCGTAAAAAAAGAAGTTTCAGCAGAACCACTTGTAATCAATGTTTCAGAATCATTAGCAATTGAAGTCAATAAAGACAATTCTACTTCTAATCAAAATATTCAAATATCATTAAATACATCTGATAAAATTTCAAATAATAAAGAAACATCTTCTACTTCTTCAAAAGATGATAAAAAAGAGAAAAAAAATACTTCTGAAATAAAACCAGTAGAAAAAAAGATTGAGGAGAAAACTCATTCAAACGTTTCTAATATTTCTTCTGAATTTACATATAGAGTGCAAATTGCTGCATCGCCAGTGAAACCATCTGATAATGCTTATTCTAACGCGGGAGAAGTTGAAATTATTTTTCACAACGGAATGTATAAAGTAGTCAGTAAAAAAGAATTTGCTTCAAAAGAAGAAGCATTACAATATCGGGAGCAGTTTATACAAAAGGGATACACAGGTGCATTTTTAGTGAAGTATCAAAATGGTAAAAGAGTGAATTAGTGTAGATATGAAGTAATTTAAGGTATTATTTTATTTCACTAAGTAATTAAGTAATATTTCTAATTATTTTCATTATTGTCCAGGAAAAACACCTCACCCCTTTAATGGGGGTATCTTTTGCCTGCGGCAAAAGATACCCATGATCCCTACCCAATCCCTCCCCAACTGCGTTGGGGATTGGGGAAGAATTGGGGAGAAAACACAAAAACTTTAAAGTCAAATAAAATATTTTGGACAATAGCGATTCAGATTAAATACTTACTGAATAGTTTTCAATACATCTTTATTTATTTCTACGGGGTATTTATTTTTCAAATATTTAATCCATTCTGTTTCAAGGTAATTTTGATAATCAGCAGTAACTTGTCCTTTGGCTTCAAGTAATGTTTTAGGTGTTTCGGGATGTATTTTGGTAACTACAATTAGTTCTATTTTATTTTCATTTGTATTTTTATAATTCTCTGTAATAATACCTTCTTTCCAATATTTATCTACCATTGGATGTTCGCCTTTGAATAACATCGTGCTATATACAGATAAATTTAAAGCAGAATTTTTGTTGATGATTTCAGTGATTTCTTTTTCCGATTTATTTTTGGCTAATAATTTTCTAACTTCTTTGGCAATTTTTTCATCTGCACATTTGTAAATGGTTACGCTGGCTCTTTCTTTCCAAACATATTTATTTTTATTTTGTTCATAAAATTTTCTTAATCCTGCTGTGTCTTTTACGGCTTTGCTCCAAACTTCTCTATCGGTAATATCAAATAATAAAATGCCATCTCTGTATTCATTTAATAAGTTTTTATATTCAGGATATTTTTGAGGTAAGCGTGATTCTTCAAAATCAATAATGGCTTTTTCTTTCCACTTACCATATAAGTGATACGTCAATTCTTTGAGGTCAGTAGGACTTCTTACAATCATAACAGATTCAAGGTATTTAGCAAAATCCATTATAGTATAGGTTTTATCACAAAGTTTCATAATTTCAAGATTAGCAATGGGTTTTACTTTTTCTGCACTCCATTGTGCATTCAGATAGGTTGAATCTAAGTATTGTAAAATTTTATCTCTGTTTTTAGTATTTTCATTCAATTTACATTCTTCAATAATTTTTTTAATCAATGATTTTTTGCCTGCTTGTGATCTTTGGTCTTTTTGAACTTTATTATGTAACTCATTTTTCATTGCATCAAAGGGCGGTAATACTTTAAGCCCAATTCTTTTAATAATGTGCCATCCATAAGGGGTTTCAATGGGTTCAGATATATCGCCATCATTTTTCAGAGCAAATGCTGCATCTTCAAATGATTCTGGATAGCGGCCAGTACGAAAAGGCGGTAATAAGCCCTTTCTGGCTTTGCTTTGCTCATCATCAGAATATTGCTTTACTGCATCATCAAATGTTATTTCATTTTTCTTGATTTTCTCATAGATTTCCATTATTTTTTTGTGAGCGGCTTCTTTATCTTCGGGCTTTGCGTCTTTTGGAAATTTAACCATTACATGAGCTACTTGAATTTCGCCACGAGATGGTTTTTTATCATATACTTTTACAATGTGATAACCATATTTTGTTCTAACAATAGGGCTGATTTCTCCAGCAGATGTGTTGTATGCAGCAGATTCAAAGGGATAAACCATATCAAAAGCAGTAAACCAACCTAACATTCCTTGATTTTGTAAAGCAGAAGCATCATCAGAAGTTTTTGGGGCAATAGAAAGGAATTTGTCATCGCCTGCTTCTTTAATGTATTTGGACAGATTTTTTACAGAATTAAGTTTGGCTTTATATACAGCACTATCTTTTTTCTTGAAGTCAGATTGGATGAAAGTAGAGTTGCGAAGTAATTTTTCATAATCAGCAATTTCTTTGGCTGTAGGAAGTTTGCCAAGTAAGGCATTTCTGATTAAATTAATTCTTGTCCATGCTTCCAGAGTGTCTTTTGGCAAATATTCTTCACCACATCTAACAAGAATATGAGCGGCTTTAACTTCTGTTTTTAATCTGTCATACGCTTCTTCTAAAATTTTTTCACTTACATTTTTATCATTCAAATAAGGTGCAGCTAATTGCTTTTTGTAACTATTATACTCATTCAAGAATTGAGGAGTGGTATCTAATCCATTAGCTTCTGCTTCAAGCACTTTCATTTTATACAAAGCATACAGTTGTGCGTATTCTTCTACCGATTTTTTATCAATAGATTTATTGTTATTTTTGTTGTATAATGTTTGAAATTCCGATTTGTAAATGGGTTTGCCACCAACTTTCATTACAATAGGATCATTGTTTTGAGCAAATTGAATAAAAGATACTAAACTCAATGCACTGAAAAATATTTTTCTCATAGTTTTAATTTTTTGTTTGGCTTGCAATTTTATGAAATAATTTGTTGTGAATGAAATATAAAAAATTTTAATCAATAGAATAAAGTAAAATGCCCTATATTTGGAGCAAATTAATTTGATTGATGTTGATATTATGAAATACATTACCAACTTTCAAAAATCAGAT
Source organism: Bacteroidota bacterium (assembly GCA_040758575.1). GTDB lineage: Bacteria > Bacteroidota > Bacteroidia > B-17B0 > Aurantibacillaceae > BPGX01. The sequence goes on along the minus strand of JBFLVH010000001.1, from coordinate 187,299 downwards.
GAATATAGAAAAAAAATTCATGATTTAATTCCTGGAGGGGCACATACCTATTCTAAAGGAGATGATCAATTTCCAAAACTTTCACCTGCTGCAATCACTCATGGAAAAGGTTCTCATGTTTGGGATTTAGATGGTAATGAATATATTGAGTGTTTAGGAGGATTGGGTTCTATTAGTTTAGGTCATGCTTATGAACCTGTTATCAATCGTGTCATTCAGGAATTGTGGAAAGGGAATAATTTTTCTCGTCCTTCAGTAATTGAAATGGAAATGGCAGAAAAATTTCTTTCACTTTTGCCTGGTCACGATATGATTAAATTTGCAAAGAATGGCTCTACTGTTACAACAGCAGCAGTAAAATTAGCCAGAGCATACACTGGAAGGAAATTAATAGCACGACCTGCTGAACATCCTTTTTATTCTTATGACGATTGGTTTATAGGTAGCACAGATGTAAAAAGTGGTATTCCTGATGAAATTTCAAATTTAACTGTTACTTTCAAAGCCGATGATCCGAAATCATTACAAGAGTTATTTGACAAATATCCTAATCAAATTGCGTGTGTTATTAGTGAACCAGAAAAATTTAATGTAGTTACACCAGAAATATTTAAGCAATTAATTGATGTTGCGCATAAAAATGGGGCAATCTGGATTACAGATGAAATGATTACAGGATATAGAAGTCATTTTCCTGGTTCATTTGTAAAATTTGGTGTAACACCAGATTTAGCCACTTGGGGAAAAGGCATCGCTAATGGATTTTCATTTTGTTGCCTGACTGGCAAAAAAGAAATTATGGAACTAGGTGGAATCAGACAAAAAGGAAAAGAAAAATTGTTTTTAATCAGTACCACACATGGAGGTGAAACTTGTAGTATTGCTGCTGCTTTGGCTACTCTTGAAGAATTTCAGAAGCATAATGTTATTCAACACAATCATTCATTAGGAGAAATGTATATGAATGGGGCTCAGCAAATCATTGAAAAGTATAATCTAAAAAATCATATTAAAGTTTTACAATTTCCATGGCATGTATCGTTAGCATATTTTGATTTAAATCTTCAACCTTCATGGGAATTAAGAACTTTATTTCATCAAGAAATGATTAAAAGAGGGGTTTTATTTCAGGGAATTTTTTGCCCTCACTTTTCACATACAAAAGAAGATTTAGAACATATCTTAAATGCATTTGATGAGTCATGTGTGATTTGCAAAAAGGGATTAGAAGAAGGATGGGAAAAATATTTAATTGGCGAGCCAATAAAACCAGTGTTTAGAAAATATATTTAATAAAATGCAAAAAAAACTTCCAATAGGCATACAAACCCTTTCAAAGATTATTGAAGACAATTATTATTATGTAGATAAAACACCTTTTGTTTATCAATTAGCCAATCAAGGTGGGGGATATTATTTTCTCTCTCGTCCGAGAAGATTTGGAAAGAGTTTGTTTGTAGATACACTCAAACAAGCATTTTCAGGGAATAGAGAATTGTTTAAGGGATTATATTTAGAGAATAATTGGGATTGGAGTAAGAAGTATCCAGTGATACACATTGATTTTGGAACAGGCGTTGAAAATACAGAGGATTTAAAGAGAACATTAAATTATTTATTAAATAGACACATAGAAGAGTATAAAATAAGTTTAAATATTGGCGAAGAATCATATAAAACAAAATTTCTGGAGTTAATAAAAGTATTAAGCAAAAAGTTTAATGAAAAAGTAGTGATATTGATTGATGAGTATGATAAGCCAATATTAGATAAAATTGAAGACAAAACAATAGCAGAAGCAAATAGAGAAGTATTGAGAAATTTTTATTCAGTGATTAAAGCCAGTGATAGTTATATTAAGTTTGTTTTTATTACAGGCGTTACAAAATTCAATAAAGTATCAATTTTCAGTGGATTAAATCAATTAGAAGATATTACGATTGATAAGAGATATTCTGCAATATGCGGATACACAGAAGAGGAGTTAATGAAAGTATTTTCAGAAGAGTTGAAAAATTTTGACATAGAAAAAATTAGGCATTGGTATAATGGATATAATTGGTTAGGTGAGAGTGTATATAATCCCTTTGATGTCTTGTTGTTATTTAGCAAGCAGATGTATCATCCTTATTGGTTTCAGACAGGCACACCAACATTTTTGATGAAGTTGATAAAAGAAAATAAATACTATTTACCAAAAATAGAAAACACAAAAATAGATGATAGTATTTTAGATTCTTTTGATGTTGATAGTATTATCATAGAAAATTTATTATTCCAAACAGGATATTTGACAATTAAAGGCACAGAAGAATTTAATGATATAAGGAAATATAAATTAGGTTATCCAAATTTTGAAGTGAAGGTAAGTTTGAATAATCATTTAGTAAGATATTTGAGTGATGTGAGTGAAAGCAATAATATACAATGGAATATATTGGAAAGCATAAGAGACAATGATATTAAGAAGTGGAAAGATGAATTGTATTCATTCTACGCATCTATTCCTTATGAATGGTATATCAAAAATGAATTAGATAAATATGAAGGATATTACGCAAGTGTATTGTATGCTTTAATGATGGGCACGGGATTGAATATAATAGTAGAAGATAATACCAACAAAGGAAGAGTAGATATGGTAATAAAATATAACAATAGAGCATACATAATGGAGTTTAAGGTGATAAAAGATGAAAAAGAAAAAGGTAGTGCATTACAACAAATAAAGACAAAGAAATATTTTGAAAAATATCAATCAACAAATGAAGAAATTTATTTAATAGGAATAGAATTTAGCGAACAAGAGAGAAATATCATAAATTTTGAAATAGAAAAAATGAAATAAAAAATCAATAAAACAATCTTATATGCATCTTAAATATCAACCCAAACAAAAGGCCATTTTGCTATTAGAAGATGGGAAAACATTTGAAGGGTATGCCGCAGGACACATTGGCACCACATCTGGTGAAATCTGCTTCAACACTGGTATGACTGGCTACCAAGAAGTTTTTACTGACCCTTCTTATTATGGTCAGGTTGTAGTTATGACTAATGCACACATTGGTAATTATGGCATTTTATCAGATGAAAACGAAAGTGATGGAATTAAAATATCTGGCTTGGTGGTAAAAAAATTTAGTGAAATTTTTAGCAGACCTTCCGCAGAGATGTCCTTGCAAGAATTTTTGATAAAAAATAAAATTGTTGCTATCAGCGATGTAGATACGCGCGCACTTGTTCGCTATATTCGTAATAAAGGGGCAATGAATGTTGTTATTTCATCTGAAACTACTGATATAAATGCTTTGAAAGAAATTCTCAATAAAACACCCAAGATGCAAGGATTGGAACTTTCTTCAAAAGTTTCCACAAAAGAAGCATACGAAATACCTTGTGAGAATTACAAATATAAAATTAGCGTAATAGATTATGGTATCAAAAAAAATATACTTCGTCATCTATCCGCAAGAGGGGCATACCTAAAAGTATTTCCTTACAACGCATCTGCTGATGAGATTCTATCTTTTAATCCTGATGGAATTATGCTTTCTAATGGACCTGGCGACCCTGCCGCTATGCCTCAACAAGTCAATGTTATTAAACAATTGCTTCAAAAAAATATGCCCATTTTCGGAATTTGTTTAGGACACCAATTAATTTGTGAATCTGTCGGACTTCCAACTTACAAAATGCATCACGGACATCGTGGACTAAATCATCCCGTTAAAAACTTATTGACAGGAAAATGCGAAATTACTTCTCAAAATCACGGCTTTGCAGTATCTGAAAAAGCAGCATATCAACATCCTGAATTAATCGTTACGCATACTAACCTCAATGATAATACTATTGAAGGTGTTCAGTTGAAAAATAAACCTGTATTTAGCGTTCAATATCACCCCGAAGCAGCACCTGGTCCGCACGATAGTCATTATCTATTTGACCAATTTATTATCAACATTGAAAAACATAAACAATAATTTTTATTTGTTATCGTTTATCTCTGCAATGCGAAACATTTTATCATTTATATTTGTTGTATTAATTATCAATTTATCATTCTGTCAATCTAATAGCATTGGCATTAAAGGTTTTAGATTTTTAGACATCACTGTTCCATCAAGGGCAATGGCTTTGGGCGGTTCCACTGCCAGTTTTTATGATAATGATGTAAATTTGATTTTTTCTAATCCTGCCTCTGTAAGTCCTTATGTGCATAATCAATTATCGCTCACCTATAATAATTATATTGCAGATATGAATTTTGGGAATCTGGCTTATGCTTATGGATTAAAAGATAAATCAGTAATTGTAGGGGCTTTGCAATATTTCAATTATGGAAAATTTCAGGGATACAATGAATACGATGAACCTACATCAAAATTTTATGCCAGCGATTTTTCTTTCAATATCTCTTATGTAAAGCCATTTCAGGATACTTCTTTTACTTATGGTATTACATTGAAAACACTTTATTCTTATTACATACATTCTTACGCATTAGGCAACGCAGTTGACTTTGGAATTAATTATCATAAACAATTTTTTTCTGCATCCATTGTGGCTCAAAATGTTGGCAAAATATGGAAACCTTATATGAAGGGTTATGCACAATCTTTACCTCAATCTGTTAATCTTGCTATATCTTACAAATTGCCAAAAGCACCTTTTAGATTACAATTAGTATACAATGATTTATTAAACTGGCATTTAGATTATGTAAGCCCAATATTTGATATACAAAATAATACACTTACAGGCGAAGGCATTCAAATAAATGATAAAAAAAGTTTTGGATTTATTTTAGTGAAACATCTTGTTTTATCTAATGAAATAATTCTTTCCAAAAATTTCTTTTTAAGAGTGGGCTACAATTTCCGTAGAGCACAGGAAATGCGGCTGCCCGATGCCAGACCAGCCAATGGATTAAGTTTAGGTTTTGAAATTAAAGTAAGTAAATTTAGAATCTCTTATGCCTATTCTAAATATGCTGTAGGGGGCAACACCAATACATTCGGATTGATGGTAAAATTAAATGAATTAAGCACATGGATTAGTAAAAAAGATAGTTCTGAAACTAAATGATTAAAAAGAAATTACCTCTACCCTACCCTATTACATTTTTCAACATCCAATAAATATCTATTGCAGGCATTACTAAAAACCACGCATCAAATCTATCTAACACACCACCATGACCTGGCAATAAATTTCCACTATCTTTGGCTTCTGCTAATCTTTTAATTTTAGATTCAACTAAATCACCTATTGTGCCTACTATACTCACTATTAATGCCAATGCTAATACATCATATTTTTCAATTACATTTACTTCTTTCAAAACATATTTATAACACAAGTAGCCCGTGATGATAGTAAATATAATACCTCCCACAAATCCTTCCATTGTTTTTTTAGGAGATACATCAGGCATCAATTTGTTTTTTCCAATTGCCATTCCTGTAAAGTAAGCAAATGTATCATTCGCCCAAATCATCAATACTACCGATAATATTAAAGTAAATTGATATTGCATAGAATTAAAGTAAAACACCTGTAATGATGAATGAAACCACAATATCCAATACAACAAAAATAATAACTCATTGACAGATTTAGAAATGACTTCTTCCAGCAAAAATTCTATTAAAAAAAATAATACTAATCCAACTAAAATTAAAATTCTTGTTTGCACGAAAAATAAAGGGAAAGGCGTTGGTTGAAACACAGCATTCAATGTAAATAATACAATCATCAATGATTTAAACATTAATCTTTTATTATTGTAAGAGAAACCTGCCTGCTCAAATAATTTTTTCAATTCAAAAAAACTTCCTGCTAAAATCAACAAAAGTAAAATTAAAAAGGTATAAAAAGAAAAATAAATTAATCCCAATAACACTACTCCAAATATGATGCCCGTTATACTTCTTGTAATTAATGATTTCATTATACAAAAGATTCAAAAAACATTTTTAGCCAACTATCCTTTGCAGGCAATCTAAATTGTTGCCATTCATCAGAACTAATTATAGATGTATTGTAAATAATTGTATTATCATCAATTTCACCACTTTGTATGAGTTGAGTTACATCACTCAAATTTTTTACCTGAATATTCCCCTCTTTTTCATACACAACCAATCTTCTGTTGAGCAAATGTGTAGAATATTTTTTTTCTAATTCCTGAATAAACCTAAAAAGATTGTCTGTTGCACATCCACCAATAGGATTAAACTCTTCATCATTTCTAAAAATTAATAATCTGTTCTTATACAATTCAACACTTGCATTTACAGGTGCTGCGTGCGATTCCCATTGTTGAACAAATAATAAACAATCTTTATACAAACTTTCTAATTCTTTTACACCTAATTCATTCTCAATGATAAATATCCATATTTTTTGTTTCATATCACTAAAAATTAATATTCTTACCTATATAATTCAGTGGTGTTATTTTCTTCAATTCATTTTTCACCTCATCAGAAATATTTAATTGTTCTATAAAATTCAAAATATCTTTTTCGGTAATTTCTGCTTTTCCTCTTGTTAATTGTTTTAATGCTTCATAGGGCTGTGGATACTTTTCTCTTCTTAATATAGTTTGAATGGCTTCGGCTACCACCTGCCACGAACTTTTTAATTCCTCTTCAATTACTTTTTGATTGGCTTCAATTTTATTTAATCCTTTCAAAATACTTTTGAAACTCAATATTGTATGAGCAAACGGAACACCTGTATTTCTCAATACTGTGCTATCTGTCAAGTCCCTTTGCCATCTTGAAATGGGCAATTTATCTGATAAGAAATGAAAAATCGCATTAGCATATTTCAAATTACCTTCTGCATTTTCAAAATCTATTGGATTGACCTTGTGTGGCATAGCAGATGAGCCCACTTCATTGGCTTGTGCTTTTTGTATGAAATAATTGATACTAATATACATCCATATATCTACACAAAAATCAATTAAAATATTATTTATTCTTCTGCACGCATCCATCAATTCAGAAAAATAATCGTAATTTTCTATTTGTGTTGTAAAAGTATATCTTTGTAATCCTAATGAATGAATGAATTGGTCTGCAAATTGATGCCAGTTGATTTCTGGATAAGCAACATAATGGGCATTGAAGTTTCCTGTTGCTCCTCCAAATTTGGCTTTAATAGGTATTTGTTTCAATTCATTTAATTGGTTTTGCAAACGATAAACAAAAACATAAAGTTCTTTACCAAGTGTAGTGGGGCTTGCAGGTTGTCCATGTGTGCGTGCCAGCATTGGAATATGCTGATATTCTCTACTTTTAATTGTAATTTGTTGTATTAAATTTTCAAGTAATGGAATATATTCATTCAATAAAAAATCTTTTAGCATCAATGGATTAGCCGTGTTGTTTATATCTTGAGAAGTCAAACCAAAATGCACAAATTCAAGTATATTCTCATATTCTTTATCCTGCAATTTTTCTTTAATAAAATATTCTACTGCTTTTACATCGTGATTAATATTTTTTTCAATCTCCTTAATTCTTAATGCATCTGTTTCATTAAAATTTTTATATATGCTTTCAAGATATTGAATTTGCTGTTGATTCAGCGATGGAAAATTTTTTAATTTTAATTGAGATAAAGTAATCAAATATTTGATTTCAACAAAAACTCTATATTTGATTAAAGCAAATTCAGAAAAATATTGACTTAATGATTGCACTTTATCATAATACCTTCCATCAATAGGCGAAATGCTGTATAAATGTTGAGTGTTCATGATGATGATTTAATTTATCTATCGTAACAAATTTGAAAAATAATTTACTCTGCCATTTGGTGATTTTTCAGCGAATGAGTATTAATAATTTGTTGTGCTAATGCAAACATTTTGCTTTCTTGAAAACTATCACAAAGTATTTGTATTCCAAAAGGCATTTGATTTTCGGTATATCCAGCAGGTATTGAAATAGCAGGCATTCCAACTATATTAGCCAATACTGTGTAAATATCTTCCAGATATAATTTCAAAGGATCATCGGTTTTTTCTCCTATTTTGAATGCTGATGAAGGCGTAGTGGGCATTACGATAGCATCATAATTTTTGAATACATCTTTTATAGCATTATACAATAATCTTCTTACTTTTTGTGCTTTGGTATAATAAGCACCGTAATATCCTACACTTAAAACGAATGTCCCCAACAAAATTCTTCTTTTCACTTCTGTGCCAAATCCAATGCTTCTTGTTTTTTTATACATCTCTTCTAAATCCTTTGCCTCTTTATATCTATAACCATATCTTACTCCATCATATCTTGACAAATTAGAAGATGCTTCTGCAGTAGTTAATACATAATAAGCAGGTATGAGATATTTCAACATTTCAAAATGCACTGCTTCTACAATATGTCCTTGTTTTTTCAGTGCTTCTATTTTTTGATAAATATTATTTTTGATAACAGGATTTAAACCTTCTGATTCTATAACTTCAGGAAAATAAGCAATTTTAAATGTTTTGTTTTGAGATGATTTTAGTTCCGCAAAATAATCAGACACAGGTAATTCAGCGCAGGTAGCATCAAAATCATCAGCGCCTGCAATCACTGATAAAATTTTAGCAGTATCCTCTACATTGTAAGTAAAAGTGCCTATCTGGTCAAAAGAAGATGCGTAAGCAATTAAGCCCCACCTTGAAATTCTGCCATAGGTAGGTTTTAATCCTACTACCCCACAAAATGAAGCAGGTTGTCTAACTGAACCGCCCGTATCAGAACCTAATGCAGCCATACACATATTAGCCGCCAGAGATGCAGCAGCACCACCAGAAGAACCACCTGCCACATATTCAGTATTCAATGGATTTTTTACCACTCCAAATGCAGAGTTTTCATTACTACTGCCCATTGCAAATTCATCACAGTTAGTGCGACCAATAATAATAGCCCCATTGTCAATTAATCTCTGCACAGCAGTGGCAGTGTAAGTAGATACAAATCCTTTGAGAATTTTAGATGCTGCATTGCATTCGTGTCCTTTGTAGCAAAGATTATCTTTTATAGAAACAACAAGTCCACTCAAGGGTTTGAAAACACCTTTTGAAATTTCCTCATCAACTCTTTTGGCTTGTTCTAATGCTGATTTTTCAAATACTTCAAGAAATATGTTCCAATCTTTTTTTTGATGAATTTGCTGAATATATTGATTAACAAGAGATTGGCAGGTAATGGTCTTATTTTTCAAATCAAGATGTAATTGCTCAATATTTTGATATTGATACATTTTAAAAACATTTTTATTTAAAAACAGAATTAATTAGAAGAATGTTCGTCTTTATTTTCTCCTTTAGCAGCGTCTTTGAATTCTTTCACGCCTCTGCCTAATCCTCTCATTAATTCAGGAATTTTTTTTCCCCCAAACAAAAGCAGAATAATAATAAGAATGACGATAATTTCAGGTGCTCCCAGCCCTCCTAATAATCCTAAAATAAGCAAATTACTCATGGTATTAAATTTTAGACCTGCAAATGTCGTAAATATTTAAGAGAAGAGAAAATTTTTGTTGGTCGGTAGGATTTTAAATCACTATTGCCCAAGAAAAAACTCACCTGCTGACGCTTTCGGTCAGCATTCAGAACAAAGAACCCAGTCCCTCTCCTTTGTAAGAAGAGGGGAACTAAAGGGGTGAGGTCTTTAATGGGGGGTATCTTTTGTCTGCGGCAATCCCCAACTCCGTTGGGGAGAAAACAAAGAAATTTTAAAGTCAAATAAAAATATTTTAGACAATAGTAATTTATTATATTTTCGTTTAATCATCTCCTAACTTTATCACCACTTCTGCTAATACTTCATTGTCATTAATTTGTTCCAGTTTAAAGTGTGCATTGGCGCCATACAATAGTTCTAATCTATCCAGTGTATTTTTGATTCCGATGCCATTATTTTTTTCATCGCTTTTGATAATTTTTCCGGTATTAATGATAGATATAAACCATAGTGGATAAGCCAATCGTGAATGAATGCGAATGTGCCCACCTTTGGGTAATTTTGAAATACCATGTTTAATAGCATTTTCTACCAATGTTTGTATCATCAAAGGGGGAATAGAGAAATGATAAGTTTTAGGGTCAATATCAAATGAATATTCTAATCTTTCTTCGTATCTTATTTTTTCTAACGAAAGATAATCTTTTACAATATTAATTTCATCTGCAAAATGAATTTCTTTATTTTTTTGAGCAGATAAAATATTGCGTAATATATTTGAAAGTTGAGTAATGGCTTCTCTTGATTTTTCAGGGTTTTCATCAATCAATGCCCGAATGCTGTTCAAGGCATTAAACAAAAAATGAGGATTTAGTTGTGATTTTAATATATTCAATTCTACTTCTCTATTCGCTGCTTCTAATTTTAGTTCTGCAATTTCTTCTTTTTTGTAATTAATAACATAATTGATTCCAAAATATCCTACATTCCAGATAAGAAATACAACATAAAAATTATAATATCCTGAAACATCTAAAAAAGCAGTGTTATCAGAGTTTTTATTTAATACACCTAAATAACATCCTATCAATTCCACAATATTAAAGAACAAATATGAGAGAAAAACGGGGGAAACAAGTGTAAGAATAATCTGAACATATAAGGGTTTAGTAATAACAGCAAATTTTTTTAGCAAAAATCTGTATATGTGAGAAATCAAAAAACCAATCAATAACCATGATGTGTAAAACAATATTACATTCCAATCTAATGGCAATGAAATTTTGTAAAACAAAACATGTATAAGTGTAAACACTACCCAACCGCTTGCTTGTGCAATGTAATACCACTTATTGTGTTTAAAATATCTTTGAATACTGCTTACCATTGATCTGGAATTATTTTATTTGGATTCAAAATATTATTTGGGTCAAAAATTTTTTTAATACCTGAAAATATTTCAAAATGTTGAGAAGTAAAGACCAAAGGTAAGTAATTTTTTTGTACCCAACCAATTCCATGCTCTCCGCTTATAGTTCCACCTAATTCTTTGCACACTAAAAAAATTTCCTTAATAGCATCAGGCAATTCTTTTTCCCATTTTTCATCACTCATATTGCCTTTGATAATATTAACATGCAAATTACCATCTCCCGCATGACCATAACAAACTGATTGAAACCCATATTTTTGACCAATTTGCTTGACCTTAAAAAGCAAATCAGGTAAATAATATCTTGGTACCACAGTATCTTCTTCTTTATACACAGAATTACTTTTGACTGCCTCGCCAACTTTTCTGCGAATTTTCCATAATGTTTGCTTTTCTTCTTCTGTTTCTCCAATGAGTGGTTCGGTGGGTTGTGAATATTTTTCAAGCACAACAGATAATCTTTCTACATCATTCCATATTTCATCTTTGTTTTTTCCTTCTAATTCTATGAGTAATAACGCTCGTGTATTTTCATTGATAGTTATATTATTGATTTGATTAAACCTGATACTCCATTCAATAGCATCTTTTTCCATAAATTCAAGTGCAGATGGTGAGATGTGATGCAACAAAATATCATTCACTGCTTTGCACGCATCTGTTTCTGATTCAAAAGAATAAAGCAACAAAATATTGTGTGGCATTTTAGGCGCTACTTTTAATACAATTTTGGTGATAACTCCCAATGTGCCCTCGCTTCCAATGAATAAATGTGTCAAATTATATGCAGTAGAATATTTTAATGTATTCGCACCTGTCCATATAATTTCGCCATTTGCAAGCACTACTTCTAAATTTAAAATATAATCTCTTGTAGTGCCGTATTTTACTGCTTTGGGACCACCACTTGCATGTGCCACATTTCCTCCAATAGTACATATTTGCCAGCTGGCAGGATCTGGTGGATAAAACAATTGATAGGGCTCTAATGCTTTTTGCAAATCATAGTTAATAACGCCTGGCTCAACAATGGCCTGAAAGTTATTGGCATCAATTTTAAGAATACAGTTAAATTTTCTTGTAGATAACACAAGACCTCCGCATACAGGTAAAGCACCTCCACTTAAACTGGTGCCCGCACCTCTTGTAGTAACAGGAATTAAATGTTGATTGCAATATTTCAGAATTTGACTTACTTCATTTGTTGATGAAGGGAATACAACAATTTCAGGATAAAACATTAAATTTTCTGTTTCATCATGTGCATAATCATACAAAGCATTTTTATCTGTTAATACATTTTCATTTCCAACAACAGTTTTAAAGAAATCAATATCCGCAGAAGTTATTTTATGAAAATTATTCTTCATCTTTTTTCTCTTTTTCTTGTTCGCTTTCCTGTTCTTGTTGTTGCATTTGCTCTAATTTTCTTTTGAATAATTTTACAGTGGTTTCATTGCCAATGGTATATTGGAAAGATGGTCCTTTATCCACATCCTGTTTTCTGTTTTTGGATTTCATTTCTTTGATGGTATTATTAAATTCTTTATTAGAAGAAATTGCTTTCATCACGCCTTTGAAATACTCAAAATAATACCATGTGGTTGGGTCTGGTTCAAGGTAAATTGTTAGTTTATCTCCACCAGTTTTCATTTTATCAATTTTGATAATACCTGGAATTTGTCTATAAATTTCATTGGAAAGAATATTGGCTAAACCTAATTTTCCTTTGCTCATAAAGGATTTTGTACGAGCATCATAAATAAAATTGACATCATTAAAGAAAAATGTTTTTTCCAGAGCATCAGGAAATTTTTTAATGTTTCCGTATAAATTTAAATCAGAAATAATTTTATCTGCTTTTTCTTTTCCAACATATTCGGCTAAATATTTTGGATATGATGAACTGCTAAAATCTGTTGGGGTTAAAGAATTCAAATATACTTCAAAATCTTTTGCCATTGTTTTCAATAATCCTTTATCAAAAAAGAAATCAACTAAAAGCATTGTATTAACAACAAGTGAATCATTCACAGTCAAATGCTTTGCATTACCTGCTATTTGAGTTGTTACCTGACCTAAATCCAATGCCATATCCATTTTGCCTTCACCATATACTTCGCAAGTGTTGATATTGAGTGATAAATAATTACCTGGCAAATTAAATTCAGTTAGTTTTTCTTTTGTTGAAATGATATATTCTCCAAGTTCTTTATCAAATGTGAGATACCCTGCTGACGAAACAACTATTTTATCGGTTTTTCTATATTTTGGTGAAACAAAGCCACTATACACAGCAGTCGTATCTTGTGCATACATTATAGCATTCACAACTGGATTGCCAAACATATCCTTACTATCTTCTGGCACAGGAATTTGAATATCTGTAGGGTCAATATCTCCTTCAAATTTTAAGTATGCTTTTTTAATTTTAGTGCAGGGATGTTCAATTTTTGTTCCACCTTCAAATCTTAAAAATTGATTAGATGCAGAAAGTTTTACAGTTCCTGCAAAAGTAAAAAAGTCATTGAATTTAAAATTGTCTTTTTCTTCAATTTTACCAACGGCTTTGGTCTCACCTGCTGTATCGGGGCGAATAGTATTAAAATGTATAGGATATTGCTTTTCATTTTCATCTACATAAATATACTCACCGCTTGCCAGATAATCTCTTCGTGAAAAAATATTAGCAGTTACCTTTTTGATAGTATGATATTTAGTTACTGTATTACAAATTAAATTAGCATTTTTCAAAGTATCCATTACGGCATCTCTGTAAATAATCACTTTTCCACTATCAGGGAAAATTTTTGCATCAGCGGTTTTAATAAAAGGCACATTAATACAACGAATAATGTATTTTTTCAAATTAAATTTTGCTGCGGGTGCAAAAAATCTTAAAGAATCCTGTTTAGGATGAATGCTAATAAATTCGGGTCCTTCAATATCCAAATCGCTTTCGGCTTCAGCATTGATTCTTTGTTGATCATCACCTAATTCAATATTTTCATCATCCATATACCACTTAAATCTATCCATATAGGCAATGTATTGGTTTTTATCAAATCGCACATAAGACCCACTACCATTACTTACAAACTCACCTACTCTTCTATCAAAATCTATTTTAGCATTCATATTATTAGTAGAAAATGCCAGCCCTTGTTCTTCCAATGCATTCAAATAAAAGTTACAGGTATCCGAGAAAAATTTTCTTTTAATAAATAATAATTTTTGGGCAGTTATGCTGGCAATTTTTTCAAAATCTACTTTACCATTTCCTGTTAATTGTTGTTCTGTCAAATCCATTCTTCCGGTAAATTTCACGTGTTCTTTGTAAGCAATAATGGGTTTTTTCAATATTTTGGCCTGCAACAACTTACTTTTAGGAATGAAATGAATATACACTGTATCTCCATGTGCTACAGGAAATTCAGACGGTACTTCTTGTTCTGTTACATCAAAGGTGCGTGCAACTCCATTAGTAGAATCTGGAAAGAAAATAAAATCGTCTGAACGAGCTAAACCACTTGAAAATTTCAATTCTCCCGTGCCTCTTAATCCTTTATTGCTCAAACGAATTTCGTTTTTGTAATTTCCGACATTAGTATAAGTATTGTATCCTTCGGGCGGTGTTTGACGAATAAATCCAAGTGAATAATCACTTTGTAATGTTAGAGTTTCTCTGAATACTGGAAAAATGCCCGCAGAAGAAAAAGTTCCATCAAATCTTAATCGTTCGTTTCTGAAATTATCCAAACTATCTATGGTAAAGGGGTCAATTTTGAAGTAAAAATTATTTCTATTATACACACCTTTGAATATTTTTTTAGAATCATAATAGGCATAACTTTCTTTGAATGATTGAAATATAGGAAAAGATGGTGCCTTTCCCCAACCCGATTTGTTTTTTGGTGCATCTATCCTTAATTCTCCTGATGCATCTTCTATTTTAGTTTGTACCATCTTAAATTTTTTTCTTCCCATTTCGTCTAAATCTCCTGTTTCTACATATATTTTAATACTATCAATGGTTTTCATTTTGATTTTAAATTCATCATAATCAAACACAAAATCCTTTCCGTGAAATTCAAATTTTCCCGATGCAACAGTTCCCGAAAATGTAAAGTTTCTGTTTTTTTTCATCACTACCATTTGATGTTTGGGGAATACAAATACTTTTTGAGTATCACTCATCAAAATCATTTTTACACCGTAAATTCTAAAATCAAAATTCAACAAATTTAAAATAGCATTGTCTTTTCCCGGAATTACAGAATGAATCGTTAATCTATCATAATCTTTTTTGTGTTTCACATAATCTACATAATCCAATAATTTTTGTTTGACAGTAATTACATCAGTTGCGGGGTTGTAAAATATAAGATTAAAACTGGCTACTTTCATAATAATAGGTCTTAAATCATTTTGTAACATATTGACATAATGTGCTAAATCTACTACTGTAAAGGGCATTTTGTTATTCATATTGTAATACTCAAATATTTTTTGAACGATATTAAATCCGCCTACTTTTATGGCTTCTGACCTGTCTGCAGAATAAAAATTTTCGGATTCAAAATAGGCCTCTCCCTGAAAATTAGTAGGCAAAAAATTGAATTTCATCAACGAGTCCTCTGTATTCCACTCTATTTGTTCAACATACACATCTACTTTATGATAAGTATCTGTAAATGGTGTTTTTTCAATGCCTTTATCTCCTCTTAATAAAATCATTTTTTTCTTTTGCACATCATAATTGAAGCCAATATATGGATGATAAATACTATCGTTTTTCAAGAACATTTTTAATTGTGCTCCATAAGACATTATTCTCTCTTTATTCATCGCAAAAGAAGGTGCACTTACTTCTACAAATTTCTGATTATTTTTTTTGAGAATTATTTTAGCAGGATTTTCAGAATTACCAACGCCTACAAATTTATCACCACGCATTCCAAATCCTCCATCATAATCAACATTAGGATAAATATCTTTTACTAACAATCTTTTGGAATATGAATCAAATCGGGGATAGGTCTCTTCTTCTTTTTCAGTAATAATTTTATCTGTGAGTTTGCCAACTTGTGGTTTATCAAAATACTGCTTGCCATAAAACACAGCAGAATCAGAAGCATAAGTGCCATTTCTGCAATCTATTACATATTTTTTTATTTGTGCATACACATCATCTAATCCTGCTTTTTTCCAACTTACTTTTCCACCTTTACCAAAAATTTTCTTTTGATTAGGATAATAAAATCCAGATGTTTCTTCAATAGCAATAGAGTCATTGCGGGTATTTTTGCCAATAATGGTAGTGTTTTGAAATTTCAATCTGGGCACGCTATCATATTCCAATACAAAATCATTTGTTTGTGTTTTGAACATAAAAGAAGATGTATAAAAAGTATTATCTTTGTATAAATTTTCTCCCATATCCAATATATCCTGCAAATTTTTAATACTTCGGCTATTGAGTGCTTTTGTAAATACTGAATAAAAATTATCAAATACATTTTTAGTCACATTATTTTCAATAATATCGTAAACAATGCGATAGTACTTAAAATAGTAAGGATAGGGCTTTAATTTTTTCTGAACAAATAAATTACTGGTTTCAATAATATTTTGCTTAAAGAATCCTGCTATTTGATTATTTTTCCATCGTTTATTAAAGTCGTTCAAAAACTCTTCTGCTTCCTTTTTATTACCTGTATTCGCATAAAAAAATTCTTCTAATTCTTTGATAAATTTAGTTGTATCGGAAGAAAAAGAGAAATTATTTTTTTGTGAAAAAACATATTGAAAAATAAAAATCAAAAGAAATGTATAGCCCACTAATTTTTTCATATCAAAAATAATTTTGCCAAAAATACATAGAATAAAAATGTGCCTGACTACCATTCAAAGAAATCAATCCACAAAGTTTTCAACAATTTTTTTAATTCAAAAAATATTTGCTAATATCTGATAAATATTTTATATATTTGTAGAAAAATATGAAAAAGATAATTTTATTAACTCTAATGTTTGAGACATTATTCATAGCTATGAAGGCACAGAATTATTATATGTTACCAGATAGTAATGCTGTGTGGGTGTACGCAGTAGTAGGTGGTCCATATCCTCAAGATACTGGAAAGGTTCAATATTACTACTCCTATACAATAGAAAAGGACACAATTATTAATAATAAAACATACAAAAAAATTAAAAGAGTTCCTCCTGTTACTAATTCTTCCTGTGGAAGAAGTGTAATGTACAGAAATGATAGATTACAAAATAAAATATGGGGAGTAATAGAAGGCGATACATCAGAGTATATTATTTTTGATTATAATATTGGTATAAAGGACACCATTAAAAACATGTTGAGTAGTCATATAGGTAACAACTTATATTTACCTTATTGTGATATTGACCTGACCAGACCTCCCTTTACATATTTACCTAATAAATTTACATTAGTGGATGCTATTATAGATACCATTTTAAATTCATCTTATTTAAACCCATCATTTAAGCAATGGATACTTTACCCACCATACTCTATATGGATAGATAAAATAGGTAATAAAGAAAGAGCATTTTGGAATGGTATGTATTTAACTTCTGAATTCGGAAATGAGCTAATATGTTTTAGTGTTAATGATACTATTTACTACTACACAGATTTAAATAATCCATTTAATACATACTCATTTCCATTCAGAGGTAGATGCGATACATTACTCACTAATATTAATGACTTATCTAAAAATCAAAAACAAATAGATATTTTCTATAACTCATTATCACATCTATTAAATATCAAAAATCTTCACTCTGATAAAAACTATACTTTTATATTAAACAACATTCTGGGACAAAATTTATTCCAGCAATCTTTTAATGCTGTTAGTGAATATTCCATTCATCTTGAACTACCGCAAGGTATTTATATTGCTGAATTATACAACAATTCCTCTCCTTTATTAAGAAAGAAAATAATCATTCATAATAACAGATAAAAAAATAGAAATATGAAAAAAATCATTACCTCTTTATTTTTAATCATAACATTACACCTCAAAGCACAGCAGCATTCTAATAAAACCGTGATGCATTATTGGGGTGATAGTGCTATGTGGATAATAGAAGAGTTTGTTACTGCTTCACCACCAGCAATAAATGGAATATACTATCATATGCAATATATTCAGGATACTGTTGTCAATAATAAAATTTATCACAGATTAAAAGACGCTTATTTGGGTAATAACTTATACGGAATGTCCTGCTATATGTCTTTGTTACAACCTTTGTTACGAAGAGATTCTCTCTTTTTTGTTATCAATGAAAATGGTAATATTTACTTTGATTTTTCACCAACACAAAAAAATGATAGCACCGCCTATATTTATCATTGCTTATACTATGCTCCATCTCCTTCAAAATATAAAGCAGATTCAATATGGTATGAAAATAATGGCACTTACAATCTCAAATTCATAAGAGTAATGCATTCGCCCTATCCATTTATAAAGTATGGTTTATGGATAGAAGGTATTGGTTCTGCTGATGGTGGATTTATGCCTTTTGGCTATCACGATGGATTAGTAAATAATTGGTATTGTGGAAGATGTTTTTCTTACAATGATACTATCTATTATCTCAACCTGCCACCTTATTCAAGACCATTAGAAAATGTATGGAATACTCAAGGCGGTGGTTATCAAATTTGTGGAAGTATAGGCACATTGGTTAAAATAAGAGGCAGATGTGATACTTTATCTGCTTTCAAAGGAAAGATTTTAGGCATAGATGTATTAAAGACCGAAAATGATTTTGTGAAAGTTTATCCACAACCGTTGATAGATGAATTGTACATTGAATTGCCTTTTCAAAATAACACCAGCATTCGTTTATACGATATTAAAGGCAGTGTAATTAAAGAATTTCAAAGCATTGGTGAAAAAATGATTCTTCCCACAAATGATATGCCATCAGGTTTTTATTTTATAGAAATCAAATTAAATAACGAATTAATCATTCGCAAAAAAGTTATAAAACTATGAGAATTAATAATTTTTTACTCTTACGAACTTTACATAAGATTTTGTGATGAAGAATTGAGATAAATTATTTTAGAAGAAAAATGACAATTTCTATAAAATTCTACAAGAAACAAAAAATAAAAAAATAAATGTTATGAGAAAGATAATTTACCATGTTTTATTATGCATAGCATTACACCTCCATGCACAGCAGGTAAATACTAATGTAATGCAATATTGGGGAACAGGCGCTATGTGGATTACAGAAGCATACTTTTGGGTCTCTCCCCCCACCGTTTCAAGTTATTCATATTTCCTACAATATATGAAAGACACCATCATCAATAATACTACATACCATGAGCTTGTAGATTTTTTTTCAATTCCCAATACATGTTTTTGGACATCTTATTCACTAACTGAAACTATTGCATTAAAGGATACTTTTAATTATGTAATAACTCAAAAAGGAGATACTATTTTTGACTTTAATCCTAATCAAAAAGGAGATAGTACCTGCTTTATTCCTGATTGCTATTTTGGAAACGTTCAACCAAATAAGAAATACAAAATAGATTCCGTATGGTATGAAAATAATGGAAATAAGAATTTAAAGTTTTTATTAGTAGAAGTAGCAGGAGCACCTTATAATTTATATGCAATTTGGATAAGTGGTATTGGTTCAGCAGATGGAGGATTTGCGCCATTTGGTTATCATAATATGTGGAGTGTATATAGCTATTGTAGTAAATGCTTCTCATATAATGATACGATTTATTATTTGAATATTCCTCCTTATACAAGAATATTCCCATATCCGATATGTGGTTACAACAATAGTACATTAGGCACATTAGTTAAGATAAGAGGCAGATGTGATACTTTATCTGCCTTTAAGGGGAAAATTGCTGGTGTAGATATATTAAAGTCCGAAAATGATTTTGTGAAAGTTTATCCACAACCGTTGATAGATGAATTGTACATTGAATTGCCTTTTCAAAATAACACCAGCATTCGTTTATACGATATTAAAGGCAGTGTAATTAAAGAATTTCAAAGCATTGGTGAAAAAATGATTCTTCCCGCAAATGATATTCCATCAGGTTTTTATTTTATAGAAATCAAATTAAATAACGAATTAATCATTCGCAGGAAAATTATAAAACTATGAGCATTTAAATACCAATGTTCGAAAAAGCAACAGGAAGAATAAGTATGAATTGTGATTAACTACACTCCTATTTCTTTAATCGCTTTCACCACATTTACACCATCAATGGCGGCACTGACAATGCCGCCTGCATAACCAGCCCCTTCTGCACAAGGATATAAATTTTCAATTTGTAAATGCTGAAATGTCCGTCTATCCCTCGGTATTCTTACAGGCGAAGAAGTGCGACTTTCAGGCGCCACTACTACAGACGATTCTGTAATAAATCCTTTCATCTTTTTATCAAACTGAATGAATGCTTTTTGCAAAGCATTAAAAATATAAGCAGGTAAGCACGCTCGTAAATTCACACTCTTTACACCTGGTCTATATGAACAATCAGGTAATTCAGCACTTTCTTTGTTTTTAATTAAATCAACTAATTTTTGTGCAGGTGCAAATAAATTTGTTCCTCCCAGTTCAAAACATTTTTGTTCAACAGATTGCTGAAAAAACATTCCTGCTAATGGATGATGCAAAGCATCGGGTATTATTTTTTCATTTATTGCTACTACAATACCACTATTAGCAAAGGGATTATTTCTTTTACTTGGTGACCAGCCGTTGGTAACTACTTCATTTACATCAGTAGCACAGGGTGCAATAATTCCACCCGGACACATACAAAATGAATAAGCACTGAATTGATTTTCTGTATGTACAAGTGTATATCTTGCAGGTGGCAAATACATTCTTTTATTTTCCCAATCTTCATAAGACGCACAATGATATTGAATAAAATCAATTTCCTCCTGTGGATGCTCTACTCTCACACCAAGTGCAAATGGTTTGAATTGTATTAAAATATTTTTTTGATGTAATAAAGTATAAATATCTCTTGCACTATGACCTGTTGCTAAAATTAAATGATCACACTTAAATTCTTTTTCTGTATTTGCATTTAAATCTTTTACAATAATACTTGTAATTTTATTTTTGTTAGAATTGATTTTTATATCCGTTAGTAAATGTTGAAAGTATATTTCTCCTCCATTATTGATAATACTTTGTCGTATGTTTTCAATAATATGTGGCAATTTATTAGTACCAATATGCGGATGCGTATCTATTAGAATATTGGGCGACGCTCCAAAATGCACAAGGTAATTCAGAATATAATCTACATCTCCTCTTTTATCTGATCGGGTATACAATTTTCCATCGCTGTAAGTACCTGCACCGCCTTCTCCAAAGCAATAATTAGAATTAGAATTTACAATACCTTTTTTAGTAATGTTTGCCAGATCTCTTCTTCGGTCTTTGACATTTTTACCTCTTTCAATAATCACGGGCTTGATACCGTAATGCAAACATTGTAAAGCAGCAAATAATCCAGCAGGTCCTGCACCAATTATATGTACAACAGGTGAATGAGTATTGATTGTTTTATATTGTGGAACAAATATTTTCTTTTCTGTAATTTCATCAATATTTTGAACTAATATTTTTAATGTAAACTTAACCTGCTTTCCCCTTGCATCAATGCTTTGTTTAATAATTGAATATTTAAATTCTGATTGATGAATTTCATTTTCAATTTGCTGACGAATAAATTCTGAATCGTGAATTTTAAAATACGGAATCTGTATAGTAACAATTTGACTCATTAAAAAATATAAAAAAAATTTTTACTGAACATCTACCAATGTGCCTACACTTTCTCCGTTGATAATTTTCAACAAATTGCCTTTTTTATTGATGTCAAAAACAATGATGGGCAATTTATTTTCTTTACACAATGTAAATGCAGTTAAATCCATTACCTGCAATTGTTTTTCATACACCTCATCAAAAGTTATCAAATCATATTTCACTGCGTCCCGATGTTTTTCTGGGTCTGCAGAGTAAATGCCATCTACTCTTGTGCCTTTAATTATCACATCGGCTTCTATTTCAATAGCACGCAAAGTAGCGGCAGTGTCCGTTGTAAAATAAGGATTTCCTGTACCCGCTCCAAAGATTACCACTCTACCTTTTTCTAAATGTCTAACTGCTCTACGGCGGATAAATGGTTCGCAAATTTGCTCCATTTTAATAGCGCTTTGCAAACGGGTGGGAACACCAATAGATTCAAGCGTTGACTGAATAGCCATAGCGTTGATAACAGTAGCCAACATCCCCATATAATCTCCCTGTACTCTGTCAATAATATGATTCTTTTGTGTTTGCACACCTCTGAAAATATTTCCTCCACCAATCACTATTGCCACCTGACATCCAATATCATGAATGCTTTTAATTTCGTTGGCATATTCTAATAATTTGGCTTCATCTATACCAAAATTTTTAGAGCCCATCAGAGCTTCACCTGATAATTTTAAAAGTACTCTTTTGTATTTCATGGTTAAGATATTTTTATTGCAAAAAAAGAGGCAACAATATTTGTTGCCTCTACAAAATTAATTTTTATCGTCTTTTTTTGATTTTTTAGATTTTGGCTTTTGACCTGTTACAACAATTTTATCTTGTTCATTATCATAATCAATTTCAATTTCATCACCTTCGCTGATTTCACCTTTAATCATTTCTTCTGCTAATGGGTCTTCAATATATTTTTGAATAGCGCGTTTAAGTGGTCTTGCTCCATAATTAGGGTCAAATCCTTTTTCTATGATATAATCCTTTGCTTTGTCTGTAATTTTCAAAGTATAACCCATTTCTGAAATTCTCTTGAATAATCCTTGAAGCTCAATTTCAATAATTTTTCTCATGTCTTCTTTTTCAAGAGAATTGAAAATAATGACATCATCAATTCTATTCAAAAACTCAGGTGCAAATGCTTTTCGCAAAGCGTTTTCAATAACACCGCGATTATGCTCTTCTACATTTTCTTTTTTGGCTTTTGTTGTAAATCCAACACCTTGTCCAAAATCTTTTAATTGACGAGCACCAATGTTAGAAGTCATTATTATCACTGTATTCTTAAAATCAATTTTTCTACCCAAACTATCGGTAATTTGTCCATCATCTAAAATTTGTAACAACAAATTAAATACATCTGGATGGGCTTTTTCTATTTCATCTAACAATACAATAGAATATGGTTTTCTTCTTACTTTTTCTGTGAGTTGTCCTCCTTCTTCATAGCCAACATATCCTGGAGGTGCTCCAATCAAGCGGGTTACAGAAAATTTTTCCATGTATTCACTCATATCTATTCTAATGAGCGCATCTTCTGAATCAAATAAGTATTTTGCTAATTCTTTGGCTAATTGAGTTTTTCCAACGCCCGTAGGTCCTAAAAAGATGAATGAACCAATAGGTTTATTAGGGTCTTTCAAACCTACTCTGTTTCTTTGAATAGCTTTAACTACTTTTTGAACGGCTTCTTCCTGACCTATGACTTTACCTTTTAATGCCTCTGCCATTCGAGCTAATTTCTTATTTTCAGATTCTCCGACTTTACTAATAGGCACTCCGCTCATCATAGATACTACTTCTGCCACATTATCTTCAGTAACCTTTACAGGATTATTTTTAGTTTCTTCTTCCCATCTGGCTTTGGCTTCTTCTAATTGTGCCTGCAAATGTTTTTCAGTATCTCTTAATCTGGCAGCTTCTTCAAATTTTTGGGACTTTACTACCTGATTTTTTATTTCTCTTATTTCTTCTATCTTTTTTTCTAAGTCAATAATTTCTTGTGGCACATGCTGACTGATGTTATTAATATGCACTCTTGCACCTACTTCATCTAATGCATCTATAGCTTTATCAGGCAAAAATCTGTCGGTAATATATCTTGCTGTAAGCGTAACACATGCTTTGATAGCTTCAGGCGTATAAACCACATTGTGATGTGATTCGTATTTATTTTTAATGTTGTTAAGTATTTGAATAGTTTCATCAATAGATGTGGGCTCAATCAATACTTTTTGAAATCTTCTTTCTAATGCTCCATCTTTTTCAATATATTGACGATATTCATCTAATGTGGTAGCACCAATACATTGTATTTCACCACGAGCCAATGCAGGTTTGAACATATTGCTGGCATCTAATGAACCGCTGGCTCCACCTGCACCAATAATAGTATGAATTTCATCTATGAAGAGAATTACATCGGGATTTTTTTCTAATTCATTCAACACGGCTTTCATTCTCTCTTCAAATTGTCCTCTGTATTTTGTTCCTGCAACCAATGAAGCTAAATCTAATGTAACTATTCGTTTATTATACAATACACGGGGAACTTTTCTTTGTACTATTCTTAAAGCCAAACCTTCTGCAATAGCGGACTTACCTACACCGGGCTCTCCAATCAATATTGGATTATTTTTCTTACGACGAGAAAGTATTTGTGCTACTCTTTCAATTTCTTTCTCTCTCCCTACTACTGGGTCTAATTTACCCTCTTCTGCCATTTTGGTCAAGTCCCTGCCAAAATTATCCAATACTGGGGTTTTACTTTTAGTATCAGATTTTTTACTACTACTACTACTACTTGCAGGTATATGCTCATCATCATCGTCATCAGATATAGACCCTTTAATCGGATTGATTTTAGAATCTGTATTTTTTTCTAAATCATTTTTTAGTTCATTTAAAAATTTACTCTCATCTACACCCATTTTATTAAGTATAGAAGTTATTACATTCTCACCTGATAATATAGTAAGCATAATATGTTCAGTTCCTACAAAATTGTCTTTTAATTCCTTTGCATGCAATAGAGAAAGCCGCATAATGTTTTCCACCTCCTTGTTCATAGGCATTTCTCTTCTTTCGCTTATTGCTTTACTAATTGGCTTAATACTAGAAATATTTTCAACTTCATTAATTATATCATCAATATTAACTCCTAATCTATTCAAAACACTTACTGCTTTATTCTTACCTTCTTTTAAGATACCAAGTACAATATGCTCCAATCCTATAGCAGAACTGCCACTATTTCTGGCTTCTTCTGCCGCCAATTCCAAAGATTGCTTTACTTTTGGTGAAAGTTTTTGATAGTTCATAATTTTATTTTAATAATTGATATTCAAAATGCGTGCCAATAAACACAGTTTTTCACTTAGGCACAAATATACAATATATTTAAGTAAATATTACAGATAAATTTTTTTATTTCTTATTATCCGAATCACAGGATATCTATCATAAACTTCTAATTCATTTCAACCTTACACAATAATTATATCAACAATACAAATAAAAAATCCCGACATTTAGAGTCGGGATTTTTTGGTTTTTCTATCGCTTAATCAGTAATTTTTTATGCAACACACTATCCTTCCCGCCAATTCTAATAATATACATACCCTCTGCTAATCCCTGTACATTGATTTCTTCTTTATCAGAGTGAGTTGTAATGGATTGAACCAACTTGCCAGTTGCATCAAAAAATTCAATAACTGCATTGACTTCTACACCAGATACAATAATACTGGAAGTTGCAGGATTAGGATAAATATTAATTATTTCTTGATAGGATGAAAACGCAATAGATGTAATTACCTGACAAGCACTTGTATCTGCACAACTTCCCATAGTGATAATTACAGCATAAGAACCATTTCCGGGTGCTACATAAGATACACCTGTCGCACCGCTAATCGGTGCAAAAGAATTATTACAATCCACCCATTGATAAGTTGCTCCACTTTGTAATGCAGTTAAAGTACCACCAGTAATAGATACAGAAGTATTAATAGGTGCTGGCTGTGCAATACTCAATGTTTTAGTTGTTGTACAATTATTCGCATCTTTGATATTCACTGTGTAATTACCCGCTGACAATCCACTTGCACTCGCTGAATTGCCTCCACTCGGTAGCCATGTGTATGAATACGCAGGTGTGCCCCCACTTACATTCACAGTCGCACTGCCATTACTACCTCCATTGCAACTTACACTTGTCGTAATTACACTTGATGTTAATGCAGATGGTTGAGTTATACTC
>JBFLVH010000001.1:0-161134 GCA_040758575.1 Bacteroidota bacterium | reverse complement strand
ATGTTTTAGATGTTGTACAATTATTCGCATCTTTGATATTCACTGTGTAATTACCCGCTGACAATCCACTTGCAATCGCTGAATTGCCTCCACTCGGTAACCATGTGTATGAATACGCAGGTGTGCCCCCACTTACATTCACAGTCGCACTGCCATTACTACCTCCATTGCAACTTACACTTGTCGTAATTACACTTGATGTTAATGCAGATGGTTGAGTTATACTCAATGTTTTAGTTGTTGTACAATTATTCGCATCTTTGATATTCACAGTATAATTACCTGCTGACAATCCACTTGCAATCGCTGAATTGCCTCCACTCGGTAACCATGTGTATGAATACGCAGGTGTGCCCCCACTTACATTCACAGTCGCACTGCCATTACTACCTCCATTGCAACTTACACTTGTTGTAGTTACAGTGGCTGAAGGATTAGAAATAAAAATTGTTTGGGAAGATGTTCCAACAGTTCCATTACTTGCGGTTAAAGTAATTGTATAAGTGCCTCCATTAGCAAAAGTGATAGAAGGATTAGTAGCATTGGCATTGGGATTAAAAGTAACTCCCGCGGTAGGAGTAACTACCCATGTATATGTTGGTGTTGGACTTCCATTAGAAGTATTGGTCATTGTTACTGCACTACCGGCACAGGCAACCGATGGTGAGTTAAAAGACACTGTAAGTGTAGCCGCAGAAGTATTGCATAATCCATGTGTTCCTAAAAATTTTCTATAAGGAGAATTAGCCATAGCCGTTTGAATACGAGTTGTTTGATCAACAGTAAACATATACATACAAGGGTCATCTGTATAGTCCATAAAGTTCATAAACATTTCTCCATTAGGGGAATTTCCTGTGCAAGTACCGGCATGATAAGGATATGTGGGACAACCATAATTGGCAGTTTGAGCAGGTGGCGTGTCGTTACAGTAGTCGGTGGCACAAGTGCCATCTCCCCAAATATGTCTTAATCCCAACCAGTGACCTATTTCATGTGTGCAAGTTCTTCCATATTTATATGTAGCGTCATAAGTTCCGGAAGGGAAAATATTGGCAGAACCAAATGCTTTAGCCCAGCACCAGAAACCATCTGTTGTAGAAGTTCCTGTACTACCAGGGATACCCGTTAATCCACTTAACGGTGGAAAGGTAGCATACCCTAAAAGCCCAACTGTAGAGTATTCATCAGTTACCCAAATATTCAAATACTCACTGACATTCCAAATTGTATTTTTTTTGATATATCCATCAATAAAAGCCATAAACTTTGAAGTGTTATTATACACAGATGCAGCAGGATTTTTGGAAGTAAATGTTCCTGTTAGTGCGGGTAAAGAGTTGTAATTGACTCTATCAATTCCAGGTTCAGGAAGAATATTGCCAAGAGTATCTTTTGTAGCCAGACAAAATTGAATGCCAGTATTAGCAATTTTTACTCTTCCATTGCCATCTTTATTAGTAGCAGGTAAAGAAGAAGCATAATTGACAAAGGCATTGGAAGGATAAGTAGTTGAATTCCAACCAATCCCTGAAAAATCCTCATTTAATACCTGAATTTGAGATACTAATTGTCCATTAGCCAAATTAGGATATGTACCTACTGCTTGACCACCATGAATAACATGAATAATAACAGGAATAGTATAATTGGCTTGAATTTGATTATTGTTGTTGATTATTTTACCTGTAATATTGTCAATCAATTCTGGGTGTTGCTGAATATACTGCTGTATCAATTGTTGAAAGTGACTTTCCCATTGCTGAGAAGGCGGCTGTGTGCCGCAACCTCTGTTAGGGAATTGTGGGCTTTGAGCTACTAAACCCCAACCCAAAAGTGTTGCAAAAGCAGATACAAGAATTTTTTTCATTTTCATAAAGTACAATTTTTGATGCTGCAAATGTAAAGAGAACATCTCCCAAAACTATGCTTTCTAAAACATTATATAACCATTAAAACAAAAAATATTGCCGCTGGTAACAATTAACAGCCATATTGTTTTTAAGAAAAATGGATTTAAAATTTTTAGGAATAATCTTTTGTAATTAAATACCTAAATTTGCCGAAAATGATTTATTATGTATAAAATTTATTTCAAGGATACAGAAATCAATTTAGATATTCAACTCAATAAAAGTATTATTACAGGGATTATCAATCATCAATCTTTTAATGCTGAAATTATTCAAACCCATAAATTTGAATATTTTATAAGATATAAAAATCATTCATATAACATTATTATTTTGAAAGTTAATACTGAAGAAAAAAAATTAGTTTTAAAAATAAATGGGAAAAGAGCAGAAGTGCAGGTGAAGGATAAATTTGATTTGTTATTAGAACAATTAGGAATGGATAAAATGAAGAATATTCATCATGATACGATAAAAGCACCTATGCCCGGATTGGTATTAAATGTATTGGTAGGTGAAGGACACGAGGTTAAAAAAGGAGACACATTGCTAATTTTAGAAGCTATGAAAATGGAAAATGCTATTAAATCACCCACTAATGGGATTGTCAAAAAAATCCATGTGCAACCCAAAACAGCAGTAGAAAAAAATCAAATATTGATTGAATTTTAAAGTTTTAATCTATGAAAAGAAGAAAATTTTTATTCACTACATCTGCCCTTGCTTTTGGATGGATACTCAACAAACAAGCTTGGTTATTCGCAAATAATTTTGGCTTTGCTACCGAAATGGAATTTGAAAAATTTTCAACATCTGATTACGACCCCGATTTTGGGGATAAGTTTCCTTACCAATTACCCAAACTTCCTTATGAATACAATGCCCTTGAACCTTTCATTGACAAACAAACAATGGAAATTCATCACACCAAGCACCATCAGGCATATATCAATAATTTGAATAAAGCACTTGAAAATCAAACATTCAAAAATGCACCTTTGATTGAAATATTTCGTGATGTGTCTAAATTAGACAAAGCCATCAGAAATAATGGAGGCGGACATTACAACCATACTCTTTTCTGGCAAATGCTTAAACCTAATCCTGACAAAAAGCCAAATTTGCCATCAGAAAAATTTCAAGCCGAACTCAATCATTACTTTGATAATTTTGAAAATTTCAAAAATCAATTTACCGAAAAAGCCACAAAACTCTTTGGAAGTGGTTGGTGCTGGCTAATTTGGACCTCTAACAAAGAAATGAAAATTGTTACCACACCTAATCAAGATAATCCTCTAATGGATGTAGTGGAAGCAAAAGATAGGGGCTTGCCCTTGCTAGGATTAGATGTTTGGGAACATGCATATTATCTCAAATATCAAAATCGTCGTGCAGAATATATTGAAAACTGGTGGAATATTATTAATTGGGATTTTGTAGAAAAAAGATTTAATCAGGCAAAGAAATAGTATGAAAACATCTGTTGTAAAAAAAATCAACTTCTGTGCGGCTCATCGTCTGCACAATCCGAATTGGTCTGATGAAAAAAATTTACTCATCTTCGGAAAGTGTAATAACCCTCATTATCACGGGCACAATTATGAACTACATGTAAAAGTAACAGGTGAAATTGACCCTGAAACGGGCTTTGTAATGGACTTAAATGTATTAAGTGAAATCATCAAAACTGAAATCCATAAAAAATTTGACCACAAAAATCTAAACCTTGATTTAGAAGAGTTTAAAAACCTCAATCCAACTGCTGAAAATATTGCTATGGTAATTTACAATATCCTGCGTCCAAAAATAAATCAACAACTGGACTTACAAATTATACTTTATGAAACACCCCGTAATTATGTCATTTATCCTGAAAAATAATTATCCATTTTTTTCTTTGACTTGAATTGCTTTTATTTGCCAAAAACTTAATAATGGAAATACTTCTCTTAATCATTATAGCATACTTGTTAGGTTCTATACCTACTTCTGTGTGGATTGGTAAGTATTTTTACAACATAGATATAAGAGAACACGGCAGCGGAAATGCAGGCGCTACTAACACATTCAGAGTATTAGGAAAAACACCTGGCATCATTGTATTAATCATAGATATTCTCAAAGGTAGTGCCGCAGTGAGTTTGGCTTACCTTTTTGAAGATACTTTACCTGTAAATGAATTTGTAGATATTGAAATTGGATTGGCTATTGCCTGTGTATTTGGACATATTTTCCCTGTATTTGCTGGATTCAGAGGAGGAAAAGGCGTGGCTACCTTATTAGGGGCTACTATTATAATTACCCCTATTTCCTGTGCTCTTGCATTGGTAGTATTTTTAATTGTTTTATTTTCTACTCGTTATGTCTCTTTAAGTTCAATGTCTGCAGGTATAAGTTATCCTCTTATTTTACACCTTATCTTACATAATCATCAAAAAACATTAACTATTTATTCTATCTTGATTGCTATTCTTTTAATTATTACACATCGCAAAAATATCCGCAGGTTATTAGCAAAAAAAGAATCAAAAATTGTGTTTGCCAAATCTAAAGCATAATGCGTTTTATCGTCTTTTTTTTACTTCTTTTTTTCAATATTATTCTTCTCTTCTCTCAAAATACTCGTTATGACGATTATATTTATAAACCTAATATAAAATCTGTTTTTCTTCATCCTGCTGATTTTGAAATGGGCTTACCCGTGTTAGACATTAATAATCCCTCACAACAATTAGAATTAAGTTTTGATGATTTAGATGCTGATGTCAAAAATTATTCTATCTACTTCATTCATTGTGATGCTTATTGGAAACCAAGCGATTTAATGACTTCTGAATATATCAATGGTTTTTTTGAATTGAATATTCTTAACTATTCATTTTCTCAAAATACTTTACAAAAATATACGCATTATAGTGTCAAATTTCCAACGGCTAATTGTCAATTTACCAAAGCAGGAAATTATTTGTTAGTATTATACGAAACGCCCGATAAATCTAAAGTAGTAGCCACCAAAAGATTTTATGTATTAAATAATGTCGTCAATATTGCGGCTCAAATCAGCCAACCTATTGGAAATGATTTACAATTCGTAGGACAACATATTGATTTTTCTATAAGTTCACCTAACTATCCACTCACCAATCCTGTTACAGATATGAAAATATTTATTATGCAAAATGGTAGAACAGATAATATGGTTAAAAATATTCCCGCAACTTTTATGACTGGAAATGCCTTTCAATTCAATTTAGATGACCGCACAACTTTTTTAGGTTCTAATGAGTTCAGATATTTTGATATTCGCACGCTTTTTACTTATACTGAAAGAATTGCCAACATAGGAAAAGACGAAAATAACCACTGGCATGTTTATCTAACAAAAGATGAACTACGCTACAAACAAAAATACACTTTTCAAAATGATTTAAATGGCAACTTTTTAATTCGCAATAATGACCGCCTCTCAAATCCTGATATTGAAGCCGATTATGCTTATGTGCATTTTCAGTTATCATTCCCCTACCCTATTAAAAACGGCAATGTGTATATTTTAAGTAGAATGAACAACTGGACTTTAAGCAATGAAAATAAAATGACTTACAATGAAAGCACACAATCTTATGAATGCACAATGTATTTGAAACAAGGATATTACAATTACATTTACTCAATACTATATGATAATGATGATAAGTGCAATGAAGCAGAAACCGAAGGCAATTTCTGGCAAACAGAAAACGATTATTACATTTTAGTATATCACCAACCAAGAGGTTTTTATTATGACCAGTTAGTAGGTATGTTGAGAATAAACACATTAAAGAGGTAATGAACATTTTCATTACTAATCACAACATTTCAATCTCTTCTAAAATTATCTTTGAATGCTCATTTTTCAAAATGCATTCGCGAAATATTTTAGTGTTAATGATAAAAATTATTTATTCACCCCTTATTATTCTTAATAACTAAACAAATGAAATACTTATCTATCATAATATTTTCAATCATCATTACCTTTAATTCATTCTCTCAAAATAAAGGCAAATATCAATATCGTTGGGCAATCCTTCATCCTGTTGCTGCTATTAAAGTAAAACATATTTACAAAAAAAATTATTCTATTTATTTAGAAGTAAAACAGAAAAAACTTTTAGACACCATTGAAAATGGTGGAAAATTAGATGCTTTCCGACACGGATTTTTTATGGCTTGTTTTGCTCAAAAAATATCTTCTAAAAAATTACTCAAATTAGGTATTGCCCACGAAAAAGACGATGTTTATTTATATCGTAAGAAGA
The DNA here is from genome assembly GCA_040758575.1 of Bacteroidota bacterium. GTDB lineage: Bacteria > Bacteroidota > Bacteroidia > B-17B0 > Aurantibacillaceae > BPGX01. The sequence goes on along the minus strand of JBFLVH010000001.1, from coordinate 154,917 downwards.
AAAAATTTGAATATGCCGATGTGCCTGATAGTGCAAGCATTTTAATGGACTTAACCAATAACAAAATGGGCATTGAAATTGGCAAAAAATATAAAAGTATTTCACCCTATCAATTAAAAGACACCATTATTTTTTACATACTAAATCATCAATTTAAAACAATTCAATAACTTATCCATAAAAAATGTAATTTGCTGCCTGAAAAAAATAACAATGAGCGAATTTAATCATAAAAAAATTGGTATTCTCGGTGGCGGACAATTAGGCAAAATGCTTATTCAAAAAGGAATGGATTTTAATTTAGATATTTATGTTCTTGACCCCGATAGTTCTGCACCTTGTAAAAACCTTACACCCCACTTCATAAAAGGCAACTTCAAAAATTTTGATGATGTTTATCACTTTGGAAAAAAATTAGACCTTATTACAATTGAAATAGAAAATGTGAATGTAGAAGCCCTCAAAAAATTACAACAAGAAGGCAAAGAAGTTTTTCCTCAACCTGAAATTATTGAAATGATTCAAGATAAGGGCTCACAAAAAATTTTCTATCAAACAAATGGCATTCCTACACCTGATTTTTTTCTCATTGAAAATAAATCTCAAATAGAAAAATACATAGATTATTTGCCCTTCTTTCAAAAACTGCGAAAAGGTGGCTACGATGGAAAAGGCGTGAAAAAAATTGCAAACAAAAATCACATTACCTCTGCCTTTGATGAACCCAGCGTATTAGAAAGAATGGTAGATGTAGATAAAGAAATCAGCATCATTGTTGCAAGAAATCAATCAGGCGAAATTAAAACATTTCCACCCGTAGAAAGTGTTTTCAATCCTATTGCTCATCTAGTAGATTATTTAATTTGCCCTGCTAATGTTTCTAAAAGTATTGTTCAACAGGCAGAACAAATTGCCAGAAAAATTGCAGAACAATTGCAATTAGTAGGACTTTTAGCCATTGAATATTTTGTTACAAAAGATGGAAAATTACTTGTTAATGAAATGGCACCTCGTGTGCATAATTCAGGGCATCATACAATAGAAGCATGTGTTACTTCTCAATTTGAACAGCATTGGCGAGCCATTCTCAACTTTCCACTTGGAGACACTACACTTCTTCGCCCCGCCGTAATGATTAACTTACTTGGCTCAGAAGGATTTGAAGGCAATGCGCATTATATTGGTATTGACATTGCATTGAAATACAGCGGCGTGTATCCTCATTTGTATGGTAAAAAACAAGTCAAGCCCTATCGCAAAATGGGTCATATTAACATTACTGATAAAACCCTTTCTGCCGCTCTGCAAAAAGCCAAAAAAATTAAAGAACTTATTAAAGTAACTGCTATTTAAACTTATGAGCGACTACATTATCACCACCATTATATTTATCCTTGCAGTAGTTTATCTTATTTATAGATTTCAAAAAAGAAAATCTTGCAATAACAATGCTTGTTGTAAAAAATAATATTTATGAAAAAAAATTTCATTCCACATATTAATCGTGAAATAAGTTGGTTGTCTTTTAATGAAAGAGTATTACAGGAAGCCGAAGATAAAAGAAATCCATTATTAGAAAGGTTAAGGTTTTTGGGAATATTCAGCAATAACAGAGATGAATTTTATCGTGTAAGAGTGGCCACTGTCAAAAGACTGATAAAACTTGGTCACAGAGCCATTGAAATTTATGGCGAAGACCCCGAAGTGTTATTAAAACAATTACAAAACAAAGTTTTACAACAACAACAAAAATTTGACCAACTTTATTTACAAATTTTAGATGAGTTGAAAGAAAATGATATTTATATCATCAATGAAAAAGAATTACTTCCAGAGCATAAAAATTTTATCACTCAATTTTTTCATAATGATGTGATGCCCTCTCTGTTCCCCATTTTAATTGACCATAAAAAACCCTTCCCATTTCTAAAAGACAAGTATGGTTATCTTTACATCAAATTAAAATCCAAACATCATACTTCGCAAATTAAATACGCACTTATTGAAATACCTACAAAAGTTTTAAGCCGTTTTGTTATTCTTCCTTCTATTCAAAACAAAAAATATATCATACTTTTAGATGATGTTATTCGTTACAACCTTAATGAAATTTTTTCTGTATTTGGTTTTGAATGTGCAGGCGCATATAACATCAAATTGACAAGAGATGCAGAATTAGAAATTGATAATGATTTAAGTGAAAGTATTCTTGAAAAAGTAAGCAAAGGATTGAAAGACCGTCAAAAAGGTAAGCCCGTTAGATTTGTATATGACAAAGAAATGCCCGCTGATATGCTTCAATTTATAATGAAAAAGTTGGGCATGTCCAATAATAAAGACAGTGTTATTCCCGGTGGCAGATATCACAACTTTAAGGACTTCATCAATTTTCCCCATTTAGATATGCATCATTTAACCTTCCAAAATCCGCCACCACTCAATATTCCACAATTAGATGAACTACAAACACCTATTATTGATTTAATTCTCAAAAAAGATTTACTCTTACATTTTCCTTATCACTCATATAATTACTTAATTAAAATATTACAAGAAGCATCTATTGACCCTCGTGTGCATTCTATCAGTATTACACTTTACCGCCTTGCAGAATCTTCAAGAATTGCCAACGCATTAATTAATGCTATTAAAAATGGAAAAAAAGTAACAGCAGTAGTAGAATTACAAGCAAGATTTGATGAAGAACACAATATCTATTGGGCAGAAAAATTAAAAGAAGAAGGTGCAGAAGTTATTTACGGAGTAAGAGGATTAAAAGTGCATTCTAAATTATTTTTAATTGAAGGAAAAAATCATTACCAACCATTTAAAATTGCTCATATTGGCACAGGCAACTTTAATGAAAAAACCGCCCGCATATATACAGACCTCTCTTTGATTACTGCTCACAAAGGCATTTGTAAAGATGTTGAAACAATATTTAATTTTTATAGAGATAATCTCAAAATAGGAAAATATAAGCATCTCATTGTATCTCCTTTCAATATGCGAAATGAATTTACTTCTCTTATTCACAAAGAAATTAAAAATGCAAAAAAAGGATTAAAAGCAGAAGTAACTATAAAACTCAACAATCTTGTAGATAAAGAAATCATCAGTCATTTATATCAAGCATCTCAAAATGGTGTAAAAATCAATTTGATTGTTAGAAGTGCCTGTTCATTTGTTACAGAACTGCCTGGCTACAGCGATAACATCACAGCATATAGCATAGTAGATAAATACCTTGAACACGCCAGAGTTTTCATTTTCCATAATAATGGCAATGAAAAAATATTCATCTCATCTGCAGATTGGATGACTCGCAATTTTGACCATAGAAGCGAAGTAGCCGCACCTATTTATGATGAACAAATTAAAAAAACTATCAAACAACTTATACATATACAACTATCAGGCAACCAAAAAGTAAGAATAATTGACAGACATCAAACTAACAAATATAAACAACCTCAACCTGGCGAACCCATAATTAGAGTTCAAGATGAAACTTATCAATACCTAAAACAATTAATATTAAAAAATAAAACAAATTTATCACTTATATGAATCAAGAGCATCAATACGGCACTTTATTGGCTGCTATTGACATTGGCAGCAATGCTATCAGGTTACTTTTATCAAGAGTAGTGGAAAATAAAAGCCTTCTGCTTTTTCACAAAGAAGAACTAATCAGAATAGCCATCAGATTAGGTGAAGATGTTTTTCTTCAAGGAAAAATTTCTGACGAAAAAATTCAAAAGTTGATTTATGCAATGAATGCTTATCACAACATTATCCGCATATACAATGTTACCGCCTATAAAGCAGTAGCCACAAGTGCAATGCGTGATGCCACTAATGGGAAAGAAGTAATTCAGTTATTAGAAAAAGAAACTGGTATCAAAATTGAAATATTAGATGGAAAAACAGAAGCACAACTTATCTTTGCTAATCATATTGAAGAAATTTTAGACCCTGACAAAGCATATATGTACATTGATGTAGGCGGTGGAAGCACTGAAATTTCTGTTTATAACAAACATAAATTAGTTGCATCTAAATCCTTTAATATAGGAACTTTGAGATTGTTGTACAATAAAGTGAATGATGAAGTATGGGATGAAATGAAACAATGGATTAAAAAAAACACACAAGGCATTTATCCATTAAATGCTATTGGTTCAGGTGGCAACATTAATAAGCTCTATAAAATGAGTGGTAAAAAAGAAAACAAATCTTTAGGATATAATAAACTAAAAGGACTCTATGAAATGCTACAATCATACACTTACGAAGAAAGAATAAAATTACTTGGATTAAAGCCCGACAGAGCCGATGTTATTGTGCCCGCTGCAAAAATCTATCTTACCGCTATGAAAACTGCTGATATAGAAAAAATATATGTGCCTCAAATAGGTCTTTCTGATGGTGTAATCCATCAACTATATGAAGAACTTAAAAAGAAAAAGGAATAATCCTCTTGTATTTCTATGAACGACAATAATATCTTACATATTGGTATCAATGATATTTTAGATATTTTATTAGTTGCTATATTATTATATGTTTTGTACAACTTAATCAAAGGCACTTCTGCTGTAAGAGTTTTTTGGGGATTAGGAATCATCTACATTATTTGGGTAATCGTTACAGCACTGGATTTTAAATTATTGAGTTCTATTGTGGGAAAATTTGTAAATGTTGGTATTATTGCGGTTATCATCATTTTTCAACAAGAAATAAGAAAATTTCTTCTCTTGATTGGTTCATCTCAATTCTGGAAAAAACATTATAGTTTATTTGCTATTAAAGAAATATTTAAAGACAACAGCACCTACAACATTCCACTCAATATTCTTCAGGATGCTTGTTACAATATGGGTAGAAATAAAACAGGCGCACTAATTGTAATTGCCCAAAAAGATGATTTAAATTTATACGAGCAATCAGGTGTGCCTATCAATGCCCCTGTTACTGAATATATGCTGGAATCTATTTTCTTCAAAAACGCACCTATGCACGATGGGGCGGTGATTATCAAAAATAACATCATTATTGCAGCCAAATGTATATTACCCGTAAGTGAATCCGAAAAATTACCACCTCACGCAGGCACAAGACATAGAGCCGCAGTAGGTATTACAGAACAAACAGATGCTATTGCCATTGCAGTAAGCGAACAAACAGGTAGTGTATCTATTTCAAAAAACGGAGATTTATATTACAATATCACTCACAAAGATTTTATTCCTATGCTTGAAAAACTTTTAATGTGATGTTTCGTTTTTTCTCTACATTATTCAATAGACCCACCCCTAAATCCCCTCCCTATCCGCCAGAGGCGGAGGAGGGAACTTCAAGGGAAGGGTTAATATTCATCAGTATTTCCCTCTTATTTTTCTCAAATTGCAAAAAAGACAATCCCTTTGATTGCTTTACACCCTCTGGAAAAATAATTTCTGAAACTCGTTCTGCATCTGCTTTTCATACCATTATTATCAAAGATAAAATGGATATATATCTACAACAAGATTCAGAATATAAAATAGAAGTCAAAGCAGGAAAAAATATTATTCATAATGTAATAACTGAAGTAAAAAACGAAACGCTCTACATCTCTAACAATAATAGATGTAATTTTATTCGCGACCCTAAAAAGAAAACCGAAGTTAATATTTCACTTCCTCAATTAAAATATCTCAAGCACACTGGAAGTGGAAATATTTACAGCATCAACACCTTTGTTCAGGATACTATTATCATTCGCATAGAATCACCTGGTGATGTGCACTTGAAAGTACAAACGCATTACTTTGTCGGAAGCACTCATGGGAATGGCGACCTATACATTTCGGGCTCTACTGATTTGTTTTATTACAATTACAATGGCACTAATTTTATTTACGCCGATAACCTGCAAATTCAACAATACGCCTATTTAGAAAGTCATTCTGTAGGTCATGCTTTTATCAATATCAACAATGCGGGAATGGATGCAGCATTGTTCAGCAATGGAAATATCTATTATTACGGCAATCCTAACTACTTAAACTTTCATTCAAAAGGTAAAGGAAAGGTGATTAAGAAGTAAAAAAACTTATCATATCTGTAACTTTTTATTTAATTTTTCGTCTTACTAAAAAATTTTAATGACTATTCAGGAATATAATAAGTGCGTAGATGAATATGCCGATAGGGTATTCCGTTTTCTTATTGTGCAAACTAGAAATAAAGAACTTGCAAAAGATATCCTGCAGGATTGTTTTGAAAAAATGTGGTTAAAGCATGAAAATATTCAATTTGAAAAAGCCCGTTCTTATTTATTCACTGCCGCGTATCATGGTATAATAGATAATTATAGAAAAAATAATAAAAATATTAGTTTAGATGAAGTGTCTCAAGAACAAGTTCAATACTATCACGCTTATCATCATGGCGATTTGAAAGAAATACTTGAGCAGGCGCTCAAAACTTTACCAATTGTCCAGAAAAATGTTTTGTTATTAAGAGATTATGAAGGATATGAATACAAAGAAATTGCTGAGATTACAGGGCTTTCAGAAAGTCAGGTTAAAGTATATATCTTCAGGGCAAGAATGAAAATGAAAGAATATTTAGGCAAAATTGAAAATATTTTATGAACATCAATCATACCAACATACATCAATACATACAGAAGTTATCACTTGGATTACTGACAGAAAGTGAAAAAGAATATTTATTTCAGTTTTTAGAGCAGTATCCAGAATATTTAGAATCTGAAATAGAAGCATTTGATAATCTTAATTTTTCTGAATATCTAAATAATATTTATTTTGATGATAAAGATAATTTATACAAACCAGATGAAATTAAACTTATTGCCTATATTGAAAATCAATTGGGAAAAAAAGATAAAGAAATAATAGAACATCAAATTTTATCAGATAAACTATTACAAAAAGAACTAAATTTATTTCAACTTACTAAACTTCAACCTGATTTAAATATAATTTACCCTCATAAAGAGAATTTAAAAAAAGTAACATTATTTATTCTCAAAATTAAAAGGGCTGCCGCTGTATTATTAATATTATTATCATCCTTACTAATTTTTTTATGGTTAAATCATAGCACCTCTAATTATTCAAATATGGCAGAAAAATTAAGCCCAGAGAAACCCTCTTCAACATTAAAATATTCTCAATTTTCAAACAATATAAAATCCACCCACAAACCGCCTAATCAAAATATTTCACTTCCCTCCAATAAAAAAAACAAAATTACTCATCCAATCAAATCTACGCAAAATCCTATTGATTCCTCAAATATTGCAATTATTAATGACAATATTAGACCTGACACAAATCATTTCAGCAAAGAAAATAATAGTATCGTTCTTACCAACTCAAAAGACACAATCCCTTCGGTTTTAGGAAATAATATTTCCTCTCATATCATCAATAAAATAACCTCAATAAATGATATTCCTACAGATGTTTCCCTTAATAATGATTCATTAGAAAATAATACTAATACTTTTAGAAAGTTATTTCAAATTTTTAAAAGACAAAAAATCAAATTGAACCATAATGTTAATTTGGAAATTCAACATCAAGACCAGAGCATTGTATCGTTCCATATTCCAAAAATTGAAATAATTAATCAGGATGAACTGTAACTTTTTTCAAATTCATTCGTCTTACTCTCAAAATCCAAAAATATGAAAACACATTCATTACTAATGAAAGCAGGAATTCTAAGTATTATTACAATTAGCACTCACCTATCAATTGCACAAACCTTCACAATTCAACCTATTAGCAGAATAAAAACATTAGGTACAGCCAAACTTACTTATTACTATCATGATAAACCATTCACTGAAATAACAGCAGATAGTTCCAATATTAAAGTTACTAACAATACACTCATCGTTAAAAATGTTTCTGCTATTATAAAATCTAACAATACCAAAATTCATGAGATTATATTAGATGGTGCAAGTAGCGTCAAAGTGTTTTGTACAATAGATAATGATAATCTTTTAGTTGAAGCAGACGGAGCAAGTGATATAGAGACATCCGTAAAATCTCGTCGTATCATTTGCAAAAGCAGAGGGTCATCTGATATTATCTTAAATGGAAACACAGATACTCTGATTACTAAAGCCGATGGTAGTTCAAGTCAAAAACTAAAAAATCTTGTTGCAAATGTAGTGATATTGGATGCCGATGGAGCAAGCGATATATCTGTGTTTCCACAACAATCCATTAATGGACATATAGATGGAGTTTCTGATGTAAAATTATTCGGGCAACCCTCTACCGTAAATATTGAAAAACTCAACTCTACTGCCTCTCTGAAAAGAAAAAACTTTAATGACTCATCTGCCTCTAAAAATAAGTCCAAGTCATGGCGATTTAAATGGTCAGAGAGTGATCGTAATAAATCATGGCAAGGCATCGCTTTTGGTATTAATGGCTACTTATCTTCACAAAATGATATTCAATTACCCACTAATGAAAATTATCTTGCGCTCAACTATTCTCAATCATTCAATTTTCAATGGAATTTTACTCAACATAATATTTATCTTTACAAAAAAAATATCGCTCTTGTTACAGGCCTCGGTATTGAATGGAAAAGATTTGCCTTTGATAATAATGTCCATCTAAATCCCGATTCATCTTTCACTTATGGTGTCATTGATTCTACTAAAACATTTGTCTATAAGCGCAATTTGCTAAAAGCATCTTATGTGCAAATACCTTTATTACTTGAATTTCATATTGGCAAAAAAAACAAACTAAATATTGACGCAGGAATAATTGGCGAGTGGAAATTAACTTCCCGAACAAGACAAATACTTGAAAAAGATAATTATAGACACGATATTGTAAGAAAAGACAGTTATAATTTAAATCCATTTTTATTCAAGTATCATTTTTCAATTGGCATCAATACCTTATCATTATATGCTGAATATACATTTACACCATTATTTCAAAATAATAAAGGAGCAACACTTTATCCTTTCAATATTGGACTGCTATGGAATTTGTATGACTAAATGAAAATTTTCATATACCCTACGATCATTGTCTTTTCTTACTATCTAATATATATTCAATTCGTTAATACAAACATTCTTATTATTTGTTCACTATGATAAAATAAACTTATAAGGAATAATAAAAGTGGGAAAATAATTTTTTGAAATATTGGTGAAACAAAAATCACCTTGAAAATTCGTAAGCAATAATAGCCGCACTCATAGCCACATTCAGCGACTCTGCTTTACTTGAAAAATGTTTAGGAATATTGATTTTATTCTTTATCCTTTCCTTTATTTCCTTTGAAATGCCCTGTGCTTCATTCCCTAATATAACAATGCCTGTTTTATTTTTTATTGCCTTTACATCTTCACCTTCAATATCTGCTATATATATCGGATATTTATCAGAATCAATTTTTTCGAACTCAACATAACTTACATTTACTCTTAAAAATGAACCTTTACTCGCATTGATAGTTTTAGGATTATACAATTCTACTGTATCAGGTGAGCAAAAAATTTGACGAATTCCAAACCAATCACAGATTCGTATAATAGTGCCTAAATTTCCAGGATCATTTATTCTATCTAAGTAAAAAGTAAATTCATTGTTCAAGTCAATAGAACATTCTTCTTCTGGTAAAAAATGACATATAGCCATTATATCCTGTGGTGTAGATAATGTGCTTAATGTATTGAAAACACTATCATCAACAACAAATACTTTTACTGGAAAACGACTTGAAAATGAACTGGACTTTCTAACAACAATATATTCTACAATAGATGGTTTGTCTCTTAATGCTTCATTTACTAACTTTTCGCCTTCTAATATAAACATTTGATGTTCCTGTCTGTATTTTTTTTGATGCAAGGACTTAATAAACTTAATTTGATTTTTACTTAATTGCAACATTGTGAAAAATTGTTGGGCAAAAATACACATTTATATTTCCTTATCAGGATTGCTTTTGGTATTCACGCAGTGTAACATCAAAAAAAGTTTAAGTAAATTCCTAAAAACCAATCAATATGTAGTGGCTTATATGGATATAAAAGATAAAGATAAAGCCAAATTAAATAAAGATGAAATACTGCAATATGTCAAGCAGAAGCCCAACTCTATGATACTTTCTAACATTCCATTTAACGCCTGGCTCTATTTTCAAATTGATACCCAAAAGATGCGTGAAGTAAAAGAAAAAAGAAATTTAAAATATGATGAAATCAACAAAAAAAGAATTGAAAAAGCAGAAAAGAAAAATCAAAAAAGAATAGCCAGAGGTAAAAAGCCCAAAGAACCCAAGTTGCTGGATAAAGATAAACTTACCTGGAGAGAAAGATTAAGAGAAATTGCCGAAGAACCTGTAATCTATGACTCTCTTCTTACCAAACAATCTGTTGAACAAATCAAAAAATATCTGCAAACCAAAGGTTATTTCTATGCCGATGTAAAAGACAAAGTCATCTTTAATCCCGCTCTGAAAACAGCGTACATCACTTATGAAATTTCTGCTAAACAAAGAAAATATATTACCAAAATAAATTATGAAATTAACGATACTGCTCTATATAAAATCATTCTCTCTGACACCAATCATAGATTACTAAAACCTGGTATCCCATTTGATATCAACATACTTTCACAAGAAAGAGAAAGAATTTCCAATTTTTTACAAAATAATGGCTATTATTACTTTGCACCTGAATTTATTCAATATGATGCCGATAGCGTAACTGCTGCACCAAATATTGTTTTAACTATGCATCTCAATTTATTCCCCACGCATTTCAATGATAATTCCGACTCTATTATTTTTATTCAACATCCCCGATACAAAATTAAAAACATTTATTTTATTTCTGAACTTACTGAATCCAATTACAAAAATACTTATTTCAAAGATACTACCAAAAAAGAAAACATTCTATTTCTTCACAATCAAAAATTACTATTCAATCCTCAATCTATTGCACATCAAATAAAACTTCAAACTAATAATATCTTTCAATTAGAAAAAGCAGAAGACACTTATCGCAATTTAATCAATACAGGTATATTCAGAAGCGTTTTAGTTCAATTTGATGATATAAGAGAAAAAGACACAACGGGATTTAATTATTTGAATGTATTCATTGTTACACAGCCCATTAAAAAACAATTTATTGCTCTTGAAACAGAAGGCACTAATACATCTGCCAATCTTGGTATTGATGGCTCTTTTATATACAGCCACAGAAGTTTATTCGGCGGTGGTGAAAAATTTGATTTTAAAATTACAGGCGCACTCATTGCACAAAAACAAGTGTATAGCACACAACAAAGTTTAACTCAATCTAATTTAAGCAACATTACCGATATCAATAATATAACCAATATCAGTTCCAATACCATCAAAAACACTTTTAATACTATTCAAATTGGACCTGAACTTAAAATTTCAATACCCAGTGATTTCTTCCCTTTTTCTCTTATTAAATTCAAAAAAGATGCTGCACGAACTTATTTTTATGTTTCAACAAATTACCAATCCAGAATTGAATTTGCCCGAACAATTTCTAACCTATCTTACGGATTTCAGTTTTATACACTCAATCATAAATATCGTTTTGACTTGCTACCTGCCGAAGTATATCTCGTTCAGGCCTACTTATCACCTTCTTTCAGAGATAATTTATTGTCTATAAAAGATTATATGTTACTCAACTCATTCATTAGCCACATCACTAATGATTTCAAAATAACTGCTACTTACAATACTGGAATTTTTGAAAACAAATCCAATCGTATTCAACACTATGCAAGATTAAGTTTTACAGGCGCAGGATTATTATTAAGACAATTAGCACCATTATTTAATTTGAAGAAAGATAGTATAGGAAGATATTATGTACTGAATGTCCCTTTTGCTAACTTTGTAAAATCAGAAATTGATTACAGAGTATATATGCCTGTGTATAAAAAAAGCAAATTAGTTTATCGTGTAGCAGGAGGAATAGGCATTCCATTAAAAAATTTGAACCTTCTTCCTTATGAGCAAAGTTTTTTTGCAGGCGGTCCTAATAGCGTAAGAGCGTGGAGAAGCAGAAGCATTGGTCCCGGAGCATATATGCCTACCGACAATGCTCGTTATGACAAAATTGGAGATATTCTAATTGAAGGAAACATAGAATATCGTTTTAATATATTCGGATCATACAACGGTGCTATTTTCGCTGATGCTGGTAATATCTGGTTACTAAAACCCAACGCTGATAAACCCAGCGGAGAATTTGACCCCATCAAGTTCTGGAATCAATTTGCAGTAGGTGCAGGACTTGGATTTAGGTGGGATTTTGAATACTTCATTTTAAGATTAGATTGGGGCATTCCTATCAAAGACCCTAAATATCCAGAAGGTAATAGATTTATGTTTGACAAAAAACCCATCAAACAATCTATTTTCAATTTTGGAATTGGATATCCATTTTAGTAATTTTGTATCAATGCTTCAAAAAAAATATAACATATTCTTGTATTTATTTTTCACCTTAATGGCTTTTGTTTTTAGTACTCAAATACTTTTATCTCATCAGTTAGATTCCTTAATTAAAGTCAACAATCATTATCATAAGGTAGATACAATCAAAATTAATTTACTTATTCATATAGCAAACAACCACATTGAAGATAATGATAATTCAAAGGCAAAAGATGTATCTAATCAAATATTGCAATACTCAAAAAAAATAAATTACTCATACGGCATTGCTTACGCCTACTACTTATTGGGAAAACTTGACTACTTCAATCTTAACAATAACAATGCCATTTTTCACTGGAAGAACGCTGCTGAATTATTTGATAAAACTGGCCATAAGTTATTAGCAGGCAATGCATATTTTAATATCAGTATGGCATACAACTCTATGAATGATAATATAAAAAGTTTTGAATATCTCACAAAAGCCAAATATTCTTTTGAACAAATTCATTCAGAAGACGGTTTAATTTCGGTTAATCAAGCAATGGGTAAAATTTTAGTATCAGAAGGTCTTTACGATGAAGCCATAGAAAAATATCTAATGTCATTAAACTATAGAATTAAAACCAATGAACATAAAAACATCGGTTATTTATATATTGATTTAGGTGAAGCATACGCATTTAAAAATGAGATGAGTTTATCTATTGATAATTATATGAAAGCCATAAACGAATTTGAAAAAATCAATTTTAAATTTGGGGTTGCCAGCACTTTATTAAACTTATCTGACCTTTACAATGACAAAATGGACAACATAGAAAAAGCCAAGGTTTTTATTGTAAAAGCATATCAAATTGCATCTGAAATTCAAGATACATCCATTATCATACCTGCCACTATCAATATGGGCATTTACTATGAAAAAACAAAAAAATATAAGGATGCTCTTAAAATGTACCAAACAGCACTATCTGTGTCTGAAAATTATTCGCCTCAATACTATTTATCTACATTAATAAATTTAGGAGATTTTTATTACAATCAAAAAAATTTTAATAACGCTTTATTTTATTACAAAAAATCATATAATTATTCAATCGCAAATAATTTTGAAGAAAAAACACTAAATACCTTATTTTCAATTATTAGTATTTACACATCCATCAATAAGCTTAATATCGCCCAATACTACCTTGATACATTAGATAAAATATGTAAAAATTCTCATGATTTTAATACTCTTCAAAGTTATTTTTTAGTAAAGTATGAAGTTCATCGTCAAATGAAAGATTATCCTAATGCAATTAAATACCTGCAATCTGCTTATCAATATAAAGACAGTGTAAATGCTCTTTTTCAACAAAGAAAAGTAATGATAAATGAACTCAACTACGAATACAAACAACGTGAAACTGATTTAAAAACAAAACACTTAAAAGAACAGCAAATTTCAATGGAAAAAAACAGAAAACAAAAAATGATAATAATAATTGCTACATCTGGTTTAATCATTTCTGTGGCTATTGGACTTATTATCTTTAACTTACTTAAGCAATCAAGAAAGCAAAATATTATTATTGCTAATCAAAACTCACAACTTGAACTAAAAAACAATATTATAGAAGATCAAAACCAACAATTAGCCATTAAAAACAAAGATATTACCGATAGTATTATATATTCCAAAAGAATACAAAATACCATCTTACCCGATGCTGAAATATGGCAAAACCTTCTTCCTGAATCATTTGTTTTATATCTACCCAAAGATATTGTTTCAGGCGATTTTTATTTTATAGACCAATCTCCATCGGATAATGACACATTGTTTGTAGCCGTTGCAGATTGCACAGGTCATGGTGTTCCAGGCGCTTTTGTTTCATTAATTTGCCACAATGCTCTTTCTAAATCAATTATAGAAGACAAACTAAATAATACCAACGAAATATTAAATAATACCAGAGAAATAGTATTGAAAAAACTTTTCTCTCAATCAGATGAAATTAAAGATGGTATGGATATTGCACTCATCAGATTAAACTTAAAAACAATGAATCTTCAATATAGTGGTGCTAATCGCCCTCTTTTCATAATTAGAAATAATAAATTGATTGAATTGCCTCCTGATAAACACCCTATTGGACTTTCAGATAACTTTTCTGGATTTAGTGTCCATAATATTGACCTGATTGAAAATGATATGATAATATTATTTTCAGATGGATATACCGACCAATTTGGTGGTCCAAAAGATAAAAAATTAGGAACAAAAAAATTTAAAGAACTAATCTTACAATTCAGCCACCTGAACACACAACAAGTAAAAGAAAAATTACTAACATTCATTAATGAATGGAAAATGAATAATGACCAAACCGATGATATTACTCTCATCGGCATCAAAACACATAAAACATAAATCTATATATCTATGTACCATCACATCTCTATTGACCAAATCATCCAACATTATCCTAAACAAATTCACTTAGATCAAATTGATATAAACAACATCCAGAAAGGATTTAATTACTTGAAATCTAAACTTCAATCTTCTGATAATCTATACTACGGCATAAACACGGGCTTTGGTTCGCTTTGTAATGTAAAAATCAATAAAGAACAACTTCAACAATTACAAGAAAATCTCATCAAAAGCCACGCTTGCGGCACAGGTGAAAAATTACCCCCCGAAATTATTCGCTGGATTTTGTTAGCAAAAATTAAAAACCTTACCTTCGGAAACAGTGCTGTAAATATTGATACAGTTCAAAGATTGGTTGATTTCTACAATTACAAAATATATCCCGTCATCTACAAACACGGCTCTCTCGGCGCTTCGGGAGATTTAGCACCTCTTGCTCATTTATCCTTACCTCTCATCGGTCTGGGAGAAGTTTACTATAATAATCAAATTATCCCTACTCAACAACTTTACCAGCAATTCAACTGGCAAAAAATTCAACTGCATCCCAAAGAAGGATTAGCACTTCTCAATGGTACTCAATATATGAGTGGTATTGGTTTATACTTACTCATCAATATAATACCTCTTTTCACCACTGCCAATATTATAACAGCCATCTCATTAGATGCTTTTAATTGCAAATCAGAACCTTTTCATCCTCTCATCCATATCATCAGAAATCACAATGGACAAAATTATGTAGCCCAATTAATTTCTCAAATACTAAAAGATAGTAAACTTTTCCATTCCACTGAAAACAAATCCGTTCAAGACCCTTATTCTTTCCGCTGTATTCCACAAGTACACGGCGCTTCTTATGATTTAATTCTATTCGTCAAAAATATCATTGAAACAGAACTCAATTCTGTAACTGATAATCCACTTGTTTTTCCTGATGAAGATACCATTTTATCGGGCGGAAATTTTCACGGGCAAATTTTATCCAATGGCTTTGATACCCTTGCTCTCGCTCTCAATCAATTAGCCAGCATCTCTGAAAGAAGAATCTTTCAACTCATTTCTGGTAGCAGAAATTTACCTCCATTTTTAGTCAAACACTCTGGTTTGAACTCGGGCTTTATGATTCCACAATATACCGCTGCATCTATTGTCAATCGCAATAAAATTCTGTGCACTCCTGCTTCTGCCGATAGTATTGTATCATCTAACGGACAGGAAGATTATGTAAGTATGGGCGCTAATGCCGCTAATAAATGTCTTGAAATTTTTGAAAACTGGAAAGATATAATGGCTATTGAACTCTTCACTGCTGCACAGGCATTAGATTTTAGAAGACCTTCACAATCCTCTCCATTCATTGAAAATTTGTTGAGCGAATACAGAAAAATTGTTCCCTTCATTGAACATGATACAGAAATGCACATACATATTCAAAACACAAAAAAATTTATTGAAACGCACTTTATACAATGGCATTCCAATTTCAACTAAAATGAAAAATTTATTCTTTACACTTTCACTCTTTACAATCAATTTTCTGTTTGCTTGCCAATGCCCTGTTATTCAATGGACAAAAGATTTAGCCAATCAAAACGATGTGATATTACGCGTAAAAATTTTGAACACCATTCCACATCAAAATGATTATTTAGTAGCAGAAGCAGAAGTATTGAATCTCTTCAAAGGTAACCCACATAAACATTACAAAATTTTATTCCCTGAAAAAGATGAATGTGCAGTCCCCGTAAATACTGGCGAAGAATGGCTTATCTACGGACAACAAAAACAAATTAATTCCTGTGTCATTGACTGGTGTGGCTTAAGTAGAAAAAAATTCACCAACGATATTGAAGATTATTTCATTGCTACACATATTATCACTTACGATGAAGAACTCCAACAACTGCTCACGCTCTTTCCTTCCTTAAAAATAAACGATACCCAACTACCTCCATCTTTTCATAAAAATATTATCCCCGAAAAATATGAACTCATTATCTATTTAATACTCTCGCTCATCGGATTTCTTATCATTTTACAACTTATCAAAAAATTCCTCAAATGAAAAAAATTACTGAAAGTGATTCACTTTACAATCATTTAGAAAAAATGAGTATATCAGAACTTCTTACTAATATCAATAAAGAAGATAAAAAAGTGCCTGATGCTGTAGAAAAAGTTATTCCTCAACTCATACCACTGATAGAAACCATTGTAGAAAAAATGAAAACTGGTGGAAGATTATTTTACATTGGTGCAGGTACCAGCGGGCGTCTTGGTATTGTAGATGCTTCCGAATGCCCACCCACTTACGGCATAGAATATGGCAGAGTAATTGGAATTATTGCAGGTGGTAAAAAAGCCATCACTCAAGCCGTAGAATTCGCCGAAGATGACATCTATCAAGGATGGAAAGATTTAAAGAAACACAAAATCAATACCAACGATGTAGTCATTGGCTTATCAGCATCTGGTACCACGCCTTATGTAGTAGGAGCACTCAAAGAATGTCAAAAACACCAAATTATCACGGGCTCTATTTCCTGCAACCCCAATGCTGAAATCAGTCAATATGCACACTATCCTATTGAAGTCATTGTAGGTCCTGAATTTGTAACGGGCTCTACACGAATGAAAGCAGGCACCGCACAAAAATTAATTCTCAATATGATTTCCACTTCTGTAATGATAAAACTAGGAAGAGTAAAAGACAATAAAATGGTAGATATGCAATTAGCCAACAACAAACTCATTGACAGAGGTACTAAAATTTTAATGAAAAACACTGGCATTAATGATTATAATTACTTAAAAAAAATTTTACTAGAACAAGGTAGTGTCCGAAAAGCAATGCAATGGCTGGAACAAAATAAAAAATAATTAATTATATTTCCCCAAAATTTTTAATTATGAAAAAAATAATTTTAATCACAGCAACCATTTCCATCAGCCATTTATTTTCACAAGAAATTAAAATCAAAGAAACATCGGGCTCCTTTTCATCTGGCAGTGCGCCCTGTTTAGAAACCAAAATTTACAACAACAATATCAATGATGTAAAAGACAAATGGAAAGAGGTATTGAAAGATTTTAAAAACGAAAAAGTCAAAATAAGTGGAAACGAAGTCATTGGAGACAACATCCTCATCAAAGATTGGGGAAATAATCCCGTAGATATTTACACCTCCTTTGATGAAAAATCAGACAAATCCATTGAAATGAAAGTAGCCGTAGATCTAGGTAATGGCAATTATCTGAAAAACGACAGAGGTAAACAAAAATTCATTGAAAAACTAATGAAAGAATTTGCTATCAAACAAAGTATAGAACCACTTGAAAAACAAATCAAAGAACAAGAAAAATTACTATCTGATATAAGCGATAAACAAAAATCTCTTGAAAAGAAAAATGAAAACCTAAAAAAAGATATTGAAAACTATAAAGAAAAAATCAAAAAAGCAGAAGAAGACATCAAAAACAACGAATCTGAAATTGAAAAGAAAAAGCAAGAGTTAGCCACCCAACAAAAAGCACTGGAAGAACTCAAAAAGAAAAAAGAAAATATTAAGTAAACAAACATTGTATTTATCTGATAATCAAAAATATAAACATCATTTCTCATTTATCTAACATTTTTTTGAAATTTTCTGTAACATTTTGGCATTTCTTTCGTTATATTCTGATTGGAAACCAATAAAACCATAATATATGAGACAATTGAAAATTACTAAATCCATTACCAACCGCGAAAGCGCCTCATTAGATAAATACCTTCAAGAAATCGGAAAAGAAGAACTCATCACCGCAGAAGAAGAAGTACAACTCGCCAAAAGAATCAAAGAAGGTGATGAAGAAGCATTAGAAAAACTAACCCGCGCTAACCTTCGTTTTGTAGTATCTGTGGCTAAACAATATCAAAACCAAGGTTTGAGCTTACCCGACCTGATTAATGAAGGCAATTTGGGGCTCATTAAAGCCGCCCGCCGTTTTGATGAAACACGCGGTTTTAAATTCATCTCTTACGCCGTTTGGTGGATTCGTCAATCTATCTTACAAGCATTAGCTGAACAATCTAGGATTGTAAGATTACCCCTTAATCAAGTAGGTTCATTAAACAAAATCAACAAAGCATACTCTAAACTTGAACAAGAACACGAAAGAGAGCCCAGCACCGAAGAATTGGCAGAAGCCACCGATATTCCTATTGAAAAAGTGGCAGATACTTTAAGAGTAAGCGGCAAACACATTAGCATTGACGCACCTCTTATTGCAGGTGAAGAAAGCACCCTCGTAGAAGTAATTCCAAACACCGACTCTCCAAGTGCTGATGCTACCTTAATGAAAGAATCTCTGGAAAGAGAAGTAGACAGAGCATTATCTACACTTACCGAAAGAGAAAGAGATGTTATTAAACTTTTCTACGGCATTGGCGTAGCACATCCTCTCACTTTAGAAGAAATTGGCGATAAATTCAACCTCACCCGTGAAAGAGTGCGTCAAATCAAAGAAAAAGCCATTCGCAGATTAAGACACAGCTCTCGTAGCAAATTATTACTCCCCTATTTAGACCTGTAAAATCCGCTGTCTATCAAAATCTAAAAAACCCTGATGCCCCCAAATGCGTCAGGGTTTTTTGTTTTATTATTTCATTAATGAATCGGTTGTAAAAAACTTTACCACCCTAACCCCTCCTAAACAATTTTTCATCCATTTGTAAAAATTCTTTAAACATTTAAAATCCTCATACCCCAATAACAATCTTTTTCGTATATTTGTAGGTTGAAAAATGTAAAGTATATGAAAACTATATTAAAAATTTTTGGGCTTGTTTTAAGTATGAGCATTTTATTCTCCTGCTCATCACTCAAAAACCTTTCTTTTTATGAAGATACAGATAGTTATGTAAATGCCAAAAAAGAAAGAGAAAAAAAATTACAACAACTCGCTATTCAGAAAAAACAACAGGAAGAAAGACAGCGTCAAATTCAGGACTCTATTGCCAGAGAACAAGAGAAAATCAACAACAACCCCTATTACAAAGAACCCAATTACAACAAAGATGATTACTACGATTATGAATATGCTGCTCGTATCAAAAGATTTTACAATCCTGTAAGCGGACTTGGTTATTATGATAACTGGTATACCAATTATGGTTTTTATGGCACACCCAATTATGGAAGCAGTATTTATATGGGCTATGGCAATTATTCACCCTCCTTTGGTTACGGCTACAACTGGGGAAATCCTTATTATTCCTATGGTTTAGGTACTTGCTGGGGAAGCCCTTATTACTCTCCATTTTACAATAATTACTGGGGGTATTCTCCCTGGTCAAGCCCTTATTATGGCTATTCACCTTATTATGGCTACAACCCTTATGGTTATTATCCTTACAGTTATGGTTATACACCTTATTACGGCTACAATCCTTATTATTACAACTCACAAGATGTAAACAGCATGACCTATGCACCACGCACTTCACACGAGGGATTTAATTCTGGTAGAACGACTAATAACATTAACTCAGGAGATAATTTATCTAAAAAGCCCGTGATGGTAAATCCAGAAATGAATATCCCCAAATTTGATGAAACCGCTCGTCCTAAGCCCGTTAGCAAATTTGAACCTTCTCAAATCAATGCTATCAACACACCGCTCGTACATCAAATAAATACCAATCCTAATACACCTGTAAATATCATTCCAAGAAATAATACTATCATCACTCCATCTGGCATAGGTAATAACAATGGCACTACCATTATTAGCACACCAAAAGGCAATGTAGGTAATGTCAATACAGGCAGACCCAACAATGGAGGCACTGCTGTTCCTATTCAGGTATCCCCCAAAGAAAATAATTCTAACATACAAAATAATTCTACCCAAAAAGGATGGGGCGGAGGCAATTCTAATTCTGGTGGTGGAAGTTTTTCTGCACCAAGAAGTGGTGGCGGCGGAAGTGTAGGCAGACCAAGATAAAAATTTTCTCTCTAAAAAATTGGAATGAGATACCTTATATTTATCATCATAACATTTATTTTTTTGAGTTGTGCTAAAAAGCCCAAGTATTCAAATATTCCTGAAATTAGTTTAAAATCATTTGATATTATCTCTGCCGATAGTGCTTTATTGAATATTAATTTTTCAGATGGAGATGGTGATATTGGAGGTAGTCCTAATGGTGAAGGCAATTTTTTTATAGTATATTATTTTTGGGATAATACAACCAACTCCTATTATGTTTTTAAGGACACAACATTTTTTCAAGACAGCATAGATGTTAGAATTTTTGCATCACCATCTGAATCAAACAAAAACAAACCCATTAGTGGAGAAATTAGTTTGTCAATGTCTCCTTATCGCAAAAGTAAATCCATCAAAAAATTAAAACTACTCGTATATATTAAAGATAACAGCGGCAACAAAAGTAATATTATTCAAACCCCCGATACCTATGCTCCATAAAAAGATATTGTGGTTTATCCATATTCTGATAGCTGGAATATTTTTTTTTCTGATTTCCTGTAAAAAAAATCAATTAGCTTATTGGGATGTAGATTTAGTATCTCCCATAGCACGCGGCACGCTCAATATAAAAAATTTTTTTGGAGATTCATTATTTCAATCAGATAATGCGCACATTTTGCATTTAAAGTTTTCAAAAAAAGTCAGTGATTTTAAAATAGATACTCTGGTGAATCTGCCAGATACAACTATCAATTACAATTTTATTGCCTTATTCACTGCAACGGTGGCACCCAATACACTTTTATTCTACAAAGCAGAGGAAATTAATTTTCAAATACCTAATGATGCCCGATTACGATATGGCATTGTCAAAGAAGGTAAACTGAAAGTAGAATACACCAATACAACTCGTCAACCTTTATTGTTCCAATATGAACTTCCATCTGCTACTAAAAACAGTTCTCCATTTTATATCACTGAAATCATACCACCCGGCAATACACCTACTGTAAAGTATTATAGTTTTAATGACTATGAATTAAACCTTACAGGACAAAGTGGTAATACATTTAATACCATCGTTCATTCATTCACAGTATATACTGCACCCAACGCCCAGCCCGACAGTGTAATTTTTGGACAGGGCATTACAGCAAAAATTTCTTATGAAAAAATTATTCCCCAATATATTGAAGGATATTTTGGACAACAGGAAATCAATATACCTTATGATTCTGCCGCCATTGGATTTTCAAAAACATTAGAAGTTTCAAATTTTCAAATCAATTCGGCATCTATTAACTTTCATCTTGTCAATGATTTTGGAGTAGATATTCAAGGACAGTTAGATACAGTTAAATCTATAAATACTACCAATGGAACAAGTGTATTACTAAACGCTCCTCCATTGAACATTATCAATATCAACAGAGCTACCAAAACAGGTAATTGGGCAAATCCAGTAAACTCAACTACTACAACCGTCAACATCAACACCAATAACAGCAATCTCAAACCATTTATTGAAAATTTACCCGAATATTTAGGTTACAAAGGAAAAATTAAAATAAATCCCAATGGTAATTTATCTGCTACCAACGATTTTGCTTATTACAATACTGGTATTCGCATCTTTGCTGATATTGATGTTCCGCTGATTTTCAGAGCCAATTATTTCAAACTTCAGGATTTATTAGATATTGATTTTAAAAATGTATCTCAATTAAACAATGTGAATGAAGGAAGAGTTATATTTAATATTTCCAATAATTATCCATTCAAAGTCAAATTACAGGCCTATTTATTAGATGAAAATAATAACACACTGGATTCATTACTCTTACCATCTAATAACTCTATTGAAATGGCTTATGTCAATTCTAATAATGATATTATAGCCCCTCGCAACTCTCAACTGATTGCTTATCTGAGCAAAAATACTATTGATAATTTAAAGAAGAGTAAAAAAATAAAATTAGTGTCTTATTCTTATTTACCCCCATCACCGCCTGATATTGCCATATACGATAGTTATTATTTAGATGTAGTCATATCAGTTGATGTTAATTACAGAACTATAGTTAATAATTAAGCATGATGAAAAATTTTTTCAATACCACTAAAATATTTTATTGTTTTTTATTTTTCTTTTTAATCATTCTTCAATCCAATGTTTTTTCTCAATACAACTCTGAATTTAATTTTTATCAATATACGGGTAATGCTGTTTCATTAAAAGCCGAGTTTGATGCAGGGTCTAATCATATTGATGCCGCAATGGTTAATCAATTATTTTTTGGCGGATTTATTGATAAGGAAATGAAAGACAGAGCATTGAAGAAATCACTGGCATACAACAGAGCAGGGGCTTATTTTAACTATAACTTACACACTTTTTTTTCAGATAGAAAACATCCTGATAAAATATCTTACTTCATTGCCGCTAAACAACAATACCTTGTTCACGCAGGATATACCCGACAATTTTATCAACTGCTTTTTTACGGAAATAAACCACTGGCGGGCACTACTGCTAATCTTGCAAATACAAATATAAACACCATTACATTTAACGAACTCAAGTTTGGAATGTTATTCAAAAAAGTAGATAGCAGTGCCAAAATCGGTATTTCCCTTTCGGCAATTCAAGGTAACAGATTAATTTACTTTGCATTTGGAAAAAACTCATCTTTATTTACCAGTAGTTCTTATGATGAAATTGTTTTTAATTCTAACTTTAATGTTACCATTAGTGATACTTCACAAAAAAAATGGTATGAACTCAATGGTATAGGGGCTTCTGCTGATATTTATTTTGAAACACCTTACAAAAGCAAATTAGGTAAAATGAGTATTCTGTCTGTCAACATTAATAACTTTGGATTTATTCATTGGTTGAGAAACAGCGTCAAATACAGCACAGATAGTGTATTAAAATTTAATGGCTATCACATCAATAGTATTTATGACCTGAAAGATTCTACACTCAACAAAATAAATGCAGACAGCACATTCAAACAAATTACTAATGCCCGTAAAGGAGCATTCAACACTAATATTCCCACCAATCTGATATTATACAACAAAGTATTTTTTGGGAATATGAAATTCTCGCTGGGCTTTGGATTTCGTTATATTTTCAATGCTAATTACAAGCCCTATGTATTTACAGAGCCCGCTTATCAATGGGACTCACATTTTCAAACTAATTTTCATATTGGCTATGGCGGATATTCTTTGTTTAATGTCGGCTTTTCAATTATGTATCAAACATCAAATTGGCACTTCTACATAGGCAGCAATAATTTGCAAGGATGGATTTTACCAAAAGTATCTTATGGTCAGGGCTTCTTCTTTATGATTAGCAAAAAATTAAAGTGATGAAAAGATTTTATAAATCTATGATGAAAGTAGAAACTATCTATCAAATACTAAACAGAATAAACCATTTTGTCTGCCGTAGGCGGAACGAAGTGAAGCATTCTGTCATGCTGAACAAGGTGAAGTCCTCCAACTTCGTTGAGGATAAACATCTATTTTTAGATTCTTCGCTTCACTCAGACCCACCCCCATCCCCTCCCTACTGCGTAGGGAGGGGACAAAGGGGAGGGTCACTAAACGCAGTGAAACATCTGTCTTCTTTTAGTTTTTTTTCCGCCTCTCCCAGACAAAATTTTACATTCAACATCAAATATTCAATTTTTATTCTGTTAGTTATATTGACAAGCATTAGTCATGCACAACAAAAATGGTTTAGCAAATTTGGTTGGTGGGGCGTAGATATTGGCAATGATGTGTGCGAAACATTAGACAATCACTTTATGGTTACAGGATATACAGGCAGTTTTACTTTTGGTAATAGCGATATTTTATTATCAAAAGTAAATGGAGGCAGTGGCTGGGAAATGTGGACAATACATTTTGGAGGAACTAACAACGATATTGGTAAAGCCATAGTATCTACTGCTGATTCTGGATTTGTAATAACTGGATACACTAATTCATTCGGAACAGGTGGCTACGATGGATTTTTACTAAAAGTCAATAAGAATGGTGATTCTTTGTGGATGAAAACTTATGGTGATACTAACTGGGATATGCTGAACGCAGTGCAAATAACATCTGATGGTGGATTTGTAATGGCTGGATATTCATATAGTAAATCTAAAGGAGGAAAGGACTTCTGGATAGTAAAAACTGATTCACTTGGCAATTTACAATGGGAAAAGAAATTTGGAGGCATGAATGATGATGAATTTGTAAGTGTAGAAATACTCCACGACAATCGCATTGCTTGCTTCGGAACTACTTATAGTTTTTCAGATGTAAAAGGCAATTATTGCATCTTTAAAACTAATAATAATGGCGACTCTTTATTTTTCAAAGAAATTGGATATCCTAACTTAACTGATATTGGTTATGATTTTTTTGAAAGAAAGATAGATAGTGCATTTGTTATATGTGGCGCTTCTCAATCTCCTTTTGGAAGTGATACCACTTACTATCATCAATTAGTAGTAGATTCATTAGGTAATTGGATTTTTGATTTAAAGCAAACTAATAAAAATTTAAAATATCAAGCAGTAACTACAGGGGCTCAACTTAATAATTACAGAAGATTTGTAGTATATGATTTAACGGGTTATGGACAAGGAAAAAGAGAACCTGGCTTTTATGTTTTTGCTAATCAATGGTTTGAGCAAAGCGTTACTTATGGCTCATCAGAAGACGATTTTATAGTATCTTGTAAAAGAACAAAAGATAATGGATTGATTGCTATTGGATACACTTATGGCTTTAATGCTAAACAAGAAGATGTTTTTATAGTCAAATTAGATTCAACAGGACAATTTGCTAACAATGTTGTTAATGTAGAAAGTTTTGAAAACAATTATCAACTAAAGATATTTCCAAATATAGCGTCGGATAAAATATACATTGAATTATCTGACATTAGCAGCACATCAGATATTTACATTCACGATATACAGGGCAGAATAATTATACAGGAAAAATTGTCCCATCACCTTGAAAGTATTGATATTTCTAATATTCAAGATGGATTATATTTTGTTACTATCATTAATAATTCACAAAAATATACAGGCAAGTTAATAAAGAAAAACATAAGGGATTAAAGTTTTTATTTTCTCAAAACTCCTTTGATTAAAGTATATTTGCTCAATCAATCAAACTAAATGCTATTAAGAATCTTCTTAATATTAGGATTAACTTTTCATTATTTAAATGCTCAAAATGGCTTTACCTCTGTATCATTGTATAGCGGATATGGAGTAGTGGCTCAACATACATTTAAATTAGGAAATTTAATTGAAGAAAGACCTTTTTTTGCTGAAGTCAATATTTTCAAACCATCTTCGGGTTATTACAAATGGCATCGCATCAATAACTATCCTGATTATGGCTTATGTTTTAATTTTGAAACTCTGGGTAATGCAAGAAAATTGGGCAATAGCATAGCCATCGCGCCTTATCTTGAATTTCCTTTTCACAAAAAAGAAAAAAACATCTTGTTCAAACTCAAAATGGCTTGGGGATTGGCTTATCTTACCAAAAAATTTGATGTAGAAAGCAATCATAAAAATATCGCTATTGGCACACATATTAATACATTCATTCAATTCAGATTTTTATGGCAAATTAAAATACATTCTCAATGGTTGATTAATCCTTCTATTACATTCATTCATGTGAGCAATTGCAGATTTGCTGTGCCTAATCTTGGCATCAATACTTTATATCCATCTATTGGTATTTCACACTCATTCAGGCAAATTAAAAAATATGAAGTAACTCAAGATTCTTCTTCTGATAAAAAAAATAAGCACGAAATATTATTTTTTTCTGCCGTTGGTGTAAATGAAGTAGAGCCGCCAACTGGCAATAAATTGTGGGCATTCAGCAGTGGAGTGAATTATTATTACAACATTCATCAAAATCAACAAATAGGTGCAGGCATAGATGCTTTTTATGAACAAAGTTTAGCATACGAGTTACGCACATCTGATACTGACAAAGTAATATTAGATTTTGCACATCAATTTAGCAGTGGAGTAAAAATTGCTTATGCTTATAATTTTGGAAGAATATCACCTATACTTGAAATGGGTTATTATATTTGGATACCATCTGGTCAATTTCCAAATGGAATATTTTATCATAGATTGGGTTGCAGATATTACTTTCAAAACAATTTAGTAGCCCACTTTTCACTAAAAACACATTTTGCTGTAGCATATCATATTGAAGCAGGAATAGGATATAGAATAGGACTGAAAAGGAAAGAATAAAATCAAGTAAAAAATTTACCTTGAAGACAATTGTTTTTAAATGTTTCAATCTTTTTAAAATATTTTTTACCTAACATTATTAACAAAAATAGATACACCAACAGCAATTGCAGTGAGTAATAAAGACAATAATAAAAATCCCATTTTTATTCTTCTTAACCTTTGAACTTTTTTCTTTAAATCCGTATTTTTATTTACATCTTCCTCAACAATTTCAGATTCTTCAGAGAGTTTGTCTTTTTTATTTGTGAAATAAAGAATGTAAATAGCAGCTAATAATAACAATGTGGAGATGACAATATTAATCCAGAAAAAATTTACAGAATATGGTAATTCATCCATTCCATAGTATATAGCTTCTGAATTAAATAAAATAAAAATATGCATTAAAAATCCTAACAGGAACATATTAATAAGTGTGAATATTTTACTCATATAAAAATTGTATGCTTTGTAATTTCTTTTCTTCTCATTGAAATAAGCAATTATCATTATTAAAGACATGATAGTAATAAAGAAAATCAAAAAGCCACCTCCAAAAGAAGAAATCCATAAAAATGGATCTAAATAGAAAAAATTGTAAAAGTTGACTGCAATCATAAAAAAGTAAAGATAGAAAATAATGCTGATATATTGAGTTTTTAATACTGGATCTATTGGTTTAGAATGAACACCTGAATTAATGCGGATAAAATTTGAATGAGGAATTTTTTTAATCTGAAAAGATGATGTTTTAGTGGGTAAATATCCATTTGTTTTTTTAGCAGATGCAGAAAGAGACAAATGAGGATATGTGCTGATATTGAATTTTTTGGGAGATAAGGAAGTGGTATCTGGAAATGAAATACTAATTAGAGTATTTTGTTGGCTTTCTTTTTGATGAGTAAAATTATTTTTTGTAATAATATTTTTTGAATGTATAAATTTATTTTTTTCAATATAAAATCCTTTTATATATAATCTTTTCTGGATAGTGCATGAAACTAAAAATATTATCAACAATAAGTAATAAAATTTTGTTTTCATTGATTGGATGATTTGTTTGGTTTAAAATGTTTCAATTTTATTTTGCAAAATATATCTCATAGATATTATTATTTTTTTGTGCAGTAACTCTCAATTCTTTTTTTGTCAGTTTAATTATTTTCCACTCGTCAATTTTATTGATATTAAATGGAGCAGCATCATATAAATAATAAAGATACTTCCTATCTTCTGATAAATTTAAAATTCCTACATATGGAGTAAGCATACCCCAGGAATAATTCCTATAATAGCTACTACTTATAGAGGTACTACTGGGTCCATACCGAAATGGAAAATTTTGAGCCCCAGGAAAAATTTTTTCCATCGCTTCCATACTATCTATTCCATTTACAGTATAAGATTTTAGCTTAGCCCCCGATAATTCCTTCAAAACCACTTCAGGCGGAACAATCAAAACAATATTCTCTGGATATTTTTTACATCTCACTAATATTATCATTGCTATCATTATTATGAATACCAATATTTTATTCATATTATTTTCTTTTACTTGATTTTATGTGTATATTCTGTTTAATTTTCATACTGTAAATTCAAAATAAATTATTTTTCTTGCAAAAATAATAATAAAAATAACTTATTGATAAATAAAAATTGATTATAAATTAGGGCTAACATTTTTTGAATGCTACACATCAAAACCAATAAAAGGCATTTTTAGTTAATATATTCTAAATATTAATGGAATAAATACAAGGAAAAAAGAAATAATAATCACCAATAACTTGATTAACATAATAATTTGTAATTTTTTCAAATCCATTTGAGCATCATTAGAATACTGGTTTGATTTTGTCATTATTAAACGATTTATTTTTTGAGAAATTAAAATGATTAAAGCAATTCCCATTACTATTAAAATCAACATAAGCCAACTACCTGGAATAAGATGTAATACAAACATATTTGCAATAATACTTATCAAAACTATAAATACTTTTAGAATCTTTAAACCAACAATCTTTTTCTTTATTTTTCTATCTTCTCCTTTATATTTTAAATTAAACACTTTATTTCTTTCTTTAAAATACACAATCAGCAAAACACTAAAAGTGGGAATAAAGAGTATGAATAAGAGTATAGATAAACACCCACCATAAGTATAAGTTAGTAAAGCACCATTCAGCCATTCAAATGGATAACTATAAAATAAATAATAAAGCATAAGTGCCATTAGCAATACAATTGAGTAAAATATAAGTGATAAATATTGTTTTCTTATTGTTTGTTTATTATCATTAGAATCTGGATTGATTTTACGGTTCATCTGTTTCTTAAAAGTATTAAAAGTTTTATCTTGTAAAAACTTATTTTTTTGTATTGTATCTTTAATAAAATGCAAGTAATGGTGAAGTTTAATAGGTTGTTCATTATTAGACAATGGCTGTTCAATATTCGCATCACATAAATAAAAATCATAATTATATTCTAAATCATTTGTTGTGTTTTTAAGTGGATGATTAGTTAAACATTGATTTTTGTGGTCAATACCATTTTCTTTTTTAGAAAATATTTTTTCAATATAAAATCCTTTTCTATACAATCTTTTCTGGATAGTGCAGGCACTAAAAGAAAGGATTAATATTAAATACAAAAATTTTTTAATCATCTTTCATATTGTTTAATAATCAAAATTATTTACTAAAATAAATTTCATACATTTTATTTTTGTTTAAACCTCTTATCTTAAATTCTTTGTAGGTAATCTTTAAAATATCAAAAGAACCTTTACAAATACCAGAACATTCAAAATAACATCTTTTTTTATCATCGGAAAATACAATCGTAGCATAATTTCCTTCTGATGATTTATCTCCAAATATTAAAAATAATTCCGGATAACCTTCAAATAATTTATAGTCGCTATTAACAGTGTATATAGAACTTATAGTTCTCTTTGTACTATAAAGCTTATAATTATCTAAATTTGAAAATTTTTGTTTAATTAAAGGAATACTATCATTACCATCTACTTTAAATGTTTTTAATTTTAGCCCATTCCATTTAATAACAATGGTTTCTGGTGGCACTAGAAATAAACTATTTTCCGGATATTTTTTACATCTCACTAATATTATCATTGCTATCATTATTATGAATACCAATATTTTATTCATATTATTTTCTTTTACTTGTTTTTATGTGTATATTCTGTTTAATTTTCATACTGTAAATTCAAAATAAATTATTTTTCTTGCAAAGATAAGAATAAAAATGGTTTCTTGATAAATAAAAGTATGATTATATACACTATTGTCTAAAAAACATCCCTAAATTCTCCCCTACTTGGCACTTGTTTAGCATTACAATTTCTTTACCACAAAATAAATTTAATTTTTGTATGACCCGTCAGGTGCTATAAAAATAAATTAAAACTACATTAAACAGATACTAAAAATATAATGTAACTTTGCAAAAAAAATTATGGAAACTATCAAACAAAAGAAAGTAGCGGAACTGGTGCAGGCAGCCGTTTCAGAATATTTCTTATTTCATTCATCTATTGATTATGCAGGGGCTTTTATCAATATATCTGAAGTGAAAGTAACTGGCGACTTATCCATTGCAAAAATTTATGTAAGCATTATGCCTTCTGATAAATACGACAGAAAAGCCATTTTCAAACTCATTGAAGAAAACAATAAAAAAATCAGAAAGTATGTAGGCGATCAATTAGCCAAAAAAGTTAGAAAAATTCCAGAGTTGAGATTTTACTTTGATGAAAGTTTAGACATTGCCGAAAGAATTGAACAGATATTAAAAAAGAAATAATTTGTGCGATTAATATTGCTTTTAGCCATAAGATATTTGTTTTCTAAAAAATCCAACAATATCATTAATCTGATTAGTTGGATTAGTTTGCTTGCTATTTCTATTATCACAGCGGCATTTATCATTATTATTTCAGTGATGAATGGCTTTACTTCTGTGGTAAGCGATTTGTATAATTCAGTAGAACCTGATATTAAAATCTCACCAGCCAAAGGAAAATATTTTAATGCTGATAACGTATTGCCATTACTAAAGAATAATAATGATATTCAATTTATTGCAAAAACCATATCTAATCAGGCACTGGTTAAACACGGACAAAAACAATTATTAGTTAGCATTAAAGGTGTAGATACTTTATTTACAAAAGTAACTCAAGCAAAATCTATCATCCAAAAAGGAACTTTTGCCTTGAAAGAAAATAATTTATACTATGCAGTGATTGGACAGGGCATTGCAAATGAATTAGATATTAATCTTTCTAATCAATTCAGCCCTATTATATTATATAGCCCTAAAAGAATTAAAAATACTGGCACGAATACAGATGTTATCAATGAAAAAGCCATTTATGTTTCAGGAATATTCTCTATCAATGATGATTTTGATTACAAATATATGTTTTGTGATATACAATTTGCTCAAGATTTATTTGATGCAGAAAATCTGATTTCATCATTAGAATTATCTGTCAAAAATCCTTCTAATATCAATAAAGTTCAAGAACAACTTAAGCAAACATTGGGTAAAAATTTTGTAGTTAAAAACAGAGAAGAACTAAATGATGTATTATTCAAAACATTGCAAACAGAAAAACTATGGACATTTATTATTTTGAGTTTCATTTTAATCATTGCTACATTTAGCATTATCAGTGCACTTACTATGCTCATTATTGAAAAGCAACAGGATATTCAAACACTTTATGCTCTGGGGGCTCACAAACAAATGATTGAAAGTATTTTTATGGTAGAAGGATTTCTCATCACATTTGGCGGTGCATTAACAGGATTGATATTAGGTATTTTAATTTGCCTGATACAAATTCATTTTCACATCATCACCTTTAATGAAAATTCTATATTGCCCTATTATCCCGTAGAGTTACAATGGCAGGATGTTATATTAGTAGTAGTTGTCTTACTTGTTATTGGCTTTTTGGCTGCTATCTATCCCGTTCGTTTCTTTACCAAAGAAATTAAGTGGAGAAGGTGATTTACACATTTTTCACTACCTTTCGCCAAAAATAAAACTATGCCAAGATACGACATTATCCCCTCGCAATTATTTATTCAAAATAGAAAAAATTTTGCCGAACACTTAAAACCAGGTTCTATTGCCATCTTTTTCAGCAATGATATTATGCCCACTAATGCCGACGGGGCTATGGGCTTCAAACAAAATTCTGATTTACTCTACCTTTCTGGTATTGACCAGGAAGATACGATATTAATTATTTTTCCTGATGCCAAAGAAAAAAAGCACAAAGAAATTTTATTTATCAAAGAAACGAATGAAACCATTGCCATTTGGGAAGGAGAAAAATTAAGCAAAGAGCAAGCATTTGAAGTCAGCGGTATTTCTACTATTTATTGGACTCATCAATTTGAATCTATCTTAAAAACACTCATCTATCAAGCAGAGTTTGTTTATTTGAATTCTAATGAACATTTGAGAAAATATATTGAAACAGAAACAGCTCAAGACAGATGGAATAAAAAAATAATGCAGCAATATCCTTTGCACAAATATAAAAGAAGTGCACCTATTTTATTCAAACTTCGTGCGATTAAACACACCATTGAAATTGATTTAATTCAACAAGCGTGTCAAATTACAGAAAAAGCATTTCGCAGAGTATTGAAATTTGTGAAGCCAAATGTATGGGAATATGAAATAGAAGCCGAAATGATTCACGAAATGTTGATAAATCGCAGCAAAGGATTTGCTTACTCGCCCATCATAGCATCAGGAAAAAATGCCTGTGTGTTGCATTACACCGAAAATAACAAGCAATGTAAGAATGGTGAAGTAATTTTAATTGATGCCGCCGCAGAATATGCTAATTACGCCAGCGATATGACACGATGTATTCCAGTCAATGGAAAATTCACTAAAAGACAAAAAGAAGTATACAAAAGTGTTTTATTTGTTCTGAATGAAGCCACTAAACTTTTGAAAACCGGTATGACTTTTGAAAAATACAATAAAGAAGTAGGCAAATTAATGACCGAAGAATTATTAAAATTAAAACTCATTACCAAAGATGATGTAAAAAAACAAACACCCGAAAAACCTGCTTACAAAAAATATTTTATGCACGGCACTTCTCACTTTTTAGGATTAGATGTGCATGATGTTGGATTTTTTTATGAGCCAATGCAAGCAGGTATGGTCTTTACTTGCGAACCCGGTATTTATATTCCCGAAGAAAATTTAGGTATTAGATTAGAAAATAATATTCTAATAACTAAAAACGGACAAATCAATTTAATGAAAAATATTCCTATTGAACCCGAAGAAATTGAAGAGTTAATGAACCACAAATAATCACGGACGATATTTACTTTGTTGTAAAATTTTTTGAGCATTATTTTCCTGCATTAGTTCATTCAAACTTATTTCATTTCTTTTCATATAACTTTCAACAATCTTGTAAGCGATATACATTCCTATTCTGGGCGGACATTCCTTGCTAATAGCGGCAGTGAATGGACCATCATTTAAGTATGCAGTGATACTTTTTGGTGAATTATCATACAATCTATTTTCTTCTGTAAAATATCCCCAAAGATTTTTCTCAAACTTCTTACAATATTCTAATTGTTTGGCTGAATACGAAAATATTAAAGAATCGTGAGTACTGGGCAAAAGTTTTTTTAATGCATACATCACTTTGCCATAATACATCATGTGTTCTAACAAATTATTGTATTTACCATAAGGATAAATAGAAAATAACCACGCTTTGGCTATATCCACTGGTATAAATTCTTTATTCAATTGATTCACTCTGTATCTGGGCCATTGCAGCCATACATAAACCTGATGCTGACTGCCTAAATACATATCGGTTGAAATGCCTATAATATCAGAGTTTTCAGGATATACTATCTGAAAATTAAATCCACTAATAAAAGTCAAATATCGCTTGGGTAATTTTTTGTCAGGAAAATAAAATTGAATATGCTGATGAAGTTGTTTAATTTCATCTTCTAATTGTTTTCTAAATTCTGGTTTAAAAACTTTTTTTGTTTCTTGATACACATAACGAATATCTTTATCATTGATGAATTTTAAAATTAATTGTTTGCTGGAATCTAATTCCTGCCTATAATAAATAATATCAGAAATATAATACTGATAAAAAGGAAAATATTTTTTTGAAAATATTGAATCATAATATCTAAAGTGCAGAGAATCCACTGCAAAAAATTCATCTTCAAATGCTTCTATATGAATGGGTTCTACAGGCATTTCTGATATTTTTTCTTCGGTATTTTTGCAAGAAACCAGAAAGAGTATTTGAAATAGGATAATTCTAATAAAAATTTTATTTTGATAAATGTATTTCATAATTTTGCACTCAAAATTTCAAAACGCAATACTATGAAAAAATTAGTCATCAGTGCATTGTTTTTATCATCTTTTAGTGCTTCTATTTGGGCACAGGATAATAATTTTGATAAAAAATTTCGCTTTGGTATTAGAATAGCGCCACAGCCCACCTGGATTAAATCAAAAGATAAAAATACAACAGGTGGCGGAATGAATTTTGGCTTTGGCTTCGGCTTAATTACAGAATTCAAATTATCAGATATCATTCATTTTTATACTGGAATTGGTGGTGATTTTGAAAATGGGACTATCACTTACAAAAATGATAAACCTAACAACTACTCCGTATCTTATTACACCAATAGCGATGGAGAATTGATTGAACTTTCAAATGGTATGGACACTTCAGTTTTATTCAACAAAAGCAACACTGGTTATGGTGGTATCACACAAAGAAAAATTAAAACAACCTATGTTACTATTCCTGTTACCTTAAAAATGATGACACAAGAATATAGCGGATTCAGATATTTTGCACAATTTGGTGTTGATTTAGGAATCAGAACAAAAGTTATAGCTAACGACGAATACTCAGAAGTTGTAAAAAATGGTGTATATTCTAATGTAAGTGGCTCAAATACTGATTTAAATATCAAAAAAGATGCTTCATTACTACCTATAAGAATTGGATTAAATGTTGGATTAGGTACAGAATACAGAATTGCTGGCTCTACATCTTTAATGTTTAGTATTAATTACTTTTCTTCATTTACTAACTTAATGAGAAGCACCTCTAAATACACTGCCACCTACGGACAAATAGATACCAACGGCAAATTACAATTCACTTATCTCAAACAAAATTTAATCCAAAATGCTTTGAGAATTAATGTAGGAATCTTATTTTAATGTTCTGTAAAAATGCTGAAAGATTGCGAAAAGGTAAAGCAACACATTGTTGATTGGCTGAAAAATTACGCATTATCAAATCATTCAAAGGGCTTTGTTGTAGGAGTGAGTGGAGGAATAGATAGTGCTGTTACCTCTACGCTATGTGCCCATACTGGTCTTTCTGTTATTACTCTAAATATGCCTATTTTACAGGCATCTCCCGAATATCAAAGAAGTATAGAACATATTCAATGGCTGAAACAACATCATTCAAATGTTTCTTCTGCCGAAGTGGATATGTCATCAGTGCTTTCTGAATATATGAAAGTATTGCCAAAAGAAATTCAGACAGCACATAATATGGCTAACCTACGTTCAAGATTAAGAATGGTATGTTTATATGCCTTTGCAGGTCATTATGGATATTTGGTAGCAGGCACAGGTAATAAAATTGAAGATTTTGGTATAGGATTTTTTACAAAATATGGTGATGGAGGTGTGGATATTTCTCCCATCGCGGATTTATTAAAAAGTGATGTATATCAATTAGGCAAACATCTTGGAGTGCCTGAAAGTATTATTAAAGCAAAGCCAACCGATGGTTTATTTGAAGGTAGCCCTACCGATGAAGAAAAAATTGGTGCTACTTATGATGAATTAGAATGGGCAATGCAATACCTTGAAAATCCTAATAATTCAACACCTCTTACAGAACGACAAAAAGAAGTATTGAAAATATACCAAACCCGTCATCAAGCCAACTTACACAAAATGCAACCCATTCCCGTGTGCATTATTCCAAAAGAGATGAGGGGGAAGTAATAGAGTTGTTTATTTGTTTGTTTTTTAATAACATTGTTTCTTTAATCACTTGCATAAGATATACTTTCGTGTTTTAGTTGGTTTAATAATAACTTGTATTAATTTTGGAAATGTAATTTACATTAACAAATAATTTTTCCACTCAAAAATTCCTTAATTTAGCCCCAAAAATATCACTATGAATAATGGATTTTTTCAACCACCTATTCCACAAAATGAACCTGTAAAACAATACGCGCCTAATACTCCTGATAGACAATTACTACAAGATGCCATTAAAGAATGGAGAAGTAAAGAAGTAGATATTCCAATGTACATAGGTGGAAAAGAAGTTAGAAGTGGAAAAAAAGTGAGAATAGCACCTCCTCACGACCATCAACATACACTTGGTTACTTTCACAAAAGTTCCAAAGAACATATTCAACAAGCCATAGACGCTGCATTAGCTGCTAAACCTCAATGGGAAGCATTATCGTGGGAACAAAGAGCATCTATATTCTTAAAAGCAGCCGACTTAATTGCTCATAAATATCGTTACAAACTGAATGCTGCTACTATGTTAGGACAAAGCAAAAATCCCTTTCAGGCAGAAATTGATAGTGCTTGTGAATTGATTGATTTTCTTCGCTTCAATGTATATTACATGAGTGAGATATACAAAGAACAACCAAATTCTGCACCGGGAATGTTGAACAGAATGATCTGGCGACCATTAGAAGGATTTGTGTATGCTCTTACACCATTTAATTTTACTGCTATTGCAGGCAATTTACCTACAAGTGCCGCTATGATGGGCAATGTTGTAGTGTGGAAACCAAGCAATGATCAGGTATACAGTGCTCATGTAATAATGGAAATACTCAAAGAAGCAGGATTACCCGATGGAGTTATTAATCTCATTTATCCATCTGGTTCAGAAGCCGCCGATGTGATTTTTTCTAATTATTGGTTTGCAGGCATTCATTTTACTGGATCTACCGAAGTATTTCAATCTATATGGAAACAAATAGGTAATAATATTCATCTTTACCGCTCATATCCAAGAATTGTTGGAGAAACAGGTGGAAAGGACTTTGTAATTGCACATCCATCTGCAGATGCAAAATCTGTAGCAGTGGCTCTTTCAAGAGGGGCTTTTGAATATCAAGGACAAAAATGTTCTGCTGCTTCCCGTGCTTATATCCCAAAATCATTGTGGAAAGAAGTTCAACAATATTTAGGCGAAGATTTAAGTTCAATGAAAATGGGCGGAGTAGAAGATTTTTCTAACTTCATCAATGCTGTTATCAATGAAGATAGTTTTAATAAACTTTCTCAACACATTGAAAATGCTAAAAAAAGCAAGGATGTACAAATTATTTTTGGAGGTAAGTATGATAAATCAGTAGGATATTTTATAGAACCCACAGTTATTCAGGTTTTTAATCCTACTTACTATACAATGTGCAATGAATTATTTGGACCTATTTTATCAATCTATGTTTATGAAGATAAGGACTATGAAGAGATGTTAGATGTAGTCAATAATACGGGAATATATGCATTAACAGGCGCTGTGTTTGCCAACGATAGGTATGCCATTGATTTGGCCTGTAAAAAATTAATTAATAGTGCAGGTAATTTTTATATCAATGATAAACCAACAGGTGCAGTAGTTGGTCAGCAGCCATTTGGAGGGGCAAGAGCATCTGGCACGAATGATAAAGCAGGTTCAAAATTGAACTTATATCGTTGGGTAAGCCCTCAAACAATTAAAGAAACCTGGGTGCCACCAATAGATTATAGATATCCATTTTTAGGGTAAGATTTGTATTTTTGTTTTCTTGAATAGTAAATGCCTACCATTCTACTTTTCCTGCACCTTGTCTGATGATTTCAATTTCATCCTTTGTGCAGTCAAGAATAGTAGATGGAATTACATTTCCATAACCTCCATCAATGATTAAATCTACTTTATCGTGATATTGATTATAAATATCTTGAGGATCTGTGAAATATTCAGTAATATCATTTGTTTCATCAATTAAACTGGAAGAGAGAATAGGATTTCCAAGTGCAGTAATGATGGATTGAGTGATTTTATTATCTGCAATTCTAATTCCAATCGTTTTTCTGTTTTGCTTTAAAATTTTTGGCACTTGATTATTCGCACTCAAAATAAAAGTATAAGGACCCGGTATTAATTTTTTTATCGTTTTGAAAATATTATTAGGAATAGGCAATACATATTTTGACACATCAGAAATATCACTGCAGATAAATGTAAACAATGCTTTTTCAGGATCTAATTTTTTCAATTTCGCAATTCTTTCAATGGCTTTGTTGCTATAAATATCACAACCCAAGGCATATACAGTATCGGTTGGATAAATAATTACGCCATCATTTTTTAATACCTCTATTACTTTATCTACTTCTTTACTTTGAGGTTTATCAGGATTAATTTTTAGTATCATTATTTATAGGCATTGCATTTACAATTATCAAACAGGTTTTTTCAATCAATCCTGGCTGGTTCCTAAATAAGGATTATTGGGTTTAATTTCACCATTATCGCCTATTGTGTATTGCGAATGATCTTTTAATGTAGAAGGAGAATTTTTTTCAGAAGATTGTTGTTGTTCTTTTTTGCGAAGATAAGCGGGTTTATTTTCAAGTTCTTGAAATACAGCGGGGTTATTCATATCCATTACATATTTGCGAATAGTGTTGGATTTGTCTGAAAGGGTTTTGATATTATCAGATAGTTGGTTCAATGTACTGTTTACATTTGTATCCTTTGTTTCATTAGCAGGTTCTTTTTCAATGATTTTTGCTACAACAGGTTGGTTGTAATCATTAGGAATTTCAAGTGGTGTAATGTTATTAATTTCAACTGAAAAATTATTATCATCACTCATTTCTGGTTCTGATATTTCTGAAACTGGCAGATTTTCAAGTGATGTGATTTCTGTTGAATTTTCAATATTTGAAAATAACGATTCTGGTTCTTTAGAAATATTTTGAACAACGGGCACTTCTTCAATTTTAATATCAGTTGATTGTGTCTCTGTTTTAAATTCCACAGATGGACTTAATGGAGTTGAAGTTTCTTCTTCTGTCTGTCTTTTTTCGGTATTAGAAAGATCTACATTTTCTATTTGTGTAACATTGGTAAATGGCGATGATATTTCAGTTGATTTTTTTTCAATTAGATGATTTTGAAATCCTGTTGCTACAATAGTGATAGAAACGGCATCGCCAAGTGATGGGTCTGTACCATAACCGGGTATAACTTCTGCCGTCTCACCAGTTGCTTCCTGAATGTAATTAGTGATGGCTTCAAATTCATCAGTAGAAATATCATCGCTTCCAGTAGTAATACTCAATAATATATGTTTAGCGCCTGCAATACTATTGTTAGCCAGCAATGGATGTGATATGGCATTTTTCAATGCTTCCAATGCTCTGTTTTCTCCTCGTGCTATGGCAGTTCCCATCAATGCAGTGCCACTGTTTTGCATTACTGTTCTTACATCATTGAAATCTACATTGATATGTAAATTATTAGTAATAATTTCAGCAATGCTTTTAGCTGCAGTAGAAACTACATCATCAGCTTTTGCAAATGCTTCAGACATTTTCATTCCGGGATAAATTTCTTTTAATTTTTCATTAGGGATAACAATGATGCTATCTACATATTTTTTGAGTTCTTCTAATCCCTTTTCAGCATAAGCCATTTTCTTTTTACCTTCAAAGTTAAAAGGCAAAGTAACAATGGCAACAGTTAGAATATTCAAACTTCTTGCCACTTCTGCAATGACAGGTGCTGCACCCGTGCCAGTACCTCCACCTAATCCTGCTGCAATAAAGAGCATTTCGGTATTGTGTTGTAATGCTCTTTTAATATCTTCTTTTGATTCTACAGCAGCGTCTCTTCCTTTCTCTGGTACACATCCTGCACCTAAACCTTTTGTAAGGTTCTTACCTAATTGAATTTTATTAGGAATAGGACTGGACATCAAGTGCTGATGATCTGTATTACACACAATGAAATCTACATTCTTAACATTCAGATTATACA
The DNA here is from genome assembly GCA_040758575.1 of Bacteroidota bacterium. GTDB lineage: Bacteria > Bacteroidota > Bacteroidia > B-17B0 > Aurantibacillaceae > BPGX01. Next base: position 114,539 of record JBFLVH010000001.1, on the reverse strand, counting down.
AGTATTTCACTGCGTTACTTCCGCCTCCACCTACTCCAATGACTTTAATGATGTTTTCCATTGGATTTAAATTTTGAGGTATTTCAAATTGACTCATAGTTGTATGTTTTAAGGTTAATGATGTTTTTTATTTTTATAATTTTTTATTTTATATATAAAGGCACGAATACGCTCCCCAACGCAGTTGGGGATGAATAATTTTAATTTTTAATTTTTAATTTAATTTTGTCTCTCGCAAAGCCGCAAAGCGATTTTTTAATTTTTAATTTTATTATTTGGTTTCATCATCTAAATTTTCAGGGGTTTCAAACATTGATTTAATGCTATTTACAAAAATATTAACTAAAGATTTACGATTCTTACTCATTTTCTTTGCTAATTCTTGCTCTTCTTTCTGTTGATTTTCAAGAGATGATTTTTTCTCTGTTTGATTTTGTGATTCATTCATTTCAAGGTTTTGAAAACCAAGTATGAGAAGCCCTATTGCAGTTGAATATACGGGTGATTTTAGTTCTTCAATATTAGTAGTGATATGTTGATTAGGAATACCAACACTTGTATCTATACCTAATGTTGCCATAAATACGCTTGAGATGTTTTTGAGCAAACTACCTCCACCTGTAAGAATAATGCCAGAAGATAATTTGTCTTTATATCCTGAAATTTCTAATTGCATATCTACACATTGAGCAATTTCTTCTACACGAGCATTTATAACTTCTGCTAAATAATGGGCATTCACTGTTTGAGAATGTTCTGTTTTATCTAATAAATTATCTGTTGGTTTGGTCAGTTTAAGATTTTTGCTTTTTAATTCTTCAAATGGCATAGCATAGCCATGATCAATTTTTAATTTTTCTGCTTGTTTTTCGGTGAGTTTGCATATCTGCTTAATATCATTTGTTATGATGTTTCCACCTAATGTAATAACTGCTGAATGCCTGATAATGTTGCCATGATAAATAGCAATATCTGTAGTGCCTCCGCCTATATCAATTAAGCATACGCCTGCTTCTTTTTGTTCATCCGTTAATACTGCGGCTGCACTGGCAATGGGCTCAAGGAAAAATTCCTGAATGCTCAATTTATTTTCCATAACGCATTTACCAATATTTTTAATAATAGATTCGGTAACTGCCACCACATGAAAATTACCTTTAATATGTTTTCCTGAATAACCAATAGGATTAGTAATGCCCTGAACAGAATCAATAATAAAATCTTGTGGAATAATGGATATAATTTTTTCTCCTGGCTTTGCAGATATTTGTTTAATATCTTCAATCATTTTTTTAATATCTGATTCAGTTACTTCTTCACCTGAAATAGTAAGCGAAGTGCTTTGATTAAAGCTCTTGATATACTGACCTGCCACACCTACTACTACTTCTGCAATTTCAACATTACATTTATCTGCTGCTTCTTTTACAGAGCGAGCAATACTTTCAGTTGCATCTTTAATATTAGCAACTGCTCCACGCAAAACACCTTTGGAAGGTACATTAGAATAAGCTAATATTTCAATTTTGCCATATTTGTTTTTAACTCCTACAATGGTTACAATTTTTGTAGTTCCAATATCTAATGCTACCACTACTGGCGAATCATTTGAAATGGATGAATCATTTTTGTTGGTTTCAAAATTGTTTTTGTTGTGAATAGTTTCCATAATTTTTATTTTTTTGTACAATAAATGAGGTTTTGATATTTCAGATTGATGTCAGAATATTTATTCCACGCATCATTTTTATTTAAGCCATATTGAATGAATATTTTTAGTTTATTCATTTTTTCAGCAAAATGTTCTGAACTACCTACATTAATTTTAATTTTTCCTATATTAGGATAAATTGCAATTTCCTTGTCTTTATTGATGTATAAGTAATCAGTAAAATTGTATAATGTTGAGTCGGATAATAAGTGATTAAGTGAAATATAAATATCATCAAATACTGAAACAGCCGCAAGAGATGGGAACGAAGTAATTTTACTGATAGAATAATGTTTAAATAATGCTGGATTTTCATAAATTTCACCAATGATTAAAGGAACTTTGTAAGTATGTGTAACTTTAAATATTTTCCATTCATCATCTATGTAATAATTGAATGTTTTTGTAAAAATTCTTGCAATTGGTTTTCTTTCTTTTATTTGAACACAGAGTTGTTTATCTGGTGTAAAATAAACATCTGTTTTTTTCACTTCATTTTTTTCATTTAATATTTTTTCTATCTGATAAAAATTAGTTTCATAATACAATTTATTGAGTAAATCAAAATTGTTTTTTTGAATGTATTGCTCTATATCTTCAACACTGCACATCATTGGTTGATTATCAGATATAATTTTAATATTAATGTTTTCTATTTTTTTCTTTTTATATTCATTATTGACAAATGCCATAGACACTAATGCGAAAGACAGGAATAATATTTTTCCTGTAATAATTAGTATATCTTTATATATTTTTTTTATTCGCATTTTTGTAATAATTGTGATTTAATTTCTGGAATTAATAATTCAATATCTCCTGCACCAATAGTGAGAATGACTTCTTGATGTGTATCTTTCAAATAATGTGGTAATTCTTTTTTGCTTAAAAGTTTTTTGTTGTTGTGTTGAATTTTATCAAGCAATGCTTGAGACGTAATGCCTTCTATGGGAAGTTCTCGGGCTGGATAAATATCTAACAAGATAATTTCATCGGCATAATCAGATAATACTTTTGCAAAATCATTCATAAAATCTTTTGTGCGGGAATACAAATGGGGTTGAAAAATGGCTGTAATTTTTTTTGTTGGATAATGCATTCTAACGCTTTGTAAAAATGCTTTTATTTCTTCGGGGTGATGAGCGTAATCATCTATTAAAATTAAATTATCAGTTTTGATATGATATTCAAATCTTCTTTTTACACCACGAAAAGTTTTTAAAGCATTGAATATATTTTCAAATGAAATATTATAATGCCTTGCTACACCAATAGCAGCAAGGGCATTCCATACATTGTGATAACCAGGAATGCCTAATTCTATATTTGGAAAAAATTTATTTTCTATGTGTAAATTGAAAATCATTTGATTGTTTTCAAAGCGAATATTATCAGCATATATTTGCCCATTCAAATTTACAGCGTAAGTAGTTATATTTTTCTTGTTTGAAAAAAACTTATCAACAGATTTATTAACAAACAAATGTCCGTTTTCTTTAATGTTATTGGTAAATTGAATGTAAGTATCAATCAAATGTTGATGAGTTTGATAAATATCTAAATGGTCTGCGTCAATGCTTGTAATAACAGATGTTTCAGGAAAAATTTTTAAGAATGATTTATCATACTCATCGGCTTCAGCAATAGAATATACAGGTTCATTTGAATTATTTAAGCGATAAATAAAATTAGTATTGTAATTGGTCATAATACCACCAGAAAATGCAATGATGTTTTTATTAGATATGTAAAAGATGTGTGTAATAAGTGAAGTAGTGGTAGTTTTTCCGTGCGTGCCAGCAATAGCAATGCAATGGTATTGATTAATAATTTCACCTAATACTTCTGCTCGTTTTTTTATTTGAAAATTATTTTGTTGAAAGTATTGAAATTCCGTGTGTTCTTTAGGTATAGCAGGCGTGTAAATGACTAATACTTCTTCTCTTGAAAAATTTTGAAGATGTTGCTTGAGTTGTTCTACATTCTCTTCGTAATAACATTTTATACCTTCATTAATGAGTTGATGTGTTAATTCGCTTTCGGTTTTATCATAACCGATTACTTGTTTCTTATTCAAATTAAAATACCTTGCTAATGCACTCATTCCAATGCCTCCAATACCTAAAAAATAATAAAGTTTATATTGTAAAATGTTGTTCATTTAATTTATTTAATAAAATCATTTAAAATTGATTGTGCAATTTCTTTGGCTGCAAAGGGTTTAGCAAATTGTTTAATGTTTTCAGAAAGTAGTTTTTGTATTTGAGAGTTCTTAATAATTTGTTCAATATTTTTTATCAGTTCATTTGCGAGTTGATTATCTTTAATAACTAAAGCAGCATTTTTATTTGCTAATGCCAGAGCATTCTTTGTTTGATGGTCATCTGTTACATTGGGCGATGGAACAAGTATAGCAGGTTTTCCTACTACTGCTAATTCTGCAATAGTGCTTGCTCCTGCACGAGATAGAATTATATCTGCTGCTGCGTAAGCCATTGGCATTTCGTAAATAAAATCATTAAAGAAAATATTGTGTTGTTGAAGATAATTTTTGAACTCATCCGATAATTGTGAATAATAATTTTTTCCCATCTGCCAGATGAGTTGAATATTATTTTGAATAAAAAAATCTATATTGTTCTTAATTGCATCATTAATACTTCTTGCACCTAAACTTCCTCCTAATACCAGTAACACAGGTTTATTTTCTGAAAGTGAAAAAAAAGATAATGCTTCCTTTTTTAATGCTTGAATATTCAACAAATCTTGCCTTACAGGATTTCCAGTAACTACTAATTTATCTTTTGGAAAAAATTTATCCAGATTATCAAAGGCAACAAAAATTTTTTTTGCTTTTTTAGATAATAATTTATTGGCTAAACCTGCATAAGCATTTTGTTCCTGAATATAAGTGGGAATAGAGAGCAGTTGAGCAGTAAATAAAACAGGAAAACTCACATAGCCACCTGTTCCAATAACAATATCAGGTTGAAACTCTTTAAATATTTTTTTAACTTGTTGAATACTTTTTAAAACATAATAAGGTAATAATATATTTTTAAGCGATAATTTTCTTTGTAATCCAATAATATCAATACCTTTTATTTCAAAGCCCGCAGCAGGAATTTTTTCCATTTCCATTCTACCATTTGCACCTATAAATAAAATTTTTGCATCAGGCATTATATCTTTAATAGCATTAGCAATAGATACAGCAGGATATATATGTCCTCCTGTGCCACCGCCGCTAATGATTATATTAAGTTGTTTATTCAATGTTTGCAGTTTTTAGTTGAGAAGATGGTGATGTAATATTATTATTTTCTTGCTCAATTTCTTTTTTAGATTCCTGATAAACTTGTTTGCTGATATTTAATATAATGCCAATACTGATGCACGAAAAAATCAATGATGTTCCTCCCATACTCATAAATGGTAATGGTTGTCCTGTAACAGGCAATAAATTCACTGCCACCGACATATTAATGATGGCTTGTAATATCAAATTAAAAGACAATCCCATTACAATATAAGAGTAAAATAAATTGTTGGATTTTTGAGCAATTCTGATACTTCTGAAAAATATTATCAGAAAAGCGATAATGATTAAAATACCTACCAAAGTTCCATATTCTTCAATGATTATCGCATATATAAAATCTGAAGATGCTTGTGGTAAGAATGCTCTTTGGGCACTATTTCCTGGACCTTTACCAATAAGCACACCATTAGCAATTGCAATTTTGGCTTGTTCTACTTGATAATTTGTTTTACTATCTTCTTTTGAAAAATTTTCTATTCTTGATTTCCATGTTTTGCCTCTTGGTAATATGTCAGGGAAAAAATAAATACCTGTTACAAAAATAACAGCAATTAATGTGGTAATTCCTAATAATTTCAATATAAATTTAGTTTTAATTTCACTCAATAAAATAAGATAAAAAATACTCAAAGCCAATAATGCTGCTGTTGAAAAGTTAGAAATTAAAATAAATCCGCAAACAAGAAAAGCAGGTAAAACAATGTAAATAAAGATTGATTTTAGATTATCTAATTTATTTTTATATATCACCAGATTTCTTGCAATAAAAATAATGAGTGCAATTTTTGCCACATCAGACGATTGAAAAGTAATTCCAAGTCCTGGCACTTCAATCCACCGAGATGCTTCACCAGAGCGAACACCACTAATTAAAGTATAAATTAATAAAGGAATACTTACAAAAAAACCAATCACACCAATTAAATTAAAATGGAAATTCCTTAAATTAATTTTATGAATGTAGTAGGTAAGCATTAATCCACTTAAAGTCAAAAAAAGATGTTTGAATAAAAAATATTCAGAGTGCCCATCTTTGTAACGATAAGCAAGAGCAATAGAGGAACTATATACTACCAGAGTTGAAAACAATGATAGTATAACTACTATCAGCCAGATGGTTCTATCGCCCTTTATGTTATTTAAAATGTTCATTAATTATAATTGTTGAACAAATTCTTTGAACTTATTTCCTCTTTCTTCATAACTTTTGAATAAATCAAAACTTGCACAGGCAGGGGAAAGTAAAACCACATCTCCCTTCTTTGCCAATCTATATGCCGATTTCACAGCATCTTGCATAGAATGCGTATCAACAATAACGGGCACAATGTTTTTAAATGCTGCAATAATTTTTGAATTATCTTTTCCTAAACAAACTATGGCTTTTACTTTGTCTTTTACAACAGAATAAAGTTCTGTGTAATCATTGCCTTTATCCTGTCCGCCACAAATCCAAATAACAGGCTTAGTTTGGCTTGCCAGTGCATAATACGCAGCATGCACCGATGTGGCTTTGGAATCATTGATGTAATCTACACCATTGATAGTATTAACGAATTCCAATCGGTGTTCTAAATTTTCAAAAGTTTTAAAACTTTCTCTGATGGTTTCGTTTTTGATTTCTGCAATTTTTGATGGCAATGCAGTTGCCAGGGCATTGTAAATGTTATGCCTTCCTTTTAATGCTAATTCTACTACATTCATAATTGTGGTTTTTGATTGGTTTATTTGTATGATGATTTGATTGTTTTCTATCCATGCTCCTTCTCTATTCAGTATTTTCAATATAGAGAAAGGATATTGTTTTGATATAATATTTTTTTTTTGAATATTGCTGGTAATATTTTCATCGTCTATGTTATAGATAAAGAAGTCATTTTCAGTTTGATTTTGAACAATTCTGAATTTTGAGTCAATATATTGTTGTATTGAATCATTGTAACGATTCAAATGATTTCTTGAAATATTGGTGATGATTGCAATGTGTGGATGAAAAGTATAACAACTATCTAATTGAAATGAACTCACTTCTAACACATACCAATCATAATTATTTAATGCCACTTCTTTTGCGAAACTATTTCCAATGTTACCAGCCATGCATACATTATATCCTGCTAATTTGAATGTGTGATAAATCAATGATGTAGTTGTAGATTTTCCATTAGTGCCTGTAACTGCTACAATTTTTGCTTTTGTAAAACGTTGAGCAAAATCTAATTCAGAGATTACAGGAATATTTTTTTGTTTTAATTTTTCTACAATAGGCACATTAAGTGGAATGCCAGGACTAATAATGACTTCATCTGCCTGCAATATTTTTTCTTCTGAATGCCGATTTTGTTCAAATTCAATATTATGTTGAGCGAGTTCATTTAAATATTGTGGTGGAATATTTCCAATGTCAGAAATAAATACTTCATAGCCCTGCTTTTTAGCAAGGATAGCAGAACCTACGCCAGATTCACCTGCTCCCAGTATGATAATTTTTTTGCTCAAAGTTTTATCTTAATTTTAATGTTATGATAGTTAATGCTGCTAAAAAAATTCCGATAATTAAAAATCTCATTACAATTTTTGCTTCGTGATAGCCAAGTTTTTGAAAATGATGATGCAATGGTGCCATTTTGAATAATCTGTGTTCTCGGGCATATTCAATACCTCTTTTCTTTTTTTGATACTTAAAGTATGCTACCTGTAAAATCACTGATAAATTTTCAACTAAAAATATTCCACATAAGATTGGCAACAATAGTTCTTTACGAATAGCAATAGCAAATACGGCAATTATACCGCCTAATGTCAAACTTCCTGTATCACCCATAAATACCTGTGCTGGATAAGTATTATACCACAAGAACCCAATACAAGCACCAACAAACGCAGAGATGAAAATTACTAACTCTCCTGTATTAGGTATAAACATTATATTCAAGTAATCTGAAAATATTTTATTACCCGACACATAAGCAAATATGCCAAGCGTTACACCTATTATGGCACTGGTGCCGCTCGCCAATCCATCTATACCATCAGTAATATTAGCACCATTAGAAACGGCTGTAACAATAAGAATTACAATAGGTATAAATACTATCCAACCATATTTTTCGCAATCATCACACAACCATGCAATTAATTTAGAATAATCTAATTCATTGTTTTTGACAAATGGAATAGTGGTTTTCAAACATTTTGTTTCTGTTTTAGCATAAATAGGAATATTAATTCTTTCCTGATTACTTGCTTTTTTATCATCTATATATGCCCATGCGTCTTTTTCATTAGAAATAATTCGTTCTCTAATTACTACATCTGGATGGAAATACAATACTAATGCAACTATTAAACCAATGCCTACCTGACCAACAATTTTGAATTTTCCTTTTAAACCTTCTTTGTCTTTTTTGAATACTTTAATATAATCATCTAAAAAGCCAATAAAACCAAGCCATAGAGTAGTGATAAGCATTATTATGATATAAATATTATTCAATTTTGCTAACAACAAGGTTGGTATCACAATAGCAGCAATGATAATGATGCCGCCCATTGTAGGTGTGCCTGATTTTTGTTTTTCTCCTTCTAAACCTAAATCTCTGATAGTTTCACCAATTTGTTTTTTTCTAATAAACTCTATTATTCTTTTACCAAAAATAAGTGAAATAATGAGCGAAAAAATTAAAGCCAATGCCGCACGAAATGTGATGTATCTAAACACACCTGTTCCAGCAATATGATAAGTGTCATACAAATATTTAAATAGGTAATATAGCATTATTTAATTTTTTATTGTTGTTAGATATTCTGAAAGTTTTTGATAATCATCAAAGGGATATTTAGTGCCTTTTATTTCCTGATATGTTTCGTGACCTTTTCCTGCTAACAAAATGATGTCTTCATTTTCTGCAAAGTGAATAGCCGTTTTGATGGCTTCATCTCTATCTACAATGCTGATTGTTTTTTTCTTATTGCTAATAGAAACACCTGCTTCCATTTCTTTGATAATTTCAGAAGGTTCTTCGTCTCTTGGATTATCTGACGTAAGTATTACTTTATCACTATACTGGCAAGCAATTTGAGCCATTACGGGTCTTTTGGCTTTATCTCTATTTCCACCACAACCAATGATTGTAATAACTCTTTGATGTTGTTGTTTTAAATCCTGAATTGTTTTCAATACATTTTCAAGTGCATCGGGCGTATGAGCATAATCAACAATACCTGTAATGTTGTCATGATGTATGATTTGAAATCTTCCTTTGGCTGGATTAAGATTACTGATGTGTTGCAAAATTTTTTCTTCATCTGCTCCCATTATTCGGGCTATGCTATAAACCAATAACACATTATACACATTAAACTTTCCAATCAATTTTATCCATACATCTTTGCCATTAATTTGAATAAGTGTGCCATTTACATGCTGTTCCAATATTTTGGCTTTGAAATCGGCTAATGTTTGAAGTGCATAGGTATATTTTGTTGCCTTTGTATTTTGCAACATATACAAGCCATTCTTATCGTCTTTGTTAGTTAGAGCAAATGCTGACGAAGGCAAAGAATCAAAAAATGCTTTTTTGCAATCTCTGTAATTTTCAAATGTTTTGTGATAATCCAGATGGTCGTGAGTGAGATTAGTAAATGCACCACCTGTAAAGATGAGTCCATCAATTCTTCTTTGGTGCACGCCAATAGAACTCACTTCAGTAAATACATATTCACATCCTTCATCTGCCATTTGTTTAAGTAATTGATTAAATTGGATAGCATCGGGGGTAGTATGAGTAGCAGGTAATACCTTATCTTTAATTTTATTTTCAATAGTTGAAATAAGACCACATTGATAACCAAGTAGTGTAAATAATTGATAAAGTAAAGTAACACTGGTTGTTTTACCATTCGTGCCTGTTACACCAATTAATTTAATTTTTTTAGTTGGTTCATCATAAAATGTGTGTGCAACATAACCTAATGCTGATGCAGAATTTTCTACAAGAATATAAGTAATGTTTTCATTGATAGTTGATGGTAATTGTTCGCAAAGTATAGCAACTGCACCACTGCGAATAGCATCATCAATAAATAAATGTCCATCAACATTTGTTCCTTTGATGGCAGCAAAAAGTGTATTAGCACCAATCTTTTTAGAATTATTAGAAATATTTTCTATCGGAATATTTGTATTTCCAATAATTTTCAAAGGTTTTAAATGTTTAATTATTTCAGAAAGTATTTTCATATTTTATTTAAGGTCAGAATTAATTTTTGTCCTTTTTGTATTTTAGATTTAGGTGGAATAGATTGTTTAGAAATCCAACCTTCACCATTGATAATAACTTTTAGTCCTTTGTTTTCAAGCAATGGTAATGTTTCAGTCAAAGACATTCCTTTCAAATCAGGCATAATATTTTTTTCTAAAATTATACTTACATCTACGGGTTGATAATTGTAACGAGCACTATCAGGCGATATTGGTGTAAGTAAAGTAAAGTTATCATCAAACTCTTTTGCTGGAATGGACAATTTCTTGGTAACATAGTTGAATTTAATGGGCGAAGTGCCTGCAATAAAAGGCAGATGCAGAATGCTATCTTTTTTGGTATTCAATGGTTGTATAGTTTGAATATTAGTTGAATAAACTTTTTCAGCAATTTCTTTGAACACAGGCCCTGCCACTAATCCACCATAATAAATTCCTTTGCTGGGGGATTGAATAGTTACAATACAGGTGTAGAGCGGATTTTCTAATGGGAAAAATCCAACAAAAGATGCAAGATAGGTTTTGTCATTATTATTAGTATAGTATTTTCCTTTTTTAGCAATTTGTGCAGTGCCTGTTTTTCCTGCTACTTTGAAATGAGTGATGTTAAGTCCTTTTGCAGTTCCACTTTCAACCACAGCACGAAGAATTTTTTTTGCTTTATTTATTGTTGATGGCTTTAATACATTTTGTGCAATTATTTCCGTATCATATTGATTAATTATTTTTCCGTTGTATTCAATTCTTTCTACAAACATTGGTTTTACGATAGTTCCATTATTGGCTACAAGATTGTATAACATTAATATTTGAAGTGGTGTAAGTAGCGACTCATAACCTATACTCATCCATGGCAATGTAGTTCCATACCAATCTTTATCTTTTGGTTTTTTGATGCGAGGAATACCTTCACCTGGAATATCAATGTTATATGGTTTATCTAAATGAAAGCGTGATAGGTGATAGACAAATCTATCAGGATTTTTACTAAAATATTTTGTAACAATTTTGCTGATACCAACATTAGAAGATGTTTTAAATGCCTCTTCAAATGTGATTACATCTGAATGTGGCGGATGTGCATCTTTCATTTTTTGATTGTAATAAGTACATTCTCCATTGCCTACTTGTATTTTTTCATTTATATCTATATCATACTCTTCAAATAAGGCAAGAGCAGATGCTAATTTGAAAGTAGAACCGGGCTCTGATGGATAACCTATGGCATAATTCAATTCTTCTTCATAAGTAATGCTATCTTTTTGTTTTAAGTTAGCAATCGCTTTTATCTTACCTGTTTTAGTTTCTATAAGAATAACGCTTCCATTACTTGCCTGATTTTTAATTAATGCTTTTAGCAATGCGTGTTCTGCAACATCCTGAATATTGATGTCTAATGTAGTAACTATATCATTTCCGTTTTTGGCTTGAATTTCTTCTTCATCATTTACAGGACGCCACACATCACCTGCAATTTTTTGCATCAACCTTTTACCTGATTTACCTTTCAGTATAGAATCATAAGCACCTTCTAATCCAACGGGCTTAATGTTTTCACGAGCATAACCTATAGTGCGGGCAGCAAGATATTTGAAAGGTAGAATTCTTTTGCTTGTTTGAAACACTACTAATCCACCTTTTTTTCCATTTCTCAAAATAGGTAATTTTTTTACTTGTTGCAATTCCTGATAACTGGCTTTTTGTTTAATAAGGATATATCTGTCATTTTCCTGACGAGCTTTATTGAGCATAGCAAGATATTCCTTCTTTGTTTTTTTAGGAAATAATTGACTCAACATTAATGCAAGAGAATCTTTCTTTGAATTAAAAGTTTTATCATCTAAACCTGGCACATTAACATCAATACCTATATCATAATAAGGAAGCGAAGTGGCTAACAGATTGTAATTCTGGTCAAATATATTTCCACGAGATGCTTCTACTTCAATGAACTTGGTAGAAATTTCTTTGGATTTTTTTCTCCAATACTCTCCTTCTTTGAATTGAATAATATAAATTCTATAAGCAATAGCAATACTTGCAATAAAAAATACTATAAAAGTAATATTTGTTTTTATGCTAATGCTCTTGTTCATTATTTATCAATAAATTTTCAGAGTTGTGTCTGTGTTTATGATTAAATAAGGTTGTTGAGTAGATTCTTTTAATCCAAGTGGTTCTACTCTTTTTGCTAATTCGCTTTGTTTGCTTAAAAACATTAGTTCTGATTTAGTAATAATATATTCTGAACGAAGTTCTTTTAATTCTTTATTGAGTTTATTGATTTCTCTGATTTTTTTATCAGCAATGTTGGTATTTGTAATGTAAATAATTCCAATAAGTATGAGAAATAGAAAGTATGGCAGATATTGAGCCGCTTCTTCTGATTCAAGATATTTGGCTCCGAATATTTTTGAAAGCAATTTGATAACAATACCTCTGGAAGCAGATTTTACCTCTGCTTTTTTTTCGGTAGTTTCAGTGGTGGGCTCTTCGGTTGTTTTTTTTATTTTATTTTTTGCCATTATTAGATATGATTAAATTAAATTTTTTCTGCACATCTTAATTTAGCACTGCGGGCTTGTGGATTAGCCAATATTTCTTCTTGTTTGGGTTCAATAGGTTTTTTAGTAATTATCTTAAATGGATGTTGAATTTTTCCAAATACAGGGTCGGGCTCTAATGTTTTATCAGTATGTCCGTGAATAAAAAAGTGTTTTACAATTTTATCTTCTAAAGAATGATAAGTTAAAACAACAATTCTGCCGTGAGTGTCTAATAAATCATAGGTTTGATTAAGAAATTTTTTTAATGCTTCAACTTCTTGATTGACTTCAATTCGGATGGACTGAAAAATTCGGGATAAAATGGGGTAATCATTTACCTTTGGGAGTGCAGGTTTAATAGCATCAATTAAATCAAAAGTAGTTTCTATTTTTTTCTCAAATCTGTATTGAATGATAAGATGAGCAATTTTTCTGGCATTTTTCAAATCACCATAATTTTGAAAAATATTTTCTAATTGTTGTTGGCTGTAATTATTGACTACATCGGCAGCAGTTAATTTTTGCTGTTGATTCATTCTCATATCTAATGGGCTATTGAATCTGTAAGAAAATCCTCTTTCGGGCTTATTAAACTGATGCAGAGACACACCTAAATCAGCTAAAATACCATTGACTTTTAGAACTTTGTAATAATTTAACCATTGAGTAATGAAACTAAAATTGTAAGGAATAAAAGTTAATCTTTTATCATCAGGCAGATTTTGTTGAGCATCTTTATCCTGGTCAAAGGCAAATAATTTTCCATTTTCTGAAAGATGATTTAGTATAGCACGAGAATGACCACCACCGCCAAAAGTCGCATCTACATAAATACCATCAGGGTGAATGTTGAGATATTCTATACATTCATTAAGCATTACAGGTGTATGGTATTTTTGAGCAACAGACATAAGAGAACTTTATATGTAGAAGGTAAATTATTCGGATTTTTGATGAGAAGAAAATATTTCGTTGGCTAATTTTTCAATATCAAAATCCTGATTGAGGAAGTTGTTGTATAAGTCCTTATCCCATATTTCAATTACATTATTGCTTCCTATCACTTTAATATCCGATTTTATTTGAGCGTATTCTGCAAGCGGCTTGGGAATTAAAATTCTTCCTGCAGAATCGGGGGTGCAGATAGTAGCACCGCCCATAAATTTTCTGATGAATATATCGTGGGATTTGATAAGACGATTGAGTTTGCTCAATTTTTCATTCAACACTTCCCATTCCTGCATAGGATAAAGAGTGAGACATTGATGATGCAGGTTTCTATTAGCCACAAATCCTCTATCAAAAGCATTCCCCAACTGCTTTTTAAGGTCAGCAGGAAAGAGCAGACGATTTTTCGCATCTACTTTGCAGTCGTATTCACCTATCAGGGTAAGCATTTTGATAAAGGAAGATTTTGGCTGCTAAATTACGGACAAATTTTCTATTTTTTACCACTTTTTACCACTTCTTCCCACTTTGTGGATAAAATGTAATTATCAACAATAAATGTGGATAAATATTTTTCCAGGATAAATTTACGAATATATTGATTTTACTAATACTTCAAAAGATTTTAAAGTTCCTATAAAAAAACATATTTATTTAAATTGTGGATAACTGACAGTGGGGGAAATGAATACAAAAACCAATATTTGAAGTAAAAATCAAACGAAAAGGAATAAAAAGTGGGAAAATGGGGGAAGATTGTAAATTGTAAGATTAAGTATCGGGCTACAAACTTTTAGTCAGGTGAGTTTTTTGAAGAATAGTGATTTGAAATAAATAAAAATCCCCTCCAAAGAGGGGATGAATGTTCTATATAGAAAAATTTTGTAAATAAACTTATTCCTTCCTGTTAATTATTTAGAATCAGAGCCATCGGTGTAAATGAGCGGGAAAAATTTATTGTCTAATAAAGACAAATAAATTCTGTCTATTTGATTAACATCAAAATCTTTTTCAAAGCACACATATTGAATATGTGTTTCATTGGGTTTTACAACATAATTACAATTTAATTCCCCATCTTTTGCAGCAGTGGTGTAGTTGTAAAACAAATCGCCGTTTTTCATCAATATATACACCTTATAATCATTCCACTTTAAATCTTGTTTGGAATAATTGATAACCGCTACTCTCATTTTGGTGTATCCTCCTCCATTAGAATTTCTAACATACTCCGACCTTGTTGGATATACGCCAAATGCGTAATCTACCGACTTATCAGGATTAGAAATAATCTCATAAAAATAAGGTACTTTCTCCTTGTTTTGTGCTTGTGCATTTTGTAAGTTCCAACTTATAGTCAGAATACTTACGATGGTGATGATTTTTTTCATAGTTTTTATTTTTTGCAAAGGTACGGATATTTTTTAGCACTAAAAAATACGCAAAAATGCGTATGCTTTACTTACCACAATTTTTTCCATCTACTTAATAAAAACAATTTAAATAATACTTCAACTTCATTTTTATTCAATAATTCAATGTTTTTAATTTTATTGATGTTAGGCATATTTAAAATCTCTTTATATTCTTTGATGCTATTGAATATAGTATCTTGTTGTAACATCATCCACTCTTTTAATGGGGCATCAAATGCTCGTTTATCTTTTCTTTGATAAACACTATCGGGTAATTCTTTTTTGAATGCTTCTCTTAATACATATTTATTAACTCCATCTTTCAATTTAATGTAATCTGGTATTTGAAAAGCCCATTGTAATAAATGAATATCATCACTAAATGGTAAGCGACTTTCTACACTACTCCACATACTACACCTGTCTTCACATTTCAGAAATGCTTTTAATCGGCGATAAGACAAATCTTGCAATAACTCTGTATTTAAATCACTGCTAATAAAATGAGTATGATTATTTTGATAGTGTTGAAGTATTTCTTTTGATAAATAATTCAAGATGGTTTGACGATTTGGTGAGTAAACTTTTTTCAACTGGCTTTTAATCAACAACCACAATGGACTTGATAAATAATTTTTGGACTGACGAATATGTTTTGATAATTCTAACCATTTGATTTTTTTTAATAATGATAGCCAATAAGCCACATAATGATGCTGATATCCTGCAAACAATTCATCACTGCCCTGCCCGCTTAATATCACTTTAATTCCCTGTTTTCTCACTTCTTTCATCAATACAAATTGATTATAGGTGCTGGTGCTCCATATTGGAATGTCCTGAGAATACAATAATTCATCTAAATCATTAAAAAAACTTTCTGAATCTGGTGTTACATAATGCGCAGTGCTACGAACTTGTTGATTTACTTCATTAATATAAAAACTTTCATCTATATTTTTTTGTTTAGGAAATACAATAGAAAAAGTATGCAGATTATTAATATTTTCAGATGATATAACTGCAATTACAGAACTATCAATACCTCCGCTTAATGATACTGCAACATCCACATCACTTCTGAGATGTGAAACAATAGAATCTTTGACAATTTGATGTGTTCTTTCAATAATATTTTTTTCATTTTTCTCATAGTTATTTGAAAGCAAATCAGTAACTTGAAAATATTTTTGTTTTGATAATGATAAAGTTTTTGTATCTAATGTTAATGTTTCGCATGGTTGTAATTCTAAAATATTTTTGAAAATAGATTCTTCTGTGTCTTCTAAAACATTGTCAATTAAATACTTTGCAAGAGCATTGTAATTAGTTTCAAAAGGCACTAATTGTGTTTTCAAAAAAACTTTTTGCTCACTTGCAAAAGCAAATATGTTTTTGGAAAAAAAATAATACAATGGCTTTACTCCAATTCTATCACGGCTTAAAATGATTTCATTAATTCTTCTATCGTAAATAGCCAGTGCCCACATTCCATTCAATTGATTGACAAATTCTTTACCGTAATGAATATATAATTTTAATACAACTTCTGTATCTGTATTAGAAAAAAATGTAACACCTTTGCTTTCAAGATTTTTTCTCAATTCAACATAGTTATATATTTCACCATTGTATGTTATCCATACATTGCCCGTTTCATCGCACATTGGTTGATGCCCGTATTCGGATATATCAATTATAGACAATCTACGATGTAATAAACCTAATTGAAAGTTCAAATAAGAAATATCATTGATAGACGTGTAAGTAAGATATTTTAATGATGAGTGATGATTTATACTATGCTCTACTTTTGAGCAATAGAAATGATTAGAATCAAAAACTGTTATTCCATCATCATCGCCTCCTCTGTGTCTAAGTAATTGTGATGCTTTACAAAGCCATTGTAATACATTGATAGATGAGTTTTGAGATATAATGCCTGCAATACCACACATTAAAAAATAAAATTAAAACAATGATAAAGTTTGCTCTGAATTATTTTGAATAATTTTTAATATAGACCAGTATCCTCTTTGATATTTTTCCATTATTTTTTCTATACTTTCTTGCTTATTATATCCTGCTTGCAAGAGTTGATGATAATCTTTTATGATATTGTTTTTCTCTTCAGTTGTTATAGTTTTTCCTGCATTTTTGAATCTATTTTTGGGTACATTTCTTATACTATCAAGCCATTCTCCTTTTTTTATTTTTTGGATTTCTTTAATTTGATAATCAAAAGCATTTTTATTGATTTCAAATCCGCAAGCATTTCTTCCTAATGCAATGGCAACTTTTGCTGTGGAAAAACTACCAAGAAAAAAATCACAAACAGTATCATCAGGATTACTGGAATATAATATCATTTTTATTAGCAGTTCTTTTGGGAGTTCATTTTTATTTTTTATTTCACCTGGCTTGTATTCTCTATTGATCATCCACACATCTTCTCTATCTTTGTAATTTAATGAGTTGCCATTTTCATCCTTTTCAAAATCTGCATAAAAAGCAAAAGTATTAAAAGTATGTTTTTTACCCGGCTTAACATAAAGCAATATGTGATAGTGTGATGAAATAAATTTATTTTTTGTATAAACCCCAAAATTGTACTTCCAAATGATATGATTAAGCTCTTTTAGTTGTGTTTGTTGTAAAGCATTTAAAATATGAACAAGATTGGTATATCCAGATACAATATATATAGACCCACCGGGCTTTAATACTCTCTCCGCTTCTTTAATCCATTGAAGGGAAAATTCTGCATATTGTTCTTTGGGTATTTCTACATATCCATCTATTACTTTTGATTCATCTCTGTTGTAATGTTTATGCAATTGATCTCCTTGAATTCCATAAGGTGGGTCAGTGATTATTAAATCAATACTATTATCTTTCAAATATTTTTTGGAACCTTGTATGCAATCTATGTTGTAAAACATAAATTAGAACTTTAATACTTCATGATCATATTGATCTAACATTTCTAAATCAAACATATATTTTTCTTTTCTTGGATTTCCGTTAGAATTCCTACCTTGTTTCATAATATCAAGCGTATCTAAATCTTTTTGAGACAAAACAATAAAAATAATTTCAGTAAGAATAGATTTTGTTTTTCTATATCTGGACACCGATGTTCTTAATTCTCGTTCTAACTCATACTTTGATTTTCCCCCCTTTAACTCCGTATGCCATTTTTGAAAACTTCTATTCACATCATTATACTCTACATCACATAACGCGATGATCTCTCCATGATAACCATGCAATTTTATAGATTGCTTCATAGCTTCAACATCATTTAATATAATTTTATAAACATGAGTTTTAATAGCTGCTGCTTTAAAATCCCAGTTAATTTGCCCTTTTAAATCAAATTGTACGTTGTTAAATTTATCGCCCGGTATTTGAAATTTTTCATTTAATAATTGCATACATTTGTATTCAAAATAAAAAGCCCACCATTCCATTTGCCTCCAATTATAATCAGCTTCTTTAAGTTCTAATACACATGCTTTTCCTTCCCAGTATTTTGGAAGGGCTTTTAATAATTTTTTCAATTGTTTAATATCTTCTTGAAAAATACTCATTTCTTTTTTCTAATTCATCATCTTGCCTAAGCCAGGAAACATTTTCATAATTTGTGCCATAGCACCTTTATTGTTGGGTAGTTTAGCTAACTTCTTCATTTCATCGTGCATTTTAATTACACGATTTACTTCTTGAATGCTGGTTCCTGAACCATTAGCTATTCTTAATTTTCTGGATTGATTAAGAAGTTCTGGTTTTCTTCTTTCTGTAGGTGTCATAGCTAAAATAATGGCTTCTGTATGCTTAATCATTTTTTCTGTTTCTTCGGTATTCAGATTTTTTGCCATACCTGATAATCCCGGCATAAATGAAGCAATATTAGATACGCCACCTAACTTTTTCATCATTCGTATTTGAGTGAGCAAATCTTCAAAGTCCAATTGGTTTTTTGCCATTTTTTTGGCAATTCTTCTCGCTTCTTCTTCGCTTATTTCTTGTTGTGCTTTTTCTACTAATGACACAATATCGCCCATTCCCAATATTCTATCCGCCATTCTTTCAGGATAAAACTCATCTAACGCATCCAATTTTTCTCCCTGACTTACAAATTTAATGGGCTTGTTGGTAACTGCTTTAATAGACAACACCGCTCCACCACGAGTATCTCCATCCATTTTAGAAAGTATAACTCCTGTTACATTCAATCTATCATTAAATGCTTTGGCAGTATTCACAGCATCTTGACCAGTCATAGCATCTACTACAAGCAAAATTTCGTGTGGTTGAACTTTATTTTTTATTAAAGAAATTTCGTTCATCATTTCTTCATCAATAGATAAGCGTCCTGCTGTATCAATGATAACAACATTGTAATGTTTTTCTTTGGCATACGCAATGCCTTGTTCTGCTATTTTAATTGGATTTTTCTCATTAGGGATAGAAAATACTTCTACATTAATTTGTTGACCTAATATCTTTAATTGATCAATAGCCGCTGGACGATAAACATCACAGGCCACTAATAAAGGATGTTTAGATTTTTTGGTCTTAAGAAAATGAGCTAATTTGGCTGAAAATGTTGTTTTACCTGAACCTTGAAGCCCCGACATTAGTATTACTGATGGATTATCTGTAAGTTTTAATTCTTCCTTACTACCGCCCATTAAGCTCACTAACTCATCGTGCGTAATTTTTACTAACAACTGACCTGCTGTAATTTTAGATGAAACAACTTCCTGCCCTAATGCTTTTTGTTTTACTCTTTCAGTAAAATCTTTTGCTACTTCATAATTCACATCTGCGTCTAAAAGTGCCCGACGAATTTCTTTTAATGTTTCAGCAATATTAAGTTCATTGATTTTACTCTCTCCTTTAATAAATTGAAATGCCCTGTTTAATCGCTCTGTTAAGTTCTCAAACATATCTTATTTTTTTGCTACAAATATCAATGTAATTTTTCAATAATACAAAAACACATTATACCTTCATTATCCCAAATACACAGGGCTTTTTTTGAATATCAGGCAAATCTGATTTTTTCCACTCTGATACAGGTTTTGTTTTAATGAGTGGCTTAGTTTCCATTAAATTGCAAGCAATAACAAGTAAAGTGTCTGAATTTAAGATTTGAATTAGTAAAGAAAACAATTTCTGATTTCTGTAAGGGGCTTCAATAAAAAATTGTGCTTGTCTTTTAGTAAATGAAAATTGTTCTATTTCTTTAATTCTTCTAACTCTATCGTGTGCTTCAATAGGCAGATAGCCAATAAATGCAAAATTATTTCCTGATAACCCAGATGCGACCACTGCGAGCATAATTGAACTTGCTCCTACTAATGGAACAATATTAAAGTTTTTCTGATGAGCCATTCTTACGATTATATCTCCAGGATCTGCAATTGCAGGCATTCCTGCTTCACTCACCAAACCTATTGAATGCCCTTCATACAAGGGTTGAAGTAAGTATGAAACATCTTTATCAAAATGATGCTCGTTGTATTCTTCAATAATAGCAGATGATATATCACTATATCCTGCTAATTTTAATAATTGTCTGCATGCACGAGCGTCTTCTGCAATGAAATACTTTAATTGGCAAATGATGCTTTTATTAATATCAGGAAATTGTGTTACCCAAGATGTATTACCAATAAAATTAGGAATTAAATAAAGTGTTGGTAAATTATTTTCAGAACTGGCAAACAAATCTTACACTTTTTCAGAAGAATATTCTTTCATAAACCCCATTGCTTTTTCAACCATTTTTTTACTTCCAATAAACAATGGTGTAGTTTGATGTAAAGATTCTGTTTTCTTTTCAAGAATGCGATGAAATCCATCAGTAGCTAACCCACCTGCTTGTTCAGCAATAAAAGCCAATGGATGACATTCATATAACAATCTCAATTTTCCGTTAGGTGATTTGGCTGTTGATGGATAGATAAAAATACCGCCTTTTATCAAATTGCGATGAAAATCTGCTACAAACGAGCCGATGTAACGAGAAGAATATGGACGATCAGTGGCTTTATCTTCTTCCTGACAATATTTGATGTATTTTTTTACACCTTCTGGGAACTTCAAATAATTTCCTTCATTGATAGAATAAATTTTTCCTTCTTCTGGTATTTTAATATCTGGATGTGACAAGCAAAATTCGCCTATACTTGGATCAAGCGTAAAACCATTCACACCTCTGCCTGTTGTATAAACTAACATACAAGACGAGCCATATACCACATAACCTGCAGCCACTTGTTCTAATCCTTGTTGTAAAAAATCAGATAATTGTCCTGGTGAGCCTTCCAAAGATTTTCTGCGGTAAATAGAAAATATAGTGCCCACAGAAACATTGACATCTATATTGCTTGAACCATCTAATGGATCAATAGCTACAACATATTTAGCATTTTTAGAAATTTCAGAATATATGGGAATTATATCGTCATTTTCTTCGCTGGCAATGGCACAAATTTCACCACCCGCTTTAAATGCCGCAATAAATTGTTCATTGGCATACACATCTAACTTTTTAACTTGCTCACCGTGTACATTAGTATCTCCAGTTTCGCCAAGAATTTCAACTAATCCTGCTTTTGTAACCGCTCTATTGACAATTTTAGATGCTATACCAATATCTCTTAATAATCTTGATAATTCCCCTTTTGCATAAGGGAAGTCCTTTTGTCTTTCAATAATAAATTGACCTAATGTTTTAACTTTCATATTTATTCTGAATAATTTAAAAACTCTTTCCAATGAGTAAAATTGGCTATCACTCTTAACTTTTTTATTCTATCTGCAAAATCCTTATCATCATTAGCTTCTGACAATAAATGATTTCTAAAACGTTCGTAATTTTTATATGCCTGAATTTCTTCTGCTGAAAGTAGTTCTTCATTTAAAAATTTTAATATTACATCATTAATACTTTCAGGCAATTGATTAACTGATGTGTGAGTTAGTGCTTTATCGTATAATTCTTTTAATTTATCCATTAAAAAATTCAAATGTGCAGCAAATATAAAGAAAAGTAGGCGAGTAAAATAGATCCAAACACGTTTTTTTATCAACAATAAAATGTAGATAATAAAAATACTTTTTAAATTCCAATGTCTTAACTACATTTGCATAAAAAATATGAAAAGATTATTATTATTTCTTACACTGACATCTTTTTTAAAGCTATTCTCACAAAATATATTCAATACTGATTTAATTTATACTTTAAAGCATTATCAACATCAACCATTACATTTAATAATACAATCTAAATATCCTGAAAAAATTATTCAAGAGATACAATCGCATTCCAATCAATCCCAACTTTTATATACATCTAAAAATTTGATTCGCTGCGTCATCAGAGATACTTCATTTTTATATTACTTAATTAAAAATCGTTTAGTGGAAAGAGCAGAAATGTATCGTCCAAAAAAATTTCAAACACTCAACGACACAATGGTAATAAGAAACAGAATTTTGCCTGTAAAAATGGGCGTTCCACCACTTCCTCAAGGTTATGATGGAACAGGCGTTCTATTTGGACTTATTGATAGTGGTATAGATTTTTCTCATCCAGACTTTAAAGATACTAACGGTAAAACGCGAATCATCTACATTTGGGATCAGGCGGTAACTGGAACAGTATCTCCTGTACCTTTTGGTTATGGTCAACTATGGGATTCTGCTTCTATTAATGCAGGCATTTGTACTCATAATGATCTATCCTATTGGGGACACGGTACACATGTAGCAGGCATTGCAGCAGGTAACGGACAATCTACCAATACTCACCAGGGATGTGCCCCAAAATCTACTGTTGTAGCTGTTGCTCTGGACTTTAATGCAACAACTCCTGTGATTGCCGATGCCGTACAATTCATTATTAATGTGGCAAATTATTTAAATATGCCTGTTGCAATCAATGCCAGCGTTGGAGATTATTATGGTAGCCACGATGCAACTGATTTGCAATCTCAAATGATTATTAGCTTAATAGCTAATACACCTGGTAGAATAATGTGTGCTGCTGCTGGTAATGCAGGAAACATTAAGTACCATGTAAAAGCCATTATGAATAATAATACTGACACATTATTTACATGGATTCAAAATAATGCTACTAATACTTTGGAACACTGGATATACGCGGATACCAATCAAATCAAAAATGTGCAGATGTCTATTGGCTGTACGAATCCCAGCTATCAATATCTTGGCAATATTGGTTTTAAAAATTATAATTATGCTCTTGGAACTACTAAATACGACACACTAATACATAATAACCAAAGAATTGGTATCATTATGTCCAGTGCATCTATCAATAGTTTTGGAGTTTATGAAGGGTATTTCAAAATAACAGCCGATAGTTCCAATTATCTTTGGAGTATTGAAAGCAAAGGAAATGGCAGTTTTGATGCCTGGAATTTTGATTTTGTTTCAACTAATTTACCTACATCCTCTCAATATCCAAAAATACAATACTATGTAATGCCTGATACAATTTCATCTATTGTGAGCGGATTTCAATGTAGTAGTGAAGTTATTACAGTAGCCAACTATGTGAATTTAAAGCAATATTATGATTACAACAATACTTTGCAAACAACTTCTGAAACTGCTGGACAATTAGCATATCATAGTAGCGCAGGTCCCACCAGAACAGGACTTTTGAAACCAGATATTGCCGCATCGGGAAATAGTATATTCTCTTGCGTAGCAATGGGCATGCAAAGTAACCTAATTGCTAATTATCCAAATTATCTAGCACCTGGCGGATATCACGTATTAGGTGGTGGCACGTCTGCAGCGTCACCGGTTGTAACGGGTCTTGCTTTATTATTTTTACAAGCTATGCCTAATGCCACCAATCAGTTATTTAAAAACGCCATTACTTCCTGTGCCTACAATGATATTTTTACCGGCACTAATTTACCAAACAACAAGTGGGGATACGGCAAATTAGATGGATTAAGCACATTCACTTGTTCAGGTGTATTGAGTGTGAATAATAATATTGTCCCTTCTTCTTATCAAGATATATTTCCTAATCCAACGAATGAAAAAATCTTTATTTCATCAAACATTATTGATGTATGTATTCAGGATATAACAGGAAGAATCGTTTATGATGAAAAAAGAAAAAATGTAGATAATGATAAATGGAGCATTATATTAAATGATATACCATCTGGAATTTATATTATTAAAACAAAGAATGATAAAAATCAATTAAAATCAGAAAAGTTGATAATAATTAAATGATTAAATTGAAATTTTTTTAAAGAAATTTCCCTTTATTTAATGATGTTTTAATCCCATATCAGAAATAATCTCAAAGAACTTTAATAAAAATAAAAAATCCCGTTCTTCAAATGAAAAACGGGATTTTCTTTCTAACAACCTTACTGAATCTTATTCTTTCACTACATTAAACTTAGCTATACCCTTATCAGTTCTGATTTCTAACAGATAGATTCCTCTACTGAAATTCTCAATGTTGATATTTACATCTTTATCATTCGTAGAAATTTCTTTAATCATTCTTCCTGTAACATCTAATATCCTAATGTTTTTAGTTGTATTATCTATTGTAGTAATTGTAAATACGCCATTGTTAGGATTAGGATAAACATTCATTATACCTGCATTCATCATAGATTCTACTCCGGTTACACAACTTATAGTAAAGGTTTGATATACACTACAACCGTTTGAATCGATAATTGTTACAGTGTGTGTAGTTCCTGAACCGCCACTTCCATTTAATCCAGTAGCAACATTAATAGTGCTTGTTGAACCTGACCATACATAACTATATGGTGTTGTACCTCCAGAAACAGTAATAGTAGCACTACCATTATTACAAGAAGGTTGAGTAGCATCTGCAACATTTAAAGATGAAATAGATGGATTAGGATTAACTATAACTGTAATGCTTGTATTATCAAAACAACCATTTTGCTCTCCTATTAGAGAATAAGTAGTGGTAACTGTTGGATTATCTGTAACAACAGAACCCGTAGCACTAATTGGTGTC
Source organism: Bacteroidota bacterium (assembly GCA_040758575.1). Lineage (GTDB taxonomy): Bacteria > Bacteroidota > Bacteroidia > B-17B0 > Aurantibacillaceae > BPGX01. The sequence continues at coordinate 89,256 of JBFLVH010000001.1, read as the reverse complement.
CATGTATAATTATTTGCTCCACTCGCAGTTAAGGTGATTGTTTGTCCAGAGCATATCACTGATGGATTGGCCACAATACTCACTGTCGGATTAGGATTAACTGTTACTGTTAATACTTCAGATGTTACACAACCAGAAGGTAAAGTAGCATCCACAGTGTAAGTAATTGTTCCTGCTGTTGAAGTATTAATGTTCAAAGTATTAGTGTTAATAGCTCCCGGGTTCCATGTATAAGAAACTCCACCAGAAACAGTTGCAGTAGTGGCAGCATTTTCGCAAACTGTTAATGAGTTAGAAGGAGTAATTACTGGATTAGGTGCAACATCTACTTTCACACTATCAATGTCAAACCAATAATCTCCTGTTGACCATTTGGCTTCAAATCTTAATTTGATATTTTGACCTGCATAAGTGTTTCCTAAACAGAATGATTTTTGAGCAAAATTAGTTGATACCGTATGATTAGCACCATTAATAAATCCAACTAAATTCCATGATGTGCCACAATTAGAAGATACTAATACTTTTAATGAATCATTATTAGAGTAAGTAGTGGCAGTTCCACCAGGATTAGCATAACCTGTGTAATTTACAATTCTATAGACAAAACTTAATTCAACAGGTTGATTAGGTAATGCCCCAATAGAGGGTGTTTCAAACCATGATGTAGCATTACCACTGTATAAATCTGCTGTAATACCTTGTGTAGGAGGATTACCTGCACCGTGCTGAATGGAACTTCCGGTTGTTCTAACGGTAAAATCATAAGATGTACTTCCATTATCCGATACCCATCCAGATGGTAAACCTGGCAATGGAGCAACAGCATCAAATGTTTCTAACATCGGAAATGGTAAAACGATGTTATTGTAAGTGGTAATGATTGTATCATTAGTGTTATTTCCATCTGCAGGATAGGTAATATAAGTTGTAAGTGTATAAGTACCTGTATTACTCATATTTACACTTCCAACATTAATTGTGGTTGAAGCAAAAGCATTAAGTGTATTAGTATATACCGTAGAAATGGTGGAAGCATTAGCGCCACTTAAAACAGAGGTTACAGTAAAATTAGTTGCTGAATTAAAGCCATTATTTGAAATCGTTACATTCACATTTTCATTTCCAAGACAATTAGATGCTGGATTTGGAGTATTCACCGAAGTTGACGCTAAATCATCTGCAATGCCATTATAAATGTTGATGTTATCCAAATGAAAATCATAATCATTTACATCATCAATTGGACCATCAGTAGCATAAAATGCTACAATGATAGGTTGATTAGAATAGGTATTCAAAGGAATGATAAACGATGTTAATGTAGGCGGTAAGTTATTGGCAGCAGAAATAGTATAAATAGGTGTAAATGTTAACCCACAATCAGTAGAAATCATTACCCTTACCTTATCATCGCTTCCCATAACATCAGCAGCAGTTGTACTGTTCCAATCAGTAACAGCAGCATCAAACTTCAAAATCGTATTTGCAGTTGGTACGATTTTTGGACCAATAATCCATTCATTTCTTGTAGTAGTATATAAGTTAATTCTGGCGGTTACATTGGTTGCAGTGCCCACACCTGTTTGTGATGTCCACAGAGAGGTAGTGCCCGTTGGCGTAGTACCAGTTGCTTCATACCATCCAGAAAAAGCTGATGGTAAATTAGCACCTGTGAAACCAGTAAAATCAACTTGCTGAGGTAAAGTATATGTAGGCGCAACATTTCTTACAATTACCATTGTATCATTGGATGTATTACTATCTCCTGTTAATGAAGTAAATGCTTTCAAAGTATATGAACCCGCAGCAGTCATATTAATATTTCCCACTGTAAAGTTGGTACTTGCTCCAGAATTCAGAGTACCTGAATAATTAGATGTTAATGTTTGAGTTAATGCACCACTTACCCATACTTGTACAGGTATAAAAGTTTGAGAGGCAGTTCCATAATTTTTTATAGTTACAACCACATTTTCATTAGATGAATAACAACCTGTAGCAGTAGGACTAATGAAAGCAGAAACACCAGCGTCATTGGGACCTCCCATAGAAATACCATTGAACTCATCTGCACCAATATCAGGTGCTGTACCTGTTCCAGTATATCCAGGGAATCCTTGACGAATATCACCATCAATATCAACTGACACAGAAGAAACAGTTAATCCTCCACTTTCTGCATAAGAAGCAACTGTGCCATCTACATGAAGGTAATTAGCATTAGACGGTGTTAAACTTAAAAATTGTGTGTTCTCAGTTTGAGAAGATGCATCACGCGGAGCCACTGCTGTTTTGTAGGCAGTAAGTGTTGTATAAGTATTAGTACCATCTGTAAATATAGCATTGTTAGCAGAAGGAGTTCCCGCGTAGAAAATATTATTATTAGACGCATTATCATAAGTAGTTAAGCTAGATCCACTTCTTCTGTAAGCGGCAGTAACACCAGTACCATTTGGTGTAGAATTGTTAATAAGTATATTGTTTTGCAACAAAACATTTGGCGTAGTAGATGCATAAATAGCAGAGGTTCCAAAATTGGCACCTGTACTGGTAGCATTCAATCTAACTGTATTATGATAAATGTTTTGATTGCCAGATGAAACATAAATTCCACTAATTACATTAGTACCTGATGCTGCAGGAGCTAATAGGTCTCCTATTAAATTATTGAAGGTATTATGTGGTCCACCTGCAAAATACAATCCATACACAGTTGCAGAAGCATTTGAAGAGGAAACATTAGTAATTTTGTTATTACTAATAATATTATTTGCATTTCCAGTGCCAGCATAAACCCCATAAACGGTAGTAGCCGTTGTAGAAATACTGGAAATAGTATTGTTAGAAACATTAGATGGGAAATTAGTAGTACCAACATAATATAAACCATAAACGGTACCACCACCCGATATATTTTGAACCAAATTATTTGAGAAATTATTAGTATAATAACAATCTATTCCATAAGTAGTGCCTGTTCCACTCGTAATATTGGTAACTGTGTTATTTAATGCTGTTAAAGTTTGAGTAGAAGAAGTAAAATGATATAGTCCATAAACGGTTCCTGAACCTGCAATATTCACATTGTTTACTAAATTATTATTTAATACAACGTTTCCACCAGAAGGGCTTCCAAAGTTATAATAACCATAAAAATTTCCGGAAGTTCCTGTTTTACTAATATTTTGTATAACATTGCCAGTAACCACACTATTGGGAGTAGCATTACTATTATATATCATGTAAGCAGTACCTGTTGTTGTTAGCGTAGAACTATTGATAGAATTATTTTGTATGTTAATTAAATTATGAGTACCGGATACATAAATAAAATTAGCACTACCGCTTGCACTGGAAGTGATACCTGTAATAGTATTGTTATTTATAGTTAAAGTTCCGGTACCTACTGCATTATTGTATATTCCATAAAACACGGCACTTGTAGCAGATGTTGTAAAACCAGAATTGGACATAAGATTATTATTAATATTCAAAACATTGGCTGTATTGGTTGTAATAGCATTTTCAATTACTGACAGTTGCGAAGTAGTTGCTCCACTAATAATATTAAAAGTATTTGAAGAAACACTTGTAATTGAACAGGGAACAGTTCCTTGCAAATAAATACCTCTTAAAGTTGATGGATGATAAGCACCTGTCCCTGTAAAGTTGTTATTAAAAAAGTCATTAGTGATATTGAGATTTATCTGATCTCTCACTCTTATTCCTGCAGACGCATTCGTTGCTCCAGTAGCACCACCAAAGTTTAAGATATTATTGAAAGTGATTGTATTATTTTTGTCTGCATTGGCATAAGGAGAAGCATCAGCAAATCCAGTAAAAACTATTCCATAATTTGTGTTAGCAATTACATTATTTGAAATATTATTAAAAGAGTGGGAACCAGAAGGCGAAGTTATATTCACACTTGTTGTAGCAGTACCTAATTGAGCATTTATAAACATAATTCCCTTAGAACCTTCAAATGATGGTCCTGAACCTGTAGCATTATTTACATAACTTAATGATATTGTACAATTGGTAACCGCACAATATTGACAACCATCAGTAGGGCTGGCTTTAAAGAAACCAATACCATATTCCATAGTAGATGGATTGGTAGTATTGGGGTCAATAATGGTTAAGCCATTAAAAGTAATATAATCCCCACCTGCTACATGGAATATCCCATCTTGTACAGCAGTCCCAGGTGTACCGGTACCTCCTGCATAAGCAGTAATTGTTGCACCACCTGTTGCTGTAATTGTAATGGGGTTGGCAGAAGTTCCTGTTGCAGTGATAGTATATCCTCCCACTGGGGAAGTTTCTGCATAAGGACCGACAATGCTAAATGTAACAGGTCCACTAATACCTTGTAAATTAAGGTCGCTAATAGCTGCTGCTAATGAAGCATAGGAACCCGGAATATTATAGGTTCCGTTGAGTTGAGCAAAAAGTGATGCACTACTCAAACCTGCAATAATTGTTGTAATGAGTTTTCTCATAGTAATAAATTTAATTTTTGAGGGCACAAGTATAGTGAATGTATTTTTATAAACGGCAGATTTAACAATTTGAATGGATTTTTAACGAGTTATATTTATTGATATAACAAAATTAAGTTATATTAAAGAAAAATTTAATAAGGATAAAAATCAACTATAATTTTTTTACTTTCAAAAAATAATTTCTATTTTACCATTAAAATGGCAAATCATCATTTTCTGTTGCAACATCAGTATTAATGTCACTAATATTTGAAACATCTGACTTATTCCCTGTGCTTGTATTGTTATTATATGTATTTTGTGAAACACTGGAACTTGAAGCAGGAGAAGCATCTACTGGTGTGAATTTATCTATTCTCCACGCTTCTAATGAAACAAAGTATTTAATTTGCCCATCTTGATTGCTTTTCCATTCTCTCCCACGAATATTAAAGAAAACTTTCACTTCATCATTAACCTTTAAGTTATCTAACATTGCACATTTATCTTGAGTGGTTTGAAATAAAATATGCTGTGGATAAGGTGTATTTAAATCTGTTGAAAGAACAAATTCTCTTTTTTTGAACTTGTCACTCACATTCTGCACATCCATTATTTTTTTAATCTTTCCAACTATTTCCATAAATTTGATTTTTTATTTTTGTATTAAAAGATATTTCCATGCTTCATACACATGGTTATTTTCTATTGCTTTTTTAGCAAGGAGGCACAAATTTGCATAATAATTTTCATCTGACAAAGTTTTTAACTCGTTTTCAATATTTTTTTTGAATACCTCAACCTCTTCGGCTGTTGGTAATACCTTTTCTGATGCTAATTTTATCAAATCACCTTCTGTAAAAATTTTAGATTGTTTAGCGAATACAGGTATTGCGTCCATTCCTACTACAATATCACTATCTAATTTTTTTAATTCAAACAAGGCATCACCATTGGCTCTGCAATACCAGTTTGCATTCATACGGCTTACTAAATCTATCTTTCGTGGGTCAATCATTTTATTTTCATCTAATACATTGTCGTTTATGTGCATCAATAACACTTCTGCAATTACCAGATTACCTGCACCACCTTCTTTTCCCAATTCAATAATTTGTTGAACTTTGCATTCCATTTGAACAGGAGATTCCTGTACTCGTGGGGGCTTTACAATCTCTGACTCAATGGGAGTAAATCCTGCTTTTTCAAATTCACTTACACCCTTGGGATATGGGCTACTGGCTAAATTCATTTTATTGACTATGCTATAATTAACTACATTAATCACACATTCAGGATGTTCTTTTACATTATCCAGAGTGTTTTTAGATTGTCCTGTTTTGCCGCTATAAGCAGGAGAAAAAACAACAATAGGTGGTTTTGCAGAAAACACATTAAAAAAACTAAATGGTGCTAAATTGATATTTCCATTTTTATCAATAGTGCTTACAAATGCAATAGGACGCGGAGCAATACTACCTAATAAGTATTGATGTAAATCTTTTGTCGCTGTGTCTTTAGGTATTACTTTCATTTTTTTGCGACAAAGTTATGTTAAGTTTATGGATGTAACAAAATGAAAAAAATTAATTTTTGAAAAATTAATGCCAATACATAAGATATTGTATCTAAACCTGCACCACCATATTTAGGATCTACCATCATTCCTAAAAACCCGAGTTCCGCCATTCGCTTCACTTGTTCTGCAGGAAATTGCTGCTTTTCGTCTCTTTCAATGACTCCTGGTTTGAGTTCATTGTTGAAAAATAAATTTATTGCGTATTTTCGCCAAATACATTATGCAATTTAAAAACAAAAAAATATTTTTTTATTATCTGCTTTCATTTATAGAAGGCGGAATGATGTTAGTTACAGAACTGGCATCAGCAAGAAAAATTGCTGTGTTTTTTGGAAGTAGTTTGTATGTGTGGTTGATTGTATTATGCACTACTCTTTTAGGATTGGCAACAGGATATTATTGGACAAATGATGTTATTATTAAAAGCAAAAATTCGCATCTAAATTTTGAAAAAAAATTAGCCACATTATTTGCTCTATTATCGGTGGGATTAATGATTTGGAAATTTAACTCTAATATTTGTCTGGCTTTAATTAACGGGCATTTCGGGTTAATAGAATCCGTTATTATAGATGGCTTGATATTATTGGCTTTGCCAATGTTTTCCTATGGGGCTATCACTACCTTACTCATTTATGTAGCACAAAAACAATCTTCTGAACCCATTTATGGTAAAATACTTGGGTATTCAACATTAGGAAGTATTGTATTTGCAGTATTAGCAGTCATCATAACATTTCCGTATTTAGGCGTTCAAACAAGCATTTATATTTTAAGTTTTCTATCCATTTTCATCGCAATAATATTACGAACTACTCGCCAATGGCTTGGAATCATTTTTATTGCAATGCTTTTCATATCTGAAAAGAAAATTCAAAAAAATATTTTATATGAAAATGATGGTGCTTTTTCTAATGTAATGGTTATAGAAGAAAATAATACCCGATATTTAATGGTCAATTATATTATTCAAACATTTGAAGATACTAAAAATCATCGTACATTAAGATATGCAGAAATGATTGATAGCATTTTACAGCAAAAGAAAATTTTAAATAAGAATGTATTAATTCTTGGATTAGGTGGTGGTATGCTCGCTAATCTTCTGTCTGACAACACTTCAAAAATTACAGGTGTAGAAATTGACCCTCGCATCATTGATTGTGCAAAAAAATATTTCCATTTGAATGAAAAAGTCCAAACCATATGCGAAGATGCACAATGGTTTATCCAAAAAAATAATAAAAAATACGATATTACAATTATGGATTTATTCAATGGTGAAGAACCCCCCGCGTATTTGCTAACAAAAGAGAATTTTTTGAAAATAAAAGAACAAATGACCAATGATTCATCATTATTAGTAATTAACTGGTATGGATATTATTCAGGTAATGCAGGAAAAGGCACAAGAATTCTCATTAATACTCTACATCAATGTGGATTTTATACTGCACAAATTATGACAGCGGCACTTGAAGACAGAAGTAACCTTATTATATTTGCTTCAAAAAATCCCTCATTATTACCTGATAATTCTATCAATATCCCAACAGAAAATGTTATTAACACATCCGATAAAAATATTCTTTCATTTCTCAATGCGGAAGCCAATTTTTTATGGAGAAAAAATTATTTGTATTTTATTCAACACTGGTGGCAATAGATTTGATAAAATAATTAAAAACATCTATACAGATTTTATTCACTCAAAATAATTTCATTTTATTTGCCCAAAAATAAAAAATGATAGTTCAGGAATTTATATCTAACGATATTCCGCCTCTTCATTCCAATGATACTTTAAGCAAAGCACTGGAATGGATGGCACAATTTAAAGTATCTGATTTACCTATTGTAGATAAAAAGAAATACATTGGACTCATTTCTGAATCAGATATTTTAGATTACAACAAATTAGATGAGAAAATTGCTCAATCAAAAATACATCTTGAAAAACCATTTGTGTATATTCATCAGCATATTTATGAATTATTCAGATTAATGACCAAACACAATATCACTGTAATGCCTGTATTAAATGAAAAAGATGAATATACTGGAAGTATTAGTGCAAAAGGTATTGTGCAGAATTTATCAAAAATAACATCTTTGCAAAGCACGGGCGGAATTATAGTTTTAAATGTCCCATTCAAAGATTATTCTGCTGTTCAGATTGCTAACATCATTGAAGGAAATGATGCTAAAATTTTGAGTATGTATGTTGAATCATTAAATAATGATTGGCTTGAAATTACTATTAAAGTGAATGTAGATGATGTGAGCAGAATACTTCAAACATTTTATCGCTACAACTATCAGGTAAAAACTGTATATCAATCTTCTGAAAGCGAAATTGATTTAAAGAGACGATTAGATGAATTCTGGCATTTTTTGAATATCTGAATAAATGCGTCTATATTTTGTTTTTTGTATCATCTGTTTGGTTGTAATATCTTGTCATCAACATTCTGAAAACACTTATCTTAAATCATACAAAAATATTCAATGGCAATTATTGGCATTTGAAGATACTACTCATTCATTCAAAGTCAATGATATTATATGGTTAGATGCAGAATTCTTCACACAAAACGATTCTGTATTTTGGAATTCTCACCACGAGGGAAATGATAAGTTTTTTTTACAACTAAAAGACACTATTCATCATCCTTTTTATTTTCCATTCTATTTATCATCATTGCAAGATAGTTTAATGATTATTGCACCAGTGAATGATATTCTAAATGATATTTTTAATGTTTTTGAAATACCTGCATTTTTAAAAAATGACAGTATTATTAAATGTTTTTTCAAAATCAAAAAGAAAATAACTTGCTTTGATAATACATCTTTAAATGTTTGGAAAAAAAATGAATTTCAAGAAATAGAATCCTTTTTACAAAAAAATAAATTGCAATATCAAACAGATACTAATCAGATTATTTGGTTAGAACCACTGCCCATTCCGTCATTCAAGCCAAGACCTGATATTAAAGAAGCCACAGTGGCTTATTCAGGATACTTTTTAGATGGAAGATTAATAGACCATTCTGATAGTTTAGGTATCAGATACAATGATACTTTGCAACTTTTAGAAGGGTTAAATTATGTTATTAAAAAAATGGATGTTGGACAATCGGCAAAAATTATTTTACCTTCGCACCTTGCATTTGGCTCAAGAGGAAGTTTGAATAAAACTATTCCGCCTTTTACGCCACTACTTTACGAAATTCAACTTTTAAACATAAAATAAAATGAAAAAACATCTATTGATTGCAAGCAGTACATTGTTGGCTTTTGTTTCCTGTAAACAACCAAAATTTAAAGGTTACGAACAAACAGAGTCAGGATTGTATTACAAGTTTTTTGTGAAGAATGACACTACTATCACACCACAAATCGGAGATGGTATAGCCATTCAGTACATTATTAAAAAACAAAGTAATGATTCTCTAATTGTCAATAGCAAAGATGTAAGCCGTGATGGCAGCGGTATTGCCAAATTCTTATTACAATCTCCTACCTTTAAAGGCAGTATTGAAGACGGAATTCTATTGATGCACAAAGGTGATAGTGCTTCATTTATTATTAGTGCCGACTCGTTCTTTTTGAAAACCAATAAAATGAATGAACTTCCTCCATTTATCAGACCAGGAGAATATTTGAATGTATATATGAAATTAGTAGATATCAAAACACGCAAAGAGTTAGAAGAAAATCAAAAAAAACAAGAAGCGGAATTAGCACAACTCAAAGAAGAAGAATTGAAAAAACTGGATGAATATTTAAAGAAAAATAATATCACCACAAAACCCACTAATAGCGGTTTGTATTTTATTGAACTTAAAAAAGGGAAAGGCGAAAAAATTGGAGTAAATTCAGTAGTAAAAGTACACTATCGTGGCGAATTAGTTGATGGTACCGTATTTGATTCATCAGAAGGTAAAGACCCTATTGAAATAACGGTTGGCACAGGTGAGGTTATTGCTGGTTGGGACGAAGCATTACAGATGATGCAAAAAGGTAGCAAAGCCAAAATTATTTTACCATCATCATTAGCTTATGGTAAACAACAGGCAGGACCTATTCCTCCTTATTCTACTCTTATTTTTACACTTGAAGTAATTGACGCTACTCCTCCTGTTGCTGGTAAATAATATATATTATGAAAAATATTTTGTTTGTAGTTTTATTGATTATAGGAAATGTAACCATTCTACTATCTCAAACGGTATATAGTTGTGAATATAAAAGCGATGCAGATGTAAAAGTTTATGTTACAAAATATAAAAGTGATGCAGACCTTGTGGTCTATAAATGCGCTTACAAAAGTGATGCAGAGGGTAATAATGGTTTGTGGTATTTTGTAAAATATAAAAGCGATGCTAAAAAGAAAATTTATTTTACAGAGTACAAAAGCGATGCAGATATTGTTATATATTTCAGCGAATATAAGAGTGATGCGGGCTGGCAAACCAAAAGCAAAATGCACTGGATGTATTAAATAGATAGAAATACTAACCGACATCTTTAGTAGGTAAGTTTTTCCTGATAATGTTAAATCGTAATTTCTCATCATTGTCTCTTTCTTGTTTAATCAAAAATTTTAATAGATATTTGGCTCTCCTTAAAAGTATTATCTATGACTAAAATAAAATTTGGAACAGATGGCTGGAGAGCCATCATTGCTGATGACTTTACAGTTGAAAATGTAGCAAGAGTTACCGAAGCCGTTGCAAAATGGCTACTACAAAATTATGAGCATCCATCAGTGGTGGTAGGTTATGATTGTCGCTTTGGTGGAAAGTTATTTACTCAAACCATTGCAAAAATTCTTATTCATCACAACATCAAAGTAATAATGGATAAAAATTTTGTTTCTACTCCAATGGTTTCACTTGCCACTTTGCAAAATAAAGCATCATTGGGAATTATTATCACAGCCAGCCATAACCCACCTGAATACAATGGATATAAATTGAAAGGACATTATGGTGGACCATTATTGCCTGATAAAATTTCAGAAATTGAACAACTCATTCCTGATACATTAAGTTTGGATTATAAGAATGTTTCTCTTGAAGATGCAGAAAAATCAGGGCTTTTAGAATATCAAAACTTTGAAGACATTTACTATCAGCATGTTCAAAAACATTTTGATTTAAAATCTATTGAAAATTCAGGCCTTCGTTTTGCTTATGATAGTATGTATGGTGCAGGACAAAATATTATGTATCGCCTTTTCCCATATATTGTGCATTTGCACAAACAATATAACCCCAGTTTTTATGGACAGGCACCTGAACCTATTTTAAGAAATTTACAACCCTTTCAAAAATTTATTCAACAACATGGAAAAATCAATTGTGGATTATGTACTGATGGTGATGCTGATAGAATTGGACTTTTTGATAGCAAAGGCAATTTTGTAGATTCTCATCACATTATTTTATTACTCATAAAATATCTTGCAGAGGTAAAAAAATTAAAAGGAAAAATTGTAACTGCTACTTCTACTACCCCACGCGTGTATAAACTGGCTCAATATCTTGGATTGGAAGTGATTACCGTGCCTATTGGATTCAAACACATAGCAGGTTATATGATTACTGACGATGTGCTATTGGGTGGAGAAGAGAGTGGCGGTATTGCAATTAAAGGTCACATCCCTGAAAGAGATGGTATTTGGATGGGCTTAACTATTTGGGAATATATGGCGAAAAGTAAAAAAACACTGGAAGAATTAATTGAAAATGTATATAAAATCACAGGAAAATTTTGCTATTACAGATATGACTTGCATTTAGATGAATCACTCAAACAAAGAATAATCAACAATTGCAAAGAAGAAAAGTATCAATCTTTTGGCCCTTATAAAGTGCATGGTGTAGATACATTAGATGGATATAAATATTTTTTAGATAATGAACAATGGATAATGCTTCGTGCAAGCGGCACAGAGCCATTGTTGAGAATTTATGGTGAAAGTGATACTTATGAAAATGTTATTAAACTTTTGGATACAGTAAAGAATGTCGTTTTAAATGATTAAATGATTAAAAATGCGAAGATATTTGAACTGGTTGCCTAATTTTATTACACTCATCAATTTATTTTTTGGAAGTATTGCCATTGTTGAATTACTTAAAGAACAATATCAAAATGTTATACTTTTTGTTTTGATTTCATTAGTTGCTGATTTTCTAGATGGACTGGTGGCTCGTAGTTTGAAAGCCCAATCACTGATTGGAAAAGATTTAGATAGTTTAGCAGATCTTGTAACATTTGGACTTTTGCCATCTATGATACTGTTTCATTTAGCAGAACAACAAGAACATTCTTTGTGGAATTATTTATGTTTTGCTGTGCTTATCAGTTCAGCACTTCGTTTAGCAAGATTTAATCATGATACACGACAATCTTACTATTTTATAGGACTTCCAACTCCTGCCAATGCTATGATGATTTTATCATTACTCATATTTATCATCAATGAAAATCCTGAATCAAGTGAGCATCACACTTTACTAAAATGGAACTCTATTTTCTTCTCTAAAATTATTTACTCTAATTTCAACATTCGTTTATTATCAATTATTTCAGCAATACTTTTGATATTACCCATCAATTTGATTTCATTAAAGTTTCCAAAATTTACTTTTCAGGAAACAAAACATCAGTGGATATTATTATCAGGAATTATTTTGTTGTGGATATTATTTGGACCAATGTTTTTATTCTGGGCGATAATGTGGTATTTGCTCTGGTCAGTTATTTGGTATTACATTATCCTGTAACCATTTTCTTCAAAAACATTACCCAATTATCTTCTGCATTTAATGAAGGAATAAGTTTTAGTTCTTCTCCACCATTCTTAAGAAAAATTTCTTTACATTCTATTTCAATTTCAAATAATGTTTCCAGGCAATCTGTAACAAAGGCAGGAGATATTACTACTAAATTTTTTACACCACTTTTAGCGAGTTGTTCAATATATTCAGATGTATATGGTTTTAACCATTCTGATTGACCTAAACGCGATTGAAATGAGGTAGCCATTTGCTTTTCATTAAGGTTTAATTTTTCTGCAATTAAACGAGCAGTATTCAAACAATTAAAACGATAACAGAAAATATTTTTTGAACTCTGTTGATTACAACAATTATCCAAATTACAACATGTCTCATTATACTGTGCATCTGCTTTATATATTTGACGAATAGGTAAGCCATGATAACTAAACAAAATAAAATCAAAATCTTTCGGTAAATGCTTTTGAATATGATGAGTCCATAAATCTATGAAATTTTGATGATGATAAAATGTATGTAAAGTGCGAATATTGGGAATTACCTGCCAATTTTTAATTTCATCAAATACTTGTTCTAATGCAGAGCCCGTAGTAGATGAAGCATATTGCGGATATAAAGGAATAATTATTATTTCAGATATATGTTCTTTTTCTAAATCTGATAAAACATTTTTCAAATATGGCTCGCCATACATCATTGCTACTTTAACGATATAATCGTTACCAAGCGAAGATTGTAATTTCTTTTGTAATTGATAGGAATAATAAATAAGTGGCGATTGTTGATGAATTAAAATTTGCTGATATGCTTTCAAACTCTTTGGTGCCCGAAAAGGAGCAATGATACCATTCACTAAAAAATATCTTAATAAAAATGGAATATCAATTACTCTTTTATCCATTAAAAATTTTCTCAAATACCGACGAGTGGCTGAAATTTTTAATTTATCCGGACTTCCGATGTTAATGAGTAAAACTGCTTTTTTCATGATGATTGTGACAACTCTTGTTGTGCGTTTTTCAATTTTTCTGAATAATCATTAATTTGTTTATGAAAAATCATTAAAAGTGCCACGCCCACAGTAATAGAAGCATCTGCCAAATTAAATATTGGTCTGAAAAATAAAAAATCTTCACCACCCCAAATGGGCAACCAATCAGGGAATCTGCCGCTAAACAATGGAAAATAAAACATATCCGCTACTTTTCCATAAAACAACGGTGCATAACCATTTCCTGGTAAAAATTGTGCAACTTCAAAATCGGTGCTTTCAGTAAATAATACACCATAAAAAACACTGTCAATAATATTTCCAATAGCCCCCGCTAAAATAAACGATATTGAAGCAATATAAATACTACTTTCATTTTTCTTTATCAATTGATTCACAAACCAAACACCGAAAATACAAGCCACAATACGAAAAAGCGTAAGCAATAATTTTCCATAATCCCCACCCCATTCTATTCCAAAAGCCATTCCCGGATTTTCAGTGAAATACAAATACGCCCAATCTGCAAATTCTTTTACCATCCCAAGTGGATAATTCAGTTTGATGTAAATTTTAATCCACTGGTCGGTGAAAATAATTAGTGTTACAATAGATACTGCAAGCCACTTTTTTTGATTCATACTATAAATAAATAGGTTGCGAATATAGGTAAATTATTATTCCACTTAATACATTTAAGTCAATTGAATGTAGTATATTTGCACTGAAATATATGAAACTTCAAAGTGTTTTATATTTGGTAATATTAAACATCGGTTATTGTTATTCTCAAATGAATTGCAATGCGGGAATGGACTTCACATTTTGTCCGCAAAGTGTTTATCAATTAGGGGGAAATCCAGTAGTAACTGGTGGTGTAGCACCTTATACTTACTCGTGGTATCCATCATCTGGATTAAACAGCGATACTGTTCCCAATCCCATTTTATCATCTTATCAAAGTCCTTATTATGTTTTAATAGTTACAGATAAAACAGGAGAAACATGTAGAGATACTATTTACATTACGAAAAGTAATATAGACCAATACTCTGCAGGTGAAGATATTTTTGTGTGTAAAGGCAATTTTTCTGTTGTAACACTTGGAGCAACGACAAACTCTAATTGTGCTACCTGCACTTTTTCGTGGCTACCTACTACCTATCTGAACAACGCTTATGCACCCAATCCTATTGCAAACATTGATACTTCATCTACTTCTCAATCATATACACTTACCATCAATGATGGCACCTGTACCTACATAGATATTGCATTTCTTACTGTGGGCTATTTACCCCTGCAAGTAAAACCACAAGATACAACCATCAAACAAGGCGAAGTAGTTACTTTACATGTAAGTGGCGGAAATGGCTCTTATACCTGGAAGCCCCCTTATTTTCTCACCATTCCCTATGGGCAAGCCGAACATCCTGATGCTTCCCCGCCCAGCACAATTATTTATACCGTAAGTTCATTAATGCCTTCTGGATGTATTGCATCTAATACAGTGATAATTCGTGTAATTCCAAGTGATGAACTGATATTCTACAACACATTCACACCCAATAACGATGGCATCAACGATGTATTTTACATCGCTAATCTTGAAAGATATCCTGATAACACATTAACGATTTACAACCGATACGGACAAAAAATATTTTTCAAGCGAGGATATAAAAACGACTGGGACGGCACTTCTAATGGAGAACAGGTGCCCACTGGCACATACTTTTATGTATTAGATACTGGCACTGAAAAAGGAAGTTACAAAGGACATGTAAATATCATCAGATAATGTCAGAAGCAGTTATTATTGTAGCAGGAGGCATAGGTGAAAGAAGCAGACAAAATATTCCCAAACAGTTTGTAGAAATACTTCAAAAGCCCATTATTATTTATAGTGCTGAAAAATTTTTGAGATACAATTCAAATATACATTTAATTATTGTTTGTCATAAGCAATACATTCAACATTGTCAAAACATTTTTGAAAAATATTTTCATACTTCAAAATACAATATTATTGAAGGTGGTGCTACTCGTTTTCATTCTGTCAAAAATGGATTAGAATTTTTGCATCAAAAAAATTTTGAAGGCATAGTTGCCATTCACGATGCAGCTCGCCCCTGTATTTCAAACGAACTCATTCAAAGATGCTTTCAAACGGCTCAACAAAAAGGTAATGCTATTCCTGTGATTCCATTAAGTGAAAGTATTAGAAAAATAAATGATAATAAAAATACATTTGCAAACAGAGATAATTTCAGAATAGTTCAAACCCCGCAATGTGCAGTTTTTTCAACGATTTACAAAGCATTTCAACAAGAATATCATCCTATATTCACAGATGAAGCCAATGTATTAGAAAATTATGGAGAGAAAATTCATTTAATTGATGGAGAAAAAAATAATATTAAAATCACTTACCCCATTGATTTCAAACTAGCAGAAATCATTTTGTCTAATCAAATTTAATTTATGAATAATCTCATAATTGCAGAACAATTTCATCAATTAGCCAAATTGATGGAATTACATCAGGAAAATCCTTTCAAAGTAAAAGCCATCTCAAATGCGGCTTCTATTATAGAAAAATTACATCAGGAGATTACACTTCAAAATTACAATGAATTAGCATCAATAAAAGGAATTGGAAAAAATATTTTAGAAAAAGTTCGTGAGATATTAGAATATGGAAAAATTAAAGAATTAGAGCATTATGAAAAAATCACACCTGACAGTGTTTTAGAGTTATTGAATATAAAAGGTTTAGGAGCAAGCAGAGTTTATAAATTATGGAAAGAATACAATATTGAAAATATTGAACAATTGATTAGTGCTCTTGAAAATCAACAACTGGAAGGGATTAAGGGCTTTACAGAAAAATTACAAAAAAATATTTTAGAGAACGCCTATTTCTATCTTGAAAATAAAAACAAATTGCAATTAGGTATTGCTCTTTCTATTGCGAAAACTATAACAAATATTTTGAAACAACATCATATTTCAGCAGAAATAACAGGAGAATTAAGAAGGCAATGTGAAGTTATTACTACCATTGAATTGATTACTACACATCATATTTCAAAAGATGTTTTGAGTGTTATACAAAATTTTTCACCTATTCCTGTAAAAGCTCATCAAACAGATGAAAAAAATTATTACTATCAACTTTTTAAAACTACTGGAAGCAGTGCATTTTTAGATGAATTACCCACTTTACACAAAAAAAATTATTCAAGTGAAAAAGATATTTTTGAAGAATTGAATATACCCTACATCATACCACCGCAAAGAGAGAGCAAAAAGGAACATCATCTTGTTGAAGAGATTAAATATTCCCAGAAGCCCATTCAATTTGAAGATATTAAAGGTATCTTACATTGTCATACTACTTATAGCGATGGCATACATTCATTATCAGAAATGGCAGATTATTGCAGAGAACATGGCTTTGAATATCTTGGAATATGCGACCATTCGCAAACCGCTAAATATGCAGGTGGTTTAGAGCCCGAAAGAGTATTACAACAATTTGAAGAAATTGAAAAATATAATCATCAACATTCGTCATTTAAAATTTTGAAGGGCATTGAAAGTGATATATTAAAGAACGGTGATTTAGATTATGATAATGATGTATTATCACAATTTGACTTTGTAGTTGCATCTATTCATCAGCATTTTGAAATGACAGAAACAGAAGCCACCAAAAGAATTATCAAAGCCATTGAAAATCCTTATACATCTATACTTGGGCATTTGACGGGAAGATTATTATTAATTAGAAAAGGATATCCCGTTAATCATCAAAAAATTATTGATGCTTGTGCGGCTAATGGTGTAATTATTGAATTGAATGCCAATACATACAGATTAGATATTGACTGGAGATGGTTGCAATATTGCATTAATAAAGGCGTAAAAATTGCTATCAACCCCGATGCTCATAGTAAAACTGCTATTTTTGATACAAAATATGGTGTAATGGTCGCTCAAAAAGCAGGTATTCCAAAAGAGATGGTGATAAATACATACACTATCAAAGATTTAATAAAGTTATTTAAATAAATTTTGAAATTAAAAAGTTAACATTTATTTTTGTAATGTGAAAATAAAAATTTATGAAAAGAAGAATACGCAAGGTTTTTACAACCGCTGTAAGTATTTCTTCCTTATTCATATCTTTTAATAACTTTTCATTATTTGGACAACCAGACCTTACTGCTAATTATGCAAATGTATTGAATCCTTTATTACACAAAGGACAAAATTTAAGAGTAAATTTAAGTATAAAAAATATTGGTAATCAAACTTCTGGAAATAGTAACATTGCATTTTGGTTAAGCCCTACTACAAGCACAAGCAGTCCAAATGCAGTTTTTTTAACTCAAATATCTCTTCCACCTATAAATGCCAATTCAACTTACTCTTTTAATTTTGTGTATCCCATTCCCTATGCTACTTCATCAGGTGCAAATTTTTTCTTATTTTCTATTGATAATCAAAACTTAGTATCAGAAACAAATGAAACTAATAACCTTTTTTATGCTATAACAACAGTTAATGTTCAATCTAATGGTAGTCAAGATCAGCATTTACCATATCCCGTATTATTAGTACACGGCTTATCTTCAAGTGACCAAACATGGTCTAATTTTATTTCAGATATTAGAAATATATTTGGTTGGAATTATGGTGGTTCATTTCATTTCTGTTTAAACCAAGATGGTGATAATTCTAACGCACAATTCATAAATGATTTTCAAGATTATACTAACTTATCCAATGTTTATAAATCTGATTTTTATACAATTAATTTTGATGTGCAAAATAGTGGAACTATATATAATACTAATGTATTAAGTAATCAATCTGCGATATTCAAACAAGGTTACGCTGTAAGGAACGCAGTTAATTATATTATGCAAAAAACGGGAAGGAATAAAGTAATACTGTTAGGACACAGTATGGGCGGTTTAGCATCCAGAGAATATGTTCAAAATCCATCCAAATACCAATCTGATGGACAACATCATATTGCTAAAATTATTACATTAGGAACACCACACGGTGGAAGTAATGCTGGACCCACTTTTTCACCACTAACTCCTGATGGTCAATCAGAAGCTATAAGAGATTTAAGAACTTCATATTACTATTCAGGGAATCCAGGTGTTTTTTTATTTGGCGGATTAGAAGACCTGCCTTATATGGATGATCAACTATGTTGTTATTTTTACAATGCCGATGTAAATTGCAATGGCATTACAAGTGAAACAATTATAGGACTAAATCAAAAACCTTTTCCAAATAATATAGATATAGTTTGTAATATAGGAGATGGCGATATATTAGGAGGAGATGGAGTGGTGAGCACCACAAGCGCTGATTTAAATAACTATATCGCTTCTGTAAATGCAGATACTTTTATTATGATGAAAACGGGCTTAACCACATGGCATCTTCAACTTACTCAACAAACACACTCTATCATTAGAAGCTTTGATGAACCAAGAATATCATCTTACGCGTATGAAATCAATGATTCTACTTATTATTTCGGATTATTAAATATTCCTAGTAGAAAATATACTTATTCTAATATAGATATTGATTACTACAAACTATCCTTGAATCAAGGAACATTAAGCATACATGTAATGAATATTCCAACGCCTCAGTTTACAGTTTCTTTATTAAATTCTTCTGGAACAACCTTATACAATATCCCATCAAACGGAAAAAGTGAGATAGCACAAAATTTAACTATTAACACCACTGGTACCTACTACCTTAAAATTTCAGGTTTAGCAAACGACTCATGTTACTCTTGTCAATATGCTATTTACTTCACTAATCCTTCTATTATAACCGACATTTCCAATGTTCAAAATTACAATCCAAATATAAGCATTTATCCTAATCCTGCATCAGATTATATTTATATGCAAACTAAAAGAGAACTTTATCCATTAAAGTATAAAATCTTTTCTATTGATGGAAAATTAGTAAATGATGGAACATTTAATTATGATGATATTTTAAACGTTAAGGAATTGTTGCCTGCTGTATATTTGCTTTATGTTCAAGATAGTCAACAAAATGTTTTTGTGTTCAAACTTATAAAATACTAAATTTTGCAATTAAACAAATTGTGTAAGAAAAGATTATTCTACATACTTTTGCCCCACCAAAATATCAATTATGTTCAAGTATGTTGCCTTAATTTTAATTTTTTTATCAGTTAAAATTTTTTCTCAAGAAAAATTTACCATCAAAGGTTATATTAAAGATAAAAAAAATGGTGAAGCATTAATAGGCGCAATCGTTCAGAAAAAGAGCACAACTATTGGCGTAAGCACCAACGAATATGGTTTCTACTCTCTCACCTTACCAAAAGGAGAACACACATTAGTATTTACTTATCTTGGTTACAATTCTATTGAAAAAAATATTTTACTCAAAGAAAACATCACTCTTAATATTGAATTAGAAGAAAAAGAAAATGTATTGCAAGAAGTAGAAATAACAAGCGAAGCAGAAGATAAAAACATTAAAAGCATAGAAATGAGTGTGGCTCAATTAGATATTAAACAAGTAGAAAAAATACCTGCCTTGCTTGGAGAAGTAGATATAGTAAAAGCAGTTCAATTATTACCCGGAGTTACCAATGTTGGTGAAGGTGCGTCGGGCTTCAATGTAAGAGGAGGAAATGTTGACCAAAATTTAATTTTATTAGATGATGCACCTGTGTTTAATTCTTCTCATTTATTTGGATTTTTTTCAGTATTCAATCCTGATGCAGTAAAAGATTTGAAATTATACAAAGGCGGAGTTCCTGCTCAATATGGTGGCAGAGCATCATCTGTATTAGATGTCAGATTAAAAGAAGGGAATAACAAACATTTTGAAGCCAACGGTGGAATAGGCACTATATTTAGTAGATTGTCATTAGAAGGTCCTATTAAAAAAGAAAAAGCATCGTTTATAGTAGCGGCAAGACGCAGTTATATTGATATTTTAGCCAAACCATTTTTAAGTAAAAAACAACCATCATTAAAAGATGCCCAATTTTATTTCTATGATTTAACAGCAAAAGTCAATTATAGAATAGATGATAAAAACACCATCTTTTTAAGTGGCTATTTTGGAAGAGATGTGTTTGGTGCGGGCTTTACATTTGATTGGGGCAATGCTACTACCACTTTAAGATGGAATCATATTTTCAACCCAAGATTATTTATGAACCTTACTGCTTTTTATAGTAATTATGATTACAAAATTATTTTCACTCAATCAGGTAATAATCAAAAATTTGAATGGCGTGCCAACATTGTCAATTATTCTATCAAAACTGATTTTTCTTTATACTTCAATGCTCAAAATACCATTCGCTTTGGTGTTCAAAATATTTTATATCAATTCAATCCTACCACTGCAAAAATTACTGATGCAAAAGGAAGACAAACTGATTTAAGTTTAGAAAAAAAATATGCCAACGAATTAGCCGCCTACATTGGTAATGAACAAAAAATCAATGAACGGCTAACATTTGAATATGGTATTCGTTTATCTAACTTCACTTATCTTGGCAAAACCACAGCATATTATTACAGAGACACCACGCCCGGAATTGAACTACCAATAGATAAAGAAATTAAACACAATTCTTTTTTTCCTGCTATTAAAAATTACTTTTACCCTGAACCAAGATTTAGTGCTAATTTTATTCTCAATAAAACATCTTCCATCAAATGGAGTTACAACCGAATGCTACAATACATTCAAATTGTTTCAAACACTGCCGCTACTACACCATTAGATGTATATACACCTGCTACTAATAATGTAAAACCATTGATTGCAGACCAGGGAAGTGTTGGATATTTCAAGAACTTCAAAGACAACACCTTTGAAACATCTGCAGAAATATTTTTCAAATACTTTCAAAATCAATTAGATTATATAGATAATGCTGATTTACTGATAAATAAATATGTAGAGTCCCAATTTTTACAAGGCATTGGCAGGGCGTATGGCTTGGAATTATATATTAAAAAAATCAAAGGCAAATGGAATGGATGGATAAGTTATACATTATCAAGAACAGAAAGAAAAGTACAAGGCATCAGTAATAACGATTGGTTTTTATCAAGATATGACAGAACTCATTTATTGAACATTGTCAATACATACGATTTCAATAAAAAATGGAGTGCGTCTATAACTTTTGTATTTCTCACAGGAACACCTGCTACTTTTCCTGATGCAAAATTTCAATTACAAGGATACAATGTGCCATACAACACTACCAATCAAAGAAACAATTATCGTATTCCACCTTATCACAGATTAGATGTAGGACTTACCTGGAACATAGATGCTATGAAAACTAAAAAATTTAAAAATCAACTCGTGTTAAGTGTATACAATGTGTATAATCGCAGAAACCCATATAGCATTTATTTCCGCACTAATCCTGATAATCCCAATGAAACACAAGCCGTAAGATTTTCAGTGATTGGCAGTATCGTACCTGCTATTACATGGAATTTTAATTTTTGATGATGATTACTTATATTTGCAAAAATGAAAAATTTCAAAAAAGAAGGACCACGATTTATTGAAATTAATGAAAACAATAGGATACGAATAGAATTGAGTATAACCAAACCTTTAAATCAAAAATGGCAATTAGAAGAAATACTTATTCAATATGAAACAAAAGTAGATAATGAATGGAAAGAAGTAGTGAGATATGATAATGCTCACAATTTTTTTCATAGAGATTTTATTATGCCAAATGGGAAAAAGAGAAAGAAAAAACTAAAAGTATTTACTAATTTACAAGAAGCATTACAATTTGCCCGAAAAGATTTAATGAAAAATTGGGCTGAATATAGAATGAAATGGATAAAATACTATGAAAAATATAAAAAATAACATGAAAAATTTAATGTAAAATAATATCACTATGAAAAGAAAAAGAATAAAAGATTCTGAAATACATAACAAGACAACTACTCAGAAAATTTCAGATGCTTTTGATTTTATTGAATACATTGTTCAACATCCAGAAGTAATTAAAACTATTCCCGAAAACAGCGTAATCATCATTGACAATGAAAATATTAATAAAATCCCTAAAAAAAAGAAAACTAATGAAAACAACATTATTGTTGTTCAAAAGGAATATAAAATTATTAAATAACTTTCTGATTAAACTATTCATCTTCTTAAGTTTAATCTCCTGCGAAGATGTAGTACAGATAAAATTAGACCAAGGCAAACAATTATTGGTAATAGATGCATTTATAAATGATTTAAGACAAACGCAAAAAGTGAGAATTACATTTTCTCAAAATTATTATGATAATGATCAAAATGTTATTGTAGTGCCTGATGCACAGGTATTGCTAAAAGATCTTACTGCAAACATTACTTACACTTTCAATTATTCTAATAACGGCTATTACACCTATACACTTTCTCCTACTGATACCATTGCAAGAGTGAATCATTTATATCAATTAGAAGTGAAATATAAAGGTTATACTTATACTGCACAAACATTACAAAAGCGAAGTGCTATCATAGACAGCATTCAGGTAAAATACAGAGAAAATAATTTTTCAGGGAAAAAAGGTTACAAAGGTATTTTATGGGGAAGAGATGTACCAGGTCCAATACCTGATTTTTACTGGATTAAATCGTTTAGAAACAATGTGTTTTTTGGAAAAACTTCTGATATCAATTTAGCGTATGATGGTGCAAGTGGCGGCAGCGGTGGAGTAAGAGCCGATGGTTTTGTATTCACACCTAATATTGCCGAAGCCATTACACCTGGTGGAGAATATTTTCAAAAAGGTGATACTTGCAGAGTTGAGATTCATTCTATTAGTGAAGAATGTTTTAATATGTTTAATCAAATCATTACTATTACCAATAATCAAGGATTATTTGCTACCACACTTGAAAATGTAAAAACGAACATTGTGAGCCCAAATGATGCCAATATCAAAGCAGTAGGATTTTTTAATATGGCTACCGTAACTACTGCAACCAAAGTGGTGCAGTAATCTTACTTTTTCAAAAACTCACTTCTTTCACCATCTCTTCGCCCTGTCTTTTGATTTTAATTTTAGTAGTTTGACCTTTTTCAAATTTAGACAATGCATTCATATAATCTTGCATATTATTAATATCAATATCACCTAATTGTAAAATAATATCTCCTGCTTTTAATCCTGCTCTATCTGCGGGCTTGTTAGGTGTTACGCCATCAATTTTTACACCTTTTCCATCATAAGTATAATCAGGCATAATACCCAATGTTACTTTGAAAGATGTTTTATTCTCTTTGGGCGCAGATGTTTTTTGAAAAATCATTGAAGATGACTGTTGAGATGAATATTCTATCAATTGTGCTATAAATTCAAGTATTCGGGCTTCTCCTTTAAAGTTGATTTTGTCTACATCATCAGATGGTTTGTGATAATCAGAATGCTGACCTGTAAAGAAATGTAACACAGGAATATTTTTTAAGTAAAAAGAAGTTTGATCACTTGGACCAATGCCACTGCTATCTTTTTTAATATTGAACTGAAATTTTTTATTCACACTATCAATCATAGGCACCCATTGATTAGATGTGCCAACACCATATATTACTAACTTTTGAGTGCTGTCATTTAATCTTCCAATCATATCCATATTGACCATAAAGTAAATTTTGTTCAATGGAAATGTTGGATTTTCAATCCATTTTTTAGATCCAATTAAACCCAGTTCTTCACCAGAAAATGCCATAAACAAAATATTGTATGATTTGAAATTTTTGTTTTCGCTGAAATATCTTGCTAATTCTAACATTCCAGCAGTGCCAGAAGCATTATCATCTGCGCCATTGTGAATTTTTCCTTCTGGTTGAGGATCTAAACTATTATGGTCATACCCTAATCCAAGATGATCATAATGAGCACCAATGACAATTGTTTTTTCTGCTTTATTGTCTAAAAATCCAATTACATCTATCCCTTTCATTTCGGGCATTCCAACAGTAGATGTATCGTGTGGATTTTTCTTTTTTTTGTAAGTGAAAGTGTAAAAATATGCGGGCTGGTTAGTTTGATTCTTTAATGGTTTTAAATGGTATTTTCTAAACTGACCTGCTATATACTCTGCTGCTTTTAATTCTTCTGGCGAAGAAGTTGCTCTTCCTTTCAATTCGTCAGATGCCAGATATTGAATGTGCTTTTTAATTTGATCATCAGAAATTTTTTGAGCATTTAATTGAATGCTTGTTACTATTGAAAGAATAACGATAATTGGCTTTTTCATAATTTATTTATTAAATTATTGTTGTCTAAAAAAATTTTTAATAAATTTAAATCATTCTGAATTTCACTGTAAATAGGGATTAATTTTTGCTTTCAGCAAAAATTAACCCCTATTTAAACCTCACCCCTTTGATTCCCCTCTCCTTTCAAAAGGAGAGGGGCGGGGGGTGAGGTCTTTATATAAATGATATTGAGATATAATTTTTGAAATATATTTTCCTAAAATATCAAATTCTAAATTGACTTCATCTTCTACTTTCAAATATTTAATATTGGTATGTTCAAAAGTATAAGGAATGATATGCACAGAAAATTGTTGAGTAGAACTTTCTACAATCGTTAAACTAACACCATTTACTGTAATACTACCCTTTGGAATTGTAATAAAATAAGGGCTTTCAGGATGTTGAATAATTATTTCTTTACTTCCATTTTTGTCATTAATTTCTTGAATAATTCCAACACAATCAATATGACCTGTTACAAAATGTCCATCTAATCTTTTATTGGGCAATAAACTTCTTTCAATGTTTATGACATCATTAATTTTTATTTTTCTAAAATGCGTTTTATTCAAAGTTTCTTCAATTAAAGTTACAAAATAATAAGGCGGCTGAACATCAGTAACAGTAAGGCACGCACCATTGTGTGCAATACTCTGGTCAATATACAATTCATTAGCAATATCTGATTCTAACTTTAATATCATATTGTTTTTTTCAAAACGAATATCTTTGACAATCGCAGTATTTTCAATAATTCCAGTAAACATTTATTCTGTTATTTTTTGAATGATGTTTTTAATATGCTCTTGATTTTGATAATATAACTCATTGGTGGCAGGTCCGTTAAATCCAATGGTTGCAATATACGGACGATGTTGTTTATCAAAAAATATAGTAGTAGGAAATGCAGGTATTTTCTGTATTTCAGGAAAAATATCAAAAGGCAAATTATTTCCTTTTTCAGAAAGCAAAATGATTGGATAAGGTATTTGTAATTTACTTTTGTATTTCTTCAAAATTTGAATGGACTTGTCTTTATCATAAGTTCTTTCAACAGCAAGAGCAATAATTTGGACCTTTTCTTTTAATGCAGAATACCATTCTGAAAAAAGTTTATTTTCATCAGTACAATTAGGACACCAGCTACCCATTAAAAGTAAGATGATTGGTTTGTTAGATTCTAAAAGCACATTATTTCCATCAATATCTTTCCATTGATGTTGAAGTGTAAAGTGATTATTGCCAAATATATCTGAAATAGAAATTTCATTTTTGATTTGAAATTGATTATCGGGATATGCAGTTATTTTTTCAAAACCCCAATTACCATAATAGATGTAACCTGCAATGCTATCAATTGAATTTGTATAATAAACCTTTGAAATAATTTGTGTAGCAAATGAACCATTAAAAACAGATAGATACAGAGTATCTTTCGAAATAAAACCTGTTAAACCTCCTAAATCTCCATAAGGTGTAGCAATACTGCCCGAAAGATATTGAATTCCCAAATAATTATATCGCTTAAATGTACCTATTGCATAATAAGTATTATTTTCAGTTTGAATCTTGATTTTCCATTTTTCAGGAAAGCGATTAATTAAATTATCATTTACTTTTGGAAACGCCTTTATTTTGTCTATATTACAAGGCAATTGATAAGTTTTATTTTGAGTAGAATATTTTATCCATTTACCTGTATAAGAATGGTTGTTTTCTTTTTTTAATAAACAAACATTTTCATAAATAGAAATTGTAAAACGAACGCTATCATTTTTGATTTTAAATTCAGAAATATTTTTTTGCACATTAGGATAAAACGGAATATGAATTTGTTGGTTTTGAATATTCACAAGAGTTTGTAAAGATACAGTATCATTTAATTTTAATTGCAAACGATATATATTATCCTGTGCATTTAATTGAAAAATAAAGCAAATTAGAACAATGTGCGGGAATGATTTTTTTATTGAATAAATCATCAATAATTTATTTTATTTTAATTTGAAAATGATATAAAGTAAAAGAGTATTTAATAAAAAACAAAAGCCCCTTCTAAAATTGAAGGGGCAAAGCATTTCGTTTGATATATAAAAATTATTCATTTTCTGTTTTTTTCTTTCTACCTCTCTTTTTAGGTGCAGTAGGTTCTGAAGTTTCATTTTTTTCTTCAGTAGATGTATCCGATTTTTTTGCCGCTTTTTTAGGTGTTGCCTCTACTTCAGCAGTAACTAATTCATTATAATTTTCAGATGCATCAGAGGTGTTAGTTTCAGTATTTTCTTCAATAATATTCAAAGCGTTGGCTTGCAAAAGTGTATTATACCATTGAAATAATTTTCGCATATTGTTGATGTTCACTCTTTCTTTATCGTATTCGGGAATTGACTTTTCAAAAACAGATTTTATTTCTGCATCAGAACTGGTTTTATGATGTGGCGCTTCTTTTCCATTCAAAGTTTCATATAAGCGATACATTGCTTCTGAAATGGGCAACTCCCCATCATCGACAAAAATTCTAATAGTATCTAATGTAAATATTTTACTATTATTAAGAACAATAGTTCTTTTTTTATCAGTGATATTTTCAACTATCACGCCTTTTGTGCCGTTTGAAATTATTCTGAATAATCCACTCATTCCCGAAACGGCAATGATTTTTTCTAAATTGACTTTCTTCATAATTTTAATCTGATTTTATTTTTTACTTGGCAAAGTTACAAAATATTAATTTCATATTATATTATTAGTTTTTAATTTTAAACTTTTTATCGTCCAAAATAATTACATCTTTTCTCACTGCTTTAATAATAAATATGCCATTTTTGTAAGTATATTTTTTTGTAAATATAATTGATATAAACAATTGATGTAATCATCATTATGTCAGCATTCCACCGCAAACATTGATACATTGCCCTGTGATGTAACTACTCATTTCTGAAGCCAGGAATAAACAAGCATTTGCAATATCTTCGGGCGTACCCCCTCTCTTTAAAGGAATATTTTCTCTCCACTGCTGAATGGTTTTTTCATCTAATGCGTGAGTCATTTCAGTTTCAATAAATCCAGGTGCAATGGCATTGCATCTAATATTTCTTGAACCCAATTCTAATGCAACTGATTTTGTAAATCCAATAATACCTGCTTTTGATGCAGCGTAGTTAGCTTGACCTGCATTACCTTTTATACCAACTACTGATGAGATATTGATAATACTCCCTTTTCTATTTTTCAACATAACTTTTTGAACTGCTTTGGTATAGTTAAATACTGATTTAAGATTGGCTCTAATTACTTCATCAAACTGTTGTTCAGTCATTCTTAATAATAAACCGTCTCTTGTAATGCCCGCATTATTAACCAAAATGTCAATATTTCCCCACTCTTTAATGATTTCATCTACGACTTTTTCAGCCATTGAAAAATCAGCAGCATCTGCTTTGAATCCTTTGGCTTTTACACCAAATTGTATCAATTCGTTTTCTAACTCAATGGCTTTACTTTCAGAACTCACATAAGTAAAAGCCACATTGCAAGCATTTTCTGCAAATTTTAATGCAATGCCTCTGCCAATACCTCTTGTAGCACCTGTAATTAAAGCTACTTTGTTTTCTAATAATTTCATAGATAAATATTTAATGTTGCAAATAAAGATATTTTTTCTCAAATTAATTTTGTGAACTTACATTTAATTTTAATATATCTTGCCCAATATCTTTACGATAATACTTGTTATCAAAATGAATATATTGAATAGCGTTGTATACCTTCTCTAATGCCTCTTCCAGCGTATCAGCCAGAGAAGTTATAGCCATTACTCTTCCTCCATTAGTTAATAAATTTTCATTTTCTATTTTTGTGCCTGCGTGAAAAATGTGTACATCTTCAGGAAGCTTATTTTTATCAATGCTAATTTTAAATCCTTTTTCAAATTTTTCAGGATATCCTTTAGATGCTAAAATAACTGTAGCTGCTTTTTTATCAGATATTTTAATAGATTGATTAGTTAGTTTTTGATTCCATGCATCTTCAATTAATTCAATAAAATCATTTTCAATTCGGGGCAAAATAGATTCTGTTTCAGGGTCTCCTAATCGGCAGTTATATTCTATTACATAAGGACTACCTTTTACATTCATTAAGCCAAAAAATATAAATCCGCAATATGAAATATTTTCTTTTTCAAGACCTGATAATGTGGGTTCTATGATTTGTTGAATAACTTTTTGAGTAAATTCAGGTGTTGCAATATTTTCAACGGGGCTTACTGTGCCCATACCTCCTGTATTAGGTCCAGTGTTGTTTTCGCCAACTCTTTTGTAATCTTTTGCTTCGGGCAATAGAACATAGTTTTTTCCATTACATAAAATAAAATAAGACACTTCTATGCCATCTAAAAATTCTTCAATCACAATATTTTCAGAAGCACTACCAAATTTTCCATTAAAAAATTCTGTAATAGTTTGTTCAGCTTCACTAATGGTATTAGCAATGACAACACCTTTCCCTGCGGCTAATCCATCGGCTTTAATAACATAAGGTGATGAAAGCGTTTGCAAAAATTCTAATGCTGCTTGTTTTTGATTTTTATTGAATTTTTTATATCTTGCCGTTGGGATATTATATTTACTCATAAAGTCCTTGGCGAATTGCTTACTGCCTTCTAACATTGCACCTTGTTTAACAGGACCAATCACTATCACATCATTTAGCACTTTGTCAGAAAGAATAGCATCGGTCAAGCCATTGACAAGCGGATCTTCTGGACCCACTACTACAATATCAATATCTTTTTCCCAAATTAGTTTTTTTATGTTGTCAATATCATTAGATGAAACATTCACATTAGTGCCGCATTGTGCAGTACCAGGATTTCCAGGTGCAATATACAATTGTCCTAATTTTTTACTTTGGCTGATTTTCCATGCAATAGCGTGCTCTCTTGCACCACTTCCTATGATTAAAACATTTTTCATTTTATGTTGTTTTTTGAATATTCATAATTATTTCCCACTCCCATCTTTGATAAGCGGGCAAAAGTATAATATCTTTTTTTTGCTCAATAATATGATTGTGATTTTCAACATCTGCAATGCCCATCCATGGTTCTAAGCAAATGAAATTATTACAATTGGGCTTTGTCCATATTCCTAAATTTTTTGCATTACCAGTATGTAAATTTAAAATGAAATTTTTAAATTGCATACTTATTTTTGAAATGTCTGTATTTTCAATAACAATGGCGTCGTTGGAAAATAAGTTAGAATGTAAAGTAAGTTGAGAATTTTGTAAAGTAATGATTTGCTTCTGATGAGAAAGTAATCCATTAGTGAGTAATGTTCTTTTTATTTCCTTTTGAGAAGGAAAAAATGATAAGGTGTAATTATTTAAACTATCAGGTAAATAAAATGCAGGATGATAACCAATACTAAAAGGCAATGGATAATGATAAGGATTAAACACACAAAAGTGAATGTACAATGATGTATCGATAATTTGATATCTGACTATTACAGAAAAATGAAATGGATAATATTTGAAAGTATCTGTATCATCAGTCAGTTCAAATTCTATGGTATTATCATTTTGATAAGTGCATAGCCATTCTTTATCTCTTGCAAATCCATGTTGTGGTAAAAAATATTTTTGATTTTGATAATAATAAAAATCGTCTTTTAGTTTTCCAACGATAGGAAAGAGTATTGGGGCGTGTCTTTTCCATGGCTCTTGTGCAGACCATATCAGTTCATTATCATAGTATTTTAATGAAATGAGTTCTGCACCTTTATTAGAAAATTGTGCTTTGAGTATATTATTTTGAATAATATGAGTCATTATCTATAATCTCTACATCAACATTACGCCCGGTATTTCAGAAACTTTTTTATAGATACTAATAATATAATCTGCATTCTCTACCATTTGTTTAATAGTGATACTTACATATCTGCCTCTGCTACTCTCGCGAATTGAAATGTTATGCTCATTCGTATTATTAAATATTGCTTCAATTTGTGCAATTTTTTGATTATCACTATTTAGAATAAACTTAAACATATAGATAGAAGGAAATTGCTGTGATGCTTCAATTTTTGATTTAAGTTCCTGCCATTGTTCTTCTGAAGATTGTTGATTCATATTATATTTTTTCAAAATAATAATTATATATTAAATACACTCCAAAAATAATCAAAGTAATTCCAGTGATAATATTAATAATGCTGATAATCTTTGCATTTAAAATACTTTTTACTTTATTGCCAAGATAAATTTTGAATAATTCTACAAGTAAAACAACTCCGTTTAATATAGAAAAATAAATAAGTGTTTTGATAAGTGAATGATTAAAAAAATTACTTATAATAGTAACATTGCCTAACCACAAAAACCACACTGCAGGATTAAATAAATTAATTACAAACCCTTTAATTATCAGCAATACAGGTGATGTTTCATTTTTTATTGCATATTCTTCTGTTGCCTCATCTATTTTAATTTGATTATCTTTTTTCAAATAAAAAGAGCCGAAAATAATCAGAATAATTCCCGCCAAAATACCTGCAAATCTTTGATTTTTTGCATCGTTCAACCATTCTGTTAAACCATAATGCACTAAAAATATATTAAACAGACAAACAAAAAAATCGCTCAATACCACGCCAGTAGCCAAAAAAGATGCGTGTCTAAATCCTTTTTTAATAGAATAATTTATTAAACTAAAAAAAGATGGACCAAATGAAAAGGTCAGTAAAACAATAATAATTATACTTTGATAAATTAAGCTGAATATCATTCTGCAATAATATCATATCCTTTTTGAATCAGGAACTGCTTCCAATCTTCATAAAGCGTCCCTTTAATAACGCGTGGAAATTTACTTTGTGCTCCTGCTCTTTTTTTATACTCCAAAAATTGAATAAAAATATCATCGGGCAATACGGTTACAAAAATATTTTTCAATGCTGCCATTCGCTCCACTCTATAATCATCGTTTAATTCTTTCAAATAATTATCAATTTTAGTTTTTATCAGCTCACTATCTACCATTCTATTAGTGCCAACATACCAATGATGTGCAAATAAATTTTCGTGCTTAATGCCTGCTACTGTAAATTCATTGATTTCAATATTTAAATCTCTTGCGGTTAAGTCAATGGCTTTGGTCATATTTTCTACTGATAAATGCTCTCCGCATAAACTTAAAAAATGTTTAGTTCTTCCTGTAATTAAAATTTCAGCATTTTTGGCATTAGTAAATTTAATAGTATCTCCAATTAAATATCTCCATGCTCCCGCACAGGTAGATAATAACAAAGCATAATCTTTATTTTCTTCCACTTCATTAATAAGCAGTGTTTCAGGATTTTCTTTCATATTTCCATCGGCATCAAAATTTTTTTCATTGAAGGGAACAAATTCAAAAAATATTCCATTGTTTAAAATCATTTTCATTGCTTGAAGCTCATTTGGTTTTTCTTCAAATGCTATAAACCCTTCAGAAGCCATGTATGTGTCAATAAAAATCACTTCTTGAGAAAACATTTTTTTCAAACTTGCTTTGTAAGGATGAATGGCTACACCTCCATGCACATAGATTTTGAAGTTAGGCCAGATTTCATGAATACTATTAAGTTTGTAATAATCCAGAATTTTTTCCATCAATATTTGTATCCATGCAGGCACGCCAGCAATGATTCCAATATCCCATTTATGAGCATTCACAGTCATTTCGTTGAGTTTCGTATTCCAATCTTTATAACCAGAAATTTTTTTTCCGGGCTTGTAATGATGTTGAAACCAAAAAGGGATATTACCTGTTGTAATTCCACTTAAATCACCAGCAAAATAAGTACCGTTGTAATTCAAATGCGTGCTGCCACCTATCATCAATATACCTTTCTGATAAATTTCAGGTGGTAAATTAAAATGTGCGGTTGAAAGTATCTGACGAATAGCTCCACGCTGAATCGCTTTCAGCATATCTTTGGTAACAGGTATATACTTTGAAGATGCCTCTGAAGTGCCTGAACTTAAAGCAAAATATTTAGTATAGCCCGGCCAACACACATACGGCTCTCCATTTAATGTTCTATACCACCACTCTTTATATATTTTACTGTAATCGTGCACGGCAACATTTTCTTGAAATGCTTTTACTACATTTTTACTTTTTAATATTTTATCAAACTGATAATAATGTCCGAAAGCAGTATCTTTGGCTTTGTTCAATAATTTAATTAAAGTTTCTTGCTGAGCCCTAAATGGTCTCTTTTCTCTTTTAAGTTTACTACTTAATGAAATTGTATTCTTTAATAATGTTCCAAGAATGGCAGGCATTTTTTTATTTTATTTGATGTATCTAAAGTCCTGATTTTTCTTGATATTATTGAGTGTGTAATACATCAACCAAACTACATTTTCCACATCATCTTTATGTACTGTTTCATTAGTGGTATGCATATAACGAAGTGGAAGAGAAATGAGAGCAGATGGCACACCTTCAGCACTATAAGCAAAAGCATCGGTATCTGTACCCGTACTACGAGATGACGCTAATCTTTGAAATTCTATTTTTTCTTTTTCTGCTGTTTGTATAATCAATTTCAAAACATTATTCTGAACAGCAGGTGCATAACTTAATACAGGACCCTTACCACAGGCAATTTCGCCCTGCACTTTTTTATCCATCATAGGTGTTGTTGTATCATGACACACATCAGTGATAATGGCTACATTTGGTTTAATTTTTCTTGAAATCATTTCAGCACCTCTTAATCCAATTTCTTCCTGAACTGAATTGACAATATAAAGCGTATAAGGCAATTTTACTCCCGTTTCAATAAGCAGACGGGCAACTTGTGCAATCATAAATCCTCCAATACGATTATCTAATGCTCTGCCTACTAAAAATTTTTCATTCATTTCCATCAACTCATCTTCATAAGTAATTACGCATCCTACATGCACGCCCATTTTTTCTACTTCTTTTTTAGATGATGCTCCAATATCTATAAAAATATTTTTCAAAGTAGGTGGTTCTTCTTTACCTGGTTCTCTTACATGAATAGCAGGCCATCCAAAAATACCTTTTACAATACCCTTTTCAGTATAGATATTTACTCGTTTAGAAGGTGCTATTTGATGATCACTTCCACCATTGCGGCAAACATAAATAAAACCTTCTGGTGTAATATAATTGACATACCAACTGATTTCATCTGCGTGCGCTTCAATAACTACTTTGTAATCCTGACCTGGATTGATAATAGCTGCCACAGAACCATAGGCATCTACAATGTAATCATCAATATATGGCTTCAAATACTCCAACCAAATTTTTTGTCCTGATGATTCGTAGCCAGTAGGTGATGAATTATTAAGATATTTGTAAAGAAATTCCTTTGATTCTTTTGTAAAAACCTGTGCTTTCTTTTTTTCTGATTTTTTCATAGTGTTTCAATAATTTTAGATAATTAATGATTTTGTTTTTTCTTGTTAGATATAGTTTTAGGTGAATAAAGAATATTGTGTCTTAATCCTGGTATTTTCTTAAACTCCAATACTGCAGGTGTTTGTCTTTTGCTGACATCAATTCTTTTATCTTTTTCAATAGGTTCAACTAATTTATCTTTTCCATAGATAAAATCTTCTCTCCAAAATTCTGGTTCAACCAATCTATCTGTCAAAAATATAGCTTCCTTTGGACACGCTTCTTCACATAAACCGCAGAAAATACAACGAAGCATATTGATGTAATATTCTTTTGCATATTTTTCTTCTCTGTATAAATGTTCTTCTCCGGGCTTTCTTTCTGCTGCCACCATTGTTATAGCTTCGGCAGGACAAGCCAAAGCACACAAGCCACAGGCAGTACATCTTTCAGCGCCGTTTTCATCTCTTTTTAATACATGCTTACCTCTGTAAACAGGGGCTCTTGGTCTTTCTTCTTCGGGATATTGAATAGTAGCTTTCTTTTTAAACAAATGAGAAATAGTAATACTCATTCCTTTGATAACAGCAGGTAAATAAATTTTTTCTGCCAAATTTTGTTCTTTATTACTGACTACTTTTTTTCTATTTGTAAGTGTTAACATAGTGGTAATTTTAATGTAATCATTTTAAATATTTATATTTCCTCTAATATACTCAATCACAATGGTAATCACTAAATTTAATAAAGACAAAGGTATTAAATATCTCCATCCTAAATTCATTAATTGGTCAAAGCGAAATCTTGGCAATGTCCATCTAATCCACATAAATACATTGATGAATATTATTATCTTAATAAAATAAACTGCTGCTCCAATTAAACTTATAGCCAACGAACCCTCCTGTAATCCCAATGCTGCATAGATTTCTGATGCAAATGGAAAATTATATCCTCCAAAATACAAAGCAGACATTACTGCAGATGAAATGAACATATTAATATATTCTGCAAATAAATATAAACCTAATTTCATAGAAGAATACTCAGTGTGATAACCTCCAACTAATTCGCTTTCAGTTTCAGGTAAATCAAAGGGGGCTCTATTCGTTTCTGCTAATGCACAAATGAAAAATAATAAAAATCCTATTGGTTGATATACTACATTTGCATATCCAGCATCTTGTTGTTCTACAATTTCTTTTATACTTAATGTGCCTCCTGCTGAAATAATTAGAGCAATAATACAAATACCCATAGCAATCTCATAGCTTATCATCTGAGACGATGCCCTTAATGCTCCCAACAAAGCATATTTATTATTAGAAGCCCAGCCGCCAATCATAATACCATAAACACCAATTGATACCACACCCAATAAATAAAGTATTCCAACATTTATATCTGTAATTTGCAAAGCAATTCTTTGTCCATTCCATATAAAATCTTTTCCCCATGGTATCACAACACCTGTCATCAGTGCTGTTATCATAAATAAACTTGGACCTAATATAAATAAAAATTTATTAGAAACATCAGGAATAATTTCTTCTTTGAAAAATAATTTTCCTCCATCTGCTAATGGTTGTAAAACTCCACCTGGACCTGTCCGATTAGGCCCAATTCTATCTTGTAAAAATGCTGCAAATTTTCTTTCCCATAATGTTGAATATGCTGCTATTCCCAAAGATATAGCAAATACCACTACACACAATGAAATTTTTACAATTAAAAATGATGTAAGCATAGTTATTATTTTTTATTTTTTATTTTTTATTCTTTTTCAAAATCTACTTGTTGAGCCGCCCAATCTAATATCACCTTAGCATATCCCATTCCTGTCTGACAAATTTTAGCACTTAACTCTCCATCATATCCCATAAATAAATGCAATACTTCATACGCCGAATTCAAATAATTCAACATCTTTCTATTTCTCTTTGCAATAAAATCTCTATAATCATCAATGTCTTTTCTACCTTTTACTTTGTAATTATATTTCTTCATCAAATAATCTAATGCCAACAAAACGCCCACCCATGCTGTATGTCCAGCCATTTTCACATATTTTGGATAAGTATAAAACTCTCCATCTTTCTTTGCTTTTTCTCGCAAAATTTCTTTTGCGTTCTCTAAATACACATAAGGATTTTCTGTTTTCTTTTTGGTTTTCATAAAACTTATTTAAGGTCTTTTATCAAATGGAATAAATCCTAATGCTTTTTGATGTTTCATTGCTTCCACTTTTAACTGATTGAGATGTTCATAATGATTTATTGAAATCACAGAATGCCTATCAATTTTAGAAGGTCCTTCTATTACCCAATCTGATAATTTCTTGTTTTCAAAGCGACATTCGTTACATATAAATTCAGTTACTTCTCCATATTCATTAGACGGTCTGGCTGTAACCCTTAATACTTCCTGACCTTTTAACCATAATCTTACTTTGCCACAACATTTATCACATTTTCTGTGAGCATCCATAGGATTGGTAAACCACACACGGCTTTTAAATCTAAATGTTTTGTCTGTTAGTGCTCCTACAGGACATACATCTATTACATTCCCACTCCATTCATGGTCTATGCTATTTTGAATATAAGTTGATATTTCTGAATTTTCACCTCTGTGTATCATTCCGTGCACTCTTTCTTTACCTGCCAACATATCCGCTAATTTCACACATCTGTAACAATGAATGCAACGATTCATGTGTAATTTAATTTTATCTCCTATATCAATGGGTTCAAATTCTCTTCGTTTAAATTCATTTCTACCTTTAGCGGCTCCGTGTTCATAAGCCAAATCCTGCAATTTACATTCACCTGCCTGATCACAAATAGGACAATCTAATGGATGATTTAATAACAAAAACTCCACCACTCCCTTTCTCGCTTCTAATACTTGTGGATTTGAATAGGACTCCACTTCCATTCCATCCATTACTTCGGTTTTGCACGATGGAACTAATTTGGGCATAGGATTAGGATTCTGAGCAGATGACTTAGAAACTCTTACCAGGCAAGTTCTGCAAAATCCTCCCGTACCTTTTATGGATGAATAGTAGCACATTGCAGGCGGAGCATATTCTTGTCCTAACATTCTCGCCGCTTGTAATATAGTAGTTCCTTTTGGAACATCTATTTCTTTACCATCAATTTTTACAATGGGCATAATATTTTCTTTGCTGCCAAACTTATGAAAAACTTTGCAATGAAACTAATTATGATGAATTGAAATTTATAACTTTACTACACTCTATTTATTTTTACTACTTTTGGCAATGAAATCATCTTTAATTATGGACAAATTATTTATCCACTTTTTAGGCGCAGCAGGTACAGTTACAGGTTCAAAATATTTGTTGGATACAGGCCATACAAAATTTCTTGTAGATTGCGGAATGTTTCAAGGATTAAAAGAATTAAGAAAACATAACTGGGACTACTTACCTGTTGATGTGCATAATATAAATTTTGTGCTGCTCACACATGGACATCTTGACCATGTAGGTTACTTGCCCCGATTACTGGAACAAGGATTTAAAGGCAAAGTATATGGTACCGCTCCAACATTAGAAATTGCCGCTATAGTATTAAGAGATAGTGCTAAAATTCAAGAGGAAGAGGCCGAACAGGCCAATAAAATGGGCTATTCTAAACACCATCCTGCTAAACCCTTATACACACTTGAAGATGCAGAAAAAATCATTTCAAGATTTGTACCTATTGAACCTCAAAAACCCTTAAAATTAAATGATACAATAGAAGCCACTTTTTATCCTAATGGACATATTATTGGTTCTTGTTTTATAGATATTAAAATAAAAAACAAACATTTTGTCTTCAGTGGTGATGTGGGAAGAAAAAGTGATGCATTAATGTATCCGCCTCAAAAACCTCAATATGCTGATATTTTATTTGTAGAAAGTACTTATGGAGACCGCTTACATCCTGATGAAGATGTCAAAGAAAAATTAAAAAATATTTTAATTAATACTGTAAATAAAGGTGGAAATTTAATTATTCCAAGCTTCGCAGTAGAAAGAACTCAATTATTAATGTATTTATTATGGCAATTAAGAAAAGAACATCAAATCCCTGAAATGCCCTTTATTATTGATACTCCAATGGGACAAAATGTATTAGATGTTTTTAAAAATTTTCCTGAATGGCATAAACTATCTATCAATGAATGCACAGAAATGTGTAAAATGTTTAGAATTGTCAAAGATATTAAAGAGACCTATCAAATCATTCACACGCATTTTCCAAAAGTGATTATAGCAGGAAGTGGTATGATTTCAGGGGGACGTGTGCTGATATATCTTCAACATTATATTTCAAAACCAGAAAATACTCTATTATTAGTGGGTTATCAGGCAGAAGGCACAAGAGGTAGAAAAATTTTAGATGGAGCACACGAGATAAAAATATACGGAAAATACTATCCTGTTCAATTAAATGTAGAAATTTTGCATAGCTTATCTGCTCATGCTGACCAAACAGATTTATTAGATTGGCTCAATGAAATTAAACTTCCACCCGAAAAAATTTTTATAGTACACGGAGAAAAACAATCTGCTGAAACTTTACTGGTCAAAATAAAAGACACATACCACTGGAAAGCCACTGTACCATCTCTATATCAAATTGAAGAAGTTCATTTGTAGAATTATTAAGCATATTCAACTATCTTCTATTTTTCACTTAAACCTTTACTTAAAAATTTTCAAATAAAAATTCTAATCAATATCTATTTCTTACCTTTGTGCCCCTTATGAGATTTTACTATAAAATTTTTGCTATCTTGCTAATATCTTTCTCAATTATTGCTGGCTTATTAAACGATGTGCCCGCCTTACCTATCTTAAATGAATCTATTAGAAATTTATACTTTCATGTGCCAATGTGGTTTGTATTACTTTTTCAAATGACCATTTCAGTTATTTATGCTCTAAAATTTTTAAGTACTAATGACTTAAAAAATGATATTATCAGCGTATCTTCTGCACAGGTTGGTTTTTTCTTTTCCATTCCTGGAATTTTAACCGGTATGTTGTGGGCAAAATCTACCTGGGGCACTTACTGGACTTTTGCAGATCCCAAATTGAATGGCGTTGCTATGGCTATTTTAGTTTACATTGCTTATTTTATACTACGACAATCTACTGAAGATGAAATTAAAAAAGCTAAACTTTCTGCTGTGTATAATATATTTGCTTATGTAATGATGATGGTATTTATAATGATTTTACCCAGAATGACTGATTCATTACATCCTGGAAACGGCGGCAATCCTGCATTCGGTCAATATGATTTAAACAATAATATGAGATTAGTTTTTTATCCTGCTGTTTTAGGTTGGATTTTATTAAGTTTATGGTTTTTAGAAATAAAAATTAAAATAAAAAATATTTCAAAACAACTAATGTATGAATAATAACTATGTTGAAATGGCTGATTTATTAAGACAAAGCGGAAAAATATATGTGGTTATTGCCGTTTTAATTGTTATATTTTTCTCACTATTTCTTTATTTATTATTTCAAGACAAAAAAATTAAACAACTTGAGAAAAAATTAGATGAACTAAATAATAATCAGAAAAACTTATGAAAAAAATTTATATCATAGCATTAGTGATAATTGCTATAGGAGTTGGTGTCATACTCACCTCATTAAGTAATACAGCTACTTATTCTAATTTCAAAGAAGCCGCACAAAACCCTGACAGAGAATATCACATTGTTGGAAAAAGAGATACCAGCGAAAAAGAAATCTATAATCCTCTTCAAAATCCTGACAGATTTGAATTTTACCTAATAGACCAATTAGGAGAAAAAAGAAAAGTGATTTTACATAAAAGCAAACCACAGGATTTTGACAAAAGCGAACAAATAGTAGTAATCGGAAAAATGAATAATGAAGTTTTTGAGGCAGATGATATTTTAATGAAATGTCCCAGTAAATATAATGATACAAAAGTTGTTCAGTAAAGATATACTAAGTAGACAATACCTGTCCTTATCCGCCAAAGGCGGAGAAGCATCTTTGTAACGTTGAACGTAGTGAAACCTAAATTTTTATTACCAATGCTTGTGGCTGAGATGCAGATGTTTGGGGTTCGGAATGCAAATATTGACTAAGTGTCTGCACTTAATTTTAAATTATCTAACCAAAAATAAAAATGTCCTGATTAAACTTGTAATTAAAACTTCGCTCTGATTTTTCTTACCCTTCTTTTTGACTTCTTACCAAACCACGAAAATTTACTGCGATAAAAAGAACTTTTACCTCTAATTACATAACTATAAGTTAAACTCATAGTTAATACTGCATCTTTATGTGTTTTATCACCTCTTTTGTTTCCCCAATAATGT
The DNA here is from genome assembly GCA_040758575.1 of Bacteroidota bacterium. Taxonomy (GTDB): domain Bacteria; phylum Bacteroidota; class Bacteroidia; order B-17B0; family Aurantibacillaceae; genus BPGX01. Next base: position 48,211 of record JBFLVH010000001.1, on the reverse strand, counting down.
GAATAATACACACCTGGATTATCTGCTGCTGCTTTAGGGCCTAACTCTGGTGTTCTTAAAGACATTGCTCTGGCTAAGTTATCTTTTGGTGGTGTTGAAGGATAATTACCACTAATATCATCAATATAATCTGTGAATGTTTTCCAATAGGTTGCTTCAAATCCAATACGATGTTTCCTATTAAAAGTAAAATAAAAACCAAGTCCCACAGGGATTGCAAAATTAACAGCTGAATAAGCTACTCCTTCTGTTTGTAAAGGTCTTAAGTTTATCCATTGTCCTTGATAGTATCCTTGTGGGTTATGATAAAAAGCGCTTAACCCTGCAAATAAATACGACCTGAAATTATTTCTGTATCTATAAGTATTTCCTAAATCAGGGTCTTCATAAAAAATCCATTCTCCCGTAAATGAAAGAGAATACAAATTATTTCTGAAATTTAAATTTCTATATTTTCTTGCAGGATTAGTAGTTAATTTATCATCACCTTCAACATGTATAAAATCAAATGCTAACTTCAATGAAACATTAGGCATCCATTTGTAACGAGCAAATGCACCAAAATTGTATCTTGTCTTAGACATTTTCATATCATAAATAAAATCCCTTCTGGTTTTTTCTTTACCTCCAATATCTCCAAGATAATTAGAAGCCCCAACACCTCCGCCAAAATCCCATAACCATTGAGAACGAAGAGGAAAAATCATTATACTCAATAAACAGAATATAAGCCATTTTTTCATAGCATAAATTTTCCTGCAAATATATGAAAAATATTTTATACAAAAAAAATGTCAATTTCAAACCATGTATCCTCTTAATAATGTATCTTTGCAGAAAATTTTTAAACATACAACTATGTATCCAGAAGCCATGGTAAAACCAATGAAGAATGAATTAGTTTCAAAGGGTTTCAAAGAAATCTTAACTCCTGAAGATGCAGACAATGCTGTAAAATCTGCAGGCACAACATTAATTGCTATCAACTCTGTATGTGGATGCGCTGCGGGCTCTGCAAGACCAGGTGTTATATTAAGTTTATTAAACAATAAAAAACCTCAAAACTTATTCACAGTTTTTGCAGGTGTAGATAAAGAAGCCACAGCACAGGTTAGAAAATATTTGTTGCCTTATCCTCCATCTTCGCCAAGTATTGCTTTATTCAAAGATGGTCAATTACTCCATTTTGTTGAAAGGCATCATATTGAAGGAAGAAGTGCAGAAATGCTTGCAGAGCATTTGAAGGAAGTATATAATCAATATTGCTAATTGCTTCTAAAATAAATTCATTTTTGAAGAAAGTACTTCTTTTAATACTTGTTGCAGTTATTTTTGTTTGTGGAATAGATATTTTTTTTAATTATACTTTAAGAAGTGCCCCGTGGGGATTGTATAATAAGTTTAATACTATCATTGAAAGTAATCAAAAGTTTAATGTTTGGATTTTAGGTTCATCAAGGGCTGAAACAGCATTTGAAACGAATATTCTTTCTGAAAAATTTCAACAAACTTTTTTCAATGCGGGTATTCACGGCTCCAAACCACAACAAACTTATTATGTATTCAAACACATTTTATCACACCATCCTTTGCCGCAACTTGTTATTATGGATGTTGATATTCATAATATAAGCGATGAAGATACCATACTGAATATTGAACAATTCGCACCATTTTTAAGACACTCCCAACTACGAAATGATTTATCAAAAATAGACAAGCGAATACAATGGGTTTATTACAATCCTTTGTATGAAATGAGTTTTTGGGGATTAAGGGGTATTTCCAAAATAACAAGAGTGCTAATAAATCAACCCGGAAGATATGACACTACTTTCCAAACATCTGGTTGTTATCATTCTCATACTGATTTTCAAAAAGAACATTATCCTGATACCACACATCCCTTTATATTTCATCCAACTAACACTCAATATCTTGATTCAATTATTTTTATTTGCAGAAAAAATAATATTTCTGTTTTATTCAGTATTTCTCCTGTTTTTCAACCCGATTCAAACATTTTCAATGCATCAAAAAAATTAAAAGCATTTTGTAATAGAAGAAATATTGCTTTAATAGATTGCTCTAATATACCCGCTTTGTCTTTTGATAAAGCAAAATTTTCAGACAAATATCACTTAAAGTATAATGGTAGTATAGTATTTACAAATATCTTTACTGATACTTTAAAGAAGTACAAGTTCCAAAAAACTTTTACCAAGGACTAATTAATTGAGTTCCTTATTAATCTCACTCAAATTATCTCTTAAATACAAATCTGTTACCACACCCATAGGAAAATTCATTTTTTTCAATTCTTCTTTAAATTTTTCTAGCATATTATATTCTACCGTTTTTGGATAAGCAATTATCAAATATCTTTTTTGTTGATTTCTTTCAATTTCTTTCCAATGATTTTCAAACTCTACTCGCTTAAATATCCCCATAAAGTGCGGACAATCTAAAATAGCATCATTCACTTTCATCACTAAATATGCACTTGTATCTGCCTGAGCACTCATTTTTTGACTGAAAAATATTACCCCTAAAAATATAATTCCTGTAATTAATTTCATTTTCATTGCTTTCATAGTTTTTTATTTTTTATTGGTTAATAATGATACATGACCTTTGTAAAAATGTTTATATCCTTTAATATCATACAATACTATGTAATATGCATATACACCTACTTCCGAAGGTTTTCCTTTGAAAGTTCCATCCCATCCTTCACTAAAATCTTCTGATACAAATACTTTTTCTCCCCATCTATTGTAGATTTCCATTTTGTAGTTTTTAATTTGAATGCCCACACCTTGTGGTTTAAATACATCATTTAAACCATCTTCATCTGGTGTAAATGCATTTGGAATATATATCGCCACATCAGGGCGCACATTTATTTTTTGATAAGTTGTATCCGAACAACCATAAGAATTTGTTACTACAAGAGTAATGGTATAGTCACCAGGTTGAGTATACAAATGATTAGTATTAAAATCATTTGAAATATTATTAACACTCGTAGAATCTCCAAAGTTCCAGAAATATGTAACTCCTCCAATAGAAGTATTGACAAAGTATTCCATTCCATCTAATTCGCTAATAATCGGCTTTTCAGGATAAAATGATGCTACAGGAACAGAATAAGTTGTAATTACATCCTGTACTAATGTGTCTTTGAAGCATCCAAACATTGTAGTAATGGATAATTTAATGTCAAAAGTATCTACTACATTGTATACCACTTCTGAAGGATTTGTATACCCTGATTGCCCATTACCAAAATCCCATACATAATCATCAAAACTACTTCCAGCAGTAGCATTAAAAGTAACTTTTAAAGGCACACAACCATTGGTAGGATTAGCAACAAAACTGAGAATTGGCAAAGGATTCACATTAACAGTAAATACACCTACTCCATCAGGATTGGTGCATCCATCAGATACATTCAAAGTAAATGTCATTGGATTTTGAGTATAATCACCAATCACCATAATTGACGATGTCGTAGCCCCATTGCTCCAGTTCAAAGAATAAGGTCCTCCATTTCCACCGTAATAATATGAATTGATAATAACAGTATCTTTATCACATACACTCGTTTGAGTAGGTACTACTGTAATAGGTGGTAATACTGTTATTTTAATATATTTAGTTTCAGAAGTGCAGCCATTGCTATCTGTAACATACACATTGTAAAAAGAAGTAGAAAGTGGCGAAACATTAAAGGGACCACTGCCCGAACTACCATCATTCCAGGTATAAGTATAAGAAGGTGTGCCTCCCGAAGCATTGGCAAATATTGATGTAGAAGTACCATAGCAAATAGTAGCATCTGGCGAGGCAACAAGAGTAATAGAAGTTGGTTGATTAATCATTAGTGTAGTGTTAATAGCACATTGATTAGCATCCAACACATTGATAGTATATTGTCCACCAGGTAAATTGGTAGCTACAGATTGTGTGCCACCTACAGGAAGCCATTGATATTGATAACCACTCACACCTCCTCCAACATTTACTGTTCCAGATCCATTTGGAATTCCATAACAAGTTGCACTATTAGATGTTGCTGATATAGTTAGTGGTGGTGGTTGAATAATAGAAATGGTATCTGCAATTAAACAACCATTTAAATCTCTTACAATAACAGAATAATTACCTATTGGCAAATTGGCAACATAGGAGTTATTATTATTCATTGGCATCCAGGTGTAAGTATAGCCGCCCATACCACCGCTGGCAGTAGCAGACACCCAACCATCACTTCCTCCATTACAAGACACACTTCCAGAATTGACCGTTAAAGACAATGCGGGTGGTTCATTAATTTGTATCGTAGCAGAATTTGTACAATTATTGGCGTCATATACTGTAATGGTATAAACACCAGGGGCAAGGTTATTTATTGTAGGCGTTGTCATACCGCCGGGCATCCATGAATAGGTAATGCTTCCCGTTCCTCCATAAGCATTTACCGTAACGCTTCCATCATTTGCTCCATAACATGAAATGGAGTGCGTTTGCATAATAACAATAGAAGGAGAACTAATTGGTTGAGGAATATTCACTGTGGTAAAAGTACTACCGCACGCACCACCATCTGATACAGTAACTGTATAAGGCCCTGTTGGAACGCCAGTCATAACACTACTTGTTTGGGCAGATGGTGTCCATAAATAATTATAGGGAGGCATACCACCGCTTATATTCACAGTAGCACTTCCATTAGTACCACCAACACAACTAACACTATTGACAGAAGTACTTATAGTAAATTGTGGATAAACCTGAACGGTTTGAGTAGTTACTAAAACCGTTGTACCACAAGTAGTTTGTAAAGACAAAGTATATGTACCTGGTGAATTGTAAACAAAAAAAGTATCATTTGTTTTAGGATTGATAGCGGTGCTATTGACAAACCATTCTAAGCAAGCATCATTGGCAGGAGTAGTGTTAATCATTCTAACAGTATCTCCAACACATACATTATTTCTATTCAGTGTAAATGTAGGTGCAATAGCATTGCAGGTTGCACAAACAAAATTATCTGAAGGATTAACATTGGCAATAGAGGGCGTTTGATTGTATTGCGAAATATTGTGTGTTACCCAATAAGTAAGAGGAGAAATAGTAGTAGTAGTAACACTTGAAGTGATATCCTTATAGGTATAGCCAATTATTGCAAAATTAGGGCAAGCAGAACATTGTCCTAAGCTGTCTGTAACTGCAATAAAAGGATCGTAATCCCCGCCCGTACCAACCTGTGTGTTCCCTACTGCTAATAACCTATTACCCGGATAGTTAAAAATATTAATATATGAATCGCTATTAGGAAAACCATACCCATTATCCTGAATAGGGACACCTAAACTGTCTAATATTGCCAGAAAACCTTCTCTTCCACCCTGAACTACTGTTCCATAAGTAGCCCCCGCCACAGCAATTTTTTTAGATGGAGTAATGGTTACTGCCATAGCGTAATTATCCCAACCAGCACCAAACCCATAAGTTTTAGCCCATTGCAAATTGCCATTCTTATCTATTTTCAATATTAAAGTATTGACTGTATTAGCACCTGCTAATAAAGGATCACCAGCATTTGCGGTAATACGCGTAGCTATCAACAATCCTCCGTCTGATGTGGGCACGCATTTATGAAAACTATCGTTTTCCTGTCCTTCTTTTTGGTTAGTGCCGTATGTCTTAATCCACAATACATTTCCATAAATATCCATCTTTACCACTACAATATCAAGGTTGCCAGCACCAAAAGATGTTGTAACTCCCTGAGCATAAATATAAGTACCATCTGTTGCTACTGAATTAAACATATCATAACCTGATCCTGCTAATTTTTTGGTAAAAAGATAAGATCCTGTTGAAGAATAAAAACTAATACAAGCATCATTGGGTTCTCCCCACCACATAGATGTACCACCCACGGCAACTATATTATGATTAGATAATTCTTCTACGGCTTGAGCCCACTCAGTATTTGACCCTAATGGGAGGTTTCTCCATAAATCTTGCCATAGTAAATTTCCATTAGCATCTACTTTCATCATTAGCCAATCATACCCACTAGCTGTAAGATCTGCAGCGCCAGCTACCACAAGACCACCATCATAGGTCTCTTTAATACTTAATCCTCCTGCACTGTTACCAAAATCGTATGTTTTATACCACTGCAATGCACCGCATTTATTGATTTTGGCAATGTAAACCATACAGCGTCCCGCTTCATGTTGCCCTGTAATGGCTATTCCACCATCGCTTGTTTGGCAGGCACCTAATCCACCATTCATTCCAGGGAAAGCATAAGTTTTTAAAAACTTAATATTTTGTGCATTGAACAAGTTTGTACTAATTATAATTATCAATAACAACACTATATTTTTCATAACTTTATTTTTAATAATCTGTTGCTTTAGTCTTATTAAATAAGAATACTTTTCCTTTAAATATTCTAATATCATTTTTTTTGGGGCTATACTCAGGCATTAATTCTATGTAATAAATATACTCACCATCTTTGCAAATGGAACCATGATAAGTGCCGTCCCAACCTTGATTTATATCGCTAGTTGAAAATATTAATTGTCCCCATCTATTGATAATATTCATTTTAAAGTTTTTCTCAGACACACCAATACCCGCTACTCTAAATGTATCATTTAACCCATCTCCATCGGGTGTAAATACATTAGGAATATAAACTGAAAATTCAGGTTGGATGTAAATATTTTTGTAAATACTATCTCTACAATCAAATTCATTCATTACAAAAAGTCCAACTAAATATTCACCATCTCTTTCATAAAAATGTAATGGAGAAATCTCATTACTAAGATTATGTGAGGAATAAGGGTCTCCAAAATTCCATTGAAAAAAAGTAGCCCCATTGCTTAAATTAATGAATTGTGCAACAGGTTCATAATTATTAATTGTTGAAGGAGATACAGTAAAATCAGCAGTAGGTTTAGGATATACAGTTACATCTTTTACACTCACTGTATCTATACTACAACCATATTGATTAGTGACATGCAAGGTAGCAGAGTAAATGCCTGTGTTATATACAACATTTGGACTTTGCGAAGTAGAAGTTAATCCAGTTTCAAATGTCCATTGATAAGTATCATTCGTACTTGTTGAAATAGCATTGTACTGTACATTTAAGGGCTCACAACCATCTTTTTTATCTGTATTAAAATACCCTTTTGGTAGTGGATGAATACTTAAAGTAACAACAATATCCGCATCGGGGCTAGTGCAACCATCAGAAACTGTAACAGTAAATGTTTGCGGATTATTAGAATAATTGGCAACTACCATCATAGTTGGGGTATAAACACCATTATGCCAGTCATAAGAATAAGGTCCTCCATTGCCTGTTCCTGTTAATGTAAAACTTAATATAGCCGTATCTTTATCGCACACAGTTACATTGTTGCCTATTCCTTGCAGCGGTGGTAAAACATTGACAGCTATTGTTTGAACAGAAGAAGGACAATTATTAGCGTCTACAACGCTTACTGAATAAATTGTTGTAGATGTAGGAGATACATTGTAAGGTCCGGTTGAATTAAATGAAGAAATTGACCAATTATAAGTATATGGTGGATTACCTCCATTAGCAAATGCGTAGATATTTGTGCTTTGGCCTAAACATAAAGTTACATTAGGAGAAGTATTGACTAATATGGGCGGTGGCTCTGAAACAAAAACAGTACTGGTAACTACACAAGTATTATTATCAACGGCCACCAATGTATATGTTCCTGATGGAAGATTATTTACTGATAATTGATTAATATTAATCGGCAACCAAGTGTGTGAAACAACAGGCGTTCCACCTGAAATAGTCGCAGATATAACTCCGTTAGAATAACCCCAACAAGATGCTGGTGTAGCGCTAACAGATGCTACTAATTGTGGTGGTTGATTGATAATAACAGAATTGGTATGGATACAATTATTAGCATCTTTAACTATAATGGCATAATTACCTGCCAATAAATTAGTAGCTACGCTGGATGTTGTAGAAGATGGATTCCATGTATAAGTATATGGTGCCGTTCCGCCTGATACATTAATTGTAGCACTACCCGTAGGTGTATTATAGCATTTAGCATCATTGGGTATGACAGTAGATGATATATTAGGTGGTTCATTGATAGTAACACTTTCAAATGCTATGCAGTTATTAGCATCAGTGATTCTAACTGTATAAGTTGCAGGAGGTAAATTACTAATGGTAGCACTGGATTGTCCTGTATTCCATAAATAAAAGAAAGGTGATGTACCTATAGTAGGCGTAATTTGTGCTGCTCCATCTGCATAACCATAGCAACTCACATTTGTAAAGGAAATCACTCCATGTGGATTAGGATTTACAACCACATGGTGAGTATCTTTGCGAATACACCCATTATTACCTTGAGCAAAATAATAGTAATATCCTGAATCAGCTAGAGTAATATTAGGAATAGAAACTGTTTGAGTATTTGAAGAAAATCCGTTTGGACCTGTCCATGTGTAAGATACAGCTGAACCGCCAACTAAATTGAGTGTAGATGTTTCACACAAAGGTGCGTTAGATGTAGACGGTAGTGGTAATGATTTAACAACTACATTAGTGTATGTTGTACTAAAGCATCCATCTATTGATTGTGTAACAAGTGTATAATTACCTGCTTGTGCAGAAGATACATTTGGAATTACAGGATTTTGAACATTAGAGGTAAAACTATTAGGACCTATCCAATAATAAGAAATACCACCATTTCCTTGTAAAACCAAATTATCTTTTTCGCATAAGGGATTGTTGTATGAAATTTGTGCTGCAGGTGGAGGATTATTATTGAGCTTGATTAAAACCACATATCCGCCCGTTCCATTTCCACCATTAGCAGAGGTACCACCTGTTGCCAGTCCAACGGGCAAAAGGGGATCTGATGCATTAGCAGGATTACTTGAATTAGTTCCAAGTGTAAATGAACTTACAATAGGATAACCCATAGCTGGAGAAGCAAAACCATTTCCACTACCGCCACCACTGGCTCCGCAGTCATTAGCCGCATTGCAACTAGGACCAACGGGAGGCACAGAACCAGCACCTCCACCATTTGAAAATCCACCACCTCCTCCACCAGCACCTCCTCCATCGCCTGTATGAGAAGGACCATTAGCACCATCTTTAATAAAATATGCACCATAAATGCCACCTGCTCCTACACAAGATGTAGATGAACCGCTATTACCACCACCTCCACCATTACCACCCGCAGAGGTACAGCCACCACCGCCGCCGCCACCACCACCAGGTGCAGCTATTACCACATTAGTACCAATAAGAACCGCGGTAGAACCGCCGCCTCCACCACCTGCTCCTGAACCGCCTGTTGGACCAGAGTATCCACCATTTCCACCATAACTCCATCCGTATCCTCCTGCACCACCCGGTGCACTGCTTCCGCTACCACCAGCACTTCCTCCGCATCCGGGAAAAATAGTTATAATATCTCCAGGTTGCACATATATATTACATTCTGCATAACCTGCACCACCTCCATCACCACCCACATAAGCATCGTTGCCACCCTTTCCTCCTCCAGCACCCCATGCTTTAATTTTTAATAAGCAAACATCGTTAGGAACAATGTAAGTATATCCCATACCTGTACAGGAAAAAGTAGCAATTACTGTTTGGGCATAATAATGACCTTTATAAAATATACTTAAAATAAATACTATTATAATTTTCTTCAACATATTTTCTATTTCTTGCTCAAAATAAATTCTCCACATTCTCCGTGCAAATATAAGGTATAAAAACTTTTATTAAAAGTAAATGTCTTAATTATTGAGTGAATAGGGGTATTTTTTTATTGAACAATATATTTTATTGAGTAAATGAGTTTATGCTTTCTTTTTAAGTAATGCCATATAAAAGCCATCAAATCCTGATGATGGAAATATTGTTTGATGTTTTATGATTTCAAAATTTTTATTTTCTGAAAGAAAAAATTGTATTTGATCTTCGTTTTCTTTGGGTAAAATGCTGCAAGTTACATATAATAAATAGCCATTGGGGTTTATCATTTTATTGTATTCTGTAAGAATTTTTTTCTGTAATATTATTAGTTCATTAAGATGCTGTGAAGTGAATTTGATTTTGGTGTCAGGATTTCTTTTAATTACACCTGTGCCAGAACAAGGGGCGTCTATAAGCAAAATATCAGCAGAATTTTCTAATCTTTTTATCACTTTTTTGGAGTCAATCAATTTAATTTGTATATTATTACATCCTGCTCTGGTGGCTCTTTTTTTCAATTCATTTAATTTTTTTTCTTCTACATCCATCGCAATAATTTGCCCTTGATTTTTCATAAGAGCAGATAAATGTAATGTTTTACCACCTGCACCAGCACAAGCGTCAATTATTCTTTTTGCACGAGATAAAATATCTTTTGGAATAAAATGGGCTACTTTTTGTGAAGATGCATCCTGAAATTCATAATAACCTGATTTGAAATATTCATTTTGACTTAAAAATTTTTTATTTGCAATAACTAATGCTTCGGGTACATCAGGCAATTCATAAGTTTCAATATCTACAGATAATAATTTATTTTGCAGTTCTTGTTTAGATATTTTGAGTGTATTAGCACGAATAACCAGTGGAGCAGTTTGATTAAGTGCTGTTGCTTCTTTTATCCATTTAGTTTCGCCTAACTGTTGTATGGCTTCATTCCATAAATCATCATTAAAAGACAATTTAATTCTATCTGGAATTGATGAAGTATCTAATTGCTCATCTTTATAGTGAAAAAAAGTTTTTACGATTTCTTCTATTTCATTGCTTTTGGCGAGATATTGGTATAAATAATAATATCTAACAATATTATACACAGTTTCTGCAATGATTTGCCTATCTCTTTTTCCTAATTTTTTATTGGATTTAAAGATATATTCAAGAACTTTATCGGAGTAAAAATTTTCATTGATAATTTTATGAAGAGCGGTAATTATTGAATTTAGTATTGGATAATGCAATTTCATTGGTAAATACAATTTAAGCAAAGGAGCAAAATTGCATTATTTTTTGATATATGAATAAAAAATTCATTATATTTGCAGTATCAAAAACAAATGTTTATGAAAAATGCAATGAGATTTTTTGGAGCAATGGGAGTTATTTTGAGTTCTGTTATTTATTTATCCTGTAATAAAGATACAACTTGTAAAGTGAATGTAAAGTGTGTAGATGCGAGCACTGGTGGTGCTGTAAGCAGTGCAAATGTGAAATTATATGCTAATGTGAAAACACCGAGTGGTGGCACTGTACAAGTAGATGTAAAAGCAGAAGGTACCACTGATGGGAATGGAATGGTTTCATTTACATTTAAATTACCTGCTATTTTTAATATAACCGCCACTAAAACCAGTGATTCTTTAATAGGTAATAGCATGGTTACATTAGAAGAAGGTAAAACTGTTGATGCCACTGTTCAAATGAAACATCAATAATTTTTTGAAGTTGAAAGTTAAGAAATTAGTTCAAGCAATATTAATATTAGTATCAGGATATTTATTTGTTACCTGTGATAATCCTATTTTACACAATAAAAAATCGGAAGGTGTTATAGAATACAAAGTGGAAGCGGTAGACAAAACACATCCCTTGGCAGGTCTTGCACCAGATAAAGCAGTTTTAAAATTTAAAGATGATAAGTATTTAATAGAAATGAGCACAATGGGCGTGTTTAAAACAATATTCATTTTAGATGGAGAGAAAAAAACATTAACAGAGATGATTAAATTTATGGATATTAAAAAGGCCTGTATTGAAAATCAAGAGGACTTGATTAAAGAAGCCAATTTATATCCATTAAAATTTAAAAATACCAATGAGAAAAAAGAATTGGCAGGATACAAGTGTAATCGCTTAATAGCATATTATGTTTCTAATCCGCAAGATAGTTTTGAAGTATTGTACACTACACAACTTGAGCCAGAAAATATTTACGATTTAAGTGCCTACAAAGGAGTACAGGGTATGCTGATGAAATATAGATTAAGAAAGTGGGGATTAGAATTAGAATTTACAGCACAAAATGTCTCTTTACAACAAGTGCCTGATGAAGAATTTGAGCTTCCTTCATATTACAAAATAATAAGCAAAGAAGAGATGGAAGCGTTTATTAAGAGTTTGCAATAACACCTGTAAGTTTATTTAAAGAAATATTATTGTCAAATTGTTCAAGCATTAAGTTTCTGTGAAAAATTTCTGCATCATCAAATTCTCTATGTTGTAATTGATTAATTATTTCAATCATTTCTTCGGGAGTATTTTTTATGAAAAAAGACATATTGGGTTGAATAGAAGTGCCTGCAATCATTTTATCATTACAAATGATAAATCGTGCAGTAAATAAACTGTGAATGAGTTTTAATTTCAAACCCGTTGCCTGATGTGTGAATAACCAAACAATATGTGCATTTTGAATAAGTTGTTTCATTTCTTGCTTGTCAGGATTAGCCACTATTTGAACATAAGGATATTTACGGGCTTTGGTAATTAAAAAAGGGGGCGGATTTTTTCCAGCAATGATTATAGGTATATGAATATGTGGAGCAATATTGTCTATCAAATACTCTGCGGCTTTGTAATTTTCAGGAACACTTAAATTACCGTGATATAGTAAATATTCGCCTTTACCTTTACATACACTCAAATCATTGTAAGGATGATATGAAGGGATGAGAATATTTTTTTTATTAGCATAATACTGATTCACATATTGCTGGTCTTTTTCTGTTACAGGTAAAATAACATCGGCATCATAAAATGCTTTTTTTTCATAAAAATACAACTTGATGCTTTCTATTAAGAAGTAAATTTTTTTCCATAAAATTTTTTCTGCTAAAAAAAGATGATAATAATAATGATGTTCAATATTACTTAATCGCAGAATTTTTAATTTGCTTTTCAGGGCTGGATTTGAAATATAATAAGCGGAATGTAAGGTCTCAAATAAAACAGGGTAATTATCTTTTGTCAAATTATTTATCAATGCTTTATTAATTCTTGATGAAACAGTGTATGGCAGTGAACACAAATGATGTCTAAATGATATATCTCTTTTATAATAATAAATTTTTTCGCAGTATTTTTTTAAATCATCAGATGTGGGTTTATTATTATATTGAAAGCAGTGAAGGATAATTTTAAATCCTGCTTGATAAAGATATTTTATTTTATAGAACACATCAATTACACCGCCATAATCGGGTGGGTCTGGAATATCAAATGAAACAATGTGTATGTATAAATTATTATTCACTTTTAATTACACGGGTAGTTTATCAATCATAAATGCTTTATAAAAATTTTCAAGAATCTGATGCTGTAATGTTTGTATATCTATGTTTAATATTTCTGACGCAGATAAATAAATATCCTTGATATTAATGTCTTCATCTGTATTGTAGAATAATATTTTTTTTGAGGAAATATTTTTAATCCATTGAACGGCTTTGATATCTTTTAAGTAGATGGATTTATTAAACGCAATGTAATAATCTTTAAAGTTTTTGAGAACATCAACATTTTCAGGCAAATAATCATACAGAATAATGAGTGGCATTTTATTTCTTTGTGCATTTAATATTTCTAATATTTCATTCCACGACTTGAAAGAATAGAGTATAATCGGCTTCTTCAATAAATTTGCTGATTTGATTTGTTGAACAAAAATCTTTTTTTGTTCTTCAAATTTTTTTTCAAATGTTTTGTCTAATCCACATTCACCAATGGCTAAACATTGCTTTTCTGATGCGGATATAAAAAATAATTCTACTAATCTGTCATAATTATCTTTATTGACATCCCAAGGATGGATGCCTACAGAGTATAACAAGGGTTTTTGCAATGCATCAATAGGTATGTTTACAACTTCAATACCAGATTCCTGAAAATTATTTTTAGCAAAAACATTGATATACATAGACAAGCAAAATTAATAAAAACTTTATGTATGTGCAAAAATTTGAATTTGTTTGTAAATTCAATCTCACCACTGAATATAGGGCTTTATTTTTTCAAAAAAATCTTCACCAAACACAGAGTTTAATTTTTCTTCATTAAAATTTTCATTATTTCTTTGCATCTGTAATATCTTCACAACAATGTCTTTATTAAAGTAAGGATGTCTAATCATTGTCTTAAAATCGGCTGTTTTCAGATTAATTTTTCTAATCAGTTGAATATCTATTTTTATCTCATTTTGTTGTGTAATCATTTTGTACGCATCATCATTAATACCATAAACTTCTTTTAATTGCTCAATGCTATAAAAACCTCCCAATCTGTTTCTATATTTGATAATTCTTGCCGATAACACTTTTCCAATGCCTTTCAATTGTTCTAATTCCAAAGTATCAGCGGTATTTAATTCAATAGATTTTTTTGAAAATTTCAATGTGTTCTTATTTTCATTTTCTTTAAAATTCGGACTCTTTTTTTCTGTAATTTCTATCAAAATATATGGTGCTAATCTGTTGTATATGGAATCATTTACACCATAAATTTTTTTCAAAGATTCTTTAGTGTAAAATTTTCCTCCTGCATTTCTGTAATGAACAATGTTCTTAATAATTTTCTCTGAAAGACCAAGCATTCTCATTTCACTTTCTGAAATATAATTTGGATTGAAAAAAAACAAACTATCTTTACTTGTTGAGATAATTGAAGAACGAGTTACACTATCTTCTTTATTCTGCAAAATAATATTTGCGAAATAAATTGTTTCTTTATCGGGTGGTGTGGGTTGATAAAACCACTTGAATAAAATACTGAATAAAAAAATTACCAAAACTACTAATACACCTCTTCTTTGTGTTTTATTTAGAACATACCATTCTCTGATGATATTTTTAAGCATTCACATTTATTAATCGCCAGCACTTTTATTCTGTTCTAATTTAGTTGCCAGAAAATTTTGGTTTTCTTTTTTCTAAAAATGCTGTTACACCTTCTTTGAAATCTTCTGTTCCAAATGATTTTCCAAACTCTTCAATTTCTACTTCATATCCATTGAGTTGTGGATTATATCCTGCATTGATGGCTCTAATAGCAGCGGCAATAGCAGTAGGTGATTTGATGCTAATCTTTTTTACTAACTCCATACATTTTGGCATTAAATTATCAGATGAAACAACATAATTCACTAATCCCCATTTATAGGCGTCTTGTGCATCAATCATTTCGCCTGTTAATATCATTTCAAATGCTTTGCCTTTTCCGACCAAATGGGCTAATCTTTGTGTACCACCATAACCAGGTATAACGCCCAAACTTACTTCTGGAAAACCTAATTTGGAATTATCTGTTGCAACACGAATATGACACGCTAATGCTAACTCTAATCCACCACCTAATGCAAATCCACGAATGGCAGCGATTGTGGGTTTAGAATAATTTTCAAGAAAATTAAATATTTTAAAGTGTCCTTGTGAGGACATTTGTTTTCCTTCTTCTACTGAATAATTGGCAAACTCTGCTATATCTGCACCTGCAACAAATGCTTTTTCGCCAGCACCAGTAATAATAATGGCTCTGACTTCTTTATTATGCTCTGCTTCCACTAATACTTCGTGTAATTCATCTATTGTATTTCTATTCAAAGCATTTAATTTATCAGGACGATTAATTGTAATTAATAATGCATTGTTTTCAAGCATTTCTGTAAGAACAGGTGAGTTAGTAGCAATCATATTATTATAGTTTGCCGCAAAATTGAGAAAAAATTATTAAATCAAAGAAATTTTTTCTTGTGAATAAATCCTAATTTCTTTTTTAAAAAATGAATATCCATAATTCAATTAGAAGCAGTATATTTGCCATCTTAATTTAAATCATTTCATGAATGAATGTAAAAAAATCGGTCAAAACCACGCCTGCTATTTCACTTTATCCATCATTTATTGAAAAATATCATCCTTATTGGAATTGGATAAGTTTAATCATCATATCACTCGTATCGTTCTTTATCTTTTCAGATTTTTTATTGCAAGAAAAATTATTTCTTTTCAAAGATATTGGAAGTGATACATTGAATGGCGTTTGGCCTTATCATTATTTATATGCAAAATACTTTCATGAGTATGGTATTCCTAAATGGTCGTTTCAGGAAGGTATGGGGCAAAGTATTTTTTCAGGATGGTTAAGAGACCCGTTTGAAATGATTGCTTATTTGTTAGGTACATCAAGCATTCCAAAAATATTTATTTATATTGAAGTTTTAAAAATCATTTTAGCAGGATGGGTATTTTACTTTTTCCTTCGCATGTGGAAGTTGAGCCCGCTTACATCAACTATCGGTGCTTTAATGTTTGCTTATTCTGGATTTATGATTATTGGGGCTTGCTGGTATTTATTCACTTACGAAGGATTGATGATGGCTTTAATGTTGTATGGTTTTGAAAAAATATATCAGGAAAAAAATCCCTGGTGGTTTTTCTTAAGTATTGTGGGTATTAGTATTTCAATGCCTTTTGATTTATTTTTGTTTGGTATTTTTTTCTTAACATATATTGCATTTAGATTATGGTTAGATAATAATTTTGACTGGCAAAGATTAAAACCTGCGGCTTTACAAATAATTATTTATGGTATTGCTGGTATATTAGTTACAGGACCTTTCTTTTTGGAAACTCTCAATCAATTATTGAATAGTCCTCGTGGTTCAGGTGAAAACTCTCTTGCTTCTGTACTTTCATCTCAACCGATGTTTAAATTGATAGATAAATTGCAATTTGGGACTTTTGTAATGCGTCAATTTTCAAGTGATTTGATGGGTAGTGGCAATCAATTCAGTGGTTGGTATAACTTTTTAGAAGCCCCTGTATCTTATTCTTCTATCTTATCACTTATCTTATTGCCTATTAGTTTTTTTTATTTTAATGCACACGAAAAAAAAGTATTTGGCGTCTTGCTGGCACTATGGATTTTTACTTTAATATTCCCTTATTTCAGAACAATGGTCTGGGCTTTTACAGGTGATTATTACAGAGGATATTCTATGTTTTTTGTTATCATTTTTGTTTTGTATGCTTCTATTGCCTTTGAACGAGTCATAAAGTCAGGGAAGGTAAATGTTGCAGGATTATCATTGTCTGTTATTTTCCTTTTATCTCTTTTGCATTACAACTACTTTAAAGATGTAAGAAATATGGCGGGAAGTATTCCACAAGTAGATAGTTCAGTATTGACAATGGTTCATTTGTTTTTATTCTTATATGCAGGGCTTTTATTCTTATTGAATTTAATAAAACAACAATGGATTGTTATCAGTATTGCTTTATTATTATCCATTGAATTGATAATGTTAGATAGATTAACCGTAAGCAGACGAGACGCTATGTTTGTAAAAGAATTGAATGAAAAAGTGAGTTACAATGATTATACTATTGAAGCCGTGCAGTGGATAAAAGAGCACGACAAAGATTTGTTTTACAGAATTGATAAAGCAGGTTATTATTCTTCTGGTGCTATGCATGGCAGTTTGAACGACAACAGAATACAGGGCTATTACACTACTTCTAATTACAATTCTTTTGCACAACTTAATTTCGTGAGATACTTTAAAACCATGAATGTAATTAGTAAAAATAGCGAAATAGAAGCAAGATGGTTGCCTGGTTTAGTAGGTCATCCTTTATTAGAAGCACAAAATCAGGTAAAATATGTATTGATTAAAGCCCCGATTCCACAACCATGGAAACTTATGTTTGATTCTCTTACAATGCAAGGTGATGTAAAAGTATTGAAACATAAATATGTTTTACCATTTGGTTATACTTATTCAAGAGCCATGAAATTATCTGATTTTGATAAGATATCACCAACCAAAAAAGAAATTATTACTTTTCAAACAGCAGTATTAGATGATACCACTTATTTCAGATTATCCTCTAACATTCAACAATATCAATTAAAAGACACAATAATTGCTGATAATTTTACATTTAATATTCTTGGAAGATTAGTGGATACTTTATCAGCAGAACATTTGCAATTAGAAACATTTTCTCAAAATTTCATTCAAGGAAAAATTAAAGTCAATGCTAACAAATTGCTCTATTTATCTATACCTTACGATACAGGTTGGCATATTCAACTCAATGGAAAAGATATTCAAGCGTTTCGTATCAATGGTGGAATGACAGGTATTTATTTACCAAAAGGTGAATATACACTTACAATGGAATTTCACTTGCCTTATGCTTCAAAAGGTTTAATAATGAGTTTTGCGGGTTTATTAGTAATAATACTTGGCTTTACTTTCAGGAAAAAAATATTGAATTAATTTTATGCCTAATTGGATATTAAAATCATTATCAGAAGAAGAAAAAAATTATGTCAATAAATTGTCTGTTGAATTAGGCATTAGTCCTGTATTATCAAAATTATTAGTATTAAGAAATGTTTTGACTTTTGATGATGCTAAAAAATTTTTTCGTCCATCGTTAGATGATTTGCCTTCCCCATTTTTAATGAAAGATATGGATAAAGCGGTATCCCGCTTGCATCGTGCTATTCAAAACAATGAAAAAATTTTAATTTACGGTGATTATGATGTAGATGGCACTACGGCTGTTTCATCTATGTATTTATTTCTTCAAAATTTTGTATCTGAAAAAAATTTAGATTATTACATACCTGATAGATTTTCTGAAGGTTATGGTGTTTCTTTCAAAGGTGTTGAATTTGCTAAAGAGAATGGATTTCAGTTGATGATAATTCTTGATTGTGGTATTAAAGATGCAGAAAAAATCAACTATGCACAATCCTTAGGTATAGATTGCATTGTTTGCGACCATCATTTGCCTTCAGAAAATTTACCTGATGCTTATGCTGTTTTAAATCCAAAAAGAAAAGATTGCAACTATCCATTTAAAGAATTAACAGGATGTGGTATTGGATTGAAATTAATGCAGGGCTATTGTAATCAACTACAATTAAATAATAATTATTATTTAGAAAGATTAGATTTAGTGGCTACAAGTATAGCATCAGATATTGTGCCTATTGTTGATGAAAACCGAGTGTTAGTTTATTATGGTTTGAAAAAAATAAATGAAAATCCTTCTGTAGGATTAAAAAAATTATTAGACATTGCTTATTCAAAAAAAGATAGAAAAATTAAGGTTTCAGATTTAGTGTTTGTTATTGGACCAAGAATTAATGCAGCAGGAAGATTAGAACATGGCTCTAACGCAGTGCAATTATTGACTTCAAAAAATGAAGCAGATGCAGAAATATGGGCAAAACAACTTCAGGAAACTAATTCTCAAAGACAGGATTTAGATAAGCAAACATTAGAAGAAGCGTTGCAATTACTTGAAGGCGACCGTGAATTTCAAAAGAAAAAAACAACAGTTGTTTTTAAGGAAACATGGAATAAAGGAGTAGTAGGTATTGTTGCTGCTAAATTAGTAGAAAAATACTATCGTCCTACAATTGTTTTAACAGAGCATAATGGCTATATCACTGGTTCTGCAAGAAGTGTAGATGGATTTGATGTATATGAAGCGTTAAGCTATTGTAAAAATTATTTACATCAATTTGGCGGACATAAATACGCAGCTGGCTTAAGCATTGAAAAACATCATTTAGATATTTTTATTGAGACATTTGAGAAAAAAGTGTGTGAACTAATTACTGATGAACAATTAGTGAGAAAAATTGAAGTAGATAGTGAATTAAATTTAGATGAAATAACTCCTAAATTTTTAAGAATACTTAAACAATTTGAACCACACGGACCTTCTAATATGACGCCTTTATTCTGGATTAAAAATGTAAAAGATAGTGGAAGAATGCATGAAGTTGGAAATGGTCATTTGAAATTAAATTTGATTCAAAATAATCACAAAGAACATCCTGCTATTTTTCACAATGGCATTGAATACTTTGAACAATTAAAACATCAAACATTTGATATTCTTTGCAAAATTGATATTTCAGAAATATCTGATAATAACAATATCACTTACACGCTCAATATTCAAGACATACAAATAAAATAATCTTATGGATTTTCAGGAACAATTTCATCAACTACTCTCTATACACGGCATTATTTCTCTTTTTGTTTTATCTATATTAGAAATCATTTTAGGTATTGACAATATTATTTTTATTTCCATAGTTACAGATAAATTGCCCAAACATCAAAAAAGTAGAGGAAGAATTACTGGACTTTCACTGGCATTAATTATGAGAGCATTACTACTACTTTCTATCACCTGGCTGGCATCATTGACTAATCCATGGTTCAATATAGGAAAATTATATTTTTCAGGAAGAGATATTATTTTATTCAGCGGTGGTGTTTTTTTAATTGTAAAAACTATAAAAGAAATTATTCATAAGATATATCATTCAGAAGAAGAAAGTTTGAATATTAAAGGCAAATCCACCTTTTCAGCCATTGTTGTTCAAATTGTTTTAATTGATATTGTGTTTTCATTTGACTCTATTTTAACAGCAGTTGGATTAAGTAGAAATTTTATTGTAATGTATAGTGCCGTAATCATTGCTATGCTTTTAATGATGGCATTTTCGGGTTATGTAGCAGATTTTATCAATAAAAATCAAGGAATAAAAACAATAGCATTAACTTTTCTTGTAGTGATAGGAGCAATGTTAGTAGCAGAGTCCATTATTGCAGCATACAATTATTCACTACCCAAAGAACAACACATAGAACTAAATAAAAATTATGCTTATGTAGCCCTTGCATTTGCTTTGATTTCCGAATGGATAAATATCAAAGAAAAAAAGATTAAAAGAGACAGGTCTTTATTTTTAGATAATGATAAAAAAGAGTAATGCATTTATTTCACGAAATAAAAATTGTATGGTCTTTAATTACTCTCAAAAAAATTTGGAATTACCTTTTACTAAAAATTAGTTTTTATTTATCTCGCCTATTCCGACAACCTGTTGTATGGGCATATCCTTATGCTGTATCTATTGAGCCCACTACTGCCTGCAATTTAGAATGCCCTGCCTGTCCAAGCGGATTAAAATCTTTTACAAGACCTACAGGTAATATGAAATCAGAATCATTTGAAAAAATTATTCATTCACTAAAAGATTATTTACTACACATCAATTTTTATTTTCAAGGCGAGCCACTTATTCAACCTAAAATATTTGAATGGATTAAAACCGCATCTCAAAATAAAATATTCACTCTTATCAGCACAAACGCTCATTTTTTAAATCCTGAAAATTGCGAAAAATTGGTTCAATCTGGTTTACATAAAATGATTATTTCCATTGATGGAATGTCTCAATCGGTGTATGAACAATACCGCATCAAAGGCAATGTGAATAAAGTGTTTGAAGGAATTAAGAACATTTACAAAGCAAAAGAAAAGTATAACTCTATTACGCCCAAAGTTGTTTTGCAATGGATTGCTTTTGAACACAATTTATATGAACTTCCTGAATTTATCAGATATTGCAAGCAAAACAATTATCATTACCAAATCAAAACGGCACAGGTATATTCTAAAGAACAATTTCAATTACTTGTTCCAAAAAATGAAAAATACTCAAGATATTTAATCAACGAAAATGAACTAAAAACTAAAAACACATTACATAATCATTGCTGGCGAATGTGGGCATCTTGTGTATTTACAATAGATGGAAGTATTGTGCCATGCTGCTTTGATAAAGACGCTCAATATACTATGGGCAATATTCATCAACAAGATTTTATATCTATTTGGAAATCCTTACCGTATCAGCACTTCCGAAAAAATATTTTAATTTCAAGAAAAGACATTGATATTTGCCAAAATTGTTCAGAAGGAAGTCAGGTGTGGATTTAATTTACATTTATTATCTTTGCAAAAAATTATATTATGAAAAAAAACATTTTTACATTGATAATTATTCAATCTGGATTATTTCCAGTTATTTCGCAGGATAAACCAACATTTGGAGATAAAGTAAAAGACCAAGCCAAATCATCCAGCGAAAATAGATCATTAAACGAAGTAGATAAAGCCGTTAACAAAGTATTTGACAAAGCAGAAGAAGGTGTGATTAATGTATTTAAGAAAAAAGATAAGAAAAAGAAAGATGAACAAAATAATGATAACAACAATAATTCTAATTCTAATTCTAACACTGCCAATTCAGACAACAATTCAACAACTAATAATTCTGCTACTTTTAAAGATAAAAAAAATTCATATATAAGCAAGTTTGACTTTGTGCCTGGTGAAAAAGTTTTGGTTGTAGAAAACTTTATGCAAGACAATATTGGTGATTTTCCAGACAAATGGAACACTAATGGTTCTGGTGAAGTTGTTAATATTAACGGAGGACAAGACCATTGGCTAATGCTAGGAAAAAAGGGAAGATATATTCCTGAATACATCAATGATTTACCTGAAAACTTTACTTACGAATTTGATTTAATATGTTCAGATAATTATAATTTCTATTCGCCATATATTGATGTGTATTTTCTTACTGGAAAGAACGATAACTCTGCTCTTTCTGGCTGGTTTATGACAGATGGAAAAAGGTCAGGTATAAAAGTAAGTTTTCATCCACACAATGCTGCTAATAAAGGCGGAACTATTAAAATTGAAACCTTTGAAAATGGAAGTTCCGTCATTAGAAACGAAGTAACAACAGAACAATTTAATTCATTAATAAATGATAAGACCAAAGTTCATATTGCTATATGGAGACAAAAAAACAGGGTAAGAGTTTATGTTAACGAAGATAAAGTAGCTGACCTTCCAAGAGCATTTGCTTCTGATAAAAAATATACTTTGAATATGTTTGAAATTTGGTCAGATATGTACAAACAAGAAGATAAATATTTTATTAGCAACATCAAATTAGCCATTGGTGCCCCTGATACCCGAAATAAATTAATTACCGAAGGAAAATTTGTTACTACTGGAATTCTATTTGATGTCAATAGCGATAAAATAAAACCTGAAAGCTACGGTGTTATTAAAGAAATTGCTACAGTATTAAAAGAAAATCCTGATGTGAAAATAAAAATCATTGGACACACTGATAGCGATGGAGATGATAAACTTAACCTTGAATTATCTAAAAAAAGATCTCTATCAGTAAAAAATGCCCTAAACAAGGACTTTGGAATAGATGCGTCCCGAATGGAAACCGATGGTAAAGGAGAATCAGAACCTGCTGCACCCAACGATACTCCTGCCAATAAAGCTCAAAACAGAAGAGTAGAGTTTATTAAGATGTGAGTTAATATTATTTAGACACTAATTGAAAATAATAACCAGAAATTAAACTCCCCATTTTACCCACATTGCTCCCCAGGTAAATCCACCTCCAAAAGTGGATAAAATTAAATTATCACCTTTTTTTAATAAATGCTCGTATTCCCATATTAACAAGGGAATGGTACCTGCAGTGGTATTGCCATATTTTTCAATGTTCATCATCACTTTATCTGAAGTTAAGCCCATTCTTTGAGCAGTGGCATCAATGATTCTTTTATTCGCCTGATGAGGTACCAACCATGCTATATCTTCAGATTTTAAATTGTTTTTTTCCATTATTTCCGCTGATACTTCTGCCATACCATATACAGCATGTTTGAAAACTGCCTGTCCTTCCTGATATACATAATGCTGACGATTAGCCACTGTTTCATAAGAAGGAGGAAGTGCTGAACCACCTGCTTTCATGTGTAAATGTTTGCAACCATCTCCATCTGAATAGTAAATAAAATCCATTATGCCCACATTTTCATTTGTAGGTTCTAATAAAAATATTCCGCAGCCATCACCAAAGATAATGCAAGTTGTACGGTCGGTATAATCAATAATTCTGCTCATTACATCAGAGCCCACAACCATCACCTTTTTATATTTACCTGTTTCAATGAATTGTGCTCCAATGCCCAGAGCATATAAAAACCCCGAGCACGCTGCACTTAAATCAAATCCCCATGCTTTTTTGGCACCAAGTTTAGATGCTAAAATATTAGCCGTTGCTGGAAATACATGATCGGGTGTAACAGTAGCATAAATAATGCAATCTATTTCATCAGGACTAATACCTCTTTTTTCGCAAAGTTGACGGGCTGCTATTAAAGCCATGTCTGAATTGGCTTTTGTCAAATCCCTTAAAATTCTTCTTTCTTTAATACCTGTTCGTGTTAGTATCCATTCATTAGATGTATCTACTATTTTTTCTAAATCAAAATTAGTAAGAATGTCGTCGGGAACATAACCCGCAACAGCAGTAATAGCGGCTTTAATCATTATTTAATGCTTTTTTTATTTTATCATTTAAATGTGTTTTTATCATGTGCTTGGCTTGCAACACCATATTTTTGAATGCTAATGGAGACGATATGCCATGACCTATAATTACATTACCATTCACACCTAATACAGGCGTTCCTCCATATAACTCATAATTAAATTGAGCAAAATAATCATCTTTAATTTTTCTTTTCAAAATCAAAGTGTAAAATGCCTCTGCCATTTTTAAAATTACATTTCCTGTAAAGCCGTCTGTAACAATTACATCTGCTCTATCTGAAAAAATATGCCTGCCCTCTACATTTCCTACAAAATGAAAGTGTGGATTATTTTTCATCAACTTATAGGTGGCTTGAACTACTAAATTACCTTTTTCACTTTCTTCACCAATATTTAATAGTGCTACACGGGGTTGTTCAATTCCCATCATTTCTTTGGCATAAATATTTCCAAGTATTCCAAATTGATACAATACATCCGGACGAGTATCTACATTTGTTCCTACATCTAATAAAAGATTTTGCTTGCCATTAGGTTTGGGAATAATCGTTCCAATAGTAGGTCTCATAATACCTTCAATGGGCTTAATGGTAAGCATAGACCCTGCCAACATTGCACCACTATTACCTGCACTGATAAAGGCATCTAATTCTTTTTCCCTTAATAATTTAAATCCCAGATGAATACTGCTATTCACTTTTTTCATATATGCTTTGGCAGGATGTTCGTGCATTTCAATCATCTCCTCTGTATGAACATACTCCAAATGATGTTTGTAAGAATTATTTTTGAAATAGGATTTGGCAATGTGTTGGTCTCCTATTAAAACAATTTTTGTGGCATGATGTAATTCAGGTAATACAAGTTCTATTCCTTTCAAACAATTTTCAGGAGCATAATCTCCTCCAAATATATCAATGCCTATTCGCATAGTTATTGTTAATGGGTGCAATAATACAAATTTAATGTATTAGAAATACAAACAAACATTGTTTTAGATTTTTGCTTATCTTTGCAGAAAAATTTTTATGAAAAAAATCCCCTTACTTCGTTATTTATTCATTTTGTCTTTGATTGCTATTATTTTACAATTCACCTCTACCACTTACAACTTAATTAAAGACCCTAAAACAGGATTGCTTGAACAGGCAGAAAAATTAAGAGAAATAAAACCTGATATAGCCGCTGGATTAGAAGAACTGGCTTATGAATATGAAACTAACAAGTATTTTCAAATAATGCCTTATGTGAATTTACTCTTTCTAATTCTTTCATTAACTGCTGTTATTATGATGTGGCAATTAAAAAAACAGGGTTGGTACATATATTTGTTTGCTGAATTTTTTCCTTATGTGTTTTCTATAACTTCATGGGATAATTACAAAAAATTGTATACAGGATGGTCTGATGGTATGCTTATTGCGATGACCCTTACAATGATTGCATTTGATATTCTCTTTGCAGGATTATATTTTTATGCATTAAGAGAAAGTAATAAATTATCCGAGATAGAAGAAAATTCAGCAGAATAATTTTTGCAATTCCTGTTTTTAAATTCTAATAATAAATTCGTATATTTCACATCAAAAAATAATGAGATTATTTTTTAGTATAAATATTTTATTATTTGCTCATTTTTTACTCGCTCAAAAAGTAATTACTCCACAAACAAGTTCATATATCAAATTTTCTGAAAATAAAGGACAATGGAATGAAAATGTTTTATTCAGAGCCACATTAGACGGAGGTGTATTATTTGTTGAAAAAAACAAACTAACCTTTAACCTGTATGATAAAAAAACATTTAGGAAATTTCATGAAGGTGGTGCAAGAAGTGTAAATGATTTACATTTCAAAGGACATGCTTTTCAGATTAATTTTATTAATGATACTCAATCCCCAACAAAGTTGAAAACAATTAATAAGTTCAATGAAGGCAGTGATTATGAAAACTTTTTCAAAGGCAATGACCCCAAAAAATGGGCTTCATTCGTAAAAAATTATCAACATATTGTTATTGAAAATCTATATTCTGACATTGATTATAAATTATATTCATCTGGCAATGGCATTAAATATGAATTTGTTGTTCATAAAAACGCAAATCCCAATAACATAAAAATGGAATTTATTGGCACTAAAAATGTCTTCTTAAAAAACAAAAACCTTCACATCCAACTATCTTTTGAAGAAATTATTGATAAAAAACCTTATGCTTACCAAATCATTGATGGCAAAAGTATTGAAGTTTCTTGCGAATATGTTTTGAAAAAAAATATTTTAAGTTTTCATTTTCCAAAAGGATATAATCCTCATTACGATTTAATTATTGACCCAACACTTGTATTTGCAGCACAAAGTGGTTCTACCGCTGACAATTTTGGAATGACTGCTACTTATGATATGAGTGGAAATTTAATTAGCGGTGGCACTGTATTTGGCCCAGGTTATCCTACTACCATTGGCGCCTATGATATTTCATACAATGGTAGTTCTCCAGGTTCTGATATGGAAATTGATGTGGTACTAACAAAATATAATAACACAGGTTCTAATCTTATTGCTTCTACTTACTTTGGTGGCAGTTTCAGTGAAATAGTTACCAGTATCATTGTAGATAATAACGATAATATCTATTTCTATGGTGCTACCAGTTCTCCTGATTTACCAATGCTGTCAAATTCCTGGGATAATTCCTTTGCTGGTGGGTCATCTATCGCTTTTGTTTTTAATGGCACTAATTTCATTAACGGAACGGATATTTACCTTGCTAAACTCAATAGTACAATGAGTGGTTTATTAGGAAGCACTTTCATTGGTGGAAGTATGAATGATGGCATTAACCATACTAACACTATCACCACATATACCTCGGGATATGGCACAGTTACAGAATATCCACCAGATTCACTGATGTATAATTATGGCGACCAATATCGTGGAGAAATACAATTGGACAAAAATAACAATGTATATATTTACAGTTCCACCCGTTCTTCAGATTTTCCTACCACTTCCAATGCTTTTGATAAAACATTAGGCGGAAAACAAGATGCGGTATTGTGTGTATTTAATACTAACTTGAGTAATCTTATTTATAGCACCTTTGTTGGTGGCTCTAATAATGATTCTGGAAATTCTCTTGAAGTTACCGACTCTCTGTTTGTATATGCTACTGGTGGAACTTGCAGCAATGATTTTCCAATTACTTCTGGTGCTTATTCATCCTCTTACAATGGTGGAAAAGCAGATGGATATGTCGTAAAAATTGACCCCTTTTCAGGAAATTTATTAAGAAGCACTTATATTGGTACTAATAATTATGACCAATCCTATTTTGTGAGAAGAGACCCTTTGAATAGAATTTATTTGTATGGTCAATCCCTTGGCAATATGCCTGTAATAGGCACGGTATACAATAACCCCGGAAGGCATCAATTTATCACTGCATTAGACCAGCAACTTACAAACATAGTTTTAAGCACTGTTTTTGGAAGTTCATTAAGTAAAATAGACATTTCTCCATCGGCTTTTGCGATTGATGGCTGTGGATATGTGTATCTTTCTGGGTGGGGAGGAAATATTATCTTTTTGCAATCAACAGGTGGTATGCCACTTGCCTCCGCTATTCAATCTACCACAGATGGATACAATTTTTATCTGATGGCTTTGTCTCCCAATTTATCTTCTTTGATATTTGGTTCATATTTTGGAGGCCCTATTAGTCACGAGCATGTAGATGGTGGAACATCCAGATTTGATAAGTGTGGAAATATTTATCAATCTGTTTGTGCGGGCTGTGGTGGAAATCAGGATTTTCCTGTTACACCCGGTGCTTGGCCTAATACACCTGGTAATCCCAACCATTCTTCTAATTGTAATAACGGTGTATTTAAAATTGATTTTCAAAATCCTACGGCTACTTCTACATCTACTGTTGGATGCACTCCTCTTACCATTCAGTTTTTTAATCAATGTGTTAATACCTTCCAATTTCAATGGAATTCGGGACACGGAATTATTACCACTACATCACTCAATCCCGTTTTCACTTACACCAATCCTGGTACCTATACAGTTACTTTGAAAATCAACGATAGTGTGTTTTGCAAAGTCAAAGATAGTGTAGCATTTATTGTAACCGCCTATCCACCTATTACTGGAAATATTTCTTACACCACTACTTGCAGCGATTCTGTTTATTTCAATGGAAGTTATACCACATCTGCTTCATTACAATCAATGCAATGGTATTTTCCTCCATCTACCTTTACAAGTAATATCTCTAATCCTGTTTTTACTTCCACTGTAGCAGGCACTTACACAGCCATTCTTGTGGTGAAGAATAATTATGGATGCAAGGATAGTATTAGACAAACATTTCAAATACAGCCATTTGTTCCACTAGTTTCATTGCAAGATACCCTTTGCAATGGAGAAAGTGCAACATTATCTGCCAGTGGCGGGCAGGTGTATCAATGGACACCAACTGTAGGTGTTTCTAATCCCAACAATAATATTATTGTTGTTCAACCAACTGTTTCTACTGTCTATTCCGTTACAATCACTGATACAACTCACAACCCCAATTGCTCTAAAACTTTGACCACACAAATTATTGTACATCCCAAACCCGCATCAGATTTTTCATTTAGTATCAATCCTTGCGGCGGAAATGCTTATTTTACAAATCTTTCCAGTCCTGATGCTAACCAGTATTAT
The DNA here is from genome assembly GCA_040758575.1 of Bacteroidota bacterium. Taxonomy (GTDB): domain Bacteria; phylum Bacteroidota; class Bacteroidia; order B-17B0; family Aurantibacillaceae; genus BPGX01. The sequence goes on along the minus strand of JBFLVH010000001.1, from coordinate 19,123 downwards.
TGGAACTTTGGTGATGGACAAACATCTAATCAACAAAATCCAATTGTGTTTTATCCTAATGGTGGTACTTATAATGTTTCTTTAATAGTAAGCAACAATTATGGATGTAAAGATACTATTCAAAAACCTATCACTATTTCTCAACCTGTACCTGTTAGTGTAAACGCAAGTACTACAATTTGTTTAGGCAATTCATATACATTAAATGCCAGTGGCGGTTTTGCATATAACTGGTCTCCTGCCAGCAGTTTGAATAACTACACTATTTCTTCTCCTGTAGCTACACCAACTACCTCTACTACATACTCAGTAGATATCTTTACATTGAACACATCAGGAGATACTTGTATTTACACTCTATTCGCCAGTGTGAATGTTTCTACATTATCAGCATCTTCAGCTAATGCAATAGTTATCCCAGATACAATTTTATTAGGACAAACAGCACAACTCATTGCTCTTGCTCCTTCTGGAAATAGTGTAAATTGGTATCCTTCATCACTTGTGATTCCTAATAATAATTATACGGCAACTACTGCGCCTTCTCAAAATACAACTTATACTGTTGTTATAAGCGACGGCGTATGTACTAAAACTGCCACAGTGTTTTTAGTAGTGATTGATAATGAATGCAAAGAAAGCAGTGTGTTTGTGCCTAATACCTTTACTCCTAATGGAGATGGTAATAATGATGTTTTATATGTTAGAAGTTATTTAATCAATGAATTATATTTTGCAGTATATAATCGTTGGGGAGAATTGGTCTTTGAAACCAATGATAAAACAAAAGGTTGGGATGGCATATACAAAGGCAGACCCGCCGATGTAGGAGTATTTGGATATTATCTAAAAGCCAAATGTCCTAATGGAAAAGAAATATTTAAAAAAGGTAATGTAACATTGATAAGGTAGAATTTTTATTGTCCAGAATTAATGAAATATTGTAATTTATTAAGCACTATCTAAACTAAATGTAAATGTAGTTCCTACTCCTACCCTACTTTTCACGCTAATATTTTGTTGATGGGCTTCTATGATGTGTTTTACAATGGCTAAGCCTAATCCTGTGCCACCTTGCTCTCTGCTTCTGCCTTTATCTACTCTATAAAATCTTTCAAAAATTCGTGGCAAATGTTTTTCTTCTATACCTATACCATTATCATTTACAGATACCATTACTTTGTTATTTTCTTTCTTCAATATAACTTCTGTAATGCCATTTTCTTTTCCATATTTAATAGAATTAGATATTAAATTAATCAATACTTGTCTTATTCTAAATTTATCCGCTGTTACAAGGTAAAATTGAGTTGGATCTTTAATTAGTATTAATTTAATATTTCTGTTTTTTGCTGATAGTTCCATCTGTTCAAAAACTTCGTTTATTAAAGTTTCTAAATCAAATGATTCAAATTCTAAAATCATTGCACCGCTTTCCAGATGTGAAATGGTTTCTAAATCATCAATGATGCTGAGCATTCTTTCAATGTTTTTATCTGCTTTTTTAAGATATTCAAATAAAATTTCTTTTTCTTCTGCAGCTCCATCTAATAAAGTAGAAATATAGCCCTGCACATTAAATAAAGGCGTTTTTAATTCGTGTGATACATTACCAAGATATTCTTTTCTGTAGCTATCTAAGTTTTTAAAGTGTTCTTGTGCTTTTTTACTTTCATTTTCAATAATATTGATAATCTTTTCAATGTCTTGAATATTGTAAATATGCGATGAATATTCATTAGGAAAAGAAAGTAATTTTTTTATTTTTTGATAAATATTATCAATGATGTTTTTTTCAATTTGATATTTGAAAGCAAAATATAACAAAAGAAATGATACGAATAAAACCAAGAAGATAATAGATAAAATTTGTTTATCATTAAGGAGTGTGTGAGATATAAAAAGAATGAAAATAGTATTGAATAGTGCTAAAATAAAAGAAATAAAAACAATCTTTTTCATATCTTATTAATGGAAAACTTGAAAGTATCCTTTTAATCTTTTAGGCAGAATTCCTTTCAAACGAATTTCATTTACTGTACAAATATAAAAATAAGTACCATCGCTACATCTTTGACCTGTTTGTTTTACACTACCATCCCACTTAAAATATGGGTCTGTAGTTTCATATAACAATTGTCCCCAGCGATTATATATCTTTAAATCAATGCTCTCTATGTATTTAACTTTTATTGCCATGAAAAAATCATTCACTCCATCGCCGTTAAAAGTAACTACATTGGGCAATTCAAATTCTGGACAATTGTCTGTGCAAGCAGAATTTAATGTGTTAATGGTACTTTGATTGCCCGAAGAATCTATAAATACAATAGCAAAGCATCCAGCGATACTTTGTGTATTATCAAATGTAAACATTGTATCATTCAAATTAAATATAGAATCAATTATGGTATAATTATCTTCTTCTGTGGGCTTGTAATACAAATAATATTTTATCACATCATCATTGCATTGTTGACGAGGTTTATTCCAATGCAATTCTACTCTACTATTATTACAATCACTTTTAATACTTAATGTAGATGCACAGGGCGGTGTTTTATCTAACGGACTATCACATTTCTCCTGAGAGTAATTAAGTAATGGTTTGATAATCATTGGGTCTGTATATGCTCCTTCGGTTTGAACTTTATAACAATAAATTTGTCTATTCACCAACATTGTGTCTTTGTAGTAATTAGTAGTTGTAGTAGCAATTAAATTATAGGTAGAACCTGATGGATCTTTTCTATAAACATAATGTTTGTAATTAATCCACGGTACAAAATAGTTCCATTGCAATTCAATTTTTCTATCATTTGAAATGGTCTTCAAAAACACAGATGTAGCAGAGCGAGAAGTAGTAAGCAAATTATTATTAGAATAAAATTCTATTTTGTATTGATATTGATTGTTTTGCGTATTCAAAGTAGTAGAATTGATGGATAATGTTGAAGGCATAGCAGCAAAGTAAGGATAAGCGAAGGTATTAATGAGTTGATAACTACCAGAAGGATAAATTTTTTCATAAACTTTCAATGTATAAGGCGGTGGATATAAATTGGTGTCTAAACCATTGCTTCCTGCAATAGGATTCATCCATCTCACATAAATATTTCCTGTACTTGTTGAAGTGCTTTGAACATCTACATTTAAAATAATGGGTGTATCATATTTTAATTTTTGACATATAACATTACTGGCTACACTAATACTTCCATCTTTATGCACAGCTACAACTACATAACTATAATTGATTCCATGAACCAGTCCTGCACCTGCATTATTATCTGTATAAGTAGTGGCGGGATAAAGCGTGCTTCCTATGTAAGTATATCCCCAAGATGAAGGCACTCCATATTCACAAAAGTTTGGGGTACGAATATCACAAGAGTCCTTTCGGTAAATATGATATTCTACAACAGGATTTTTAGGATTAGAAGCACAATCGCTATGATTCCAGTTCAAAATAATACTCGTTCCCAGGGGACTTGCAGTCAGATTTTTTGGCGGGGGTGCTAATATCTTTATGTAAAACACTTTGTAAGAACTCAACACATTTTGTGAAAAACAATCTGATGGATTACTTCTATCAGTGGCTTGAAGAATTAATACATAGGGGTCTTTTTTTATATGCTGACATTGAATACTCCATGAAAAATAACCTGTAATAGTGCCTGTAGAAGGTGTAGCAGAAAAATTCGCAGTAGGATTGGTAACAGCAAAAGGACTTCCAAAGGCCTGTAATTCTAAATCTCCGCCATCAGGGTCGGTAACTGTTATGGTTTTAGTAATCAACGCAGGAGTAGCACTGGCCACTACACAAGTGTCAGAAATATTTTGAAAAACGGGTGGATTATTCAAACATACACCTACTACAATTTGCATATCTCTCAACACATAACCCAATTTAATCCATTCCCCATTGACATTTCTCCATTCATAAATTTTAAATGCAAAGTTGTATTCACCCTGTAATGCAGGAGAGCACCACGTCACAGTGCCGTTGGCAGGATTAATGCTAAATGTTCCCGCACCTCCTATTTGATTAGGATAGGCATATCCTGTAATGGGCACGCCAATAGCACCAGTATTAAGGTCAACACCCCGGCATTCAGTCAATTCATAAGAAAGTGAATCGCCATCAGGGTCATAAGCACCTGCGTTGAATACCCAACATTTTCCAATACAAGCAAAATCTCTTGGTGCAATATTTAGTTGTGGTGAATTATTGATATAAGTTTTATTAAACACATCTGAAATGTTGAGTAATGTTTCAATATAAAAAACCTGATTACCAGAATTAGGGATATTTAATACCCCCACATTTCTCATAGGGTCATACATTCTAACAAGATAAGTGCCCGGTGAGCCATAGGAATGCGTGACAGTATATGTATTCACTTTGAATCCAGTACAGAGTATTTGTCCGCAGGGAATGGTACCACAATCACAATTTCCTGTTGGACCATTATTACGAGCTACTACTGCATTGGTTCCATCTCCAAAATATAAAGTATCATAACATCTGTCAGCCACATTTGGCCCATCATTCATATATACAGTTATCGTAAAAAGGTATTTATATCTTTCATAAGGATTAGAAGCATAAGGATTGCCGATGTAACGATAAGTAATTTCACCACCTCTATTGTGTGTGGCAAAAACAAAAGAACTCAAAAAAAATATTATTATAAATAAACAGTATCTCATTTTTCCAAGCAAAATTACAAAATAATCTACCAACGAATAAAATTGCATTTTTATTATTAAATAATTTTTTATTAAATTGGCAACCTGTATAAAAGATTCTATTAAAGAATGCAACAAAAAAATCAAATTAAACACATAGCAATTGCGGGCAATATTGGGTCAGGAAAAACAACACTTACTAGTTTGTTAGCTAAACATTACAAGTGGACGCCCCACTTTGAAGATGCAGATGATAATCCCTACTTAAACGATTTCTATGAAGATATGCAAAGATGGTCTTTTAATCTTCAAATATATTTTCTTAACACTCGGTTTAATCAGATTTTACAAATAAGACAAGGTAAAAGAACAGTAGTGCAAGATAGAACGATTTATGAAGATGCTTATATCTTTGCACCTAATCTTTATGCCATGGGCTTAATGTCTAAAAGGGACTTTGAAAATTATTTATCCTTATTTCAGTTGATGGAACAACTTATTCAACCACCTGATTTAATTATTTACCTGAAAGCATCTGTACCAACTCTTGTTAAGCAAATTCAAAAGCGTGGCAGAGAATATGAAAACAGCATTCGTTTAGATTATCTCAAAAAACTCAATGAGCGTTACGAAAATTGGGCTGCATCGTATAATATGGGAAAACTCATCACTTTTGACATTGACGAATACAATTTTTTAGAAAAAAAAGAACACTTTGCAAAAATCGTCAAAAGAATTGACTCTGAACTTAGCGGACTTTTTTAATACTTTAATACATCAAATACACCTGCTTGAGCAAACGCATTTCAAATAATGTTGAAAATCTTTTTTTCAAAAAAAAGTTTGAAGAATGGTTGGAATATTTTTCCCAACATCAATATGAAATTATTTTGGCTTATGATGGAGTTATCAATCAAAATACCATTACAAGGTTAGAAACAGAAGTAGAAGAAAAAATTTTACAACACAATTTTCCTAAAAGTTTAATTAAAAAAATATTTTTCATCACTGTAGAGTTATTGCAAAATCTATTTATTCACGGAGCTGAAGACGATACTCATACCAAACATAATTTTATTTTTATAGCAAAAAATGATGCAGAAGTGATTATCCTTACTTCTAATTTAATTGAAAATCAAAATGTAAATAAAATCAAAAATATTTTTGAAACTATCAATGGCTTTAAAAGTTATGATGAATTGAAAAAATATTATATGGAGCGTCTTGAAAATAATGATATTAGTGATAAAGGCGGTGCTGGCTTAGGGTTTATAACTATTGGTCTAAAAAGTCATCCACCATTAGAATATAAGTTTGAAAAAATCAATAATAAGTTTTCTTATTTTGAATTATCTGTGAAGTTGCTTACTAATGAATAATCATTTTTCTGTATTGTTTCTGCCTTCATGGTATCCAACGTCTGAATATCCAACACATGGAATTTTTATCAGAAATCATGCCAAAGCATTGTCAAATTATTGCAATGTAATTGTATTGTATGTGTATTCATCTGATGAAATTTTAGATGTTGTATTAGAGCATCATTCTAATCAAAACTTCAATGAGTATATTATTGCATTCCCAAAATCTAAAATTCCTGTATTAAAATCTTTTATACATTTTATCAAATACCAATACTATTATTTCAGATTGTGTCAATTAGTAAAAAAACATTGTAGCAATATTCATTATGCTCAAATCAATGTCATATATCCTGTTGCTCTATTTTTTTATGTCATCAAACTTCTATTAAAAATAAAAAGTTATACTATTTTTGAACAATGGACTGGATACTTAAAAGAAGATAATTCATTCAATGGCTTTTGGCGAAAAATGATTACAAAGCGAATGATTAAAAATGCCCGCAAAGTTTGGTGTTTATGCGAATATCAAAAAAATGCAATGCTTCAACATCAATTATATGGAAATTATGAAATATTAGGCAATGTAATTAATACCAATATTTTTCTGCCAAAAGAAAAAACAATATCATCTAAAAAAAGATTTATCCATGTATCTACATTAGATGACAAACAAAAAAATATTTCAAGCATATTGAAAGTATTTAGTGAAATTGAAAAAGAAGGACATCATTTTGAATTGATTATTGTTGGTGGAAAAGATGAGTATTTGCTTAATGCCAAAAAATTAGCAAAAGATTTAAATCTAAAAAATGTAGAATTTACGGGCATTCTACCACAAGAAACATTGCCTTATTATTATCAATCATCAGATGCACTGGTAATGTTTAGTAATTATGAAACATTTTGTGTTGCTGTATATGAAGCGTTGAGTTGTGGAATTTATGTTATTACAACACCTGTTGCAGATTTAGATAAAATTATTTCTGACAAGTTTGGAACGCTTGTAGATATTGGTAATGAACAACAATTAAAAAATGCAATACTGAAAGTAATACATCAACAATACAAAACTTATCCTGATGAAGCACATCAATTAGTGAAAAACAATTTTTCAGAAGAAGTGATTGGTAAAAAATTTTATGATTATTATTGTTCGCTTGAAAATCAATCCAACAAATTATGAGTTTAATGTATTCACATCACGAAAAACATTTTCAGGGGTCTGAAATGTTATCTGATATTGTAATAGGTATGAGCGATGGTCTTACTGTGCCTTTTGCATTAGCCGCAGGCGTGAGTCAGGCAGGAGTTTCCAACTATGTGATTGTAACTGCAGTTATTGCTGAAATTGTTGCAGGATCAATTGCTATGGGATTAGGTGGCTACCTGGCTGGACAAACAGAAAGAGAACATTATTTTAATGAACTCAAAAGAGAATACGATGAAGTAGAACATTTACCTGAGAGAGAAAAGCAGGAAATAAAAGAGATATTGGCACATTACAATATTAGTGAAAATGTACAAAATCAATTAGTAGAAGAGTTGTCTCAAAATAAAGATAAGTGGGTAGAGTTTATGATGCATTTTGAATTAGGATTAAGTGAGCCCGATATTCATAGAGCCAAAAAGAGTGCCTTCAATATTGGTTTAAGTTATATTGCAGGTGGTTTGGTTCCGCTTTTACCTTATATGATTACTAATACACCACAAGAAGGATTTCAATGGTCAGTGATACTAACCATCATTGCATTGATGATATTTGGATATATCAAAAGTAAAGCAACAGGGCAGCGTCCATTAAAGGGTTCATTAAAAACAATGCTGGTAGGATTAACTGCTGCATTTGCTGCTTATTTTGTTGCTAAATTGTTTTGATTACATACTCAACTCATACATTCTACCTGGTAAGGCACGAATCCAATTATTCATTTCCATTTCTAACAACAACATAGATACTTCGCTATTGGTTAATTGAGCATAATAAGAAATATCATCAACATGAAGTTTGTTTTTTTCTCTTAATAAATTGATAATAATTTCTTGTTGAGGAGTTAGATTCAATGGTAATTTTGTTTGAACAGAATTTGTATTATTTTTATTCTGTACATCCCAATTCATAAAATACAGAAAATCTTCTGCATTCTCTATCATTTGGGCTTTATTCAATTTGATTAAGGCATTGCATCCACTACTATATAAATCATTTGTCCTTCCAGGAAAAGCGAAAACATCTTTATTGTAACTATTAGCGATGCTGGCTGTAATAATGCTTCCACCATCTGTTTTACTTTCTACTACAATTACTGCATCTGCTAATCCTGCTACTATTCTATTTCTTTTAGGAAAATTTGGAGCATCGGGTTGTGTATGAATAGGATATTCAGAGATGAGAGTTCCATTGTTTACAATTTGTTTGGCAAGTTGTGTATTAGATGGTGGATAAATCTCAGGCAATCCATTTCCGAGTACTGCTATGGTTTTGAGTCCATTATTCAACGCCTCTTGATGAGCAAATGTATCAATTCCTTGTGCGAGACCACTTATAATTACAGCATTAGTTGGTTTAATATCTTTTATAAATTTGGTAACTAAATCTTTTCCATAAGCAGTAGGTTTTCGTGTGCCAACAATAGCAATGCTTCTTTCAGCATTCCATTCTATATTACCTTGATAATACAACACTAATGGACTATCATTCAAATGTTTTAATCGTGTAGGATAATCAGCATCTGTATAAAAACACAAAGAGATATTATATTTTTCTATTCTTTGAAATTCTTCTTCTGCCCAACGCAATGCTTCATCACGCCTGTTAATAATATCTTGTGCTATCAATTCTCCAATGCCGGGTATTTTTAATAACTGTTGTTTTTTAGATTTAAAAACATCTTCTGCACTACCGCAATATGCGATTAAATTTTTAGCAGTAACACTTCCAACATTTTTAATTTTACTTAACGCTAATATGTATAAGTTTTCAGTATTCATAAGTATTGGTGGGTTACCCTTTAATTTATTACTGATATTAAATTTGTATTAAACTAAATATTTCACAATATTTCAACGCAAAAATAAACTATGAGATACTTTTATTCAAATTCATTTAAAAATACAATATTGTCTAAAAGACCCACCCCTAAATCCCCTCCCTACTTGTGTAGGGAGGGGACTTCAAGGGGAGGGTTAAAAATAGGAGATATTTTTCGTCGCCAACGAAAAATATCTCCCGTATCTGTTGAGAATAAAAGTATTTTGAAATCAAATGAAAATATTTTGGACAATATTGATAAAAATATTTACAAATATATTGTATTATTATGTTACACCTTCATTCAGTATACTGGCATTTTCAACAATAATGTAATCATAGGTCAAACTAAAAATAAAGTGCTTTATGGTAAAATAACAGATCAGGAAGGAGAAGAAATACCGGGTGCTATTATTTTAATCAACAAAAAACATAATGTTCTTACTGATTTTGAAGGAAACTTTAGAATTAAACTACCTTCTAATGAAAATAAATTTCAATTAGAATGCTCGTATGTTGGATATACTACTTTTTCTACTAATATTGCTTTTAATGAAAAAGATAGTATGCAATATAATATTACCTTATTGAAAGATAAAACGATGCTGGAAGAAGTGGTAGTTTCTGCTGGTAAATACGAACAAAATATTACTGATATTACGGTGAGTATGGATGTATTAAAACCGTCGCTCATTGAAAACAAAAACACTACACAATTAGACCAAATAATGAATCAAGTTCCTGGCGTAAATGTTTATGATAGTCAAATTAGCATTCGTGGAGGCAGTGGTTTTTCTTACGGTGCAGGATCAAGGGTGTTGATGTTAGTAGATGAAATACCAATGATTAGTGCAGATGCCAATGATATTAAATGGAACTACTTACCACTTGAAACAACCGAACAAGTAGAAGTGATTAAGGGATCTGCTTCTGCATTATATGGATCTTCTGCATTAAATGGTGTGATTAACTTGCGCACAATGTATGCTAAATCTAAACCTTATACTAATGTAACTCTATTTACAGGCAGTTATGATGCACCAAGAAATTTAAAGTATAAATGGTGGAAAGGCACTTCGCAATGGCAAAGAGGCGTGAATTTTGCACACGGCGAAAAAATTGGTAATTGGGATATAGTGATAGGTGGACATATGTTTTCTGACGATGGTTACAGATTCCTTGAAACAGAAGATAGAGGTAGATTAAACGCTAATATTCGTTACAACTTCAAAGAAATTCCAGGGCTTTCAATAGGCGTTAACTCTAATATGATGAACACCAAAGGCGGCTTATTCTTTCTGTGGCAAAATGCCGATAGCGTTTATATTCCACAAGGATTAAATATTCAAAGATACAATAATAATAGATTCAACATTGACCCTTTTGTTACTTATACCATTGGCTCACACAAAATTAATTTCAGAAACAGATATTATCTGACGCAAAATCGTAACGATAAAAATCAAGATGCCACTGCTGAATTGTATTTCAATGAATTGCAATATCAAAAAAGATGGCTTAAACACACACTTACATTAGGGGCTTTACAAATGTATCAACAAGTATATTCTGATTCTTTATATGGCAGACATACGGGAAAAAATATTGCAGGATATATTCAATACGATGGAAAATTTTTTAATAAACTTAATGTTTCTTTTGGAATCAGAGGCGAATATTTCAGAATTGATACGGCTTTCACAAGAGGTTATATTAATGATAATATTAAAGATTTACCATTTCAACCTGTAATGAGATTGGGATTAAACTATCAATTATTCAACTATACTTTCATTCGTGCTTCTTATGGGCAGGGATATAGATTTCCAAGCATTGCTGAAAAATATGTGAGCACCAGTGTAAGTGCATTAAAAATTTTTCCTAACAACAAATTACAACCTGAGCGTGGATATAGTGCAGAGTTGGGGATTAAACAAGCATTAAAAATTGGCAACTGGAAAGGATATGCAGATGTATCGGCATTTTATATGGAGTTCAGAAATATGGTAGAATTTGTGTTCAATATTTATGCACCCAATGGTCCAACAGGTTTTTGGTTGAATGATTTGCCTTATGCTGGATTTATGTCTCAAAATATTGGCAATGCTAAAATCACTGGAATTGAAACTACTTTGATGGGAACAGGCAACATTGGTCCTGTAAAAACCACTTTGTTTTCTGGATATACTTACATAGACCCTGTAATGCTGGGCTTTGACCCTGCAAGAGATACATTAGGATTGCCCGGCATTAAAACATTAAAATATCGCAATAGACATCTCTTCAAAAATGATATTCAATTAGATTGGAAATTTATTTCTGTTGGATGGAGCACAAGATACCAAAGTTTTATGGAAAATATTGACAGACGATTTGTAGAAAGTATTTTCAAAGAATATGGTTTGGACTTGCCTATTTTTTATGTATTGCCCGGATTAAAAGAATACAGAGAAAAAGAAATGGCAGGAGGGAAAAAAGGCAACTGGATTCACGATGCAAGAATTGGATTTCAAATAAACAGCACACTCAAAGTTTCTTATGTGGTTAATAATGTTTTCAATGCAGAATACTCATCACGACCCGGAGATGTGAGACCGCCCCGACAACACATTGTGCAAATACAGGTGAAGATTTAAGTTTATTGCCCCCTTCTTAAATATTCATTAACTTCGCAACCAGTATATGATTCAATTTCCTGACAATATTCAGCATTATCGTTGTAAAACATTTGAACAACATTTGCTCATAGAAAAATTTTTCTTTAAATCCTATCAACACATTGATTATTCCATTTACAAACAATATAGAATTCAACATTTACAAAATATTAATGAAAATCAACTATTAAACCCACTGATTGATTACTTAAAAGTTTATCAACCTAAAATTGCCGTATTTCCGGGCAGTTTCAACCCTTTTCACAAAGGACATTACAACATTCTTCAGAAAGCAGAAAAAATTTTTGATAAAGTCATCATTGCATTTGGAGAAAATCCTGATAAAAACCCAAGATTGTTTCCCATACCTTATACCATTCAAAACCGACAAATAGAACACTACAATACTTTGCTTACAGATTTTATTCAGAAATTCAATTATGATGTAACCATCATTAGAGGATTAAGAAATTCAACAGATTTTCATTACGAACAAAATCAATATCGTTATATGCAGGAATTGTATCCAAAAATTAAAATCATCAATATATTTTGTGATAAAATTTACGAGCACATTTCTTCATCTGGAATCAGAACGCTTCAAAAATATAATCGCCATTTACCCTACTTACTTCCTTAATTAAAAAATTATGACAGACAGAAGCATTGCACCACCTGTATCGGGCATTGATAAAATTAATATTTTATCCATTCAAACACATACTTTTTCCAATGGCTTGCCATTGTATTATCTGCATTCACCTGAAAGTGAAATTGTTCAACTGTCTTTTTTCTTCAAAGCAGGATGGATTCATCAGCATAAAAAATTATTAACGAATGCTTTTACTTCATTACTCACAGCAGGCACATTGCATCATTCATCAAAAGAAATTGCTGAACTGCTTGAGCAATACGGCGTTTTTTACAACATAGAGCCCAGCCCTGTTTATACTAAGTTGCAATTTACTTTACTAAAAAAGCATTTCAACAATATCATTCCTGTTATTGAAGAAATAATCAAGTACTCTAACTTTCCACAAAATGAAATTGATATTTACATTAAAAATAATATTGAACAATATCAAACACAAATCAAGAATGTAGGCATTGTAGCACAATGGCAATTTTCAAAACTAATTTATGGCAATGAGCATCCTTTGAACAAATTACATACACCCGAAGATTATCAAAATATTAAACGAGATGATTTGTTGTATTTTTTTACTTCGCATATTCATCCTAAAAATGGACTTGTATTCCTTTCTGGAAATATAGATGAAAATTTAATTCAAAGTGTAGATAATTATTTTGGAAAAGAAAGTTTTCATTCTTCGCAAAATATTTTTTCTGAAAATGTGCCACCACCACAATCTTTTGAAAATCACATTTACATTCAAATGCCTGATGCCTTGCAATCTGCTATTAAAATAGGTATTGATATTCCCATTCATCAACATCATCCCGATTATTTTGATTTTATTATTGCTAACACCTTGTTTGGTGGCTATTTTGGTTCAAGATTAATGAGTGTTATCAGAGAAGAAAAAGGATATACTTATGGCATTTACTCGTCTGTAACAGCGTATGATAGTTATTCCGTATTTTCAATTTCATCAGAAGTAAAAGCAGAATTTACAAAAGCCACAATTGATGAAGTGATTCATCAAATACAATTATTACAGGAAAATACGCCTGATGAAGAAGAATTAGATATTGTAAAAAGTTATTTATCAGGAGAAATATTAGATTTAACCGATGGCATACTCAAGCAAGACAATGTGTGGAAAATGCTGATTACACGACATTTAGATAAAGATTACTACAATCGTTTTTTGCAGAGAATTCAAAGCATTCAACCTTCTGATATTTCCAATGTGTTCAAAAAATATATTTCAATTGACACATTAAAAAAATGTATAGTTGGAAAAATGTGAGATGAGAATTTTTTTACATCCTTCTACTCTACTTCACACTTAACTTTACTTGATAAGCACCTGTATTTTTTTCACTATAAACAGTTTCATAAATAGTCAAATAGATAATACCATCGGCATCGGCAATATATCGTGTGTTGCTACCTGCTCTTAAATTTTTTCCATTATTACCTATTTTAAAAATCAAAGTGCCGTAATTAAAATAAGTGCCATCTACACTTTCATTACTTACAGGTTCTGCACCTACTACATTTCCATCTGGTGTATATTTTTTATTATCTAAACTGGCTAATACAATTTCACCTCTTGCAGATATTTCAATAGTTTGTCCTTTTTTTACTTTTACACCTGTGTTGAGCCAACCACCATTCTGATTAGCCATAATGTATTTAGACGCCTTTAATAAAAATGGATAGGCACCATTAGCATTATCAAAATAAGAAACATCCATACTTTTAATTTTGCTAACAGGAATATTGGTGCTTAAAAATGGATTGGAAAATTCTACCACTTTGAAATCAATATTACCTGACATTCTATCCCCATTATTCAACAATACTGCATCTGTAAAACTGTATTCACCAATATTATTTTCAGATAAAATACTACTTAATAAATTTTGAATGTTTTCAGCATTAGCAGAAGGATTTTTATCCATAAAATTTTCAAGATAATAAACGGCTTTCAATCCATATTTACTAATGCTTTCAGAAGCAGATTGAATAATTTTTTCATCAGAAGTATTGGCTAAAATCTGAATGTTTTTATTAATATCAGATGCAATACTCTCATCTTTCTCTAATCCAAAAATAATTTGACCAACATCTTTAAGCGGAACATTCAATTTTCCATAAGAAGTAGTTAATATGATATCTTTCATTTTTGCAGTACCATATAAAACACTACCATCGTAGAAATACAAGCTTACATCAGCAGATTTTTGAGAAGGCAAAATATGTGCTATGCACAAGCCAACAAAAGCAAATAATTTTTTCATAAAATATTTTTTTGCAAAGTAAAGGAAAATAAACCAATTATAATAATAAAACCTATATTCTTCATAAAAAAATACTCGCCCTTAAAATCGCCTCCATCTGTGCCAAAGGCGAAGGAGTAGCGTATGTTTTGCTACTGCAGTGTATATCTATCAGCTCAGGACAGTAATATTTAATTATTTAAAATAGATTGGGATATTTACTATTGAATAGTAATTTTGCAAAGATTGATGGTTTCTTGAATGGGTTTAAGCATTATAATTGGAATAGCTATAAGTCCAGCTGGGGGAATAATGATACAAGAAAGGTAAGCATAGACAAGCATTCTTTGCTTCTTTTCCATAGTATTATAATATAATACAGAGAATAAATTTTTTTCATCATCACCTTTAATGACATTGTAATAAAAAATTTTTTTATCGTTATCACTTAACAATCCTATTCTTTGTTTTTTTACGCTTACATTGCCATTACTTCCATCAATAACTGCATAGCTAATCATTTTAGATGCTTCTTTCATAGCCGCTTTTCTTTGTTTTTTATCTTTTATTTCATTAAAGTTAATAGGTTCTAATGCGGGGATAAACCCATATATTTTATTATTGTATAAAAACAAACTCATATCATTATCAACAACTCCACTATATCCTGTACTTCTTTTTATAAGTGTACTCCATTCTATTGTACCGTTTAGATTGATTTTAAAAGATAATACATTACCTGCATCTGTTACAGTTTTGGTATAACATTGATAAGTATTATTAGTATAATAACATTGTTGTATTGTATATGTGGTATACTTAGCAGCAATCAAATAAATAGAATTACCATCGGCTTTAAATATTTTCATAATGTTGTAGTTTCCTGATATAGATTCTTCTGCCGATTTCTTTTTCTTTTTTGAACTTAAAACGCCAGCTTTGTTTTTATCTGATTTGTCTTTTTCAAATAATTGGTCTAAAAAACTTTTACCAAAAGGAATAAAATTAGCATTGTTTAATGCTAACAAATCATTATCAACATCGGCTAAAAATATACCATGTATATCATTACCTGATGGGTCTTTTGTAAGGTCTGAATACATTGCAACGATATATGTTTTATCCGATTTTGCTAAAACGCCTATATCATAAAGCTTTTTAGAATCTGCTTTTACGGGGATAGTTTTAAATGCGTTTAATGACGGTTTCAAAATAGTAAGCATGGTGTAGTATTTTATTTTACTATTATCATCTTCGTTTTTAATATTTGTAAAAATATAAAGAACTTCATTTTCTTCATATAAATAACTTGAAACCAGATTGTCATTTTTTTGACTCATTTTAGGTGTTTTAACAGGTAAAGTAATTTGCCCGGATGCCCCAAAAGAAAAATCATTATTCAGGACTTTATATTCTACTGTAACATTTTCTTCTTTTTCTCTGGATAATTCAGCTCCTATCAATAATTTACTTGCTTTAAAATTTCCTACTACAAATAATGCGGGAGGAATTTTTTTATTATTTTGAACCGCGTATACTTTTGTCAATTTTTTCATTGACTTCATTTCGGGAGAGAAAGATTCTACATATAAAGCAAGCTCTTTATCTGGTTTTTTATCTTTCCAAAAAACATATACAACATCATCAAAATACAAAATTTTTGCAATTTCTAATTTTCCATATTTGCTTTTTTCTTCAGTATTAAACATTTTTTCTCCTACTTTTTTTAAGTCTGCTTTACTATAGGCAGCAATACTATAAAATTTAGATTTTTTTCCTTCATAAAGCACATAAACATATTTAGATGTAACACTAGATACCCGACTAAAATAGCCATTTTCCTTTGTTCTAATTTCATCCTTTGAAGTGGAGAACTGTAATTCTTGTGCTGTGATGTCTTTTTTTGATGTGATAATTGTGCCAATAATTAAAGAGGCATAAATGATTTTTTTCATACATTTTAATTTTAAAAGGCTATTTAAATCCCAATCCTATTATATATCCGAACCCTGAATAAAAAGCAAAACTTTTTTTATCAGGGCCTACATATAAGGATGGATCATTAGTAATTGGATCAAATGATTGATAAATAGGCGTATACTCTATAAATCTTGCACCAATAACGGTGTAAAACTCGTGAGTAATTTTTATTTTATTAAAATAAACCCATATTTTATTGTAGATATATTAAATTTAAACTGAACTGGTAATGTTGTAGTAACATTATATCCTAACTGCGATGAATTAAATAAAAGATTATTATGACAAGTAACATAATCTACTTGTAAATATTTTGTCCATTCATCAGCATCAAATAAAAATTTTATTCCTCCGCCAAGATATGGTGTTGTTCCTGAAAACTCTGATTTTTGATATAAGTTTGAAAGGTTTAGCACCTGACCTCCAAGATCAGAATCTTCAAAAAGAGGGCTCCCTATAGCAGCATAAGGATAATCTTTCCAAAAATTAATACCTCCTATGCCAATGATAGAAACAACTTCTTTAATATTGAATTCATAATTAAAAACAGCGGCGCCTCTTGGTATGAGTCCCACATTGAACTTTATTGTATGCCTTGGATAATCATAATTTGTTGATGATTTATCAGGCGATGCTTTTCCCTGATTAAAGTCCTTACTTAAAGGGTTATTGCCTTTAGGCGTATAAACATCATCCAAAGAATTAGGAGATTGTTGCTGAGCATAAATACTAATCACACAACAAACCAAATACATGATAAAAGAACATTTATTTAAGTTACATCTTAACATGTTTTCTATTTTTCTATTTTGATGATATAAACAAAGTCCTTAACAAGTTTAATTTGATCTTCCTGTTTTAAGTTTTTGAGTAAATTTTGAGTATTTAATTCTGCTGGCTCGGGCAATATATCCAATAGGTTTTTTATGAAAGTAGATTTCAAAGCGTAGGAGACATTGTCTGCACCTTTGTATTTAGCATTCATAATTCCTATTAACTCTCCCTGATCATTAAATACTGGGCTTCCACTATTACCTGGTTGTACAGGTATTGTTGTTTGAAAACTATTAAGAGCATCTTCATATCCAGTTTTTGCACTGAGTTTACCGTCTGAAAATTTAGGTTCTTTTCCCATCCCTGATAATACTAATGGATAACCGATTGTCCACAAATAACTACCTACCTCTACATTAAAATTTTCTTTTATTGTAATGGGGATATTTACTTTATTATTTTTTAAACTGGTGTCTTTAATTTTAAGAATTGCTAAGTCATTGGTTTTATCTGCTTTAATCAATTCTGCATTGTAATTTTTTGAATTATTTTCAACAATTATTCTTTTTGCACCATTTACAACATGTTCATTTGTTACAACATATCCATTTCTTGAAATAAGAATACCCGTACCAGTAGCCGAAATATTTTTGTCATTGAATGTTGTCTTGTCTGAATATGAATTGTTATCATTATACTTAAATACTAAGTAATTGACAGCAATTTGGTTTTTACCTGATACTGCAAAGCCAATATTTAATCCTTCAAATAAAATAGCGTTTGAAGCAAATTGTACTTCTCCATTCACTGAAAAAACTAATTTATCACCAAATTGCACAACTTTTAGAATATTAATTGTCTTTTCTTTACAAGAAGAACAATACATACCTTCTGCCTTTTGAAATAGCATACCTTCTTTAACATAACCAATGTACATATTAGAACCTGATAATAAAAAGTAATTAAAATTATTCCAATCTTTAAAACCAAAAATTAAACCTGCTTTTTCACTTTCTGCTGCATTTGAAAAATCTATTTCTGTTTCAATGATAAAATCGCCGCTACCATTGAATATACTTATATACCTTGATGTTCCTTCATCTGCTAGTGACTTGATGACTAATTGATTATTTTGTATCAATGAAACACTTTTATTGCTGGAATATAAATCCCAATCGTTGAAATTACGTGTAAATTTATCTTCTATTACTGCAAAAGATTCACCATCTAATGTATATTCATAATATGTATTGTTCTTTAATTTGCCATTAATGTATTCATACTTTTTCTTCAAGTTTCCATTTTCATAATATTCATACGATACACCATTCAATTGTCCATTATCATCATAATTTTTTTGATACATTAAATTTCCATTCTTATAATACCACTTACATAAACCTTTATATTTATTGAATGCTTCATCTTCGTTGGATGGACTGATTATTTCACCTTCAAAATAAATATTATTGTTTGAAACATAATATGACTTAAATAAATTTTTTTCAACATTTACTCTATAATAATATGCTTCTTGCTCTGAACATGTTTTACCTAACTTATTAAAATAGACCTTATTTTGAGCAAAAAAAAGATTTGCAATTGATATCAATCCAATAATTAAAGAAATTTTTATTTTCATTAAATCAATTCTTAATTTGCGGCAAAAATAATTATAAATTTATTAATTTATATTAATTAAAATAATTTAATATTTT